>NZ_LT629945.1:1106755-2993682 GCF_900104675.1 Angelakisella massiliensis | reverse complement strand
GAAGGATATAATTTAGTAGGACGATAAATAATGCGTTCCTAAATTGAAAATAGGCTATCAAAATCGGTTTTGGAACTTCAAAAAAATCTTTTAATTTTCTTGAAAAACAGTTCCGCTTTGCACCCCTATTTTCTCCTATTAGCAGAGGGAGTAATCCCTGTAATGCTAAATCAGATTACATAAAGAAAGGAGGATAAGAGAATGTCAAGGACTTCAAAGATTACAGCAATTTATGAGCGTTTATCAAGAGATGATGACCTCAATGGTGAGTCAAATTCAATCACCAACCAAAAGCAATACTTGGAAGATTACGCCCGAAGAAATGGCTTTACGAATATCCGTCATTTTACTGACGATGGTTTTTCGGGTGTGAATTTCAATCGTCCGAGTTTTCAGGAGTTGATTAAGGAAGTAGAAGCAGGAAATGTCGCAACGATTATTGTTAAGGATATGAGCCGATTAGGACGAAACTATCTGCAAGTCGGCTTTTATACGGAAGTTCTGTTCCCACAGAAAGATGTCCGTTTTCTTGCAATAAACAACAGCATTGACAGTAATAATGCTTCTGATAATGACTTTGCCCCATTTTTGAATATAATGAACGAATGGTACGCCAAAGACACAAGCAATAAAATTAAGGCTGTGTTTGATGCTCGTATGAAAGACGGAAAGCGTTGTAGCGGTTCAATTCCCTATGGATATAACCGATTAGCAACCGACAAACAAACGCTTGTCGTTGACCCTGTGGCTTCTGAGGTGGTAAAGCGTATCTTTCTGCTTGCCAACGAGGGCAAAAGTCCGAGAGCAATCGCTGAATTGCTTACCGAAGAAAAGGTTTTAATTCCGGCTGCACACGCAAAGGAATATCACCCCGAACAGTATAATGGAATAAAGTTTACAGACCCGTATCTTTGGGGAATGTCAACCATAAGAGCGATTTTAAGCAGACAGGAATATCTCGGTCATACTGTTTTGCGTAAATCGGTCAGCACCAATTTCAAACTGCACAAAAGAAAGAATACCGATGAAGATGAACAGTATGTATTTTATAATACGCACGAGCCTATCATCTCGCAGGAACTTTGGGACAGCGTTCAGAAGCGAAAGAAACGAGCGAACAGGACAGCAGCCAAAGGTACGCATAGCAACCGTTTAAGCGGTTATCTGTACTGTGCGGATTGTGGCAGAAGAATGACCCTGCAAACGCATTACAGTAAAAAAGACCGTTCGGTGCAGTATTCTTACCGTTGCGGTGGGTATGCAAGCAGAGTAAACTCCTGCTCTGCCCATTCAATTAGTGCTGATAATGTTGAAGCCTTGATATTATCGGCTGTCAAACGATTATCAAGATTTGTTCTGAATGACGAAGAAGCCTTTGCAAAGGAACTTCAAGCACTTTGGAATGAAAAGCAGACAGAAAAGCCAAAGCACAATAAATCGGAATTGCACCGTTTTCAGAAGCGATACGATGAATTGTCTAAACTTATTCGTGGCTTGTATGAAAATCTTGTTTCGGGATTACTGCCCGAAAGACAGTATAAGCAACTGATGAAGCAGTACGATGACGAACAGGCTGAACTGGAAACGAAGATTGAGGAAATGGAAAAGGAACTTACCGAAGAAAAAGTAAATGCTGTTGATATTAAGCATTTCATTTCTTTAATTCGCAAGTGCAAAGAGCCGACAGAAATTTCCGATTTGATGTTTGCTGAACTCATTGACAAGATTGTGGTTTATGAAGCAGAGGGTGTGGGAAAAGCAAGGACACAAAAGGTTGATATTTACTTCAACTATGTCGGGCAGGTCGATATTGCCTATACAGAAGAAGAACTTGCTGAAATAAAGGCACAGGAAGAACAGATTGAGATGGAACGCTTGGCAAAACAGCGTGAGCGTGAAAAAGCCTACCGAGAGAAGCGAAAGGCGAAAAAACTCGCTGAAAACGGTGGAGAAATCGTCAAGACAAAGATATGTCCTCACTGTCAAAAAGAGTTTGTGCCTACAAGTAACCGACAGATATTCTGTTCAAAGGATTGTTGCTATCAGGCAAGGCAGGATAAGACAAAAGCCGACAGAGAAGCAGAAAAAGGAAATCATTATTATCGTCAGCGTGTATGTGCTGTGTGTGGCAGTACCTACTGGCCTGCACACAGTCAGCAGAAATTCTGTTCCGAAGAATGTCAAAAGCAAAATCACAACGAGAAATCTTTGGAATTTTATCACAAGAAGCGAAAGGAGAAATCAGAATGCAAAGATTTATTACAGACGAAAGAACTGGTATCCAGTACGAACTCATCGGAGATTATTACTATCCCTGCTTGACGATAGAAAACGAAGAACCGCCTACGCTCACAAAATACGGAAGAATGAGGGAAAGATATTTGAGGGAGCATAGGAAAGTCTTATATTGCAATCTGCTTACAAGCGGAAAGTTATATGAACACCTTGCTGAAATTGATACTTCGGCGTGTAATATGGCGGAGTATCTGATAAAGGAAATGGCAAGAAAACAAGGTGTGACGGAACAACTGAAAGCGGAGGATATGATGAGATGGGTCGGATTGATGAATAATATCCGAGCCTGTGCAGATGAGATTGTATTGAACGATATTGTGTATTCCTAATAGCATACCAGCCGAAAAGGAACTGCTGTCTTTACTGATGGCAGTTTTCTTTTTCGGGAAGTATTCAAGAAGTCATTAAGTCGTGAGTGTAATGGAAGTGGTTAAATTGAAAGTTCATAAAGATGGTATGATGTGTTAAAATGAGAGTGATGAATTGTAATTTTCCGCATTGAATATTAAGAGACTTGTAGGTGTAAGCCTTTTGCTGTTTTATTATATTCTTTCAAAAAATGAAAGCTAATCTTTGAATAAATATTTTTTGAATTTAAGTGACGCTTGACACATTTTTCCCGTTTATTAGGGTGAAAGGCCTTAATACAAGGGAAAGGAGGAGAAGCCTATGGATGATAAGCAGATATTAGATTTATATTGGGAGCGCTCCGAAGCTGCTATATCCGAAACTTCAAAAAAATACGGAAAGTATTGCAGATACATAGCCTTTAATATTCTTCACAATGACGAAGATAGCGAGGAATGTGTAAATGATACTTATTTAAGAGCTTGGAACAGCATACCGCCTAACCGTCCATCTGTCCTAAAAACTTTTTTAGGGAAGATTACTCGCAACCTATCTTTGGACAGGTACGAACTGCTTAATGCAAAGAAACGTAATGGTGGGCAAATGCCATTGGTTTTTGATGAAATACAAGAGTGCATACCATCGTTGGATAGTACAGAAAACATTGTTGAAGAAATCGCTCTAACGGATATTCTCAACCGCTTTCTTTCTTCCCTGTCATTAGAACAGCGAAAAATCTTTATGAGAAGATATTGGTATTTATCGCCCATTAAAGAAATTGCAACGGAATATGGTATGAGCGAGAGCAAAATCAAGATGTCATTATTTCGTTCAAGGAACGAACTCAAAAAATTGTTAGAGAAAGAAGGTATCTCTGTATGAAAGAAAAGAAACTTTTAAGGGCATTGGGAAATGTCGATAATCAGTATATTAAGGAGGCTGAACCTATGAAAAAAACAAGTAAAATAACTAATCGGCAAAAATGGGTGTCTGTTGCAGCTTGCTTCGTACTCGTTGCTGTGATTGGAGTGGGAGTTTTTCAAAGCAATCTGTTTGGTACAAAAAACGATATTGCCACGCTGAATGATGGAGAAACAATTACTTTTGTTAAAAATGACTTATCACAATCTTCAATTAACTTAAATGTAACAACAAGACCTTTGAGCGATGCTGAAATTGAAATGCTTTTTGCAGACTTGCCTGTTACCGCAGATGCTTATTTTGATGCTGACAATCATAATATTCTGGGTTTTGAGGGAAAAATTGATGATACAAGAATGGTAGTTTCTAAACAGGGTGTAAATCTATTAGATACTATCATTGATGGAAATACAATCACTTCAAGTGTAGACGGCGTTGATATCAACGCAGGATATTTCGTAACAAAGTCAAATAGTCAAGGTGTCAAAACCGTAATATATTATGCAACCTTTGATATGGGAGAGAACACTATTTATGTAGAGTATTCTGGCGTTGAAAATGAAAGTGAAACTGTAAAAAACAACTTGGCAGACACAATTTTGAAGTTGATTGAGAACGGTGCATTTGATTTGAGCCAAATCCAAGAATAATCTGCAAATTTCATATACTAAGAACTTGATGTAACACCCTATACCCTTAAAAAATAGGGAAAGTAATATAAAGCCCCAAAAAACAAGTCTAAAAAGCTCTATTAGAACGGTATCTTCGCTTTTTGCCTGTTCTTATGATTATAATTTTAGTGGTCACGTTTTTTGCTACTTGAATGACAGAAAACATCGTAGAAATACGGTGTTTTTTGTTGCCCCAAACCCTACAATTTCATACATAACCACAGGTTAGTACAAATACCTTGCGTGATTTTTTTGAAAGGCTTAGAAAGGCAATTTTGCCCGATTTTCGCCCCGAAAAATGACAGAAACAAGGCTCTGAGTATCTTTCCTGTGGTTTTTTTATTTTCAGACGGAAAGGAGGATTGATATGCCGAGAATGAGTAAGAAACGGAAACAAGATTGGGCATTGTTTCTGAACGAAAGAAATCGCATTACCTACAACGAACTTTGCAGAAAATGCAGTAATGACTGCAAGCAGAGTTTCCGTTGTATCGTGGTGCTTTGCCCTAAGTATTTATCGAAAAGGAGAACGAAGAAAAATGAAGCAAATGGAAAATGAAATGAATGTAAATGTCCCTCTCGAAGTTATTAAGGCAAGTGAGATTGAGCCGAAGGAAGTGAAATGGCTGTGGTATCCGTATATTCCGTACGGCAAGGTTACGCTGTTGCAGGGCGATCCGGGCGATGGAAAAAGCAAGTTAATGCTGTCAATCGCCGCACTGCTCTCTAAGGGCGAACCTCTGCCTTTTACTGAAACGGAAGAAAATGAGCCTATGACTATCATCTATCAGACAACGGAAGATGATGCAGACGATACGGTAGTACCCCGATTTAACTCTGCCGGTGGGAACGGAGAAAACCTTATCTTCATCAAGGAAGATGAAAAGTCTTTATCCTTTGGAGATAACCGTATTGCTGAAGCAATCGAAAAGTATCACGCAAAACTTTTAATTCTTGACCCGATGAGTTCCTATATCGGAGAGAACTGTTCAATGAACAATGCCAACGAAACAAGGGCAGAGTTTAATCACTTGATTGCAGTTGCAAAAAATACTGGCTGTGCCATCGTGATTATCGCTCATATGAACAAGATGAGAGATACCAACCCTCTTTATCGTACCAACGGTTCGATTGATATTGCGGGTGCTGCAAGAAGTATTTTTGCAATCACACGCACACCGAACAAAGAAGCACCGGCGGAAAGATATATGGTTCAAGTGAAATCCAACCTTGCCCCGACAGGCTCTGCAATTCTCTTTGAGGTTGCAGAAAAGGGAGTGGACTTTATTTCTGAAATGGAAATGACAGCAGAAGAAGCGTTCCAGTCCCTTGCCCCTAAAATGGGCAGACCGAACGAAAAGGAAACCAAGGCGAAAGAATTTCTTTTGGAAATGCTGAAAGACGGAGAAATGCTTTCTTCGGATTGCGAAGAAAGACTTGAAGCCGCTGGGTTCAAAAAATCGACCATCAAAAAGGCAAAGAAGAAAGCAGAAGTTATCTCCCAAAAGAAAGGCTTTCTGTGGTACTGGTCTTTGCCGATGGGCGATATACCGAGAGAATAAAAGCAGGCTGTCTGATGGGAGGACAGTCTGTTTTTATGATTGAGGTATCAAAAGGAGGTCAAGGGGGAACTCCCTTGCCCACGACATCTTTGCAGACGAAGTCTGAAAGTGTCATAGTGGGTTACACACATTCAAAGAATGTTGTGTAATGGCTTCGCCCCTGCCGAGAAAGGAGAGCAAAATGGCAAAAATCGACAAGGCGGATATGAGTTGTGCAAGGGTAAAACAGTACACCGCTTCTGATGTGAGCAAGGCGGAAAGGCACAACGAACGCAAGAATGAAACCTACGAAAATATGAATGTGATTGAGGAACGAATACCCTTTAATGTGCATTTCAAAAAGCCGACTGCCCCTACCTATATGGAACAGTTAAAACAGATGGAAGCAGACGGTCAGGTGTCGCTTCGTGGGTTGAGGAGAGACGCAACACTCTTTAATGAGATAGTGATTGATGTGAATACGATGTACTTCGAGCGTAATGGTGGCTATGAATACGCAAAGCAGTTTTATGAAGAAGCCTATCGTTTCATCGTGGAAAAATTCGGTGCTGACAATGTTATATCGGCAGTAATGCACGCTGATGAAATCAATGTAGCCGCAACCGAGGAACTGGGAAAAGAGGTTTACCATTATCATCTTCACGCTATGGTTCTGCCAGTGGTGGAGAAAGAAATCCTATGGAGTAAGCGTTGCAAAGACGAAAAACTGCGAGGAACGGTCAAGGAAGTTGTTAATCAGATAAGCCATTCAAAGAAATGGAAATCGGATATTCCGCTGACCGATGAAAAAGGAAAGCCGCTTCTTAGGAAGAACGGAAAGCCGATGTTTAGAGCTTCGTACAGCATACTGCAAGATGAATTGTTTCACTATATGACGGAGCAAGGGTTCAAAGGCTTTCAGCGTGGCGAATACGGAAGTACAGCAGAGCATTTGACTTCCCTGCAATATCAAATCCAACAGGACAAAGAGCGATTGGAGAAGTTGCAGAAGCGTATTCAAAAGGAACAGGTCAAGTATGAGCCTGCCCGTCATATCTCCAAAACCTTAAACGAGATTGACAGTATGGGGCAGAAAACAATCACAGGTAAAATGGCAATCTCCAAAGAGGATTATTCTCAACTGACAGCCCTTGCCAAAGAGGGTATTACCAGTCGTGCGGAAATCAAAAAATTTGAGCAGAGTGCAAATTTTTACCGACAGAAGTATATGGACAGTGCAAACGCATTGGAACGAATGAAAACCAAATACAACGAACTGAAAGAAAAGTGCAGACCTTTTCTTGAAGCGTTGGAACATTTCCCCGAAGTTGCTAAACTTTTTACCGAAAAAGTGAAGCAACTTTTTTCTTTTAAGGAAGCACAGGAACGAGCCGAAAAAGAAGCAAGGGAAAAAGAAAGACAAGAGCGTACCAAGGCACGAAGAAACAAGCGGGATATGGAGAGATAACCATTTCCATTATACTCACGACTTAATGACTTCTTGATATGTTCCGATGAAACAGGCTGTATTTGTGGGGTGTTCCAAACGGAATGCCCCACCAGTCAATTTATGAAAAGGAGAAACGGACTATATGAAAGAAAACACTTTATCTTATACAACACGAATAGGCAAAACAACTTTTATTGTCAATGTGAAGCAATCGGAAAGTGCGAAGAAGCCTTTGAATACGGTGTTTCAAGAAATATGCAGACACGAGATGTTGGGAGATTTTTCAGCGGATAAATATTTGAATTTAGAAAACTTGCAAAAATCATCTTGACAAACTCGTTCCCGAGGGCGGCGGCTATCGGATGCGTGATCGCTTCGTCCGTTTCTACAATCTCCCTGAACTGATGGCTGTCTTTCGTGAGGTCGCTGACATCAAAACAGCGGATATGTTGGATATTCCCGGACTCCCGGCTGTTCGCACTGGTAAAGCGGAGATTGTTTCGGTGGAAGCCACACCTGCACAGCAGGCGATCATGGCCGATTTTATTCTGCGGGCGGAAGCAATCCGAACCGGCCGAGTGAAGCCGGAAGAAGATAATATGCTGAAGCTGACCGGTGAGGCCCGCCTGATGGCGATTGACCCGCGCCTGATTCGACCGGATGCGGATGGTACAGGAAGTAAGTTGAGTGTCTGCATTGAGGATGTTTATCAGGTTTGGAAGGACACCGCCGCCTCTGCTTCCACGCAGCTTGTCTTTTGTGATGTTGGCACTCCCAAAGCCGGGAAATTCAATGTATATGATGAAATAAGAAATGTGCTGCTGGCAAAGGGTGTGCCGGAAT
The DNA here is from genome assembly GCF_900104675.1 of Angelakisella massiliensis. Classification (GTDB taxonomy): domain Bacteria; phylum Bacillota; class Clostridia; order Oscillospirales; family Ruminococcaceae; genus Angelakisella; species Angelakisella massiliensis. The sequence continues at coordinate 2,985,613 of NZ_LT629945.1, read as the reverse complement.
CGGAGATAGCCTTTGTTCACGACGCCACTTCTGAAGCACAGCGGCAGGAACTGTTCGAGCGTACCCGCCAAGGAAAAGTCCGTATCTTAATCGGCAGCACCAGCAAGCTGGGAACCGGCGTGAATGTTCAGAATAAGGTAATCTCCATTGACCATCTGGACTGTCCGTGGAAGCCCTCTGACATTACACAGCGAAATGGACGTGGGGTACGGCAGGGCAACGAAAACCCTGAAATTATGATAAAGCAATTCGTAGCCAAAGGAACATTTGATGCGTATCTCTGGCAGATTCAGGAGCAGAAATTGCGCTATATCACGCAGATTCTCACCGGAAAACACATTGCCCGCTCTTGTGAGGATGTGGATGAAACCGTCCTGTCTGCCGCACAGTTCAAGGCGGCCGCTACCGACAATCCGATGGTCGCACAGAAGATGGAATTGGAAAACCGGGTCACGGAATTGAAAATTCTGCGTGGTGCGTGGAGCAATGAACAGCTTGCTTTGGAACACAAGGTTAACTTGACATATCCATCCCGCATCCGGGAATATGAGCAGAAAATTGAGCGAGTCACGCAGGACATTTCTCTGTTGGGTCAGACCGAAGGCAAGGATTTCTCCATCGTGCTGGATGGAAAGCATTATACGGAGCGACCGGCAGCGGGCGAAGCATTTGCCCTTCTTTATCGGATGATAAGTGAAGGCCGTGGAAAAGATGAATATGAGTTTGAAATTGGTTCATATCGTGGCTTTTCTCTTTTCGTGAACTTCAATCCGTTTGAAAGGGATATTATTCTGAGGGGCGCTTTGCTGTATGGGACGGATATAGGCAATTCCGGTCAGGGAACGATTACCCGTATCGAGAATCTTGCTGAACGGATTCCCAACTATCTTGAAGATGCACGGCGCGAATTGAAAGAAACACAAAAACAACTGGCGGTTGCCCAACAGCAGGTTGGACAGCCGTTTCTTTATGAGGAAGAATTGTCGGAAAAGGTTGCCCAACTCACGGAAATCAACACTAAGTTGGAGTTTGAATCATTACAGGAAAGCGAGGTGATTTTGGATGAAAACGGACAACGATCTGATGGCGAGGAAGATTGGGATTCTGAAAGAGTTCCTGCCTGCGCTTCTGCCGAAGTATAAGATCATGCTGCTGGAGGCATTCAGCCCCCACGATCTTCTCACGGCGTATATCAAAAACACTCTGGCGGGCTATCCCCGTCTGGAAGATCAGAACTTGGATGACCTGACGCTGGAACTGCTGTACCCCACTGACGAGGCGGCAGAACACTGTATCAAAGAGTTCCTTGCTCTGCGCCTGGACGATGACAACGAGCATGAGCTGGAGCAGTGATGTGAGGTGGTGATATATGGGCGAGAAACATTCGGCTGTCGGCTATCTCTTTCGAGAAGGTGCTTTTTTGCCAGCCCAAGAAACAAAGCCGGTCCGCAATGAGTTTGGCCTGGACCTGTTTCAGCATAGAGGCTCCGTTTATGAAGGAAAAACCGGACTGCAATTCTGTTCTCTCCAGCAAGCGGAGGACTTGGCCGGTTTCGTTGAGAAGCATGGCGGTATTGAAAAAGTCCAAAAGCTGATTGCAGACAGTTTGGAGCGCACCGGTCTTTCGCCCCGCTATACCCGACCGGATGAAAAGAAAAAGGACATCTTTCCGCCAAAGGAAAAAGACGAGAACCGGGTCTTTGCCAAAGACCTGATGGGCAACAAGCACTACTACTACCGCTTCTACAACGAAAACGGCATTGAACTCTACACAATGGAGAAGAAACGGGAGTTCTTCCAAACGGTTTATATTCCATGTGACGGGTTTATGGTGGGCATTGACCAGCGGCACCGACTTGAGGAAGTCCTGAAATGGCTGCCTACGCTGGAGCATGGCATCCGGGGTGAGATCGAGAGGGTTTTCAATCAGAGTATGGAAGCCCCGGACCGGTGGGCTGATCTGGGATTTGCCAATCTGCTTGGACGGTATGAGGAAGCAAAAGCCCACAATGCCCCCATTGCTGCGGAACGGCAGCGTCAAGCTGATGAAAGGCGGGCGCAGCAAGACGCCCGTGAACAGCAGTTGGCACAAGAACGACAGGCCCGTTACGATTCCGCCATCCGTGAGGCCGAAGGAAATATTATGGCGGGAAAGATTAACTATTAAAAGTCAAGCCCCAAAATGAATGGTGGTGGTGAAAAAGGATAGCTCAAAAAGGTATAGCAAAGCTAAGGTCTTGTCAGGCCTCTGCTGGCTATTTAAGTAGTTGCCCTCAAGCTGCCGAGCAATATGGCTGCCTGGATTTCTCCATGGCAAAGATTAGACGAACCAACTTTTTGGCAGCATGAGAAAGCGCGACATTGTAGTGTTTGCCCTCCGCACGCTTCTTAGCAAGATAGGCAGCAAAGGTCGGGTTCCAGTGACAGACATATTTGGTCGCGTTGTAAAGGGCGTAGCGTAAGTATCTGGAGCCGCGTTTTTCCATGTGGGGGTAACAGTTTTTGAGTTGCCCAGACTGGTAAGTGGATGGCGACATCCCCGCATAGGCCAATAGCTTGTCTGGGGAGTCAAAGCGGGTGAAGTCACCCACCTCGGCTAAGATCATGGCAGCCATGCGGAACCCCAGCCCTGGGATGGTGGTAATGGGAGAACACAGCTCATCCATAATGGACTGGATTTGTTCCTCAATCTCGGCGATCTCGACATCCAGTTCACGGATGAGCCGGATGGTGTGCTGTAATTCAAGGGACTTGGCGGGCATCCAGGAGCCAATAGAGTTTCTGGCGGCATCTCGGATCTCAAGAGCCATGTCCCGTTTGTAGTGGCCTTTAGAGGCGGTTTCGAGCAGTGTTTTCAGCCTCGTCAAATGAGCTGCGGCAATTTGTTTGGCACCGGAGAATTCTTCCAGTAAGGTGTAGACAGAAGCAGTATGCAGAGAAGGAACCAGCTTTTCCAGTTCGGGGAACAGGATGCAGACCAGTCGGGAGACAGAACTTTTCAGCTTGGCACGCTCCTTCACCTTGTCAAAACGGTATCTGGTCAGTGACTTTAATTCCTCGTTGTGGTATGCTGTATCTGTGTAGGGCTTGAGGCCCGCATCGGATAACAGCATAGTGGCAATCGTTCGTGCATCCACCCGGTCGGTTTTGGTCTTTCTGAGACTGAGGCTTTTTCGGTAAAGGTTTGTGCGCAAGGGATTCAAGACATAGGTGGGTAGACCGTTGTCGAGAAGGAACCCGAGCAGATTGTAGCTGTAATGTCCGGTCGCCTCAAGCCCTACTTTTATTTTGTTCTGCGTGTTGGCGCAATCCTGGATTCGTTGTAACAGATAGTGAAACCCATCCATGTTGTTGGGGATAGTGAACACATCTGCCAGGACTTCGCCCTCAGAGTTGACGATAAAGCAATCGTGTTTATCCTTTGAGACATCGATACCAACAGAAATCACCATAACAAATCCCTCCAGCGGTAAATATGTGATGCTGCATCCACAGTGCGCCTTACTTTTGTAGCCTTGTTCCACATAAACCGTCTGGCGGTATTTAACTGATCAACAAAAGTGTAAGGGGCTGTGGTTGGAACCTTTCTTGAGCCATCTTGTGGTAGGAGATGATCACCAATCCACAGCATCCCTTACAGTGTAGCACAGCCCTTGGAGAGGGGCTTTAATAACTACTACTCTATAATACAAGGAGGTGATAAACCGGGAGATCAACGGCAAATCTCTCATTATGCAGCTCTTTCGTGAGCATGAAATTCCTGTTCCTCTCAAAACACAGGGCTGGATCATCAATTCGCTTCACAGTATCCGGTACGATCCCCAAATTGGAGAATGGAACTACCGCTATTTCAAAGGCAGCCGGAACAGCACCAAAATGTTTGACCTGCTTTCCAAACTGTCCGCTGCGATTCAGACCCGACAGCAGTTTGAAGAACATGGGATGTCCCCGCCGGACAGCCCTGTATTGGACTGTGAGGAAGAACAGGATATGGAACTGTAAATCTGGTTTTTGAAAGGAGCCAATATGAAAAAAGCAATTTTGAGTGTATCCGCTGCCGCCGCCATGATTGGCGGCCTTTTCTATTTTGGCTGGTATCGCAACCGCCACGGCGCCAACTAAGCGAATCGACCTGTCTGGAGGGAGGTGAAGCGATATGCCGATGACAGCGACAATGGCGCCCTACACCCTTTTCATACTGGATGATGATACCCCTCTGAACCCTCGTGAGGATCACGACTGCCTGGGAAAAATGGTCTGCTGGCATAGCAGATACAGCCTGGGCGAGAAGCACGATTATGATGAGCCAAGCGATTTCCTGCGGAACCTGCTGTTTTCTGAATACTCCAGCGGCCATGACCGGAACAATCCGGTTTTTGCATTTCTCAAATCTGGCAAGGCCAAAGATGCCCGATTGGAATACAACCGCTCCACGCGGGAGTGGGAATTGCGGGAGAATCAGCACTGGAGTTCAGACAGCGATTGGTATGTGTCCTCCAGCTATGCGGCCTCGTTGAAAGATGAAGTCCCGGACTGGTTTTTGGATGATTGCCTTTCTGCCCTCACCACCGGCGAACTGTTTTCGCTGGTAGAACAAATGGATGGTATGGTGATTCTTCCGCTTTACCTGTACGATCACAGCGGGATCACCATGAACACCTGCGGCTTTTCTTGCCCGTGGGATTCCGGTCAGGTTGGCTGGATCTACGCAGATAAAGCGATGATCGAGCAGGAACACGGGAAAATCACCCCTGAAATATTGGAGAAGGTTCGTCAAACCCTGGAAGCCGAAGTCAAGGAGTACGATTACTACCTGACCAACCAGTGCTATGGATTCCAGCTTTTCAAGGAAGATGTGGAGGTGGATAGCTGCTGGGGATTCCTGGGGGAAATCCGGGATGTTCAGGATGCTGTAAAGGAGCATCTGCCGGAGGACTGCAATCCGGCAATCGTTGAATCGCTCCAATTTCAGTATGAGGAACTGGACATCGACGAGTATTTGGAGCGATTGCAGGAAGAAACGGAGGGATTAGACTGTGAGCCTGGATATTGGTATCTGGTTTCTGTCCGAGGTATCAGCCCCAAAATCGTAAGCCACTTTATGAATCGGAAGATGATTTATCAGGAAAAGAAGTATGGCAACTGCGTGTTTGTAGGCTACGATGCGGAAGGAACCGCCCGGTACTGCTCCATGCGGGCGGCCAGAGATAACAGCTCCTTCAAAATGGATGCGACCGGCTCAGATAAAAGCTACCCCTTCTTCCACGAGGGCAAAACCGATCTGCTGATTGTCACCGAGGCGCCCATCGACCTGATGAGCCATGCTTCTATTGCCGCTGACTTTTATGGGCGTGACTGGATGCAAGATCACCGTATCTCTACCGGTTGCCTTTGGAATGGAGCCATTGACCGTTATCTGGAAGGCCATCCGCAGATCAAGCGGCTGGTGTTTGCAGTGGACAATGACTATCTGGCCCGTGACAAGAATGGGCAACTGCGAAATTGGGGGCAGCTTACAGCGGCAAAATGGATGAAGGCATACACCGAAAAGGGATATGCCTGCGCGGTTCATGTGCCACATTTGAATGACTTTAACACCGACCTGGTGGAAATGCGGAAGGGGCGTTCTGTGGAGGATTTAGACCGTCAGCGTATGGCGGAGCTGGAAACCGCATTTGAACAGAGCGCCGAGGAAGAACCGGAACAAGGTATGGAGGTGTAAAATTGGCAAAAATCAAAACCTTTGAATTGGATCGCTGGAGTGAGCCGGATGAAAAGCGGCGTGTCCGGCACATCGGCATGGCCGACGCAAAAGAAACCTTTGACAGACTGCAAACGCACCTGGAACTGAAAGGTCTGCTCCCGGATGAGTATTTCCTGTTCTCCGATGAACTGACGGGCGAGCTACCTGAATTTGACCAGGCGCTCTGTATTCCCAATTTTGGGGCCAGCGAAGGTATCTATCTGGACATTTCCCTGGCCTGCCGCGACAAAGATGGCAAGCGCTATTTTCAAAACTTTGCTACCGGCAAGACATTGGGAGAAACTGCGGACGACTATTACAGGATGTTCCGCATTGCTGCCGAATGTTCCCTGATGCTCAATGGCCGTGGAAATACCTATGAACAGAAAAAAGTGGACATCGTTCTGACCGAACAAGAGGCGGAAGCCGTGGGGACTGTGGTGGATATGGAACTCTGCGGCCACCATCCGCCGGAGGCCGAGGCAATTTTGAACTCTGCGCTGGAGAAGATCGACCGGATTGCCTTTGCAAAAGTCCAGACCATCACCTGTCACGGGAAAGACGATTACTCTCTCTGGTCTGCGGAGATCCCCAAAGATATGCTGCACTCCATCCTGCACGAAGCCTGCGAACGGGTTGGAACCCTGGATGAACTGATGGACGCAATGAACCCGAAGGACGGGTATGAAATGCGGCTGTTCATTCAGACACCGGGACGGCAGTTTGCGTTCTACCGTATCCCTGAACGGCTCTCCAATCTGGAGGACTACGCCAATGAGGGCTGCTCTGTCCGAGGAACAAAGGACGAAATCATGGCGGAGATTTTTACCGAGTGGGCGCCCGCCCAAGAAGATCTGGAAGATGACTTTGAACTGTGACAGCCCGCACTTTTCTTTTCATCTGTACCTGCCCGCCCCCCTGCGGGGGCGCCCCGCAACCGGAATCCGCAGGCCACGCCCTGCGGTTCTCGGTTAAGGCAGGAATAGCCGTCATACCTGACGGCGGGCTAACAGCTTGAAAGCCGTGCTTTCAACGGGGTTTTGAGGATTTCAAAGAGTATGATTTTTTGATTCTGGTGTGATTTTTGTCATACCGCACTTTGTATCCGTTCTACCCACCGATTCTAACCATCCTCTGCGTTAGAATGGTTAGAATGGTTAGAATGTGAAAAGCATTTTGTCAGAGCGCCGGATGAACCGGCGCCTTTTCTGCTGGAAGGGAGGATTGATTTGAAGGAATCGCCCATAAAAACAGAGCGCAAGACGCTCCATCTGCCGGAGGATACCATTCGGGCGCTCAATAAGCTGGCGGCCAGGAACGGGACGGACTTTTCCAAAGAAGTGCGCAGGGCGATTGACGAATATCTGGATTTGGAAACCACCGCCGAAAATATTGACATGATAAACGGGGTCATCCGGCAGGAACTCAGCGGGCAGCTCAAAGCCCTGGGAAATCGGTTGGCCGGACTGATAAACCGCCTGACGATCATATCGGCTGCGGGCTATTATGCCAACATTGCCATTATCGCAGACCTTATTGACCAAGATCGCTATTCGTCTTTTGAAAAAATTGAGTCGGCGGCCCGAAAGCGGGCATTGGCATTTGCCAATCAGAAAAACGCGGATGCGTTGCGTACTTTCATGGATGACGAGGAAATGCAGAAAGCCATCCATGCCGTACAAGGAGGGTCCCGTGTCGATTCTGATTTATAAGCAGCGCCACCGGCACCCCAATTATAAGAAAACTCCAAAAGGCAACTATGCACATATTGGTTACATTGCAACTCGTCCCGGTGCCGTGAAGAATGAGGGGATGCGCCACGGGCTGTTTGGCAAACTGGAGTTGGGGGCGGTCAAAGAGTTTGACACTTGGCAGGAAGCCGCCCGCCTGGTTCGGGAGCTGTCCTATCGCCGTGTCAATATGTATCGGGGAATTATTTCCTTTTCGCCGGAAACGGCTGCCGAATTGGGGCTGTCCGATCACAAAGCGTGGGAGGACTATATTGACCGCCACATTTTGACCCTTGCAAAGTTCAATGGAATCAGGGTGCAGGATTTGCAATGGGTGGCCTCCCACCATAACGAAAAAGGTCATCCTCACATCCATGTGGTGTTCTGGAATAAACATCAGCGAACAATGGTCCCTTTTGTCCATCCAAGCATCCCGGATAAAATCCGTAAGCAGCTCATTCGGGATACCTTTGCCGAGCGCATCAAGGCATATTGCGAGGACAAACAGCAGGCCAAGGAACACCTGTCGGCCATCACAGACGAAATGATCGACGAGTTTGAGAAGTATATGGAACAGCTTCACCCGCAGGAATATCGCCGCCTGCGTGAAGCGTTTGGGCGAATCACGGATGATGAACTGGGGACTTCCCCTTTGGACAGCGTTGTTGGTGCAATGAAGATTGCCCCCTTTCTCTCACGCCTGTTCGCGCTGAAGGAGAAAATGCCGAAAAAGGGACGGCTGTATTACAAATTGCTGCCAGAGGATGTGAAGGTCGAAGTGGATGCCTTTGTTGCCTTCCTGAAAGAAAACAACGAGTACATCCACAATCTGGTTCAGGACTATGTGGAGAGCAAAACCCGCCTTGCCATGCTCTATGACACCGACCCGACCCACATCAAAGAACAGCAGGAAAAGGCTGTGGCAGAGGCCGATAAGCTGATCGCCAATAAAATTCTCGATGTGATCCGTACCATGCTGTGCAAAGACCGTGAGGTCCAGTCTTTTGAATATACAGAGGCCCGGAAAGCCTACTTCACCGAACAGATGATTTGCGAAATTCTAATAGCGCTGGAGCAGGCTGCTATGAGTTTTGACATGGAATACGACGACCGGCAAAAGGCCATGAGTACCGAACTGTCAAAGGCGGCCCGAAAAGAGTGGTATCTGCGGCATAAGGACAAGGGGGTGGAACCATAGCAATCCGCAAATAAATGTATTATCGAAAAGTTTTGCGATTATAAACCGCAAAACTGATTGACCGCCTGTGCGTTTTGCGGTATAATAATAGCGAATGGAGGTGGTCACGATGATTGAAAGACCGTTATATGTGGATAAGATTATGGCCTATGTAGATACTCCTTTTGTTAAAATCCTTACAGGGGTGCGCCGCTGCGGAAAATCTACCATACTGAAAATGATTATGGAAAGGCTGAAAACGGAACGAAACATCCCGGAAGATCGCATTATAAGCTGTCGTTTTGATTCTATGGAATATGAGGATATGACGGCAAAGCAGATCTACACGCTATTGAAGGATCAGCTTTCCTCCACAGGAAGGACCTATCTGTTTCTGGACGAGGTTCAGGAAATCAAAGGCTGGGAAAAGGTCGTAAACTCGCTGGCATCCGATTTTGATGTTGACTTGTATATTACAGGCTCCAACTCCAGAATGATGTCCTCTGAAATAGCGACCTATCTTACTGGCCGATACATTTCCTTCCGCATTTTTACCCTGTCTTTTGGCGAATATCTGATGTTCAAAAGCAAATTCGCCAATGTTGGGGAGCCGAAAGCAGAACTTGCCAATTATGTTCGCCTGGGAGGATTTCCGGCAACGCATTTGCAGGCGTATTCTCAGGATGAAATCTACACGATTGTCCGGGATATATACAATTCCACGATCTTCTCGGATATTGTAAAGCGAAATCAGGTTCGGAAGATCGACCAGTTGGAGCGTGTCGTAAAATACACATTCAATAATGTCGGCAACACCTTTTCCGCCAAGTCCATTGCAGATTACCTGAAAGCAGAACGGCGATCCCTCGACAACGAAACGGTTTACAGCTATTTGGAAAAGCTGGAAAAGGCATATCTGCTTCACCGCTGTTCCAGATATGATTTGCAGGGGAAGGAAATCCTGAAAACGCAGGAAAAATTCTATCTGGCCGATGTTGCCTTGCGATACAGTGTTCTCGGCTATAACGCAGACAGCGTTGCTTCCAGCCTTGAAAATATCGTATATTTGGAACTCTGCCGACGGGGATATACTGTCAATGTGGGGAAAACCGGAGATAGCGAGATTGATTTTGTAGCAGTCAGACAAAACGAAAAAATCTATGTTCAGGTGACGCAGGAGATCAACTCGGAAAAGACAGAAAAGAGAGAATATAGCCGCCTGCTTGAAATACCGGATAATTACCCCAAATTTGTTCTCACAACAGACGAATTTGCCGGTGGGAACTATGAGGGAATCAAGACAATGCACATAGCGGATTTCCTGCTCAGTGCGGAGTATTGACATCGAACACCAGATGAAACTCAATGAAAATCTACTGTCTGCCGGAAAAAGTCCCTTGAAAAAGTTGTGACTTTGGAAGAAAAGTCCCTTGAAAAAATTGATATTGCCATACAGAAAGCAGTCCTGCGGGGCTGCTTTTTCTATTTTCAGAAGATTTTTTGAAAAGCAAAAAAGTGACCGGCCACCCGGTTCCAGAAAGGAGAAAGGATGATAGAAGCGAACACTTCCTATAAGCAAAATGGTGTGCCGGTGTCGATTCCGAGCGGTTCGTATGGCATTGCCCCTTTGACGGTTCACCAATATGAATACCCCAAAGGACACCCCTGCCATAACTGCCCTTATACCCTGCGCACCTCTGTCCCGTCCTGTATGTTCCCTGAACGAAGGGACGGCGGCTGTCTATGGTACGATCTGAAAAAACAGCGGCGCCCTCCGCTGCCTGCGGTTTACCCCAAAAATCAGGCGGCGGCAGAGCGCATTTTTGCTTTCGTTGAAGTTCTCAAAGATGTAATGAAGCGAAAAGGTTATCAGGAAAGGAGGAAACCGATTGCGAAATAAAACCGATTTTTACAGGCTGTTCTTTGAACAGCTTGCCCGGCGCGGCTTTGATGTGAAGCGGTCCCAATCTTCCGATTACATCGCTGATATTTATTTCAAGAACCAGCTTGTGGCCTATTTCTCCAAAGCCGATACGGTGATCCAGAACCCCTTTGTCACAGTCAAGGACAAACTCATTCGCCTTATCAACGATACGGCCCAGGACACGGCGAACAAAGCGGGTATCTGCCGCGACTGTCCTTATACTGACGCCAATGAGAAACTTCCCAATGGCTCTTATAAGCTGGCAGAATACAATGGCGTGACTCTCGCCTGCAAGGAGCATCATCTGTTTGGCTATGTGTTCTCCACCTACCGCACCGCCCCGGATTCCGGCGAAATGATGGCCCGCCAGATTTTTTACAACAAGGAATTTGCAGGGCAGGATTTCGCCAAACGGAGCGGTTTGGTGGATGAACGTGCGCTGTTCACCGAAGAAGAACTCCGGGTCCTTCATGCGGGTTTGGTTAAGATGAGCATACTCGATCAGGATGTTTCCAACGAGGCCCGTGAATCTGTGGAACGGATTCTTGACAAAATCGAGGACATTATCCCGGAGCTGCGGGAGCAGGAAATGGAGTTTGACTTTGATATGGAGTTCGGCCAGCAGGAAGAAATGGAGATTGGAGGATAGCAAGAATGAGCAGCAAGAGAAATCAGACCATCGCTATCGCCCGTTTCCTGATGTATAAACACGGGCTGAACCAGCAGCTTGAGGGCATGACGGATGAAGAATACCTGGCGCATCCCATTGGCTTGGATGTGGGGCAATATGTAGCTGACCTGATGAAATACTGCCCGGAGCATATCGTCGATCAGGTCATGGAACATCAGGATGCTCTTTTGCGGCGCCTGGGTACGGATTACCTCACCGTCATAGCCTATATGCCTTATGAGGAAGATGGAGGGACAAAGTATGCGTGATGGACGCCCGAATCCTGATATTTGGGGAAACATCATCACCTGCGGGGAGATCGCCGTGGGCATTTATGAGATCGTCGGCACAAAGAAACGTGGGCTGGAAGTGCCGAAGGCCCTTGCCGAAGAAATCCTGCCGGAATCTGTGATGGAACAAGCCGCACAGGACGGTGAGAACCTTTGTTTTACAGATCCGGTTTCCAACGCCATCGTTGCGGACGCCCTGCTGGAACAGGAACTTGTTACTGATCCGCAGGCAGCGGCCCGTCTGGACGCAATCCGGCAGCTTGATGATGTGACCTATGATACGGCCTTTGAACCGCCTGTTTCAGACTATGAGCTGGACGGGCTGGACTTGGAAAGATAGGAGTTTACAATGAAAATCCTGGATTTCGACCTGGAAGGAAGTCACTTCATCATCGAAGCAGACATTTCGCCGCGCCAAGAGGCGGATGATGATATGGAGTGTCAATGGCTTCGGTACGACTTTGATAACACGCAAGTTTATAAAGAAACGGACGGCGCTGTTTCGCCGTTCCAAATTACAGCCGTTGCCTGGGCTGGCTATCAACTGACTGCCGATCATGCGTTGAAAGATGTGATCGGACGCATTTCCCGCAATGAAATCGGCAAGCTGACCGTTCATTATGTCTGTCCAGAGCTTCAAGAGTTTTTTGATGAACTCAAAAAATATCCGGCTATCAGCGGGGAACGAACGATTCCGTACTTCATTTTTCACGGCGGCGATATTGCAAAACTGGCGTATGCGACCAATGAGTTTCTGTATTACGAGGACAGTAACTATATGCCGCTGATGTTCCGTACCGTTGACGGAACTCTTGTTTCCGACAATGAATTTGCCGATATGGGGCTGTATGAATCCGAGGAAAATGTCGAGAACGGCACAGAACACATTTTGCCGTTCACAGATTACGGTTCCGATGTGGAAAGCGCCTGTGATTTAGAGGACGAGGAAGATCTGGAAATTTGAAACTCAGAGGTTTGCGGGCTATGTTCCGTGGCCGGTGGGCAGTTTTCATCGACTTTTGCACCGTCCATCTGTTGGGTGGATGGGCTTAATTTGGAAAGGTAGGTGTTACTTTGAGGCTGGTCTATATTTCTTCCCCCTTGCGGGGAGATATGGAAAAAAACATGGAAAAGGCAAAGGACTACTGTGCTTATGCAGCATCCTGCGGCGTGATTCCCTTGGCGCCGCACACGATTTTCACGCAATATCTGAATGACGCAGTGCCGGAGCAGCGGGAACAGGGCTTACGAATGGGTCACGAACTGCTGGAGCGCTGCGATGAACTCTGGGTAATGGGCGACACCATCTCTCAGGGAATGAAGGACGAAATTGGCCTGGCTACTTTTCTGCAACTCCCGATTCTCTATGTATCCGATGATATGGTGAAGAATCAGAAAATGATCCGCCAGTCGGATCGCCCTCTGGACATAAATGACTGCATCCCCGACAGTAGCCAGTACAACTACGAAAATCAATTTCTGGTTCTCAAGCCCGGGGTGAGCAGCAAGGGCAAGGACATGACTGCCGATGACTCCATCTGGTATGCCCGTAACGGTTTTGGATGTATTTATGGAGCCAGAGGTCAGGCCGTGTATGCAGAAAGCCTGTTGACCGGCAAATACATTCATTGGGAACGACATGACTTCTGTGGCATCGTCAAGCCGGAAAGTTTGAAAGACTGGCTTCTGGATAAGCCAGTCAGAAATGAGGCTGCCGAAGAACTCACCAAGTTTGTCACCCCTGAACTTATCAGCGCAGCCAAACAGAACCATACTGCTTGCGGCTATCCTTTTTTAATCGGGTATGCCCCTGCGGAGGGCGGCCTGCATGAAGCGTTCTGCCTGGACCCCGATCCGGTCAATCTTGCCTCTTTTATTGTGAAGATGGGGAAAGAGCGCGGCGACCTGATGATCTGTACCCCGCTGGATACCCCGTTTCTGAATACCGTTGGTATGTTCACTGACCAATGCGTAGATTTTGATTTTTTACAAGATCATCTGCTGCCGGTTCTGATTCCCATGCAGATGGGCAAAACGGAGCCGCAGGAAATCAAGCTGACCGAGGATCAGGATAACGAAGCGTTTCTGGATGATTTCGCCGTTGAAGATGATATGGAATTATGAAGCCACAGGCGGCAAAGTAGGTATTTGCAATGAAAATTCTGGATTTCGACCTGGAAGGAAATCACTTCATTATCGAAGCGGACATATCGCTGCGTCAAAAGGCAGACGATAACATGAAAAGTCACTGGCCCCACTATTTTTTTGAAAATACACAAGTCTATAAAGAAATAGACGGAGTTGTTTCGCCATTCCCTATTACTGCTGTTACTTGGTATGGCTGTCAATTAACTGCCGATCATGCACTGGAAGATGTAGTTGAAAGAATTACCCGTAATGAAACAGGCAAACTGACTGTTCGTGAGGTCTGCCCCGAACTCCAAGAGTTTCTGGATGAGTTCAACAAATATCCGGCAATCAACGGTGAGCGAAAGATTCCATATTTTATTTTGCTCGATGGCGATATTGCCCGGCTTGCGTATGCAACGAATCGGTTCCTTTACTATGCAGACGGCAACAATATGCCAATCATGTTTCGCACAGATGACGGTACTCTCATTTCCAATAATGAATTTGCCGATATTGGCTTTTTCAACTCAAAACAATGTGTTCAGGATGGCACCGAACGCATTTTACCGTTTACCGAGTACGAGTCGGATATGGTGAGTACCTGGAATTTAGAGAAGAAGGCGTATCTGGATTCACTTCTGGATGCCCTTGAGGATGAGGATGAACAGGAGGATGAACTACCGTTTTGAAAACAAAACCTAAACTGATGGTGTGTGCGTTAATCTTCGTTTCCGGCGCGATTCTCAACCTGTTTTTCTCAACAGCGGTTCACGGTCTGCTGACAAGAGAGATCACCCGGCTTTCACTTCTCCCCATCGGGGACTGCCTTGCCAGCCTATTTTCCAACCGCCAGCACATGATGTTGTATCTGTGTCTGCAAGGGTTTGTAAGTGTGTTGGCGGTTATGTTCTTCCTGACCAACATGAGGCCGTATGAATCAGACCTGGACACGATCACCCCGGAAATTCAGACACCCAAAGCCGTGGGCCAATACCAGCATGGTTCAGCCCGGTGGATGACCGATTCCGAGAAAGACAAAGCATTTGACAGCTATATTCTTGACCCGCACAACCCAACGATCCGGCAGCTCTTAGATACCGGATACGATGGTTTGGATTTTCTCAAAGAAAAATAAGGAGGCGATAAATTGAAGTTGAACCTTCACCCCAAAGGTATTCCCAAGCAGGAACCTTTGGGAGCGGATACTCCGCTGAAAAAAGGCGGCGTGGTGGTAGGTATGCGAAAGGAGGGCGATAAAGAAAAAATCTATTTTGTCGGTGATGACTGCCACCTGCTCTGCGTTGGCGCCACTCGTTCCGGTAAATCAAGATGTCTGGTTCTGGAAAGTATCTGTCTTTTGGGACTCGCCGGAGAATCCATCTTCTGCTCCGACCCCAAAGCCGAATTGTTCCACTACACCGCTGATTTCCTGAAAAAGTTGGGTTATGAGGTTTTGGTGCTGGACTTCAAGAACCCCGAAAAGAGTATGCGCTACAATCTGCTCCAGCCCATCATTGACGCCATCAGTGAGGGAGACACCGACCGTGCAGAAATGCTGGCCTGGGACTTGACGAACAATCTGGTTGGTAAGCCGGAGGGCGAAAAGATTTGGACAAACGGTGAATGTTCCATCATAGCGGCTGCCATTCTTTGCGTGGTGTGCGACAACCAAAAACGACCGGAATTTCAGAACATGACCAATGTGTATTGGTTCATTTCGGAAATGTGCCGTACCATCGGAAATAAGATGCCGCTGTTGGAGTATGTCAAGAAGCTCTCTCCATCCCACCCGGCACGGGCGCTTCTGTCCATTTCCGATGTGGCGCCGTCCCGTACCAGAGGCAGCTTCTACACCTCTGCCCTGACCACCTTGCGGCTGTTCACCTCGAAGTCCATCTACGCTATCACCCATACCAGCGATTTTACCCTTGCAGATATGGGCAGTAAAAAGCAGGCGTTGTTTGTAATCCTGCCCGACGAGAAAACCACCTTTTATCCCATTGCTTCTCTCATTGTGTCGCAGCAATACGAACTTTTGGCAGAGGCGGCAGACCGGCGCGGCGGGCGTCTGGAACGCCGTGTCAACTTCATCCTTGACGAGTATGGCAACTTTACTCCCATCAGCGACATGACAAACAAACTGACCGTGGCGGCTGGCCGTGGGATGCGATATGCCCTGTTTGTGCAGGGCTTTGACCAACTGAAAGAAAAGTACAGCGACAATATCGCCAACACGATCAAGGGCAACTGTCAGGTCTGGGCGTACCTGCAAAGCGATGACCCGGAAACGCTGCGGGAGATGTCCGACAAACTCGGTAGCTACACCACATCCAGTTACCAGCTTTCGGCCAGCAACGGCAAATACACAACCCCCTCTAACTCCCAGAGCGTCAGCCTGACCGAGAGGAAGCTGCTCAATACCGATGAGGTCCGGCGCGTCAAGCGTCCCCATCAAATCATCACCAGCCGCGACCACCCCGCTATGATGTATGCGCCCGACCTTTCTCAGTGGATGTTCAACAAGATGTTGGGGTTGGGAGATGTGGAGCATAACCGCAGGCTGCGGGAAGAACGGGAACAGAAACGGCCAATCATCACCGACACGAAGCAAGAAATCGCATTGTGGAACATCTGGATTTACTACCAGAAGGACATCATGCGCCGCCTTTCGCAGCAAAAGGGCGCTATGGGCGGTGGCCTTGATGATGATTAACTCATAGGAGGTTTTGAATGAAAGAGAAAATCAACCAGACGGCGGGCAGGCTGAAACAGACTGTCCGGGCGGTGGGTGTTGGTATTGCCACACTTACCGCCTCTTTTTTTATGTCCGCACCGGCTTATGCCGCTGGTGTGCAGGACAGTCAGATTGTCAAGGGAACCGAGAAACTGGTCGGTGATGTGACAACCTGGCTGATGGTGCTGGCGCCGGTGGTAGCCGGTCTGCTTATCATCTATTTCTGCATCCGGCGCGGCATGGCTGACGAGATGGATCAGAAAAAGTGGAACAACCGCATTGTTGTGGCGGTGGTGTCCTGCATTGGCGCCGTACTCGGTTCCGCCACCCTGAACCTGATTCTCGGCTACTACCAGTAAGCCGGGATACATTCCGTAGTACAGGCGATTTCCGCGCCTTACTAAATAAATCATTTTATTAACAGGAGGAAAAAACTATGGCTAACTTCATCCGCAACACTCAGGTTAAGGCTATGACTTCTATCTGGACTGCCAAGCAGAAGGCCCGTGAGCTGGCTGACCGCACGGCGGAGGCGCTGACCGACCGCACCGGTCAGGGTACGCTGGATGTGGCGATTACTGTGCTGATCTCCATTGTCCTGGGCGCCCTGATCCTGGCCGGTCTGTACCTGATCGTGGACGACACCGTGCTGCCCACCATCACTCAGCGCATCAAGGATATGTTCAACTACGGCGGCTGATCGGAACAAGCAGCGGCGGGGCCATCGGCCCCGCCCTAATTTTTGACAGGAGGTTTTTCAATGGAGTTCAAAGCGGAAATCAAAAAGACTTTTACCGGTCCCGACAAGCTGCGGGCGGTGTGCAGCGTGGTCCTGGATGACTGCTTTCTGGTGAAGAATGTGCGGGTCGTCGAGGGCGAAAAGGGGCTGTTTGTGTCCCTGCCCAGCCGCCGGAATGTCAAGGGCGAATGGGTGGAGCATTGCTTCCCCATGACGAAGGAACTGCGGGCAAAGCTCTCCGCCGCTGTACTGGAAGCGTATGAGGCCGCCGTACAGAACGAAGAAGCTGCCGTGTCCTGATCGCCCGCCATATTCCAATCCCTATCGGGGGCGGCCGAGCGCCGCCCCCAGAAAGATTAACTATTAAAAGTCAACCCCGAAAATGAATGGTGGTGGTGAAAAAGAGATGGCTCAAAAAAGGTATAGCAAAGCTGAGGTCTTGTCAGACCCCTGCTGGCTATTCAAGTAGCTGCACTTAAGCCGCTGAGCAATATGGCTGCCTGGACTTCTCCATGGCAAATATCAGACGAACCAACTTTTTGGCCGCGTGAGAGATGGCAATGTTGTAGTGTTTTCCCTCCGCCCGCTTCTTGGCGAGATAATCAGCAAAAGTCGGGTCCCAGTGGCAGACATACTTGGTTGCGTTGTAAAGTGCGTAGCGTAGGTATCGGGAGCCACGCTTTTCCATATGCGGGTAGCAATTTTTGAGCTGTCCGGATTGGTAAGTGGAGGGGGACATCCCTGCATAAGCCAACAGCTTGTCTGGGGAGTCAAACCGGGTGAAGTCGCCGACTTCTGCCAGGATCATGGCAGCCATGCGGAACCCCAGCCCAGGGATAGTGGTAATAGGAGAATGAAGCTCATCCATAATGGATTGGATTTGCTCTTCGATTTCATCAATTTCACGATCCAGTTCACGGATGAGCCGGATGGTGTGCTGCAATTCAAGGGACTTGGCAGGCATCTGAGAGCCAATAGAGTTTTTGGCGGCATTTCGTATTTCAAGAGCCATATCCCGTTTGTAGTGGCCATTGGAGGCGGTTTCGAGCAACGCTTTCAGCCTCGTTAAATGGGTATTGGCAACCTGTTTGGCCCCCGGGAACTCTTCCAGCAGGGCGTAGACAGAAGCAATATGCAGAGAAGGGACGAGTTTTTCCAATTCCGGAAACAGAATGCAGACCAGCCGGGCGATAGAACTTTTCAGCTTGGCACGTTCTTTCACCTTGTCAAAACGGTATCTGGTCAGTGACTTTAGCTCCTCGTTGTGGTATGCTGTATCTGTGTAGGGTTTGAGGCCCGCATCGGATAACAGCATAGAAGCAACCGTTCGTGCATCCACCCGGTCAGTCTTGGTCTTTCTCAGGCTAAGGCTCTTTCGGTAAAGGTTTGTGCGCAAGGGATTCAGGACATAGGTGGTCAGACCGTTGTCAAGAAGAAACCCGAGCAGATTGTAGCTGTAATGTCCGGTAGCCTCAAGCCCTACTTTTATTTTATCCTGCGGTGCGGTACAATGCAGGATTCGCTGTAAAAGGTAGTGGAACCCGTCCATGGTGTTGGGGATTATGAATGCATCCGCCAGGACTTCGCCCTCGGAACTGACGATAAAGCAATCGTGCTTATCTTTTGAGACATCGATGCCAACAGAAACCACCATAACAAATACCTCCAACGATAAATATGTGATGCTGCATCCACAGTACACCTTACTTTTGTAGCCTTGTTCCACATAAACCGTCTGGCGGTATTTAACTGATCAACAAAACTGTAAGGGGCTGTGGTTGGAACCTTTCTGGAACCATCTCGTGGTAGGAGGTTGAAACCAATCCACAGCATCCCTTACAGTGTAGCACAGCCCTTGGAGAGGGGCTCTAATAACTACTACTCTATAATACAAGGAGATTTTACATTTCTCGATGAAGTCCTGATGATTTCTCCAAGATAAACTCTTACTGTGACAGTCTACCCATCCCCTGGGAAAAAGTGAGGTGAGGCCGATGAGGGGCTGCAAAAACAGTATCATACATAATCAGCGCAAACGGCGGTCTTTATCTTATGGATAAGGGCCGCCTTTCTTTATGCTATCGACAAATTCCGAGGAAAACCGTCAAGGTTCCCCAAATTTAGAACTTACAATTAAAAATTATCAGCAAAGGCGGCAGCGTAGAACTGCCACATTGATGGAAGAAAGATTAACTATTAAAAGTCAAGCCCCAAAATGAATGGTGGTGGTGAAAAAGGATAGCTCAAAAAGGTATAGCAAAGCTAAGGTCTTGTCAGGCCTCTGCTGGCTATTTAAGTAGTTGCCCTCAAGCTGCCGAGCAATATGGCTGCCTGGATTTCTCCATGGCAAAGATTAGACGAACCAACTTTTTGGCAGCATGAGAAAGCGCGACATTGTAGTGTTTGCCCTCCGCACGCTTCTTAGCAAGATAGGCAGCAAAGGTCGGGTTCCAGTGACAGACATATTTGGTCGCGTTGTAAAGGGCGTAGCGTAAGTATCTGGAGCCGCGTTTTTCCATGTGGGGGTAACAGTTTTTGAGTTGCCCAGACTGGTAAGTGGATGGCGACATCCCCGCATAGGCCAATAGCTTGTCTGGGGAGTCAAAGCGGGTGAAGTCACCCACCTCGGCTAAGATCATGGCAGCCATGCGGAACCCCAGCCCTGGGATGGTGGTAATGGGAGAACACAGCTCATCCATAATGGACTGGATTTGTTCCTCAATCTCGGCGATCTCGACATCCAGTTCACGGATGAGCCGGATGGTGTGCTGTAATTCAAGGGACTTGGCGGGCATCCAGGAGCCAATAGAGTTTCTGGCGGCATCTCGGATCTCAAGAGCCATGTCCCGTTTGTAGTGGCCTTTAGAGGCGGTTTCGAGCAGTGTTTTCAGCCTCGTCAAATGAGCTGCGGCAATTTGTTTGGCACCGGAGAATTCTTCCAGTAAGGTGTAGACAGAAGCAGTATGCAGAGAAGGAACCAGCTTTTCCAGTTCGGGGAACAGGATGCAGACCAGTCGGGAGACAGAACTTTTCAGCTTGGCACGCTCCTTCACCTTGTCAAAACGGTATCTGGTCAGTGACTTTAATTCCTCGTTGTGGTATGCTGTATCTGTGTAGGGCTTGAGGCCCGCATCGGATAACAGCATAGTGGCAATCGTTCGTGCATCCACCCGGTCGGTTTTGGTCTTTCTGAGACTGAGGCTTTTTCGGTAAAGGTTTGTGCGCAAGGGATTCAAGACATAGGTGGGTAGACCGTTGTCGAGAAGGAACCCGAGCAGATTGTAGCTGTAATGTCCGGTCGCCTCAAGCCCTACTTTTATTTTGTTCTGCGTGTTGGCGCAATCCTGGATTCGTTGTAACAGATAGTGAAACCCATCCATGTTGTTGGGGATAGTGAACACATCTGCCAGGACTTCGCCCTCAGAGTTGACGATAAAGCAATCGTGTTTATCCTTTGAGACATCGATACCAACAGAAATCACCATAACAAATCCCTCCAGCGGTAAATATGTGATGCTGCATCCACAGTGCGCCTTACTTTTGTAGCCTTGTTCCACATAAACCGTCTGGCGGTATTTAACTGATCAACAAAAGTGTAAGGGGCTGTGGTTGGAACCTTTCTTGAGCCATCTTGTGGTAGGAGATGATCACCAATCCACAGCATCCCTTACAGTGTAGCACAGCCCTTGGAGAGGGGCTTTAATAACTACTACTCTATAATACAAGGGGATGATGCCAGCCGCCTGTGTGCCGTCCGCATAGCAGCAGACAAGGAGTAACAGTGCTATGGATCAGAAAATCCGCAGCATTGAGAAGTTGCTTTTTGTCCCATATCAACGACACACGGCTTTCAATGGACAAATTTCAATAGGCGTTGGTCTGCGTTTTTGTGCGCGGGAGTTTTCCCCAAGCGGGGACAAACCCCCGCCTGCCGGTGCTGCCTGCCCTATTGGACTTCTCAATGCACATATCCAGAAAGCGGCTGATTTTGTATTCCGATACAAAGTCGGCCGCTTTCATTTAAGGCTCCCTGAACAAAGAGTTAGGGGGCCACCACCTCCGATTTGTTTTCCGCAAAAAACAAATCGGAGGTAACAGAAGTGCAAAATTATCGCAAAAGCGACTATGCGATAAACAAAAACAGCCCAAATATCGTTTATCGCTTTCATAAGGAAATCATAGAAATCACACTGGAGGATTATCTGAAGGAGAATCCTGACAAAACGGAACATGACTTTGCAGAGCTGAAAGCCCTGTCCGATCAAATCTACTATGAGCAGGATCGGGCAGAGAGCGCCCAGACCCGCAAGGATGTTTCAATACACGGTTTGGAGGAAACGGAGCATTGTGCCACTCGTGCACTGGATGAAGAATGGGAAGAACGAGTTGTTGACATACAGAACCGCAAGTATGCCTGGAAAGCCTTGGAGCAGCTTTTTACAGTGGGCGCTTTGACCGAGGTTCAGAAACGGCGATTCCGGCTTCATGTTTTTCAGGGACTCTCTACCCGGCAAATTGGTCGCATGGAAGGGACAAGCCATCAAGCCGTTGCCAAGTCCATAAACCTGGCGATTGCCAAACTTAAAAAATATTTTGCAGCACAGGGTTGACACCCCTGCGGTTTCAGGACGATAGGTGAAAGGCATTCTTTCGAGTGTTCTTCTTTCACCTGTACCTTGACAACCGCATACTCATTCATCAGTAACATCCCCCTTTTCAGTGCGATGAGCAAAAGCTGATTCAGGGGCCGCGCCATGATATACGGACATGATGAGCAGATCCCACCTGATTATCATAATTGGTCTTGCATACAATCCTGTCCCGTATGAGCGAGTAACGGCAGCCTGTAAAAACCGGGTAGCACCTGGCGCGGCCATGACCGAAAAGGGGTATAATGGTACTCCTGTCCAGCCACAGTTCACACAATGGGGGCAGCTCGGAGAGATCCTCGGAGGGGTGAGATTCCCGTGGGCCGGTTCGCTGCCGGTCACTGATGACTTCCCAATATGTGCGGGGTGTCAAGGACAAATGGCACATAGAAAGAAAACAAATCGGATTTAGTATTTCGCCGGAAATGGGGCAGGTCTTATGGCCTGCCCTATTTCCGGCTTACTTAATATTCAGGAGGTCAGCTTATGCGAAAGGCTATCCGGCGTGGCGATCTGTTCTATGCAGACCTGAACCCGGTGGTCGGCTCCGAGCAAGGCGGCATCCGCCCAGTCCTTGTTATCCAAAATGATGTGGGGAATCACTTTAGTCCTACCGTTGTTGCGGCAGCCATCACCAGTAGAAAAGCGAAGAACAGTCTGCCTACCCATATCCTACTTGAGAATGTGCCGGGGCTTGCGCCTACCTCTCTGCTTCTGTTGGAACAACTGCGGACAATAGACCGGAAGCGGCTCCGTGGTTACATTGGGCGTATCAGCAAAGAAAAAATGCTGGAGGTAGATGCAGCCCTGGCAATCAGCATTGGCATAGGATACCCCAACGAAAGGAGGACTCAAAATGTATGAAAATGACGGCGGCCTACTCTCTCCCAGAGATGCCTACCGATTGATGTTAAAAGACTACCCGGATGTGATGGACATTGGCCAAATGTGTGAGGCGCTTGGCGTCAGTACAAAAACCGGGTACAAGTTACTTAAAGACGGGAAAATTGAGTACCTGAAAATTGGACGGGCTTACCGCATCCCTAAAGCCCACATTCTTCGCTATTTGAAAATTACCTGCTCCACTTTGGCGGAGTAGCAGGCTATGATGTCGATCTTCACCGGATAGACGCAGAAAGTTAACAATTCTGACGCGGATTTACCTGGAGTTTTGTTCTGTCCGATGATACAATAAAGGTGTCATTGGTAGGTGAACTCAATACCGCAAAAGGAGGAACAGATCAGTATGCCAGCGGTACACCTGCAAGAAAACAGCAAACTAATCTCCGGCCATGTGGCCGAGAAAAAAGGGTATCTCTATTGGGTTCTAAACCTTACCGATGAGAACGGTAAGAGAAAGCCCAAATGGATTCCCACCCATAAGAAAGCCAAGGGCAACAAGACCTGGGCAAACAATATGCTTCCCACCATCCGAAAGGAATGGACGGAAAAGCTGCTTCAGGAGGCTACGGCCTCACAGCAGTCGGCTTCTCCGTCTGGCCCGTCATCCGCAGAGATTTCCTTTGTGGATTTCCTGTATCAGTGGCTTGAGCACAAGTACAAGTCTGCTACCGGACGGGTGATGGACAGCAAGCCCATCGAACTCTCGACCTATTCGGGATATGAACAGCAGCTTAACAACCCCATCGCCCCGTATTTCCGAGAGCATCCTGTCGCCCTTTGTGACCTTACCAAACAAGATATTCTCGCTTTTTATGAGAAAGAATTGGAACGGGTCAAGCCGACCACCGTTAAACATTACCACGCTCTGATTCATGGGGCGTTGAATTATGCGGTTGACAAAAATCTGATCCCAAGCAATCCGGCTGACCGGATTATCATTTCCAAGCCTGAACCCTTCAAAGGTGACTACTACCTGGATTCGGAAGTCTTGAATCTGTTTGAAGTCATCAAGGGGCATAAGATCGAGTTGGTAGTTCTTCTGACTGCTTTTTACGGCCTGCGCCGCAGTGAGGTTATCGGTCTGAAATGGAGTGCCTTTGACTTCAACCATAACTGTTTCTCCATCCGGCATACGGTAACAACTTGCAATGTAAAGGGAGAACGGGTCACGATTAAGAAGGACAAGGCAAAAAACAAATCCAGTCTGCGGACTTATCCATTGATTCCTTTTTTGAAAGAGCGGTTGCTGGAGGCCAAGAAACAGCAGGAAGAAAATCGCAAGCTGTGCGGGCGTTCCTACAACAAAGAATATCTGGGATATGTCTGTGTCGATGTGATCGGTAATCTTATTAAACCCAACTATGTGTCCTCGACCTTTGGGAAGTTGCTTGCCAAGAACAATTTACGGCACATTCGTTTCCACGATCTTCGCCATACCTGTGCCTCGCTTTTGCTGGCTAACGGTGTTCCGATGGAACAGGTAAAGGAGTGGCTGGGACACAGTGAGATCTCAACAACGGTGGATATTTACGGGCATCTGCAATATGCCACGAAAAAACAATCCGCCGCAGCCATTGAGCAGGACATTGTGGCGCCCATGCTGCAAAACCTATCGGCGGTTTCTCCATAAAAAGGAAAGAGGTCTACCAGCTTTTCGCTGGCAGACCTCATGGCGGAGATGGAGAGATTCGAACTCTCGCGCCGGTTTTGAGCCGACCTACCGCATTTCGAGTGCGGACCCTTCAACCGCTTGGGTACATCTCCAAATTTATGTTATATCCCTGGTCCCGACCCGCCGACCAATTCAGCCGGTGGAAATCGGGAAGAACAACAGGATAGAACAAGCAACATTATTCAATTTGAACTCGGCTGGAACCCGCATGGTTCCAAGGGTTTCAGCCGTTTGGCACTCCGCATAGGAAACCTGATTTCGAATCATTACACCAACTTGGATGATGACGGTAAATCAGGGACGATAGCGGTAACTACGGAACCCCAAAATACACCTCTCAAAGTGGCCGTCAGATGGCTGCTCTCATTATAGCCATTTTCCCGCAAAATTCAAGCCGTGGAAATTGGGAAGAACAACAGGATAGAACAGACCCCAATTCACGATTTGAACTTGCCCGCAAACCCGCATGGTTACTGGCTTTTCGGCAGTTTGGACTTCCAAAGTGGAAACATGATTTCGAGTGCGGACCCTTCAACCACTTGGGTACATCTCCATAATGGAAATAATCTGACCATTACCATACCATAAATTGATGCTGAATGCAAGGGGAGAAGAGAAATCTTTTATGGGAAAAGAAAGCGACCCAGGAGGATCCTGAGCCGCTGAAGGTTTTTTCATCAATTTTTACTGCGGATTTCCACGATTTCTCCCACATACATCCGGTGCAGGTCGCCGGCGTTTCCTTCATAACATTGTGAGAGGATCTGAGAATCTATGAAGTCCTTTGCTTCTATCTGCTGTGAATAGATTTTTTTGCAGATGATGACGGTATTGGCCTGCTGGAAAAAGGGAACCCCGTGGGCGTGATCCACTGTGAAACCGCAGTGGGCGATTTTGTCCTCGTCTCTTCCGGAAACTGTTCCGCAGTAGGAAAGGGCTTGCCGGTATTGTTCGGGATAAAAGGTGCAGGAAAAGCCATCGGCAGCTTCCAGAAATCCGTAGGTATGACGGGAATGGCGGACAAATACAAAAACCACATTTCGACGCCATAAGACCCCCATGCCGCCCCAGCTGGCGGTCATGGTGTTGACTTTGCCTTCTTTTTCAGCAGTGATGAGCATCCAGTCCTTTCCGATCATTTGAAAAGGGGAACGCTCCAGTTGTTCAGGCTGAATGATATTCCATTGTTCCATAGTAAAAGGCCTCCTCCCTTTAATTGAAAACCAATTTATTTGTATGCTTCAAATACGCCTGGTTATCACATGGTTTATTGCGGGTCGTGGGTCAGCAGGGTTTCAATGCGATAACGGGGACGGGCCTTGGTTTCCAGATAAATTTTACCCAGGTATTCCCCGATTACCCCAATGGACAGAAGCTGAAGGCCGCCGATGGCCCATACGGAAACCACAATGGAAGTCCAACCAGGAACTGTGTGCCCCAGAAAATGTACAGCCAGAAAATACACAAGCATCAGGATGCTGGCGGAAAAAATCAGAAAGCCCAGCAGCGTGATGAAGCGAATGGGTTTGACCGAAAGGGAAGTGATGCCGTCCAGGGCGAAATTAATCATTTTGGACAGGGGATATTTGGATTCTCCCGCAAAGCGCTCTCCGCGGCTGTATTCCACGGTGGCTGTTTTGTAGCCGATCATGGGAACGATTCCCCGTAAGAACAGGTTGACTTCCCGATATTCAGCCAGTCCCTCCAGAGCACGGCGGCTCATCAGGCGGTAGTCTGCGTGATTATACACCATATCAGCCCCGAGAAAGGACATGATGCGGTAGAACGCCTGAGCGGTTCCCCGCTTGAAAGCGGTATCGGTAGCCCTGTCGCTGCGAACACCGTATACAATATCACATCCCTGGTGGTATTGGGCCACCATAGCGTTTACAGCCCCGATATCATCCTGCAGGTCAGCATCCATGGAGATGACCATATCGGCTCTGTCCTTTGCTGTCATGAGGCCGGCCAGCAAGGCATTCTGATGGCCCCGGTTATGGGCAAGCTTCAGTCCCTCCATCATAGGGTTTGTTTGGTGGAGGGCTGTGATCAGTTCCCAGGTGCGGTCTTTGGAACCGTCATCCACAAAAAGAATCCGGCTGTCCTGGGAGATCTGTCCGGCTCCAATCAGTTCTTTCAGCTTTGCCTCCAGCCTGCGGGATGTTTCCGGCAGCACCTCTTCTTCGTTATAGCAGGGGATGACCAGGTAAAGTCTGTCCATAATGGAATCAACCTCGTTTCCTTGTGGAAGAGAGAAACCCCTCTTCTGATGATTGGTGAATTTTTTCGGATATGTTTTAACAGGTTCTGTTCAATTTATATTTTGGTTGATAACAGTCCGGGATAAACCGGAGTATATATAAAGCTTTGAATATAATCCCCTTTGCCAATGATTTCATCTTACAAAATTCCCAAACAAAAAGCAACCCTCAACCGCATATGAAGGAATGCAAAAAGCGCGGCGTTTTGCGGCCGCGCTTTTGCAAAGAATAGGAAGAAAGAAGAAAGAAGAATGCGTATAAAAACTCCCGAAAAAATGGGAAGAAGTAATTGGTTCTGCCGGTTGCCCGGCCGGTATTCCGTCCGCCGGGGGCTGGCAGCATGATCAGGTGTTTTTTACTGTTCCTGAACTTGATGGCCTTATTATATCCAGCAAATATGAAGGGGGTTTTATTTCTCTAGGGCAATACCGCACAGAAAAAAGTGCCAGATACCGCCAAGTGTGATATAATAAACCTATGGATAAACAGATGACGATTTCCGCATTCAGTGACGAATTGGCACAGGTGCGGACGAAGAAAAAGGAATTTCTCAGTCAGATTGAACGGATTGTCCCGTGGAAGGAATGGCTTGCCATGATTCAGCCGTGCTATTACAAAGGAGAGCGCGGCAACAAACCCTATCCGCTGGAGATCATGCTCCGACTGTATCTGCTGCAAAACCTCTATGACCTGAGTGATGAGGCCACAGTGGCAGAAGCCATCGACAGCCGCGCATTTTCGGAGTTCTGCGGTGTCGATTCCAGCAACCAGGTTCCGGACGGGGATACCCTTGGCCGGTTCCGGAACTTGCTGATCAAGAACGGACTGCAGGAAAAGTTGTTCGCTCAGGTGGTAGCTGCGCTCATGGAACGTGGCCTCATTCTGAAAAAGGGCACCATTGTAGATTCCACCATCATTTCCGCCCCCTCTTCTACCAAGAATAAGGAAAAGAAACGGGATCCGGATGCCCATCAGGTCAAGAAGGGCAACACCTGGCACTTTGGGTACAAAGCACATATCGGCGTGGACAAGGACAGCGGACTGGTTCACACAGTGGAAGCCACACCGGCAAATGTCCACGACGTTGCGGAAGTGCCGAAATTGTTGACGGGAGAGGAAGAAACAGTCTATGGAGACAGCGGTTATCTCGGCGCAGGTAAGCGCGAAGATGCCGTAGTCCGAAACAAAGCTGGCCGGAAAATCAAGTACAAGATCAATCGTCGTCCATCGCAGATGAAGAAACTGAGCAAAAGCGGACAGTACGCAGCAAAGAAAGCGGAACGGGCGAAATCTTCCGTCCGGGCAAAAGTAGAGCATGTATTCGGTGTCGTTAAGAAGCAGCTGCGTTTTCGAAAAACACGATACCGAGGGCTTGAAAAGCAGCAAGCCAAATTCAATATCATGTTTGCGTTAGCAAATCTGATTCTGGCTGACAGACCCTGTCTGGCAGCTTGAGTTAGTGCGCCTTTGCGGACAAAAACTTCCGAGGTTATCCACAGTTTTTACTTGGCACCTGTTGTATAATGCGGATTGTGGCATTTATGCGGTATTGCCCTAAGAATAAAAGGGAAAGAAATTGTGAACAAATCGGTAAGAAACATCCAATCTTTTTCCAGTTGAGCACTGGTCAAGATTTCTCAATGGATGCGGTGGCTCCGCCCCGATCCCGCAGCTGAGGCAAAAGGTTATCGGTATATTCCACGGTGCCATCGGCGAAAATCCACAGTACCTTCAGGTCATGCTCCTCCGCAAAAGCCCGGCAGCTGTCGTAATCCATACAGAACAGAGCGGTGGAAAGAAGGTCTGCCAGACCGCTGTCATCATTGACCACCGTCAGCCCCCGGTAATAGCTGGCGGGCATCAGCGTATCCGGATCGATGATATGGTGAACACGCTGATTACCCACCATATAGAAGCGCTGGTAATCTCCGCTGGTGACCACGGCCTCATTTACAGCAAACACCACCTCTATGCTGGATGCGTTGGGATCAGAAGAATCCTTTTGCGGGTCCTGGATGCCAATTCCCCACTTTTCCCGGATGCCATCCAGGGGAGCGTCCTTGGTGACGATATTGCCTCCTGCACTGATGAGGAAAGAGTGAAAGCCCTCCTCGTACAACAGGTCCGCAACCAATTGAGCCGCATAACCTTTGGCCACAGCGCCTACGTCCAGCATCATTTCGGGCTCTTCCAAAAACACTGTGCCAGCCTGCCGGTCCACCTGAACCTTGGTGATATCGGTATGGAGGGCCGCTTCCTCCAGCTCCTCCATGGGGGGCAGCACCGCGTCGGGAGAGCCTCCGGCGTATTTTTCCATATAACCGTGCCAGATATTGAGCACAGGCCCCATTGCAATGTTGGTTTGTCCGCCGGTTTCATCGTACCACTGGATCGAGAATTCCACCAGGTCCAGGATTTCTTCCGGTACTTCTACCGGAGCGACGCCGGCATTTTTATTGATGGTACAGATGTTATTGATCCCTTCATACTCATGAAAACGATCAAACAAATTGTTCAGACGGAGAAATTCTTCTTCGGCCAGTTGGGCATAGCGGTCAAACTCTTCTTCTGTTTCAGTATAACCAATGATCTGAATGATGGTGTCAAATGAATTGAAAAACTGGGCCTGATATTTGGTATATTGGATTTCCGGCGTTTCCGGATCCTGAGTTGAGCCGCATCCGACTGCAAGGGAGAGAATCAGAAGAGCGGACACGATGATCGCGATGATTTTTTTCATAATACCTCCTGAGAGCTGGGAAATGCCGCAATGGACATCCAAACTTTTAAGCCGAAAAGCGCGGAATGACGGGAAACGCTTTTGGGCAAGGGAATCTGCTGCATGAAGGGAAAATTGCTGCCTGTTTTTTCAGCTTCCCTCATGGAGAGCCGTTCGTTAATACTATAGGAGATTCCTCCGATAATGTCAAACCAAAAGGAGAAAGCACCACCGTGGTATACGCAGAAAATTTTGCACCCTGCTCAAAAAAGTATGGGTCAAAAAACATGATGGTCAAACCCGACAGTCCTCCTTTTTTTAGGGAAAGCTGACTGATGGTGTCGGGCAGACAAACAGGTTCCACCCTTTTTCAATCATGAGGATGGAACCTGGTGAGATGTTTTATGAGAGAGCACAGGGAGAATCACTGTGCCTGCTCTGAAAATGGGACTGTACAAAATAAGAAAAGATTCTTTAAAAGCAGGCGTGCAAAGATGGATACCGCTGAAAAGAAGGCACAAAACGGTTCTTTCCAATTGGGATATATCATCACAGGCGCCTTTGCCACTTGATTCACTGAAGGAAAGATCTTGAATTTACGGAAAGCCAAAGGAGCGGCGCTGTACATTTTGGAGCCAGGATTTCAGCGGCATTTACCCAACCGAATGTTACAGCGCCAGAATGTCCTTTGCCAGCTGATCTACATCCTCTTTTCGGGTTGCCCAACAGGTGCAGAAGCGGACAGCGCTGTGGCTTTCATCCATTCTCTGAGTGTAGCTGTAAACATATTTTTCCGCCAGACGCTCCAGATGGCTGTCAGGCAGGATGGGGAACTGCTGATTGGTAGGACTGTCCACCAGGAAAGGATATCCCTTTTCCATGCAGGCCCGACGGATCTCCATCGCCAGGGAATTGGCGTGGCGGCCCAGCTGCCAGTACAGATCATTCTGGAACAGTTCGCAGAACTGAATGCCCAGCAGACGGCCTTTGGCCAACATGCCGCCTTTTTGCTTGATGAGATACCGGAAATCCTTCCGCAGCGCCGGATGAGTCAGCACCACCGCTTCACCGAACAGCGCGCCCATTTTGGTGCCGCCGATGGTAAAGGCGTCACAGAGGCGGGCCATATCAGCCAGGGTGAGGCCGCAGCCCTCTGCGGTGAGTCCGCAGGCCAGACGCGCGCCGTCTGCATATAAGGGCAGTCCGAATTTACGGCAGACCTGGGAGAGGGCGGTCAGTTCCTCTTTGGTATAGATGGTTCCCACCTCGGTGGGCTGGGAAATATAAACCATTCCCGGCTGCACGATATGTTCATGAGTAGAGTCCTGCCAATGGGCGGTTACCGCCTGCTCCACCTGCTGGGCAGTGATCTTTCCGTCGGAGGAAGGCAGGGGAAGAACCTTGTAGCCGCAGGCCTCCACAGCTCCGGTTTCGTGGACGTTGATATGGCCGGATTCTGCCGAAAGCACCCCCTGATAAGGCCGCAGCGCGGAAGAAATAACAGTAAAATTGGCCTGTGTGCCGCCCACCATAAAATGAACGTCCAGATCCGCTCCGCCGCAGGCCTGACGGATCAGCTGAGCAGCTTCCTGGCAATAATGGTCTTCACCATAGCCGGGGGTCTGCTCCAGATTGGTTTGAGCCAGCCGCTCAATGATATTGGGATGAGCCCCATGGGTATAGTCACATTGAAACAGGATCATAAATAACTTCCTTTCCGGAAAAATAGAGAAAAACCGTTTCCATCATACCTTTTTGCCCGGATGAAATCAAGGCCCGCATAGGGGATTTCCATCTTCTTCAGGGGAAAAAGAAAATAGAGACGGAAAATTTTTTCTGCTTTTACAGGCAGACACACAAGAGGGCGGGGAAGATCCCCATTTTGAAGTGAGCTGGGGATCGCAGACTTGTAAAAATGTTTCAAGAAGCCGGCGGTATATCCAGAGAGGACCGGATTACTTTGAGTGTGTCTGATTTTTTATGCCACGACCAGCCCAAAGAGGCGGGAAAACGGAAGTATAACCGCTGGCTTCATCATAGCCATGGGACGTGTCCATGGGGGAGCGGGATACCTTGGGGGAATGTGTCAAACTCTTTTGAGTATACCAAGGTCCCCAGCCTGAAACAGACTGAGGACCAATAGTTGTTCTGATATTCCGCAGATAGTCAGGAATGATGGTTCAAAGGACAAAGCTTTCCCCTGGGGCCATCACCCGCACAGGCAGCCCCCGCTTTTGGGCCGCGGCACGGAAAGCTTCCGGGTCCTGCCGGATAACAGGGAAGGTGTCGTAATGCATGGGGATGGTCATCCCGGGACGGATCATCTCAGCTGCCCGCAGGGCATCCTCAGGCCCCATAGTGTAATAATCCCCGATAGGCAGCAGCGCCAGGTCGATTTTTTCCTCCCGCAGCAGCGCCATATCGCTGATCAGCGCGGTATCTCCTGCATGGTAAATTTTTTTGCCGTCCATCTCCACCAGCAGGCCGCAGGCCAGACCGCCGGCAATGCCGCTGCCATGGCAGGCGGGAACATATTTTAACCGGCCAAAGGCAGTGGGCTGACTGCCTCCCAGGTTGCCATCGGATACGGTGAGACATTCTCCTCTCAGTGTCCGCGCCAGTTCCGCCACCGCGAATATGGTGGAGCCGCACCGCTTGGCGATGGCGGCGGTGTCACCCAGGTGATCGCCATGGGCATGGGTAACGGCGATGAAGTCGGGGGAAAGCTCCTCCGGTTTTGCCGCAGCCAAAGGATTGCCTGTGAGATAAGGATCGATCAGCAGACTGTGCTTTCCATCCTCCAGCAGGAAACAGGCATGGCTCAAAAATGTGATTTTCATGGTCAAACAGGCTCCTTTCCATCCGTTTCATCCCATATTCCGTTGTGGGGAGAGGCTTCAATCCTGTCCCAGCAGCGTGCGATCATTATCAAAGTCCTTGGATACCTTTTCCTTGAACAGCTCCAGCAGGCGGGGAACAGTCATTTCCTGCCGCTCTTTTCCCTGAAGGTCCAGAACGATCCGCCCGCTGTCCATCATGATGGTTTTGTTGCCCAAAGTGAGGGCAGAACTGATGTTATGGGTGATCATCATACAGGTGATTTTCTGTTCCCGAACAATGCGCCGGGTAATATCCAGTACCTTTTCGGCGGTGGCCGGGTCCAGAGCGGCGGTGTGCTCATCCAGCAGCAGCAGCTTCGGGGTCACCAGCGTGCTCATCAGCAGCGCCACCGCTTGCCGCTGTCCGCCGGAAAGCAGCCCCACCTTGGCAGTCAGGCGGTCCTCCAATCCCAAATCCAGCTGAGCCAGCTTTTCCCGAAACAGCTTCCTGTCAGCGGCGGTAATGCCCATCAGGGAGCGTTTGCCGGTACTGCGGAGATAGGCCAGGGCCAAATTTTCCTCGATGGTCATGCCCGGAGCGGTACCCTTGGTGGTGTCCTGGAAGATGCGGCCGATGACAGCGGCCCGCTTGTGCTCCTTTTCAAAGGTGATGTCCCGTCCATCCAGGCGGATGCGTCCCTCGTCCGGGAGAAACATTCCGCTGATGACGTTAAAGAGGGTGGATTTACCGGCGCCGTTGGAGCCGATAACAGTAACAAAATCCCCCGGCTCCAGGGTCAGGGAGAGCTGATCCAGCGCCTTGTGGGCGTTGGGGGTACCAGGGAAAAAGGTTTTGGAGATCCCCTCCAGCTCCAGCATTTTATTCATGGGTGACACGCCCCTTTCGTTTCAGTTTGGCCACAGCGATCATTTCCTTGATGGCGGGATAGGAGATGGCCAGAGCGACGATCGCCGCCGAGATGGCCTTCAGATCGCTGGGAGAGGCCGCCCGGAGAGCCAGCGCGATAAACAGCCGGTAGAGAATGGAGCCGGCCACCACCGCCAGAATATGAACAGGGATATTGCGGCGGCCGACGATCACCTCACCGATAATAATGGAGGCCAGAGCAATGACCACCATGCCCACGCCCATGTTCAGGTCGGAGTATTGCTGGTACTGAGCCAGCACAGCGCCGGAAAGGGCCACCAGGCCGTTGGCGATAGCCAGGCCCAGGGCGTTGGTAAAATGGGGATCAATGGAGGAGGAGCGGACCATTTCCACATTATCGCCGGTTGCCCGAAGAGACAGGCCGGTTTTGGTTTTGAGGAAAAAGGCCAGCAGCAGGCAGATAACCGCCACCATCAGAACAATGACCGGCAATTTTGCCAACCGGCTCATGGACTGGGGCAGCCATCCCTCAGTCAGGGTAAAGACACTCTCTTTTCCCAGCAGGGAGAGGTTGGATTTATTGCCCATGATCCGCAGGTTGATGGAATAGAGGGCCATTTGGGTGAGGATACCGGCCAGAATGGGCTGGACTTTCATTTTGGTCTGCAGCAGGGAGGTGACCAGACCGGCGGCCATTCCCGCAGGGATGGACAACATAAGCCCTGCCAGAGGATGACCGGTAAGGCTGACTACAGCGCAGACAGCGGCACCGGTGGTGAAGCTTCCGTCCACAGTCAGATCGGCCACATCCAGCATCCGATAGGATACAAACAGACCCAGCGCCATGATGCTGTAAATCAGTCCCAGTTCCAGCGCGCCGATGAGGATGATATTCATAACGTACACAACCTCCAGAAGTTGTTTTGATGGGAAAAAGAGCAAAGTGTCAATTCTCAGAGTCCCCAAAAAGGAGCATCCGGTGAAAGGAGTGCAAAGGGGAACAGCCCGGCAAGGAGCTGTTCCCGCGGATATCTCCGAAAATTATTCGGTAACGGTAATGCCCAGGGCGGCGGCGGTATCGGGATTGATGACCCGGCTGAACTCAGAAAGGGTGCGTACCGGGATGGTGGCGGGATCTCCGCCCTCCAGGATCTCCACCGCCATTTCAGCGGTTTCCTTGCCCAGGTTGGTGTAGCTGATACCAACAGTGGCCAAACCGCCGTCGTTGACCATGGAATCAGCGGCCACATAGACCGGCTTGCCGTTTTCAATGGCCACAGTGGCCAGAGCGGGCATAGCGGAGGCGACAGTGTTATCAATGGGGGAGAAGATAGCGTCGCACTGGGTGACCAGGTTCAGGGCAGCCTGCTGCACTTCGCTGGAGTTGGTGACGGTAGCCTCGGTGTAGGCGATGGACTTGCTGTCCAGATACTCCTTTACCTGAGCGATGACCGACTGGGAGTTGGATTCACCGGCGTTGTAGAGCAGACCATAGCTTTGGATGCCGGGGGTCAGCTCGTCAGCCAGCTGGAAGATGGATTCCACCGGGATAGCGTCGCTGGTGCCGGTGATGTTGCCGCCAGGAGCATCCAGGGACTGTACCAGACCGGCATAGACCGGATCGGTGATAGCGGAGAAGAGAATGGGAATATCGCTGGTGGCCGCTGCCATGGACTGAGCGGCAGGGGTGGCGATGGCCACGATCAAATCCACATCGTCCCCCACAAACTTCTGGGCGATGGAGTTGAGGATGGTAGGATCATTCTGGCCGTTTTGCAGGTCATATTCCACCTTGCTCTCATCATACCCCAGCTCGGCCATGCCGGCGATGAAGGAATCCCGGATTTCGTTGAGGGAGGGGTGGTCCATCAGCTGTACCAGACCGATGCGGAGCTTTTCTCCTGAGGTGGTCTCATCGGCGGATTGGCTGCTGCTTTGGGCGGTGGAGGCCGAAGCGGAAGAAGCTGTGGAGGAGGCGCTGGAGGAAGCGGAGGAGCCGCATCCGGCCATTGCCAGGAGCATTCCGCAGGACAGCAGGAAGGCCAGGGTCTTGTTGAGCAGGTTGTTTTTCTTTTTCATGTGTTTCCTCTCCAATCTTGTTTGATATGCTTCCACCTGTTGGAGTGGAGAAGGTCTGAAGGATTTGGCGGCGCCGGGAGAAATAAAAAAGCACCTGCCCTTGCTGTAAACAAGGACAGATGCTTGAAATTACACCTGCGGTACCACCTTGATTGCCGCTTTGACAGCGACCACTCTGGGGAATGCCAACACATTCCTGACCCGCTAACGCTGGTCCTGCGTCGGGATATACTGGGCTTGCGCCGTTCCTCCCCGCCCTCAGCGGTCCATTTGTCCAGAACGTCATCCGCCGGATTCTCAGCAGCGCCGGCTCTCTGTAGGTTCGTTTTCTGGTTTTATCTCCGCCTCATCGGTTTAGCAATATTAAAGCACTTTTTAAGGGGACTGTCAACCGATTTTGTAAAAAAAATTCTTTTCTCTGCCCCACCGCAAAAAAATTCTGCGAAAAAACAGCAGCTTATTTTCCGCAAAGAGCAGGCACTTTCCCTGTTTTACCATCCAGAAAAAAGAATGCCTCAGCCGGCAGCGCTGGTGGTGTTTTTCACTTTGGCAGACCAGACGGGAAATCAATCATTGCATTCCTGCGCAAGCTGGGTGAGGGTGTCTCCCGCGATACGGTAAACTGTCCAGTCAGACATTGGCTGTGCGCCCAAAGACAGATAGAAGTCAATACTGGGTTTGTTCCAATCAAGGCACCACCATTCCAATCGCCCGCAGCCCCGCTCCACCGCGATGGAAGCGAGTTTTTGCAGCATGGCTTTGCCGTAGCCTCTGCCGCGGAATTCAGGCTTTATATATAAGTCTTCCAGATAGATTCCGGCCCGTCCAAGAAAGGTGGAAAAATTATGGAAGAATAGAGCAAATCCAATTTCATTTCCATCCACCAGCGGGAAGATCACCTCGGCTTTCTGCCGGTCAAAGATCCATGTTTCCAGGGTATCTTCATCAGCTACAACCTCATCAAGCATTTTTTCGTAGTCTGCCAATTCCTTGATGAATTGCAGGATTAAAGGAATATCCTTCCGCTGGGCAGTTCTGAAACTCAATGTGCCGCTCATTCTCGATTTACCTCCACAAATTTCAATAAAAACAGGGACAAGAGGCATTTCCCTCCTGTCCCCTTGAAAGCAAAGCTTGTACGAATTTTACCTTCCCCGTTCCTGATGATAGTAGAGGTAAGGCATGGTTTCAGTGCTGATGCGGATGAGCTCCTCAGCGGCTTTGGACAACGGCAGCTCACGGGAATAGCAAACCACCAGTTCCCAGTAGGGATGATACAGCTCCTCCAAAAAATAATAATTGGGGCTGTAGTCCTGGCTGAACAGAGAGCAGTAGCTGTGAGGCACCAGGGTGAACCCCAGATCCGCGCTCACCAGCCGGGTAGCGGTCTGGATACTTTTGGTGGAAAAACGTACCTTGGGAGTGATTCCTGCTTCTGCCAAAATCCGGTTGGATACCTGCCGGGTCCGCTGGGTGGGATGGGTGAGAATATAGGAGCGATTGGCAGTCAGGCGGATATCCAGATATTTTTCCTGGCTGTCGTCTTTGACGTAGTACTGATCATTGAGCGGGTCATCCGGCGGTACAGCCAGCAGAAACCGCTCCCTGGTCAGCCGCTGATATTCCACCGCGTCGGTTACAAGAGGCGTATGGAGGATGGCCAGATCCACCGTTCCTTTGATAATCTCGTTTTCAATGTTCACGGAAACGTCTTCCACAATGCTCACTTCTATGTTGGGGTAAAGGGTGCTGAAGGTTTTGAGCACTGCGGGCAGGGCGAAGGAGCCCAAAAAGGTGGTGGTGCCGATGGTCAGCTTTCCCGCTTTCATATCATTGAGCCGGGAAATCTGTACCTTCATGTCACTGTAGGTTTTCAGGATCATTTTGGCGCTGGCAATATAATACTCCCCAGCGGGAGTAGGCTTCATTCCATCGGAGGTGCGCTTGAACAGTTCCACGCCCAGGGATTTTTCAATGTTGGACAAACAGCGGCTCAGAGAAGGCTGAGCGATGAACAGCTTTTCCGCCGCTTTGGAAATATTCCCTTCCTCAGCGATAGTGGTGATGTAAATCAGTTCTTTTTGCGTCAAGGACAAACACCTCCTGTATCAACTGCTTCCATGGAGTCAGCCGGAGCGGACACAGCGGTTGCCAGCCTGGAACAGCTTGAAGCCGTCAGGTTATGAAAAAAAGGAAAACCGCTAAAGGAGAAAATTTCCAATAAACGGCATTTTTCTGTGCATAACCTATGAGAACATTGCAGTTTCTATTATATAATATGTGAGTTTTGCCGTCAATCATCAGCGGCAGGATTTGAAAAATTTTACCTTCCTCAGTCAGCTGACGGAAAAGAAAAGAATCGTTTCCCCTGGGGGGACCATAGATTTTTCAGTGAAAATCCCGGAAAGAAATCCCACCGTTTCCGGGAGAAAAAAAGTGGTTCTCATTGCCTGAAAAAGCAGGATATGTTATCATATCATAAGAAGCCGGAAGCCGCAAGATGGTTCCGGCCAAAGACAAGGAGGTGCATCCATGCGGGAAGAATATTCCATTGATCTGCATCAGGCGGAACCGCTGCTGAGACAGTGCGGTTTGACGCCCAACTATAAAGCGGAGTATACAGTGGGTGTGTTTGAGGATGACGAGCTGGTGGCCACAGGCTCACTGTGGGAGGATATGATCCAGATGATGGCCGTCAGCCCCGAGCATCAGGGAGAGGATCTGACAGGTACGGTGATCACCCATTTGATCGGCAAGGCCCGGGAAAGGGGCAGAACCAACCTGCACCTGTTCACCAAGCCGGAAAAGGCGGTGATGTTCCGGGGACTGGGCTTCCGTCAGGTGGCTGTTGCCCGGCCCTATGCGGCGCTGATGGAATGGGGGCGGCCCGGCATTGAGGAATACTGTGCTCAGATCAGGGAAGCCGCAGGCGCCCCGGCGCCTCTGACTGCCGCAATGGTGATGAACTGCAATCCCTTCACCCTGGGCCACAGGTATCTGGTAGAGACCGCGGCCTCCCAGTGCGACAAAGTGGTGATTCTGGCGGTTCAGGAGGATGTTTCGGTCTTCCCCTTTGAGGACCGTATTCGCTTGATCAGGGAAGGGACGGCAGACCTGCCCAATGTGGTGGTGCTCCCGGGAGGAAGGTATGCAGTATCCTCTCTGACTTTCCCTTCCTATTTTACCAAGGAGACCCAGCTGGCCTATGCCCATTGTGCCATTGACGCCGAGATTTTTAAGGCCCACACCGCTCCCACGCTGGGTGTGACACGGAGGTATGTTGGTACAGAACCTCTATCCCCGGTAACGGCGATTTATAACCAAACCCTCAAGCAGAGGCTGGAGCCGGAGATCCAGGTGGTGGAGCTGCCCCGCAAGGAACAGGAGGGCCAGCCCATCAGTGCTTCCCGGGTGCGTGCACTGCTGGCTCAGGGAGATCTGGAGGGCGTTCGGCCCCTGGTGCCGCCTACCACGTTCGCGTATTTGGAGAGTGAGGACGCGCGTCCGGTGCTGGAGAAGCTGCGCCGGATGGGGGATCAGTAAATCCTGGCACAGGAGCGGGAAAAAGCCGGACGGAGAAAAGGAGAACCTCCCGCTGCCGCGATTTTTCTGGCTTTTGCAGGATATAACATTTGGGCTTTTCCTTTCCAAACTGATCGCTTAGTGGAAAAGGGCCGCGATGATTTTTATGAAAGTGTAAACGCCGGCCCTTTCTTTTCGCCAGGCAATATCCCCAGAAACCAAGGTGCAGGGTGTCAGATTTATGAAAACGCCCCAGTGTGATTTTTCCGCGCTGTTTGCGGAAACCTTCAAAGATGGGGCATGCTCCCGGTAAAGTGAGGGGAAAACGCTTTCAGGTGAGGTCTTGTCTGCACAAAATCGTTTTGCCCCTCGTTCATAGTAAAAAACACAACACAAGGAGGAGCGACCATGTCTATCAGAGAAATCAGCTTTCCATCCGCCAACGGGCGGGATACTGTCAAAGCCTGGGCCTACACTCCCCTGGGGAAGCCCAGAGGCGTCATCCAACTGATTCATGGGTATGGAGAACATTCCCGGCGCTATCTCCACATGATCGGCAAATTCCAGGCGGCGGGCTTTGTGGTGTATGCCGATGATCACATCGGGCATGGAAAAACCGGCTATGATGGCGGGACTTTGGGCGATCCCCATTCCGGCGGCTATGAGACCTATCTGAAGGACGAAAAACAGCTCCATGATATTGCCGCAGCGGACTATCCGGCGCTTCCTTATCTGATGTTTGGCCACAGCTGGGGCTCCATGCTGGCCCGGGCCTATGCAGCCTGCTATGGAGAGGATTTGACAGCGCTGATGCTCTGCGGTCTTTGTTCCCAGTGGAAGGGCTGTGAGGAGGCCTATGAAAATGAGGAGTTCCGGGCGGCTTATGAAGCGGACCCCTATCAGCCCGCCGGTCCGTGGTTTGGGAGGGTGTTCAGCGGTATGACAGACCGCATCGCCAATCCCAACGGTCCTTCCGACTGGATTGCCAATGATCCTCGGGTAGTGGCAGACCACGGAAGCGATATGTTCAACACCTTTGATACCACTTTGGAGCTGGTGTGGGACTTTGTGCAGCTGTATCACTTTATCGAAAATCCCCAGTGGGCGGAAAAGGTTCCCTCCCGGCTGCCGGTTTATTTGATTTCCGGTGATCAGGACCCTTGCGGCAACTATGGCGAAGGGCTTTATCATGTTGCCAACCTCCTTGCCCGCAGCGGCAATCCTGTTTCGGTAAAGGCTTATTCCGGTTATCGTCATGAGATCCATAATGAGCCTGAGCTACGGGATGAGGTGGAGGAAGGCTTGATCCGTTTCCTGGATGGCGTACTGAGTTGATTGGGGATAGGAATCGGTCCCGATATTGGTACAGGGTGTCAAAAATATTCAGGTTTTGAGGCTCCGGCCCGCTGTTTTTCAGCCAGCGGGCCGGAGCTTTGCTGTGCCGTCCCATTCACGGCAGCTGTGAGAAAAAGAGCGTACCCTCAAAAGTGCGGCACACTTTTATGGGAACTGGGTACCCCCTGGATACGAAGCCGTTTTTTGATGAAAGCAGCTTTGGTCCCCGGTTTCACGCCCCGGCAGGCGCAGGCCATGGATTTTACAGCGGTCTGAAAGTGTTTCTGCAGGATGGAAAAAGTGATGAACAGTGGTGAAAAAGGTTCGTTACAGGGTTGACATTCAATGGGAAAATCGTTATACTTTACCAGAGATAACGAGGGCCCACCTTCTTTCAGGCAGCCCATAGCATTGGCTGTATCCGGGGCGGACAGAGAAGCTTTCCATGCGAAAAGTCATGCGTTTCAGCGACACACAGCGCCAGGGGAAAGCGCCCAATAGGAAAGAAGTTTTGCGGCACGAGGATTTTGAGGGTGAAAATACCTTCCCACAGTGGAGGAAGGAAAGGAGGCTCCGCAATGGAGCGCCAGGAGGAACAAAAACAAGGATACAGTGATATGTCTGCGGGGGAAAAATTCCCTTTTGATTTTATCGCGGAGTATATTTTTTATCCCATTTATCCGGTGATTGCCCAGGATATCCTGGAGCGGACCGGTATTCGCCAGGGATGCATGGTAGATATCGGCTGCGGCGGCGGACATCTTGGAATGGCGCTGCTGGAACAAAGCCGCTTGACAGGGATTTTTGTAGATGTCAATGACGCGGCTCTGGATCTTGCCCAAAAACACGCTGACCAGCGAGGACTGACTGACCGGTGCCGTTTTTTGCAAGGGGATGTACACCATTTGGCGCAGCTGGAGGATGGCTGTGCCGATCTGGTGGTCAGCAGAGGATCTTATCATATCTGGTCCGACCTGCCCAAGGCATTGAAGGAAATCTGGCGGATCCTGGCGCCGGGAGGCCGCACTTATGTGGGCGGCGGCATGGGAAGCCTGCAGCTGGTGGAGCAGATCCGGCCCCGGATGCAGCAGATCCGTCCCGGCTGGCCTGAGGATGTGATGGCAAAAAGCGGGTCCATCACAGACGCTTCCCTGGAACAGATCCTCAGAGAAAGCAATATTCCATACCAGCTCCTGCATACCCAGGACAACGGCAGATGGATCATCATGGAAAAAGAGGTAAATCCCGGCTGATGCCGGAAAGGAGCGGTATTCCCTGTGAATTGGAGACAAAAATTGGCGGATTGTTGGCCGCTGCTGTTGCTGCTGCCCCTGGGGGCGTTTCTGTTTTCCTTTACCATCGGCAGCTTTCCCATTGCGCTGCCGGACCTTTTACATACGCTGTATTATCATTTTGTTGATCCCAGCCAGATCATCAACCCCAATATGGAAACAACGCTGTTCAATATCCGGTTGCCCAGAGTGCTGGCAGCTTTGCTGGTAGGAGGCGGTCTGGCGGTCTCCGGTGCTGCCTATCAGGGGATGTTTAAAAATCCCATGGTTTCCCCTGATATTCTGGGAGCCTCTGCCGGGGCGGGCTTTGGCGCCTGTATCGCCATGCTGCTGGGTCTGCCCAATATCCAGGTGCAGCTGCTGGGCTTTTTGGGGGGAATCCTGGCGGTGTTTATCGCCACCACTGTTACCAACCGTTTCAGTCAGGACGCCATTCTGGGTCTGGTGCTGGGGGGGATGATGGTCAGTACCCTTTTTCAGTCCGGTACCTCCGCCATCAAGCTGCTGGCTGACGCTGACGATAAGCTGCCCCAGATCACATTCTGGCTGATGGGCAGCTTCAATACCATTAACAAAACCAAGCTGTGGAGCATTTTGGTGCCGGTTGCTCTGGGCTTTCTCATCCTTTTCGGAGTCCGCTGGCAGCTGAATGTCCTTTCTTTCGGTGAGGAGGAAGCACGGAGCATGGGAATCAAAACCGCCCGGGTGCGCCATCAGGTGATCATTGCTTCCACCCTCATCACCGCCGCCTGTGTCTCCATTTGCGGCATGGTAGGCTGGGTGGGACTGGTGATCCCCCATGCCGGACGGGCACTGGTGGGCCCCAATTTCAAGCGCCTGCTGCCCACCTGTGCCATTTTAGGCTCCACCTTTCTGCTTTTGGTGGACGATGTGGCCCGTACCGCTTTTACGGTGGAACTGCCCATCGGTATTTTGACATCTTTTATCGGCGTGCCGTTTTTCTTCCTGATTTTCAGATACGGCAGCGGGAGAGGGAACGGCCATGAGTGAACAGCAAACCATGATAGAGGTCTCCGAAGTGCATTTCAGCTATGGCAGCCGCCCGGTGCTCAATGGAGTTTCCTTTGATCTGCACAAAGGAGAATATGTCTGCATTCTGGGCGCCAATGGCTGCGGAAAAACCACTTTGCTCAAAACCATGCTGGCGTTTCTGAGGCCCCAGCAGGGAAGCATCCGCCTTTATGGCCAGGATGTACACCATATGGATGAGCGGAGCCTGGCGAAAAAAATCGCTTATATTCCCCAGACCCATACTCCGCCCTTTCCCTTCACCGTGCGGGACGTGGTGCTGCTGGGAAGGACGCCTCACTTGAGCCGGATGTGCCAGCCCACCAAAAAGGACCAGGAAATTGCCCGGCAGGCTATGGAGCGTCTGGGGATATCCGCCTATGCTGACCGGTGCTATACCCAGCTTTCAGGAGGACAGCGGCAGATGGTGCTCATCGCCCGGGCCCTGACCCAGCAGCCTGATCTGCTGATTATGGACGAGCCCACCGCCAGTCTGGATTTTGGCAACCAGTATCTGGTGCTGGAGCAGATGCGCTGCCTTGCCCGGGAGGGGATGGGGGTGCTGATGGTTACCCACAACCCGGACCATGCCCTTTACTGCGCGGACCGGATCATCGCCATGCGGGGCGGCCGGATCGTTGCCATGGGGGACGCCTCCCAGGTGGTCACGGAACCGACCATGCAGCAGCTGTATGGAATGGAAATCAAGGTGCGCACCGTTTCTGTGGAGGCGGAGCGGGAGGCCACCATCTGCATTCCGGTTCCCCGGCTGGGAACGGAAAGATAACCTTTCAAAACCTTGTGCCCATGTGGATATCAGTCATTCTCAGGTGCAACAGCCTGTGGAATAGTCCCCCGGCCGTTATCTTTGCCGGAGGTCCTTTTCCCGTCCCGTCTGACAGGGAAAGGGAAGATCTGAAAAAAAGAGGAGGATTTTCATGAAAAGAAAGTTTCAGTCCCTGCTGGCACTGACACTGGTGCTGCTGCTGGTACTCACCGGCTGCGCAGGCCAGGCCGCGTCCAGCGCGGCATCATCCGTGGCATCCACACCGGCAAGTGAGGCTGCCGACTCCCAGGCGCCGGAGAGCAGCGAGGCCGCAGCTTCTGACGGTACTGTGGAAATTGTGGATATGGGTGGACGTACGCTCACCATTCCCTCACCGGAAAATCTGGAGCGGATCTATCCCACCGGCTCCACCGCGCTGATGC
Source organism: Angelakisella massiliensis (assembly GCF_900104675.1). Lineage (GTDB taxonomy): Bacteria > Bacillota > Clostridia > Oscillospirales > Ruminococcaceae > Angelakisella > Angelakisella massiliensis. Next base: position 2,942,098 of record NZ_LT629945.1, on the reverse strand, counting down.
TGCTGTATACCCTGGCTCCCGATAAGATGACCGCCGCCCCCAGCTCTACCGGCAGCGCCTTTACAGAGGAGCAGAAAAAATTCGTTACCGAAGAAGTGTGGGATCTGCCCAGCTATGGTACCATGTCCGGCAGCAATGGCTCCCTGAATCTGGAAGCCATTAAGAACGCCGATGTACAGGTGATTCTCAGCATGGGCACCAGCACCATCACCGAGACCGATATTTCTGAGGCGGATGACCTTCAGGCTCAGCTGGATATCCCTGTGGTGCTTTTCAGTGGTGAGATGGCGGATTATGCCGAGGCGTACCGCCTGCTGGGCAAGATCATCGACCGGGAAGAGGACGCGGAGGAGATCATTGCCTACACCTCCGATATCGTGGAGAAGGTTGAGGCTGTAGCGGCCCAGGTTCCTGAGGAGGAGCGGGTGACCCTCTATTACGCCGAGGGTGATGACGGACTGGCTACCGAACCCGCCAGCTCCAACCGTTCCTATGTTTTCAATACCGCCGGTGCTATCAATGTGGCTCAGGTGGACGCCAAGTCCGGTTTCGGTCAGTCTGCTGTTTCCATGGAACAGATTCTCAGCTGGAATCCTCAGATCATCATCACACAGGGTACCTCCAACGCCTATGAGACCATTCTCAGCGATCCCAACTGGGCTACCATTGACGCGGTAAAGAATGGCCGGGTTTACAAGATGCCCGATTTGCCTTACAGCTGGGCGGACCGTCCTCCGTCTGTCAACCGCTTTATCGGCCTGCACTGGATGGCCAACCTGCTGTATCCTGATCTCTATGACATTGACATCGTGGATGTGGCTATTGATTATTACAAAGTGATGTATCATGTGGATGTCACCCGGGAGGACATGGAGGCTTTGCTGGCCAATTCCATTCCCCAGGAATAATGGCGGTTATCAGCAAAAGAATGTGCCCGACTGCTTTATGCGGTAAAAAAGAATTTCCTGTTTAATGGGATGTTTTTCGTCCTTCGCCGTGTCTATAAAAATGCGGCGAAGGGCGTTTTTCTTCTTGAAAAGAGAGAATCTCAGAGAGAGAGCCCTGTCTTTTATTTTGCCCTTTCATTTGATTTTGAGGCGATCACCTCCATCAGTGAAAACCGCAGCGGGAGAGAAAGATTGACGCAGCTGGCTGTGCCAGATTATAATGTTGTCAGCGTCTGTTATGGAAAAGAGGACCCCTTGCCCATTTTTGGGGAAAATATGTTGGAGCATTCCATCCAGACAAAAAACACAGGAGGAATAAACGATGAATTACCAGAAGATGTGTGAGGCTGCTGATTATATGCGTCCCCTGCTGCCTGAGACCCCAAAGGTTGGGCTGATTTTAGGCTCTGGGTTGGGAGATCTGGGAGAAAAGCTGGAGGAGCCCAGAAGAATCATTCCCTATGGGGAGATCCCCGGCTTTGTCTGTTCTACCGCGCCCGGCCATAAGGGCCGTTTTATCTGCGGCAGGCTGTCGGGTGTACCGGTACTGTGTATGCAGGGCCGTCTGCACTGCTATGAGGGACATGATATCACCGAGGTGGTGCTGCCGGTGCAGGTGATGCGGCTGCTGGGTGTGGAGACCCTGATTCTCACAAATGCCGCCGGCGGTGTCAACCTGGATTTCAAGGTTGGGGATCTGATGCTGCTGGAGGATCACATCAATTTCATGGGCCGAAATCCCCTTATCGGCAAAAATGCTCCTGAAATGGGCCCCCGTTTCTGCGATATGAGCTATACCTATACCCCGGCTTTGCGGAAGCTGGCACTGGAAGCGGCGCAGCGGCTGGGCATTTCCCTGCGGCGGGGCGTATATCTTGCCACAACCGGCCCCAGCTTTGAGACCCCTGCCGAGATTCGGGCTTTCCGCACATTGGGAGCGGATGCTGTGGGAATGTCCACTGTGCCGGAGGCTATTGCCGCCTCCCACTGCGGGATGAAGGTGCTGGCCTTTTCCCTGATTACCAATATGGCCGCCGGCATTCTGGACCAGCCTCTCACAGAGGAAGAGGTCATCGAAATCGGCCAGGCCAAGGGCCAGGAACTTCAGAAACTGGTGCTGGACATTTTGGCCCATCTGCCTCAGGCGTAAATATCCCTCCACCAGGGGGAAGTGCTGAAAATGCAGATCCCCCCCTTTCTGTTTTTTGAAATGGCGCAGATCATTTCATGGCGCTGCCTTTTGTTCTGGAAGGCAGCGCCATGCTTTTTTATTCCGCTGAAAACCTGATGAAAAAGTTTTTCAAAACTGAAAGCGCTCAGTTTCAAGGCGGATGCCCTTTGGAAGAGAAAAACACACCTGTCTGCATCTTTGGAAAAAGTCATTTTTCGACAGAATTGATTGAAACAGGAAGAAAAACCCAGTATAATATTACCATTGATATGAAAAAGGCGGAGCAGATGTTTCCCTTTTGTGGAGACGCTTTATGCAGCCGCGGAAAGGGCGGAGCTATGGCAACAGTTTTGGAGGATGGTGTTTCCGCGATACCGCGAGAGGTATTGGGAGACGACCTGGTGGATGTGCGCCCTCTGGGGCAGCAGGGAGGTTTCAGCAATTTGTTCCGGGCCCATAAAGTGGGGCTGGATGTGGATGTGGTCATCAAGCGGGTTCAGGGACGTTTCCAGGGCAGATTGGACCAGCGGGGCGAGGCCAGGATCATGACGGCCCTGCGCCACCAGTATCTTCCCCGGATTTATGACCTGAAGCTGGCCTCTGATGGCTTTTGTTATACCATTATGGAGTTTGTGGAGGGCTGTACTCTGCGGGAGTATGTCCGCCGGGAAGGCGCGCTGGACCAGAAGCTGACGCTGAAATGGGTCCGGCAGCTGTGTGAGGTGACGGAATATATGCACACCCGCCGTCCCCCCATTATCCACAGCGATCTCAAGCCGGAAAATGTCATGATCACCCCTCAGGGGGATATCTGTGTCATTGACTTCAACGCTTCCCTGGAAGCCCGGGAGGAGGGACAGGAAGCCATTGGCGCTTCCTCCGGCTTTGCCGCCCCCGAGCAGTATAATCTGCCTCCTCAGAGGTTTCCTGCCGGCAGCCCGCTGCTGCCTGTGGTGCGGGCGGCACAGGGCTATGGCAAGGTGACGCCCCGTACCGATCTGTATGCCATCGGAGCTCTGGGATATTATATGCTCACCGGTTATGATCCGGCGGTGTGGTGCGCCGGGGTGACGCCTTTGACCGACTATGATATCCAGCTGGGGGATGCCTTCCGGCAGGTGCTGGAACGGGCAATGGCCCCCAAACAGTCAGAGCGTTTCTCCTCGGCGGGAGAGATGCTGCGGGCCCTCAACAACCTCAGCCGCCTGGATGCCCGGTACCGCCGCTGGGTGCGTCAGACCCGCATAGCCGGGCTTTGTGTCGGTCTGTGCCTGTCGCTGGGAGTGCTGGGAATTCTGTTGGGCCTGCGGACTTTGGAAGAGGAAAACCGTGGAAATTACCTGGCATTGGTGGAGCAGGGAAGCACCCTGCGGCAGCAGCAGCAATACGCCCAAAGCCAGCAGGTGCTGCTGGAGGCGGTGGCGCTGGATCAAAGCCGTATCGAAGCCTACAGCCAGTTGGCGGCGCTGCTGTACCAGCAGGGGGAATATCAGCAGGCCATCGATTTGTTGGAGGGAGTGGAATTCCATAAGGCGGACGCCATGACCCAGGAGGAATTTGAGGCGGCTCAGGGACAGATCCGTTATTTGGAGGGGAACTGTTTTTACCGCCTGGAACAATATCAGCAGGCGCTGGAGAGTTATCAGCTGGCGGTGTGGCTGACGCCGGATCTGCCGGAGTATCAGCGGGAACTGGCCATCTGTTATGCCCGCACCGGCAACCAGAAGCTGGCGGAGGAGACAGTGGCTGTGATGGAGAGCATCGGCGCAAAGCAGGAGGACCTGGCGCTGACCCGTGGGGAGATCGCATATGCCTATGGAGAATACGACCAGGCGCTGCCTCAGCTGATGGCGGCAGCCCAGGGCGCCGGTGATCCGGCGGTAATGGGCCGGGCCTATATCCAGGCGGCCAACTGCTGCATGGAGTTGGGACGCACCGATGAGGAGATTGCTGTTTTGGAGGAGGCCCGGGACCGTCTGGGCGCGGCGTCCAACAGCGTTCAGACACAGATGCTTTCGGAAGCGCTGCTGCGGAAGGCCAATGAGAACCCCCAGCAGCGGCAGGAGCTGTATCAGCAGGCTTTGTCCCTGTTGGAAGAATTGCTGGCGAAAGGTTATGTCACCTTTACTGTGGAGCAGAACACAGCTGTGGTGCTCCAGGTGCTGGACCGGTATGAGGAAGCGGAAGCGCTGCTGATGGAAATGGAGCAGCGTTATCCCGGGGATTACCGGGTGCCCATGAGGCTGGCGCTGCTGTATGGGGATCTGGAGGGAAGCCGGGAAACAGACCAGAGAGACTACAGCCGCATGGCTGAATGCTGGAGCGAGGCCCGCCGGTTATATCAGGCAGCAGGTGTCCAGGACAGTGAAATGATCCGTCTGGAAGAGATGGTGGCCCAACTGGAGCAGCTGGGCTGGGATCTGGAAGAAGGAGGCGGTGCGTAATGGTGCTGACCAAAGGGATGCTGCTTCTTGCGGGCGGCATTGGTCTGGTGGTACTGGGCCTTTTGCTGGGTGTGGTACTGCTTGTGACACTGGGACGCAAGCGAAAAGGGATCGAAGAAGCGGTTCGAAGGGAATATGACTGACGGAGCTGCTCCGTAGGTCTGTCCATATAAAGATGAAGTGATAACATACAAATAACAAGGAGGAAAAAACAATGGCAGCATGGAAAGACAGTGTCAGCCGCTTTGCGCAGAACGCGGTGAGCAAGAGTAAGGAGATGGCGGAGGTCACCCGCTTGAATATGGAGATTGGCGGCCTGGAGCAGCGGATCAAGGAAAATCACGCCGCTTTGGGGAGATATCTGCTGGAGCGGCCGGAGCTGCTGCCGGTGGGTGACCCCAAAGTGGATGAGATCCTGGGACAGATCAAGGAAGTGGAGGCCCAGATCGAGCGGGATCGGGTCGCCATCCGGGAACTGAAGAATATTGAGCTGTGTCCCCAATGTGGGGCCGAAGTGGTCCGGGGCAATCGTTTTTGTCCCCAGTGTGGTTCTCCCATGGCAGCAGCTCAGCAGTCTTCCCAGGGGGAGCCTGCTCCTGCCCATACTTGTCCCGAGTGCGGTCAGCTTTTGGATGAAGGGGCGATATTCTGCGGCAACTGCGGAGCCAGTGTGAAATCCAGCCAGTGATTTGACAGATAAGCGGAGACGGGAAAGAGGTGCGTTCCAGTCTCCAGGAGGGAAGTATGAAGAAGAAAATAGGAGCGGCGCTGCTGGTGTTGGCGGCGCTGCTGACGGCCTACTCCGTGACAGCTTTTTTGCTGCTGCGGGGATTGGGGGCCTATCGGCTTTCCACTGGTCTGGGGCGGGTGCTGTCGGTCAGCTGGCAGTATACCGCCTTGGCGGCGCTTCTGATATGGCTGCTGTTGGCGGCAGTGGGACTGAGAAAAAGGGATAAAAAGCAGAAGCTGGCGCCGGCGTCGGGAAAACAGGAGAAAAATCCAGCTCCTGTGTCAGCAAAGAAGATTCCCCCAGCCAAAGGCAGCAAAAAGCCGGGTTCCACTGGGGAAAAGAAAAAAATTCCTCCCGCTGCGGGAATGGGTCCAGCGGCGGCTGAGGAGCCCCAAACGGTACTTTTGAAAGAGTCCAGTTCCGAAAAACAGTCCCCGCCTCAGGATCAAACGGTACTTTTGCAGGAGCAGACGGAAACGGTGCTGATGGAAGAGGCTTCTCAGGCGGCTTCAGGAGAGAATGCCGCCTTGTCTTCTCAGCCTGAGGCTCCGGCCCCGGAAGAAACTGTGCTGCTGGAGACACCAGAAAAGAATAAAGTGGAAAATGTCCCGGCAGACCAGACGGTGCTGCTGACCCGGGAGACGCTGGATGCCGCATCTCCGGCTTCCGTGGGAGGGGATACCCTTTTGATGGAGGAACAGGAACTCCCCCTGACGGATGGGACAGAGCTTCTGGCTTCGGAACAGCTTGTGGAAAAAGAATCTGCGGACAAGCCGGAGTCTGCGGAAGGGGAGGCTTTTGCCCCTGGGGAAAAGAGCAGCGCCGATTCCGCCACAGTATTGATGGCAGAAGAGATGCAGGAGGAAAAACCACAAAATATGCCGGAGCAGGTCTCCTCCACAAAGGATGATGGCGATGAGCGGTCTGCCGCAGCAGAAACGGTCCGTGAGGAACAGACTTCCGCTGCGAAAACGGAGGAGCGGCCGGGGGTCTGCCCCTCCTGCGGCGCGGAGCTGATGCCGGGGCGCAAGTTCTGCATCAAATGCGGCTACAGAATAGGAGGGGGAGTATGATTGTTTCGCTGATAATCGCCGCCGCCGGTCTTTTATTGGCAGCGGCAGGTATATTGCTGCGGAAAAAGCTCCCCCGCCGCTGGATGGCCTCACTGCTTGCGGCGGGGGTCCTGGGGAGCGGCGCCGGGGGAGCCTTCAGCTGGGTGAACTGGAAGCAGCAAGAGGAAGACCGGCAGCGGACCTATCTGGCCCTGTGCTATTTGGAGCAGCAGCGGCTGGAGGAAGCGGACTATTATCTGAAAAAGGTAGGCCGGGATACCTTTGTGTCCGTGGGAGCCCGGGCGGTGCTGGAACAGATGCGGGGAAACAGCCTCATTGCCCAGATGAAGGCCGACAGCCTGGAATCGTTGGCTGGAAATGAGCAGCAAAAAAATGTGACCCTGCAGATCAGGGCCGTACAGGGAAACGATATCCAGAGCTGTCTGACGGCCATATCCATTCTCCGTGACCAGATGAAGCTGTCGGAAAAAGCGGAGCAGCGCTTTCAGGAGCGCTTTCTGATGGAGACCGGCCAGTGGATCGGGCAGCAGCAGTCCCCTGATGGGGCGGCTTCTTCCCAAAATGAAGAGGAACAGCTGCGCATTTCCATCAACGGGGCGATGGGCAGCGGAAACTGGTACCAGGCAATGGCAAACAGCGTGTCCCTGGTGAAGCTGCGGGGGTCAGCGGAAAACCGCCTGCTGTTGGCGGAGGTGATTGCCGAGTGTGCCTACCGGGGTCAGGAGATAGACGGAGCCCTTTTTGCCGATGAGGAGGGAAATGTTCCCGGCAGCATCTCAGGGACCAGAGAAAAGCTGTCCAAGGAGCTGGAAGAGGTGCGTCTGCGTCTGGAGCAGCTTTCCCTGTCTCCGGCGGAAGGGCAGCAGGCACTGGAAGAGGAGAAAAAGGAGCTGTATCAGCGCCAGGAGGAGCTGGAACAGGAGTATGATTTTCTCTTTGTTTACCGGGCCTTCAATTCCATTGCCGACATCCATTCCCTGGAGGCGGATATTGTCCGGGCAAGGCTTTATTACGCCATGCGGGACTATGAGGATGCCGTGACAAGGCTGCTGGATGCCGCTGACTCGGTGGAGGCAAAGCTCACCTCCGATTCCAGACTGCGCAGCGCCCTGAACATTTTGCAGCAGGTGTATGACAGCCAGCCGGATATCGGCACCGATTCGGTGGAGTTCCGGGATGCCGTTTCCACCGTGCTCACTGCCGGTACACCGGATATGGCGGGTATCAGCGCCAGCGGTATTACCCGGGATTTTTCCGATTATATCGTCAGCCAGCAGAAGACCTATGGCCGGGATCTGTACGCCGCTAAAGTGGATTTGACAGAGTATCCCCAGGTAACAGTGACCCTGGCCGGCCGGGAGGAAGTGATTCATCAGGTCTTGGACAAGGAAGAGGTCATTGCCAAAGATACCCGGCAGCCGGTACAGTATGAGGCGAAGCTTCCTGAAAGCCAGGGCATGATGGAGCTTTGCTGTGTGGTGGACCAGAGCGGAAGTATGGGAGGAACTCCTATCGCCAATCTCCGGGCGGCCCTGGAGAGCTTTATCGGCAGTCTGGATGAAACCACCTTTTTGTCTCTGGTGGGCTTTTCCGACTCAGCTCAGATCTTGGCTCCCTCCAGCGGGGACCACGCGGCGGCGCTGTACGCGGCCCAGCAGCTGAGTGCTTTGGGCGGGACCAATATTTCCGCCGGCATCAGTATGGGGCTGGAGGCCCTGGGAGAACATGGAATAGGCGGTACCATGCTGTTGATGACCGATGGCCAGAGCGGACTGGATCAGTCGGTGGTGGAGCAGGCGGTACAGCAGGGTGTGGTGATTCACACCATCGGTTTCGGCAGCGTCAACGACCAGCTGCTTCAGGAGATTGCCGACGCCACCGGCGGTCAGTATATCCGCGCCGAAAGCTCCACCGAGCTGGTAAGCGTCTATGCCAGTCTGGCAGGCGTTATCGGCAACAGTGTACAGCTGCGGTATACCGCGCCTGATCCGGAGACAGACAGCGGACGATATTTCTTTGTTTCCGTTTCAGATGGCAAGAGCAGCGTCCGGGTGGACTATGCCTTGCCGGTGGAAGAAGAGGTTTTGCCTGCGGTTACAGGCGTTTCCCCCAATTTTATCTGGGCGGAGAATCTGGAACGGCTGGCAGAGCAGGAAAACGCATCCCTTTCCTTTACCCTCACCGGTGAAAATCTCAGCCTCGTGACGGGAGTGACCATGGGTGGTGAGACCATGACCCTGCAAACAGGCGCTTCAGACAGCGTTCTGCGGGTGCAGGGGACACCGTTTTCGGAGCCGGGCTGGCAGAAAGTCATATTGGAGACAGCGGATGGAGAAGCAATTACCTATGACTATCTGGTGGCCGCGGGAGAAACGTCTCAGATACATGATTTCCATTTGGGCAATGTGTGGCTTACCAGCAGCCAGACGATGATTCTTCCCGATGGTACTGTGGTTCTGGGAAGCGCTCGGGTGCGGGATACCGAAAATATTTCCGATGCCGCCGCCACCTTGTCCCTGTCGGTGGAAGGCTTGCTGTTCTTCCAGCCGGAAACTCCCTTGGCACAGGAGGGGGCTGTGGAAGGACCGGTGGAGCTGGGAGAAACAGGGGCTCTGGAGGGATATGGCACGGTGCGGCTGCTGTCGGGGGACAGCGCTTATCTGGATCAGAGCCATTCGGTGGTGGCCCAGGGAAGCTTTCTGCTGGACTGCACCGGAGAGCAGATGAAGATCATGGAACAGCTGCAGAAAGGAGGGGTGACGGATGGAAACGCTCAAAGCTAATAAGGGGCCGTTGTTATTGCCGCTGCTGCTGGTGATACTGACAGTAGCCGCTTACGGGATATGGAACACCCTGTTTTCCACCGCCACCGCCGCCTCCTGCCTTACGCTGGGACGGCAGTACCTGTCGGAACTGAATTTTTCAGGAGCCATCCTGGAGTTTTCCAATGCCATTGCCATGGACCCCTGCAATAAGGACGCTCAGATCGGTCTGGCTCAGGCCTATGCGGGGAATGGTGAATATGAGATGGCCAGTCAGGTGCTGGTGGAGGCGATGGATGAGGACCGGCCGGACCGGGAACTGTCGGAGGAACTGGTCAACATTTATGTGGAAAGCGGCAGGGAGAGCCAGGCGGTCCAGCTGATCCAACAGCTGATCACCCAGACCGATGAGGATCAGTATTATGAGCTGCTGCAGCAGGTACTGGAGCTGTATTTTCAGCGGCCCTGGCCTTACTGCGGCGGTGAAAATCAGGCTCTGCTGATTCAGGATGGACAGCTGCTCAGCCGGGGTTCCAATGTTTTGGGCCAGTTGGGGACAGATCATTGGCTGGGAGAAAAGGAGATGACCCAGGAGGACTTTCTGCCCGCGGATTTTCCCGGTGAGGCCCTGCGGGTCAGCAGCGGCGGTCAAACCAGCTATGTGGTGGACCGCACCGGCAATCTGTGGGCGGCGGGAGAAAACCGCTGGGGACAGATGGGGCTTTCTTATGGTACCGCCCTGCCTCAGAGCGGCTGGACCTGTCTGATGGATACAGGGGATATAGCCGCGGCGGCTGGAACCCCGGGACGGCTGCTGGTACTGCGCACAGACGGAAGCTTGTGGCAGTCCGGCGGTGCCGTGGGACAGAATTTCACCAAACTGGAGCAGTTCCCGCCGGTGATTGCTCTGGAGAGCGATGGCGAAAGCTGCTACATCCTCACCAGCCAGGGGAAGCTGTATGTCTCCGGCCAAAGCGGACAATGGCAGCTGCTGGGCAGCGATGTAGTGGAGTTCACCCCTCTGGGCAGAGGACAGGCAGCATGGATTGGTTCCGACGGCAGCCTGTATGGAATACCTTACCGGGCAGGAGATTGGCAGTCCACCAATAATGGCGGGGTGTATCCTGGCTTCGGGGTTCGTACTGTGGCGTGCGCCTCCTCCGTGATGCTGATGGAGGATGCCGATGGACGTTTGCTGCGGATCACAAGGGATGGACAGGTAAGCGAGGTCACGCTGTCCGCACCTTTGACAGGGTTATATGGAAACGGTGTTTATGCTGCCGCCTGTCTGGAGGATGGAACTGTCCTGCTGTGGCAAAATGGAAATGAGTTTAAAATATTGTGACTGAAAAATGGCTTTCAAATGGCATATGCTGTTTGAAAGCTATTTTTTTGTGCCTCAAAAAAGGGTTGTGAGAAAAAATAAATTCCTTAAAATTCTATAAAAAGTAAATTTAATACATTAATCCAGCTAAAAAACAACAGATAATGGAAAGTTAATGATAAATCTGTTTTTATTTTTCAATATCATCTAAATATTACTAAAATATTGAAAAATTTGTTGTAAAAGGATATAATCAATCTAAGATTGCCAATTTCTAGATTTTTCGTGAACAATTGATGAAGTGAAAAACTGGAAAAATGTATTCCCTCCTTGCCGGGAAGATGTGAAAGAGGTCTTTTGCCCCATGAGATTTTATCGGTTACTATCTTTGCTGACAGTGGTTTGCATATTATGGGGTTGCTGCGCCTGCGGAGGGCCGGAAACAGTTTCCGGCGGCTCCAGCTGGCAGACTCAGTATGACCTGGGTGTCCGCTATTTGTCGGAGGGCAACTACGCTGAGGCCGTCATCGCCTTTACCGCTGCCATAGACATCGACCCCAAAAATCCTGCGGCCTATATTGGCCGTGCCCAGGCAGCCGTTTTTTCCGGGGACACAGAGGAGAATCTGTCCGCCGCTCTGTCCGACTATGAAAAGGCCCGGGAGCTGGGGGACAACAGCGGGGAAGTGTGGCTGGGTATAGCGGACATTTACATCCAGCAGGGAGATTATGAAAAAGCGATACAAACGCTGGAACAAGGGTGGAATGAAACGGGAGACGAAGCGTTGAAGGATGCCCTTGCTTCTATGGAGATGGAGGATGAAGCCCCTGCTTCCGATACGGCTGTGAGCGATCTGGTTCATTTTACAGCCAATATAACAGAGGTTGTGCTGGATCCGCCCATTGCCGGGACCAATACGGATTCTATAGGGCAGCTGCGATTTTCCTATACATGGGATACAGATCAGATTGCGCCGGAACTTTCGGAACGAATCTGGACAGCGCTGATTGCCGCCTGGTCACCGGAAGGCTTTTCTGATGAGGAAATTTATGAGCTGGCCGGAATGTATGAGCCGTTATGGAAGGCAGAGGGCAGCTTGTGGAAGGATTATCCCGATTCCAACGGTTCCTTTCCGGTATGGACGGAGGACCTTGGAACCACCCAGCAGGTGCTGCTGTATGCGCTGGATGGGGAAGGGACCATTTTAGGATATTTGATTCTGTCTGTAGAGATACCGGCAGAATGATGAAGAGGTGGGTTTATGAAACGGGTATGGTGTATTCTGCTGGCAATCATGCTTTTGTCCGGACTATGCGGATGCGGAAAAAATATAGAAAAACAGTGGCAGGACCAGTATGATCTGGGTATCCGATATCTGTCGGAGGGCAACTACAAGGAAGCTGTCATTGCTTTTACCGCCGCCATCGAAATCGACCCCAAGAATCCCACAGCCTATCTTGGCCGTGCGCAGGCGACGGTTTTCTCCGGTGAAACAGATGAGAACCTGTCCGCTGCCCTGGCCGACTACGAAAAGGCTTTGGAACTGGGAGACAACAGCGGAGAAGTGTGGCTGGGTCTTGCGGATATTTACATCCGCCAGGGGGACTATGACAAGGCTTTGGAGATCCTCAAGGAGGGCTTGGATAAAACCGGCGGGGATGCAGCCATTGCCGACAAAATTGCCGAGATAGAGAGCGGGAACATCACCGATTCCTCCGGCAACACCCGGCGGATGTCCCAGTATGACGCCTCCGGCAATCTCACCTGGTACCATGAATATACTTATAATGCCCAGGGGAAGAAATCCAGCGTAACGGCCTATGACGCAAGGGGCGCACAGATCGGATATCTGGAGCTGACCTATGCGGCAGACGGACAATCTCTGAACACCTATGGCTGGTACAACGAGTCAGGAGAAGTTTTCGCCATTGTTTACGAGTATGACGCGGCAGGGCAAAAGAGCAAGGAGACCCGTTACGCAGCCGACGGCACCCTGGAGGACTACAGGACATTTGAGTATGACGGAGAGGGCAGGGAGATTCGGGAGAATGAATTCACCCCGGACGGTACGCCCAACGGTTATGTGACCACCGAATATGACGGGGATGGCCGCCGCGGCAAAGTTTCCTTTTATGATTCCAATGGTGTGATGGAGTGCTATCAGACCAGAGAGTATAACGACCAGGGAGATTTGATCCGATATTCTCAGTTTTCCGCTGATGGAACCACAGACTGGTACCAGATCTATGAATATGACGAAAGCGGAAAGCTCATCAGCGAAACCTGGTACAACAGCGACGGCACCGTTGAGAATGTCACCACCTATGAATGATTTTTACAAAAAACAAGGGATGTGTTGAAGTGCTAAAGCCTGTCCGCCTCTTTGACTTACTGCTGGTTCTGAGCCTGATGCTGATCCTTTGTTCCTGTGGAGCTGCCGGTGGGGCGTCCGCCATAACCGCTGAATCAACGTCTGCTTCTACGCTTACCTGGCAGGACCAGTATGATCTGGGTATTCGCTATCTGTCAGAGGGCAACTACGCTGAGGCCATTATCGCCTTCACTGCCGCCATTGAAATCGACCCCAAGAATCCCACAGCCTATCTTGGCCGTGCGCAGGCGACGGTTTTCTCCGGTGAAACAGATGAGAACCTGTCCGCCGCTTTGACCGACTATGAGAAGGCCAAGGAACTGGGAGACAACAGTTCCGACCTGTGGCTGGGTTTTGCTGATATCTATATCCGCCAGGGGGACTATGACAAGGCGCTGGAGATTTTGAAGGAGGGCCTGGACAAGACCGGCGGGGACGCAGCCATTGCCGACAAAATTGCGGAAATCGAGAGCGGAACCATTATTGATGCTTCCGGCAATGTCAGAAAAAAATCCGGCTATGATGAATCGGGTAATTTAATATGGTACCACCAATATACATATGATGCTCAGAGCAGGCAAGTTGCTATAACAGCATATAACGGAAACAACACACAAATTGGTTTTATAGAATTGACATATGATGAGGCAAACAGACCGCTGCAAACCTATAGTTATGTAGGTGAAACGGGAGAAATTTTCTGTGAGATAATGGAATATGACGAAGAAGGAAAGCTGGTAAGACAGGATTCATATAATTCAGACGGATCGTTGGACAGCTATTCTACTTATGAGTATGACCATCAGGGACGTGAAATCAGGGAAAATTCTTTTTCACCAGATGGGATAATGTGGTCATATGAAACAAGAATTTACGACGATGTAGGAAAAACATGTACAATAGCAAGATATGATGCGGATGGATATCTGCATGATACCCGTATTTCTGAATACAACGAAGCGGGAGAAAAAGTCAAAGACTCTCTCTATGGTTCGGATGGAACATTAAATTGGTATGATGTCTATGAATATGATGAAGCGGGTAACTTCATCAGTACGACCCGCTACAATTTTGATGGATCTGTTGAGTATGTCACCACCTACGAATGACCGCTTCCATCCTGGACAACCCTTTTTCTTTCATCAAAATATTATCCCCGTTTTGCAGGCGGGGCGCTGCTTGGAGGTCAGTACATATGCCGGTTAAAATTTTGTTTTGCAGCCAGGACCGTTATTTCGGAGATCATCTGAACCTGGCCCTCAGCGAGGACCCCCGCTCCTTTCAGGTGCTGTATTTCACCGACAGCCAGCGGGCGGTGGATTTTCTGGAGCGCTCCGGGGAGGAGGTCCAGTGCATTTTAGGTTCTCCCCGCTTTTTGAGGCTGATGGACCTCGCCGATGGCCTCCAGATCGCTCTGGGGGAGGAAACATCCCTGGAAGCTCCTTTGACGGTGAATATGTATCAGCGGCGTCAGGACCTGGTGGATGATCTGAAAAACATCCTCCGGGCCAACGATCTGCTGGCTGCCGCTTCGGTGCGCCACAGCAGCACCAAGATCCTCTCCTTTTTCTCCACCCAGGGAGGCAGCGGCAAAACCACCCTGGCCTATCTCACCGCCATCAAGGCGGCAGAGCAGGGAAAGACCGCCTATCTGAACCTGGAAACCGCTCCCTGTGTGGAGCCGCTGTACACCCCCTGCGGTACAGTGGGAGCGGAGGAATACATTTGTGCTGTCAAGGACCGGGAAGACCCCACCCGAACCATCCTACCCGCCCTTACCCGCAACAGCCATGGAGTCTTTGTGCTGCCCATTCCCGGCAGTATCCGGGACCAGCAGGACATCACCGGAGAAGACCTGGGGTATTTGCTGGAAATTCTGCTGCGGTATGGGGAGCTGGACTACATCATTTTGGACCTTTCTTCCACGCTGGGGGATCTTTCCCTCAAAGCTATGGAGCAAAGCGACCGGGTAGCCCTGGTGTACGGAGATGACCGGATGGGCGACAAAAAGCGGCAGCTGTTTTTGCAGGATCCCGGTTTCTCTGCCATGCCCTGCGCCGGCAAGGAGCTGATCGTAGGCAACCAGTGCCGCCAAAAATACACTGACGGCCGCTACAATGTGTCCTTTCCCCATTCCAATACCCTCACCCAGGTCTCCGATGTCCGGGTGGTGCTCCAGGGCAATCCGGATATGGAGAAGGGCTGCGCTGAACTGATCAACTTCTGAGGGAGAAAGGAGACGAGCCTGTGGATATCAAAAATATCCGGGAACAACTGATTGCCATGGTTTCCAGAAGGCTGGAAGGTACCCGGGAAATCTCCGACGAGCAGGTGCGCCAGACCGCTCAGGAGGTGCTTACCCAGCTGCTGGCGGGGGAATATCTCAGCGTCAATGACCGGCGGGAGCTGGTGTCGGGGGTTCTCAATCAGATGAAAAAGCTGGGGCCCCTTCAGCCGATTCTGGACGATAAAAATATCACCGAAATTATGATCAACGGTCCAGACAATATCTTTGTGGAGCAGTCGGGGCGGCTGCGGAAGCTGGATCTGCGCTTTGAAAGCCGCAGGCAGCTGGAGGATATCATCCAGCGGATCGTCTCCCGGGTCAACCGGACGGTGGACACCTCCAATCCCATCTGCGACGCCCGCCTGGAGGACGGTTCCCGTGTCAATGTGGTCCTTAATCCCATCGCCCTGGACGGTCCCGTGGTCACCATCCGGAAATTCCCGGAAAAGGTGCTCCAGTTCTCGGACCTGATCTCCTGGAAAGCCATCACCCCTGAGGCGGCGGAATTCCTTCAGGCAGCGGTGCGGGCCAAGTACAATATTTTCGTCAGCGGCGGTACCGGCTCCGGTAAAACCACCTTCCTCAACGCCCTGTCCAGCTTTATTCCCCCGGACGAGCGTATCATCACCATTGAGGACTCGGCGGAACTGCAGATCCGTACCATTCCCAATCTGGTGCGGCTGGAGACCAGAAACGCCAACACCGAGGGCAAGGGCGAGGTGACCATCCGGGATCTGATCCGTTCCTCCCTGCGTATGCGTCCCGAGCGCATCGTGGTGGGCGAGGTCCGCGGCGCGGAAGCGCTGGATATGCTCCAGGCCATGAATACCGGCCATGACGGTTCGCTGTCCACCGGCCATGCCAACTCTCCCCAGGATATGCTCTCCCGTTTGGAGACCATGGTCCTCACCGGGGCGGATTTCCCCATGGACGCCATCCGGCAGCAGATCGCCGCCGCCATCGATATCATCGTCCATTTGGGACGCCTCAGCGACAAGAGCCGCAAGACGTTGGATATTGTGGAACTGGTGGGTTATCACCACGGGGAATATGAGCTGAACCCCTTGTTCCATTTTGAGAAGGAGGGGACCGGCCCCAAGGGTGAGGTGCTGGGCAGCCTGCGCCGCACCGGAAACCCCATGCAGCATATGCAGAAGTTTGAAATGTCCGGCGTGGAAACCACCATCAACAGAGGGGTGCAGTGACAATGAGCAAAACGAAGGAACCAAAACAAAAGAGGGTCAAGGAGCCCCGCCGTCCCGAACGGACAGAAACCGGGGGCCTGGACTATTCGGTCTACTATATGAAACCGGGAGAATATCTGATGTATCTGCTGCTGGCGGCAGCGGCTCTGTTTGCCTTGGGCTATGTTTTTTACCGCTCGGTGATCCTGTCGGCGCTGGTGGCGCTGCTGGCCTTCCGGTTTCCGGCCATCCGCACCCGACAGATCATCGCTTCCCGGCGGCAGAAGCTCACGCTTCAGTTCAAGGATATGCTTTACAGCCTTTCCTCCGCCCTCTCTGCCGGCAATTCAGTGGAGCAAAGCATGAGCATTGTGCTGGAGGACATGGAGCGGCAGTATGTCAATCCCAACACCGCTATCATCCAGGAGCTGGAGCTGATGGTATCCAAGCTGTCCCTCAACCAGAATATTGAGGATTTGCTGCTGGATCTTTCCAACCGTTCCGGCATCGACGACATCCGCACCTTTGCCAATATTTTTGAGATTTCCAAGCGCACCGGCGGCAATCTCATTCAGATCATCCGCCAGACCTCCGATGTTATCAGCCAGAAGATCGAAACCAAGGTGGAGATCGATACCATGCTGGCGGAGAAAAAGATGGAGCAGAAGGTGTTGGCTGTCATGCCCATTCTGCTGATGTTCCTGCTCACCCAGACCACCGGAGACTTTATGGCGCCCCTCTTCAACAGCATCGGGGGACGGATTGTGAGCACCTTTGCCCTGGCGCTGATTTTTGTGGGATATCTGTGGGGCCTCAAGCTCACCGACATCACCGTTTAAGGAGGAAAGCAGAATGGAAAATCTCGTTTATATCCCCTTTCTGGTGTTGATGATCCTGTTTGCTCTGCTGTACTCCAAAGGGAAAAAGCAGTATGCCTCCTTTGTCAATGCCCTGGACAAGAAGGAATACAGCCTCAAGGACTTTATGCCGGTGGGCTTTTCCCTGATGGACCTGTCCCGGTACCGGTACGGCAGCAACCTGGACCGGCTGCTGCGGCGGCAGGTGGCGGAGCTGTATACAGCGGAGTATCAGGAGTTTTATCTGCGGGTCATCTGGGCCCAGGCGGTGACCAACGCCTTTCTGGGATTGCTGATGGGTTCCCTCTTTTTCGCGGCCATGGGCGGTGATCCGGTGATGCTGGGTGTGGGAGCGGCGCTGGCGGCGGCCCTGGCCTGGTCCGCCTTTGCCGATGTGAAAAACAAGGTGGAAAAGCGTCATCTCCAGGTAGCGGTGGATCTGCCGGACCTGACCAATCAGATCATTATCCTTTCCGGCGCGGGCCTGACCCTTCGGGGAGCCCTCATAAAAATCTCCAATGAGATGCAGATGGATACCCCTCTCTACCGGGCTTTGGGCCAGGTGGTGGAGAAGATGGAGCACGGCTCCACCGACGAAGAGGCGATGGATCAGCTGACAGTGGCCTGCAATATGCCGGAAGTGCGGCGGTTCGCGTCGGTGGTGCTGCAAAATATGCAGCGGGGCGGTCAGGACGTCCTTATCGCCCTGCGGGATATCGGCAAGGAGCTGTGGGACGGCCGTAAGGCAGCGGCCAAAAGGGTTGCCGAGGAAACCTCCACCAAGCTGCTGTTTCCCATGATGCTGATGCTCATTGCGGTGATCATCCTTGTGGCGGCTCCCGCCGTCATGGGAATGGCCATATAAACGGCGGGGTCTGGTTTGGCTTTCCGCCCAAGTTAAAAAGAAAGGAAGGAAACATCATGAAAGAGATGCTGCGTCGTTTCTGGAAGGAAGAGGACGGCTTCGGCACTGTGGAGCTGGTGATCCTCATTGGTATCCTGGTGGCTGTGGCGCTGATTTTCAGAGAAGCCATCATCAAGTTTGTCAAAGCTCTGATGGATAAGTTCTTCAATCCTGACAAAATCCCTGGCGTTGACGAGTAATGACTCCGGGCGGACCGGGCGGAGCCTGCGGCTGACGCTGAAAGGTTCCGTCCGGCCCCTAAAAAGCGCAATACCCAAAGGAGGATCTCTATGATGAGAAAGAAAAACAGAAAAAAAGGCTCCATGACGGTGGAAATGGCTATCCTGTTCCCGGTGGTTTTCTTTACCATTCTGGGGATTCTCTATATCTGTATCGTTCATTATCAGAACATTGTCGCCGGTACCGCCGCCATGCAGGCTGCGGCCAGGGGAGCCGCCTGCTGGGATAAGCTGGGCGGTCCGGGAGCCTGGGATTTCCAGACCAGTGACCCCTCTACCGAGGGGGGGCTGTTGGTGGCTTCCGACTACAGCGACCACGACCCCTACCGCTATATTTTGGATACCAAGTCGGAAAACCGGCTGAAAAATATCAAAGCCTATGCCGTCTGGCTGACCAGCGGAAATCCCTCGGTGATGGGGGAGGATGCCGGCAGTGAGGAACCTGTGGTGACCAAGGGCGGCAACATTCTGCAAAAATATGTCAGCGTCACCATCACCAAAAAGTATGTCAATCCCTTTGAGGACTTCATGGCCCAGGTAGGGCTGAGCGTACCGGCGGAAAACACTATCACCGCCTCGGCGCCGCTGAACACGCCGGGAGAATTCATCCGGAATGTGTCCTTTATTTACGATCTGGTCAAAGGTGTAGGGTATAAGGGGGATTGACCATGAAGTGGAAATGGAAAAAACGCTTAAACGGCGCCATCAGTATTTTTTTGGCCATCATTTTTGTGTCCAACTATGCCCTCATTGGTCTTTTGGTGGACAGCGGGCGGCTGAGGATGGCCCGGGCGGTATCGGAGGGGGCGCTGGACAGCGCTTCGGCTTCGGTGCTGTCCTACTATAATCAGATGCTTTATGATTTGTACGGTCTTTTTGCCACAGATTCCCTCAGCGAGGATAAAATCATAGAACTGCTTACGGACTACACTGAAAAGACCTTGGGTGTGGCGGAAGTGGATGAAAGCACAGTCAAATCCCTGGTTGCCGCTGTCACCAGCGCCATGGAAGGGGCGGCATCAGGAGAATCAGAGCAGTATTTTGATCTGTACAACTTTGATACCAATATTACTATGGTAGAAAATGAGTCGGTGACCTTAGCCAATACCGAAGCGGTGGAGGCTCAGATTATTGACCATATGAAATATCGGGCGCCCCAAGCCTTGGTGGGAGATATGGATGGCTTTGTGGAAAAGCTGGAGGGATTGTTTTCTCTTACTGAGCGGCTGGAGCTGACCAAGGACAAGCTGGAGACCACCAAGGGCAAGGAGCAGCTTTTTGCTGATTCCGCGGAGCTTATTCAGGATGTTGACGCCTTCAACAAGCGGCTGCTGGCCTATACCAGCGCGCCTCATCTTTCCCTGGCCACCGGTGGAGATACCCCCTATGATCCTTATGACTATTTGCGGGACCTGGATACCAAATTTGATGGAATTGAAAATCGAATGAATGAAGCGCTTGCGGAACTGGCTGAGGAAGAAGAGGAAGAAGAAGGCAGCGGCGAGAGTGAAGAGAGCATAAAGGCGCGGTTCCAACGGGAGTTTGAGGGAGCGGCTGATGCCCAGGCGCTGATATATGCCATGGCCTATAGCAATGCCGATGCCCTTCACCGCCAGGCAAATGGGCTCAGAGACCGGGCCTATGGCATTGCGGACCGGTATGAGAGCTATATCAATGAACTGAAGGGCAAACTCAATGAAGATCCGGACAACGAAAACTACAAGACAGTCTATCTGCCGGAGATCGAGCTGGCGGAAAGCTCCTGTGGTGAGATGCTCAAAAACATCGACCTGGTTCTGATGAGCCGGGCCTATACCGATAAGATCGCCGCCGACGCGGAGGATGCCCGGCGTACCTTTCAGGCCCTCAGCGCTCAGGTGATCGACTACCGGATAGATGGGGAAGATGGAGAAGGCAGTGTATCCAGCAGCCTGGAGACCATGGCCGCTAACCAGCTGGAACCCTTTGGCAAAGGAATGGGGATGCTGTTGGATGATTTGAAGGAAGCCCTCTCCACCCTGAATGAAATGGCCAAAACCTTCCGGGACCAGGAAGAAGTGACCATCAAGACGGTGGATTCTGATGGCGGCACCGCCAACAGCAAAACCGAGGAGAAGGTAAAAAAAGATGAACTGCGGGACCTGAAAAGTGAAGATCTCAGTGTACCCTATGAGACGGTAGAGGAAGAAGACTGGGATGAGAGCGTTACCACCACGATGGATTCGGAAGAAACCAGCGCTCTCATTGGAGCGGGACTGGATCTGATCAAAAAGATCGGAGAGGTGCTGGAAGGCGCCCGGGACAGCCTCTATATCAATGAATATGCCATTGCCTATTTCCCCAACTATGTCCAGCATTACAATGCCGTGGACAAGGATATTGCCAAGAATGCCCAAAATGCCTACCTGATGGATACCAGCAAATACTTTTATGAGTATAACGCCACCCAGGCGGAGCTGGAATACATCCTCACCGGTGACGCTGATACCGGAAGCAGTGTGGCTAATATTTCCGCCCGGCTGCTGGGTATTCGGATGGCGCTCAATACCGCTGCCATCTTCACTGACTCAGCCAAGGTGGCTCAGGCCAACGCGTTGGCAGCTTCTATCTCCGGCCCTTTCGCCCCTCTGGTTTCGGTAGGCCTGCTGATCGCCTGGGCACTGGCGGAATCGGTGTTGGATGTAGCCAGCCTGTTGGATGGCGAGGAGGTTGAGCTGTTTAAGCAAGGAAAATCCTGGAAGATGTCGGTAGAGGGTATTGTCAGCGAAGTGGTGGAGGAAGCGGTGGACTATGTAGGCGATGAAGTGACCGACGCTGTCAACGGCGCCATCAGCGATGCGGCGGGAGCGGTGGAACAGGTGGCAAACCGGGCGGTTTACGACGCTTTCCAGAAGGCTTCCTCCAGTGTGGAGGCTGCTTCCAGCGCCGCCCAGTCCACTTTGTCGGAATGGAGCCAGGAGCTGGGCTCTGCGGTGCCCGGAGTGGATGCCGGCACCGTCAGCAGTGCTTTCAACAGCGGTGTGGGAGCAGTGGAGAGCGAGGCCCTTTCCCTCATCGACAACACCCGGGACAAGGCGCTGGTGAAGGTCAACCAATCTGTTCGTTCGGTCAGCGACAAGCTTCAGGAGAAGGTCAATGGGCTTTCTGACGACCTGAAAAAGAAGGCCACCGAAGCCATCACAAACAGTCTGAACAAGATTCTTCCCAGCGGCCAGGTGGTCAACACCGGCAGCAATACCGGCGGTGTCTTTGAGGTGAAGCTGGATTACATGGATTACATGCGCATCTTCCTGCTTTTTGCCGGCAACAAGACCAAGGTGCAGCGGATCCAGCAGCTGATTCAGGCCAATCTCCGTTATGGTGGCCAGGAGGAGTTTGCCATGAACGGCTCCTACGTCTCCATCTCCAGCAAGCTGGACGGGCAGACCCGGTTTTTGTTTATGAGCGCGGCATTTCTGCCTGCCGACCTGAAGAGGGACGGAAAGATGGACTTTACTGTATACAGCCGCATGGGCTATTAAGGAGGGAACAGTATGGGTAAAAAACGAGGCTCCATCACAGTGGAAGCCGCCATTGTCCTTCCCTTTTATATCCTGCTGCTGACCTTTCTGGCCAATTTTCTCAATATTTATTATGTCCATCAGGTTATCCAGCATGGTCTCAACAGTGCCGGCTCCACCCTGGCTCAATACTGCTACGCCATCGACCTGACCCTGGGGATGGATCAGCTGACCCTTCAGGAGGAAACCAGCGCCAAGGCCCAGGAGCTGGGAGAGGCAGTCAACCAGTTTTATACGACTGCCGGGAACACCCTTTCCAGCTTTAACAGCGGAATCTCCCTGGATACCCTTCCCGGCCTGATTGAAAACGGCAAAAGCTTCGTCAGCGCCAGCGGCAATCTGGTGGACAAAATTCGGGGGATCACCGGGGATGATATGGCCAATCTGGTCCTCACCGGCATGGTGGAGACCGGCGGAGGAATGCTGGTGGAAGCGATGGTGGATGACTATCTGGATCAGATGAAGGTGAACCGGGACTGCATTTCCGGGGATATCGACTATGATCTGTATATTTCCACCGATGGCAGATATGATCTGATCCTTACGGCCACCTATTTGTACGACGATCCCTTTTTCTCCATCTTCACCGATGGCTTCCGGGTCAAACAGCAGGTGGTAGTCCATCCCTGGATCGGCGGCAGCACCCCCGGCCTGAGGGGCGGATAAAAGGGAGGATACAAGCGATGGATTATCTGTTGGGAGCTCTGGCGGGAGCGGTGAGCGGTCTGGCGGCGGCCTTCTTTGCTCAGGGAGGCTTCGCTGATTGGAAGCTGTTTGTACGCCTGAGCCGGATGAAAGGCCGCTGGCACCGTCAGCGCTGGCTGCTGGCCGGTGTGGGAGGAGTGATGGGGCTGTATCTGGTGTGGGTCTGCGGAGGACTGAGCCGGAGTACCGTGGGACTGCTTCTTCTTTCCGGGCTGCTGCTGGCGGCATCCGTCACCGACCTGCGGCGGCGGCAGATCCATATGGACTGTGTGCTGTGCTACAGCGGCCTTTTCCTTGTTTATCACCTGACGGCCTTTTCCCTGGCGGCAATGCTTTCCGCCCTTATCGGGGCGCTGGTGGGAACGGCAGTGCTGGGTCTGCCCCGATTGCTGAGGCCTCAGTCGGTAGGGGGCGGAGATGTTCTGCTGCTGGCAGCCTGCGGCTTCATTTCCGGTTTTCCGGGACTGCTGTATCTGCTGTTCCGGGGGATGCTGGCCATGGCGGTGTTCGGCGTGATACAGCTGATACGGAAAAAAGTTCAGGTAAAAAGCAGCTTGCCCCTGGCGCCTTTTCTGCTTTTTGGAGCTCTCATTTGATTGGATGGAGGAACAGTGATGAAAGCACAGATCAGCAAAATGGAATATATGGTCATCCAACCCCGTACCTATCTGGTGGCGGAGCTGGCGGAAGATGTGTGGCCGGTGGCCTATTGCGTTTCTATGGCGGAGCGCAATCAGATCCCCGGTCTGCTGCCAATGTATCGCCAAATGGTGGACAATCGGGTACGTCTTTGTTTTGATATTACAGGCAAAAAGCGTTTGACCGACCTGATTATGGAACAGAATCTGTCAGAGGAAGGGATCATACGGCTGCTGCGCAATCTCACCGAGGCGCTGCATAACCTGCCGGAATACTTCCTTCAGGCGAGCCATTGTCTGCTGGAAGGAGAATATACCTTTGCTGATCAGAAGCTGGAGGTTTACCTGCCCCTGGTGCCGCTGGAAAATGACCCGGGGGATGGCAGTGCCCAACTGCGGGATTACCTGATTCATCTGCTGGGCAGCTGTACTGCCAATGGGCGCTCCGGCAGCCGCCTCAATGAGGTGGTGGCTTATTTGATCCGTCCTGATTTTCAGCTGGAGGAACTGCGGAAGCTGCTGGAAAAGCTGTCCTCCGGCAGCTCCAGTTCTGCATCTCCCGTCCGGCACCCGGCGGAGCAGAGAACGGCAGCTCCTGTTGATCCTGCCGCTGCCCCGGTCAATTCTGTATCGCCGCAGCCTTCTGTCTCTCAGGGGGCGAGCGTGTCTGTTCCTGCTTCTGCCGATGGCGCACAGCCAGCAAAGAAGGGGTTCTCTGTCTTTGGGCATAAGGAGAAGGAGCCTAAAAAGCCCAAAGAAAAGAAGGAGAAAATAGCTCCTGCCGCGCCTAATCCCGGTTTTGCCGTGCCCGGTGCGGGTGGACCCGGCTTTGCTGTTCCAGGTGCGCCCGCACCGGCGGCGAAGAAGGCGGAAAAGGCTCCCGGCGGCTTTGCCATACCGGGAGGAGAGGTTTCCGCTCCGGCTCAGGAGGAAAAGAAAAAGGGCTTCCAGCTCTTCGGCAAAAAGGAAAAGGCCCCCAAGGAAAAAGCTGTGGTGGAGATGAATAAGGAACGCCATCTGGTGGCCGGGGATGGCCATGGTATGGGGCAGGCTGCCTATCCTCAGCAGTCTTATTCCCAGCAAGCTTATCAGCCTCCGGTCCAGCCCGCTCCCCACCAGGGGGCAGAACAGTGGCACGGTACCACCTTTTTGCAAATGGAGCAGAATCAGGGAGGAACCGCCTGCCTGACTGATGATATGCCCGGCATGGGCAGAAGCCTGACGGTAAGCTGTCAGGGAAGGCTGACGACCATCACCCATTTTCCCTTTACCATCGGGCGGATAGGCTGTGACCTCATTCTTCCTCAGCCTACAATATCCAAAAAGCATCTCACGCTGCTGGAGCAGGCAGGACAGTATTATGTTCAGGATGAGAACTCCAGCAATCATACCTATCTGGACGGACAGATGATTCCGCCCTATACCCCGGTGCTTCTGCCGGAGGAATGCCAGCTGAGGCTGGGTCGGGAGATCATCATCATCAAAACAGGTGTGTGACAGGATGAGCAAGTATTCATATCAGACCGGCTACATCACCCATGTGGGTAAAGTGCGCTCTGTCAATCAGGACAGTCTGCTGATCCGTCGGGGCAGTATTGACGGACAGGACTTTTTGCTGTTGGCGGTGGCGGACGGTATGGGAGGAATGTCCAGGGGCGAGGTGGCAAGCGGCTGCGCCACAGGACTATTGGATCAGTGGTGGTCTGAGCAGCTGCCCCAGCTGCTTTCCCATGGTCTTGACTGGCAGCAGGTGGAAAACAGCCTGACTGTAGCGGTGGAGCGGATCAACAGCACCATCCGCCAAAGCGGACAGGAGAATCCGGGCCAGGCAGGTACCACCCTGACAATGGCCTTTGTCTACCAGGGAGAATACCTTCTCTTTCAGGTAGGGGACAGCAGGGCCTATCTGGTTTGGGACGGTTCCCTCCGGCAGTTGACCAGAGATCAGACCTGGTGTGCCCGGGAGGTGGAGGCGGGACGTCTGAGCCGGGAGGAAGCGGCTGTCCACCCCATGCGCCATATGCTCATCAGCACCTTGGGCGTGCGGCCGGAATACATTTTGGAGCGTCTGCGGGGGAAGATCCCATCCGGCAGCGGTCTGCTGCTGTGCTCTGACGGCTTTTACCAGGAGCTGAATCCGGAGTGGCTGGGGAAAAATCCCCCCGCCTCTGTACAGACCTTGCTGGATCAGGTGTTGGCTCAGGAACTGGAAGGGGCCGCGTCGGATAATATTACTGCGATACTGGTGCGGGCGGCCAAAAGCTGGAGGTAAAAAGGTGGAACAGCTGCGGATATTGGTGCTGGCTCTGGGACTGGCCCTGGGAGTATGGAAGGATTTTACCGCCGGAAAGATTCCCAATAAACTTACAGTTCCTTTGGCTCTGGCAGGCTTTGGAATGTCCTTTTTTCTGGAAGGTCCGCTGGCATCAGCAGGGGGCTTTGCCGTGGGGACCCTGATGGGCATGGGCTGTTGGCTGCTGCACCTGTTTCGGGCGGGGGACGCAAAACTCCTGATGGCGCTGGGAGCGCTGATGGGTTGGCGATGGCTCTGCGGCTGCTTTTGCTGGTCCCTGGTGATCGGCGCGGCCCTGGGCCTTGCTTTGCTGCTGGGAAGGGGACAGCTGCGGCAGCGGATGCAGCGAATCTGGCATTATCTGAAGGGGCTCATCCTGCTGCGGTCCTTCCAGCCTTATGAACCTTTGGAGGGCACCCAGCGGGAGCTGCCCTTTTCACTGCCTATTGCTCTGGGTGCGGCAGCGGCCTGTTTTTTTCCTCTTTTCTGAGGGATGGGTCGCTGCGGCGCCTTGCTTTTTCCATATCATGATGTAGACAGGAATGAGAGTATGAACCAGACCTTCAATGATACTTATGAGATCAAATCCCTCATCGGTAAGGGAGGAATGTCCGCCGTCTATCTGGCGGAGCACAAGCGCCTGCATACCAGATGGGCCGTCAAGCAGGTTTACAAACGGCAAGCGGGAGGCTTCGATTTTCTGGCGGAATCCAATATCCTCAAAAAGCTCCAGCATCCGATGCTGCCCCGGATTGTGGACATCTTTGAGGACGAAGACAATGTGTATGTGGTAGAGGATTTTGTGGAAGGCATTACCCTGGAGGACTGGCTCAAGGAGCATCAGCGGGTGCCGGAGGAACAGGGGACCGGTTGGTTTAAGGACCTCTGCGGGGTGCTGGAATATCTCCACAGCCGCAAGCCCAACCCCATTGTTTACCGGGATATGAAGCCTTCCAACATTATGCTTCAGCCTGATGGCACACTCAAACTCATTGACTTCGGCATTGCCCGGGAATATAAGCAGGAGGCTACCGCAGACACCACCTATATCGGAACAAAGGGCTACGCCGCGCCGGAGCAGTTCGGCAAGGCCCAGACCGATGAGCGCACTGATATTTACAGCCTGGGAGTGACCATGTATCACCTCCTCACTGGAAAAAGCCCCTATGAGCCGCCGTATCAGTTCGTTCCCGCCAGACAGTTGGTTGCTCAGCTGAGCCCCGGCATGGAATATATTTTGTCCCGGTGCGTCCAGCCGGAGCCGGCGGACCGTTACCAGAATGTGGAGCAGCTGCTGGATGATCTGGAGCACAGCTATCGCTTTGATCAGGCTTATCAAAAGGTGGTTCGCACCAAAAAGCTGCGGGTGATGCTGGTGACGGTGATGTTTCTTGCATCCCTGGCGCTGATGGGCAGCGGCTGGTGGGTGATGGGCAGGGAGGCTGTCGCCCGGGAAAATCAGATCACCGCCCAATATGAGCAGATGCTTCAGGATTCCCAGACACTGCTGAACACCGACCCTCAGGCGGCGCTGGAACAGATTCAGGCGGCGCGGCAGCTGCGTCCTGAGCGGGTGGAGAGTTACCGCCAGGAAGCCTATTACCTCTACCGCACCGGTGGGTATGAGGAATGTGTGAACTATGTCCGGCAGCAGCTGGAAACCTTCCCGGGAGACGGGGAATTGACCCTGATCCTGGCCTCCGCCAGTTACGAATTGGGTGATTATGAGACAGCGGCGGAAAGCTTTTATCAGGGGGCCCAAAGTTCTGATATGGATGAGGGAAATCTGAGAGACTACGCTGTCTGTCTGGCCCGTCTGGACCGGACGGATGAGGCGCAGACTGTGCTGGAGCAGCTGTCAGCTGCCGGGGCATCTTCGGAAGTGACCGATTACGTCCGGGGTGAGCTGTACTATGCCCAACAAGAGTATGATCAGGCGGAAGAGGCGTTCCAGTCCGTCCTGAAGCAGACGGAGGATTCGGGTCTGCGCCGCCGGTGCTATATGGCCCTGGCGGAAACCTACCGGGACAGCCTGCGCTATGACGATTCCATTGCTATCATCCAGCAGGCGCTGACCCAGCCGGAGCTCCAGGGAAATACGGTGCTTTATGAAATGCTGGGAGCGGCCTATTATAACCGAGGGGTCCAAAGCGGCAGCACCGAGGACCTGACCCAGGCGGCAGAATACTTTACCCGGGTGACGGAAGCGGGCGTGGCGAAGGAATATCTGTATGTCAACGCCTTTACAGCCTGGCAATCGGTGGGACAGTACGCCAACGCTTCCCAGGTGCTGGACCGGATGGAGGAGACTTATCCCAACTCCTATGTTCCTCATGCCCTTCGGGCCACCTTGTATATTCTGATTGAGAACACCAAAGCCCAGGACCAGCGGAACTATGCTCCTGCTGTCACCGAGTATGAGCAGGCAGTGGCGCTGGCGGGTGGAAGCGATACAGACACCACCTATCTCCAGCAGCTGGAGGGACTGATGGCGCAGCTGCGTTCCGGCGGCTGGCTGAACTGACAGAGGAGGGATGGGTATGACCACAGGACAGATGCTTTTTTACAGTGGTGTGGGGCTGATGATACTTACTGTTATTACAGCAATTGTATTTACGGCCACAAAGCCCCGGTATGTACCGGAGAAGGCGGAAGGCGATGCCTCCTCTGCTGAGAAGAAAAAAACCGCACCGGCCAAAGGGACAGAGGTTCTCAAAGGTGCCACAGCGCAGTTGACGGGTGGAGACACCCAGCTGCTGGGCGGCGATATTATTCAGCAGCTGGACGCTGAGGCCACGGAGCTGCTGGGCGTTGATGTCAATGAACAGCTGGGGAATGACGCTACTCAACTGCTGGAGGAAGAAAGGACCCAGCTGCTGTAAAAGCTTGATACAGTGGGGGAAATATAAAATTTCCCCAAAGTATGTCTGCCGGGAACAAGATGCAAAAGTACCGGATAAGGCAAAAACAGAGGGTGCCTGTCTGAACGATGCCGAGGACGCAGCCTTTTTGTGGAATGCAGGATGAAAAATACCGGCGCAGATGCATTGGATTTAGGAAAACGTCTTTCCCCTTGGGCGCCGAAAACGGTTTGGTCCCGTCGTGATGGCTTGAGGTGATGCACCTCAGCAGCAGTGGACAACAGCATCCAAGAAATAAAAACAAACCTGCTGGCGGATTGAATTCTGCCAGCAGGTTTTATGTAAAATGCGGATTTTTAAAAAGAAATTTACTCGCAGGGCCATTCCCAGCCCTGGCGCCGCCCAATGAAGTCATAGGATAAGCCTTCGTATTTTCCGGCGGGAAGCTCTTCTCCCTCCAGGGATATGCTCATATTCTTAACACATCTGAGCCATTCCAGATGATCCAACGTGTCGTAGATCCCATCCACATAGGCTGCCAGCAGATAGTCCGCCAGCACATTCCGCTGCTCTTCGCTGAGTTGGGAAAGAACAAGATTCAGTTGTTCCGATGAATCGCCAGGAGCTTTGCCCCGACGCAGGTTAGACGCGCCTGCACAGCTGCGGGACATTTTTACAAGGCCGTCCATCATTTCCTGATAAAGTTTTGTTCCCTTGTCCATCAAAATCCTCCTCTTTGCTTTTAATGCCATTTTCTGATATGCTGGGATCAGCGTTTTTCCAGCTTTTATGGGATATCATAATAAAAACAATTTGTTTTATTGGAAGGAGGGTATATCCATGGAACCCATTGAAACGGAGCGTCTGCTTCTTTTACCCGCCCACCCGGATCTTGCGTGGAAGACAGCGGCTTTTTATCATAAGAACCGAGACTTTTTTGCTCCCCTGGACCCACAGAGGGAGGCTTCCTTTTTTATTCCTGAGGGCCAGCAAGTGCTGCTGGAAGCAGAGCGGGAGCAGTTTGAGCAGCGGCAAAGCTTCCGTTTCTATCTGGTCCTGCGGCAGCAGCCGGGGGAGATCATCGGTCTGGCAGGGCTCAACAATATCGTCTGGGGAGCCTTCCGCTCCTGCTTTCTGGGATATAAATTGGGGGAAGAATTCCAGCACCAGGGATATATGTCCGAAGGGGTGATGGCTCTTTGCCGGTGGGGGTTGGAAAAACAAGGACTGCACCGGATCGAAGCCAACATCATGCCCCGAAATCTGCCTTCCATTGCCGTGGCAGAGCGATGCGGCTTCCAGCTGGAGGGAATGTCACCCAAATATCTGCGCATTGCTGGAGTATGGGAGGATCATCTCCATTTTGTGCTGCTGAGGCCGGATGAGATCTGATCGAAGGCGCTGTCTGCCAGTGACCTTTCCGGGAGGGAATATCAATTACTGCCCTTGCTGCCTCAGCATTCGTACCGGCATCTGAATACCGGCCTGATCCAGGGCGGTTTTCAGCCCCTCCTGAAGATCGTAATACACGGTCCAGTAATCAGCGGTATCCGTCCAGGCCTTACAGACCACTACCATTCCCAGGTCATCGTGGCGATCTACCCGGGCAGTGGGAGCCGGATCCTTGTGGACCAAAGGATGCCGGGCCATTTCGGCGGTAAGGAGCTGTTCCGCCTGGTTCAGGTCGCTGTCACGGCTGATGGTCAGAGATATATCCACACGGCGGGAGGATTCACTGCTGTAATTGGTGATTTTGGCGGTGGTCACCTGTCCGTTGGGGATCATGATCCGTTTGTTGTCCGGGGTGTTCAGAGTGGTATGGAGCAGGTCCACCTGGGTGACAGTTCCGGCAATTCCATCAATATCAACATAGTCTCCCAGTTGGAAGGATTTTGTCAGTACCAGCTGGATGCCTCCCGCCAGATTGGTCAGAGAATCTTTGACTGCCAGGGAAACTGCCAGTCCCACAGCGCCCAAAGCTGCCACAATGGAGCTGGGCTCCACAATGTTCATGGCATCCGCCACCGAGATACCTACCAGTACATAGCAGAAAATCCGCAGGATGGAACAGAGAAAGGGAATGGCGGCATTGTTGATGGAAGTGCGCCGGAGCATCCTGCCTACAAAGGCGACCAGTACTTTGGTCAGTACGATCCCCAGTATCACCGTGGCTGCCAGCATTACCAGCCATGCCCCGAACTGGAGGAGGGGGGAGGTGATGTCTTTGGTCAGTGTCTGATAAAGTTGATCCATAATACAGTCCCCTTGATTCGCTCTTTCTCCACAGCGAGAAAGGGCGCTTTTTGTCCCAATTGTAGCATAAACATGAAAAAAGATAAAGTTATGAGCAATTTTGGGACTTCTGCCTGCTTTCAAAACAACGATGATAATGGTATAATATATAAAATCTTTTATAATGGGGACGATTGGAGAAAATTACCTTTTTCCGCAGCCTTTGGGCCATTTATGGGGAGAGGGAAAGTTTGATGAATGGGACGGAATGCTGAAAACAGTGTCTTCATGGACAAAAAACGTCCATACCTTTGAAATGATCTGCATCTTTGTCCGGTCCGGCTCGTCCTCCATTTTTAATAAGAGTATTATTCCCAGGTATGCTTTCATCATACCGGCCGGGTCCGTTCAGTTCCTGGACGGGCCTGCTTTATCACCATGAACAGGAGATCATCACTTATGACTCAGTTTTCCCCTGAACAATACCGCCGGCTGAAGCTGGAGATATTGGGCCATCTTTTTGGTAAGCTCAACGAAATGCAGCGCTCAGCAGTTTATGCCGTCAAAGGTCCGGTGCTGATTCTGGCGGGGGCCGGCAGCGGCAAAACCACCGTCATCATCAACCGTATTGTCAACCTGCTGCGGTTTGGCTCCGCTTCGGAGGAGGGTGAGGTCCCGGTGCTGTCCCAGGAGGAAATGGACCTGCTGGAGCAGTGTGCCCGGGACGGTTCCCGCTTGGAAGAAGCGGCAGACCTCATCGCCTGGGACCGGCCCAAGCCCTGGAACGTTCTGGCCATCACCTTCACCAATAAGGCGGCGGCGGAACTGCGGCAGCGCCTGACTGATGCTTTGGGAGATGACGGCCAGGAAGTGATGGCGGCCACCTTCCATTCCACCTGTGTCCGCATTCTCCGCAGCGAGATCAGTCATCTGGGCTACCAGTCCAGCTTCACCATCTATGACGCTGATGACAGCCTCCGGGTGGTGAAGGAGTGTCTGGCGGAGCTGAACCTGGACGAAAAGCAGTTCCCGCCCAAAACACTGCTGGGGATCATCTCCTCCGGCAAGGATAAAATGCTCACCCCGGAGCAGCTGGGCCGCTCGGGAGGAGACAACTACCTGATGCAGACCGCCGCCAAAGTCTATCAGCAGTACCAGAGCCGTCTGAAGACCGCCAACGCGGTGGACTTTGACGATCTGATCATTTTGACCGTGCGGCTGTTTCAGCAGTTCCCGGAGGTGCTGGAGAAATATCAGCGGCGCTGGAAGTACATCATGGTGGACGAGTATCAGGATACCAACCATACCCAGTATCTGCTGGTGAGCCTGCTGGCGGGACGCCACCAGAATCTGTGCGTGGTGGGTGATGATGACCAGAGCATTTACAAGTTCCGCGGCGCAACCATTGAAAATATCCTCAGCTTTGAAAATCAGTTTAAGGATACCAAGGTCATCCGCCTGGAACAGAACTACCGCTGCACCTCCCATATTCTGGACGCGGCAAACCATGTCATTGCCAACAACCTCAGCCGAAAGGGCAAGACCCTTTGGACCGACAACGGCGAGGGGGCCAACATTCAGGTCTTTAACGGCACCGACGAGCGGCGGGAGGCTTCCTTTATCGCTGATGTCATTCAGCGGGACGTCCGGGAGGGGGGAGCCTACCGGGATCACGCGGTCCTTTATCGGATGAACGCCCAGTCCAACGTCATTGAGCAGATGTTTATCCGCAGGGGCATCCCTTACCGGATCGTGGGAGGACAGAACTTCTTTGGCCGCAAGGAGGTCAAGGATGTGCTGGCATACCTCAGCGTCATCAATAATCCCGCCGACACCCTGCGGCTGAAACGGATCATCAACGAGCCCAAGCGGGGCATCGGCGACGCTACCCTGGACACCGTGGAGGAAATTGCCGCCATGGTGGGGCAGACCCCCTTTGAGGTGATCGCTGCCGCCCGGGATTACGCCCCTCTGAGCAAAAAAGCGGGGGCTCTTGTTCAGTTTGCCTCCCTGATTTCGGAACTCATTGAGCTGGCGGAGACCAGTTCTCTCATCGACACCCTGGACCAGGTGCTGGAGCGCAGCGGCTATACCGACGCCCTCAGGGCCAAAAAGGATATGGAAAGTCAGGGACGGCTGGAAAACGTGGAAGAACTGCGGACCACCGTCATCAAATATATGGAGGAAACAGAGGAGCCCAGCCTGTCCGGCTTTTTGGAGGAAATTGCCCTGTACACCGATCTGGACAGTCTTTCTCCGGAGGACGATGCGGTGGTGCTGATGACCCTCCATTCCGCCAAAGGATTGGAATTTCCTGTGGTATTCATCGCCGGTATGGAGGAGAATATCTTCCCCAGTTCCCGGGTCCTCAACGACCCCACCGAGATCGAGGAGGAGCGGCGTCTGGCTTATGTGGGCATCACCAGAGCCAAGCAGCGCCTTTACCTCACCAGCGCCGGGGAACGGATGCTCTTCGGCCATACCACCCGCAACCGCCGCTCCCGTTTCACCGGGGAGATCCCCCGGGATATCATCGACCTGCAGGATGAGACCATGCGCAGCTACAGCTTCGGCGGCGGTACCGCTGCCAAGCCCATGACGCCGGGGGTCCGTCCTGCGTCCATCCCCAAGCCGGCTTCCGCTGTTCCCAAGAAGGACGAGCCCTTCACCCTCAAGGCGGGGGACCGGGTGCGCCATTACAAATTTGGAGATGGCAAGATCCTTTCCGTCACACCCATGGGCGGGGATCATCTGGTGCAGATCGCCTTTGATTCCGGCAGCACCAAGAAGCTGATGGCCAGCTATATCAAGCTGGAAAAGATCGGCTGAGAAGAAGGAGGAACCTAAATGAAAGTAACTCTGCTTGCCTATACCCCCGCCCCGGAGATCACCGTGGCCGCAGCCGCCAAGCTGTGCTATTCCCCGGCGGAGATCGGTACGGTGATGGATAACCTGGATGAGGAGAAGGCCGCTAAATTTTTGGATATGCTGGCCGGTCTGGGCCATGAAAGCCCCATTGAGCATGCCAGCTTCACTTTTGGTATCGAGGGGGTTTCCCGTTCGCTGCTGGCCCAGATCACCCGTCACCGCATCGCCTCTTTCAGCGTCCAGAGCCAGCGGTATGTCCGGGAGGATCATTTTGATTTTGTTACCCCGCCGGAGATTTCCGCGGATGCGGAAGCCGCTGAGGAATTTCGTCTGGCTATGGAGGAGGCTGAGGCCCACTATCAGAAGCTGGCCGCCATCCTTAAAAAGAACCACGCAGCCCGCCTGATGGCCCAGGGGATGGAGGAGAAGGAGGCGCTGAAAAAGGCGGAAAAATCCGCCATTGAGGATGCCCGCTTTGTGCTGCCCAACGCCTGCGACACCAAAATGATCATGACCATGAACGCGCGGAGCCTGCGGAACTTTTTCCGGGAACGGTGCTGCAGCCGGGCCCAGTGGGAGATCCGGGCGGTAGCCAAGGAGATGCTCCGTCAGGTGCGCCAGGTGGCTCCCCATTTGTTTGCCCAGAGCGGTCCTCCCTGCCTGAAAGGAGCCTGCCCGGAGGGAAAGATGAGCTGCGGCAGGATGGCGCAGGTACGGGAAGAATATGCTTCCCTTGGCGTCAACGAAGAAGGCTGATGGAAGAAGGCGGGGAAAAATGGGCAAACTGATTGTAATTGAAGGATTGGATGGAAGCGGAAAGGCCACTCAGACGGGCCTGCTGTGCCAGGCTTTGGAACGGGAGGGAAAAGAGCCCCGGCGCATCACCTTTCCCGACTATGATTCCCCCTCCTCGGCGCTGGTGAAAATGTACCTGTCGGGAGAACTGGGAGGAGTGGACGAGGTGGGCGCTTACGGCGCGTCCCTCTTTTATACGGTGGACCGTTATGCCAGTTATCTGAAAAACTGGAAGAGGGATTATCAGGCGGGAGGACTGATCCTTTCCGACCGGTATGCCACCTCCAATATTCCCCATCAAATGTCAAAGCTCCCCCGGGACCAGTGGGATGATTATCTCCGCTGGCTGCGGGAGCTGGAATATGAGCGGGTGGGACTGCCCGCCCCCGATCTTGTGGTTTATCTGGACATGGACCCCAACACCTCCCGGCGGCTGCTGAGCAAGCGATATCAGGGAGACGAGAGCCGCAGGGACATTCATGAAAAAAATTTGGAATATCTCTTCCACTGTCGTGAAGCGGCCCTTTACGGCGGCGAGAAGGAAGGCTGGCGGATCATCCGCTGCTGCGATGGCAGCGATCCCTATCCGCCGGAGGAGATCCACCGTCAGGTGCTGGCGGCGGTCCGTCCGGTGCTGGGATGATGATAGCCATAGAGGAAAGAAAGGAATTTTATGCTGGAATTTAAACCCATTGAGTGCGCCGATCAGCAGGCGATGAACCGCTTTTTGCTGCGGAAAGGGAATCTGAGCGCTCACCGGAATTTCACTACCCTGTATATGTGGGGAAAGCTGTTCGACCAGCAGTGGTGCGAACAGGATGGATGGCTGTTTATCCGGGCAGGGGAGAGCTTTTACCTGCCCCTGGGGGAGGAAGGAAAGACAGACCTCACCTGGCCGGTGGAGCAGATCAAGGCCTGGTCGGATGAGCATGGCGTCCCCCTGACCATCTGGGGGGTGGAAGCTGAGGAGCGGCAGCGTCTGGAGGCCGCATTCCCGGGCAAGTTCCTTTACCAGCCCATGCGGGAGTATGCCGATTATGTCTATGGGGTGGAGAAGCTGTCCGAATTGGCAGGCAAAAAGCTTCACGGCAAACGCAACCATATCAATAAATTCATCCAGCTCAATCCTGATTGGCGGTTTGAAACGATCACGGCAGAAAATATCGACGAGGTTTATTCCATGAATCAGGCTTGGTGCCGCCGCAATGACTGCGATAAAAACTCCTCCCTCCAGGAAGAGGCCTGTGCGGTGCGCCGCTGTTTCCGCCATTATGAGGAATTGGGGCTGCTGGGCGGTCTGATCCGGGATCAGGAGGGAAAGGTGGTAGCCTATTCCATGGCTTCGCCCCTGGGTACGGAGGCAGTGGATGTCCACATTGAAAAGGCTTTTGCGGAGGTGGCCGGAGCCTATACCATCATCAACAGGGAAATGGTCCGCTACCTGAAGCAGAAGCTGCCGGGTCTTCTGTGGATCAACCGGGAGGATGACACGGGAGACGAGGGCCTGCGGAAGGCGAAGCTTTCCTACCAGCCGGATCTGCTGGTGGAAAAAGAGCTGGCCACCTGGTAATAAGGTGTACAGAGCGGATCTGTTTGAGCGGAGTATATTGGAAAAGGAGCGCTTTGGCGCTGCTTTTCCGGAGTGAAACGATTTGCCCCCATTGAATCAGAAGGAGCTGACGATATGATAAGAACCGCCCGCGGGGAGGACCTGCCCGCCCTGATGGAACTAAGCCGCCTTTGTTTTGGTGACAGTGAGGAATGGCTCAGCCTGTTTTACAGCAAGGGAGTTGTGCTGGAACGGGACTGTTGGGTGTGGGAGGAAGAAGGAAAGGTTCCGGCGATGGCCTTTACCCTGCCCTGCCTGTGGCGGAAGGGAGGAGCCGCCCTTCCCTGCATCTATCTGTATTCAGTGGCCACTCATCCTCAGTGGAGGGGACGGGGGCTGAGCACCAAACTGCTGGAGGGAATCTGGCAGGGGGCAATGGCCCAGGGATGTCAGGCGGCGATCCTGGTACCGGGAGAAGAAAGCCTGTTTGAATTTTATCGCAAGCGGGGATACCGTGTTTGTTCCTGGCTGGCTTTCGGCGATGGGGGAAGACTGCCGGAGGCGGAACCTCTGTCCGTCACCAGCACCAATGCCGTGGACTATTTTACGGTGCGGGAAAGGCTGCTGGGCAATCTCTCCCATTGCAGCTGGGGACGGCAGGCGCTGGCCTTCCAGCAGGAGCAGTCCTGTTTGCTGGGCGGCGGTTTGTACCTGTTTGATGGAGGCGCAGGATGCTGCGTGGTGGAGCGATGGGAGAATCAGGTTTACTGTAAGGAGCTGTTGGCTCCCCGGGAGCTGGTACCCGGCTGTCGGGCAGCGTTGGCAAAGATGTTCCCGGACAGTGATTTCCAGTTCCGTCTGCCCATTGAGACTGGGGAACGGCTGGGATTTTCCTGCCGCCCCTTTGCCATGGCCCGCTATGCTTCTCCGTTGGGGGAGGAAATCATTGTAGGAGGATATTTTGCCCTGGCGCTGGACTGATGTCACAGGAAAGGAGACGGTCCCATGGAGCAGGCCCCTTGGAAGAACCCGGCAGATCAGGAAAAACGGCTTCTGCGCAGGATGCTGCTGGAACAGCGCAAAGCCCTGACCCCGGCGCAGCGATGTCTGCTGGAAAGTGATATCGCCCGTCAGGTATTGGCAATGTCCGCCTATCTTCAGACGCAGCTGGTACTGCTTTATCTGTCCACTCCCTGGGAGATCGGTACCTCTATATTGGTTGCCCATGCTTTGGGACTGGGAAAGGCTGTGGCGATCCCCAGATGTTATGGTCAGGGGGAGATGGATTTTTGCCTCTTTGACGATCACCGGAAGCTGGTACCGGGTTTTCACGGCATTTTGGAACCGCCCCGGGAGACTCCTGCCCTGAAGGTTTCTGAGATGACGGGAGCCTTCTGCGTGGTTCCGGCATTGGCGGCGGACCGGCAGGGATACCGCCTGGGATACGGCGGTGGATATTATGACCGTTTTCTGCTTCATTTTCCCGGAGAAACAGCAGTGCTTGTCCGGGAGGAAACAGTGCTGGAACAGCTGCCCCGGGAGCCAT
This sequence comes from Angelakisella massiliensis, assembly GCF_900104675.1. Taxonomy (GTDB): domain Bacteria; phylum Bacillota; class Clostridia; order Oscillospirales; family Ruminococcaceae; genus Angelakisella; species Angelakisella massiliensis. Next base: position 2,904,758 of record NZ_LT629945.1, on the reverse strand, counting down.
TTGACCATCCGGTGAACTGGGTGGTGACAGAAAAAAGGGTCATCCCCGCTCAGACGGATTAAACGGCGGGTTTCCTTTCCACACGGCGCCAGGACAGAAAAACTCCCTGGCTTCCCCCAAAGCCGGATAAAATGGATGATTTGTCACCCAAGACTTTTTACATAAGATCTTCCTCCTGTGTCTTGCTGCGGGAAAGGGGAGGAAAAGGGGAAATCCAGGGACAAGGAAACCATCTGCTCCTGTCCCTGGATTTCATCTGCCGGCAAATTCAGTTTTGTGTCACAGCTGGCGGCAGCCTCGGCAATCAGCGGATAAACCTGATTTTCAGCTGGGTACACACCTGAGAAAAGTGGATTTCTCCATGTCCGGTCAACATATGTCCGGGCAGTTTGTGCGATTTTGGAGGGCGGCAGATCATCCCATCCGGCCCTCCGAAACAGGGGATGTTTTTTAGCAGCAGCAGTCGCTGTTATTGAGCAGCACCACCATCAGCAGCAGGATAAGGAAGCAGTTATTGTTGAGCAGCCCACATACTTTCTGTCCACAGCAGTTCATAAGTAGTCACCTCACGTTATAGTCCCCCGCTCTCTCGCCGACGGAAGGAGCGGGTGGTGATTTATCCTATGCCCCAGAGGCAGGAAAGGTGACAATAAAAGAAAAACTTTGAAAATTAAAGGAGAGATGACCCATGTCATTGCGCCCACCGGAGGTGCTGGCCCCCGCGGGGGATATGGAGCGATTTTTGGCGGCCCTGCGCTATGGGGCGGATGCCATTTATCTGGGGGGAAAGCTGCATAATATGCGGGCGTCCACCCGCAGCTTTACCACGGAAGAACTGGCCCAGGCGGTATCACTGGCCCACCGGCAGGGGGTAAAGGTGTATTTTACCTGCAATACCCTTCCTGTCAATGGGGAGATCCCTGCCCTGGAGTCCTACCTGGCGGAGGTGGCCGGCACAGGGGTGGATGCCTTTATTGTGGCGGATATCGGTGTGATGATGGCGGCCCGTCGGGCGGCTCCCCAAACAGCCATCCATATTTCTACCCAGGCAGGGGTGACCAATTACCTGACAGCGACGGAGCTGTACAAGCTGGGAGCCAGTCGTGTGGTGCTTGCACGGGAGCTTTCCCTGGAGGATATCCGCTGTATCCGGGAAAATACACCGCCCCAGCTGGAGCTGGAGTGCTTTGTGCATGGGGCCATGTGTATGTCTTTTTCCGGGCGATGCCTGCTGTCCGATTATTTTGTGGGGCGCAGCGCCAACCGGGGTGAGTGCGCTCAGCCCTGCCGTTGGTCCTACTATCTGATGGAGGAAAAGCGGCCGGGGCAGTATTTTCCGGTTTTTGAGGATGAGAAGGGTTCCTATATCCTCAATGCCAAGGATCTGTGTCTCATCGAATCATTGGATCAATTGTGCCGGGCGGGGGTCAGCTCGCTGAAGATCGAAGGCCGGGCGAAATCCGCTTATTATGTGGCGGTAGTGACCAACGCTTACCGCAACGCGGTGGATTTGTATCTGAAGGACCCTGAAAACTACCAGCTGCCTCAGTGGCTTTTGGAGGAAACCCGGAAGGTGAGCCATCGGGATTATTCAGATGGTTTTCTGTACGGCAGGCCGGAACAGGCCCAGTGTTATGAAAGCGGCGGCTATATCCGTCAGTGGGATGTGGCGGCGGTTGTGGAGCGCTGGGAAGCGGGACGCCTCTACTGTGTACAGCGGAACCGCTTTTATGAGGGGGACCGGCTGGAAGCGCTGATTCCCCGGGGGATGCCGGTGGAGCTGGAGGCAAGGGACCTGCGGAATGAAGCGGGAGAGAAGATTCCCTGCGCCAATCGTGCCGCCGCCCCTTTTTCCATGGCTTGCGGCCAGCCTTTACCGGAGGGAACCATTCTCCGGGCACCCAAGGGAGAGCAGCCGCAAGGAAAATGATGGCTGTGGCCAAAAGCTGTGAAATGGAAAACCCGCAGTCAAAGAGGTGCGCTTTTTTGGAATCTTCATGCCGAGGCGCTCACGAACCGTTCAGAGAGTACCTGCCATGGTTTTGGCGGGTACTTTTTTCGTTTTAAGGAAACCGCTAAAGGGGTCGTTTTGTTTTGGTTCCCATATAAACATGGTCGCCTGATTTCTTGGATTATCCGCATAAAAGAGAACAAAGCCAACCGATTCCGTTGGATGGCGATGCGGCAAATATTTCCGGAGGATTCGTTTGTGTGAACAGCTGGGCCAAAAGAATTTGCCCTGATGTTCTTTATAGCAGTGACAAAAATTTTCCGCAAACAGAAAAGCGGACCGATCCTCACGGACCGGTCCATTTCAAACTGCAGAAAAATCTGTTTCCAAGAAAAAATTCAAAATCATAAAAATCAGGACATGTGCCTGATTTTTATACCACAACCCGCGCCCACCGGGGCGCGAAACCGGGGGTATCGCCGCTGGTTTCATCAGGAACCAGTCGGCGTATCCAGGGGGACTGGGTCCCCCTGGAAGCGTGGCGAACTTTTTCGACACGCTCAATCGGACCGATCCTCACAGACCGGTCCGATTTTTAATGCTGTCATAATGTTATGTTTCCCAGGAAAAGAAAGTGATTACTTGGCAATATAAGTGATGCCTTTTTTCTTTGCTTCGCAAATTTCACCCAGAATGCAATTTTCACACTTGGGACGGCGGGCGATGCAGGTTTCCCGGCCAAAGAGAACCAAACGGTGGCAAAAGTCATTGGATTTGTCCGGAGGAAGCAAAGGACGCAGCTGATTTTCCACCTTCAAAGGATCTTTCCCCGTGGTCAGCCCCAGCAGGTTGGTAATGCGGATGCAGTGGGTATCACACACGATGGCAGGTTTGCCGAAAATATCGCCCACCACCAGGTTGGCGGTTTTGCGTCCGATTCCCGGCAGCTTTACCAGATCATCGATATTGTCCGGAACCTCTCCGCCAAAGTCACTCATAATCATCTGAGCCAAGGCGATAATATCCCGGGCCTTGGTTTTATACAGCCCGCAGGATTTGATGCACTGCTCCACATCCGACAGCTCCGCACAGGCGAAATCCCCGATGGTGGGGTACTTGGCAAACAGATCCTTGGTGACAATGTTCACCCGTTCGTCGGTGCACTGGGCGGCCAGGCGGGTGGCAATGAGAAGCTCATGAGGCTTGCGATATTGTAAAGAACATTGTGCGCCGGGATACTTTTCTTCCAACAGCGCAATGGCCCGCAGGGCTCTTTCTTTTTTGGTCATGGGATGGGCAGCTCCTTCCGCCGCGCAGCGGCATACAGCAAATGCAATAAAATGTAATAAAAGCGAAATCAAATTCATTGTATAAGATTGTTTTAATCTTGTCAAGATTTGTAATAAACGAATTATCGTCGGAAAAAAATTAGATTTTTGCCACCCGCTTTTATTTATAATAGACAAAATCCTATTGACATAATTATGAAGGGACCGTAAAATATAAGTTACCTTAATGGGCATGATTATGGAAAAAGAAAGAAGATGATGTGAATGGATCTGATGTTTTTGGCTCCGGTAGGAGCCGTCGTGGCGCTGGCCTATGCAGCGCTTTTGGCGGGCCGGGTCATGAAGGCGGAGGAAGGAACCCCCCGTATGAAGGAGATCGCCGGCCATATCAGGGCAGGTGCCGGTGCGTACCTCAAACGGCAGTATAAGACGGTAGCTGTCTTTTTTGTGGGTGTGTTTGTGCTGCTGGAGCTGCTGGCCTTTGTGGGATATGTGAACTTTTATGTTCCCATGGCCTTCATTACCGGCGGTATCTTTTCCGCACTTTCCGGCTATGTGGGCATGAAGATCGCTACTGCCGCCAACAGCCGTACCGCCAATTCCGCCCGTCATTCCCTCAACAGCGGCCTGAAGGTGGCTTTCTCCGCCGGTGCTGTAATGGGCTTTACAGTGGTGGGCCTGGGTATGCTGGATATGTCCATCTGGTACTATATCCTGAAATTCGTTTTCTCCGGTCTGGAGCCTGCCGCTCAGGCCCGGGAGATTTCCTCCTCCATGGTCACCTTTGGTATGGGTGCTTCCGCCATGGCGCTGTTTGCCCGTGTGGGCGGCGGTATTTTCACCAAGGCCGCTGATGTGGGCGCTGACCTGGTGGGTAAGGTGGAGGCCGGTATCCCCGAGGACGACCCCCGCAACCCCGCTGTCATTGCCGATAACGTAGGCGACAATGTGGGCGACGTGGCCGGTATGGGTGCGGATCTGTACGAATCCTACGCAGGCGCCCGTCTGTCCGCCTGTGCTCTGGCTGTAGCCGCTGGCTGCGGCGCAAACGGCATGGCGCTGCCTGTTGCCCTGTGCACACTGGGAATTCTGGCTTCCGTCATCGGCTCCCTTTTTGTCAAGACCGATGAAAACGCCTCCCAGCGTAATCTTTTGTCCGCATTGAGAAAAGGCACCTATATCAGCGCTATCCTGGTTGCTGTGGGTTCCTTCTTCCTGGTCCGCTGGATGCTGGAGCCTAAGTTCTTCGGCGTTTACTGGGCGATTCTGTCCGGTTTGCTGGCTGGTGTGCTCATCGGCTATTTCACCGAGTATTACACCTCCGATTCCTACAAGCCCACCCAGAAGCTGTCCACCACCTCCCGGACAGGTCCCGCCACCATCATCATCGGCGGTTTGTCTCTGGGCATGCTGTCCACCGCGGTGCCGGTCATTATTGTCTGCATCTCGGTACTGGTGAGCTTCTATATGTCCGGCGGCAGTGCTGATTTCAATCTGGGACTGTTTGGTATCGCGCTGTCCGCTGTAGGTATGCTGTCCACTCTGGGCATCACCCTGGCTACCGATGCTTATGGTCCTGTGGCTGACAATGCCGGCGGTATTGCTGAGATGGCTGGTTTGGAAGAAGTGGTTCGGGAGCGCACCGACGCTCTGGATTCTTTGGGCAATACCACCGCTGCCACCGGCAAGGGCTTTGCTATCGGTTCCGCTGCTCTTACCGCCTTGGCGCTGATCGCCGCCTTTATTGATCAGGTCAATCAGCTGGATCCTCAGTTCCAGTTCAATCTGGCCATTACCAATCCGCCCACGCTGGTGGGATTGTTCATCGGCGCGATGCTTCCCTTTGTTTTCGGCGCCATGACCATGGATTCTGTTGGCAGAGCCGCTCAGAGCATCGTTATTGAGGTGCGCCGTCAGTTCAAGGAGATCAAAGGTATCATGACCGGCGAAGGAAAGCCTGATTATGAAACCTGCGTGGATCTGTGCACCCGTTCCGCTCTGAAGGAAATGGTAGCTCCCGCTGTGATGACCCTGCTGGCTCCTATCCTGGTGGGCATCATTCTGGGTGTTGACGGTGTGGCCGGTATGCTGGCGGGCTCCACCATCTCCGGCTTTGTGCTGGCGGTGATGATGTCCAACGCGGGCGGCGCCTGGGATAACGCCAAAAAGTACATCGAGGCCGGACATGAGGGCGGCAAAGGCAGCGAGTGCCACAAAGCCGCTGTTGTGGGCGACACTGTGGGCGATCCCTTCAAGGATACCAGTGGTCCCGCTATCAATATTCTCATCAAACTGCTTTCAGTGGTAGCCATTGTTTTTGCTGGCGTATTCCTCAATTTCAATCTCATTAAATAATTCTGAAGAAAGCGGCGCAGGCATTTTTGAGGAAAAACAAAGGATGCATGACATGGTTTTGACAAAATGTCGAACAGCCCCGGTTGAATTTGTTCATATTTGTCTCCTTGCAAAAGCACCTTAGGTATGATAAAATACATATGATTATGGAGCAGACCGTCCTCTTGTCAGGCCGGTCAGGATCAAATCAAACCTTTCCCGATGACCGGAGCTTTTTCGGAAAAAGGGAGAAAAGGGGACTGAAATGAAACATATCTTTGTTTATCTGGTAGTGGGAGCGCTCATCTTCTCTTATATTGGCGCCCATGCTGCCTCTCAGATGCCGGACGAACCCTCTTTTATGCCTGTTGCCCGTATCGCAGCCGCGGTGGCGGAAGCACCGGCGGAAGAGGAAGAGGCACAGCCGATCCAGGCAGGTATTTTGCTGGAATGTGCCGATGATGTGGAAACTGCCCGTTTCAAGAACTCTTTTGAAAAGAGCCTGGGAGAAGAAGCATCGGTCCACACTTTGGATGCCGCTGGCAACAGCGACACCCAGCAGGTGATGTTCCGCAAGATGCTGGATGAGAATTATTCTGTAATCGTTGTAGACCTGGCCGATACCACCAATGCGGATTCCTTTGCGGAAGCGGCAGTGGAAAAGGATATTCCCCTTATTTTCATGGGGGCGGAGCCGGATGCTGAGACCTTGAACAAGGGCGATAAGCTGTATTATATTGGCTTTACCGATTATGATCCGGTAGAAGTTGCGGCTGAAGAGATCGTCCGCATCTGGAATCTCAATCAGGATCTGCTGGATTACCGCACCAATAACCCCGATGTGCTGGCCTATTCCGCCTTCACCTCTGAAGGGATGGAGAACAGCGGCAATCAGGATGTTTTTGAGGGAGTTTTGGCAGACGCAGAGATCGAAAGTGAACTGATGCAGGATTCTGAGACCCGTTATTACGACTATGATCTGTATGATGTAGTGGACGATTCCCTGTATGACAAATCGGAACTGTTCCTTTGCGAGCGGAGTGTGGATGCTCAAAAGATCGTAGACTATTTTGACGATCCGCTGGAGTTTGCCAGCCGTCCTCTTACCCAGCTGGTTGTGCTGAGTGTGGACGATGGCGCCCGCCAGTTGGTGGAGAGCGGCAAGGTATTGATGGCTTGCGGCTCCGACAGCAATGAACTGGGTGCCAGTGCCGCCCGATTGGCCAAGCTGTTGGTTTCCGGTGAAAAACCTGATGCTGATAACATGGCTTTGGAGATGGAGAATGAGCGGTATTTCTATCTGCCCTACACTCTGCTGACAGGTGAAGTTCCTGCTGCGGAAGAAGAGTAAAAATCTGGTTTCACAACGAAAGAAGCGGCTGGTCGCGAAAGACCGGCCGCTTTTACTTTTAGTATGCTTCAGAGAAACGATGCCCCCGGCTTAGCCGGGGGCATGACAGTGATGCTGGATTTCTGGTCAAATACGTTGCCCGCACCGATTGCAATAGGCGCTGCCCGGAGGATTGGGATGACCGCAATAGGGACATTGGCCGGATGGGGGAGCGGCACGCCGAAGCAGCCGCAGCTCTCCTGGACGAAAAGAGGCGCGCTGTCCGGCGGCAATTTCTTTCGCAACACTTTCTTCCACCTGACAAACGGCCCCGCATCCACCGCAGACCGCAATATATTGGCGGTGATATTTAATGAGGGGCAAAAAGAAAAAGTGGAAATAATCGTAATTTACCATAAGAGTAAAAAAAGCAGCTTGTCCACAGCCGGGACAGGTCCCGGAAATACCGCCCCTGAGCTGCTTCATTTTATGGTCAAAGCCAAAGATGCCGATAAAAAACAAAATGATCCCTCCAGCCGCAATGAAAAATCCAACTGAATCAAGGAAAGAGTTCTTAGTTTTCAGCATACCATAAAAGCGGAGCCTTTGTAAAGACAAAGGCCGCTGTTGTGTACCGGCAGGATTTTCCGCTCCCCGGCGGTATTGACCAGCAGGGCGGAAATCGTTACAATAGGGGGAGCGACTGTCGGAAGGCGGCGTTTGATGTCAAATAAAGTCGGAGGGATCTGTTTTGCTCAAGAAAACCATTGCTTTTATGTTAGCGCTGTCATTGGTATTTTCCATGGCGGCCTGCGGGAGCGGAAAAGAACCTCCGGAGCAGTCCGGCAGCATAGTGAGTGGTTCTGAGGTGCTGATTTTTTCCAGCTCCCAGGAAGAAAAGCCATCTCATCCGCCGGAAAGCCCGGAGGCTGTGCCGGAAACGGAGAGCTCCTCTTCCAAAGAAAATGAGAACAGCAGTTCATCTTCTTCTCAGCAGCCTGCTTCTTCTTCTGAGCAGGAGAGTTCTTCCAGTTCCTCTCAGGCTCCTTCCTCTTCCTCTTCTCAGGCTTCTTCTGCCGCTTCCCGTCCTGTGAGCTCTTCGGAGAGCCAGGAAGAAAAAGAAGAACCGGAAGAAGAATGGGAGGAAGAACAGGAGGAACCGGAAAGTCAGTCACGGCCGTCCTCTCCAGTGGATACAGGGGATGAAGTGCGGGCGATGTGGATCTCCTATTTGGAGCTTGGCACCATGCTTACTGGAAAGTCCCGTTCCCAGTTTGCGGCCAATATCCGGGAAGCCTGCGAAACCTGTGCCGATTTTGGTCTGAATACAATTATTTTGCAGGTGCGCCCCTATGGTGACGCCATTTATCCATCGGATTATTTCCCTGGTTCCTACCTTTTTGACGGCAAGGAAAAGGGTGTGGGAGAGGTTCCCTTTGACGCTTTGGAGGTGGCAGTGGAGGAGGCTCATGCCGCCGGATTGCGGCTGGAGGCATGGATTAATCCCTACCGGGTGCGTACCTCTTCGGCCCGTGCGCTCAGCAGTGATAATCCAGCTGCTATTTGGCTGGATGAAGGCAGCGACGCGGTGGTGAAGATGGGAGAGGTGATCTCCTATAATCCCGGCAGCGAGGAAGCCCAGGACCTGATTGTGGACGGCGTGCGGGAGATCGTGGAAAATTATCAGGTGGATGGCATCCATTTTGATGACTACTTCTATCCTACCACTGACACGGCTTTTGACAGTGAGATGTACAGTGACTATAAGTCCGGCGGCGGTACCCAGAGCCTGGCTGCCTGGAGACGGAGCAATGTTACTCAGCTGGTGGAAAAGGTTTACAGCGCCGTCAAGAGTGTGGATTCTTCCGCTACCTTTGGCATCAGCCCCCAGGGAAACAACAGCAATAACCTTAATTCCCAGTATGTGGATGTTGCTGAGATCATCTCCCTTGAAATTGTGGATTATGTTTGTCCGCAGATGTATTTCGGATTCAAAAACAGCGGCTGTCCCTATCAGAGTACCATTGAGAGCTTCAATAAAATGGCCAAAGGCACCAGCGTCAAAATCTATGTGGGCCTTGCCACCTATAAATTCGGCAATGTGGATACCTGGGCTGGCAGCGGCAAAAATGAATGGGTAGACAGCACCGATCTGCTGGCCCGGCAGGTGGAGGCGGCCCGGGAGCTGTCAGAATATGGCGGTTTTGTGCTTTACCGCTATGACAGTACCTTTAATTATAAGAGCTTTTATTCCTCCGGCGTTTGGGACCAGGTGGAAACGGAGCTTGACAATCTCAGGGATGTTCTCTGAGATGCTGTTTGAAAAAGCGGCCACATAGAGTTTTACAGTTTGCGGGGGAAGGGTATGGAAATACTGCCGGCAGGATGTTTTCGACAGCTTTCCGTCCCTTCCCCGGGAATGTTTTTCAAGGGGCATGATCCCCGGACGTAATTTTCATCGGAGGAACCTGGATGCACAATCTGCTTAACAGCAACAAACGCCTGGTCGCCTTGTTGGGCGTCCTCTTTTCGGCGATCATTGTCATCATGGGACTCACCGCAATCCTGCTGGAGGGCGGTGAGGTCCCTTTGTTTGCCGAGGACCAGAGTTCTTCCCAGTCCCAGCCGGAGGAGAAACCGGAGAATGATGAAACTGCTGATGAAAATCATCAGGAGGATGAGCAGCAGCAGGAGCCTCCCGAGGAAGAACAGCCGGTGATCTTTAACCGGCCCGATGAAATGCGGGCGGTTTATCTCACACCGGGAAAGGAGTATCTGGCAGGGGAGGACCGCAGCCAGCAGGCGGTGGAGCGGGAAATTGAAACGGCGCTGGATCAGGCAGTTTCCCTGACGATGAATACGGTGGTGCTGGTCACCTCCACTTCAAAGGGGGCAGCATATCCCTCCGGTACCCGCCCCCAGCTGGCAACGGCCTTTGATCCCATTGGCTATGCCATTTCCGCGGCCCGGGAGCGGGGAATGTATGTCTACTGTATTTATGACCTTCTCACATTTCCTGATGAGGAGGACAAGCTGACAGCAGCGACCTTTATTGACAATGAGGTCATGGACAAGATGTCAGCGGAGCTGAAGGCCTTTGTTACAGCGTATCAGCCTGATGGAATTCTGTTTTCTGAATACTATAATCCTGGCGGGGAGGATGGCTACGCCCGTTATCTGGAAAGCGGCGGCGGCATCGGCTATGAACGGTACCGTCAGGCGGCATCCACAGCGGCAGTGACCAAAGCGGCCCAAATTGTCCGGGAAAATGCCCGGGGAATGCAGGTGGGACTGCTGGCCCACTGCCAGTGGGCGGCTCAGGTAGAAGATGAAAACGGCTCCAATACCACAGATGTTTTTTCCTCCTACACCGATGGCGGCGCCGATGTAAAAGGCTGGGTGGAGAATGGATTGGCGGACTTTCTGGCAGTGGAGAATTTTGGTTCTCTCACTGATCCCAAGGTCCCCTTTGCCACGGTGGCCGACTGGTGGGGAGAGGTAGCAGCTTCCGGCGGTATTCCCTTTTATTTGGTACAGGCTTCGGACCGCATCTGCACCAGCAATACCGGATGGTCCTCGGCGGATCAGATCAGTAAGCAGATCGTGGAGGCCCAGAAGGTAGATGGCTATAAGGGCAGCATTTTCAACAGCCTTACCCGCTTGGCGGAGGATCCCAATGATGCCGCCAGCCTGCTGGTAAAGTTTTGGAACGATGAGGTCAGCTCCGATTATATTATGGCGGAACTTGCCATGTCTCAGCCTGCCAAGCTGACCTATGAGACCTTTGAGCCCACCGTCACCTTCCAGGGCGCTACCTATCCTGGTATTCCTGTCACCATCAATGGTGAGGAAGTAAGCACCAACCAGAATGGTTATTTCTCGGTATCGGTGGAGCTGGAACCTGGACTGAATACCTTTACCGTTCAGTCCAAGGATAAAGTTTTTACCTATAATATCACCCGGCAGGTGAAGGTGCTGCAATCGGTTACCCCCGTGGGCAATATGACTGTGGATGGAGGAATGGGCATTACCATTACAGTGGAGGCTTATAAAGGCTCCTCTGTCAGCGCCAGCCTCAATGGGCGCACCATCACTTTGGAAGAAGGGGACGCCGAGGACGACGCCACCGATAAGAACTCCTCCTATGTCCGTTATTACGGCACCTTTACCGCCCCGGACGCGGCGGATACCATTCAGAAACTGGGTACCATCCAGGTAACAGCCACCTATCAGGGACAGACTGAGACCATGGAGGGCGCTTATGTTACCGTCAATAAGCGGGCGGAAGTGGGCTCCGGAGTTCCCATTCGGGTGACAGCCAGTCAGGCGGAGGTATTCCCCTCCAATACATCGGACGACTATTCTGACCCCAATTGTTATCCGCTTCCCCGGGGAGCGCTGGACTACACGGTGGGAGATGAGATCATCTATCGCCAGGGCAGCGTTACCTACCGTTACTATCTGTTGGAATCCGGAATGCGTGTCTATTCCAAGGATATTGCTGAGACCTCCGATGAGGCGGGCGGCAATGAGATCACCGGTATGGCAGTGAAAAACAATGGCCAGTACACCGATGTGATCCTGTCCATGACCCAGAATGTCAGCTATCAGGCCACCTACAGCGCCTCGGCAATGACCTTTGATTTCAACTACACAGACGAGGTATGCGGCAGCCTCAAGAGCTTGTCCAAGAATCCTCTCTTTTCCTCCGCCACCTGGAGCGGCACTGCTCTGACGCTGAAGTTCCGGGTGTCCGGAGGGATGATGGGCTATCGGGCCAGCTATGATGAGGGCAGCAATACCTTGACACTGCGCTTTAACAATCCGCCCACCTCTTTGAGCAACGCCCGGATCGTCATTGATCCCGGCCACGGTGGTACCGATCCCGGCGCGCTGGGCAACATTTCCGGCAAGCATGAGAGCTTTATCACCGCCAAGGTGGCGGATAAGCTGGAATCCGCACTCAACAACGCCGGTGCTGACGTCTATCGCATCGACACCAGCGGCAGCGCCAAGGTGGAGCTGGATGACCGTATTGCACAGGCTTCCAGCTTTAATCCTCAGATTTTTATCAGTATCCATTGCAACTCTGCCCTCAACACCTCGGCCAAGGGCCATGAAGTCTACTACTTCTATCCCTTCTCCAAGTCGTTGGCAACCTATGTCAACAGCGGTATCGGCAACGCCATCGGCACTGACCGCGGGGTGAAATATGGCCTGTACCGGGTCACCAGAACATCTCAGTATGCTTCGGTGCTGTCGGAGATCGGCTTTGTCAGCAACTATGATGAATATTCCCGTCTGCTCAATTCCTCGGTACAGCAGAGTATTGCCAGCGGTATCGTCTCTACCCTCAAGAGCTATATCAATCAGATGTCCGCTGGTGATTACGGCACCGGCACCGAATCGGTAGGCAAGGTGGACACCAGCGGCAGCGGTGTTTCCGTTTCCAGAGTCCGTCTGGATGAAAGCAGCCTGACGCTGGCTCCCGGTGAGACGGCCCAGTTAACGGCCACTGTAAGCCCGGACGACGCTTCCGACCAATCGGTCAGCTGGAGCAGCAGTGATGAGAAGATAGCTACAGTCAGCGGTTCCGGCAAGGTGACAGCGGTGGCCGCCGGTAAGGCGGAAATCACGGTCACCACCACTGACGGCGGCAAGACAGATACCTGCACCGTCACTGTTACCGGCGAGAGCAGCGGCAGCAGCAGTGAAAGCAGCGGCAGCAGCCAGGACGGCGAAAAGGTGACCGGCGTCACGCTGGACCGTGAAAGCCTCACCTTACAGGTGGGTTCCGCCCAGCAGCTGGAAGCTGCAATCAAGCCGGAAAACGCCGGCAACACCGCTTTGAGCTGGAGCAGCAGCAACGATAAAATCGCCTCTGTGGATGCTGACGGCGTGGTGGAGGCCCGGAAAGCGGGAGAAGCCACCATTACCGTCACCACCAAAGAGGGAGGCTATACCGCTTCCTGCAAGGTGACTGTGACCGAGGAAACGGTGGAGCCGGAGTATCTGATTATCAGCAAGACCCGTCTCACTCTCCGTCCGGGAGAGACCGGCAAACTCAGCTGGTCGCTGGAACCGGAGGGAGCGGCGGCGGCAGGGGTAGTCTGGAGCAGTTCCGATCCGGCGGTGGCAGAGGTATCCGCCGATGGTACCGTTACCGCCAAGGCAACAGGCACAGCCAAAATTACAGTTTCACTTACCGATTACAGTGATCTGTCGGATACCTGCACCGTCACCGTTTCAGAGGAAGGAAACACCAGTGTTACTGGCGTTTCTGTAAATCCGGCAGAAGTGACACTGCAGGCAGGGGAGAGCATGGCGCTTGAAGCGGTCATTACACCGGAAAACGCTGCCAACAAGGGTGTCACCTGGCGCAGCCGCAATACTGATGTGGCAGAGATTGAAGATGACGGAACAGTCACGGCCATTGCGCCCGGGACAGCGGTTATTATTGTCACCACTGATGATGGGCGAAAGACCGCACAGTGCAGGATAACGGTTGTGGAGGCGTCCGGGGAAGGGGGAAGCAGCTCATCTGAGTCTGCCTCGTCCGGGTCAGGGAACAGTCTCCCGCCGTCTTCTTCGGCAGGGACGAGCAGCTCTTCGGAGAATTCCTCCTCCGGATCCGTCAGCTCTTCTGATGGGGCACTCCCGGAGACAAGTTCCTGAAAATCGCCGGCAGATTCGGCTGCACCTCAACAGAACAAGGTATGCTCCGGATACTTAATATCTGGAAGAAAAAGCGAAAAGAGGACCCGATAATTCCCTCATGCAGGATATTATCGGGTCCTCTTACTGTTTTTGATCTTCCATATATTGCAGGTATCGTTCCTTTGCCCGGAGCAGCTGGGAAAACTCAAATCCCTCCTCCCGCCATTCCAGACAACGGGGAGAGGCGTAAACGCGGCCGGGACGCTGAACAGGCTCAGGATTTCCCTCCTGGTTATAGTCGATATCATCCACGGTGAGGGCTGCAGAGGGAGCCAGCTTCCGGGCCAACCGTGCCAGCTTCTGGTAAACCTTGGTCAGACGCTCCGAACGGGGGACCCATTGCCTGTTCTCATCCCAAAAACCGGTGGGGATATAAAAACGGGCGGGGTTGATGTTGGGTAAAGTGCTCCCGTGGGCGGGCCAGTGACGGGAAAAGGAAGCTTCAATGAGTGCCAGAGAAAGGGGACTAAAGCTGTTGTCCAGGTAATACTGGCCGTTTTTATCGGTTTTGTATGCCAGGGGAGCAAGCTCCGGCAGGTAAAAATAATATCTCATCTGCTCTTCCGTTACGATGGAAAGATCCCTTGCGGGCTGCTGGGGCTGGGAAGTATGCTCCCAACGAAGAATCAGGCAGCCTTCTTTCAGGGCCTTTTGTGCTACAAGCAAAAAGGTTTCATGATCCATATAATAATTTACCTGCATTCCCATCTTGATCCACCTTCCTTTGCGGCTGAAAGTTTTCTTTTTTCATGATATCATGCTTTCATGTGCCTTACAAGATTTTCAAACCTTGGAGAACAGAACAAAAGCCCTTTGTCCGCATGATTTCCCTTTTCCCGTCATACATTGGAGAAAGGGACAAAGGGGGAAGGGCGATGAGAAGAAGTTGGAGAAGGCCGGGGATGACCATCCACCGCAGACCTTTCAACAGGCGGGGACGGGAAGAAGGAGAACCGGGAGCGGTGCTGACAGCAGTGCAGACAGCCTTTTGTTTAATGGTATTGCTGTCGGTGTTTACCATGCAGTTTGTCAGTGGGGAACGGTTTGAGCAGCTGGGGATTTACTTTCAGGCGGTGATGGGCCAGCCGGAAGCGGCTCAGACAGCGGTGGGAATACTGGGGGAACCTATCACCCCTGAACGTATCCAGGAGTATCTGAAACAGTTGGAGGAGTGGACAGAACTGGAAGGGCTTCCGCTCACTCCTTTGACCGGGATGGGGGGAGAGAACCCCTGGATTCCGGAAAATGTGGTGACAGGTCCGGTGGTGACGACGGCGGCGGCCCGGTATCCTGCCTATGGGACGGTCACCTCCTTCTTTGGTCTGCGGGAGCATCCCATCAGCGGCGCGGCGGATTTCCATACGGGACTGGATATTGCCGCTCCCATGGGGTCCAGCATCTACGCGGTTTTTCCAGGTGAGGTGGCGGAGGTTGGCGTTTCTGATATCTATGGCAATTATATCCGCTTGACCCACAGCGGCGGGCTGGAAACGGTCTACTGTCATTGCAGTGAGATTTTGGCTCCGGAAGGGGCTGTCGTACGGGCTGGTGAACGGATCGCGGAGGTGGGCAGCACCGGTATTTCCACTGGACCCCATGTCCATTTATCGGTGCTGCTGGACGGCAGCTATCTGGACCCGCTGGAGCTGTTTCGGTGGTGAGCTTTTGTCTGGCCGGGGTGGTGGTGCGGGCCACCTTCGGCTTTTTTCTGTTGGTGTTTTTGTTTTTACTGGCGGACAGCGGTGGGATGGCCTTATGGGTGCTGACCGGCTGCCTGCTCCATGAAGGAGGGCACCTGCTGGCTATGCTTGCCATGAGGGTGCCGGTACGGCAGGTGGAACTGACTGCTGCCGGTATCCACATCCGCCGGGGACGGGAAAGTCTTTCCCCCGAACGGGAGCTGCTGATTCTTATGGCGGGGCCGGGAATGAATCTGTTGGCGGCACTGGTGCTGTTTCTTTTGGGATGGATGGAATGTTCCGCCGCCAACTGTGCCTTGGGACTGTTCCATCTTCTCCCTGCCAGAGGTCTGGACGGCGGCAGTATTCTGGAAATTTGCTGCCGGCGCTTCTGGGGGATGGAGAGGGGAGAGCAGGTAAGCAAAGGGATTTTCTGTATCCTGTGGCTGGGCGTGTTGGCACTGCTGGCGCTGGAAATAATGAAAAATGGTTTGTGCTTTCAGACCTTTGTTTTAGTGATGCTGGCATTGGCGCTGCTGCCTGCAGGGGCATAAAGAGATGGCAAAGCCCTTTCCTGTTGTCTTTACGCTGAAAAGGAAAAAGAAATTCTGCAGCATCATGGCTTATTTTCCTAAAAAGGTCTTTCCCACCGGCTTCATAGTTGAATCCCTGCCATAAATGATGTAAAATAAACCTACTTATGTAATGATGTAAAAAGAGCCGGGAGCTGTTCCGGCGTTGGAGGAACGTCATGATACCAGAAAAAATCGACCGCCTGCTGCTGCGGACCCAAAAGCCTGCCCGCTACTGCGGCGGGGAGCCGGGCAGCGTGATCAAGGAGAAGGACCAGGTGGACCTGCGTATCGCCTTCTGCTTTCCCGACCTGTACGAGGTGGGTATGTCCCATTTGGGGATGAAGATTCTCTACGGGCTTCTTAACAATGAGGAGGGAACCTGGTGCGAGCGGGTGTTCGCGCCGGATGTGGATTTCCAGCAGCTGATGGAGGAAAACGGCGTCAAGCTGTATGGCTTGGAGAGCTTTGATCCCCTGGACCAGTTTGACATGGTGGACTTCACTCTTCAGTATGAGATGTGCTATACCACCATCCTTAATATGCTGCGCCTGGGCGGGGTGCCGGTGCGTACCGCCGACCGGGGAAATGGCTGGGAGTACCCCTTGGTCATTGGCGGCGGCCCCTGCGCCTGCAACCCGGAGCCTATTGCCGACTTTTTCGACCTGTTCGTTCTGGGAGAAGGGGAGGAAGTGGTGCTGGAACTCAACGCCCTCTACCGCTCCTGCCGCCGGGAAGGGGTGGACCGCCGGGAGTTTCTCCGCCGTGCCGCTCAGCTGGGAGGCGTTTATGTCCCCTCCTTTTATCAGGTCTCCTATGAGGAGGATGGCCGGGTGAAGGAAGTGACCCCTTTGGAGGGCGCTCCCGCTGTGGTGAAAAAGCGGATCATCCGGGATATGGACAAGGTCTATTATCCCGACAGCTTTGTGGTCCCCTTTGTGGACATTGTTCATGACCGGGCCATGACCGAAGTGCTCCGGGGCTGTATCCGGGGCTGCCGGTTCTGCCAGGCAGGTTATATCTACCGGCCTCTCCGGGAAAAAAATCCCGATCTCATCAGTGAGCAGGCTCATACCCTCTGCCGCAGCACCGGTTACAATGAGGTATCTCTCACCTCCCTGAGCACCAGCGACCACAGCGGTCTGGAACAGCTGATGGAAGGGATGCTTTCCTGGACCGATGGGGAACGGGTGAATATTTCCCTGCCTTCCCTGCGGGTAGACAACTTCTCCCCCAAGCTGCTGGAAATGGTGCAGAAGGTGCGCAAAAGCGGCCTCACCTTCGCCCCGGAGGCGGGAAGCCAGCGGCTGCGGGATGCCATCAATAAAAATGTCACCGAGGACGAGGTGATGAACACCTGCCGCATGGCCTTTGAGGGTGGATATACCGCTGTCAAGCTGTACTTTATGATGGGCCTGCCCACCGAGACCATGGAGGATATCACCGCCATCATCACTCTGGCCCAGAAGGCAGTGGACCTGTATTATTCCCTGCCCACCCGCCAGAAGGGCAAGGCGGTAAATGTCACTGTCAGCGTCGCCTGCTTTGTGCCCAAGCCTTTTACCCCTTTCCAGTTTGAGCCTCAGGACAGCCTGGAAAGCTTCAAGGAGAAGCAGCGGCACCTGGTCCATTCCGTCACCAGCAGGAAGATCCGGGTTAACTACCACGACGCCATTACCAGCCGCCTGGAAGCGGTGCTGGCCCGTGGAGACCGCCGCCTCTGCCAGGTGGTGGAGGAGGTCTGGCGCCAGGGCGGAAACCTGGAAGGGTGGGAGACCCACTTCGACGCCGCCCGCTGGCAGCAGGCTATGGACAAGTTTGGTTTGGATATGGACTTCTATGCCTGCCGCCGCCGGGATTACGAGGAAAAGATGCCCTGGGACCACCTGGACTACGGCATCACCAAGGAGTTCCTGGCCCGGGAGAACCAGAAGGCCCATGAGAGCGTGGCCATCCCCAACTGCCGGGAGCGGTGCGCCGGCTGCGGAGCCAACAAACTGGTGGGAGGTGTCTGCTTTTGAAGCTGGTACGGATCTTTTTTGAAAAGCGGGACCGGGCCCGGTATATTTCCCACCTGGATATCACCCGCTGTCTTTCCAGAGCCTTTGCCCGGACGGATATTCCGGTATGGTACACCGAGGGCTTTAATCCCCGGATCTATATGACCTTCGCCCTGCCCCTGTCCCTGGGGTATGAAAGCGGCTGCGAATCCTTTGACATCAAGCTCACCGATGACAGCTTCCCTGTGGAAGAGATTCCCGTTCGCCTCAATCCGGTGCTGCCGGAGGGCATCCGGGCGCTGCGGGCCGGGGAGCCGGTCTGCAAGGCGGAGGCCATCACTCAGGCGGATTATGCTATTCGTATTCCCGATGAGCAGCCGGAGAAATTGGCGGAGCAGTTCCGGGCCTTCCTGGATCAGCCCCAGATCACGGTGGTGAAAAAGACCAAGAAGGCGGAGCGGGAGCTGGATTTAAAGCCTTTGATGCAGCTGCGTTCTCTCAGCTGCCGGGACGGCTGGATGGAAGCGGAGCTGCGGCTGGCGGCGGGGATTCATCTCAATGTCAGTCCCGCCCTGGTGCTGGAGGCTTTTGCCGCCTGTTCCGGCCGGACCATGGATTATGTGCGGGTGGAGAGACTGGCTATTTTGACCGAATCGGGAGCGGATTTCACCTGAGAGCAAAAAAGTCCCTTGGGGCGGAGAAAAAAGCCTTGCATTTGAGGGCTTAATATGATATGATATTTTGGCATGAGAACTGCCGGGCGTGTCCGGCGGGTTTTGATGTCGCAGTGGACAACCGCTGCGCACATTGGACCGAGCAGTCCGCTGCCCATTTGCAAGAGGTATGAATGTTCGGATATTTTGAAGGAGGATTAACCATGGATGCTTTGAAACTCATTGCCCAGGACAGCATGAAGAAAGAGCTGCCTGAGGTCAACGTCGGCGATTCCGTCCGCGTGCAGGTTAAGATTAAGGAAGGCGACAGAGAGCGTCTCCAGGCTTTTGAGGGCACCGTTATTGCCAAGAAGCACGGCGGCGTTTCCGAGACCTTTACCGTTCGCCGGATGTCCCACGGCGTAGGCGTGGAGCGTGTATTCCCCATCCACAGCCCCAACGTTGCCAGCGTCGAGATCATTCGTACCGGCCGTGTTCGCAGAAGCAAGCTGTACTATCTGCGCAACCGCGTGGGCAAGGCCGCCAAAGTCAAAGAAGCACTGCGGTAATCAAAACCGAAGGGAAGAGAGGACAGTCCGCTGTCCTCTTTTCTGTTTTTCAGCGCTTTTTTATCGCAGCTTTCGCCGCGGGCCATCATGGGGGATTGTAACTGCCGGTTTGTAAGAGAAATAGCCGGTGATGTTGACCTTTTGATTGCCGGTGGTATGATAGGAGGTGGGGAGAATGAATTTCGAGAAACTGCGCCAGGAAAAGGGCGGCAAGGATGACCTTCTTACCGGCGAGGAACGTTTTTCGCTCCGTCGGTCGGTGGCGGGGATTTTGCTGGCCGCTGCAGCCGCGGTGGTGCTGTTTCTTGTTTTCAGCGTCTTTTTCCGGGTGGCGGTCATCAGCGGCGCTTCCATGGAACCCACTCTCCTGAACAGGGATCTGACGGTGGTGCAGGTGTTTGATTATAAACCGGCACAGGGGGATATTGTGGTCATTCGTACCGGCGGCGGCCAGGACCGGGCCATTGTCAAGCGGGTCATCGCTTTGGGAGGCCAGTCGGTGGATATCGACTTTGTCACCGGCGGGGTATATGTGGATGGACACAAATTATGGGAACCCTATTTGTCAGAGCCTACCAAACTCGCTTACGATGTGACCTTTCCGGTAACGGTGCCGGAGGGCTATGTTTTTATCATGGGGGACAACCGGAACCATTCGGTAGACAGCCGCAGTTCCCAGACAGGGATGATTCCTGTGGAAAATATTCAAGGCAAAGTGGTCTGGCGGCTCTTTCCCCTGAGCCGGATGGGCGCTGTGGGATAAAAGAACAAAGGAGGAACGAGCATGGCGGAAACGCTTTCTGTACAATGGTTTCCCGGCCATATGGCCAAAACCCGCCGGATGATGGCGGCCAATCTCAAGCTGGTGGATCTGGTGGTGGAGCTGACCGACGCCCGCATTCCCATGAGCAGCCGCAACCCGGAGGTGGACCGGATCGTAGGAAAAAAGCCCCGGATTGTGTTGCTCAATAAGAGCGATTCCGCGGATGACGCTGTCACCCAGAAGTGGCTCAATTGGTATCGCTCCAAAGGCATTGTGGCCTTGGCTACCGATTGCCGCAGCGGCAAGGGCCTGAAAGCTTTCACCGCCGCCGCCAAAGAGGTGCTGGCGGATAAGCTGGCCCAGTGGGAGCAGAAGGGAATGGGTGGCCGCCCCATCCGAATGATGATCGTGGGTATCCCCAATGTAGGCAAATCCTCCCTCATCAACCGCCTGGCCGGGTCCAAGCGGGCCAAGGTGGAGGACCGTCCCGGTGTCACCCGGGGCAAGCAGTGGGTCACCCTGGACAGCGGCATGGAGCTGCTGGATATGCCCGGCGTTCTCTGGCCCAAGTTTGAGGACAAGGAAGCGGGGGAACGGCTGGCCTTTGTAGGCTCGGTGAAGGATGATATCCTGGATGTGGAATATCTGGCGATGCGGCTGCTGGAAGTGCTGCGGGAGCCCTACGGGGACCTGGTGGCCCAGCGGTACAAGCTGGAGGAGGAGACGGTCCGGGAGCTGGACGGGTATGATCTTCTGGAAGCCATTGGCCGCAAGCGGGGAATGATGATGGCCGGCGGCCATGTGAATACGGAGCGGGCCGCCATCATGGTTTTGGATGAATTCCGGGGCGGCGTCATTGGCCGAATCACGCTGGAAGCGCCGGGACAGCAGTATGCGCCCCGGGAGCCGAAGCTGGAGGAGACGGAACAATGACCTTTGAAGAGCTGATGGATTTTGACCGGCGGATGCTGGAAGAAAAAGTCGTTACGGTACTGTGCGGGGTGGATGAAGCGGGCCGGGGCCCTTTGGCGGGACCAGTGGTAGCGGCTTGTCTGGTGTTCCGTCCAGGGGCGGCACTGGATGGCCTCAACGATTCCAAGAAGCTGACGGAGAAGAAGCGGGAGCAGCTGTTTGAAAAGATCACCGGGGAAGATCTGGCCTGGTATGGCATCGGTTCCGCTTCCCCGGAGGAGATCGACCGGGTGAACATCCTCCAGGCCACCTTTCTGGCCATGAGACGGGCTTATGAAGAAATGGCGGCCAAAATGCCCCAGGCGCCCCAGCTGGCCCTGGTGGACGGCAACAGGGACCCGAGGCTGCCGCTGCCCACAGTGACGGTGGTGAAGGGGGATGGGTGCTCCGCTGCCATCGCCGCTGCTTCGGTGCTGGCCAAGGTGACCAGGGACCGGGAGATGCTCCGGCTGCATCAGCAGTACCCTCAATATCGGTTTGACCAACATAAGGGCTATCCCACCAAGCTCCATTATCAGATGTTGGAGGAGCATGGCATTTCCCCCATCCATCGCCGCAGCTTCCTTAAAAAGCTGACAGGAGAGCAGTGATGGACCGGAAGGAAACGGGAGCCATGGGGGAGCAGGCGGCAGCGGAGTATCTTTTATCTCAAGGTTATGAACTGCTGGCACGGAACTGGCATTGCCGCTGGGGAGAGCTGGACCTGGTGGCGAGAAAAGAGGAAATTCTGGCCTTTGTGGAGGTAAAGACCCGTAAGCCGGGGGCGATGGTCAGCCCTCTGGAAGCGGTAAACCGGACCAAGCGGCGCAAGCTGATCCGCTCCGCTCAGGCGTATTTGATGGAGCTGGGGGAAACAGAGCTCCAGCCCCGGTTCGATGTGGCTGCGGTGACAGTGTTCCCGGGGGAGCTTCCCCGGTTTACGGTGGAATACTGGCCGTCGGCCTTTGACGGAAGCGAGGGAGAATAAATGAACAAGACTGCTCCTGTATTGGATCTGCATTGTGATACCATTACCAACGGACTGGGCCGGCATTATGATCTTGCCGATGGAATAGCCCGTTTCGATCTGGGTAAGATTCCGGAGGAGTTCCGCTGGTGCCAAACCTGCGCCATCTTTATTCCTGATGAGTACCGGGGACAGGCGGCAGTGGACTATTATGAGCGGGCCAGGGAGCATTTTCAGCGTCAGCTGGAGCTGTATCCCCAGCACATCGGTCAGGCCCGGACCATGACCCAGGCGGAAGCGCTGCTGGAGGAGGGCAAAACAGCGGCGATCCTGTCGGTAGAAGGAGGCGCTGCCCTGGGCGGACGCCTGGAGAAGGTACAAAAGCTGTGGGATGACGGCGTGCGGATGATGACCCTCACCTGGAACGGAGAAAACGAGATTGGCGGGGGAGCCGCCACCGACCAGGGGCTGAAGGATTTTGGCGTGGAAGTCATCCGGGAGATGGAACGGCTGGGGATGCTGGTGGATGTCTCCCACCTCAATGAAAAAACCTTCTGGCAGGTGGTGGAAAAATCGGAAAAGCCCTTCCTGGCCACTCATTCCAACAGCCGCAAGGTGTGGGACCACCGGCGCAACCTTACCGACGATCAGTTCCGGGCTTTGGCGGAGCGGGGCGGTATCGTGGGCATCAATTTCTGCCGGGAATTTCTGGCGGGAGACCCGGACCCCACGGCGGAGCAGATGGTACGGCATATCTGGCACTTTTTGGAGCTGGGTGGAGAACAGTGTGTTTCCCTGGGCTCCGATTCCGACGGCGCCATCATGCCGTCTTTCCTTGACAGCCTTTCCGGGGTTGCGGTACTGCGGGATGCTATGTTACAATCAGGTTTGGGAGAGGAACTGACCGGTAAAATTCTCTATGGCAACGCCCGGGATTTCCTCCGCAGAACGCTGGGCTGATAGCCCGGCCCAATGACACTGATGAGAAATAACGAGGTGGACAGGATGAAGTATATCAGCACCAGAGACGGTTCCCACAGCCGCACAGCAGCCCAGGCGATTCTGGAAGGGATTGCCCCGGACGGCGGCCTGTATCTTCCCCAGGAGATCCCGGCCCTTTCCCGGGAGATGCTGGAGGAGCTTTGCCCCCTGACCTATCAGGAGCGGGCAGCCCGGATTTTGGGAATGTTCCTGACCGATTACACCAAGGAAGAACTGGAACAGTGTGTAAAAGGGGCCTATGATGAGGGCTTCGATGAGGGTCGCCCCGCGCCGCTGTCCACCCTTTCCGACGGCACCGCGCTGCTGGAGCTGTGGCACGGTCCCACCTGCGCCTTTAAAGATATGGCTCTCCAGCTGCTTCCCCGACTGATGACTGCGGCGATGGCCAAGGAAGGGGATGGACGCCAGGTGGTGATCCTGGTGGCTACCTCCGGCGATACCGGAAAGGCCGCTTTGGAGGGATTCAGGGATGTGCCCGGCACCCGGATCATGGTCTTTTATCCCCAGCAGGGTGTCAGCCGGATGCAGAAGCGGCAGATGACCACCCAGCAGGGAAACAATGTGTCGGTGATGGCTATTGAGGGAAACTTTGATGATGCCCAGACCGGCGTGAAAAAGATTTTCGGCGACCGGGCTCTCCAGGAAGAACTGGGAGAGAAGGGCTTTGTCCTCTCCAGTGCCAACTCCATCAACTGGGGACGGCTGGTACCCCAGATCGTTTATTACATCAGCGCCTACTGTGATTTGGCAGCGGACGGCAGAATCAAATTGGGGGATCAGGTGAACTTCTGTGTCCCCACCGGGAATTTCGGCAACATTCTGGCCGCCCATTACGCCCGTCGGATGGGCCTGCCGGTGGGAATGCTGGTGTGCGCTTCCAATGAGAATGATGTTCTCACCGAGCTGATGAACACCGGCGTTTATAACCGCAACCGTCCCTTCCACACCACCATTTCTCCTTCCATGGATATTCTCATCTCCTCCAACCTGGAGCGGCTGCTGTATGAGCTTTCCGGCTGTTCTGATGAGACCGTGCGGCAACTGATGGAGAGCCTTTCCGCTACCGGCCGGTATCAGCTGAGCGAAAATGCCATGGAACAGCTTCGCGGGGGCTTCTGGGGCGGCTGCTGCGGCGAGGAGGAAACCAAGGCCACCATTCGGGATCTGTTTGAGGAGTATTCCTATCTTTGTGATCCCCACACTGCTGTGGCGATGAATGTGGCCCGGCAGTATCAGCGGGAGACGGGGGACAACCGACCTATGGTAGTGGTTTCCACCGCCAGTCCCTATAAGTTTGCCGACAGTGTTCTGTCCGCTCTGGGCAGAACCGATATACCGGAGGACGATTTTGAGAAAGCGGCGCTGCTGGAGCGTCTCAGCGGCGTTTCCATTCCAGCTCCCATTTCAGCCCTCCGTGATCGGTCCCAGCGGTTTGACGCCTGCTGCGCTCCTGCTGAGATGCCGGATGCGGTGAAAAGTTTTCTGCTGAAATAAACGGATCTGTGTGAGCGCAGAGGAACTTTGTTTGCGAAAAAACGCATCTCGTGCCGTGTTTTTCAGCGGCGGGAAAACGTTTTGAGAAAGGGTATTTTGCCGGAAAACAGCAAACAGGCGGGAGCTTTCATGCTCCCGCCCCAAACTGCAGAAAAATCTATTTGAAGGGAAAAATAAAATTTGAAATCATAAAAATCAGGACATGCGCCTGATTTTTATACCACGACCCGCGCCCACCGGGGCGCGAAACCGGGGGTATCGATTCTGGTTTCATGGGGAACCAGAATCGTATCTAGGGGGACTGGGTCCCCCTGGAAGTGTGCCGAATGCCTTCGGCACACTCAGAGGGACATGCGCCTGATTTTTATACCACGACCCGCGCCCACCGGGGCGCGAAACCGGGGGTATCGATTCTGGTTTCATGGGGAACCAGAATCGTATCTAGGGGGACTGGGTCCCCCTGGAAGTGTGCCGAATGCCTTCGGCACACTCAGAGGGACATGCGCCTGATTTTTATACCACGACCCGCGCCCACCAGGGCGCGAAACCGGGGGTATCGAAGCTGGTTTCATCAGGAACCAGCTTCGTATCCAGGGGGACTGGGTCCCCCTGGAAGCGTGTCGAAAAGTTCGACACGCTCAGGCGGGAGCTTTCCGCGCTCCCGCCCTCTGCTTTTGTGTCTGCCGCTGTATGGCGGATCAGATGGTTGTATCCTGTTTTTCTTTGACTTTGGATCAATCAAAACCGCTGGAACAGCATCTGCTCCGGCCTGAGAAAGAGGTCCGCCCGAAGGCGGCAAAGAGGAAAGGCCTCACAGGCCGGAACCGGCCTCAGCCCTCAGCACGGAAGGTGGCGCAGGCAGCGTTGCTGTTCTGACCGGAGGCAGGTCCTACCTGGATCTGTTGGGCGGTGCAATGAGCCTTCTTGTCGTTATAAACGCAGTTTTTGGCATCGCACTGGATATACTCAATACATTCGCATCCGTCAATACATTTGTGAGCCATGGTATTCTACTCCTTTCTTGGCGGGACAGTGAAGGACATCGGAAGTTTCCCATGTCCGCCGCCGTCCGTTTCCCTGTCCGTTTTTTCTTTTTCCGGACAACAATAGTATTGACCGAAACAGGCCCTGTCTATTCCGGAAATTTTTTGCCCGACGCCTTAGGCGGGAAAGGAAAATATATGGCAATTTTTACCATATCGGATCTGCATCTTCCTCTTTCAGCTCCGGAAAAAACCATGGAAGTCTTTTCCGGCTGGACCGACTATGTTCGCCGTTTGGAGGAAAACTGGCGGCGGCTGGTGTCCCCGGAGGATACAGTGGTGGTGGGGGGAGATATTTCCTGGGCCATGCAGCTGGAGCGGGCGGAAGCGGATTTCCGTTTTCTGGACAGCCTGCCGGGAAGAAAGCTGCTGATGAAGGGCAACCATGATTATTGGTGGAGCACCCGGAAAAAAATGGAGGCTTTTTTTGCTTCCAAGGGATTAACCACCCTGGAAATACTCCATAATAACGCCGTGGAAGCGGAGGGCTTGGCCCTTTGCGGCAGCCGGGGATGGATTTTTGAAAACGGAGCCGCCGCCGATCAGCTGGTGATCGACCGGGAGGCGGGACGGATCAGAATGTCCCTGGAAGCGGCGCCGGAGGGCCTGGAACGAATACTGTTTCTTCATTATCCCCCGGTCTACTGCGGCCAGCAGATCCCCGCGTATCTCAACCTGATGAAAGAATTCGGAGTGCGTCGCTGCTATTACGGCCATCTTCACGGCCCGTCGGTGGCAAACGCCTATGTGGGGGATTTTGACGGCATCGCTTTGCGGCTGGTGTCGGCGGATTATCTTCGTTTTTGCCCAATGCTGGTGCCTTCCCAGGGGCAGGAGGATGAGAAAAGAGGCAAAAATGCGTCGGGAAATGCACAAAACCAGTAGCTTTTTATCCTGGGATATGCTATACTAAGGAAGATTTTGAATACTATTCTTCTGGAGGAAACAACAAGATGAAACTGATTGCCACCAATAAGATCGATACCAATCTCTATGAACTGGAGATCCGTGTGGACGGTGAGGAGTATAAAAAGGCCCTGGAGGCTTCTTATAAGAAGAACTCCAAGAACCTCAACATCCCCGGCTTCCGCAAGGGCAAGGCTCCCAAGGCCATGGTTCTGAAAATGGTCGGTGAGGAATATTTTTATGACGGAGCCATCAACGCCACCTATCAGGCCGCTTACGGCGCCGCTCTGGATGAATCCAAGCTGGAGCCTGTGGACCGTGCCGATGTGGAGATCGCCGAGGTAAACGGCGAGGGCTACACCTTCAAGGCGAAAGTTACCGTCAAGCCGGAAGTGACCATCGAGGGCTATAAGGGCCTGCCTGTGACCAAGGCGTCTGTTTCTGTCTCCGATGAAGAAGTTGAGAATGAGCTGAAGGCCATGGCCGACCGCAACAGCCGTATGCTGGATGTGGACGACCGCGCCGCCGCCATGGGCGACACCGCCAACATCGACTTTGAGGGCTTTGTGGATGGCAAGGCATTTGAAGGCGGCAAGGGCGAGGGTTATTCCCTGGTGCTGGGTTCCGGCCAGTTTATCCCCGGCTTCGAGGAGCAGATCGTGGGCAAGAACATCGGTGAGGAGTTTGATGTCAACGTCACCTTCCCCGAGGAGTACCACGCTGAGGAGCTCAAGGGCAAGCCCGCTGTTTTCAAAACTCGTCTGAACAGCCTGCGGGTCAAGGAGACCCCTGCTCTGGACGATGAGTTCGCCAAGGATGTCAGCGAATTCGACACCCTGGATGAGCTGAAGGCGGACATCTGCACCAAGACCCAGGAGCGCAAGGAGCGCCAGGCTGAGGAAGCCATGGAGAACGCTCTGTGCGACGCTGCCGCCGAGAAGATGACTGTGGAGATCCCTCATGTCATGATCGAGCGGAAGATCGACGAGATGGTACAGGATTTCGCTTACCGTCTCCAGGGCCAGGGCCTGAACATCAATGATTACATCAAGTACACCGGCGCTGACATGGCTGCTTTCCGCAAGACCTTTGAGGAGCAGGCCGAGAAGCAGGTGCGCATCACTCTGGCTCTCCAGAAGATCGCTCAGCTGGAGAATCTGGAAGCTACTGCTGAGGAGATCGAGGCGGAGTACAACAAGATGGCGGAAACCTACAAGATGGATGTGGAGAAGGTCAAGACCTACCTGCCCTCTGAGAATGTGGCTTCCAACCTGAGCCTCAACAAGGCCATCGACCTGCTGAAGGCCAATGCCGTCATCACCGAGGAGACCCCTAAGGACGCTGAATAATTCCCGTACGGACGGGCCTCTACATAGGGCGGGTTTCCTTCTGGGCGACCCGCCCTGCATAAATCCACGCGAATCTACGGAGGTGCATCCAACATGAGCCTTGTGCCAATGGTCATCGAACAAACCAGCCGGGGAGAACGGTCTTACGATATTTTTTCCCGTCTGCTCAACGACAGAATCATCATGCTCAGCGACCAGGTCAACGACGCTACTGCCAGCCTGGTGGTGGCGCAGCTGCTGTATCTGGAGGGACAGGACCCGGAGAAGGACATCAGCCTTTATATCAACAGCCCCGGCGGCTCCATTACCGCCGGCATGGCCATTTATGATACCATGCAGTACATCAAGTGTGATGTTTCCACCATCTGTGTGGGTATGGCCGCTTCCATGGGCGCGTTTCTTCTTTCTTCCGGCACTCCCGGCAAGCGCCTGGCGCTGCCCAACGCCGAGATCATGATTCATCAGCCGCTGATGAGCGGTCTCCAGGGCCAGGCCACCGACATCAAGATCCATGCGGACCGGCTGATCCACATCCGGGAAAAGCTCAACACCATCCTTGCCCAGCAGACCGGCAAGCCTCTGGAAGTGATCCAGCGGGATACTGAGCGGGATAACTTCATGGATGCTGACGCCGCCTGCGCCTATGGTCTGATCGACAAGGTCATTGCCCACAGAGATTGAATCCCACCGGCGCCGTCCCTGGGGATGGCGAAATGTGATGAGCGAGGAGAGTAGCAGCAACAATGGCAACAAATGATAACAAAAAGCAGCTTCGATGCTCCTTCTGCGGCAAACAGCAGGATCAGGTAGAGCGAATGATCGCCGGTCCCGGCGTATGCATCTGCAACGAGTGCATTGAGCTGTGCCAGGCCGTATTGGATGAGCGTCCTCCGGAAAAGAAAAAGGTCCGGGAAGAAGTGGAATTGACCATCCCAAAGCCATCAGAAATCAAAAGCTTTTTGGATGAATATGTGGTAGGTCAGCAGGAGGCCAAACGGGCTCTGTCCGTGGCAGTCTATAACCACTACAAGCGGATCTATTTCGGCGGCAGCGGCGAAGATGTGGAGCTGGGCAAGAGCAATATTCTGCTGCTGGGCCCCACCGGCGTGGGCAAAACCATGCTGGCCCAGTCTTTGGCCCGGGTGCTGAATGTGCCCTTCGCCATCGCGGACGCCACCACCCTCACTGAGGCGGGTTATGTGGGCGAGGACGTGGAAAACATCCTTCTGCGGCTCATCCAGGCGGCGGACTTCGATGTGGCCCGTGCCGAGCGGGGCATCATCTATATCGATGAGATCGACAAGATCTCCCGTAAGTCGGAAAATCCCTCCATCACCCGGGATGTCAGCGGTGAAGGCGTGCAGCAGGCGCTGCTGAAGATCCTGGAGGGCACTGTTTCCAACGTCCCGCCCCAGGGAGGACGGAAGCATCCTCAGCAGGAGTTCATTCAGATCGACACCAGCAACATCCTCTTTATCTGCGGCGGCGCCTTTGAGGGCCTGGAATCGGTCATCGAAAAGCGCACCGACAACTCCAGCATGGGCTTTGGAGCCCAGCTGAAGGAGAGTAAGGAGGAGCGGAGCCGCAAGCTGCTCAAGCAGGTGGTTCCCCACGATCTGGTCCGCTTTGGTCTGATCCCGGAGCTGGTGGGCCGTATTCCGGTCATTGCCACCCTGGACCCCCTGGACGAGGAAGCGCTGATCAAGATTCTTACCGAGCCGAAGAATTCCATGGTGCGGCAGTACAAAAAGCTGTTCCAGCTGGATGGCTGCACACTGGAATTCACCGACGATGCGCTCAAGGCTCTGGCGGAAAAAGCCATTGCCCTGAAAACCGGCGCCCGGGGCCTGCGGGCCATTATGGAAGGAGTATTGGGCCCCATCATGTTTGAGGCTCCATCCGACCCCACCATTGAGAAAATTGTGATTACCCGGGAGTGTGTTCTGGGCGAAAAACCGGCGGAGATTACCCGTAATCCCCTGAAAAAGCCGGTAAAGCTGAAACTGAATCAGCCTCAGTCCGCAGCTGCTTCCCGCAGACGCAGCTCGGTATCCTGAATGTGTGTGAACAAATCTGCCTCCGCCCAACCAGCGGAGGCGGTGCCATATCCGGACATTTCCGGTCATGGATTTTTCATTTGGAAAACACAGGAACTTGTTGAAAAATTCACGGCCCCTATTGTATAATGATACCCTGATGAAAGGCGGCGTATGGCTGTCCTTTCTCCAGTGCCGTTTCAGACGGCACGGAAAGGTGGTTATTGATCCATGAGTGAAAAAAAGATTATCGTCAGCAAGGCATCTCCCCGCAAGCAGGAGACTATGCCGGTGCTGGCACTTCGGGGATTGGTGCTGTTCCCCCATATGGTCCTCCACTTCGATGTGGGCAGAGCAAAGTCCGTTTTGGCTCTCAATGAAGCCATGAGCAACGAACGGAAGATTTTCCTGGTAGCCCAGCGGGATATCCGGGATGATGATCCCACCGGCGAACAGCTGTACCGTGTGGGTGTGGTGGGAGAGATCCGCCAGATTCTCCGCACCCAGGGGGATAATCTCCGGGTAGTGGTGGATGGACGGTATCGCGGCCGCCTGCTGAACATCGATGAAAACGGACCCTTCTTCAGCGGCGTGGTGGAGGAGTATCCCGTCCGGGAGCGGATCACCAACAAGGCCCTTTGCGACGCACTGGTGCGTACCGTCAAGGATCTGTTTGAGGAATATTGCTACCTCACCCCCAAGATGCCCAAGGATATTGTCAACGGCATTCTGGCGTCGGAGGACCCCTTCTATGTGGCGGAGTTCATTGCCGGAAACATTCAGCTGCGCTATGAGGATAAGCAGGCGGTGCTGGAGGAATCCAGTGTCATCAAGCGCCTGGAGCTGATTGCCAAACTGCTGGAGAATGAAAATGAGATCCTCAGCCTGGAGCAGGATATCCATGAAAAGGTGAAGGAGCAGATTGACAAAAACCAGCGGGAATTCTATCTTCGGGAGCAGATGAAAGCCATCTCCAGCGAGCTGGGAGAAGGGGAAGAGCTCTTTGAGGAGCTGGACCGGTATCGGGAGCAGATCCGGAAGCTTTCTTTGCCCCAGGAATCGGAGGAAAAGCTTCTCAAGGAAGTGGACCGGATGGAGAAGATGCCTCCCAACTCCAACGAGGCGTCTGTCATTCGGGGTTATCTGGATACCGTGCTGGAGCTGCCCTGGAACGTACATACCAAGGATAAGATCGACATTGAAAAGGCCCGCCGCCTGCTGGACAGCGAGCATTACGGGCTGAAAAAGGTGAAGGAGCGTATTCTGGAAACCCTAGCGGTGCGCAAGCTCTCTCCGGAGATCAAGGGACAGATCATCTGCCTGGTGGGTCCTCCCGGTGTGGGCAAGACCTCTATCGCCCGTTCCATCGCCGAGACCATGGGCCGGAAGTATGTCCGTCTGTCCCTGGGAGGCGTCCGGGATGAATCGGATATCCGGGGACACCGCAAAACTTATATTGGCTCCATGCCCGGCCGGATCATCACCGCCCTCAAGCAGGCAGGCAGCGCCAATCCCCTGATGCTTCTGGATGAGATCGACAAGCTGGGCAACGACTTCCGGGGCGATCCCTCCTCCGCGCTGCTGGAGGTGCTGGACAGTGAGCAGAACAATGCCTTCCGGGACCATTTTATCGAAATTCCCTTCGATCTGTCTCAGGTGTTCTTCATCGCCACAGCCAATGACCGCAGCACCATTCCCGCGCCGCTGCTGGACCGGATGGAGATCATTGAGCTGTCCAGCTATACCCGGGAGGAAAAATTCCAGATTGCCCGGCGGCATCTGGTGGCCAAACAGCTGAAGCGCCACGGCATCGCCGCCAAGCAGCTGTCCATTGCTGACAGCGCCCTGTATGAGATGATCGACTATTACACCAGGGAAGCAGGCGTGCGCAATCTGGAGCGTCTGATTGCTTCGGTCTGCCGCAAAGCTGCCGTTACCATCGTTTCCAAGGAAGATACCAAGCGCCTGAGTGTTACCGCCAAGAATCTCAGCACCTATCTGGGGCCCCGGAAGTTCCGGGACGACGAGCTGACCCGGAAGGATGAGATCGGTGTGGCCAATGGTCTGGCCTGGACCTCCGTAGGCGGCGAGATGCTCCAGGTGGAGTGTGCCGTGATGGAGGGCAGCGGCAAGGATCAGTTCACTGGCTCCCTGGGAGATGTGATGAAGGAATCGGTGTCTGCCGCCATCACCTATATCCGCAGTGTGGCGGGCCAGTACGGCATCAGCAAGACTTTCTATAAGGATAAGGACCTTCACATCCACTTCCCTGAAGGGGCAGTGCCAAAGGACGGTCCCTCCGCCGGTATCACCACCTGCACGGCTTTGGTTTCCGCTCTTTCCGGCATCCCCATCCGCCATGATGTGGCCATGACCGGTGAGATCACCCTCCGGGGAAGGGTCCTGCCCATCGGCGGCCTGCGGGAAAAGACCATGGCTGCCTACAAGTATGGTATGAAAACCGTCATCATTCCCGCTGCCAACGTTCCGGATCTGGAAGAGGTGGAGGATGTGGTGAAAGAACATATCAAGTTCGTTCCCGCGGAGCGGATGGAAACAGTGCTGGAGACAGCGCTGGTGCGCATTCCCCGTCCGGTGATTGAACCGCCGGCCCCGGCGATGGTGCCGGTAGGTGAGCGGGGAGAAGACACCTCGATTCGTCAGTGAGGAGGAAGGTATGAATTTTCAGCAGGTACGATTTGAGACCTCCTTTGGCCGGCTGGACCAGCTTCCTCCCTCCCAGATGCCGGAGCTTGTTTTTGCGGGACGCTCCAATGTGGGAAAGTCCTCCCTGATCAACAAGCTGTTCAGCCAGAAATCCCTTGCCCGGGTCAGCGCCACGCCGGGCAAAACCGCCACCATCAACTTTTTCCGGGGCGGGCAGATGCGCTTTGTAGACCTGCCCGGTTATGGATACGCCAAGGTTTCCCGTCAGGAAAAGCTCCGCTGGGCCTCCCTCATTGAGGGCTACTTCGCCCAGGACCGGGATATCCGGCTGGTATTTTCCCTGGTGGATATGCGCCATCCCCCCACCAATGACGATTTGATGATGATCGAATTTCTCATTGAAAGCGAACTGCCCTTTGTGGTGGTTCTCACCAAGGCGGACAAACTCAGCGCCGCCCAGCAGCGCAAGCGTCTGGAGGAGCTGGAGCAGGAGCTGCCTTATGGGGACCAGATCACAGTGATTCCCTTTTCAGCGGTGACCGGCCTGGGAGTGGAGGCTCTGCGGGAGATTATCAATGAGATCGAGGCGGACCGGGATGAGGATTTACCGCCTCAGGAGACCTGACAACAGAAATTCCCCCGGCTGCCGGGGCGCAGAAAGGATGAAGACCCATGTTAAATGCACGCTGCCTGGGCGTTAATGCCGCAGGACATCTGACCATCGGTGGACGGGATACAGTGGAGCTGGCCCAAACTTATGGTACCCCTTTGTATGTGATGGATGAGAATGAGATCCGCGGTAACTGCCGCAGTTATCGCCAATCCATTGACAAATATTATGGTGGCCGGGGGCTGGTGGCTTATGCCTCCAAAGCCTTCAATTGCAAGGCGATCTGCCGCATTGTAATGGAGGAAGGACTGGGCCTGGATGTGGTATCCGGCGGAGAACTGTATACCGCCATGAGCGTGGGTTTTCCGGCAGACAGGATCATTTTTCACGGCAATAACAAGAGCCCGGACGAACTGGCCATGGCTATCAGCTATGGCGTGGGCCGCATTGTGGTGGACAATATAGTGGAATTGCATTTGATCAGTCAGCTGGCCAAAAGCAAGAAGGAAACAGCCCATATTATGCTGCGCATCAAGCCGGGCATCGACGCCCATACCCACAATTTTGTCCGCACCGGTCAGATCGACAGCAAATTTGGTTTTGCTCTGGAAACAGGAGAGGCCATGGAAGCGGTCAAAACCGCGTTGGCCGCTCCGGGTGTGGAACTGCGGGGTCTGCACTGCCACATCGGTTCCCAGATCTTTGATGTGGAACCCTTTGAGCTGGCGGCCCAGGTGATGGCAGATTTTATGGCCGATATCCGGGATCAGACAGGGGTAGCCCTGGCAGAGCTGAACCTGGGGGGCGGCTTCGGCATCTGCTATACCAGCGATAACGATCCTCCCGCCTACGACAGCTATATGGAGCGGGTGTCCCAGGCGGTAAAAAAGACCTGCCAGCAGCGGAAAATGGAAACTCCCTTCATCCTCATTGAGCCTGGCCGTTCCATTGTGGGCCCCGCCGGCATCACCCTTTACCGGGTGGGCGCTGTCAAGGAGATCCCCGGTGTGCGTACCTATGTCTCTGTGGACGGGGGCATGACCGACAATCCCCGCTACATCCTCTATCAGTCCCAGTATACCTTTACCGTGGCCAGCCGTGCGGCGGATGCCAAGGTTCAGGGAGTGACGGTGGCCGGCAAATGCTGTGAATCCGGCGATCTGTTGGGAGAAAACGTGCCTCTCCAGGAGGTACATCCGGGAGATATTCTGGCGGTATTGGCCACAGGAGCCTATAACTATTCCATGGCCTCCAACTATAACCGCAGCTGCCGTCCGCCGGTGGTGCTGGTCAATGGCCAGGCGGCCCGGGTCATCATCCGCAGGGAGACCTATGAGGACTTGATCCGCAACGATGAGGAGTAAGCTTCTGTCAGTGAAATTTTCGTGAACGAAAGTGAACGGCTCTTTACTTTTACGCAATAAAATGTTAAACTGAAAAAGAAGTTGTGGGCGCCGGTCCTGCCGGCGCCCAAAATATCTGTTGCAGAGGTGTTACCATGAATTCCAAACTCAAGGAGCTGAATGTGGACTATCTGTTCCGGGCGATTCTGTCCTTGGAAACGATGGAGGAGTGCTACCGCTTTTTTGACGATCTGTGCACAGTGCCGGAGCTGAAGGCCCTTTCTCAGCGTCTCCAGGTGGCCAAGATGCTCAGTGAGCACAAGGTTTACAGCGACATTGTCAAGGAGACTGGCGCCAGCACCGCCACCATCAGCCGGGTCAATCGCTCTCTCAGCTATGGCTCGGATGGCTACAGTGTGGTGTTTGAAAGGTTGGAGAAGGAAGATGCCGGGGTATAACCAGACCTTTGCCGCTTTTTATGATGATCTGCTGGGAGCGGTGGATTATGGCGCCAAGGCAGACTTTTTCCTGGGGCTGATCGCCCGGTACCGGGATCGCTGCCAGCTGATACTGGATCTGGCCTGTGGTACCGGGTCCCTTTCAGTGGAGCTGGCGGCCCGGGGCAAGGAAGTCATCGGGGTGGACGCTTCTCCTGAGATGCTTTCCCAGGCCAGGGAAAAAAGCGGGGAGTGCCAGCCTCCGGTTTTGTATCTTTGCCAGGAGATGGAGGAGCTGGACCTTTACGGAACAGTGGACGCGGCCATCTGTATGCTGGACAGCCTCAACCATCTGGAGGGAGAGGAAGCTTTGGGACAGGCGCTTCATCGGCTGCAATATTTTATTGAGCCTGGGGGCCTGTTTCTGTTTGATATGAATACCCCCTACAAACACCGGGAAGTGCTGGAAGACAATACCTTTGTCTATGATACCGATCAGGTCTACTGTGTTTGGCAGAATACCTGGTCCCCGGAGGAGGGCGCCGTGGACATCGATCTGGACTTTTTTATTCCGGATGAAAAAGGCTGCTACTACCGGGAGATGGAGAGTTTCCGGGAGTACAGCTATTCAGTGGAAACAGTTCGCCGCCTGCTGGAAGAGAATCAGTTCCAGCTGCTGGAGGTCCAGGGGGATTATACCGGTTCTGCTCCGGGCCCGGAGGAAGAACGGCTGGTATATGTGGCCCGTCGGGTGTAAGGGGAAAAATCCGCGGCAGCGGGGCAAAGGCGCTTTCAGCCGGGAGATTTTTATGCTGCCCACAGCAGCTGAGCTTCCAGATTTTTGCGCTGTGTGTCAGTAAAAAATGAAAGCTGAACCTTTCTTCTTTGTTTATAGCGTGGTGCATTTAAGAGAGAACAATAACTGGAGTGTTTATTCATATGGGTAAGATCATCAGAACGATTTCCGCTGATGGCGGAGCAGTCTGCTATACTGTGGATACCACTGATATGGTGGGAAAAGCGGAACAGATCCATAAGACCAGTGCTGTGGTTACCGCGGCCTTGGGACGTCTGCTGACCGCGGCCAGCATTATTGGAGCGGGACTGAAGGGGGAAAAGGATACAGTTACCCTTCGTCTCAATGGAGACGGCCCTGTAGGAGCGGTGATCGCGGTGGCGGACGCAACAGGTAATGTCAAGGGATATGTTGCCAATCCTGTTGTGGAGCTGCCCCTGAACCAGTACGGCAAGCTGGATGTATCCGGAGCGGTGGGGAAGGAAGGGTCCCTGTATGTGATTAAGGACCTGGGCCTCAAGGAGCCGTATATCGGCATGACTCCCATTGTGTCAGGAGAGATTGCTGAGGACATCACCCAGTATTTCGCTGTCAGCGAACAGATTCCCACAGTCTGCGCTTTGGGGGTGCTGGTCAATCCAGATCTGACGGTAAAGGCTGCGGGAGGCTGTATGGTGCAGCTGCTGCCGGGAGCCACCGAAGGGGACATCAGCCAGCTGGAACAGAATTTTCAGCAGATGCCGCCTATTTCCAAAATGTTGGCTGAGGGTATGACGCCGGAGGAGATCGCTCAGCGGGCGCTGGAGGGGATGAATCCTGAGCTGCTGGACGAGCGGACAGTGGAATACCGGTGTGATTGCAGCCGCCAGCGGGTGGGACGGGCGCTGGAATCCCTTTCCGCCCAGGAACTTCAAAATATGGCGGAGGAGGATGGACAAGCAGAAGTCTGCTGTCATTTCTGCAATACCAAGTATCATTTCAGCAAGGAAGAACTTCTGGAAATTTCCAAAGAAAAAAGTGTTGACAAATCCTCTGAGAGTTGATATAATAGCAACTGTCGCCGGAACACTGGAACAGTGAGAACGGCAAAATGGAGAGGCTCAAAACTTCTCCAGACAGTATGGCCCGGTAGTTCAGTTGGTTAGAACGCTAGCCTGTCACGCTAGAGGTCGTGGGTTCGAACCCCATCCGGGTCGCCATTTTTTTCTCTGGTCTTTGTAGACCACTTTGCCGCTTGATGTGGCAATGCGCGGGTTTAGCTCATCTGGTAGAGCGCCACCTTGCCAAGGTGGAGGTAGCGAGTTCGAGCCTCGTAACCCGCTCCATATGGCGCCATAGCCAAGCGGTAAGGCAGAGGTCTGCAAAACCTTTATCCCCGGTTCGATTCCGGGT
This sequence comes from Angelakisella massiliensis, assembly GCF_900104675.1. GTDB lineage: Bacteria > Bacillota > Clostridia > Oscillospirales > Ruminococcaceae > Angelakisella > Angelakisella massiliensis. The sequence goes on along the minus strand of NZ_LT629945.1, from coordinate 2,867,908 downwards.
GGCGCCTCCAAAAACCCCGACTGCAATAGCGGTTGGGGTTTTTACTTTGTCGATACGCATCGGTTCCGTGAACTGACAGTTCCGGTGCTTTTTCTTTTTCCAGTTTCCCGCTGGTGGTAGGGCAGCTGACCGTTTGTTGCCATTCTGATTCGTCCGGGCAAGTGATGGAAATTTTGGACAATGGATGAAACCCGTCGTTTCCGGCTGTTTTCATAGACATAAAAAGTTGTGGCCAGAGAAACCGGACCGCCATTATTTTCTTGTGTTGCTTCCGATGACGACAGATGTTTTTCCGCAAAACTTGGGATGGCAAAACATAAGTGATGAATTTTTAAAGGGATGCAGAACCTTCCTGTAGGGTTCAGGTCCCTCCTTTTCGTTTTTACAAGCGTAAGCGCCGGGGAATATCCTTGCGATATCCTCCGGCGCTTGTTTTGTTGTGGGAATTTTGCGTCAGGCTTTTTCGGTGATTGCCTTGGCTGCGTTTTCTCCAGCCACCCGGCCAAAGACCACCGACTGGCTGTAGCCGCCGGACTGCCAGGTGACCTCTCCGCAGGCGTAGAGGCTATCCACCACACCGCCGTTTTCATAAAGGACCTGGGCCATCTCATTGCAGCCTACGCCGCCTTTGGTCATGTGGACGGCGGAAGCGGCACGGGAAATATAATAGGGACCTTCCTCCAGCACCGCCCGTTCGGGAACGAGGCCGAATTCATCTTCTGTTTTGTTGGTGGCGTTTTCATTGTAGTCGGCAAAGGTGGCTTTGAGGGTTTCAGGATCGCACCCGATTACCTGTGCCGCCTCATCCAGGGTGGCTACTTCCTGGAAGCGCTGTTCCTTCACCTGTTTGCGGACATTGGCGTGGTCGGTTACCTTCTGGGAATCCACGATCATCCATACCGCTTCCTGTTCCCGGATGGGCTCAGCCAGGGCCAGTTCACTGCTCCGCTCGTTGACAAACCGCTGGCCGTCCTGGTTGACCAGCACAGTGCCGCTGCCGCTGTTGGTGACGTCCCGGCTGGGGAGAAGGGTCAGAGGGATCATGCGGATCTTGTCCATATTTTCCAGGGCAAAGCCATATTTTTCAAACACTGGCACAAAGTCGCCTGTGGTTCCCAGCTGATTGGAGGTGCCGTAGCCCACATAATCAGGGGCATATTGTGCCAGCAGCTGTTGGTTGTTGGAGAATCCTCCGGTGGCAATAATGGTTTTCTGTGCCAGAATGCGGTAGGACTGGTTGCGGTTGTTGGTGACGGTGATCCCCGCTACCTTTTCACCGTCAAAAATCAAATCGGTGCCTGCGGTGCCGGTGCGGATCTCCACACCCAAAGCGTTGGCGCGCTCCTCCATCTTCTGCTGAATCATGGGTCCCGCGTAATCGTCCTTGGTGGCCATATGGTTCCGGCCTCCGTAGTTATAGTCCAGTGTCACTCCGAAGCTCCGCAGCCAGGCGTCCATCTTTTCCTCGCCGTCTGCCCATACCTGGAGACGTTCCGGTGTGTTTCCGGCATCCTGCATATCGGCGATGAACTGCTCTTTGCTGTCCTCCACGCCTTGGGCTTTCTGGGCCTCAGAGTTGAACAGATCATAAAAGTTCAGATCGAATTTGCCGTTGCCTGACAGGATATCCAGTTTTTCCACCACCATCACTTTCAGCTGGGGATCGGTTTCCTTGGCGGTGATGGCTGCTGCCAATCCGCTGGGACCACCGCCTACAATAATAATATCGGTGGTCACATCCTCCAGTGTGACAGCTTCATATTCCTTTTTATCGTTGATGCCGATTTCAGGCTGTTCCATGCCTGCCTGGGCCATGGCATCCGCTACAGCGCTTTTTATGGCGTAAGAGGAAAAGGTGGCGCCGGAAACCGTATCCACATCGGCGGTGTTTTCCTGAAGGATTCTTTCCTTGAGGACAGGAAAGGCCCGTTTGATGACCACCTGGGATTCATTGTCTTCCACCAGCTCCAGGTCCTTGATCACACCGTTTTCAATAATGGTACGGACGGTTAGATCCCCGCCGTAGCCGGATTTGGTAGCAGTGTAGGAGGTGGGAGAGGGGCTTTGGGAAGAATTGGAGGAGCTTTGACTGCTGGAGGAATCCTCATCCTTGGAGCAGGCGGCCATGGAGGCTGCCAGCAAGCAGGCCAGGGAAAAACAAAGAATTTTTTTCATCTGTTTTGTTTCCTTTCTTCATTAAATCAAAAAGCCGGAGATTTTCGGACCGAAGGGATGTTTGAATCGGATCGCCTGAGGGAACATGGAAAGGACAGTAAAACAACGGCCCTTCCTGCTGCGGGAAAATTCGGCTCTGTGAGTTTTTCCAGCAGGGAAAAACGAAAAAGACCGCGCCTTTTGGAAATACGGCTAGTATACCCTTCAAAAGCAGATGATATGCGGATTTTTGCCGCCTATCATGATGTCAAAAGAAAGGAAATCCAAAGGAAACTGACGAAAAAACCGTTGGCGTCCTTGTCAGTAGCAGGGAATTGTGCTATAATTTTTCATGGCCTTTTGTGGAGAGATAAACCGGTTCTGCCGGTTTTCTGTCTTCACGGGGACCTAAAAAGAGGAAAGATCCAAAAATCAGGAGGTATTTTTTTCATGATGAAGAAAATTCTTGCGCTTACTCTGACTCTGGCGCTGGCGCTGACAGCTTTCTCCGGCTGCGGCTCCACCGAGACCGCCAGCAGTTCTTCCGCCGCTGCGGAATCCAGCACCGCTGCTTCCAGCGAGGCTTCTTCCGCTCCCGCTGAGGAAGCTGCTGCCACTGGCCTGAAGATTGCCATTGTCACCAGCCCTTCCGGTGTGGATGACGGCTCCTTCAACCAGGACAACTACAATGGTATTCTCTCTTTCATTGAAAAGCATCCCGAGTCTACTGTGACCCATGTCCAGGAGACCACCGGCGACGTGGCTGCCGCTGTTCAGGCTGTGGCCGACATCGTGGCTGACTATGATGTCATTGTTACCCCCGGCTTCCAGTTTGCCGGCGTAGGTACCATCGCTCAGGAGAACCCCGACAAGAAGTTCATCCTGGTGGACTCCTTCCCCTCTGACGCCAGCGGCGCTGAGATCGTGGTGGACAATATGTACGCCATGCAGTTCGCTGAGCAGGAGAGCGGTTTCTTCGCCGGTGTTGCTGCTGCTCTGGAGACCAAGACCAACAAGGTCGCTGTAGTCAACGGCGTTGCTTATCCTTCCAACGTCAACTATCAGTACGGCTTTGAGGCTGGCGTCAACTATGCCAATGCCAAGTACGGCACCACTGCTCAGGTGGTGGAGATCGCTTCCTATGCTGGTACCGACGTCACCGGCGCCAATGTGGGCGGCAACTATGTGGGCGACTTCAATGACGAGTCCACTGGTAAGGTCGTGGGCGACGCTCTGATCGCTGAGGGCTGCGACATCATCTTTGTGGCCGCCGGCAACTCCGGTAACGGTGTGTTCACCGCTGCCAAGGAGAACGGCAACGTCAAGGTCATCGGCTGCGACGTAGACCAGTATGACGATGGCGTCAACGGCGACAGCAACATCATCCTCACCAGCGGTCTGAAGGTGATGAGCATCAACGTGGACCGTGCTCTGGAGCGGGTACTGGACGGTTCCTTCAAGGGCGAGAACGTCATCCTGAAGGCTGACACCGATTCCACCGGCTTTGTCAAGTCCGAGGGCCGTCATCAGATGTCTGAGGACACTGTTGCCAAGCTGGACGAGACCTATGCGCTGGTCAAGGACGGCACCATCGTTCCTCCCTCCAACTTCAGCGAGGGCAGCACTCCCGAGAACTTTCCCGGACTGAACTAAGGGATTACATCCAACTGAACAGATCCTACCAGCGGCAGGGGCATGGAGAAACCTCTGCCGCTGGTGGAGACAACCTGCTGCAAGCCTTCCGGGGACTGACCTTCCGGGGCCTGGACAACCGGTGAGAACGCGGCTTTTTGGCCGCGCTTTTTTGTTTTGCCGCAGGTTTGGCCGGCCGTTTTGCCGGCTGTTTCCACAGCAGAAGCAGCGGGCAAAGCCGCCGGCACAGCTTGAGGGTAAGGAGGACATATGGGCGAGTATATTGTAGAGATGCGGCATATTACCAAGCGTTTTCCGGGAATTGTCGCCAACGACGATGTGACTATCCAGGTGAAAAAGGGAGAGATTTTCGCGCTGCTGGGAGAAAACGGCGCCGGAAAATCCACCCTGATGAGTATGCTTTTCGGCATGTATGAGCCGGACGAAGGAGAAATCTGGATTCGGGGAAAACAGGAGCGGATCTCTTCTCCCAGTCAGGCTACCAAACTGAACATCGGTATGGTGCATCAGCACTTCAAGCTGGTGCAGAACTATACCATTGGAGAAAACATCGTACTGGGTATTGAGCCGCAGAAAAAAGCGTTGGGTCTGTTCCCCTATGTGGATATGAAGAGCGCCAATGAGCGGATCCGTCAGCTGTCCCAGCAATACGGTCTGGAAGTAGACCCGCTGAAAAAGATTGAGGATGTGAACGTTTCCATCCAGCAGCGGGTAGAGATCCTCAAAATGCTGTATCGGGAAGCGGAGATCCTGATTTTTGACGAACCCACGGCGGTCCTCACCCCCCAGGAAATCGAATTCCTCCTGGAAATCATCCGGGGACTGCGGGACGGCGGCAAGACCATCATCCTCATCACCCATAAGTTGGAGGAGATCAAGCAGGTGGCGGACCGCTGCGCCATCCTCTGCCAGGGCAAGCTGGTGGATGTGCTGGATGTGGCCTCCACTTCCACAAAGAAGATGGCAAATCTCATGGTGGGCCGTGAAGTTTCCTTCCAGCTGGAGAAGTCTCCCGCTCAGTACCGGCAGGAGGTGCTGCGGGTGGAGCACCTGTCGGTCAAGAATCAGGACGGCTTTGAGGTGGTCAAGGACGTCAGCTTTTCCATCCGGGGCGGTGAGATCTTTGCCATCGCCGGTGTCTCCGGCAACGGACAGGTGGAGCTGGCCGACGCCATCGCCGGACTGATGAAAGCCTCCGGCGGTACCATTACCTTAGCAGGCAAAGACATTACCAATGCGGAGATCCGTGAGAGAACGCTGGATGGAATTTCCTACATTCCAGAGGACCGGCAGAGCTATGGTCTGGTATTGGATTTCACATTAGCGGAAAATCTGGCGCTGAAGAATTACTTTCAGCCTCCCTTCTGCCAGAAAGGCATCCTCCACAAAGAGGAATTTGACCGCTACGGCGAAAAGCTCATTGGGGAATATGATATCCGCAGCGGCCAGGGTATCCGTACCCAGGTACGGAGCATGAGCGGCGGTAACCAGCAGAAAGCCATTATCGCCCGTGAGATCGAACTGGGCTCTCCGCTGATGATTTTTGTCCAGCCCACCAGAGGACTGGATATCGGCGCCATTGAGAACATTCACAAGCAGATTCTGGGAGAGCGGGACCAGGGCAAGGCCATTCTGCTCATCTCCCTGGAGCTGGATGAGATTATGAACCTGGCGGATACCATCGGTGTTATTTATAACGGCCAGCTGCTGAAAATTGCGGACGCTTCCACCCTGACTTCCAGACAGGTGGGCGAATTTATGATGGGGGTGAAGGCATGAGCAAACGCGGTGAAAAAACAGTTTCCATGAAGGACCGTTTTCTGGTCCGGCTTTTGGGCAATGAGCGGTGGCAAGCCATCACTATCCCGGTCTTTGCCATTTTGCTCAGCTTGATCGCGGCGGCTATCGTTATTCTGCTGGTAGGAAAAAATCCGCTTACCGCTTTTCAGAGCCTGATGCAGGGCTCCGGACTGTGGCCCAAGGCATCCTATGCCGCCAAAAAAAGTATGCTCACCGATTTTATGAGCTTTTTGGATCTGATGACCCCCATGCTGTTTGCGGCGCTGGCGGTGGCGGTGGCCTTCAAGGCGGGGCTGTTTAATATCGGTGTCTCCGGCCAGATGCTGTGTGCCGGTTTCGCAGCTACTGCGGCTGTGGGCTATCTGGAGATCCCCGGCGTGGTGGCAAAACCTCTGGTGGTCCTTATCGGTATTGTGGTGGGAGCTCTGGTAGGCGGTTTGATCGGTTTTCTCAAGTACCGCTTTAATATCAATGAAGTGGTTTCCTCCATCATGCTCAACTACATCGCCCAGTATGTTATCAGCTTTCTCATCTACACCAATTATGTGGACCCGGTTTCCCGGCAGTCCCGGTATGTATTGGCTTCCGCACGGCTGACCCTGGCGGACACCGAGATCGGCGGGCTGAAAATGAATATCCCCCTGGGCTTTATTCTGGCTCTTATTGCCGTGGCTGCGGTGAAGTTTTTGATGGACAAGACCCGTCTGGGCTATGAGCTGAAAACAGTGGGCGCCAACAGCAAGGCGGCTCGGTATGCTGGTATCAATGTTAAAAAGAGCATTGTGGCTTCCATGATGATCTCCGGATGTCTGGCGGGCCTGGCGGGCGTGACCTATTATTTGGGATATTATGCCTCCATCGGTCCCCGGACCCTGGCCAGCACCGGTTTTGACGCCATTGCCGTTTCCCTGCTGGGCAATTCCAATCCGGTGGGCATCCTCTTCTCCTCATTCCTGATCACGGCTATTACCAAGGGCAGTACCTATATGAGTTCTACCGTGGGTGTGCCTCAGGAAATCGCCAGCGTAGTTACAGGCTTGATCCTGCTCTTCTCTGCCTGCGGCGCTTATATTCAGTATATGGTCAAGCGTTCCAAGGATCGTATGACAGAGGCACAGGCGGAACAGCACAACGGAAAGGAGGTTGACGGCTGATGGATACAGTGATCATTGATGGTCTTTCCTTCGCCCTTCCCCTCTTTATTATCGCCATCGGCGGTATTTACAGCGAGCGCAGCGGTATCACCAATCTGGCGCTGGAAGGTCTGCTGGGTGTGGGCGCTTTCTTCGGCGCTTTGGTGGTGGCCCTGACGGCAGGGAACTTCGCGGCGGATTCTCAGGTGCCCTTTTATTTGGCAATGATTTTTTCGGTGCTGGGCGGTGCGCTTTATGCCATGCTTCACGGCCTGCTGTGCATCAAGTTCAAAGCCAATCAAGTTATCAGCGGTGTGGTCATCAACATCTTGGCCATGGCCCTCACCTCCTTCCTCACCAGCCAGATCAACGCAGCGGTGTTGGGCAAACCCTCCAATAAGTTCCAGTTGGGTGTATCCAGCCGCTTTACCGTTCCGGTGTTGTCGGATATTCCTGTGCTGGGAGCAGTGTTTACCGATGTCTATCCCTTTGAGGTGGTCATCATTCTGGTGACGGTGCTGGCCTGGTATGTGCTCTATCGTACACGTTACGGAATGCGTCTGCGGGCCTGCGGCGAGAATCCCCACGCGGTGGATGCCGCCGGCGCCGACGTGGCCAAGATCCGTTTCAGCGCGGTGATGATCTCCGGCGCTTTGTCCGGTCTGGGAGGCATTTGCTTTGCCTACTCCATCTCCGCCAACTTTTCCCCCAACATTTATGTGGGCTTCGGCTACCTGTCCATTGCGGCGCTGATCTTCGGCAACTGGCGGATCATGCCCACGCTGGGGGCTTGCCTGCTGTTTGGCTTTGCCCGGTCCGGTGGTTATAAGATCGCCCAGATTCTGGCGCTGCCCAGCACCTTCAGCGATTTGATTATGACGCTGCCCTATGTGCTCACCCTGCTGCTGCTGGTCTTTTTCTCCAAGAGCAACCGCGCGCCCAGAGCGTTGGGAGAAATCTACGACAAAGGCAAGCGCTGACAGGAAAGATATTGTTTTGATCTGCGGCAAAACAGTTTTGACAAGCGGGAACCCGGCGGAAGAAGCCTTCCAAGGGGTTCCCCCAGCCTTATTCTGAAGGAGGAATCCCCGTGAATATTCGTTTTACCAATGCCCGGATTCTCACCATGACTGATGGCCCTGTTCCGGTGGAAGGGGAGCTGTGGGTCCGTGGGGACCGGGTGGAGTATGTAGGGCCGGCAAGGGAGAATGACCAGGAGTGGGACCGCCAGATCGACGCCCAGGGCAATCTGATCCTTCCTGGATTCAAAAACGCCCATACCCATTCTCCCATGACTTTTCTCCGTTCCTATGCCGATGACCTGCCGCTCCATGAGTGGCTGCAAAAGCAGATTTTTCCCATGGAGGCAAAGCTGAGCGGGGAAGATTGTTACTGGCAGTCCCGTCTGGCAATTCTTGAGTATCTCACCAGCGGCATTACCGCCAATTTTGATATGTATTATCATACCGACGATGTGGCCCGGGCCTCGGTGGAAAGCGGATTCCGGACCGTATTCTGTGAGGGCCTCAATGATTTTGCCAGCAGCTTGGAGACCATGGAGGAGAACTATCTCAAATTTAATCAGTATCATCCTCTCATCAGCCATAAGCTGGGATTCCATGGCGAGTATACCACCAGTGAAAAGCTGCTTGAGGGAGTGGCGGCGCTGGCGGAAAAATATCATGCCCCGGTGTACAGCCATCTGCTGGAGACGGAGGTGGAATCCACCGGCTGTGTGGAGCGTCACGGTCTGACACCGGCGGTTTATCTGGAGAAGCTGGGGATATACAACTATGGCGGCGGCGGCTTCCACTGCGTTCATATGACGGAGGAAGATCTGGATGTATTTGAGCGGCGGGGGCTTTGGGCGGTGACCAATCCCGGCAGCAACACCAAGCTGGCCAGCGGTATTGCTCCCATTTCCAGAATGCTGGAGCGGGGAATCCACCTGGCCATTGGAACTGACGGCCCCGCCAGCAACAACTGCCTGGACTTCTTCCGGGAGATGTTCCTGGTCACCGGTCTGCAGAAGCTGAAAAATAATGACGCAGCCTCCACGGACGCCTGGGAGGTGCTGAAGATGGCCTGCTCCGGCGGCGCTCTGGCCATGGGCCTGACTGACTGCGATGCTCTTACCCCGGGCAAACAGGCGGATCTGGTAATGATCGATCTGCATCAGCCCAATATGCAGCCGCTGAACAATATCACCAAGAATGTGGTTTACAGCGGCAGCAAGCAGAACGTGAAGATGACCATGGTGGCGGGAAAGATCCTTTATGAGGATGGCGTTTTCCATGTGGGAGAGGACCCGGAAGAGATTTACCGGCAGGTGAATCTGAGCATTCAGGCCAAGAAGTGAGTTCCGTACAGATCAGGAAAAAAAGCCCGGTTCCGGAGATTTTTCCGGAAGCGGGTTTTCTGCTCTTTCCCATCGAGATTGAAAAATGGGGCAGTGTCGCTTTGCCGGGGCGCCGCTGATGACAGAGAAACGGTTCTTGAACCCCTTTGGAAAATGTGGTAGGATAATGCTGTCGAATGGGGGAATGACAGGATGCAGCTGATGATCGTAACAGGAATGTCCGGTGCTGGTAAATCCAAAGCCATCAATGCTTTGGAGGATATCGGCTATTATTGTGTAGATAATCTGCCTCCGCAGTTTTTGCCGGAGCTGGTGCATCTGTGTCAAACCCGTGGGGATGCCAGCGTCTCCCGAATCGCTGTGGTGGTGGATGCCCGGAGCCGTGAGATGTTCCGCAGCTTTTTTCAGATGCTGGATCAGCTGAAAGGGGAGCAGGTAAGCTATAAGATCCTCTTTCTGGACGCCTCGGACAAGGTGCTGCTCCAGCGGTACAAGGAGACCAGACGGCGGCATCCCCTTCTGGGAGATAAGGCGCTCACGCTCCAGGATGCGCTGAGGATGGAGCGGGAAATGCTGGAGCCTGTCAGGAAGATGGCTGATTATACAGTGGATACCTCACTGACAGCTTCCAGTCAGTTTAAGGAGCGGCTGCTGTCCATGGTGGAGCAGGGGGAAGGACAGCCGATGCTTATCAGCTGTATGTCCTTTGGTTTTCGCAACGGCCTGCCGCCGGAGGCGGATCTGGTGTTTGATGTCCGCTGTCTGCCCAATCCGTTTTACATTCCGGAGCTTAGGGAGCATACCGGGCAGGAGGATTGTGTCCGGGACTATGTGATGAAATGGCCTCAGACGCAGGAACTGCTCAGTAAGCTGGAGGATTTGCTGAAATTTCTTACCCCCATGTATGTGGCGGAAGGGAAAAGCCAGCTGGTCATCGCGGTGGGCTGCACAGGAGGGAGACACCGTTCAGTGGCTGTGGCGGAGCATCTGGGAAAATACCTGCGTCAGCTGAGCTATCAGGTCAGTATCAGCCATCGGGATAAGGACAAGCCCGTGCAGGGATAAAGCGGCAAAACAGCCCTTTTACCATTCCAGGTAGGAAGTGAAAGAGGGGCTGAAGAATGATCCTCAGTGAATGAAGGGCCAAAGAGCTGAACGAAATGAAAAACCGGTGTTGTCAATGTTCTTGGTTTTGACAATACCGGTTTTGCCGTTTCAGAAAACTGTTTTGTGCCCCATCAACTGCGAGTGATGATGTTTAAAAACAAGAAAAGGACGTCCCGACCCGGACGTCCTTTTCTTTTGTTTGAGGTGTGTGTTTTTGAGGAGGGTAGTATTTTGTACCGTTGGGCTGTTCTCCCTTGGTACGATTTTATTATATCCCTTAAGGCGGGGAGATTTGTTACACTCTTGTGAATAAAGGGATAAGGTTTTGTGAAAAACGTTTGTTTGCTTTTTCCGGAAAAATATGCTACAATAACCATAAAAAGAAGATGAGGTCTTTTTCTCCCACACAATGATGAGCAGGTGCGCTCTCAGGGCAGGTTGGCTGCGGGAAAGCGGCATCTCCGGCTGCGCTGCCGCCCTTCACTGAAGCGGCTGCTAATGGGAAAAAGGCCCGTGGTATAAAAACAGCAAGAAGCAGAGGCTGCCCCAAAACCCCGGAAAGGAGCGAGTGTCATGCCGGAAATCAGCGAAAAAGCAAAACAGGTATTGGATTATATTGAAACCAGAGTTGAGGAGGGCTTTCCCCCCTCGGTACGGGAGATCTGCCGGGATCTTCGGATCAAATCAACCTCTACTGCCCACAAGTATCTGACAGAATTGCGGGATAAAGGCTTTATTGAAAAGGGCGACAATCTCAATCGGGCGATCCGTTTGACCAAGCAGCACCCCGATGGGATTCCTTTGTTGGGAACCGTTACAGCGGGCCAGCCTATTCTGGCTGTGGAGGAAGTGGAAAGCTACATTCCCTATCATCTGCGTGGGTATGAAAAAGGTTCGCTGTTTGCCCTTCATGTCCGGGGTGAGAGCATGATCAATGCCGGCATTTTGGATGGCGATGTGATTTTGGTGGCTCGTACACCGGTTGCCAATAACGGCGAAATTGTAGTGGCATTGCTGGAGGATGAGGCGACCGTCAAGCGGTTTTACAAGGAAAACGGTCATTACCGCCTTCAGCCGGAAAATGATACGATGGAACCCATTATCACTGACTCTGTGCGGATTTTGGGGCGCGTGGTTGGTTTGATGCGCAGCTATGAATAAGTCCCAGTGTGCATAAATTCTGTTCTGTGACCCATACTTCTTCTATAAAAGGAAAGGAGTTGTGGATCATGAAGGAACTAGAGGGCAGCAAGACACTGGCTAATCTGCTGGCAGCCTTTGCGGGAGAATCCCAGGCGGCGATGAAGTACGGCATTTATGCGGCCAAGGCAAAAGCAGACGGTTATGAGCAAATTGCGGAGATTTTTACCAAAACTGCTGAGAATGAACAGCAGCACGCCAAGATCTGGTATAAGCTGATCAATAATGGTGTGGGAGATACCAAGGTCAATCTGGAAAAAGCGGCGGATGGGGAACAGTTTGAGTGGACCAAGATGTATCCGGAATTTGCTCAGACTGCCCGTGAAGAAGGCTTTGAGCGGATCGCTTTTCTCTTTGACAGCGTAGCTCGTGTGGAACAGGCTCATGATGAGCGGTATCGGGCTTTGCTCCAGAATGTTCGGGAGGGAACCGTCTTTTCCAAAGGCGCCCAGACGGTGTGGATCTGCCGTAAATGCGGCCATGTTCACATTGGGGCGCAGCCTCCGGAAATTTGTCCGGTTTGCGGTCACAGCAGAGCGTTTTTCCAGGTGAACAATGAGCATTTTTAATGAAATGTGTTGATAATCGCTGACAGAAAAATTCCCCGGCTTGCACAAGGCAGGCTGGGGAATTCCATTTATGTTTATATAGACGAGCAACAGCTTTATCCGCCGGGATCAGAGGGTATCATGGTGCTGGTGGTTCAGGATCAGGGAAAGATTTTCACTGTCGATAAAGTCACCCCATCCGTTCCAGCCGTATTTTGAACTGATTTTCAGGTGCTCCAGCCGGCTCATATCGGGAAGTGGAATGTGGTGTGAAGAAAGGATTTTTTCCGCTTCATCCAAAATCCACATGGTTTCATTACTGGCATAGCCGAAGTCTACCCCCTCACATCCATTGCTGAAGTGAATGGGCAGCATTAAAAGCTGATTGATTTCATCGTTTTTGTCACCGGTGGTCACTCCTGAAAAGAGATTGACCAGTTGGATATAATCCCTTTGAGAAAGCTGGCCGTCAAAGCTTTTCTCGTTTGTTTCCTCATAACTGTCAAATTCAAACAGAAATTCAGGAACAACAGCGGAATAGATCTCCCATCCATCATTCCACCAGCTCTTTGTCCACTGCCAGCATCTTTTGGCCACCGGCGTCCAATCCTTTTGGGGATAGCGTGTTGTCAGATAGGTCTCGATGCACAGGAACAGATAGCACAGTCTGCCGGTCATGGAAAGCTTCCGCCAGTTTTTTCGCAGATTTTGCTCCAAAAACATCATCCCACTTTCCTCCAGGCTCATGCATTCCATGACTACATTATAAACAGGTTTGGCAGCAGCTTCAAGGTGAAAAGGCTGCGGAATATCCAGCCTGCCGTTATTCGAAAAAATCTCACCACAGCGGAGCAGACAGCGGGGAATGTTTCTGTAATCAGAAGCAGGAAAATCAAGGTTGATGCCTGTTGACATATGGGCATATGCACACTATAATATGGGATGGAACTGCGGTCACAGCACTGAAAATGAGAGCGGGAGGTGGAGTGAAATGTCCAGAGCAGTCAAAAACAGACGGGTTTGCGGAGTTCCCGGCAGCCGGAGCTTTATTCCGGACAAGCCTGGTGAAGGCGAGGCGTTAAGCCTGACGGTGGAAGAACTGGAAGCGCTCCGCCTGTGCGATATGGAAGCGATGGATCAGGACGCCGCCGCCCGCAATATGGATGTGTCCCGCGGTACTTTCCAGCGGATTCTCTATTCTGCCCGCCGAACGGTGGCCCGGGCTCTTTGGGAGGGCCGGGGATTGGTCATCGGCGGAGGAAACTATGTGGTGGCCAAAGGCTGCTGCCGTACAGGGGGCGGCTGTGGACACTGCTGCCTGGGGCAGCAGGAGCATCCGTCGGAGGAAATGAAATAGAAGGAGTTGTTTACAGATGAGTGAGGAATGTACCCACAACTGTAGTACCTGCAGCCAGAACTGCGGTGAACGCAAGGAGCCGCAGAGCTTTTTGGTGGAGCCCCATGAAATGAGCAGCATCAAAAAGGTGATCGGCATTGTCAGCGGCAAGGGCGGCGTAGGTAAGTCCATGGTTACCTCCATGCTGGCTGTGCTGCTCAACCGCAAAGGCTATCATACCGCAATCCTGGACGCGGATGTTACCGGTCCATCCATTCCCAAGGCTTTTGGCCTTCATGAGATGGCCAGGGGCAATGAGTACGGTATTCTGCCCTGCACCACCAAGACTGGTATTGATGTGATGTCTGTCAATCTGCTGCTGGAGGATGAAACCTCTCCTGTGGTCTGGCGTGGTCCGGTGATCGCCGGTACTGTCAAGCAGTTCTGGAGCGACGTTATCTGGAACGATGTGGACTTTATGTTTGTGGATATGCCTCCGGGAACCGGAGATGTGCCCCTGACTGTGTTCCAGTCCATCCCTCTGGACGGTATCATCGTGGTCACTTCTCCCCAGGAGCTGGTTTCCCTGATTGTGGAAAAAGCGGTAAATATGGCTGCCATGATGAACATTCCTGTTTTGGGCGTTGTAGAAAACATGAGCTATGTCAAATGTCCTGACTGCGGTAAGGCGATCCGGGTCTTTGGCGAAAGCCATCTGGACGAGGTGGCCGGAAAGCATCAGTTGAAGGTCCTGGCTCGTCTGCCCATTGATCCCGCCTTGGCCCGTGTGGTGGATCAGGGTGTTGTGGAGCTGTTTGAGGGAGACTGGATGGACAGCGCGGCTGAAACAGTGGAGGCATTGCTGTAATGATAGAACTGGAACAGAAAAAGATGGTTTCGCCGGAAGAAAAGGGAGACGAGGCGGTAGAGTTGTTTGCTTCCGGCTGCAACTGTGCCCAGGCGGTATTGAATGCATTTCGGGATGAGCTGCCTTTGGATGAAGAAACGTTGTTGTCGCTTTCTGCTCCTTTTGGCGGCGGAATCGGACGGATGCGGGAGGTCTGCGGCGCGGTCAGCGGAATGATGATGGTAGTGGGCCTGCTGTATGGGGATGGTACTGTCCAATCCAAAGAGAAAAAGGCCCAGCTGTATGCCCTGGTTCAGGAGCTGGCAGGAAAGTTTCAGGATGAAAACGGCTCCATTGTCTGCCGGGACCTGCTGGGGGAAAAAGGAAAAGATACCAATCCCACACCCGACGCCCGCACAGCGGCTTATTATAAAAAGCGTCCCTGCAAAGAGATGGTGCGCAGCGCGGCTTATTTGCTGCAGCGCCGCCGCATTCAGCTGGAAGAGGGCCAGCCGGTATAATTTTTAACAGGTTTACCTTTGATGACATATCGGCGCTTCAAAATATTACAGTAAAAGTAAAAGCCCTTCGGACTATACCGAAGGGCTTTTGAGCGTGTCGAAAAAGTTCGACACGCTTCCAGGGGGTATCCCATACCCCCTGGATACGCCGCTTGGTTCCTGACGAAACCAGGGGCGATACCCCCGGTTTCGCGCCCCAGTGGGCGCGGGTCGTGGTATAAAAATCAGGCGCATGTCCTGATTTTTATGGGGATTTTGAATTTTGTTTACTCTTTCAAACAGGCTTTTTCTACAGTCTGCAAAGCCCTTCGGACTACACCGAAGGGCTTTTACTTTCAATGGTTTGGAAGCGAAAACGTCAGAATCCCTCTTCTTTCAGCTGTCGTACCAATTCCACATAAAATTCCCGAACGTCAAAGTGGGAAATATTTTCTCTGTAAAGATCGATCATATCTCCATGAGAGATTCCTCTTTTTCCCGCAGCCGGTACCATCTGAAAGCGGCTGCCCCATTTCATGGATTCCACCCCCACCAGCCCATCATTTTCTTTTTCGAAATGCCGTACCAGCAGATAGGATAGACTTTGAGGAAAAGGGGCGCTGCGCCAGTTTTTCATTTTGGAACCGACACTTTGGTAAAACACATCCGGCGCGTCCGGTGTTTCCTGATTGAAAATCTGGCAGTTGCGGGAAGTCAGGTCCCGCACCGCCGCCAGAAAGTCTGGATTTGTGTCTCCCAGCCGTTTAAGCGCGCCATTATAGCTGTTTGCCAGCCATTTGCAGACGCAGGAAGGCATTTTTTCCAGCAGCCAATCCACAAAGGCGCAGCCCCGATGGGGTGTGTTGATGGTGGTCAGGGAGGCAACGCAGGAGGACAATCCCAGGTGAGTGATGGCATAGCGGCTTTCCAGCCCACCTTTGGAATGGGCGATAATGTTTACCTTTTGGCAGCCGCTTTCTTCGATGATCCGGAGGATGTTTTCTTTCAGTTCCGCAGCAGCGTCTTTGGTTGCCGCCGCGGATTGCTGTCCTCCATAAAAAATCACTGCTCCATTGCGGATCAGTTCCCCTGGAATCCGGCCCCAGTAATTGAAGTATTTTCGGTCCCGGAAGAAAACCCCGTGAACAAGCACGATGGGGTAGTGTGTTTTGCAGCTTTCATTAAGACGGCGGATTTTATTTTGAGCTTCCTTTTCTGTTTCAAAGTCGTATTCCGCCCGGACGATGGCGCATATTCTGCCCAGCAGTACCAGATTCAGAAGGGGTACCCACCAGAAAAGCAAAAACAGTACCCTCCATTTGATACCCAGCTGAACAGAGGAGAGATAAATCCGGATAAAGCCATTCCAAGCCAGTATTCCTTCCGCCAGCAGGGAAAAAAGGACATGAAGCAGGATGCTCCAGACAGAAGGAGTGAAGGAAAGACGGGGAAACAGTATCCGCAGCAGGTAAATCCCTATGATCAGATTGCAGGTCAGAGAAAAAAGATAAATTTCTATCAGGGTCTCTCCACCCAGCATGATGCCCAGACGGGAAAAGTTTTGTCTGCCCCAGTTAGGAGCGATATTGACCATGGTGAAAGCCAGCAGCAAAATTCCAAGAAGAACGCCATAAGCAGTCCATCCAAAGGAAGCCTGAATTTTCAACACATCCAGATTGGTAACAGCAAGAACCACTAAAACGCCCCAAAGCTTTCCCAAACGAAGCACGGATGGTCTCTCCTTTTTTACACAGATGGTATGGAAAGCCGCTGTCATAGATGTTTTCGCACGCTGCCGGACCAGCTCTGCTTTGTGTCAGTTAAAGGAACCATCTGTGATGTGTGCTTTCAAAAGATATTATATTGAAATCTCCCTTTTACCGCAAGAGTGACGGGAAAGTGAGACGAAAACAGCCGTCAAAAGACAGTTTGGAAGAGAAATTAATATACAATAAGTTGTATTAATGCTGTTTTTTACCTAATGGAATTAACAATGATCCATAACTTCTCATGAAAGAGACCAGTTGAAGAAGATAAAAGTCCCATGCTATAATAGCCCCGTCAAAGATGTTTTTAATGGAAAATGGAATCGGCTGCGCCAAAGGGAAAAGAAATGCAGTCTGTTATTGGAGATGAAGTTTTTGGAAAGTTCTGTTTGTCAAACCCGTTATCCCATCCTTCTTATTCATGGAACCGGATTTCGGGACTGGAAGAGATTAAGCTATTGGGGGAGGATTCCCCGTGAGCTGGAGAAGCGGGGTGCTCAGGTCTTTTTGGGCGGACAGGATGGTTGGGCTACAGTGGAGCAGAACGCTGCGGCACTGAAAAAACGTGTGGAAGAGATTCTGGTGCAGACAGGCAGTTCAAAGATTCATCTGATCGCCCACTCCAAGGGTGGCTTGGATGCAAGATATTTGGTGTCCTCCCTGGGTATGGCGCCCTATGTGGCGTCGGTAAATCTGATCGCTGTCCCCAACGGGGGCTCTGAAACAATGGATGTCATTTGCCGTCTGCCGCGTTGGGCACTGAAGCTGGCGGGCTTTTTCGTCAACGGCTGGTACCGGTTGATCGGGGACCGTCATCCGGATTTCTATGCCACCTGTGTGCAGTTCACCACCGCCTGGGCGGAGGAATTCAACCGTCAAAACCCCGATGTGCCCGGTATTCTTTACCGCAGCTACGCCGGAGCGATGGATTCTCCCAGGTGTGATCTGTTTTTGTGGTGGGAAAATTTGATCATAGGCTGGGTGGAAGGAGAAAACGATGGCCTGGTTACAGTCAAATCCGCCCGTTGGACCGGTTTTCAGGAGGTTTGGCGGGGCGTGAAAGGCCGGGGCGTGTCCCATATGGATGAGGTGGATTTTCGCAGGCGCCCACTGAAAGCCCGAGGGGAGAGCTGGGATGTAATAGATGAATATATCACCATGGTGGCGCAGCTGAAGGAATTGGGATTGTAGTGTTTAAAAAGCTTAACTGATGAAAGAAAAATATTTTTGGAAATTGATACCGAAAACCAAAAAAACCGGTATCACCATCGGCTGGGTTAAAAAAGAGAAGGTACCGGCCTTATGCAGGCTGAAGCTGATCCTTGTCATGCTGATGAAGAGCGGAGCAGCTTCTTTGAGGCGCAGGTTTTGTTTCAATAAAAAGCACCTTCATATCAGAAAAAACAGCTTTGTTATGCCCATATAAAATACTGTTTTGAATCATTTTGACCGTAAAATTTATCTTTTATATAGTCTAGGGTGAAAAAGAGAAAGAGAAAAGAATGGATTTTCGGCAAAAAGCACAATTTTGTATAAAAAAAGACAAAAAGGCATAACGATTAAATTCGCACAGTATTTACAAGGAGCAGAGAGCTTTTTTAGTCTGTTTCTTACAGTAAACCATCAAAGTGTAAAAGGGGAATGGAAGTGAAAAGTTCCCCAGGAGCTTGAGAGCACCTCCAAACAGCGGATCAAGGGGGAGAAGACGATGGATTTCTGTTTACAGATTGTTCATTTTACCCGTTGACAATGAAAAAATTCTCCATTATAATAGCAGAAACCTTAAATGTTAAAGCATTTTGGGGTTTTTCTCCTAAGAAGGAGGGCAACTTCCCAAAAGGAGAAATTTGAAGGAGGTAACTCAAGATGAAAAGATTTTTCGCGGTTCTTCTGACTGGTGCGCTGGTTCTCAGCACACTGGCCGGCTGCTCCAGCGGTACTTCTTCCACTGCATCTTCCGGTGAGGCTGCTTCTTCTGAAGCTTCCACCTCCTCGGAAGCTGGCTCTGAGGGAGGCGCTGCCTCTGAGGGCGCCATTGTAATCGGCGGCATCGGTCCTCTGACCGGCTCTGCTGCTACTTACGGCCTGGCTACCAAGCAGGGTGCGGAAATTGCTGTAAAAGAGATCAATGCCCTGGGCGGACTTCAGTTTGAGCTGAACTTCCAGGACGATGAGGGTGACTTTGAAAAGGCCGGCAACGCCTACAATACCCTCAAGGACAAGGGAATGCAGATCCTTTATGGCTGCACCACCACACAGCCCTGTGTGACTGTGGCCAGCCTGACCTATGAGGATCGGTACTTCCAGCTGACCCCTTCCGCTTCTTCCACCGACGTCACCGATGGTAAGGACAACGTGTTCCAGATGTGCTTTACCGATCCTGACCAGGGTGTGACCGCCGCCCAATTTGTCAAGGACAAGGGCCTGGCTACCAAGATCGCCGTCATCTACAACAATGGTGACGCCTATTCTACCGGTATTGCCCAGGGCTTTATTTCCCAGGCAAAAGAGCTGGGTCTGGAGATCGTTGCGGAGCAGACCTTCCCCGATGATACCACCACCGACTTCTCCGTACAGCTGAACGCGGCCAAGAACGGCGGTGCTGAGCTGGTGTTCATGCCCATCTACTATACTCCCGCCTCCCTGGTGCTCAACCAGGCCAAGGCCATGGGCTATGCTCCCATCTTCTTCGGCGGCGACGGCATGGATGGTATCCTGGATATGGACGGCTTTGACAAGAGCCTGGCTGAGGGTCTGATGCTGATGACTCCCTTCAATGCTGCTTCCACCGAGGAGCGCACCGCCAAGTTTGTCACCGAGTATCAGGAAGCCTATGGCGGTATTCCCAACCAGTTTGCGGCTGATGGTTATGACTGCATGTATGCCATTTATGAGGCCTGCCAGAAGGCCGGCATCACTGCCGATATGAGCCATGAGGACATCTGTGAGAAGCTGATTGCCACCTTTACCAGTGCTGACTTCTCTGTGGACGGTCTGACTGGTTCCGGCATGACCTGGAACACCAGCGGTCAGGTGACCAAGGCTCCTCAGGTCTTTACCGTTCAGGACGGCGTTTATGTCGCCAACTGACCTATCCCAACGGTTTCAACCGGCAAGGGGGCTGCCATTCGCCGGCGGCCCCCTTTTCCGCCTTATCAGGGGGAAAAGCCGTATGTATGGCGGAAACGTCCGCAGCCCGGCGCTCTGGAAAGTGACTGCCGTTTGGGCTGCTGAGGTTTCTGCCATATCATCATTTTCTGTCTGTGGACTTCAACAGAAAGAGGTGCGCTTCTTTGAACATCATGAACCTGCTTTTTAACCTTATCAATGGCATCAGCCTGGGGAGTGTTTACGCCATCATTGCCCTGGGTTATACCATGGTCTACGGCATCGCCAAGATGCTCAACTTTGCACACGGCGACGTGATCATGGTAGGCGCTTATATCTGCTTTTTCACCATGAGCAGGCTTTCCAGTCTGTTTGAACCCGGTTCCCTTGCCGCTATGGCAGTTCCCTCGCTGGCGGGAGTGGTGCTGGCGATGATCGTTTGTACCGTCCTGGGCGTTGTCATCGAGCGGCTGGCTTATAAGCCGCTGCGTCAGGCGCCTTCCCTGGCAGTACTGATTACTGCCATTGGTGTCAGCTACTTTCTGCAAAACTCCGCGCTGCTGCTGTGGGGTTCCGAGCCCCGCATCTTTACTTCCGTGGTAGGCAGCGGCTCCATTCAGCTTTTTGACGGTCAGCTGACCATCACCTATACTTCCATTGTCACCATGCTCACCTGCGTGGTCATCATGGTGGTTTTGACCCTCTTTACCAGCGGCACCAAGATGGGCAAGGCAATGCGGGCTTGTTCTGAGGACAAGGGCGCTGCCATGCTGATGGGTATTGATGTCAACCGCACAATCTCCATGACCTTTGCCATCGGCTCTGCGCTGGCGGCTATCGCGGGAGCGCTCCTGTGTTCCACCTATCCGACCCTGATGCCCACTACAGGTTCTCTGCCTGGTATCCGCGCTTTTACAGCGGCGGTATTCGGCGGCATCGGTTCCATTCCCGGCGCTATGCTGGGCGGTATTCTGCTGGGACTGATCGAGACCTTCACAAAGTCCTATATCACCACCAATCTGTATGACGCGGTGGTATTCGGAGTATTGATCGTAGTACTGCTGGTCAAGCCCACCGGTCTGTTGGGCAAGCAGATCCGGGAGAAGGTGTGAGGTGCGTATGATGAAACAATTATCTCCTGCCCGCAAGCGGCTTTTGGATAACGCCCTGACTTATGGAATTGTCATTGTGGCGTATCTGGTCCTTCAGCTGATGTCCAACGCGGAACTGCTTTCCAGCACCCTGGAAGGTCAGCTGATTCCTATCTGCGCGTATGTCATTATGGCAGTATCACTGAATCTGGTGGTAGGTATCTCCGGGGAGTTGAGCCTGGGCCATGCCGGCTTTATGAGCGTGGGTGCCTTTTCCGGTGTGGTGGCGACGGTGGCCCTTCAGCAGGTGATTCCCATGGATTCTCTGCGGCTGGTGGCGGCACTGGCGGTAGGCGCGGTGATGGCCGGCTTTGCGGGATTCATCATTGGTATCCCGGTGCTGCGGCTGCGGGGCGACTATCTGGCAATTGTGACCCTGGCCTTTGGTGAGATCATCAAAAATGTTATCAACTGCCTGTACATCGGTGTGGATGAAAACGGCATCCATTTCGCTACCAGCCAGGCGGCTCTGGTGCTGGCCGAGGGTGGAAAAGCAGTGGTCAAGGGCCCCATGGGCGCCAGCGGCTACAGCAAGCTTTCCTCTTTTACCGCCGGATTCATCCTGGTGCTGATCACTCTGGCAATCGTTCTCAATCTGGTCCACAGCCGGGCTGGCCGGGCGATTTTGGCTCTTCGTGACAACCGGATCGCCGCTGAAAGCGTAGGTATCAGCGCCACGAAATATAAAATGATGGCTTTTGTCACTTCCGCTGTTTTGGCGGGAGCGGCAGGCGCTTTATATGCCCTCAGCTTCGGTTCCATCGCAGCCAAAAAGTTCGACTTCAACGCCTCCATTCTGGTGCTGGTATTTGTGGTGCTGGGCGGTTTGGGGAACATTCGGGGTTCCGTGATCGCTGCCGCGCTGCTGGTGGTGCTGCCGGAGCTGCTCCGTGAGTTCTATGATTACCGGATGCTGGTTTACGCTATTATTCTGATTCTGGTGATGCTGCTGACCAACAGTATTGGTATTCGCCAGTTCCTGGCCCAGCGTTTTTCCAGAGTGGGCCGCATTCTCAGCAAGCGTGCCATGAAAGGGGTGGAAAACTGATGGCCAAGGAATTTCAAAAGGGAAAAATGGTTCCGGTTCCCAGCCATTCCATCGTTCCCGAACGGGATGTGGATCAGATGCCGGTGCTGGAATGCAGCCATCTGGGTATCGACTTCGGCGGTCTGACTGCTGTCAATGAGCTGAACCTCACCATTGGACGCACTGAAATTGCGGGCCTCATCGGCCCCAACGGCGCCGGAAAAACCACGGTATTCAATCTGCTGACCAAGGTTTATCAGCCCACCCGGGGCACCATCCTTCTCAATGGAAAGGATACCCACGGTATGAGCACCACTCAGGTCAACCGTGCGGGAATCGCCCGTACCTTCCAGAATATCCGTCTGTTCACCAACCTGACAGTGGAGGATAACGTTCGCATCGGTCTGCACAATCAGGTGCGGTATCCCATGTGGGACGGTGTGTTCCGGCTGCCTCAGTTCTGGAAACAGGAGAAAGTAGCTCATGAGAAGGCCATGGAGCTGCTGTCCATCTTCCATATGGAGGATCTGGCTCAGCATCAGGCGGGTTCTTTGCCTTACGGTGCCCAGCGGCGGCTGGAGATCGTCCGGGCTCTGGCCACCAATCCCCGCCTTCTGCTGCTGGATGAACCGGCCGCGGGTATGAATCCCTCCGAGACACACGATTTGATGGAAAATATCATCAAGATCCGGGATACCTTCCACATTGCCATCATGCTCATTGAGCACGATATGAATCTGGTGATGGGTATCTGCGAGGGTATCTGCGTACTGAACTTTGGTGAAGTCATTGCCAAAGGCACTTCGGAGGAGATCCAGCGCAATCCCAAGGTAATTGAAGCCTATCTGGGCTCCGGCAAGAAGGGAGGCTGACGCCATGCTGAAAGTACAGGATATCAATGTTTATTACGGCGCCATCCATGCCATCAAGGATATTTCCTTTGATGTAAACGACGGGGAAATCGTTACCCTCATCGGCGCCAATGGCGCGGGAAAGTCTACCACCCTTCAGACCATTTCCGGTCTGCTCCGCTCCACAACCGGCTCCATTGAGTTTATGGGCAAGTCCCTGGCAGGGGTTCCTCCATTCCAGGTGGTGGCTCACGGTCTGGCTCATGTGCCGGAAGGCCGGCGGGTTTTTCTTCAGATGACCGTGGAAGAAAACCTGGAGATGGGCGCCTTTACCCGCCCTGCCTCTGAGGTGGCGGACAGCCTGGCGGATGTTTACAAACGTTTCCCCCGGCTGGAAGAACGGCGGCGGCAGATTGCCGGTACCCTTTCCGGCGGCGAACAGCAGATGCTGGCAATGGGCCGGGCGCTGATGTCCAAGCCGCGGCTGCTGATGCTGGATGAGCCCTCCATGGGTTTGGCGCCCATTCTGGTGGAGCAGATTTTTGATATCATCAAGGAGCTTAATCACGCAGGCGTTACCATCCTGTTGGTGGAGCAGAACGCGCAAATGGCTCTTTCGGTGGCGCACAGGGGCTATGTGCTGGAGACAGGTAAAATCGTCGCCACCGGCACCGGTGCGGAGCTGCTCAACGATGAAGCAGTAAAGAAAGCCTATTTGGGAGGCTGACGCCAGCCCTTCAAAAAGAAATGATCTCTCTTTAGGCAAAAAGTAAAAACAATGGCCGGAAGCCTCCGTTTCAGGAAAGGCTGCCGGCCATTTTGAAATGTTATGTATGGTGTAAGGAGGAGGGGAGAGGGACAAATCAGGAATGTGGCTTTGAGCCAGTTGTGATACAAAAACCTTGCAACGCGAGGAAAGTATTTTGGTTGTCCATCTTTGCAGTACATACTAGGTCTGTCCATTGTTCATGTGTTTTCTAGGTTGGAGAAAGCTCCAGTTCCACGATTTCGGGAGGGTTAAAAAGCCGCAGGGGAAGATGGGTCGTGCCGATTCCCCGGCTGACATACAATCCGTTGGAGAGCAGCTGGGTTTCTTCCTGCGCATACAGCCCTCGAATATACCCATCTGAACCGGGAGGAAGGACCTGTTCTGTCAAAAAAGGCAGATAAATTTGTCCGCCATGGGTGTGTCCGGTCAGCATGATACCTTCTGCACTGCCATCCAAAAGACCGAGACTGGCTGGCTCATGAGCCAATACCAGATGAAAGTTTCCGTCTTCCGGCAGCTGCTGCATGGTGCGGGAGCCCAGCATCACATCGTCACAGCCAATAATGGTGACAGAGTAATCCTCCAATGTGATGTATTCGTTTTTCAAGAGGGTAAATCCACACTGCTCCATGAGCTCCGGATAGACGCGGGAGGCTCCGCCGCCATAGTCATGGTTCCCCCATACAGCGAATTTTCCTCCGGGAGCGTTTATACTGTCCAATGCTTCGCAGATTGCATCCAGTTCCAGCGTTTGCTGATCCCGGGCGTAGGAATCCAGAAAATCGCCGCCGAACAGCACAATATCAGGTTCCAGCTGATTGATTTTTTGAGCCAGAGCAGCGGCTTCCTCTTTGCCGTAAGAGGAGCTGAAATGGGTATCGGAGAAAAAAACGACACGACATTGAGCGCCGGTTTGTCCTGTATCCGCTTTCAGATGGGTCACCAAGAGAAGGTGAGGTTCTATATAACGAGCCCAGCCCAAAAGAAGCACAGGCAGCAGAATCAGAGCCATAAGGAAAAACAATAACCGCTTTTTCCATCTTTTTCTTGTCAAGGCCGTTCCTCCTTTTCCAAAGAAGATGTGGCGTTTATGATAGCACAGGAGCAGTGAAAAATCCTCAAGAATTTTTGAATTTTGGAACCATCAAATAAAAAGATGAGTAAATCCGGGAATCCTTTTACAGCGCTCCAAAGGATAGAAAGTGTTCAGGACCGTGTGGATTTTATTGAAAATTTGTCCTCAAAATGTTCCGCCAAAACCAATAAAGATTTTTTTCAGTAAAAGATTTCTTTTGACTTCAGCACAATAGCTCCGTTACAGAGAAAGGAAGCTCTTGAGGAAATTTTCTCAAAGCAACTTTAAATAAACTAAAAAACCTTCCCGAATCATTATAGGCTCGGGAAGGTCAGCTTGTAGAAAAACCTGTTTCCAGGAAAAAATAAAGTTCAAAATCATAAAAATCAGGACATGTGCCTGATTTTTATACCACGACCCGCGCCCACCGGGGCGCGGAACCGGGGGTATCGCCGCCGGTTTCGTCAGGAACCAGGCGGCGTATCCAGGGGGTATGGGATACCCCCTGGAAGCGTGTCGAACTTTTTCGACACGCTCACCTTCCCGAATCATCATAGTTTCGGGAAGGTTTTGGACTGTAGAGAAAACTGTTTTAAAAGACAAGCAAAAGTATAAAAAGCGGGATACGTGTCAGAAAGGAATCAGTCCCGCTGCCAGATCAAACCAGGCTGAAAGCTGCGGATCGCAGTTTCAATAGCTGCCAGATCTTTTTTACTCAGGCAGGGCAGCTCCAGTCTTTGCTGATCCTCAGGACGAAATTCAGGCGGCTGATGAAAAAAGTTTATACGGTACCGGGGCAGCGGCGGCAGCAGGGATGCAAGTTCCAGCAGTTCTCCCCGGGTCAGGCCAGGGTAGAGGGTGGTGCGGGCCTCGAAGGCAGTTTTCTCATCCATCAGCAAAAGGATGGTTTGCCGGGCTTTTTCCCATGCGTTCTCCCGACCTGTTACTTCCAGGCAGTGCTGGGGCAGGGCTTTCCAGTCCACCGCCACATAATCCACCAACCGCTGCTGTATCAAGGCCTGCACCACTTCCGGATGCTGCCCGTTGGTGTCCAGTTTGATCTGGAAGCCCAGAGCCTTCACCTGCTTGAGAAAATCCGTCAGATCACTGTAGAGGGTGGGTTCTCCGCCGCTGACCACAATGCCGTCCAGCAGTCCCTGACGGCGGCGGAGAAAGTCCAGAACCTCCCCACTGGTCAGTTCTCCTTCACCGGGGGACAGCAGTTCCCGGTTGTGGCAGTAGAAGCAGTCCAGATCGCATCCTCGAACAAAGGCCACGCAGCTGAGATTACCAGGGAAATCAATGGTGCTCACCTTTTGCAGCCCGCCGAAGATCATACTGCTTCCTCCTCCCAGGGAAGAATATATTTCTTCCTCAGGCGGTATTCTTCCGCTTTGCCTTTATGAAAATTCTGTACCGGTCTCAGATAACCCACTACTCTGGTCCAAACCTCCGCCTCATGTCCGCAGGTGGGGCAGGTAAAGTGCTCGCCGGAAATATACCCATGCTCCGGGCAGACGGAGAAGGTGGGTGTCAGGGAAAGATAAGGAAGCTTGTAGTTTTGGAAGGCACGGCGCAGCAGCTTTTTAGCCACTTCGATATCCCGAATCTGCTCTCCCAGATAGAGATGCAGGACAGTGCCCCCGGTGTATTTGCACTGCAGCTCATCCTGAAGATCCAGGGTCTCGAAAATGTCGTCAGTGAAGCCCACCGGCAGCTGGGTGGAGTTGGTATAATAGGGAACCTCCTCTCCGGCGGTAATGATCTCCGGATACCGGTCCTTGTCCAGCTGGGCCAGACGATAGCTGGTGCCCTCGGCGGGGGTGGCCTCCAGGTTGTAGAAATGGCCTGTTTCTTCCTGAATGGCGGAAATCAGCTCCCGAAGATAGTCCAGCGTCTCCAGACCGAAAGCTTGTCCTTCAGGGGTGGTCAGATCCTTGCCCAGAAAATTGAGGCAGGCTTCATTCATCCCTACCAGGCCGATGGTATTGAAATGGTTGTACCAATAGCTGCCGGTGCGGGCTTTCACATCCTCCAGATAGTGGGCGGAATAGGGGTACATCCCATTGGCTGTTTGCTCTTCAATGGTTTTTCGTTTGATCTCCAGACTGTTTTTGGCGATATCCACCAGCTTGCGGAGACGGGCTTTATAGTCCTCTTTGTCCCGGGCGAGATAGGCTGCCCGAGGCAGGTTGAGGGTCACCACACCGATAGAGCCGGTGAGGGGATTGGAACCAAACAGTCCGCCGCCCCGTTTCCGCAGCTCCTTGGTATCCAGACGCAGGCGGCAGCACATGGACAAGGCGTCTTCCGGGGAGAGGTCGGAGTTGACGTAGTTGGAAAAATAGGGGATACCGTACTTGCAGGTGATCTCCATAAATTTGTCCACCACAGGGCTGTCCCATTGGAACTCATTGGTGACGTTGATGGTGGGAATAGGGAAGGTGAAGACCCGTCCCTGTTTGTCGCCTTCCATCATCACATCACAGAAGGCGGTGTTCAGCAGATCCATTTCCGCCTGAAAATCACCATAGCACTCCTCCATCACTGCTCCGCCGATGATGACCTTTTGATCCCGCAGTGTTCTGGGAGGAACCAGATCAAAGGTGAGGTTGGAGAAAGGGCACTGGAAGCCCACCCGGGTGGGGACATTGAGGTTAAAGACAAACTCCTGGAGGGCTTGCTTGACAGCGGTATAATCCAGCTTATCATAGCGGATAAAGGGTGCGCAGTAGGTATCAAAAGAGGACCAGGCCTGGGCTCCGGCGGTTTCTCCCTGGGTGGTGAAGGTAGAGTTGACGATCTGCCCCAGGAAAGAGCGGAGATGCTTGGCAGGCTTGGATTCCACCTTGCCGGGAACGCCACCGAAGCCCAGCATCAGCAGCTGCCGCAGGTCCCACCCGGCGCAGTAAGGCCCGAAGAAGCCCAGGTCGTGAAGATGGAGGTCACCGGAGAGGTGAGCCTTGCGGATTTCCTCCGGGTAGATCTCATGGAGCCAATACTGCTTGGTAAAGGTTTCCCGGATATAATTGTTCATACCGTTGATGGATTTTTGAGCGTTGGCGTTTTCCTTCACCCGCCAGTCCATGTCCTCCATATAGCTGGAGAACATTTCAATGGTGGCGCCGATGAGAGCGTTGGCCTCCCGGGCTCCCCGGCGTTTTTCACGGTAGAGGATGTAGGCTTTGGCAGTACGGGCGTGTCCGTTCTCGATGAGGACTTTTTCCACCAGGTCCTGGATCTGCTCCACTTCCACTGTACCCGCAGGGTAACGTTCCTCGGCCATTTCCACCACCTGGCGGCACAGCTCCTCTGAACGTTCCCAGTCATTGCCCCCTACGGCATTGGCAGCTTTAAAAATAGCTCTGGTGATTTTTTCAGGGGTAAAGGGGACTACTTCACCACTGCGTTTACGGATGGACTGGATTGTTGACATGACAGCATCTTCCTTTCTCCGGCTACCCTGTGAAGGACGGCTGTTGTGCACCCGGACACAAAAAAAGCGCGGCCCGGGACAGGCACGCGCATCGCTAGCCCGCTCCTCGCCATACTCCGTGGCGGCGGCATACATCGGCAGGTATTCCGGCTTTGGACCGCTGCCCGCGCCTTCCCGGGAGGATTCCCAGTGGCGTGATAGCGGGCAGGGAACAGGATCTCAAAGAGCCTGTTTGCTTCCATACGGCGGCGGGACCGCGCGGGATTTTCACCCGCTTCCCTCTTTCGGCCCCTCCCGGCAAAGGGAGAGGCACCGATGCAGTATCACAAGATATTGAATTTATTTTTGACTTTGCAGGGATATAATACTATATCTTGTAGCTTGTGTCAATGGCGTTTTAAGATTTCTTGTTTTGGGTACAGATATCGGGCTTATAAAAATGAAAACCGCCGAGGGAAATCCCACTGCGGTTTCATGTGCGATATGCAAGAGTGATTCAGCCATCCAGTTCTTTCAAGCGTTCCAAAATACGGGGGAGGATGCCCTGCTGGATTTGATCCAGCACAATTCCCTGGAAGAAGCTTTCCTGCACGACAAAAGCGGAAATGCAGGCGCACGCATCTTCAGCGGACATAGTAGGGATGGCATTTTGCAGAGCGGATCTGGTTGCCCAGCCGCGCATACCCATGATGTCCATTGCGTCGGGATTCATGAACTCAGATTGGGAAAAATCCCGGACAAACAAATTGATTTGTTCCTGAAGCTCTTCTTTGGATAGGGTGTTTTTACTGAAAAAGTCCAGATACTTTGTGATATTTTCGTGCATTTTAAAACCTCCTTTTTCTTATTTATAACATACATAAAATGGAAATTCAACAATTATTTGAAAAAAATAGAAAAATATGAATTATTTTGTTTAAAAGTATGGTGTTTGGTGAAAGTTCATCTGTGCTGCGGGGATGAAAATGCGGGCAGCTGTTGGGGAGCTTGGATAAAACTGATTTCCGGCTCTTGTTGCTGTAGGATGCCTTTGATATAAGGCAATACCGCACAGAAAAAAGTGCCAGATACCGCCAAGTGTGATATAATAAACCTATGGATAAACAGATGACGATTTCCGCATTCAGTGACGAATTGGCACAGGTGCGGACGAAGAAAAAGGAATTTCTCAGTCAGATTGAACGGATTGTCCCGTGGAAGGAATGGCTTGCCATGATTCAGCCGTGCTATTACAAAGGAGAGCGCGGCAACAAACCCTATCCGCTGGAGATCATGCTCCGACTGTATCTGCTGCAAAACCTCTATGACCTGAGTGATGAGGCCACAGTGGCAGAAGCCATCGACAGCCGCGCATTTTCGGAGTTCTGCGGTGTCGATTCCAGCAACCAGGTTCCGGACGGGGATACCCTTGGCCGGTTCCGGAACTTGCTGATCAAGAACGGACTGCAGGAAAAGTTGTTCGCTCAGGTGGTAGCTGCGCTCATGGAACGTGGCCTCATTCTGAAAAAGGGCACCATTGTAGATTCCACCATCATTTCCGCCCCCTCTTCTACCAAGAATAAGGAAAAGAAACGGGATCCGGATGCCCATCAGGTCAAGAAGGGCAACACCTGGCACTTTGGGTACAAAGCACATATCGGCGTGGACAAGGACAGCGGACTGGTTCACACAGTGGAAGCCACACCGGCAAATGTCCACGACGTTGCGGAAGTGCCGAAATTGTTGACGGGAGAGGAAGAAACAGTCTATGGAGACAGCGGTTATCTCGGCGCAGGTAAGCGCGAAGATGCCGTAGTCCGAAACAAAGCTGGCCGGAAAATCAAGTACAAGATCAATCGTCGTCCATCGCAGATGAAGAAACTGAGCAAAAGCGGACAGTACGCAGCAAAGAAAGCGGAACGGGCGAAATCTTCCGTCCGGGCAAAAGTAGAGCATGTATTCGGTGTCGTTAAGAAGCAGCTGCGTTTTCGAAAAACACGATACCGAGGGCTTGAAAAGCAGCAAGCCAAATTCAATATCATGTTTGCGTTAGCAAATCTGATTCTGGCTGACAGACCCTGTCTGGCAGCTTGAGTTAGTGCGCCTTTGCGGACAAAAACTTCCGAGGTTATCCACAGTTTTTACTTGGCACCTGTTGTATAATGCGGATTGTGGCATTTATGCGGTATTGCCTTAAAAAAGTGGTTTTTGAAAGCCATGCGTCTGACATCTATCTGATTGTTGAAGAAGGATTCTACAAGCGTACCTTGGATATTCACCGAACACTAGGGTTGCTCTTGCACACTCAAGTCTCGATTCAGCAATTGCTTAAGCTGCCAGCGGAATGCTTTCATCCTAAACCAAAAGTAAACAGTGTCTTAATAAAACTTACCCGCCATACCACAGATGTTCCAGATAAATATTGGAAGCTATATACGTACTNTATAAGGCAATACCGCACAGAAAAAAGTGCCAGATACCGCCAAGTGTGATATAATAAACCTATGGATAAACAGATGACGATTTCCGCATTCAGTGACGAATTGGCACAGGTGCGGACGAAGAAAAAGGAATTTCTCAGTCAGATTGAACGGATTGTCCCGTGGAAGGAATGGCTTGCCATGATTCAGCCGTGCTATTACAAAGGAGAGCGCGGCAACAAACCCTATCCGCTGGAGATCATGCTCCGACTGTATCTGCTGCAAAACCTCTATGACCTGAGTGATGAGGCCACAGTGGCAGAAGCCATCGACAGCCGCGCATTTTCGGAGTTCTGCGGTGTCGATTCCAGCAACCAGGTTCCGGACGGGGATACCCTTGGCCGGTTCCGGAACTTGCTGATCAAGAACGGACTGCAGGAAAAGTTGTTCGCTCAGGTGGTAGCTGCGCTCATGGAACGTGGCCTCATTCTGAAAAAGGGCACCATTGTAGATTCCACCATCATTTCCGCCCCCTCTTCTACCAAGAATAAGGAAAAGAAACGGGATCCGGATGCCCATCAGGTCAAGAAGGGCAACACCTGGCACTTTGGGTACAAAGCACATATCGGCGTGGACAAGGACAGCGGACTGGTTCACACAGTGGAAGCCACACCGGCAAATGTCCACGACGTTGCGGAAGTGCCGAAATTGTTGACGGGAGAGGAAGAAACAGTCTATGGAGACAGCGGTTATCTCGGCGCAGGTAAGCGCGAAGATGCCGTAGTCCGAAACAAAGCTGGCCGGAAAATCAAGTACAAGATCAATCGTCGTCCATCGCAGATGAAGAAACTGAGCAAAAGCGGACAGTACGCAGCAAAGAAAGCGGAACGGGCGAAATCTTCCGTCCGGGCAAAAGTAGAGCATGTATTCGGTGTCGTTAAGAAGC
Organism: Angelakisella massiliensis; assembly: GCF_900104675.1. Lineage (GTDB taxonomy): Bacteria > Bacillota > Clostridia > Oscillospirales > Ruminococcaceae > Angelakisella > Angelakisella massiliensis. The sequence continues at coordinate 2,836,743 of NZ_LT629945.1, read as the reverse complement.
AGCTGCGTTTTCGAAAAACACGATACCGAGGGCTTGAAAAGCAGCAAGCCAAATTCAATATCATGTTTGCGTTAGCAAATCTGATTCTGGCTGACAGACCCTGTCTGGCAGCTTGAGTTAGTGCGCCTTTGCGGACAAAAACTTCCGAGGTTATCCACAGTTTTTACTTGGCACCTGTTGTATAATGCGGATTGTGGCATTTATGCGGTATTGCCATAATAGAAAAGTACATCCAATACGGTGATATGGTTCCGGGAAAGGCGGCGACAGCCATGAAAGAGGAAGAAAAACTCCTTGACTATCTGCGGGGAGGCTCTCTGCGGGGATGGGAGATATTTGGAGCGCATCCAGAGCTAAATGGCACATCTTTTGCGGTATATGCTCCAGCTGCTGCCGCGGTCAGCCTTATTTGCAGTGCGCACAACTGGCAGCCGCTTCCTATGGAACGGGATCAGTATGGGGTATGGCGGCTGTATCTGGAAGGGAATCTGGAGGGGGCCATGTATAAGTATCGTGTCACCACGGCCGCCGGAGAAATCCATGACCGGATGGACCCCTATGCTTTTTGTTGTGAGCGGCGTCCCAATACCGCCTCTATTGTCACCCGATTGGAAGGCTACCAGTGGGGGGATGAGGCATGGCTGTCCCGGCGCAGCCGCTGTCATGATCGTCCCATGAACATTTACGAGGTCCATGCCGGCTCCTGGCGGAGGAACCCTCCAGCGGCGGACGATCCCAAAGGAGAGAACAATTTCTATTCCTACCACCAATTGGCGGAGGAATTGGTGCCCTATCTGCAGGAGATGGGCTATACCCACCTGGAACTGATGCCCCTGATGGAGCATCCTCTGGACGCATCCTGGGGTTATCAGGTGACCGGTTATTTTGCCCCTACCAGCCGTTACGGCAGCCCCAAAGGGCTGATGGAGCTGGTGGACCGGTGTCATCAGGCTGGCATCGGTGTGCTGCTGGATTTTGTACCGCTGCACTTTGTACGGGATTTTTATGCCCTCCACCTGTATGATGGCTCCTGCTTGTATGAGCCGGACCGGGAGGAGGAGCGGTACACCCAGTGGGGAACGGCGCTGTTTGACTTTACAAAGCCCCATGTTCTCAGTTTTGTCAAATCGGCGTTGGATTTTTGGCTGAGTGTTTACCATTTCGACGGCATCCGCTATGACGCTGTAGCCAATCTGGTTTATCGGGACGGCAATACGGACCGCGGCGTCAATGAGCCTGGAGTATGGTTTTTGAAAAACGCTAATTTTGCGCTTCATCAGGCACACTGCTGCGCCATATTGATTGCGGAAGATTCCTCCACCTATCCCAAGGTGACCGCTCCGGTGGAGTACGGGGGATTGGGCTTTGACTATAAATGGGCTATGGGCTGGATGCACGATACGCTGGATTATCTGGCCCTGCCTTTTGAATACCGCAGTGACAGCCACAACAAGCTCACCTTTGCCATGAGCTATTTCCACAGTGAAAACTTTTTGCTGCCCTTTTCCCACGATGAGGTGGTCCATGGCAAACGGACGATCATCGACAAGATTTGGGGGATCTTTGAGGAAAAATTTGCCCAGCTGAAATCCCTTTATTTGTTTATGTTCACTCATCCGGGAAAAAAGCTGAACTTTATGGGCAATGACCTGGGAGAGTTCAAAGAGTGGGATGAAAGCAAGGCACTGGGATGGAATCTGCTCCAGTATCCGGCCCATGACTGCTTCCACCGCTATTTGAGGCAGCTTCATCATCTGTACTGCCGGGAACCTGCCCTGTGGAAAGCGGATTATCATCCTCAGGGTTTCCGGTGGCTTGATGTGGACAACCGGTCGCAGTCGGTATTTGCCTATGAGCGGTGGGACCTGGCGGATAGCCATCTGGCGGCGGTGTTTAATTTTTCGGAGCATCTTTGGGAAGGGTATATGCTCCGGGGATTGCCGCCCCTGGCGGTTTGCACTGTTCTGCTCAATACCGACGCGCTGGAACTGGGCGGAAGCGGCAGGGAGATTCCCGCTGTTCTCCAGGCGGATGATCATGGTCAGGTAAAGCTGGATTTGGCGCCCTTTGCGGGAATGCTGCTGCGTGTGGAGGAGCCCGAAGCGGACCAGCCGGAGGATGAACCGCAGCATCCGCAAAACACTTCTCTATAAAACTTTATAGTAAAACCGGACAAGCCCTGTTCGGGCAAAAGAGCAGCTGTTATTCAATCAGAGGAAAAGCTTTATAAAAAACAGAACCCCTGGGAGGTCAGTCCCGGGGGTTCTGCGTTTTTATTCAGATGGATGAGAGAATATTGGAAAGAGTCTGTGCCTCCAGCAAAACGATCTGATACATTTCAGCAGAGATGATGATCCCGATATCATTTTTCAGTGCTGAAAGGACCCGCTCCATCCGGTCGGCGCGATCTTTACAATAGCTCAGGTGGTGCTGTATACGCAGGGCGGTATGTGTCAGCTGCGCACTCAGGGGGATGGCGGAGCTGTCCGCCTGCTGGGGATATCCGGAGCCATCCGCGTTTTTATGGTGCCACAAAGCGATTTCAGCGGCATATTGGAGCAGAGGCGATTTTTGATTTTCCTGGGCAAAAAGCTCATACCCCAGCCAGATATGCTGGAAATAAAGAGCGGCATTGGTGTCATTCAGTTTTTCTCCCGCTTCCACCACGTTATCGGGCAAACCAAGCAGACCGATATCGCAGAAAGTAGACGCAAAGCCAATTAAAACAGCGTCATTTGAGGTGATTCCCGACTGGGGAAACTGCTGCGCATAACGCTGTGCCAGAAGCATGGTGATCTTCCCCAATTGACGGTGTCCTTCCATATCCATTCCCCGGCGCAGGCGGCAGAACGATTCCAGCTTGCGGTTCCAGGTGTCATAAAAAGCGCGGGCGGCATCCAGCTCCATGTGCTCCGGATCAGAAAGGGTCTGGCTTTGATTCTCCGGTTTAGGGGCTGGGGAATCATTTTTTCGGTCCAGAACGGTAGATCCGGCTGGCCAGGCAGTCCGGATCACATCACAAACCCGGGTTTGAACAGTATGGGGATTGACGGGTTTGACCAGAAAGTCCACAGCACCTCGTTCCACGCTGGCAACAACATCTGTCTCACTGGCGTCGGTGGTAATCAGGATCACCGGCAAGGCAGCGGTAGAAGGATTTGTTTGAAGCTGGTGGAGCACGGTAAAACCAGTTCCCCGCCGTTCCAGGCAGATATCCAGCAAAACAGCGCAGATCCTTTCATGATGCTGATGGATAAAGCTCAAGCCCCGGTGAGTATCGGCTGCGCATTCCACATGAAAGATGTTTTTAAATATCTCGTTGAGGATGGCAAGATCCAGCTCCGAATCATCAATAATCAATAAAGTATCCCGAATCATGCCTGCTCCTCCTTCAGATACTGCTCAATTGTTTTGACAATGGCTTCGCTTTCCGTTTCCGCTTCCTGGATGAGTGAAGACAGCTTTTTCTTGTTTTTGAATTTGGAGGTTCTGAATTCCACCAGAATAGCCTGTGCGCACTCCTGGATGTGTACCATACTCAGGTTTCCAGCCAAGCCTTTCAGATTGTGGACGCCGATATAGAATGTTTCCTCATCCTCGGCCTCCAGCTCCTGACGAATAGAGGCAAGATTCAGTTTTTGCGGCAGCTGGCGCACAAAGGAGAGAAACAGGGCTTCATTACCCATAAACCGATTCAGGGCCTCCTGTGTGTGGAAACCCAGTCGATCCAGCTGGGTATATAATTCCTGCTTTTCCATGGAAGGGCCTCCCAATAAAAAATCTGTTTTTCAAATGATGAAGATACAGTTTTGGACCTTATACGACACTTTTTTCATCATATCACAATCTGTGGAGGATATCAATTTTATCTTGCGATTCTTTGGCGGGGAGCACTGTGCGGAAATAAGTACCCGCCCGACAAGGAAAAAGGCGGTGAATAGCAGAACAGCAACGAATATGGGCAAAGCTTTTCTGCGTTCTTTGTGCCTGAAATGCCATCAAAAGTTCAACTTTCCTCTTTTGAGACAATAGAAAATCAAGCTGCCGGACAGAATGGAGAAACAGCCTCTTGATTTTTCTGTGTTTGTTTTTGAATGCCCAGATATTTCCCAAGGGCAGCGGTACGCTTCCGACACATTGGCGGCGTTTTTTCACGCCTCAAAGGCAATGAGAAAAACATTCCAGAGGTATCTTCCCCAGGAAAAATTTGTTCCACCAAAGAGAATATCAGCGGGATAAAACAGGGGACGGAAGAGTAATTTCTGAACAATTTATAAATACCTTGGAAGTCTCCTTGACAGTGCAATGGAAAGAACATATAATCACAACCGGAATAGTTTACATATAAACTAATTTTTCGCAATCAGGATAGCCGAGCAGGAAATTTTTGCGTGGATTTCAGACAGCAGGAAAAATTGACAATGAATTTGGAGGCGGGACGTTGGATTTGGAACAGTTTGAACGGGAATGGACCGCTAAGGCCAGAAATTTGTTTTTGAGAATGCAGCGGCTGCTGGAGCAGGTGCAGGAGGACTGCGGCGTAACATTGGCCCAGTCTTATGTATTGGGGGAGCTGGTGCGCTCAGGAGAAATGACCATGAGTGCTTTAAGCCAGAAACTTCAGGTAACCAAAGGAAATTTGTCCTCTCTGTGCAACCGGATGGAAAGGCAGGGACTGGTGCAAAGAAAACGAAGTGAAAAAGATGAGAGGGTCGTTTACATAGATGTGACCCGCAGCGGCCGGGAACTGATTGAACGCACCTGGCAGGAGCATGACCGTTTTTACCAGTTTCGGGGGCAGGACACTTCCGAGGAACTGCAGCATCGGGTGCTGGATGGCTTACAGGCGATGGATGAATATTTGAGTATTTGTGAGGAGCAATATCATCAATTTTTCAACCATGAGCAAGTGGTTTAGCCCACCAAAGCTAAAAAGATTTTCACTTGACAATGATAACAGAAGTAGTATGATTTACATTATACTAATGCAATGGTACAAAATGGAACGACAGGGCTTATTGCCCGTTCGTGCTGCGGGGCGGCGGCCTCGTCCGGCAGGTTTGATATTGGGAGGATACAGAGAATGAACAGAAATGTTGCAAGAGTGTTGGCGCTGGCAGCGGCGGGAGCAATGGTTCTGGCCGCAGCGGGCTGCTCCGGGGAGCCGGAGGCGGCTGCCGCGGCTTCCACTGAGGAGACGTCAGCGATTCTGGTGTCGGTAGAGCCGGCCTCCAGAGGAGATATGGAGCTGAACACTGCCTTTGTGGGCACAGTGCAGCCGGATCAGATGGTCACCATAACGCCAAAGGTGTCCGGCACAGTGGAAAAGGTGAATTTCCAGCCTGGAGACACTGTGAAAAAGGGCGACCTGTTATTCCAGATCAGTACGGAAGATATGATGATTTCTGTGCGGCAGGCGCAGGCAGCCTACCGTTCCGCTGTAGCACAGGTGGATCAGATGACCGGCAGCAGCTATAAATCCAGCCTGCAGCAGCTGGATACCACTTTTGACAAAGCCTATGAGGAGTATCAAAGCGCGTCCGATGCTGTAGATGAGTGCGAGGATGCCATCCGGGAGCTGGAAAAGCAGATTCAGGGGATGCCGTTGGGAGCCAGCAGGCTGGAGATGGAAGAGCAGCTGGCAAAGCTGCAAGAACAGTTGCCAGGACTGAAGAGCGCCGAGGACTATCTCCGAAAAACCTACAACAATGCCAAAAACTCCTATAATATCACCATGCTGGAGGGCAAAGAGGAACTGGACGAAGTGGCAGCAGCTACTTTGGAACAGGCTCAGGTAGCACTGGATGCCGCCATGGAGACCTTGGATAACGCCAAAATATACGCTCCTATTGACGGCGTGGTGGAGAGTGTGTCGGTCACCGAGATGAACTCTGCTTCTCCCAGTTCGGCGGCATTTATCATCTCCAATAAGAATGCGCTGACCATCAATTTCAATGTTTCTTCTGACGCTGTCATGGCTATGAAGGTAGGCGATACCGTCACCGTGGAGAAGGGAAATCAGACATATGAGGCAACGATTACTGAAGTAGGCACCATGGTCAGCAGCCAGACCGGTCTCTTTGGTATCAAAGCCACCCTCTCCCAGGAGGCGCCGGAGCTGCTTACCGGTCTGACTGTCAAGGTGACCGCCCCGACCCAGAAGGCGGAGGACGCGCTGCTGGTATCGCAGGATGCGGTTTATTATGATAATGGTTCCGCCTATCTCTATCTGCTCAAGGACGGAGTTGTTGTCCGCACTGATGTGGAAACGGGCATTTCCAACGCGGAACAGGTGGAAATTGTTTCCGGCATCACCGATGGAGATCAGGTGATTACATCCTGGCATCCCAACATGGTGGACGGAGTGTCCGCGGTCGCAGCCCAGTAACAGGAGGAAAAAACGGTGAACTTGACAAAACTTACCATGAGGCGTCCAGTCTCAGTGTTCATCATTCTGCTGGCGCTGATTGTTTTTGGTGTGCAGGCTATGTTGGGGGCACCTCTGGAACTGATCCCGGAGATGGAGATGCCCATCATGATCGTCATGAGTTCTTATCCGGGCGCAGGTCCCGAAGAGGTGGAGGAAATGGTCACCAGCGTACTGGAGAGTGCCGTTTCCACCATGTCGGGCGTGGAAACGATCCAGTCGGTGTCCCAGGAAGGCATGGCGATGCTGGCGCTGCAGTTTTCTTATGGCACAGATATGGATGTGGCCCATATGGACCTGCAAAAAAAGCTGGATATGTATTCTGCCGCTTTGCCGGATACTGCCACTGATCCTACCATCATCGAGATGTCCATGGATGCCATGGCTACCATCACCATGTCGGTCAAGGCCACTGGTGATGTGGATCTGCTCAACTATGTGGATGATACCATTGTCCCCGAGTTTGAAAAAATCTCCGGCGTAGCGTCGGTGGATGTATCGGGCGGTCAGAAAGATTATATCAGTGTCTGCTTGCGGGAAGATCAGATGAATCAATATGGTTTGGATATGAGCCAGATCGTTTCCGCCATGTCCTCCGCTGATTTTTCTCTGCCTGCGGGTACCGCCGACCGGGGCAGCGCGGAACTGACCATCCGTGGCGGCGTTACATATGATTCGGTGGAAAGCCTGCGGCAGATGCCCATTACCACCGCCACCGGCGGAGTGATTCACCTGAGCGATGTGGCGGATGTTTATGAAGCGAAACGTCCCGCTGAATCCATCAGCCGTTATAATGGTGAGGAAACAGTGACTTTGAGCGTTACCAAACGGCAAAGCGCCAGCACGCTGGATGTCAGCCGGGGCGCCATCAGCACGATGGAAAGCATTAACAGCCGGCAGATGGGCGTTGAGATTTCCGTCATCAATGACAGCAGCGAACAGATCATCAGTTCCATTCAAACTGTTATCTCCACCTTGATACTGGGTATCATTTTGTCTATGGTGGTGCTGTTCATCTTTTTTGGCGAGTGGAGAGCCTCACTGATTGTGGGCAGTTCCATGCCTATTTCCGTACTCACCACTATCATTCTGATGAATGGTATGGGCTTTTCCTTCAATATCATTTCATTGGGCGGTCTGGTCATCGGTGTAGGTATGATGGTGGATAACTCTATCGTTGTACTGGAAAGCTGCTTCCGTCATCGGGAACAGAAGATGAGTTTCCAGGATTCCGCGCTGGAAGGCGCACGGGTTGTCACCAACTCCATCATTGCCTCCACCATCACCACCATTGTGGTATTCCTGCCGATCTCCATTATGCAGGGTATGACCGGACAGCTGTTCAAGCAGCTGGGCTTTACCATCATCTTCTCCCTGATTGCCTCTTTGCTCTCTGCTTTGACACTGGTTCCCCTTCTCTTCTGCCGCATTGAGCCCAGAGAGAAGGAGGATATTTGGGTTACCAGAGTGCTGCACCGTACCGGTGAGGCTTACGGACGGTTTTTGAAGAAACTGTTCCCCCGCAAAAAACTGGTGGTTTTCATTTCCGTTGCGCTGCTGGTCATCTCTTTTGTACTGCTCAGCTTTGTTCCCATGGAGCTGATCCCCTCCATCGACCAGGGTACCATTGATATCACAGTGGAGACCCGTCCCGGCCTTAAACTGGAAAATGTGGACGCCATTGCCACATCCTTGGAGGAAATGATTCAGGCCCATCCCGATGTGGATCGGTACTCCGTCAATGGCAGCAGCGGTTCTTTGAGCATTTCCGTTTATCTGAAGGGAGACCGCCAGATGACCACTGATGAGGTGGTCAATCAGTGGCGGCAGGAGACAGCGGATACCGTGGACTACACCGTTTCCGTCAGCTCTTATAACATGGCCGATATGATGTCCGGCGGCGGCAGTGTCCAGCTGTATCTGGAGAGTACCGACCGTGATCAGCTGAAAGACGCCGCTGAGCAGGTGCTGGCGATGATGCGGGAAAGCGACAGCATCATTAAGGCGTCTTCCGATCTCACTGATGGCAATCCTCAGGCGGAGATCGTGGTGGATCCTGTCAAGGCCAGCGCGGCCGGCCTGTCCCCCTATCAGGTGGTCAGCACTGTCAGCAATGTGATGGATGGTAAAAACGCCATGACCATCACCGATGAAGGTACCCAGTATGAGGTGTGGGTGGAGTATCCGGAGGATCAGTATGAGACGGTGAGCGACCTGTCGGGTCTGACCATCATGTCTGCCACCGGCAAGCGGGTGCCGCTGCTGGATGTAGCGGAGATCACTTACTCCAACGCCCCCCAGAGCATCACCAAGATCGACAATATGTATGTGGTGACCATCACTGGTCAGCCCACAACCGAAGCCCGCCTCACCGCTACCCAGGAGATTTACGGCAAGGTGGCCCAGATGGATCTGCCCACTGGTGTTCAGATGCGCCAGGGCAGTTCCGCTGAGGCGATGAATGAAGAATTCTCCGCCATGGGAAGCGCCATTCTTTCCGCTGTTTTCCTGGTGTTTATGGTGATGGCCATGCAGTTTGAATCTGCCCGCTTCTCCCTGGTCGTTATGCTGTGTATCCCGTTCTCTCTCATTGGTTCTTTCGGTGCGTTGTTCCTGACGGGTGTCACCTTGAGTATGCCTTCTCTGATGGGCCTGCTGATGCTGGTTGGTATCGTGGTCAACAATGGTATTCTGTTTATTGATACCACCAACCAGCTGAGAAGCAGTATGGATGCGGAAACCGCCCTCATTTACGCAGGAAAAACCCGTATGCGTCCTATTCTGATGACCACTTTGACCACCGTTCTGTCCATGGTTCCTATGGCTTTGGGCATTGGCGATGGTTCTGAGATCATGCAGGGCATGGCGGTGATCATCATCGGCGGTTTGTGCGCTTCCACCTTGCTGACGCTGTTGCTGCTGCCCAACTTCTATCTGCTGATGAGCAAAAAGGACCCCAGAGAAAAGAAACGCCGGGGCCTGTTCCGCCGCAAAAAGAAGGAGCAGCAGGAGGAAAAAGGGCCTGACCCCCACCAATACGGTGTTTATGACAACGCGTTTGTGGAGCAGGAGGGCCTTCCCCCTGAGTTGTCAGATACATCCGCTGATGAGCCGGAAAATAAAACAGAGCAGTAAAGCATTTCAGTAAGCTTTTCTGTTCTTTGGGTGAGCCACTATAGCTTTTACTAGGCAAAGGAATCCTTGCTGTTATGGCCACTTGAAAAAAGCGGTCCCTTGTTCATGGAAACAGGGGACCGCTTGAGCGTGTCGAAAAAGTTCGACACGCTTCCAGGGGGTATCCAATACCCCCTGGATACGCCGCTTGGTTCCTGATGAAACCAGCGGCGATACCCCCGGTTTCGCGCCCCGGTGGGCGCGGGTCGTGGTAAAAAATCAGGCACATGTCCTGATTTTTATGATTTTGAATTTCATTTGTTCCTTAAACCAGGTTTTTCTACAGTCTGAAGCGGTCCCTTGTTCATGGAAACAGGGGACCGCTTTTTTGCTTAAAACGGTGGTGCTTTTATTGAAAATATGGTATACTATCCCGGTCAGAAGGGAATGATTTTTGTGCGCTCTCAACAAGAAATGCTCAGTCTGATTCTGAATCAGGCGGAAAATACGCCGCAGGTCCGCTTGGTTTTTTTAAACGGTTCCAGGGCGGCGGAAAAACCAAATGACCAGTGGCAGGATTATGATATTGCCTGGGGGGTTACCGATTTATCCCCCTTTTTGGCAGAAAATCATTGGCTGGAACCCTTTGGGAAAAGGCTTTTGATGCAAACCCCCGAAGACATGGAGCTTTTTCCCCCTTCTCTGGGGGGATGGCATACCTGGCTGATGCAGTTTGAGGATGGAAACAGGGTGGATCTGCTCCTTTTTCCCCTGACGGACCTGGAGCGTTACCTTTCTCAGGACAGTCAGGTGCGGCTACTGCTGGATAAGGATAAAAGGATCCAAAGCCTTCCGTCGCCAAGTGACAGAGCTTTTTGGGTCAAACGTCCCACAGCCGGGGAGTATCGGGACTGCTGCAATGAGTTTTGGTGGGTTGCTCCATATGTGGCGAAGGGCTTATGCCGGCATCAGCCGCTGTATGTGCTGCATCACCTGGAGGGCCTGAGAAAAGAATTATTGCGGATGCTCTCCTGGAAGGCAGGATATGAAAAAGATTTTCAGCTTTCGGTAGGAAAATGCTGCGGAGAGCTGGAAAAATTATTACCGGCGGATGTCTGGAGACGATTGTTGTCCTGTTGGTGCGGTCCTGAGGAGGGGGAACAGTGGAAGGCGCTGTGGAATTTAAGCGAACTGTTTCTCTCCGCAGCGGAACAGACGGCGGCCTTGAGCGGCTTTGAAATGAACCATCAGGAAGCGGAGGGCTCCATGAAGCTGCTGCGTCGGATGCGCCAGGAGTATCATGAGAAAAAGGAGGAGTATTCCCATGTGGGCTTATGACAGCGTTTTTTATCAGATTTATCCATTGGGGATGTGCGGGGCGCCTGCGGAAAATGATGGAAGGCTGGTTCCAAGAATCTTACAGGTTGAAGCATATATCCCCCACCTGCAAAAGCTGGGGGTGGATGCGGTTTATTTCTGCCCGGTGTTTCAGTCAGACCGCCACGGCTATGATACCAGGGATTACCGCACCATCGACTGCCGTCTGGGCAGCAATGAGGATTTCCGGCAGCTGTGCCGGCACCTCCATCAGGCGGGCATCCGTGTGGTGGTGGACGGCGTGTTTAACCATGTGGGGCGGGGCTTCTGGGCCTTTGAGGATGTCCGGGAAAAACGGGAGGCATCCCCCTATAAGGATTGGTTTTACTTGAATTTTGGCGGTGACAGCTGCTATCATGACGGCTTCTGGTATGAAGGCTGGGAAGGGCATTATGAGCTGGTGAAGCTGAACCTGCGCAATCCCGCCGTGGTAGGCTATCTGCTGGAAACAGTGCGGATGTGGGTGGAGGAGTTTGAAATCGACGGTATCCGGCTGGATGTGGCCTATTGCCTGGACCGGGACTTTCTCCGCAGCCTGCGCGGCTTCTGCGACAGCCTGGGCCGGGAGCTGTTTCTGGTGGGGGAGATGCTCCACGGGGATTATAACAGCGTTATGAACGACCAGATGCTCCACAGCGTCACCAATTATGAATGCTACAAGGGCCTTTATTCCAGCTTCAATTCCATGAATCTCTTTGAGATCACCCACTCCCTGCTGCGGCAGTTCGGTCCGGAGAACTGGACGCTGTACAAGGGTAAGCACCTGCTGGCCTTTGTGGATAATCATGATGTGACCCGGGTGGCCAGTATCCTCCATAATCCCGCCCATCTGCCGCTGATTTATGGGCTTCTGTTTGCTATGCCGGGCATTCCATGTATTTACTATGGAAGCGAATGGGGCGTCAAGGGAGAGAAGTCTCAGGGGGATGGAGCGCTCCGCCCCGCCCTGCCCACGCCGGAGTGGAATGAACTGACGGAACAGATCGCCCGGTATGCAGCGGCTCACCGGCAGACCCCGGCTTTGTGTCACGGAGACTTTCGCAGTATGGCGCTGACCAACCGGCAGGTGGTTTTCCGCCGGGAATTTCAGGGCCAGCAGGTTTACTGTGCCGTCAATGGGGATGATCAGCCTTTTACTGCCCGGTTTGATGGTCAGGGTGCTCAAGCGAAGGGGCTGCTGTCCGGGAAGGAGATACGCCTGGATGGAGCGCTGGAACTGCCTCCTTACAGTGTGGAGTACTGGCTGGTGCAATAAATACAGAGAACAAAAACTTCAAAAAATCAAATAAAAAAGCGGTGCGCTTCCTGGGAAAAGGAAACGTACCGCTCTTTATTTTGTAAAAGGAAGGAACGCTCTGCTTTGTTCCGAAGGGCTTGAACGCGACCGCATTCAGGCCCGTTTTTTATTTTTCTGCCGGAAGCTCCTCCAGAGGGGTTCTGTCACTGTAGCAATAGGCATAGGGGTCCTGGGCAATTTGGGCTGCCTGCTGGCTGTACTGCGCCATCTGTGCCAGCAGATGATGCATTTGGTCCATAGCGGAAGTCATGGAACGGCACTGCTCCAGCATCCCGTTCTGGATTTTATCCGCGTCGGTTTTGGAATCCTGGATGATATTTTGGGCGGTTCTCCGGGCATCGTCCAGAATCTGTTTGCCTTCCTCCTGAGCCTGTCTGCGGATGCTCTCCCCATGGGCCTGGGCTTCCTCAATCAGCTGTCCGCAGCGGCTTTGGGTGTCAGAAAGCAGCTGGGAAATGGCGTCCTGCCGCTCCAGATAGATGGCTGCCTTTTCCCTGGCGTCGTCCAGCTCCCGCTCCAGCGCCTTGCCCTTGTTGACCAGGGTGGTGATATACTCCTGAGCGGTATCCATAGCCGTCTGCATCTCGCCCCGGGTCTTTTCGCTGGCCTCCAGCTTCTGGGCAAGGGCTTCCTTTTCCTTCTCCATCGTTTCCAACCGGGCGGTCAGGTCTGCTTTTTCCTGCTGGGTGGTTTCCTTCATGTGATTGATGAAAGAGGCCACTTCCTCCTTGTCATAGCCCATGACGGCGGATTTGAACAGATCGTTTTTGCTCATAGGATGGATTCTCCTTTTCTTCTTCCTCAGCCGAAGCGGGCGGCTCAAAAGCTTTCCGCCGCTCATATGGTCATTATAGCATAAAAGCGGAAAAAAGAGCAGTTTTTTGTCGGTAAACTACAGAAATTTTGAAGAAAAAATCTGCCGTAAAACAAAAAAGTCCCCACAGCCGGAAAGACGGACAGTGGAAGACTTTTTCTCTCCCCAATAAAAGCGGGAAAACATTTATTAACAGACGAAAGAACGCTTGGGAATGGCATTGACGATCAGGCTGACGACGATGGTGGTGATGATCATTTCAGGAATCATGTAGGAGCCGTTATAAAGCAGGGAATAGAGCCATACAGGTGTACCCTCCGGAGCATAAACACCCCAGATGAGGATGCCGCTGGCAAAATGGCAGAGATAGCGAACGGCGGTAACGGTAAGGGTGCCAACCACCGCTCCCTTCACGGGATTGGAAAAAGGCTTGGCGATTACTCCCGCCAGACCCAGTACAGTAAAGGCCACCACATAATCCAGCAGCACCACCAGAGCGTACCAGAATACAGTTTCCACGGGGGGAGCGCTGATGCCGTCCAGAAGCATTTGGAGCAGGCTGTAGGTGAAGCCGGTGAGAAGTCCCCATTTGTACCCAAACATCAGACCGGCCAGAACGATGGGGGCCATGGCGGCGGCGGTGATGGAGCCGCCGTTGGGCCAGGGAGCGAATTTGACAAAGTTGAGCGCCACAGCCAGAGCGGCCAGCAGGGCGCATTTAACCAGGACAAAGGTTTTTCCGCTGCGATTCATGATACATTCTTCCTTTCTTTTGGTCGCCTGTGTGGATGATGCGAAAAAAGGACGCCCGCAAAAGCCAGGCGTCCTTGGGAAAGGTCACAATAATGTCACTCCCTACGCTGGCATGATCCAGATCAGGTCGAAGGGTCATGGGGTGGTCCCCAAATCTCAGCCCGCCGATACGGGCCCCCCTGTTGATTGTGCCATCAGTATAAACTTGATTTTATAAAATGTCAACAAAAATCCCCATAAAATTTTGCTGTGCGCCAAAATTGGTTGCAATGATAAAGAAAAGTCTTTATAATGGGCCTGTCAAAAGCTCCCTGACGTCCTGCCAGACAAAAACGGGACAGAGAAGGACCTCAAACAGGGACGAAACGAAGCGTCACCGCAGTCCGCAAAGACGGGCTCTTCTTTTCTCAGCGCGGCGCCTTCGCCAGAGGAAGAAAAGGAAAGGACTTATTTACAGATGAAAAAGGTAGCGGTATTTGATCTGGACGGTACTCTGATTGACTCCTTGCAGGGCATTTCCTTAGCCTGCAACGCGGCTCTGCGTCTTTCCGGCCTGCCGGAGCATGAGACGGAGGAGTATCGGACCTTTATTGGCAATGGCATGGATAAACTGATCTGGCGCGCCCTGCCGGCAGAGGCGGACGAGAAAACCTTCCTCCAGGTCAAGCGGGATTATGATACCATTTATTGCGATGTATGCGCTCATGGCTGTCCGCTGTTCGACGGTGTGGCGGAAATGCTGGAGGAGCTGCACCGCCACGATATTCTGACAGCGGCAGTGTCCAACAAGCCCCATAACCAGACCAGAGCCGTAGTCCAGAGCAGCTTTGGAGCGCTGCTGGATCTGGCCCAGGGCCAGCGGGAGGGAGTGCCCCTCAAACCCGATCCCCAAGGGGTGCGCCAGGTGCTGGAGAAGCTGGAGGGCTGCTGCGTCAGTTATACCGGGGATTCCGAGGTGGATATGGAAACGGGAAAAAACGGCGGCTTTTATACCATCGGCGTCACTTGGGGAATGAAGGAGGAAGGACTGCTGCGGCGCACCGGGGCCGATGCCATTGCCCATACCGTGGAGCAGCTCAAACAGCTGATTTTGGCAGCGGCGCAGCAATAAAATCCATTTTGGAGAAAAAAGTGGTTGACATTTCCTTTGGAAAGGTATATGATTAACCACAACAATTGAAAACGCCCCAAGAAAGCAATGATGAGGACGGAAAAATGTCCTTCCCCGTTTCCAGAGAGTATGCGGTTGGTGCAAGCATATAAACGGTGATATTTTTCCCATCACCTCGGAGCAGGAGGCCTGAACAAAGTAGGGCTTTCCCGGCTGACCGCCGTTACCCGGTCGGAATTGTCAGATTCTTTTGAGTGGTCTCCGGTTTCGGAGGCAATCAGGGTGGTACCGCGAGCAGATTTTTGCCCGTCCCTCAGCAGTTTTGCCAAGGGGCGGCTTTTTTGTTGCATAAAATAAACAGTTCCCTTTGGGGAAGAAAAACAGGAGGTTGTCAAGATGGAAGTCAGACTCAAGGAAATTGCCGAGCGAATTCGCTGCCTGCGGGACATTCTGAATATCAGTGAGGAAGAGATGGCCAAAGCCTGCGGCATGACGGTGGAGCAGTACCGGGAAAAAGAAGCCGGCAGTGAGGATTTTTCCTTCTCCTTCCTGCTGAAGTGTGCCGAGGTGCTGGGCGTGGATATGATCGAGCTGGTCACCGGTGAGGAGCCTCGGCTGACCTTCTACAGTGTGGTACGCCAGGGCCGGGGTCTTCCCATCAAGCGCCGCAAGGGCTTTACCTACCAGCATCTGGGTTATCTGTTCAAGGATAAGAAGTGCGAGCCCTTCCTGGTCACCGCCCCTTATTCCGAGGAGGAGCAGAATGCTCCCATCCATCTGTCCTACCACAAAGGACAGGAATTTGACTTCATCCTCAAGGGCAGTCTGAAAGTGGCCTTTGAGGACCATACCGAAACCCTGTATCAGGGGGATTGCGTTTACTACGATTCCGGCCACGGTCACGGCATGATCGCCACCGGCGGCGAGGACTGCGTATTTCTGGCAGTCATCATGAAGGAAGAATAAGGAAAGAAGCGAAAGCGGCAGAGGGGCAGAAAACTGCGCCCTGGGTGGAAAGGAAGATCAAGCTTGGAAAAGGTAGAGCTTTTATATCAAAAATACTGCAAGGAGACCTTTGATGAAAAGGGTTGTCTGAAAACCTGGGAACCTGTGGTTCCTGAAAACTTTAACTTCGCTTATGATGTGGTGGATGCCATCGCTGATTTGGAGCCGGAACGCCGGGCTATGGTCTGGTGCAATGACAAGGGAGAGGAACGGATCTTCACCTTTGACGACATCCGCCGGGAATCCAACCGCACCGCCAACTTTTTGCTCAGCAAAGGCGTGAAAAAAGGGGACCGGGTGCTGGTCATCCTCAAGCGCCATTATCAGTTCTGGTTCACCATTCTGGCCCTGCACAAGATCGGGGCCACCATCATCCCCGCCACCCATCTGCTCACCAAGAAGGATGTGGTGTACCGGGTGGAAGCGGCTCACGCCGTGGCGGTTGTCTGTACCGCCGATGGGGATGTACCCACAGCGGTGGAGGAAGCCTGCCAGGAGATCAAGTGGCCGGTGCTGCGGATCATGGCCCGGGGATGCCGTGAGGGCTGGATCGATTTTGACAAAGAGGTGGCCGCTTCTTCCGACCAGCTGGATCGGATTCCCGGCAAGTCCTCCGATACCATGGTGATCTTCTTCACCTCCGGTACCACCGGCTATCCCAAAATGGTGGCTCACGACTGCGCTTATGCCATCGGCCACATCATCACCGCCAAGTATTGGCATAATGTCCAGCCCAATGGTCTTCACCTGACGGTTTCCGATACCGGTTGGGGCAAGGCCCTGTGGGGTAAGCTGTACGGCCAGTGGTTCTGCGGAGCGGGCATCTTTGTTTACGACTTTGATAAATTCCATCCCAGCGATCTGCTCCATAAGATCGAGCAGTACCGCATCACCACCTTCTGCGCCCCTCCCACCATCTACCGTTTCTTTATCAAGGAAGGAATGGAGGGCTTTGATCTGAGCAGCCTCGTCTATGCTACCACCGCAGGAGAAGCGCTGAACCCGGAGGTATACAACCGCTTTAAGGAATATACCGGTTTGGAGTTGATGGAGGCTTTCGGTCAGACCGAAACCACCGTCCTGCTGGCCAATCTGGTAGGCACCACCAGCAAGCCCGGATCTATGGGCAAGCCCTCTCCGCTGTTCGATGTGCATATTGTGGATGAAGATGGCAGAGACACCCTCACCGGTGATGTGGGCGAGATCGTGGTCAAGGCGGATGGTCCCCAGGCAGGTCTGTTCCGGGGATATGTCAACGACGACGCCCGCACCAAGGAAGCCTGGCACGACGGATATTATCACACCGGCGATACCGCGTGGCGTGATGAGGACGGTTACTTCTGGTATGTGGGCCGCACCGATGATGTCATCAAGGCTTCCGGCTACCGCATCGGACCCTTTGAGATCGAAAGCGTGCTGATGGAGCATCCCGCAGTGCTGGAATGTGCTGTTACCGGCGCTCCGGACCCCATCCGCGGCACTGTGGTCAAGGCCACCATCGTTCTCACCCGGGATTATAAGCCCAGTGAGGAGCTGACCAAGGAGCTGCAAAATTATGTCAAGCACCAGACCGCTCCTTATAAATATCCCCGTATCGTGGAATATGTGGATGAGCTGCCCAAAACCATCAGCGGCAAGATCCGCCGGGTGGAGATCAAGGCTCGCTCCATGGCTCAGAACCAGCAATAAAAGAAAAATGATGTTCGCCCCTGCGGCGACAGCAAAAAAGCACCGGAGCTTCTCCCTGATGAGAGGCCTCTGGTGCTTTTGGTTTGTTTAAAAAGATGATAAATCTTGGTTTGTCCGGCAATTGCGTTTTTTCGGTGCAGAAAGTGTAAGGCCGTGACAGCGGGAAGGTGAAAAAGCTTTCCCGGTAGTCCCGGTTTCCTCCGGTGGGTCAATCCTCCGGTTCCACCGCCGAAGCGATCTTTTCATAAAGCTCCGGCAGACGCTTTTTCAGATTGATCACCCGGAAAGAGGCGCTGTCCACCCAGGCGTGGGTAGTGGAGCCGGTGTGAAAGGGCTTTTCTTCCCCTGCCTTGGTAATGGCATAAGAGAAGCGGATCCTGGCAGGGGTCAGCTGTACCACCTTTACCGATACTTCCAGCTGATCCTCATAGGTGCAGCTGCCGATGTAGTGACAGCTCAGGTCCACCAGGGGCAGCATCACTCCTAACTGTTCCACCTGGCTGTAGGAGATCCCCAGCTTTTTGATAAAATCAGTGCGGGCTTGTTCGTACCACACCGGGTACACCGCGTGGTGGGTGATACCCATGCGGTCGGTTTCATTGTAGCGCACGGTAATGGCAGTAACAGAGGTCATGATTTATATGCCTTCTTTCATTATTTTTTGCGGCGTTTTGGCCGGCTGGCCTTTCCCTTGGGCTTTTTGCGAACCGAGAAGCCGAAGGTGCCCAGCCGTTCCCCCAGAGCAAAATACTCTCCGTGGGCAAAGGCGGCCAATTGGCAGCGATCCAGGCAGAGCTTTCCGTTTTGATCCAGCAGCTCCTCTTCCACATCCACCGCCACAATGTCTGCCAGAAACATATCATGGGAGCCCAGATGCACAATGTCGGTCACCTTACACTCCAGATTGACGGGGCTTTCTTCCAGCAGGGGGCAGGAAAGCTGAAAAGCGGGAGCGGGATGCAGCCCGGTCAGGGCGAATTTATCCAGTTCCCGTCCGGACCGAACTCCGCAGAAATCCGCTGCCCGTACCAGCTGCCTGGTGGTGAGATTGATGACGAACTCACCGCTTTCTTTCACCAGATCATAGGAAAAACGTTCCGGCCGCAGGGAGATGTAGGTTTTGGGCGGGATGGTATTGAGAATGCCGGTCCAGGCCACAGTCAGGACATTGGGATGTTCCATGGTGCCGCAGGTGACCATGGTGGGTGGGATGGGTCCCAGAAGGGTGCTGCCCTTCCATTGGATTTTGCTCATATTTTTGCTCCGTTCCGCTTCCGGCATTTTGGGATAGATTTATTGCCGGAGAGCCGCTGTTTCTGATAACTTTTTCAGTATAACCGATTCCCTTCTTTCTGGCAAGGCGCAAAGAAGGGAACAGCAGAGGAAGAAAGCGCATAGCATGGTATTGAGCCTGTGGCTCAGCCATAGGTGAGAATCAGAAAGGAGAGGTGGATCTTGATGAGAAATCAGATGTCCCCCGGCTCTATGCATACCGGCGTCCGGCGGCAGGAACGCCCTGCGCCGGTCCAGAAAGCGGAGCGTCCCGCTGCCCCGGAACTTCCTTTGGCTATGGCGTATGTTCCCCGGCAGCGTTGGAATACCGTTTATTCCTTGGAGCAGGCGCTGACAGAAGGCACCCTGTTCCCGGAACTGAATAAACCATTTTGCGGGAGGCGCTGCACATGAATGGAAAGACGGAGCGGGAATGCATGATGCTGCGGGTCCAGCAGACGTGCTTTGCCGTGGATGAAACCAGGTTGTATCTGGATACCCATCCCTGCGACCCCAAAGCATTGGCGGAGATGCAGCGGTATCAGGCTCAGGCGGCCCAGGCGATTGCGGCGTACACAGAAAAATTCGGCCCCATTACATCCGGCAGCTGCGGAGTGGTTTCCGGTACTTGGGCCTGGGGAGAGGGCCCCTGGCCCTGGGAAAGGAGATGCTGAGAAATGTGGGGTTATGAAAAAAGACTGCAATATCCGGTAAAAATCACCCGCCCCAACGCCAAGGCGGCACAGATCATTCTCAGCCAGTACGGCGGACCGGACGGTGAAATGGGCGCTTCGCTGCGGTATCTTTCCCAGCGTTACACCATGCCCTGTCCTCAGCTGGCGGGGCTGCTGACCGATATCGGTACATCGGTTTCTTAAAAGCCCTTACCGGGGAAGGGATTATGGAGGCGTATTGGCAGAGGAAGAAATCAAAGTGATATGCAGCGGCTGGTCCATCCCTTTGAGGTAGACATCCATACGAAATCGGTCATAGACGGTGATCCGATCCAATAAAGCTTGGTAAAAACTTTCCTTTTGCAGCCTGCCCTGAAGCAGTTCCCTGGCGGTGGAAATCAGCTCTGACGAGAGAGGCTGCCCCGCAGGAGGAACGCTTTTTTGTTTCCGGGCTGTTTCCAGCCGCTGAAGCTCTTGTTCGTACCGCTGGGACAGGGTTCGGTAGTCTTCCAGCGGCACTTCTCCATCCAGATAAGCTTCCAGCAGGCGCAGCCGGCGTTTGGAAAGGAGAGCGGCGGTGGGGGAGGACGGCTGCTGCCATGAGGCTGACGACTGCTCCTTTTTATCAGCACTCCATAGAGACCGAAGCGCGCCGTCAATATTTTGCTGGAATGGCTCCAGCGCGGAAAGAAGCTGCGCCATCACCTCCAGCAGTACTTGGTGGCTGATTTGCCGGCAAAGGCAGCCGCTGGCGTCGCCCTGTCCATTTAATCTCATCCGTCCATGACAAGAGGCCTCCCGGCAGCGCCAGGAAAGATGTACCTCCCCATCCTTTCTCAGATCCCTGCGGCAGACAAAAGGGGAGCCGCAGAAGCCGCAGTACAGCTTTCCGGAAAAACAGTACCGGCAGGAATAGCGGCTTTGGCGCTGTCGGGCCTGCTGTCCCCGCCGTTTGAGCTCCTCCTGGGCCTGCTGCCACAGGGCCCTGGAAATAATGGGTGGGTGATGATCGTGGAGAATCACCAGGGGCTCCTCCCCCAGGTTCTTTCTTTTCTGGTGGGTGAGGTAATCGGGCGTATAGGTTTTCTTTTGTATCAGATCGCCGCAATATTTCTCGTTGCGCAGGGCCCGCAGTACAGCGGTGTTGGACCACTGCGCCAGCCCATGATAGGTGGGTACTCCTGCCTGCTGCAGCTCTTTGGCAATGGTGTGGGTCCCCTTTCCCTCAGTGACAAACAAATGGAAAATCAGCCGGACGATTCGGGCGCCCTCTTCATTCACAAAGAGTTGTCCGTCTTTTACATCATAGCCCAGCATACTGCGGCCGAACACCACCCCTTGTTCCATTCGCCGTTTTTGCCCCCACTTGACCCGGTCGGAGGTTTTGCGGCTTTCTTCCTGAGCGATGGAGGAAAGGATGGTCAGGCGCAGCTCCGCGTCCGGGTCCAGTGTATTGATATTGTCACGCAAAAAGATAATGCCCACTCCCCATTGTTTCAGCAGGCGGGTGTAATAGATGCTGTCCAGGGTGTTGCGGGCGAAGCGGCTGATCTCTTTGGTCAGCAGCAGCTTGAAGCATCCCCGTTGGGCATCGCGGATCATCTGCTGAAAAGCCTGACGTTTTTGAACGCTTGTGCCGGTGATCCCTTCGTCAGCATAGATTTTGGTCAGCTGCCACAGGGGATTGCCCTGGATATACTCTTCAAAATATCTTTTTTGATTTTCCAAAGAATGGATTTGATCCTCGTGATCGGTGGACACCCGACAGTACGCCGCTACCTGAAGCAATTTTCGCCCCCCTTTTACAGTGTCTCATCAAAGGCTCTCCGGGATGACCGGTGCAGCAGTTCACAATAGTGAGTATATTGTTCCGGGGTTATTTTTTCTTCCGCCGCGAAGCTTTCCAGCAATGCCGATAAAAGCTGCCGTGTAAATTTTTCTCTCCTTTTTGAAATCTGTGCAGGGGGAGGCAGATTGGAAATAGCGATGTGAAATGGCTGTTTCATGGGACGGCAGCTCCTGTGCAGAAATATGGTCCGTATGTGAAAAGTGATTCAGCGGTGCGGACATTGGAAAAGGGTCCTGCTTATTGCACCTGTACGCCGGATTGCTTTAGGGAGAATGAAATACGGATACTGAAAGGGGAAAATCAGATCGAGCCTTCTCCTTTCAGCCTGTTTTCTGTTGGAAATGAAGATTCTCAATATTTTTATATGAAAAGCAGCGGTGGGCTTATGTATGAAAAATACTTTTGCGCCATATGGTCTGAAAAGAAACAAAATAATGGTGCTGTATAATTTTTTATACGGAAAATAAGAACAAAAATAAAGGAGGACAGAAGAAATCAATAAAATTGAAGTGGATAAATTTTGAATATTTTCTGAATTGTGCACAAATGAAGAGGGTATTTCCTGTCGATATAGATAAAGTTATATGAATGTAGAAAAAAGTATTGACTTTATATATTTTTGTCTATATGATAAAGACAAATCCTTTCCTCAGTGATCCAAGGCAATGAAAAAAGGATGGAATTCCACCAAAAGGAGTTGTCACCTGATATGGAGAAAATAGAAACCCAGTATTCAGTACGGGATGGGGGGCATTACAGCCCAGGCATGGTCCTCAATGGAACCCTGTATGTTTCCGGACAGCTTTCCATCAACCCTGAAACGGGAAAAGCACCGGAGGGTATCAGAGCCCAGGCTGCCCAGGCCTTGCAGAACTTGGATACCGTTCTTTCCGCGGCAGGCGCCAAGCGCACCGATGTGGTGATGTGCCGGGTTTATGTGCCGGATGTAGCTTATTGGCCGGATCTGAACGAAGAATACGCACGCTTTTTTGGAAACCACAAGCCCGCCAGAATCGTGGTGCCCACCAACAATCTGTACGGCGGCTGCCTGGTGGAAGTGGAAGCGGTAGCGCAACTGAAGCAGTAAGGAGGGTTCTGGGATGAACTATAAGGAGCTGGATACCCCGGCACTGATTGTTGACCGGGATCGGATGATGAACAATCTGCACTTTATGCAGGACTATGCCAACCGTCAGGGGGTGGCGCTGCGGCCCCATACCAAGACCCATAAAACCCCGGCCATCGCCAAACTTCAGGAACAGCTGGGAGCCAAGGGCATCACCGTAGCTAAGGTCGGCGAGGCTGAAGTGATGGCACAAAATGGTCTGAAAGACATTTTTATTGCCAATGAGATCGTCGGCAAGCAGAAGCTGGAGCGGATTCGGGCCCTGAGCCGCAGCGGTGTGACCATTTCCTTCGCGGTAGATACTCCCTGCCAGGTGGAGGCCGCCAATGAGGTCTTTGCCGGAGAAGAGATCCCCGCCCGGGTGCTGGTGGAGATCGAAGTGGGCGAGGAGCGCTCCGGTATCATCCATGAAGCGGATTTTACCGCGCTGCTGGAGACCATCCGCCGCTGTGACCATGTGGAGTTTGTGGGAATCTTCTCCCATGAGGGCCATTGCTATAACGCCGAAACCGTGGAGGATTGCCACGAAAAGTTTATCACCAGCCAGGAGCGGACCCTTTCCTTTGCCCGTCTGGCCCGGGAGCTGGGGATGGCTCCTCAGGTTGTAAGCATCGGCTCCACTCCGTCGCTGATGAATGGCTTTGATATTCTCCCCGGCGTCACCGAAATCCGTCCCGGCACCTATGTGCTGATGGATGCCAGCCAGGGCCACGCCATTGGAACCCTGGACCGCTGTGCCGCCACAGTTCTCACCACCGTCATCAGCCGTCCCACCGCCGAGCGTGTGATCACTGATGTAGGCGCCAAGGGCCTCACCGCCCAGACCCGCCAGAAGGGCATCTGTGCCACTCCCGGACTGGGAACGGTCAAAGGCCATGAGGATGTACATATTTTTGATGTGTACGATGAACACGCGATTATTTACAATAAAGCGTTCCGGGACGAGGTAAGGGTAGGAGACAAGGTGGAGTTTTATCCGGTTCATATTTGCCCTGTGTGCAATCTGTACGAGAAAATGGTGCTGGTTTCCGGCGGCGAGGTGGTGGAAGAGCTTCCCATCCTGTGCCGTGGCCGTCTGCAATAAGGAGGAACCGCCATGTCTGCGTGTTTGAAAGCGGCTTTGGTCCAGATGCAGGTACAGCCGGAGACAAAGGACAGCCTGGCACGGGCGAAGTCCTTTATCAAGAAAGCCGCGGCGGAAGGGGCAGATCTGGTTTTGCTGCCGGAGATGTTCTGCTGTCCCTACCAGACCAAGAATTTTCCTCTCTATGCTCAGCAGGAAGGGGAAGAAGTATGGCAGGAGCTGTCCCGGATGGCCAGGGAACAGAAGGTGATTCTGGCCGCCGGTTCGGTGCCGGAGCGGGATGAAGCGGGAAAGATTTATAATACCGCCTATGTTTTTGACCGTGAAGGTCGCCAGATCGCCAAGCATCGGAAGATGCATTTGTTTGACATCGACGTATCAGGGGGGCAGTCCTTCCGGGAATCGGATACCCTCACCCCAGGCAACAGCGTCACCACCTTTGAAACAGAGTTTGGTGTCATGGGGTTATGTATTTGTTATGATTTCCGTTTTCCGGAGCTGAGCCGTCTGATGGTGGACCGGGGGGCGCAGGTGATTTTGGTTCCCGCCGCCTTCAACATGACAACAGGACCCGCTCATTGGGAAATTTTGTTCCGCACACGGGCGCTGGACAATCAGGTGTTCACCTTGGGGGCGGCCCCATCCAGGGACCCGTCCTCCGGCTATACTTCCTACGGCAACTCCATTGCTGTTTCTCCCTGGGGAGATGTGATGGACCGCTTGGAAGAGCAGGAAGGGATGCTTCTGTGCACACTTGATTTGGATCGTGTCGCCCAGGTGCGCCGGGAGCTGCCGCTGCTGGCCCACCGCCGCAAGGATGTCTACACACTGACTGAAAACCGGTGAGCAGTCTGTGTGAGTCATACATTGATTTTTTGACAGGAGGAGAGTATTCATGTCAAACCAAGTGGAGAAAAACCAACCCGACAACACTCAGCAGGACAACCTGAGCACCAAAGGCCGCTGGCCCGTATTCATCAAATTGTTTGCGGTTTGCGGTATCGCGGCGGGGATCGGCGAAATCATTGGTACGATCAGTATTCCTGTAGGCCCCGGCAACCTGATCATTCTGCCTATGATTTTCGCAATGATCCTCGCGGTACTCATCACCCCCGACGCTTTGGGCAGAAAGATCGAGGCTCTCAAACAGATTTGCAGCGAGAAGGAAGTAAAGCTGTCTGAGGACATCATGATGCTGGTCCTGTTGATCCTGGGCGTTAAGCTGGGTATGGCTGCAGGCCCCAACATCACAAAGGTTATTGAAGCTGGTCCCGCTCTGATTCTCCAGGAGTTCGGCAACCTGGGCACCATGGTCGTTGGTCTGCCTGTTGCAATGCTGCTGGGAATGCGCCGTGAAGCAGTGGGCGCTACCCTGTCCATCTGCCGTGAGCCTACCCTGGGCCTGATTTCCGAGATCTATGGCATCGATTCTCCCGAGGGTATCGGCGTTATGGGTACTTATATGGTAGGTAATCTCTTCGGTACTATTTTCTTCGGTTTGCTGGGTTCCTTCGGTGTACTGACCGGTATCCATCCCTATGCGCTGGGCATGGCCTGCGGCATGGGTTCCGGCTCTATGATGACTGCCGCTTCCCAGGCTCTGGCAGCCAGTGTTCCGGAAATGGCGGAGGAAGTGCTGGCCTTTGCTGCCACCTCCAATATCTGTACCAACGTGGATGGACTGTATATGGAATTGTTCATTGCCTTGCCTGTGGCCAACTTCATCTATAAGAAGCTGTCCGCGGTGATGTATCGGAACAAAACCAATGCTTAAGGCTGCAAGCCATAACAGAGGAGGAATATCGCTATGACAAAGACTCTTAACCAACTTAAGGCTCTGGTGCTTTGCGGCGCCGTTGTGCTGGTCACCCAATGGGTGAATCTGATGCGGGGCGGCGTTTCCTTTGAGGTAGGCAAAGCCTGCATTGGTATGCTGTGCATCATCGCAATCTGTGTAGTGGCACTGAAGATCAAGGGCCTGATCCCGTGGAAAATCCCCGCTTTCGCATGGGCTTCCCTGTTGTCTCTGCTGCTGACTACTCCCTGGTCTCCTGTTGCTGATATTCTGCTGGATATGACCGCACAGATCTCTTCAGGACAAATCGGTACTGTGATCCTGGCCGTTGCCGGTATCTCTATTGGAACCAAACTGGATGATATCAAGCGCCTCAGCTGGAAGATGATCCTGGTCGCCGTTGTGGTGTTCTGCGGTACATTCTTCGGTTCCGCCCTCATTGCCCAGGCCATCCTGAGCCTCCAGGGCATTATCTAAACTTTTTAAGCCTATTGAAGTCAAAAGGAGGCTGCGTCCTATGGATAAGGAACAAATGAAACAACTGGTCATCCAGCAAGTGGATCGGGACCGGGACGCTATCCTGGCCTTGGGTAAGGAAATTTACCAGCACCCTGAGACCGGTTATCGTGAGGTGCGTACCACCGAAACATTGGCCAAGGCTCTGGAGGAGCTGGGCCTGCCGGTGGACCGGAACATTGCCTACACCGGCTGCCGGGGTTATGCCAACAAGGGCAAAAAGGGCCCCAAGATCGCTGTAATGGGAGAGCTGGATTCTGTGGTATGCCACAATCATCCCGACTGTGATCCCACCACCGGCGCCATGCATGCCTGCGGCCATAACATTCAGGTTTCGGTGATGTACGGTGTGGCGGCTGCACTGATTCATTCCGGCGTAATGGAACAGCTGGATGGCAGTGTGGACTTTATGGCGGTACCGGCGGAGGAGTACATTGAGCTTGACTATCGCAAGAGCCTTCGGGATGAGGGAAAGATCCGGTTCTATGCCGGAAAGGCGGAGCTTGCTTACCGCGGAGCCTATGATGATGTGGATATGTGCATGATGGCCCATAACTTCCCCATTGAGGCCGATGGATACAAATGTGCTCCCATGAATACCGGTAACGGATTTATCGGTAAAAAGACCCACTTCCTGGGCAAACAGTCCCATGCGGGAGCGGCTCCCTGGGATGGCGTCAACGCGCTGAATATGGCTACCATTGCCATCAACAGCATGCACGCTCAGCGTGAGACCTTCAAGGATAAGGACTGTGTGCGGATCCACCAGATCATCAACCGGGGCGGCGATATTGTCAACGCGGTTCCCGACGATGTGGAGCTGGAGACCACTGTCCGTGCCAGAAACCTGACCGCCCTGAAGGATGCCAACGATAAGGTCAACCGCTGCATCCGCGGCGCGGCCATCGCCATGGGCGGAAGCGCCACCGTGGAGGACAGCCCTGGACAGATGCCTCTGGCGGCGGACAAGACCATGGCCGAGATTTTCAAAGGCAATGCCGTCCGTTTCTATCCTGAGGAAAAGATTCTGCCTTGCATGGAGAGCACAGCTTCCTTTGATATCGGCGATCTGTCTCTGTTCATGCCGGTGCTTCACTGCATCACTTCCGGCGTGGAGGGCGGCCTTCATTCCAAGGACTACCGGGTCATTGATCTGGAGGACGCTTTTATCACACCAGTGAAAATGCTGGCCTGTACAGTGATCGATCTGTTGGCGGACGGGGCTTCCGAAGCGGCAAGAGTCAAGAAGAATTTCAAACCTGAAATGACCAAGGACGAATACATTCAGCTGTTATTGTCCCTGGAGCAAAACCTCACTTATAAGGATTAAAGACAATTCACAGCGGAAGGCAGGCCCACCATACCGGCGGACCTGTTTTCCGCTGTAATTTATTTTCTTTTTGGGAAGAAGGATCAGGGCTTTCAAAAGCGGTCGCTGTCTGTACCGGCAGGAAGTTTATTGCACCATCTTTTCAAACGTGCTATGATAAGTGACGTATCAATTTTGTATCCGGCAAATGCAGAGAGGAGGAAAGCGTTGCGTCCCGGCCCGGACAGCGCTGTTCATACATGATAAAACCCATTTTGGCTCAATACATTCCCATTGCCCACATGATCGCCAAAACCGTTGGCGATGATTGCGAGGTGGTGCTTCATGACCTGGAAAATCCTCAGCAATCCGTTGTTTACACGGTCAACAACTGTGTCACCGGCCGGCAGGTGGGGCAGAGCTTTGATCATCTTGTCCCACAGGTTATCCTTTCCAAAAAACTGGATCACGATGTAGTGACAAACTATTATTTCCGCACGGAGGATGGCAGGCTTGTCAAGTCTTCCACCGCGCTGCTGAAGGACTTTGCGGGTAAGGTGGTGGGAGCGCTGTGCATCAATATTGATACCAGCAAAATCACCGCGCAAATTGATTGGCTCCAAAGCCTGATCCCCAGCTCGGAGGATAACTCTGCGGCTCAGGAGGTTTCCGCCGAGGAGGAGGTCACCCATGTCAGTGAGATTGTCACGGATCTTATCGACAAGATCATAGGGGACAAGGATGTTGCCCGGCTGCGGCGGGAGGAAAAGCTGGAGCTGATCCGGTTTATGGACCAGCGAGGTATATTCCTGATGAAAGGCGCGGTGGACCAGGTAGGCAGCCGGATGGGCATTTCCCGGGTGACAGTATACAGCTATATTGATGAGGTTCGAGGGAAAAAGTAATGATGGGGAGGAACGAGAGATGAAAAAGACGGTGGCAGTCATCGGATGCGGCGCGTTGGGCACCGCGATTGCCCAGGCCCTGGCAGAGCTGCTGGGGGAAAAATACTCTTTGCTGGGCATTCTGGGTCAGACGCCGGAGGAGCCCAAAGCGCTGGCGGATAAGACCGGCAGCAAGGCATACAGCACATTGGAGCAGCTGATGGGGGATACCCCTGATTATGTTGTGGAGGCTGCCGGAGGCGATGCGGTGCGGCAGTATGGTGTAAAAGTGCTGGCAGGAGGAAGCAATTTGATTTTGCTGTCGGTGGGAGCGCTGGCAGATCATCACTTCCGGCAAACGCTGGAAAAAGCGGCAGAGGAATCGGACAGAAAGATTTATCTGCCCTCCGGAGCCATCGGCGGATTGGATGTCCTGCGGGCAATGCGCCTGATGGGGAGCGAAATGAAGGTCCGGGTAGAGAACCGGAAAGCCCCTGAGAGCCTGGAAGGGGCGCCGGGATTGGCTGGACGCTGCCTTTCCAGAGAGCAGGAGGAGCTGGTTTTCTCCGGTACAGCTCTGGAGGCCATCCAAAGCTTCCCCAAGAATGTCAATGTGGCGGTGGCGGCGGCGCTTTCCGGTATTGGTCCGGAAAATACCACTGTGGATATTATCAGCGTACCGGGCCTGGAGGAGAACACACACTGCATCCATGGCCAGAACGCTTCCGTGCGGGTGACACTGGAAACAGCATCGCTGCCGGACCCTGAAAATCCCCGCAGTAGTACCCTGGCGGCCTGGAGCGTGGTGGCACTGCTGCAAAATTTGGCGTCTCCCTATCAGTTTTAAGCCGATAAACGGGAACCGTTCTTTGAAGTTTTCTCAAAGGCATATTGGATACCGATATAGGTACAGAAGAATTGGCCCATCTGGAAATGGTGGGTGCGATTGTTCACCAGCTGACCCGGGATTTGTCTCTGGAGGAAATTCGCCGCTGCGGTTTTGAGCCTTATTTTGTGGATCATACTGTAGGCGTATGGGCTCAGGCTGCTTCCGGCACGCCCTTTACTTCCTCCGCCTTCGCCTGCAAGGGAGATGTTTTAACCGATCTCCATGAGAATATGGCTGCGGAACAAAAGGCACGCACCACCTATGACAACATCCTCCGGCTGGTGGATGATCCCGATGTACTGGACCCCATCCGCTTTTTGAGAGAGCGGGAAATCGTTCATTATCAGCGCTTCGGCGAGGCGTTGGATATTGCCCGGGAGCACCTGGACAGCAAGAACTTCTATGCCATCAACCCCTCTTTTGACCGGGGCTGCGGCTGCCAGGAGCAGGGAAAGAAATAAATCATCTTTTTCATCAGCGCAAATGTTTCCCCCTAAAAAGTGAAGCTTTAAAAAGGCGCCCCTGTACAGATTGATTTTTCTGTGCAGGGGTGCTGCTGCGTAAAGAAGAAAACGGTGTTTTATATTCAGAATTCGTCTTTCAAATTTTGCCGAAGTTCTTCCGGGACAGGGTTCTTTGTTTTTCGTCGCTTAAAATACAGGATGATATCGGTCTTTTTCTTGTAGATGATCTCACCCTATGGTAAGCTTATTACCAGGGAGGAATATATGATGGAACTGCGTGTATTAAAATATTTTCTGGCGGTGGCCCGTGAGGAGAATATAACCAGGGCAGCCGCAATGCTCCACCTGACGCAGCCCACTTTGTCCCGGCAGCTGATGCAGCTGGAGGAAGAACTGGGCGTACAGCTGTTTCACCGGGGGAAATACCGGGTGACCCTGACGGAAGATGGGATGCTGCTGCGCCGCCGGGCTCAGGAGCTGGTGGAGCTGGAGGAAAAGACCCGACGGGAGTTTCGGCGGGATGAGCAGCTGAGGGGAGAGATCTCTATCGGCAGTGGTGATCTGGAGGCTATGTCCTGTTTATCCAAGATGCTGGGCTCTTTTCATCAGCTTCATCCCCAGGTTAAATATCAGCTTTACAGCGGAAATTCTGATAATATCAAGGAACGGATCGAACAAGGTTTGCTGGATCTCGGGCTGTTGATGGAGCCGGTGGAGATCAGCAAATACGACTTTGTCCGTTTGCCTGCAAAGGAACAATGGGGCGTGCTGGTGCGGGAAGATTCTCCCCTGGCTGCGCGGGAATTTGTAACAGCCGGGGATCTGGAAAAAATGCCGCTGATTCTTTCACGCCGTGAATTGGTCTTAAAGGAGTTGGAGCACTGGTTTGGAGAGCGGGCAAACCAGATGGAAATTGTGGCCAGCGGCAACCTTCCTTATAATATGGCCATTTTGGCCAGGGAGGGTATAGGAGTGCTGCTGACGGTGAAGCTGCGCTGTATATATGAGGGTTTGCGCTTTATTCCTCTGTCGCCGCCCATAGAATCCGGCACGGTGTTGGTCTGGAAAAAAGCGGAAACCTTTCCTCCGGTGCTGAATGCTTTGGTCAATTACATTAAAAATGCTTTTTAGCTATTTATAATGATTCAATATAAGTATTAGACATTGAAAATCTGTTTGTATACAATGTAGGTGTCCCCAAAAGGACACCTGCTTTTTTGTTTCCCAGCCGGAGAAATCATTTCATTTAGGGATGAGAAACGGACGGAGAGAAGCGGATGCTTTTGCAGATGTTGGGGAAGAAAAGTAATGATGGTTCAGAGAGAATAGCCCTTATGGAAGCAGGATATGAAAATGGGGGACAACAAACTTTTGGCCGGGCTTTTGGTTCAGCTGGTGAGAAGCATGATGGAGGCGGCATATGACCATACAGGAGGCAAGCAGGCGGTATAAGATCCCTGTGAAAATTTTGCGGGAATATGAGAGCTGGGGACTGTGCGGTGCTGTAAAAAAGGTGATGGGAGCATGGCAGTATGACGATACTGATTTGGAACGGCTCAGTATGATCATGACGCTGCACGACATCGGTTTCAGCAGCCAGGAGATTGAAATCTATATGAGGCTGACATTGGAGGAAAACCATTGGGAGGAACCGAGGCTCATCATGCTCAACCGGAAACGGGATGAGATCCTGGATGCACTGCATTTCAGGGAGCGGCAGCTGAGCCGACTGGACTATTTGCGTCATGAACTGAGAAAACAGCAGGACGAACGAAAAAAATGAAGACGCAGCCCGGTTTCATCTTTTCCCCAAGGATGTACATAAATGAGCAGCGGCCGCTCAAAAAGTGATTGATCAAAATCAGAAAGAAAACAGTTTTTCCTTGAGCGTGGAAAGGAAGGAAACATATGCTTTGGGAAACTGTTCTGTCCCTTAATTTGACGGGGATCAAATCAAACAAAATCAAGGAGGATGTCATAATGAAAAAAGTAATGATTGTTTTTATGGCTTTGACCATGCTGCTTCCCCTGGCAGGCTGTGGGGGATCAAGCACGGCTTCCGGTTCTTCCGCGGCAGGTTCTTCCACCGCCCAACCATCCTCTGAAACATCAGAGGCGCCGGTTTCAAAGTCTTCTTCTGATACAGGGCCTGAGGAACAATCCTCCTCCAGCTCCCAGGGCACTTCTGATGCCGATGCGGAGGGTGAAACTTCCCAGCAAACTCCGTCCTCCAGTCAGCCCCAGGATAGCGCCACCAATATTTTGGTAGCCTATTTTTCCGCCACAGGCAATACAGAAGGCATTGCCGCTGAGCTGCAAAATCTTCTGCAAGCCGATCTTTATCAGATCATTCCCCAGGTCCCTTATACACAGGAGGATCTCAACTACAGTGAGGATGAATGCCGGGCCAATCAGGAGCAGAACGATCCTTCCGCTCGACCCGCCATTTCAGAAAGCCTGGAAAACATGGATGACTATGATGTGGTCTTTCTGGGATATCCCATTTGGTGGGGGCAAGCGCCAAAAATCATCAGCACCTTTTTGGAAAGCTATGATTTTTCAGGCAAAGTGATCGTTCCCTTTTGCACCTCAGGCAGCAGCGGTATTGGTTCCAGCGCCTCCAATCTTCATGACTTGGCCTCCGATGCCCAATGGATGGATGGCCAGCGATTCAGCGGCAGTGCCTCTGGGGATGAAATCCAGCAGTGGGTGAATGGGCTGGAGCTTGGAGTATGAAGGTTTTCCGGCAGGACTTTGATAGCAAAAAATCCTTCTGATGTAAAAAGAAACTTTTAGTCAACCTGAAAGTGATGATGAAGGATAGAGCTTTTGATTGATAAAAGAAACAAACAGAAATCGCCTGTACAGGCAGCCAGTGAAAGGAGCAGTTTATGAGAATCAGCAGTAAAGAAATGTTTGAGAAAGAGAATATGTTTGGCCAGGGGCAGGCCAATACCGCTTACGCAGCTTATTTTATCGGTAATTCCTATCTCAACCCCTTGACGGAAGCGGGAAAGTGCCCGGTATTTTTAGCCAATGTCACCTTTGAACCGGGCTGCCGGAACAACTGGCATATTCATCAGGCCAAAAAAGGAGGCGGCCAACTGCTCATTTGTACCGCAGGAGAAGGCTGGTACCAGGAGGAAGGCAAAAAGGCGGTCAGTCTCGAACCGGGAATGGTGATCACCATCCCTGCCGGGGTCAAGCACTGGCATGGAGCCAAAAAGGACAGCTGGTTTTCTCACATTGCCGTGGAAGTTCCCGGGGAGGAAACTTCCAATCAGTGGTTGGAACCGGTGGATGATGAAACTTATGCCGCATTGGAAGAATGATTCAATAAAAAAGCCATGGGGCTGCTGATGATTTTTCATGGAGCTGCGGCCAGGAGAGTTTTTCCTGAAAAGCCTGCATCAGCAGCAATCCAAGGACGCAAACGCTGTAAGGAGGCGCAGATATGAACGATCACCAGACTGATCCGGAATTTGCGGAGAGATGGGAACATTTTGCCTTTGAGGAAGTTGTCCGCGAAGAGGGGCAGCAGTTGGATGAGATTACCCGGCACCTGGCGATTCTTGCCGTTTTGATGGGGTGCCAGGGCTTGGAAGAATTTAAACTGGCAGTGCCCCGGGCGCTGGATGGAGGCCTTTCTCCGGTGATGATCAAGGAACTGATTTACCAGGGAGTGGATTATCTGGGGATGGGACGCGTCCGCCCCTTTCTGGATGCGGCGAACGGGATTTTCGTGGAGCGGGGGATCCCCCTCCAACTGCCGAAGCAGGGAACCACTACAATGGAAAACCGGCTGGAGCGGGGAGTGGAAGTACAGGCGGAAATTTTTGGTGAAGCCATGAAAGAGGCGTGGAAAAAGGGACATATCAACCGCTGGCTGGCGGCCAACTGTTTTGGAGACTATTATACCCGTACCGGCCTGACCCTGGCCCAAAGAGAGATGATCACCTTCTGCTTTTTAGCTGCCCAGGGTGGCTGTGAGCCCCAGCTGATCGCCCATGCGGGAGGCAATATGCGGCTGGGCAATGACAAAGCATTTTTGGTAAAGGTAGTTTCCCAGTGTCTGCCCTATATTGGATATCCCCGCAGCCTCAACGCTATGGCCTGTATTGATAAGGCTGCCGCCCAAAAGTGATCAGGGAAGTTTGAAGCGGTGCTGAAAACGGATGGCGGACGAAGGCCCAGGCCGTTCCGGCACAGGAAAGGACGGCATGGCGTCAAACGCGGTAAAAACTGAAGGCGGCGGCTTTTTAAAAATATATGGCCGTTAGTGCCCCTGCTGCGGCATATGCCGGATTACGGAAAGCTTATTCCCGGAAAAAGGGAAGCCGTTATCCACAGTACCGCTTTGAAAAGAAAAACCCAGCAGTCAAAACAACAAAAAACCACCGGAGAGAAGGACTGACCTTTCTCCGGTGGTTTTTGATTGCCATGTATTTTGCGCAAGACCAGTTTCCAATTTTGGAAGAAGAAATCCCGGCTATTTTTGTCCAGGACAAGGAAACTGTTTTAAGCTGAGAGAAAAGGAACCTGATTTTGTCAATCACCGTTTTGTATGCGCAAATGTGATCCCACCATGTAAAAATCTCAGAGGAAAACAGGATTACGGCTGTTTTGGCTTACCTGTAAAGGAAAGGAGAAAATCATCCTTTTGCGGTGTGGTCGATCATGCCGCCGCGGCGATAAAACTCCCTGATAGCCAAAATGGGGCTGCAAACTGTGTCCAGCGCGGGGAAGGACTGAGTGGTGGTAATCAGTTCCGACAGGCAGGGATACCGACCATCGTAATTGATGCTTTCCAAAAGGCGATTGAAGAAATAGGGATTTTCAAATACGATGCCATGGAGAACGATCCTTTGCACATCCAGAACACAAATCTGGGAACGCAGCACCTCAGCCAGCAGGTCCACAGCCTTGTTGGTGATGTTTTGGACATTTGTGTCACCTTCCTGGATCGCCCGGCAAATCAGTGGGAAAGAGACGTTTTGCTTGTTCCCGTCCACCAGACGATACAGCGCAGGAGTGGCTTCTTCCGAAAAGATATCACGGACATCGTTTTCAATGCTGCGCATGGAGGAGACTGTTTCCAAGCATCCTCTTCCCCCACAGCGGCAAAGGCGGCCGTTACGCTCTACAACAATATGTCCCATCTCCGCGGCGTTGCTGTTGAAACCGGAATATACCTTGTGGTCAAACAACAAAGCCGCACCGATGCCGGTATCATTTTTTACGAACAGCATACTTTCAATGGACTGTCCGCGATTGAGAAAGATATACGCGTTGGCCAGCGCGCGGACATTCTGCTGAAAACTGATGACCTGTCCCCGCAGCTGTTCTTCCATCATATGCAGCAAAGGTACATCGGTTTCCGGCCATCCGCCGTAGGAGTTATAACAAATTCCGCGCGTATCGTCGATGATGCCACGGGCCGCGATACCTACGCCCACACAGCGCTTTTGCTGCTGCTCCAGACGCAGAATGGTGTCGTTGATGATCTGGCAGATGCGGTTGACCACAAACTGAACACCGCTGTTGTAGTCGTACAAAAAGGTTTCGCTTACAAGCAGATTTCCGCAAAGATCGGTGGCGGAAACAATCGCCTGCTCGATACCGAAATAAACTCCTGTGACAAAAAAGTCATTGGAGTTGATTCTCACCATGATTTCCTTCCGGCCGGCGCTTCCTTTGCTTTGGAGTACCTCGCCTTCCTGGAGGATGGAATTTTGAATCATTTCGGAGACGATCATGGTAATAGCGGCTGGAGTGAGATTCAAACGGGCGGCCAGTTGTTTGCGGGAGAGGCCTCCTTGCTCATGAAGGAGGGTAAGAATCGCATTGCGGTTTCCTTGTTTGATGTCTACCATGTTTCTGCCTTTTATAGCCATTCTGATGCACTCCTCCATTCTGTTTTCTGGACTGCATGGGCAGGAGACTTCTGTCAAAAAAATTATCGCAAAGAGGTGTAAAGATCGTACAGCGTTTCGTCAGTGATTTCTACAGGATTGTTTTTGAGATTGGGGTGATGGCTGTTTTTTACAAGAAAACCGATATCCTCATCAGAAAGGGCAAGGTCCTTCAAATTGGTTCTGGCGCCGATGTGAACTTTTATTTCCGCAATGCGACGGCAAAGTTCCTCACAGCTGTCAAATCCCAGCAGATGAGCAAACTCCTGCATCCGGGGATCGCCGGACCTGGCGTTGAAGCTCATAAAATAGTCCAGTGTCAGGCCGCAGGCCTCCCCGTGGGGAATATGATACTTGTTGGTCAGTACGAAGGAGCAAGCGTGGGAAGCGTCGGTCTTTGGAATGGAAAATCCCATTCCCGCCATGACCGAAGCCTCCGCCATAGCGCTTTTGGCGGCAATATCCAAATCCGCTCCACAGGCGGCCTCAATATTCTCCAGGACCAGCCGCGCGGCGTGAACGCAGATGGCGTCGCAAACAGGCTGATGGTTGACGCTCATGTATCCCTCCACCGCATGAGCCAGAACATCCAAACCGGTACCTGCGCAGATCCTTGGAGGAACCGTATAGGTCAGTTCCGGGTCGATAATGGCAATGGCAGAGTAAAAGTTATCATGAAGCAGGGGAGCTTTGATTCCTTTGGCTTCGTCAGAAAGAACACAGGAGCAAGTGACTTCTGTCCCGGTTCCAGCGGTGGTGGGGATAGAGATCAAAGGCAGATGGGCGCAGGGCAACGGGACCCCAGTAGCATGATACTGGGTGATGGAGCCTTCTGCCAAAGCCATGGTTGCCGCCGCCTTGGCGCAATCCATGACAGAGCCGCCGCCGAGAGCCACGACGAAATCAGCGTGAAGCTCTTTGAGAGCCCGGGCGCAATCATCCACATTCACAACAGTTGGGTTGGGACGAATATCGCAGAACAGCGCCGGCAGCAGGGAACCGCAGCAGTCCATCAGCTGCTGGGCAGTACCGTTGCCGGCCAGGAAGGAATCGCAGACCAAAAGACCTTTGGTATAGCCGGCATTTTGGATCAGTTCCTTCAGACGAGCTCTTTCCCCGCAGCCAAAGTAAATGGCTACAGGCTGTTTATAACACCACATATAAACCTCACTTATAGTATAACTTTAGATTTTCCCCTGTCAAGCCAACCCAGGCGCCTTTGGCGGCGGGAGCGCTTTCAGGATGTGCAAGCAGCCATTTGTTTCTCATCCACAGCAGTTGTTCTTCAGCTATGGGGTTCTGGGGCAGCTGCGGCAGGGATTCATTTGTTCCATTGGGAAGGATCACGATACATTTAAAGCCCTCATCGGATACCTTGCAGGGGGAGAAATGGAGTGTGGTTGCATACAGCTCCACAGCGGTGCCTTTGGGAAGATAAAAGCCCTCCACACAGGAAGTATCCAGCTTGTTGTTCTCAATGGACTGGACTTTGGCCAGCAGCAGCACCAGAGGTGTGACAGCAACATCAATTTCAGATGACTTATGGTATCCGCCTGCATGGAGTTCTGACGGAACCCTTTTGGACCAGTGTGGGTCTGGCTGCCGGCTTTGGCATTTACTTTTGCTTTTTTGTCCCATTGAAGCTGCCGGCTTACTATGATGAAAACAAGATCTCTGCGATGTATGACGGACCGTTTCGAATGAATCTGTTGGGTCTGCGTATGAGCAACCGCAACTGGCCCCATATTGTCAACGTGGCACGGAGCTGGGCTTGTTTATCCCTGGTGATTGTTCCAGGTCTCAGTCTGATGATTGGGCCAAAGCTGTGGACCGGGATGGGCAATTTTGTGATGCTGATGCTCCTTCTGGGAGGCCTGTTTATTCCCATGTATCTTATGGGTAAAAAATATGAATAAGCTGCCCATTGTTTAAAGCCAAATGATGGTTCTGCCAGCTGTTCTTGGGAAAATGGCACTCCCCCAGGAACAGCTTTTGCTTTTTCCCATCCCCTTTTGGCGACGATATGGAATAGAGAATGGAAACATCGCTTTTGGCAATATTTAGATAAATATCGAAATGTTCTTGACGATGACGATGGCCTGTGATAACATTCAATTAGAAGATGATCTAAATATAATTGGAAGGGGTACTCAAAGTGGGATTTCAGCAGACCTTCAAAGCCCTTTCCGACAGCACCAGGCGAGAGATACTGGAACTGCTGCGGGACGGAGCAAAAACGGCGGGGGAGATTTCCGGCAGTTTTCAGATGACCGCTCCCACCATTTCCCATCATCTTGCGGTGCTCAAGGAAGCGGGACTGATCAGTGATGACCGGCGGGGGAAGTATATTTATTATGAACTGAACACCTCTGTTCTGGATGAAATTATGGTCTGGGCGGCGTCTTTGAAAGGGGAGAACGGGGATGCAAAATAAGAAGTATTCTGGGCTGTTGTGGATCTTATCCTTCTTACCTCTGGTGCTGATTCTGCTGTGTTATACCAACTTGCCCCAGCAGGTGCCGCTGCAATGGGGCTTTGATGGGGTGGTGCGGTATGGCGAAAAGAAAGAACTGCTGCTCATCGGTGGACTGTCTGTGATAATGGGACCAATGTTTTTGTATCTGCCCCGCATTGATCCCCGGCAGGAAAATTATAAACGGTTTCAGCGGTACTACGAACTTCTTTCCCTGATGACCATGGGGGTTTTGGTGCTGGTAACGCTGATGATTTTGTCGGAATCTTTCTGGCCGGGGCGGATCGTGGTGTATCAGGCAGTGACGATTTTGGTCAGCGTCCTGTTTTTGACTCTGGGTAATCTGCTGCCGAAGGTGAAGAACAATTTTTTCATGGGTGTGCGGACCCATGGACCCTGTCCGACCCGGATGTTTGGAACCGGACCAATCGCCTGTGCGGCAAGTTATTTTTTGCGGCAGGACTTTATGGGATACCCGCCGCATTGCTGCTGCCGGAAAAGGTCCTTTTTTGGAGCCTGATGACAGCGATTCTGGCGGCTGCCCTGATCCCTTGTGTCTGCTCCTATTTTTGGTACCGGCAGAAAATGGAAAAATGCCGCGGCAGTGAGAGCGGCTATGCTGCTGATATTACCGCAGGGAAAAACAGTGAAACAGGAGAATGTAGTTGCCGGGACTTCGCCGCTGTGCTAAACTGTTTATGAAAGAAAACATAATTCTCCAGGGAGGTGCTTCTGTGAAAAGGATACCGCTGAAAAAAGTAAGACAAATCGCATTGCTGCTGTGTATTCTGGGGCTTGTTGTGATACTGGCCGGTGCGGGCCTCAGGCTGATCCCTCTGATCCTTCTGGGATGTCTGGTACTGGTGGGGGAGATTGTCTTTCTGACCCTTTTCTGGAGGTGCCCCCATTGCGGAGGATTTCTGGACAGAGGCTGCGGCCTGTATTGTCCCCATTGCGGACATACAGTGGACCGATGAAGCTCGGCCCATGCGATCTGCCTGATGGTTTTTACAGGGGTAATGGTGTCTGTGGCCCCTGCTCTGGCAGAGTGGGGAATACCGTGGCCTGAAGAGTGGCAATAAGGAGCTGCTGACGGCGGCTGGAAGGAATGAAGAAGATGAAGAAAAAAGGAAACAGTTCCAACGGGCCGGAGAAGCGCCGAAAGACCTTGCGGGAAAAGCTGACGGAAAACAAACCGGTGACCATTGTTTATGTGGTGCTGCGTGTGCTGGTCATGATGGTGATGGTGGCCCAGTTTTTTAACGGCAACTTTGAAAATGTGTTTCTCTGTGTGCTGACGCTGTTCCTTTTCACCCTTCCCAGCTTTATTGAGCGGACCATCCGCATCGATGTTCCTGATACGCTGGAAATCATCATTCTGCTGTTTATCTTTTCCGCGGAGATTTTGGGGGAGATCCGGGCCTACTATATTCAGTTCCCTTACTGGGACACCATGCTTCATACTTTGAACGGCTTTTTGTGTGCGGCTATCGGTTTTTCTCTGGTGGATATCCTCAACCGCGGCGGACGGTTCAGCTTTTCCCTTTCGCCCCTTTATCTGGCGGTGGCGGCCTTCTGTTTTTCCATGACCGTAGGGGTGCTTTGGGAGTTTTTGAGTGGGGGATGGACAACATCTTTTTCCTGGATATGCAGAAGGATACAGTAGTCCATGCCATCAGCACGGTGATGCTGGACCCCACAGGCGGCAATCATCCTGAAATTATCCGCCATATCACCGATGTGATCGTGGTTACAGCCGACGGTTCCCAACGGGCTCTGGGCCTTGGAGGATACCTGGATATCGGCATCAACGACACCATGAAGGATCTGTTTGTGAATTTTATCGGTGCGGTGGTGTTCTCCTTTATCGGCTTTTTCTATGTTAAACAAAGAGGGACCGGGCGGTTTGCCAGACAATTCATTCCTCAGGTCATTACAGGGGAAGAAAATGAAAAGGTTTCTGCCCCGTCAGAAGAAAATAATCAATAAGGTGCAACAAACAGCGGCCCTCTTCCGTTTTATGGGTGGAAGAGGGCTGTTTTATTGACTGAAAAGCTGGATGCAGGTGAAAATGGCAGGACGCAGGAAAAGAAAAAATCTTTCCCCTCTTTCCGCTGGCAAAGTATGAGCCGATATGTTAGAATGGGTAAAGATTGTCATAAATGTCACATTTCAAGTGATGAAGTAAAATGATACCGTAAACTCAAATGGAAACGGCTTTCTGACCGGCAGCTTACAGAAAGGCGAGATTTTTTCTCAGCGAAGCAGTCGGGGGAAGCTGGAGGAGGCGGCGAGGTGAAAAACAGATACAGATGGATTTGCCTGCTGACAGCGCTGGTGCTGGTGATCGGCTGCTGGCCTGTGACAGCGTGGGCAGAGCAAGCCCCTGAAGCAGTATGTACCATGACGGACAAGCAGGGGGCTGTCCAGTGGATGCTGGCGGACAGCAACCGCACCACCAAGATCCAATGGCCAGGGGGAGCGCTGACGGTGGAAAGTGAGACGCCCTTTTCCGCTCTTTATGTGATTTGGGATCAGCCGCCGGGAAATTGGACGGGACAAGCAGGAGAAACCGTTATTACCGGCGGTCAATATGGCTTTATCCATGAGTATATTCCCCTGGAGGCTCCAGTGACAAAAGCGGTTTTGGAGCTTCCTCAGGGGGCTTTGTGCTGCGATATTTACGCATTTGGAGAAGGGGAGATCCCGGATTGGGTACAGCAGTGGCAGCCCCCTTTGGAGGACGCGGACCTGTTGCTGCTGCCTACCCACGCCGATGATGAGCACCTGTTTTTCGGCGGCACGATGCCCTACTATGCCGGAGAACTGGGGAAAAAGGTTCAGGTAGCCTATTTCACCAACCATTGGGGGGAGCCTTACCGGCCTCATGAGCTGCTCAACGGTTTGTGGACGGTGGGAGTGCGGGCATATCCCATTATGTCGGACTTTGTGGACCAGTATGCGGGGAGCCTGGAGGAAGCCCGCAGCCTCTATGATGAACAGACAGCCATTGCCTGGCAGGTGGAGCAGCTGCGGAGGTTCAAACCGGAAGTGGTGGTGGGCCATGATGTCAACGGGGAATACGGCCACGGCGCTCATATGTACAATACCTATACCTTACAGCAGGCGCTGGAGCTGAGCGGCGACCCGGAAGAGTACCCTGAAAGCGCAGAGAAGTGGGGCGTTTGGGATGTTCCCAAAACCTATCTCCATCTTTATTCCGAGAACCCGGTGGTGATGGATTGGAGCATCCCGCTGGAAGCCTTTGACGGAAAGACAGCGGTGGAAATGGCGCGGCTTGGGTTTGAAAAGCATGTTTCTCAGCAAACCTTCTTCAAGGTGGAGGATTTTGGCCCCTACGACTGCCGGCTTTTTGGCCTTTATCGCAGTACCATTGGGCCGGATGAGGCGAAAAACGATTTCTTTGAAGGGCTGACGGAGGAGGATTATTCCGACTATCAGCCGCCGGTGGAAGAGCCTGAGCCCCAGCCCTCCCAGCCGGAGATTCCACCGGAACAGGAGAGCAGTCAGGCGGGGCCCCAGCATCAGCCCCAGTGGAAATCTTTTGTCTGGCCTGCTTTGGGGGCAGTGGTGCTGGTGTTCCTGGTATTGAGTATTTTTATCAAGAGAAAAAGGGGACGAAATCCATGAAAGTAATGGCAGTGGTACCGTCGTATAAGCCGGATGAGAAGTTATCCGGTGTACTCTCGGGGCTGCGGCAGGCGGGTTTTGAGCGGGTCATTCTGGTGGATGACGGCAGCGGAAAGGATTATGAAGCCTTTTTTCGCCAGGCTCAGGAGCAGCCCGGCTGTGTTCTGCTGCGCCATGAGCAAAACGGCGGTAAGGGCAAAGCCCTCAAAACTGCTTTTGCCTGGTTTTTGGAGCACTGTGAAGAGGATGTGGGCGTGGTGACAGTGGACGGGGATGGCCAGCATGATCCCCAGGACGCGGTGCGGTGTGCCCAGGCGCTGGAGAAGGCG
The DNA here is from genome assembly GCF_900104675.1 of Angelakisella massiliensis. Taxonomy (GTDB): domain Bacteria; phylum Bacillota; class Clostridia; order Oscillospirales; family Ruminococcaceae; genus Angelakisella; species Angelakisella massiliensis. The sequence goes on along the minus strand of NZ_LT629945.1, from coordinate 2,794,929 downwards.
CCGGAAAGCCTGGTGCTGGGGGTGCGCCGCTTTGACGGCAAGGACGTTCCTTTCCGCAGCGCTTTCGGCAACAAAGCCACAGCCTGGTGTTTCCGTTTTCTGTGTGGTGTTCGGGTGTCCGACACCCAGACAGGTCTGCGGGCTATGGGAAAGGATTTTCTCCGGGCGCTGCTGGATGTGCCGGGGGACCGGTATGAATACGAAACCAATATGCTTCTTGCCACCTCCAAGCTGAGAGTTCCCATTGTGGAGGTGCCGATCCGTACCGTCTATTTGGATCAGAACGCCACCTCACATTTTAATCCTCTGAAGGATTCCCTGGCCATTTACCGGCAGATTTTCCGGTTTCTTTCGGTGAGTTTGGGGTCCACGGTGTTGGATGTGGCCTTGTTTACGCTCCTTGACTGGCTGCTGGGAGGAGTGGGACCTGAATTAAGGCTGCTGGGGGCCACTGTGATCGCCCGGGTGGTTTCTTCCCTGTGCAATTTCGCCGGGAACCGTACGCTGGTGTTTGCCAGCCGGGAACGCCCCGGTCCCGCCATGGTCCGGTACTATACCTTATGTGTCATCCAGACAGCGGCCAGCTATGGCGGCGTTTATCTGCTGTCGGCAGTGCTGTTTTTGCCGTCGGTAGCAGCCAAGATCATCACCGATACACTGCTGTTTTTTATCAGCTTTCAGATTCAGAGACAGTGGGTTTTTGCCCCCAAAAAGGGCTCCGCTGAGAAAAAGGAGGAACCTGTCCATGACTGAATCCGTCCGCGCCGGCAGGGGAAAGCGGATCGTTCTGCGAACCCTGGCGGTGCTGGGGGTGACACTGCTGATGGTGCTGCTTTTGCTGTTGGGGGCCATCATCATTGTCTGTAAAGGCCCCTCGCCCACAGCCCGGGACCTGTTTGTCAATACAGTGATGGAGACGAGTGCTGCAAAGTTTATGGCTTATATCTGCTTCTCCCAGGAGGAGATCGACGCCATTCGGGCCAAAAACTCCGTGGTGGAAACGGTGGAAGTGACCGAAAAGATGGAGTTTGAGCAAGGGGACCAGAGTGTGCCCAAGGATACCATCGAGCTGGTGGACGTCACAGGCCCCACCTTCAAGGGAAAGATGCTGATTGTGCATGATCCCTCCCGGGTGGAGGTGGCGGTGGCCCCGGTTTTTGACAAGGAAGCTTCCGGCGTCCGTGTGGAGGATTTCGCCAAGCAGGAAAACGCTGTGGCGGCCATCAACGGCGGCGGTTTCCTGGATGAAGGCGGCGTGGGAAAGGGCGGTATGCCCTTGGGCATCGTCATCAAGGACGGCCAGCTGCTCAACGGCGGCATGGACAGTCCTCAGCCTATTGTGGGCTTTGATACAAATGATCAGCTGGTGGTGGGCACCATGACCGGACGGGAGTGTCTGGAACGGGGCATCCGGGACGCGGTTTCCTTCGGCCCCACCTTCATTGTCAACGGCAAGGCTTTGGATGTGGCCGGTTCCGGCGGCGGCCTGAATCCCCGCACCGTTTTGGGCCAGCGGGCGGATGGAGCGGTGCTGATGCTGGTCATCGACGGACGCCAGGCTCACAGCATTGGAGCTACTTATAAGGATTGTATTGATGTAATGCTGGAATATGGAGCGGTCAATGCCGCCAACCTGGACGGAGGTTCCTCCAGTATGCTGGTATATAATGGAGAGGTGCAGAATGTTTGCGCGTCGCTGTACGGTTCCCGCCCTCTGCCTACCGCTTTTGTAGTAAAATGATTCCAAAAGGAGCGAAGAAGGATCATGTCAGTTTCAGCCAAGCGCAGCCGTCACCGGTTTTTGATGGGGTTGTGTATCTTTGCCGGTGTGCTGCTGATATTGGGGGCGGCGGCTTTGGGATGGCTGTGGGGAGAACTGGCCCGGTATGAGGCCAATACACCGGAGTCCTCTGTCCGCCGGTATCTGGAACGGGTACGGGACGGCCAGTGGGATGCGATTTATGAAGAATCCGGTTTTCAGCCCACAGCCATAGCGGACCGGGAGGACTACATTGCCTGGTTGCAGCGGACCTATGAGGAGCTCCCGGAAGATTATGCTCTGGTTCGGGTCAGCGGCAGCGGAGAACAGACCTACGCTTTGATGACGGCGGACCGGGAAATTTCCCGATTGGAGCTGTCTTCTGCTCCTGAGGGAAGCAAATACAGCTGGCAGGTACGCACACAGGTAAAAACGATTCCTCCCGTGGAGGTATCAGCGCCGGCCTTTGTAACGGTATCCGCGGACGGACTCCAGCTGGGAGAGGAATATTGTACAGGGCAGCAGTCTGCGCCTGGTTACGAGCAGCTGCCGGAAGGCGTAGAGGCACCCCAGTGGCTCAGTTATCGGGTGGAAGGTTTTCTGGCCCCACCTCAGCTGTCTGTCCAGGGGCCGGAGGGAATGAACTGTACCGTCACACCTCTGGAAGAAAAGGGAGAAAGTCTGACTGCTGCTGTATCAGTCATTCCCACAGAGGAGAAGAGCGAGGAATATTGGGCGCTGGCAGAGCAGGCTGCCAAGACCTATGCGGCTTTTATTACGTCAGATGCTGAGAGAAATCAGCTCAATCAGTACTTACTGCCGGGTACGCCCTTTTATCAGGCCATGCAGGAGTTTTATAACGGCTGGTATATTGAACATACAGGATATGCCTATGAGAATCTGGTCCGGGAAGAGATTACCGTGGCAGGGGAAGGAGCTTTCAGCGCCAGCCTTTCCTTTGATTATCTCATTTACCAGGGTTATAAGGAATACCGATATCCTTCCAGCTACCGTCTGGATTTCATCCAAACTAATCAGGGATGGAAGCTGGTGCAGCTGACCACCCGATGAGAACAGAACAAGATCCCCTGACGCAGAAGCGAAAGAGGATCTTGTTTTTGTTTGACAGATTATTCTGTTGCTGGGGTGAAACCGAAAAAGGCACTGTAAACGGCCTGAGCGGTTTCTTTATTGACCAGATACAACCCTGCTTGGTCAGTCTGACAGGAGGAGCCGTTTGTCAACAGTACAAATCCGTTCTTTTGCTGAGGATCAAAGAACATCCCGCAGATGGAACCATAGGCATTGCCCTGGTGTCCTACCATCCGACGGTCCGGTACCAGCTGGTCGGTAATATGGGTGCCCAATCCCCGCATGATCTCGTTGGGATAGCTTTCCTCCGGCAGTTCCTGACTGAACTGAACGGTCTGCATCATTTGAAGTGTGGACCCCGTAAGGACTACCGGTTCGCCGTCCTGGGGACATCCCGCCATGATTCTGGCAAAGCGGGTCAGGTCCTTGGCAGTGATGAATAAATCCCCATGACCTAAGGCGTAAAGCTGCCCTAAAGGCAGATTGGTATATTTAGCGCTCATATTGCTCCAGTCCGCCATATGGACAGTACGCTCACCGTTTTGGTAAATGTCCGCAACCCGGTCCTTTTGTTCCAGCTGAGTGTAGGAATAGGCGGCGTCTATGCCCATGGGTTCAAAAATCTGTTCCCGGGTATAGTTCAGAAAACGCTGGCCGGAAGCGGTCTCGATCACACCGCTGACCAGTCCCATTCCCAGATTGCTGTAACAGTATTGTTCTCCAGGTTCCGCACCATAGCAGGTGTATAAAAAGGTGTTCAGTGGAGGGATGGAAGGAGATTCCACTGCCTGCCAATAAGAGCCGCTGTCAAAAATACCGGCAGTATGGGTCAGCAGATGCCGCAGAGTGATGGGTTTGTCCGGAAAGTTGGGGTTGAGGATTTCACAGCCACCAAGAGCTGGAAGCGGCTGTTCCGGCGACAACGATCCTTCCTCTGTCAATTCCAGCGCCAGCAGCGCAGTAACGCTTTTGGAGATGGAAGCAATACGATAAATCGTATCCTCTGAAGCAGGAATTTGCTGTTCCACATTGGCAAATCCGTAGCTTTGCTGATAAAAAACTCCATTTTCATCAAACACTGCCAGGCTCATACCGGTTACATTGTAATTGCGGCAGATTTCTTCTATTTCAGGCTCAAGCTGTTGGGAAATCAGCGCGCGCTGCTGGGCCAAAGCCTGTTGCTCGGCCAAAGCGGCCAGACGCTGTTCCTCTTCCAATTGCTGGGGGGAGACAACAGGTTGCGATTGAGATTCAGCGGGAGAAAGACTGGAAGCGGAGGAGGAAGATGCAGCGGTATCTCCCCCACAGGAAACCATCAGCAAAAGCATAGACAACAGTATCGCCAATTTCAACTTCAATATGATCGCCCCATCTGTATGTAATCCGTCATCTATTATTGTACATAGGGAGAATAGTGTCAATACGGTGAACAAAATGGGAGCTTATGGAAGTTTTGGCCGCCTTGTCAAGAAAAAGAAAGCACGATATAATAGAACACAATGATGCCCTATGCCTGATGGAGACAGCAATGATTCCATCGTTTCCCGAATAAAAACAGCAGGAAGCAGCACCTGAAAGAAGAAAGTTTTCTTTTGTTGCCGGCTCACGCCCCCTTGTGCAGCTTCATTGAGGAGGATATTTATATGAATATTGTGAAGAGGCTATTGGCTGCAGCGGCAGCCTTGCTGCTCCTTGGAGGATGCTCAGGTCAGCAGAAGCTGGAAAGTTCCCAGATTCCCCTGCCTCCTTCCTCCCAAAGTCAGCTCCAAGAAGCATCGGTTTCATCCCAGGAGCCGGCCCAGCCGGAAACCCGTCATGGGGTGCTGGTGGCTGCGGGGGATAATCTCATTCATGATGTGATTTATCTCCAGGCCCAGCGGCGTACTGGGGGAACGGGCTATGATTTTGCCCCTGCCTATGAAAACATCGCTCCACTGGTGGCAGACGCGGATTTTGCTTTTATCAATCAGGAGACGATTTTAGCAGGAGCGGCTCTGCCCCTTTCCAACTATCCCCGTTTTTGTTCTCCGCCGGAGGTGGGAGAGGAGATCCTTTCTTTGGGTTTCAATCTCATTTCCACCGCCAACAACCATTGCTTTGATCAGGGGCAGGAAGGGCTGAACGCATCCCAAAGTTTCTGGGACAGCCATCCGGAAGCCGCCGTCACCGGCAGTTATGCCACACAGGATCACGGGGACCGGGTTCCGGTCATCACCAATGAGGAGGGTATCCGGGTGGCTCTCATCGCCGCCACCGAACTGACCAATGGCCTCACTCTCCCAACTGGCAGTGAGGGAGGGGTGCTGCTCCTCTCCCAGATGGATACCATCCGGGAAAAGCTGGCTCAGGCACGGGAAGAAGCGGATGTGGTGGTCCTCAGTCTCCACTGGGGGGCGGAGGGAGCATTTGTACCCAGTGACAGCCAGAAGGAACTGGCCCGGCAGCTGGCGGAAGCGGGAGCGGACATCATTCTGGGGCATCATTCCCATGTCTTGCAGGGCGGGGAATGGCTGACCACCAGCCGGGGCCGCAGCTATGTGGCTTATTCCCTGGGAAATTTCATCTCCGCCCAGGTGGGCGCAGAAAATATGCTGGCAGGGCTGCTTCGTCTGGAATTTTCAGTGACAGAAGGCCAGGGAGTGGAACTGGAACAGGTGGAATTTATCCCCACCGTCACCCATTATGGACCGGGCTTTTCTCAGCTGACCATCCTCCCCTTGTCGGAGTATACGGCAGAGCAGGCGGCCAGCCATGGTGTCCGGCAATATGACGCTGATTTCAGCCTGGATTATTTGCAGCGGCAGCTGGGCTCTCTTGATTTTGGAAGTTTGGAAGAAACCAGCGCCTGAAACAGAAAAAATAATGCTGGTTCAGCCTGCTATAGAGAGTGCCCTTGAGAGTTTATTTGCAAGGAAGATGTAGTGGGGTGAAGGGCGATTTTCTTCCTATAAAACTGGTTATATACCAAAACTCAGTCGGCAATATCCGCAGGTAAAATGCGGTCCCTGCTGAAAAAATTTGCTCTTGAAAACGGCCTCACAAATTTTATAACCTTGATCTCACATTCTTTTATAGTTTTAAAAATGCCAAACAGGGCCAGACGGTTTAACATCCGTCCGGCCCTGTTGCTTGCTTATAAGCTTCTTTGGGGAAAAGAATAAAAAGTTTTCCCATCAAAATGTTCAGCGTTTTTTGCCAGCTTGCCCAAAACAAGAAGAGAGATGAGGGCAGGGCGTAAAGGTGCAGCTTGCCTTTTTGTTTGTTCTTTTTGGACCTAAAAGATACCAATCGAAATGGTGGAAAGCATTTGTCGGATCAGGCAAATCAGGAAATCTCCACCACGGATTTTCAAGGGAAAGCCGCCTTTTGATTATAACGATCTGTGCCCCATCTTGGTTATGCTGTTTTTATCCCTTGCCCGCTGAGCAACGGTATTCTCCTTGTTACAGGGATGCCGCCAACAGCGCTGCGCTGGTTACCGCATCCATCGCCATGCCCGGCTGTTTGGCGTCGCCAACCAGATAAACCGGCAGATGGGGATGAACGGCCTTCAGCTGCTGTTCAAGTTGGTTTTCCGGCTTCCGTCCCGTTGCCGCCACCACGGTATCAAAGCCGGTAAGGGTGTGAACACCGGTTTCGTCCTCCACGGTGATATCCGGCAGCGCTGCCGATACCACCCGGGTTTTGGTCAGCAGTGTCACATGGCCTTCTTCCAGACGGCGGCGGACAAAGACCATGCGGTTTTTGTTCAGTCCCGCACCGATCGCGTCGCCCATCTCCATTACTGTGACGGAGACGCCCCTGGCGGCCAGAGTTTCCGCTACCTCAGTTCCTACCAGTCCGCCTCCCAGCACCGCCACCTGTCCGGTGACCAGAGCGGGATTTCTCAAGGCTTCATCACCGGTGACCACACCTGCCCCTTCCAGTCCCGGAATGGGAGGAACGGCAGGCACACTGCCGGTGGCAATGATGAGAAGGTCCGGCCCATACGCCAGGATCTTTTCAGGGGTAGCTTCCATGCCGGTATGGATGGCGATGCCCAGCTTTTTCGCCATAGACAGACGGTATTCCACCATCCGGGCCATAGCGGATTTGGAGGGAGGAAGCTGCGCCAGTTCCATCAGTCCGCCGGGGCAGTCGCGGCGTTCCCATATCACCGGAGACGCTCCCCGGAGAGCAAGATCTATTGCCGCTTCCAGCCCTGAAACACCGGCGCCGATAATAAGGATTTTTTGGTCCTTCAGATGGGGGGCGGGGGTGAAGCGAAGGGTATCTTCCCGGCCGGTGCGGGGATTTTGTACACAGTAAATGGCTTTTTTCGTCACCGATTTGCGGCAGCCCTGATTACATCCCAAACACAGGCAGATGGGTTCTCCCGTCTGGGCTTTCCGCACAAAATCCGGGTCGGCCAACTGTCCCCGTCCGATGGCGGTAAAGTCTGCCAATCCCTGTTCCAGCACCTGCTGTGCCAGTTGAGGTGTATTGATGCGGTCCACCGCGATAACGGGGATGGATACTTCCTCTTTGATACGGGCGATCTGGGGGAGATTGAAGCCATCCGGCACGTCCATGGGGGCGGAGATGAATTCTTCCGACAGGGGCATTCCGGTGGAAACATGGAGAGCGTCAGCTCCCGCCTGCTCCAAGAGGGGAACGATTTCAGCCGTTTCCTCCACCGTCCGTCCCCCAGGGAAGCGCTCGCTGGAACTGAGACGGAAGATGAGGGGGAAATCCTCTCCTGCCTGTTCCTTGATGGCCCGGATGATGTCCACAGCCAGCTTGCAGCGTTTCTCAGGGGTTCCGCCATAGGCGTCCTGCCGGTGGTTGTAGTAGGGGGACATAAACTGAGCCACTTCATGAGCATGAGCGCCGTGAATCTCCACCCCATCCAGACCGATTTCCCGGGCGGCGGCAGCGCAGCGGGCATAGCTGTTTACCACAAGGTCGATGTACTGCTGATCCATATTGTCCGGCAGCAGCAGGGAGGGGTCCCGTCCCGCCTGGGCTTTGGCAGGATGAATCTGCACCACCAGCTTGCAGCCGTATCGGTGGCAGATATCCCGCAGGCTGCGCCAGCCATCATAATAAATGGGGTCGGATAAAGCGGGACGTCCGGGACCGGGGGTACCATGAGGGGAGCCGGGCATGATGATCATGGCGGTTCCACCGGCGGCCCGTGCTTCCACAAAAGCCCGCAGCCGGTCGGTGACAAATCCCTTTTCATCGCAATAGAAATTGCACATGGAGGGGAAAATCACCCGATTTTTCAGTTCCAGCTTGCCGATTTTTCCGGGAGTGAACAGAATAGACATAAAAAACGCTCCTTTCCCTTGCGTGTCTTTCTGAAATTATGGTACCATAGACCATAGATGAAAACAACATATGAATCACGACAAAACATTTGTGAAAAACAAAGCGCAATGAACAGAAAGGAGCGGCCCATGGAGCAGCCTCAAGGAAAGGAACGTTGGGACCTGTTGGCGGAGATGGCCCACCTGTATTATAATGAGCACCTGACCCAGGCCCAGATTGGAGAACGTCTGGGCACGACCCGGTTTAAGGTTTCCCAGTATCTGCTGGACGCAAGGGAGGAAGGGGTGGTGGAAATCCTGATCCATCTTCCGGACAACCGCAACCGGCAGATGGAGCGGCGGCTGATGGACCGCTTCGGACTGCGTCAGGCATTGGTGCTGAACAACCGATATCTTTCCCATGGGGAGACATTGCGCCAGCTGGGGCGGATGGCCTCGGAGGAACTGGCACGGCAGCTGAGCCCCGGGGACAGGATGGGGGTCAGTTGGGGAAAGACGGTTCAAAGCTTGCTGCCTGCTATGGGGGACGGTGCTTTTCCGGCGGTGGAGCTGCTGCCCCTCAACGGCTGGGCCAGCCTGGAAAACCCAACCTTGGAAGCGGGGGCGCTGGCCCAAGCCATGGCAGGAGCCTGCGGCGGCAAGGCGGGGGTTTTTCCTGCCCCGTTGTATATCCAGGGAAAGCAGCTGCGCCAGGATTTATGGGCACAACCCGCCTTGATGGGGCTAAGGGAAGCCTACGGGAGAATGAAGGCCGCTGTCACTGGTATCAGCAGCACATCCACCCTGGCGGTGAGGCATCCTTTGTGGCGGCAATACCTGAGCCCGCCGCTGGAAGGGGAATTGGTGGGCAGCGTTTTCGGCAGATTGTTGGGACCACAAGGTAAGCGGGATGATGGACCGTTGGAACGGCGGTTGATGGCGGGACCGGGGGGAGCGCTGCTGTCCACTCCCCGCCGGGTGGGGATTGCTCTGGGGGGGCATAAGGGGGCGGCGGTTGCGGCGGCCCTTCGGTCCGGTCTGGTAAATTTGTTGGTGACGGACGTCTCCCTGGCACTGGCAGTATTGGCTGAGGAAGAGAGAGATTCCCGGCAGTAATGACCATTCCTTCCGTCCCTTGCATGGAAAAGTGATTTATTCCCCCGCCAGAGAGAGATTCAAAACGGAGATTTTCCCATAAAAAGTGCCGCCGAAGCCTTGTTGCAGCTTCGGCGGCGTTTTGGTTTGGATGGAAAGGCGAGGATCAGTCCTCGTCGTGGTACATATGGTTGAGGTCGCTGCGGCAGAGGGGACGGATTCCATTGCGGGTCAGCACCTCGATAGCCTTTTCGTTGTTTTCCACACGGAAGATCATGTAGGCGGTATCTTCCTTGCGGGCGGTGAAAGCATAGGTATATTCCAGATTTACACCGGCGTCACCCAGGATGGTGAGGATGCGGAACAGCGCACCCGGTTCGTCAGGGATGGCCACAGCCAGTACCGGTGTGATGGAGCAGACATACCCTGCGTCCTTGATGATGCGGGCGGCGTTGAAGGGATCATCCACAATGATGCGGAGGATGCCGAATTCCGGTGTTTCCGCGATGGACAGGGCCCGCATATCAATGCCGTTGCGGGAGAGGATATCGGTGAATTCCGCCAGACGTCCCGGTTTGTTTTCAATAAAGACAGAAATCTGCTTAACAGTCACGACAATACCTCCTTCTCTCAATAAAGCTTCCGCTTGTCAACGATACGCACTGCTTTGCCTTCGCTGCGGGCGATGGATTTGGGGGCGACCAGTGTCACCTTGGCGTAGATGCCCAGCATTGCCTTGAGGGCCTCCACCAGCTCGCGCTCTCTGGCGGTGATGAGGGTGACGGTATCGGAGAACATTTCGGGAGTCATCTCCACCTGTACTTCGAGACGGTCGCTGTTGCCCACACGGTCCACAATGATCTGATAGTTGGCGGCATAGCCCTTGTTGAGCAGTACAGTCTCGATTTGGGACGGGAAGACATTGACGCCCTTGACAATGAGCATATCATCGCTGCGGCCCATGGGTTTGGACATCTTTACATGGGTGCGTCCGCAGGAGCATTTTTCCCGGGTCAGCACGCAGATATCTCTGGTGCGGTAACGGAGCAGGGGGAAGGCCTCCTTGGTCAGGCAGGTGAACACCAGCTCGCCCTTGGAGCCCTCCGGCAGCACTTCGCCGGTTTCAGGGTCGATGATCTCAGCAATAAAGTGGTCTTCATTGATGTGCATACCGGTTTGGGCGCTGCACTCGAAGGCCACACCGGGGCCGGAGATCTCTGTCAGGCCGTAGATATCATATGCTTTGATGCCCAGAGAATTTTCAATATCCCGGCGCATTTCCTGGGTCCAGGCCTCGGCGCCGAAGATGCCGGCTTTCAGATGGATCTGATCCCGCAGGCCCCGCTCATTGATGCTCTCCGCCAGATATGCGGCGTAGGAGGGGGTGCAGCAGATGATGGTAGCACCCAGGTCGCACATAAACTGAATCTGCCGGTCGGTATTGCCGGAGGACATGGGCAGGGTAAGGGCGCCGATTTTATGAGAGCCGCCATGGAGTCCCGCGCCGCCGGTGAACAAGCCGTAGCCGTAGGAGACCTGAACCACATCTTCATTGGTTCCGCCCGCAGCCATGATGGCCCGGGCACAGCAATCCTCCCACAGGTCGATGTCATGCTGGGTGTAGAAAGCCACAACACGGCGGCCGGTGGTGCCGCTGGTGGACTGAATCCGAACGCATTTGGAAAGGGGCTCACCGCACAGCCCGTAGGGATAAGCGTCCCGCAGGTCCGCTTTGGTCAGAAAGGGCAGTTTATGCAGATCCTCCACCGAACGGATATCGTCGGGAGTAACGCCTTTTTCCTCCATTTTTTTACGGTAATAGGGAACATTGTCATAAACGTGTCTGACCTGCTTGACCAGACGCTCATTCTGCCAGGAGAGGATCTGCTCTCGGGAAGCACATTCGATCTCCGGCTGGTAATAACGCTCCATGGGGATTCCTTCTTTCTTTCCTGGTGTCAATCTCATACAAAGCAGGGCAGGCGGAAAAGCCGCCATTTTTTCCCTGTCCCCTATCATAGCATTTTTCCAGGAGGTTGAAAAGAAAAAAATATGTTTTTGACGCAAAAAAATGCAAAAAAACAGGGAGCAAATCCATTTTAAAAGGAAATGCTCCCGAAAAAGCGGCCAAAAGGTGACAAAACCGGTGCATAAAACCTGAATAAGGGATCTCACACGAAAGAGGCGCATTTCATGGGTCAAAGCTCAGCGCCTTTTCATCACCTTTACCGTTTGATACAAGCGTACCGCTGAGGATACCAGCAGAATTCCCACTGCCAGGGAGGCGGCGATGCCCAGGGTGTGCAGCCCTGTTTCCAGAAAAGCGGAGGTGTCCCCCTGAATACAGTATTCCATGGTGTGGTAGATACCGCCACCCGGTACCAGGGGAATGAGGGCCACCAGCAAAAATTCCGTGGCGGGGCATTTGAATATCCGGGCCATCACCTCGGCGTACATCGACAAAGCGATGGTGGCGGCGAAATACTGGAACAGATCGCTGCCGACCGGAGCGGCCAGCAGATAAACAGCCCAGGCCAGTCCGCCCCCCAGAGCGGCGAAAAAGATGCGCTTGGGCCGGCGGATATTGAAGATGATGCAGAAGCCGGTGCTGGCCAGTGTGGCATAGAAGCAGGGAAGCCAGAAATTTGTCAGCATACTTCCTCCTTTCAGCCGATGCCCCACAGCAGCCGTGCGGCAGTGAGGATGATACCGGCTCCAAGAGCGATAGCGGTTGCCACCAGCAGGGATTCGGTCAGTTTGATCAGCCCCGCCAGCAGGTCCCCGGCGATGATATCCCGCATAAAGTTGGTGATCATTACCCCCGGCACCAGGTTCATCAGCGCGCCGATGATGATCCGGTCATAATGGCTCCCAAGCCCCAGGTTTACAGCTCCCAGTGCCATAGCAGCGATGATGGCGCTGGCAATGGTGTTGACAAAGAAGGAGTTGGTATGAAAGCGGTTCATCTGCTCACAGGCAATGCAGGTGGCAAGACCGCACAGCCCTGCGGCCACCGCGTCCCCTGCTGTTCCGGCAAAAAGCAGGGTGAAAAAGAAAGCAACCATGGCATATGCGGCCATCCGCCAATGATAGCCATAGCGGGAGACACCTTCAATGCTTTCCAGCTCCCGGCGAACTGCTTCCGGCTCCATGGGATGCAGGCAGATTTTCCGGCAAAGAGAGTTCAGACGCTCTACCCGTTCCAAATCCACTGTCTGTCCCCGTACCCGGAGCATTTTGGTATAGGAACGGCCCTGGGGAGTGGTGAAGGAAACGATAATGACAGAGGGGATCACAAAAGCGTCGCCGGAGTCCTGGCCATAAGCCAGAAAGATTCTGCGGATGGATTCCTCCACCCGATAGATTTCACCCCCGCTTTTGAGCAAGGCAAATCCCACATCCCCCGCCAGGTCCAGCAGCTGCTGTTCATCCATCCTGCTTTTCCTCCTTTTCCAGCCGTTGACGGTAAAGCTGGTAGGCCGATGGGATGGGATATTGCTCCAAAGCCTCCCTCAGGGATACCCACAGAAAATCTGTTTTTTGCGGCGGCTGCTCCAAGCGTACCAGGTATCCGGCCATCAGCCATTCCAGATGGGTAAAAATATGGCGGCTTCCAGGCAGCTTCTCCACCTCTTTGGGTTCAAAGCCCCATTCTCTCAAACGGGACAGAGCTTCCGCCTTTTTCAGCCTGCCAGGGCAGGAAGGAAACTCCCACAGTCCGGCCAGCAGTCCCTTCTCAGGCCGCTGTACCAGAGCGACATTTCCCTGACATAACAGCAGAAAAACAGTTTTTTCTTCCTGCTTCCGGGCGGCCTTGGGGGCCTTCACTGGGATTTGGCTGGTGAGATCCTGTTCCCGTGCCATACAGATGCCCGCCAGGGGACACTGGCCGCAGAGAGGTGCGCCGTTGGGCAGGCAGACCAGCGCCCCCAGCTCCATCAGGGCCTGGTTGAAATCTCCCGCCCGTGCAGGGATGATCTGCTTCACTGCCGCGGTAATGGCTTTTTTGGTGGCGGGGCTGGCAATATCGGAAAAATCTCCTGTCAGACGGGTGATGACCCGCAGAACATTGCCGTCCACAGCGGGGCAGGGAACATTGTAGGCAATGGAGCTGATGGAACCGGCGCAGTAGTCCCCGATGCCCGGCAGCTTTTTCAGCTCCTCCGGGTCCCTGGGCAGCACGCCGCCATATTCCCGCACCACCATTTGAGCGGCTTTTTGCAGATTTCTTACCCGGTTGTAGTAGCCAAGGCCCTCCCACAATTTGAGGAGGGTCTGTTCCGGGGCCGCAGCTAAGCTTTCCAGATCCGGCAGCGCCTCCATAAAGCGGGCAAAATAGGGTTTTACCGCATCCACCCTGGTCTGCTGGAGCATGATCTCCGATACCAATACCCGATAAGGGGTGGGCTGACTGCGCCAGGGGAGGACACGGGCGTTTTTGTCGTACCAATCCAGCAGCGGCTGTGCCATCTGCTGCAAACGTTCAGGCTCCATCCTCACAGCTCCAGGGTCAGCGCCTTGCCGGAAGGCTGATAGGGAACATACTCCACGCCCACCATATCGAACATCTTTTTGGAGGCCTTGACCGATTCGGTGTCGGCATATTTATCGCAGAGATAGACCACCCGGCGGATACCGCTCTGAATGATGGCTTTGGCACATTCGTTGCAGGGGAACAGGGTGCCGTAGAGGGTAGCCCCTTTCAGGGAACCGCCGGCATAGTTGAGGATGGCGTTGAGTTCGGCATGGCAGACATAAACATACTTGGTGTTCAGGGTATCACCCTCCCGGTCCCAGGGCATTTCGTCGTCGTCACACCCGATGGGCATACCATTATAGCCCAATGGACAGAATTTTATGATCGGGGCTGACGATGCAGGCCCCCACCTGGGAGTTGTTGTCCTTGCTCCGCTGAGCGGAGAGAAGGGCGATGCCCATAAAATATTCGTCCCAGGAAATATAATCTTGTCGCTTCATATTGGTCACCTTTCGTAAGTTAAGATAGAGGCAGATGATGGGAGAATCGTCCAGCCCCTGTATTTTTATGGAGCCATTATACTACAAACCATTCTCTCTGCCAACAAAAAAGTCCTCCCCGCGGGGGCAGGAGAGGACCAGGATGGATGTGATTCTTTTGGAAGCACGGGAGAAATGCCTGGATGAAAAGGCCGGCGCAGAAAACAAATAAAGGAGAGCTGTGCCCAAAGGAATTATTCCTTTTGAAAGACAGGCTCCTTCCCAGTGAATTCAGCACACTGAAAATGCCCAACCCTTGATTTTTAAATCAAGCGGTCCTCATGGGCTTCCATACCGCGCATTTCCCAAAAGGCTTGATCCGACAAAAGCAGCAAACAGGCAGCACAGGTGCGCCCGGGAAGGATATGCGCTGTTTGGGATGGGTACAGGAGGATATCTTCCAATTTCTGAACCCTCTCACAAAGTAAGGAGCTTACGTCAATTCTTCCCCCAGGACTTCAAAGGCTTCCAGCTCATGTCCCAGAGCGGAAACAGGGAAAGGATTGTGATTGAGAAGGAAACGAACTGTGCGTTTTTCTCCTTTGCGCACTACCGCTTCCACTCCATCGGGCGTTTCCACAGGGGTCAGCTGCGCAAAAGACATAGCCTCCCTCAGCACTTCTTCCAGCAGCTTTCTTTCCAATGAAGTACCCAGATAATAGGCTCTGCCCCGGCCCCAAGGATTCATTGTTACAGCGGCGTAATTCTGATAGAAAGGATCGTCATACCGATAAAGGACCTGGGCGGTGGTGGGCTGGAGCATATCGCGGAAAATTCCTGCGGAGCCGGTTTGCCCATCGGCCCCCCGAAGGGGAAAAAGGTCATATTCCTGAACGCTTTCTGTTTCTTCCACTGTCACCCCCAGCAGATCGTCACAATCCACAGGCAGAACCTTACCAAAGACAAGGTTGTTATTGCGGTCTTTGACGGAAGTACGGTATGTGACTACAGCGCAGCCACCTGCCGCCACATATTCTTTCAGGCGGGTGAGAAACTCTTTGTCGGTGACAATCATGTTGGGCACCACTACTATCTTATAGGAAGAAAAATCCTCCCGGGAGGGGATGATGTCCACCATCTGATTGGTCCGGAAAAATACCCGGTACAATTCTTTCATCTCCCGCTCACAGTCCAGCAGAAGGCTTTGACGCTGGATGCGGAAGGAAGCGAGGGAATCAAAATCATACAGAATACATATAGGACTGGAAATGGGAGCGGTGAGGACGTCTTCATACTCTTTCACATCCCGGAAGAAGTCTCCGGCCTCCCGAAAGCGGCGGCGGGGAATATTGTCCGGGTCCAGCAGACCATAACAGAACTGTTCTGCTCCTGCGGCGGCTCCCCGATAGCGGAAATACAGCAGGCTGTCACATCCGTGAGCCATTCCCTGCCAGCTCCACAATTTAGCCTGTCCCGGACGGGGGAGATAACCGGTAATATCGTGGCCCTGAGCGCCCATAATGGCTTCTGTGATCATGAAATTCTGACGGCGCAGACCCCGGATATAATCAAGACCAAAGGCGATCTCATGGGGAGGCAGCGGCTCCTTTTGACCGCCCCAGACGGGGTAGTTGTTGTAGGCTGCCTGATCCAGACACTGGGCCATGGCGGCAAAATCTGCATGTTTGCCCAGACCTCCGCCGGGGAAGTCGTGCAGGATCTTTGCCTGAGGAATGACCCGCCGCACAAGCTGGGCCTGCTGGCTGATGAAGTCCTCCAGCAAAAAAGCGCGGAACTGTTCCCAGCAAAGACGCAAAGCGGGATTGTGGGTGGTGATGGTGGAGGAGGGAAGGGGAATTTCCCCAAAGTCCCCATACTGCTGTCCCCAGAAGACAGTGCCGAAAGCCTCATTGAGACGCTGGATATCTCCCTCAAAGCGGTCATGAAGCCATTGGCGGAACCGGTCCCGGCAGTTGCCGCACCAGCAGAGATCGCTGCCCTCATGGCTCAGCTCATTATCCAGCTGCCAGGCGATGATAGCCGGTTCTTCCCGATAGTGCTCCGCCAATTTGGTGACGATCCTGCTGCAATATTCCCGGTAAACCGGGCTGCTGTAGCAGCATACATGGCGCCCGCCGAAGGCCCTGGAAGTACCGTCCTCAAAATGGGACAGCACCTCCGGCCAACGGGCGGCCAGCCAGGCGGGGGGAGTGGCAGTGGGCGTGCCGAAGATGATTTTCAGACCCCGCTCTTTGGCACGGGAGATCACATGATCAAAGAAAGAGAAATCATATACTCCCTCTTGAGGTTCCATCAGTTTCCAGGCAAACTCGCCGATACGAATAACATTGCAGCCCAGCTGCCGGATTTGGTCCAGGTCCTCCTCCAGCAGTTCAAGGGGCCATTGTTCCGGATAGTAATCCACACCCAGCAGCATATGAATGTGCTCCTTTCCTGTAAGGCTTTTCTCACTTTACCCAAAATGGATTGATGAGCGACGGACAGATTTTCAGGTGCTCCTTTGGCGATCCATGCTTTAGAGCAGTACCTGTCCATCCTTCATCAACGTTCTGCCATCGGCGATGATGGTACCATTTTTCATAATGACATCATAGTGGCAGCTGGCCTTGACCTTTCCTCCCAATGTGATGCTGGTGCCGATACCGATGTGGCAGGAACCATATACTCCTTCGTCCTCCAGCATAAACCCACAGAAGCGGCAGGCAGGATTCAGTCCCACCCCATGCTCGGCAATATTGTATACATTGGGATCGTTTTTTGCGGCCAGGTCATCCGCCAGTATTTGAGCCTGCCGTCCGCCGGAAATGGAGGTGATCCTGCCGTCTTTTACCTTCATGGTAACCGGTTCTTCCAATACGCCGATACCGATATAAGGAATGCTTCCATCGGCGACGATGACGCCGTTTGCGGTCCCTTCCAGCGGCGAAATATTGGCTTCCACAGTGGGCAGTGTGGAAAACTGCCCCTTCTCCACCATGCAGTACAGATGATTTCCTCTGCGTCCGGCAGCGGAATATTCCAGATGGGTTCCGCCGGGGGAGGTGAGGACTACTTTCTCTGCGCCGGCCAAAGCCTGTGCCATGGCGATACATACCGGCTTGAGAGAAGCAAAATCCCCTTCGATGCCGCCGTGGATCATCATTTCTTCGGTAAACTGGGTCAGCACCAGTCCACGGGATCCTGCCGCAATAGCATCCTTTACCGCATGGGTATGGGTGATGGAGCGCCCTACCACCGAGAGAAAAACGTCGCTTACTTTCATGGCCGCCGCGATGGACCGGGGCGGTTCCTGACCATCCTGGCTCCGGGGTTCCATAACACAGAGAATGGGTTCAGCCCCCACACGGTAAACCTCCGTTGCCAACGCCCGGGCGATGCTCTCCCGGGACTGTTCGGTAATGATCAAAACCTGTTCTCCCGCCTGTACCCCCGCGCACATCTGCACCACCTTGGAGGCGCCTCTGGATAAATACATATTGTCCATCTCATTCACCCCGTATACCTGTCGGCGATTTCTTTTTACAAACCCACTTTGGCTTTGGTATATTATACCATTTCAGCTGGAACGGCACAAGCAACCCATTAAACGCATCTGCCGGAGAAAGCAAGGATGAAAGCTGTTATTTGATATGCAATGCGTTCCAAAAAGCGAAAAAACAGGCATATCGCCAGCCTCTGCCTGAGGTGAGCGATATGCCTTGTTTGGTATGGAGCTGTTTTCAGAGCTGATTTTTTAAATAGGATGTAATATTGGCCCGTTCGGGGTTGACGTAGGAAAGGGTATATTCCACCAGCCTTCCGGAGACATCGGATACCTGATGATTGATGCAGAAAACCGGACTGTTGGGAGGCAGTTCCAGCAACTGTGCGTCCTCATCAGTGAGAATGGTCACCATCAACGTCTGCCTCGCTTCAGCCAGGATGATCTGATTTTTTTCAAAATTATGATACAGGGACTCTACAGAAAAATCGATCTTTTCCACATCGGGGATCAGGGAAAATGGGAAGTAGGTGTCGTCAATAACGATGGCATGGCTGTTCCCAATCCGGATTCTTGTCAAATGATACAGAGGGGTTCCCATGGGCAGCTGAAAGCAGCGGGAAAGCTTGTGGTTGGCAGGAACCTTTTGGGCAATGAGCACCTTGCTGGTGTGAACCACACCCTGAGATTTCAGCTGAGTGCCGAAACCGCGGATGCTGGAAAAGCTTAAACGCATTCTGGCGGAATTGACAAAGTTTCCCCGTCCCTGGTGAGCTACAATCAAACCTTCCTGCCGAAGGTTTTTCAGTGCCGCGCGCACAGTGAGGCGGTTGATGCCATAGGTTTCCGCCAACCGCCGTTCCGACGGCAGACATGAGCCGATGGCGTATTCTCCGTTGGCGATTTTATCGCGGATCAGATTTTCCAGTTGTACATGAATTGGCAGTGTATTTTGCAAGGACGGGAGACCTCCTTTTTGGTTACATAGAGCCTCTCAGAGTAGGTGTGCTTTTGTAACAGGTGTTTCGGCCGGGGTTTTTATAAATGGAGTATTCAAAAACATCGCCGAACTGACTGAACGTTTGACGGGACAGGATCATCAATGGCTCTTTTGGAGAAATTCCCATCAGCTGGCAATCTTCCTCCGTTGGAGAATCCACCAGAAAATCGAGAAACTGGTTGTCCGCCTG
This sequence comes from Angelakisella massiliensis, assembly GCF_900104675.1. Classification (GTDB taxonomy): domain Bacteria; phylum Bacillota; class Clostridia; order Oscillospirales; family Ruminococcaceae; genus Angelakisella; species Angelakisella massiliensis. Next base: position 2,776,044 of record NZ_LT629945.1, on the reverse strand, counting down.
GATACCATATTCTTTTTCCAGTACATCATAAAGAGAATGGCTGGAAAAGTCATGTACCATCAAATGGGGAAATCTGCTTTCCGGCAGGTAAGAGGTGACCAGAATGCGGGGGCCTTGTGGTATCTGATACAGACGCCGCAGGCAATATACATTGATGCCCAAGGGCAGTCTCAGAGCGTTGGAAACAGCCTTGGAGGCCTCAACCACCGCAAAAAAGGCAACCGTGGGGGAAATGGATTCTTTTCCGATAAAGTGGTCGATGGTAGGCCAGGCGTTAAGAACCAGCTTTGGGGGAGCGACACAATATTGCTGTGTGCCGGGATCGCCGTTAAGTGTACCTTCATAGAAAAGCTGCAGCAGTGCTCTGGAGATGATATCTTCCGGCATCAGCAGCAGCTGGGAAAGCTCACCGGGGGAGGGAATCGGGGAACCAGGTTTCATCTCCTCCTCTATAATCAATTGAGCGATGCGGTCCATCCCACGAATGACCATTGGGTCAAAAAGGTTTTTCACCGCGTTTTCCTCCTTATATCAAACGCCCAAAAACGGGCGGGGGATTATTTGATATTAGTATATCATACAAAGCGGGGCAAATGAATAGCTCTTGGCAAAAACTTTACATCAAGGAACGTTTTGCGGAAATGCATTAAAAATTGGACTAAAATATGTATAGTTTTAATACCACATGTTAACAGGTTTTTATTAACTTTGAATATCAACGGTGTTAAACTAATCTCATGAACTGGTATTATACTATACCAGTTGCGAAAGGAGGAAGTCGAATGTTTCGTATCATCGGTATCGGTGATAATGTGGTGGACCGGTACCTGTATAAAAACAAGATGTATCCTGGTGGAAACGCGGTGAACGTGCCGGTTTTGGCCAAGCGGTCCGGCCTGGCGGAGGCAGCTTATATTGGTTGTCTGGGCACCGATGCGGCTGGCGCTCATGTTTTGGCGGCCCTTCGCAGCGAGGGGCTGGACACCTCCCATGTTCGTGTTATGGAGGGGCCCAACGCTTATGCCAACGTAACGTTGGTGGATGGTGACAGAACCTTCCTCAGCGGCGATATGGGCGGTTCGGTGGGTGTTTCCCATAACATTGTACTGAACAAGGAAGACGAGGCGTTTATCGCTACATACCAGCTGATTCACACCAGCGTTTACAGCGGCATCAACGACAGTCTTCCTCAGATGAAGGCCATTGGCCCCGCTATTTCTTATGACTACTCCGACCACCTGAATCTGGAAGAGATCCGCGATACACTTCCTTATGTGGACTTTGCCATTTTCTCCGGCGGCGATGGGGAAGAGGAAGTGCTCCGTGATTTTATTGCCAAGGTAGCGGAGCTTGGCCCCAAGCACATCCTGATGACAAGAGGCTTCAAGGGCTCCATGCTCTATCGTGACGGTGTTTATTATCATCAGGGTATTTACCATATCGACCATGTGGTGGATACCATGGGTGCTGGAGATTCTTTCATTGCCCGTTATCTGGCGGGTATTTACAGCGGTGAGGAAACTCAGCAGAGCATGGCCAATGCCGCCGAGTTTGCCGCCAAGAATTGTCTGGTTGCCGGAACTTTCGGTTACGAAACCGACATTCGCTGAAAGTTTGAGGAGTTAACGGCTTGGGGGACTTTTAATACCGGCCGTTACATCATAAAACAAAACGACAGGAGGATTACTACGAATGAAAAAACTGATATGCTTGCTTCTCGCATTGACAATGACCTTGGGTCTGGCCGCTTGCGGCGGCAGCACTGCTTCTTCTTCCGCTGCTCCCAGCAGCAGCGGCGATGCGGCGGCTCCCTCTTCCGAGACTTCGGGAGAGCAGATTACCCTGAAGTTCCTCCACAAATGGCCTCAGCCTGAAAACGTTGCATATTTTGATGAGATCGTTGCCGCCTACATGGAAGAGCATCCCAACATCACCATCGTTTCTGAAGCTGTTGCCGACGAGCCTATTAAGGATAAGCTGAGAGTTATGATGGGTTCTGACGACCGCCCCGACGTGTTCTTCTCCTGGAGCGGTGAGTTCGCCAGAAAGTTCATTGCTGCCGGTGCTGTTATGGATCTGACCGAGGCTCTGGACGCTGACAACGGCGCCTGGAGAAGCACCCTGATGGAAGCCGGCCTGGAGCCCTTCAGCTCTGATGGCAAGAACTATGGTATTCCGCTGCGTCTGAACGGCAAGTTCTTTGTTTACAATCAGGAGATCTTCGATCAGTACGGTCTGACCGCTCCCACCACTTGGGATGAGTTCCTGACCCTCTGCGAGACCCTCAAGAGCAATGGCGTTACTCCTTTGGCCTTTGGTGACCAGTATCCCTGGGCTGCCTGCCACTACATCACCGGCCTCAACCAGAAGCTGGTTCCTCAGGATGTCCGTATGAAGGACTATGAGAAGACCACCGGCGAGTTCACCGATCCCGGCTATGTTACCGCTCTGGATATGTTCAATGAGCTCAACACCAAGGGCTATTTCAACGAATTCCCCAACTCTATTTCCCACGATATGGCTCACCAGAACTTTGCCATGGGTCAGTGTTGCGCGACAAGATTTATGAGAAATGCGGACATCTAATTTAAGAAAAATCCTCATATTTTTTAGAACTAATTCTATAGGCGCTCACAATGTATTGACGCACTGTGAGCGCCTTTATGCAATGACTCGCTCATAAGCATATTTAACAGCATCAGGCCGAAGTTCTGCATAGATCATGGTTGTCTTTGGATCGCTGTGTCCTAACAGGTGCTGGATAACCGTGAGATCCATTCCCCCATGGAGAGCATTGGTGGCAAAGGTATGGCGCAGAAGGTGGGGATGTATCCGCCTCCGCTCTCCAGCCCGGACGCCGACCGTCTCCACGGCTCGCTCGATGGCCCGAGGAGACATAGGTTCATAGGGAGCCTTGCTGCTGGCAAACAGCGCCTCACCGCCTTTGCGTTGTTCTATATAGGCCCTGAGCATAAGCGAAGCGCGGACCGAGAAATACACCACCCTCCGCTTACCGCCCTTTCCTAACACCTCCACACTGCGTTCCCGCCAGTCGATTTGATCGGCACGTATTCCTGCCACCTCCGAAAGACGACAGCCAGAGGAGACCAGGAACTCCACCAGGGCCTTTTCTTTATAGGAGCGGCAACCGTCCCGCAGCCGCTCCAGCTCCTCTGGGGTAAGGGGCCTGCGGGCCTGGAATTTGTCCAACTTGAGAGATTTGATCTTCCGCATAGGATTTTTACGGATCGCATCCTCCTGATCCAACCAGGAAAAGAAGCTCCGTAGGGTATTAATGTGGGTCTGGATACTACTGTCCTTTAGTCCACGCTCTTGGGCCAAATAGGCGATATAGCCCCGAATATCGTCTGTATCGATCCGGGTCACCGGTTTTTCTACCTTTGCAGCAAAAGCGCTCAGCATTTCCCGGTAGTTCTTTAAGGTCTTAGGTGATAGACCGTCGATTTTTCTTGCCGCCAGAAATGCGGATACTTTCCGCTCCAGCCCGCACCGCTCCCGTGATAGCTCTCGACTGATCCGGTAATCTCCCACAATACGAGCGATTTCCTCCACCATCCCCGGCATCAATGCCGCAAGCTGTCCCACTAATTCCTGTTTTGCATCCATACCCAACGCCTCCCGTTTTTGCTTTTAGTATAACGGGAAAACTACAACTTTGTCGAATAAGGCGAATGTAGCACCACCAATGGAGCTACCATTGCCCACCACAGAATTATTTACACACACAGCCAAAAGTGTATATTGGAGAAACCAATTTAATGAGGTTGGATGCTTCTATGAAGTCAAAAAAAATCGGGTTTTGTAGCTACAAATGACATCCTTGGGATACTGCCTATTGGATTTAGGCCAAAAGGTGATATGCCTATTTGCATAATTATGTCAAACCAGCAAGTAAGGGAGAGTACATGGGGATTCATCAGTGGAAGCACCGGAGAAATATTAATTAGGGTAGGACCGACCGCGACTGAAAAGTACCTCTATGCATTTGGCTTTTTTTCTTACATTGCTGACGATTAAGGATAAAATAATATAGACCCAATGACCTCATTTCCGGTATTAAAAAGCTGTGTTACCATTCGTCCGTCCGGATAAATCCACGCATAACATGAATTTATAGTGCTTACCCCTTTTATCACAGCAGCTGTGTGAGCAGTGTACCCGATGGGTCTGAATCCTTCCGGCAACACCGCCAAATTGTGGAATCCCGGCGATATAATATCTTCATCAGTGGTGCCTTTATTTAATTCAAAGCTTACAGTAACCAGGCCAAATTGGTTTTTCCAGTAGTATGCAGCACTACTAATCTGCCAGTCATCAGAGAGAGGTAGCAAAAACCTTTGAGGTGGTCCAATCTCCGCCTTATTCGACAAGGCCGACCATTTTCACTGGTCGGCCTCGCCGATAAGGGACTATTCCTCAACCGGGCCGAGATCTTCCCATCCGTCCGGATAGCCGCTGGGGGCCCACACGTTGTTGTCAACCTTGGAGCGCCAGACATGCCCCTCATCCGTGCAGCATTCATCTGTCATGTACATGCCGCTCTGGCCGTCGGGGGCCATATAGGGCTTTGCCTTATTGGGGTCTTTGGTGTGACAGACCGACCACAGCGCGGGCAACGTGGCTGGGGTAGTGTCCGGGTAGTGGCTGGCATTGTGGGGCTGGAGCAGTTTGTACACCTGCCCAACATCCGTCACAGGGGCCCCCACGGGCCAGGAGGAGTAATCCTTACCGCTGTCCCAGGCTGGCGCTTTTGCCTCCTCCGCAATCACCGCTGTACCGTCCAGCTCCGCCGCCCGTGCTCGGAGATCCAACGCGTCGGACTTACCCTGGGCGCGCATCACATCAAGCACTAATTCTTGGTTTTTCATGCACTCTGCACTCCTTCCTGATAGGCTTCGGCCATCTGATCCCACACGGCCTGCACTTCTGTCTTATCGGCCTTTTCGCTTTCCAGATCAGCCACGCGCTGCTCCAAGTCACCGGACGGCTGCGGGGGATCGGGCAGCTCCGGGGCCGGGTGCTACGCTTCCCAGTCAGCAATTTCTTCCTCGGTTGCGGCCTCAACCCATGCAGAGGTGCTTGTATCCCACTTGGGAGAAACGAAGCCCACAGCGCCCGCATAAGGCCGCATGGCAGGCGGGGCGGTATCTAAAAGCTGTTCGCCTTCCTGTAGGGTATAATACTGGATCTGTTCCTCCTGCTGGTGTTCCTCATTTTCCACAATGAGTAACAGCACAAAGGTTTTATAGAGATTTTGCGCATCAATAACGCAAGAGTGCTTATAATCCATAGATTTTCACTCCTAACTTAATTTTTATTTCCGCATTAGTCGAATAAGGCGGAGAAAACACCGCCGCAGAAGTTCAACTTGCCGTTATCTGATGGATATGAAACTCACACGGGCAGCGCCAATTATGAAAATGTGTACTACAAGGATCAAGAGGGTGTTGTCTCTGTTGAGATATCAATTAGAAAAATTGATGGATTTAAGACTGGAAGCTATAGTGCAATCGCTCAGATACCCGAAGGATTCCGACCTGCTTTTATGAAACATAATATGGAATATTCGTATGGGCCTTATGGATGGAGTGCTATATTTGTGCGCCCAAGCGGGACTATTGATGTGTATATAAGTAATGACTGCACTTCTGTATTTGGAGAACTACATTTCATTGCCCAAGATCAAGCATAAAATACTATCGTTCCCTCAATTACACGAACATTTTCTGAGATTACATACGCAACCACATTCCCAGCTGACGATGATTCCAACTTCGACTGAACAATTACAATAGATGGTGTTACCGTCGACGTCCTTCTGTCGTTTGGCGTAGGTCTTGGAGCCGGTGAGGGTGCCCGTGTAGCTCTCGAACCATTTCGAGAACTTGGAGCACACGGTCGAGAAGAAGCGCTCGATCGGCTTGTCCCACGGCTGATAGGGGAGCGACCGCCCGACCTCCTCGATGCCGATGCTCTGGTAGAAGCCCACGGTCTCGGCGTCGAACTCGAAGTCGATGTTCCGCTTCTTGCGGCTCTGGCCGGTCATGGTCTTCGCCGTGTAGTCCTTGCCGTTGTCGACGTGGAGGATGTGGGGGACGCCGCCCGGGTGGGAGTAGAGCATCTTGACGAGGCTCTCCTTGAGGGTCTGGTTGTTGGCATCCACACAAGCCACGTCGCCCACGATCGCCCGGCTCCGCATGTCCATCCATGCGACGAGCTTCGGGCGGACGGCCTTGATCTTCCCGTTCGGGGCGACCCACTGAACCCAAAAGTCGAAGGTGTGCTCGTCGCCGACGACGTACTCCATGACCTTGAGGCTCGTCGCGTCGCGCTTGCCCTTGAGCATCTTCTTGTTCTTCCACTCCCGGGAGCCGTTGGCCGCGAGGTAGCGGGCCGACTCTCCGCCCCGGCTGTCCATGAGGTGCTTGATGTACCGGGCGACCGTCTTGATGCTGGGGTAGTTCTCCCAGCCCCGGCCCTCGGCGACCTCCTCGAACTTCTCGTAGAGCATTTCGATCGTTCCCAGGTTGGCCGCGAAGCGCCGGTCGAACCATATATTTTGAATGAGCGCCTTTTGCTCATCCGTGAGACTCGGGAAGGTGGCGGTCGCCTTCGGCTTCCGACACAAGGACAGCGCCCGGAAATAGTCCCGGCTCTGGCCGTCCTCCTTCTCCATCTTGAGGGCCCAGGCGTTCGCCTTGAGGATGTTGTCGACGTAGCGGTAGAGGGTCGGGAGACTCACTCCCAGGCCCAGCGCGTACCGCTCGGCGTAGGCCGTGCGGTCGGGGCCGTCGTAGTCGATGAAGTCTTGCACCCTCGCCGCCAGCTCGACGGCCTCGTAGAACGCCTTCTTGTGCTGCTCGGTGTAGTGGTTGAGGTCGACGCCCACATACCAGGGCGCGGACTCTGTTCGCTTCTCTATGACGACGTCCCTCCCGTCTATCTTCTGTGCCGCCCGCCACGCCTTTCGGCCCTTGGCTGTCAGGGAGTCGACGGAGACGAGCACCTGCTCTCTGCCGCCGTTCTCCTGGGGCTGCGTTCTGGTCTTGTACTGATTGGGGCTTCGCTTGATCCGCTGGACGAGGGTGTTATACTTCACGCCCTCAAACTCTGCGGCCTCCTTGAGCCCGATGAATACGTCCGGCACTCCTGTCCCTCCCTTCCTGGTGTTACGCTGCCGTTACCTTCTCGACCTTCCGGGGGTCGAGGTTGAGGGCCGCGATGATCGCCGGGAGGTACTTCTCGCCCGAGCGGACGCCGTAGAGAATGTAGCTTAGATACTGCGGCGACGTTCCGATCTCGGCGGCGAGCTGCGTCTTCGTCTTGTCCTGGTCAGTGAGTGCCTTGACGACGAGCTTCCCCAGGGGGCAAAGTTTACCGTTGCTTTTCACCGCTGTCCTCCTTCCTGTGTAGTCGTTCTTAGATTTACTTCCGCTTCTGCCGGTGCAGGTTGACCGCTGCCATAAACCCCAGGCCCAGCAGTGCCGCCGCACGGGTGAAGCTGTCCGGCGCTCCTGCCACGACACACGCGGCGGCGAGCCCCAGGCCCCCGAGGGCCATGAGGCCCAGGCCGACGACGAAGTCGAGGATCGCGTCCAGCGTGGGGAAGACCCGCCTCGCACACTCCCGGGCCGCTTCCTTCTCAAGCAATTTGAGAATATAGCCCAGGGTCTCGGCCTCCTGTGACGCGGCGGCGAAAGTCAGCTCCGCGCCATACCGGGGGCGGAAGGGGTTCCGGGGGTCTCCCGAGAGCCGCTTCCGAGACAGGGCCTCGCGCCGCTGGAAGGCGACGAGGTCGGCGGCTCGTTTAAGTTCTGCTTTCATGCTGCTGTTTCCTCCTTGTGTGTCCCTTCCTGGTGCTGGTATAATCGAGATATGGCTCCCAGCCCAGGAAGGGGGTGAACGTGATGTACGAATGGATTAAGACCGACAACGACTTCGCAAACGAGGAGTACAGCAATGTATCAAGCAGGTCATGGAGCCTATCTGCGAAGCGAAATTCAGCGACAATAGCTACGGCTTTCGCCCGAACCGCTCCGTAGAACACGCCATGCAGAGAACTTATACCATGCTCCAGCGAATGAATCTGCATTATGTGATTGAGTTTGATATAAAGGGCTTTTTCGATAATGTAAATCACAGTAAGCTGGTGCGGCAGATATGGGCTTTGGGAATACACGACAAACAGTTGATTTTTATTATCAAGCGGATTCTGAAAGCACCGATTAGAATGCCAGACGGCACTACCCTCATTCCAGACAAAGGCACACCGCAAGGTGGTATCATTTCACCGCTACTTGCGAATATCGTGCTGAATGAACTGGATAACTGGGTAGAGAGCCAATGGCAGAACCACCCTCTTGTAAAGGAATACGGGTATGAGAGGAAAATCAGAAACTCGATTACTTTTGACCGGAGCAAGGCATTTCTCAAAATGAGGAAAACGGGACTGAAAGAAATGTACATCGTGAGATATGCAGATGATTTCAGAATCTTCTGTCGGGATAAAGAGGACGCTATGAGAACAAAAGAAGCTGTAACAGCGTGGATAACTGAGAGGCTAAGGCTCGAAGTATCGCCGGAGAAAACAAGGATAGTCAATGCCAGAGAACGCTATTCAGAGTTTCTCGGATTCAAGATACGGGTCAGACCAAAAAGCGGTAGGTACGCTGTGCAATCTCATATCTGTGACAAAAAGTTGGAACTGGAAAGGCAAAAGCTGGTGGAACAAGCGAAACGGATTGCCAGACCGTCCAAAAGAAAAAGACCTTTAGACGAGATAAGGCTGTTCAATTCAATGGTTCTGGGAATACAGAATTATTTTCAGCTCGCTACCTGTATCAGTATTGATTGCAGAAAAATCCACAGGCAGGTCATGACAGTTTTAACCAACCGGCTCAATACAGAAACCGGGTGCAAACTTGTTCGAGAAGGCGGTGCAATGACCGAGAGCGAAAAGGAGCGATTCGGGAAGTCGGCAATGGTACGGTATGTATCAGGAATCGACCAACCTATCTAGGGAGCTGGACATGCTCTTTGAGCGGCTCTACGAGGACAATGTGTCCGGCAAGATCGACGATGCCCGTTTTGCCAAAATGTCCAAGCGATATGAGCAGGAGCAGGGAGAGAACGCCGGACGGATCAAGGCCCTGCGGCTGGAGCTGAAAAAGCTGGAAGATAAGCGGATGGATGTGGATACCTTTCTGGAAACGGTGCGCCGCTACACCGACGCCACCACCATCACCAAGCGCATGGTTGCCGAGCTCATTCAGTACATCGAGGTCTATCCTGCGGTCAAGGAGGACGGTGTTACCAATCAGCGGGTGACGATCCATTACAACTGCATCGGTGCATTTGAGGTGCCGGATCGCCGGAAAATCCCTGAGCAGGACATTCTTTTGGAAACGAGAAAATGCGTAGCATTAAGCTACGCCCCCGCACAGATTGCCATATAGATTTGGAAATAAAAATGCGGAGTATCATCAGCAGACCTTTTCAGATCCTTTAATGATACTCCGCATGGTCTGAGTGGCGGGATTTGAACCCACGGCCTCTACCACCCCAAGGTAGCGCGCTACCATCTGCGCCACACCCAGAAACAGCTTGATTATAATATCATATTTCTGAATGGATTGCAAGGGGTTTCAGAAAAAAATTAATCTTTTTTTGCAGCCTGCTGTTCTTTACAAAAACGAATATACTTTTGCATATAAATTTTGTTGGCGAAGGCCAGTGCCGCGGATTGAACCAGCAGTGTTTCAAGCGTTTGGGATTTCATTGGCGGCTGACAGCAAAAATCCCGGTCGGTGAAAGTGGCCTTGAGGGTCATCTCAATTTGGGCACAGAAAAAATCATAAGCTTCTTCAATAGGGTAGGTAGAAATCTGGTGACGGATCAGTTGACAGATTTCTGATAAGCTCAGTACCTGCTTTAAAATACATACCACCATCAGATAAGCTAAATGTTTGCGGTTATATTTTTTCTTTTGGGGAGGAGAAACCACTTTCTGCTTTACATAGTTATTGACCATGGTGGATGTGATGAACTTTTCTCTGCTGTCCTCAGCAAAAGGAGAAAGGACATTCTGCAAAATGGTCAGCACCTGATCCATATATAATTCCAGGTCTGGGAACTCATTCATTCTTGGACAGTGGAATTGCGTCATTTCCTGTGCCAATGGGGAATCTTCAAAGCGCTCCATTTGCCATCACTCCTTTTACTTTTACATGGGTCATAAAGTCACCATTTATGATAGCAGGATGAAAAAAAAGTGTCAATATCGCTTTTTACATTGACATATACTTACACACATGATATTCTAGTTTTAAATACTAAATGATTCGATTTTTTTAATGAGGTGAGCCAATGGAACAGCGGAAAATAGCGATTCTGATGGATTCAGGCGGGGATGTTCCCGCAGATTACCGGCGCAGATGGGGAATTTATTGTGTTCCGCTGAGCATCCACTATAAAGACAGCAGTTATAAGGATGGGGTTGATATCACCGCCGAGGAGATTTATGACCGCTTCCAGCAGGAAATTCCCAAAACTTCTTTGCCCAGCAGCAGTGAAGTAGAACAAATGCTGGAACAGATTTGGGAGGATGGATACCGGCAAGTTTTGATTATCAATATTTCCAGCGGACTGAGCGGCACCATGCAGGTGATGAAGGCAGCGGCGGAGGAATTTGGTAAACTGGAATTCCGGATGATAGATACTAAAAATATTGGTATTGGTGCAGGCTTTACTGTCATGCTGGCCCGGGAACTGGCAGAACAAGGGCTGGAGATGGAAGAGATTGCTGAGCGACTGGAACGGTCTGTAAAGGAGACAAAGGTATATTTTTGTGTTTCCACACTGGAATATCTCCGCAAGGGTGGACGTATCGGCTTGGTTTCGGCCACATTGGGTACTATGCTGGGGATCAAGCCTGTCATTTCCTGCAATGAGGATGGCGTTTACTATACAGTCCAAAAGGCTAGGGGAAGGAAAGCATCCCTCCAGTGTGCGGTTCGTTTGGCGGCGGATTTTGCCAAAGGACACCGCTGCCGCTTGGCGGTAATGCACGGAGGAGCGCCGGAAGAAGCGGAGGAAGTCAAAAAGGAGCTGCTTGAGCTGCTGCCTGGACAGCAGGTAGATGTGGAAGGGCAGATCACCCCGGTGTTAGTGGTACATACAGGACCAGGACTAATGGGTATAGGGGTACAAAGACTGGATTAACCAGATGTTTTCTGATTAAAAATGGTATGCAGCTGCCCCATGACAGGCGGGACAGAAAATATCAGCAAATATGGAAAAACAGAGAGGCGGAAGGATATTCTTATCCTTCCGCCTCAAACTGTAGAAAAAACTCTTTCAAGAAAGAAATAAATTTTAAAATCATAAAAATCAGGACATGTGCCTGATTTTTATACCACGCCCCGCGCCCACAGGGGCGCGAAACCGGGGGTATCGCCGCTGGTTTCGTCAGGAACCAAGCGGCGTATCCAGGGGGACTGGGTCCCCCTGGAAGGATATTTTCATCCTTCCGCCTCTGTTTATTGACACAGGTTAAATAATCACAAAGCAGGCTTTTACCTCAGGCATGATAAACGACTTGTCCCTCACGAATGGTGGTGACCACTTGGATGTCTTTCAGCTCATGGACAGGGCAGGTGAGGGGATTGCGATCCAAAATTACCAAATCCGTTTTTTTACCCGGTGCAATGGTACCTTTCACATCCTCTTGCCGGTACTGCCGGGCAGCGTTGATGGTAATGGCCTTTAGCCCCTCCCATGGGGAGATTCGTTCCTGCGCTCCCAATACAACACCATCTCGTGTGATCCGGTTGACCGCACACCACAGCGTTTCCATCATATCCGGACTGATCACAGGGGTATCCTGATGGAAAGTGGGAGAAAGCCCTGCTTGAATGGCGGAATGAACCGGGCTGATGAAAGCCGCCCTTTCCATACCAAAGTTTTGGATGTGCACGTCTCCCCAATGGTATACATGAGCAACAAAAAAGGAGGGGATCATTCCCAGGGAGACCAGCCGCGGCAGCTGATCCCGGCGGAGCAGCTGGGCATGAATCATGACAGGATGAATGGAAGCGATGTTTTTTCCTGTTTCGCGCTGTACCTCTTCACAGCAGCGGAGAAATTGCTCCGCCGCAGCGTCGCCGTTGCAATGAGCAAGGAGCTGTGTTTGCTGGTCCAGAGCAGTGCGGATATATTCTTTTACCTGCTGATCTGAGAAAATAGGGTATCCAGTATAATCAGCCGGCTCACCCAGATAAGGTTTACTCATCCAGGCGGTTCTTCCTTGAGGTGAACCGTCCAGAAAAATTTTGTAGCCCCCAATGCGAAGATGGCCATCCGCATGGAGATATTTTTGATTCTCCTCTAATACTTTTTGAGAATCCACCATATTGATATAGGCCACCACATCCGCGGTCAAAGCGCCTGCCTGGTCCATATTCTTCAGCAGATTCCATTCGCTTTCACGGGTCAATCCATCCTGTATGGTTGTGATGCCGTAACGGAAATAGGTTTTTTCCGCCATTTGTATCTGTTTGGAAAGCTGCGCAAAGTCGGGCTGAGGCAGCCGGGAACCCAGCATAGTAAAAGCAGTTTCCTCCAGGTAGCCGTTGGGCTGCCTGGTCCCTTCCTCACGACCAATTTTTCCTCCATCAGGGTCTGGAGTTTGATCAGTGATGCCCAGCGCCGCCAAAGCAGCGGAATTGGCCACTCCCATATGTCCGGAAGCATGAGAGATCAGCAAAGGGTTATCAGGACAAAGCCGATCCAGCAGCTCTCTGGTAGGGTGGCGGCATCCAGGCATGAGATTATTGTCATAGCCGAAGCCCATCACCCATTCTCCGGGCTGAGGAGCAAACTCTGTCATATGCCGCTGGATTCGCCCAGACAGTTCCTCAAAGCTGGCAGCTCCCGCCAGGTGAATCAGCCCCACAGTGCGTGCCAGGGATGTGATATGGCTGTGGGGATCGATGAAGGCGGGCAGAAGCGTTTTTCCCTTCAGGTCCACCACTGTACAATCTCCTGCCTGAGCCTTCAGCTGGGAAAGTTCGCCAACGCCCAAAATTCGGGCGCCTTGGGTCAGGACACCTTGTCCTTGAAAATGGTCATCCATTGTGAGGATGTTGCCGCCATAATACAGTGTTTTTTGTTCCATAAAAACTCCTTTCCTGATGAGGTATCATACGGTATAGGCTAATGCAATACAGATCGCTGCGCCAGATATGGGCAAAGGAAAAATTCTTTTGCCAAAATTGTTCCATTGGGCAAAGGGACAAGACAGGACGAAATCTTGCGTTTATGATAATTGAGCCGGTTATGGGAAGGGGTATCGGCAAACTTTTGTGATAGAGTACCCCCATGAAAATAAATCCATACAAATCAATGTACCATTTCAACATCTATATTATATCATGTTATATCTTTTAAAAACGAGCTTTTGTGACCGCAAAATGAATTTTTTAAGCGCGTTGACTTCTGATTGAAGTTTTATTAAATTTTGAATGGCAAAATGTGTAATTTACACAGAGAAAAAACACACCTATTATTACATTATAACCAGAAAAACAAAGAAATAGATGTTAATTAATTGACAAGACGTAAGTTTTACGATACAATAAATATGCAAGCGTTATGAAGCCTGATTCATAGCGCTTTTCGCAAGCACCTTGTTATAAGGAGGAGAAGAAATGTCTGAAGAAATGAAAAAAGGTATACTTGATAAAGAGTATACCAGACGTCAGTTCCTGAAGATGTCCGGTAAGGGACTGGCCGGTCTGAGCATGACCGCCGCTATGCTTACTCTTTTTGGCTGCACCCAGGAAGAGGTAGATGAAGGCGTTGTGGAGACCGTGGCCCTTCCCGAAATGCTGTTGGTGGTTAACCGTGCCAAATGCACCGGATGTCAGAGATGCGAGACCAACTGCACCCTGGCCAATGACGGCAAAGCTCAGCCTTGGCTGGCCCGCCTGAATGTCCGTGACAGCGTTGTGTTTGGTTCCACCACCATCGCTGATGACTATGCTCACGGCGGCGGCTTCCTGGGCGAGTGGGACATGGGTCCTGAGACCTGCAAGCAGTGCAAGGATGCTGCCTGTATGTCTGCCTGCCCTGTGGGCGCTATCAAGCCCGATCCCAACACCGGTGCCCGTGTGGTAGATACCAGCGTTTGCGTCGGCTGCGGCGCCTGCGCTCAGGCTTGCCCCTGGGGTATGCCCAAGGTGGATCCCGAGACCAAGAAGTCTACCAAGTGCATCACCTGCGGCGCCTGCGTCAGCGGCTGCCCCACCAGCGCTCTCAGCATGATCCCCTGGGAGGACGTTGCAGCTGCTATGCAGCAGTAATTAGGGATGAAGGAGGTTTTTTGATCCATGAATGGTTGGACTGGAAAAATGCTCCGCGTGAACGTTGGCACCAAGCAATGTTCTGTTGAGAGCAGTGAAAAATATTTTGATTACATCGGCGGTAAGGGTATGGCCAACCGCATCCTCTATGATGAGGTTCCTGCCGGTACCAAGCCCCTGGACGAGGCCAGCAAGGTCGTTTTCGCGGCCGGCCCCAACTGCGGCGGCAGCGCCCCTTGCTCCAGCCGTACCAGCATTTCCTTCCTGTCTACTTTCACCAAGAATAACGCTGTTGTCGATGCTCACATGGGCGGCGACACCGCTATCATGATGAAGTATGCCGGTTACGATGCTATCATCATCGAGGGCAAGTCTGAGACCCCCGTATACATCAACATCAAGGACGACGATGTTTCCGTTAAGGACGCTACCTTTGTCTGGGGCAAGACCACCATGGACACTGTGGCTGAGATCTGCCGCGTGGAAGGTTCCGGCGTCAACGTTGTCACCATCGGCCCTGCCGGTGAGAACGGCATCCTGATGTCCAACATGATGAACAACGGCGGTCACAGCGGCGGCGGCGGTCTGGGCTGCATCATGGGCAGCAAGAAGGTCAAGGCTCTGGCCATCTATGGAACCCAGGCTGTTCATGTGGCTGATGCCAAGAAGGTTCTGGAACTGAACAACTACGTCATGAGCGATCTGATGGGCTCCAACAACAACCACGTTGTTCCCACCGTTGCTCAGTCCTGGTCTGAGTATGAGAACGCCAGCACCCGTTGGACCGGCCATCCCGGCCTGACCTGGGGCGCTGCTGAGGGCGGCCCTGTTGATACCGGCGAATCTCCTCCCGGAGAGCCCACCAAGATGGGTTATCGCTGCCAGAAGGCTGTCTTTGACTGGGGCGACCTGGTTGAGAAGTACACTGTCAAGATGACCGGCTGCGCCACTTGCCCTGTCCGCTGCTATGGTTCTCTGGTAGTTCCTGCTCTGGAGGAGAAGACTGGTGTTAAGGCTGCTCATGCCAACACCTGCATGGCTAACGGCGCTTATGCCAAGCTGCTGCCCTCCTTCCAGGATATCGCTGAGGAAGGCGACGGCGAGTTCATGGCTGGTTATCTGGGCTGCACCATTGCTGATGATCTGGGCCTGTGGGATAACTACGGCGATCTGAGCGCTACTCTGGTCTATTTCATGAACAATGATTGCGAGCTGCTCAAGAAGATCCTGCCTGAGGAAGAGTTCAACTCCATTCCTTGGGATAAGAGAAACGCCGGCGATCCTACCTTTATCAAGGATATGCTGGAGCTGATTGCCAGCAACAAGGGCGAGATCTCTCACCTGGCCGACGGTGCTTACAACGTCAGCGAGCGGTATCATGACATTCTGGGTGATGAGTACATCCACAGCCAGGCTATGACCCTGTGGGGCCCCATCGGCGGCAAGCGTCATCACGGCAACGAGTGCGCCGCTCAGGTAGGTCTGCTGACCAACATCATCTACAACCGTGACGGTATGTGCCATACCATCGTGAACATCACCGGTTCCGGTCTGCCTTATGATCTCCAGAAGTCCATCATTGAGGAGATCTTCGGCACCGGCGCTCTGGATAAGCCCAAGGCTTACACTCCCATGAACGAGAACAAGGCCAAGTTTGCCAAGTTCGGTGTCATCCGTCAGGTTATCCATGACTCCATGACCCTGTGCAACTGGGTATGGCCCATGACCTTCTCTCCCCGGAAGGACCGCGGCTATAAGGGCGACCTGAGTGTTGAGGCTCAGTACATGACTGCTGTTACCGGCAAGGAGTGGACCGAGGATTCCCTCAATGAGGCTGCTGAGCGCGTCATTCAGCTCCAGAGAGCTATGACCGTTGAGGCATTTGGCACCACTGACATGAGAAATGAGCATGATGTCGTTTCCAACTTCATCTTTGACATGGATCCCGACTTCAAGGCATTTGAGGAAGGCACCGTCAAGCTGGATCGTGACGACTGGCAGACTGCTCTGACCATGTTCTACAAAGAGTTTGGTTGGGATGAGACCACCGGTGCTCCCACCAGAGCTACTTTGGAGAAGTTTGGTCTGACCGATGTTGCTGACGCTCTGGCAGCCAAGAACCTGCTGCCCGCGTAATCCCTTTTTGAGACATTGACCCGAGGGCCGCGGCGGTGAAATTGCTGCCGCGGCCTTTTACAGGAGGAACCACAATGGATGAAGTTTTGAACACATCTTCTTCTCAGCAGGAGGCATCTGCGCCGGAGGAAGTTTCGGAGCAGCTCCAGGAGCAGACTGAAGAAGAGCAGTTGTCCACCGAGGACAGTGCTCAGGAGAAGAAGCCGGCGGAAAAGACCCCGGCCCAAAAGCTGGCAGACTATATACGCCAGTGTTCCATTGACTCTCATGTGGCGCCGCTGAAAAAGACCCGGCTCCAGCCACCGGAGGGTGTCACTCAGGAGGAGGTAACGGCCCTTCTGGCCGCTGTAGGTACAGCGGAGGCAGATCCGGCACTGGAGAACATCAGCTTCGTTCAAGGGCAGAAGGATTTGTACTATTTCGACCAGCAGATGATGACCCGCCATTTTGCGGAAATTGATTCGATGCTGGAGGACAAGGATATCCTGTATACAATTGCCACTGTTGCACGGAGCGACTGCAAGCTTTATCCTCGCCCCACCCAATTTTCCAAGCTTCGCAAATATCCTTTCTTCTTTTCTGAAGATGAGATTTTGGGAGCGGTTGCCCGGATGAAGTTTGACGACCGGTATTCTGATATTGATACTGTCACTGCCTCCAACGGCGCAATGGGTATTTATTCCACCCAGTTTATGTCCAAGAAATATGCTCGGGCGCTTATTGAACAGGTGGAAGTGGAGGAACACCAGAATCCGTAACAGAATACGGGCGAGATATTGATAGCTTTGAAATGAAACAGTTGGAAAAGCCGTGTCGGGCTTGGATGCTCTTTTGGCTGAGTGATCCGATGTTCTGCGGAAATATTGGAAGCGGCGGTTGACAGAGCGGAAACCAGGCTTTGGTTGCTTCGGATCGTAAAGATTTTTGGAAGCGATCAAGATTCAGATGTACAACGTGACGCTTACCGTTTGGAATGGTTTGTTTTTCAGATGGGAATTTGAACAGGATTACCATAGGCAGACGTAATTTCCACGGCGCTGTCACTGGACATCCGAAATAGGCCGGAAAAGAAAATTGTCCTTTTTACCGCTTACCTATAAAAGATGCTGCAGAATGCTGCTGGAAAAAGCTGCAAACTGCCGTATGGTTGACAAGAGGATGGATGCTGGAGTAAAATAAAGGCTGGAAACTGGGCGATATATGTCGTCAGTTTTGGAGGATAAAGCAATGTTTTGCTGGATCTTCTGCAGATAGCATTTATGTATGCCGGCAGTATCACGTCAGATATCCTTTCATTACAGTACATAGAAGGGATTGAGTGGTACGCAGTATCGAACTTGTCAGTAAGGACCGGCGGTACGAATCGATTTAGGAGGAATTGTAACATGGGAAGAATCGGCCCCTTTGAACTGATTTTGATTTTGTGTATTGCTTTGATTATTTTTGGACCCTCCAAACTGCCTGCTTTGGCAAAGTCCATGGGTCAGGCGGTTAAGGAGTTCCGCAAGGGCACTCAGGATCTGACCAAGGATCTGGAGACTGCTGTGGATCCTACTCCTGCGGCTCCCGCAGCCCCCGCTGCTCCTGCTGCAGCTCCCAAGGCTGAGGAAGTAAAACCTGCACAACCCAAAGCGGAATAAGGAAAGGCTGAACCAGTGTCGGAACAGAATAATTCAATGACTCTGGTAGATCATCTGGCTGAGCTTCGGCACCGGCTGGTTATCATCTTTGTGGTTAATCTGGGGCTTGCGATGGTCCTGTTCCAGTTTGCAGAGAAGATGATGGCGTATTTGTTGGCCCTCAATCCGGGATTCACTTTCGTTTTTGTAGAGCCTCAGGAGCTCTTCATGGTGTATATCCAACTAGCGCTGTTATTGTCGGTTATCATCTGTTCTCCGCTGACGATCTATCAACTTTGGGCCTTTATCAGAAAAGGCCTTTATCCCAAAGAGCGTTTTTATGGGGTTTGTTCTTTAGTGGCGGGTGTTGGATTCTTTGCGCTGGGCGTTGTGTTTTGTTATAAGGTCGCATTGCCCTTTACGCTGCGCTTTTTTGTTAACATCACCATTGACGATATCAACCCCATGATTTCAATCCAATCTTTCGCCAGCTTTTGTAATACAATGTTGGCATCCTTCGGATTGGTTTTTGAGATGCCGGTACTTTCTTTCCTTTTCACAAAATTGGGCGTGATCACCGCTCGTGGTTTGAAACGGAAACAAGGTTTGCTGATTTTGGTTATTTTTGTTTTGGCTGCGATTATTACACCGCCGGATGTCATCTCTCAGATTTGTCTGGGTGTTCCCATGGTGTTATTGCTGCAAATCAGTATTGCCGTCAGCGCTTTTGCGGAAAAAGGACTCAAAAAGAAGGAGGCTGCTGAAACAGCTGCCGCCTGAATTAAAATTTCATAAAAAAAGCTCCGATTTTCAGCGCCTAACGCAGTGAAAACTGTTATGGCACTGAAAGCGAAACCGTTTTTAGCAAAGCGGTTTAAGGGCAGGGGAGGAAACTTCCCTACCTTCCACCTTAGAAAAGGAGTTTTGGTATGTGGAATGGCAAACTGAGGAGGAGTTCGGTCCTCTTTAGGTTCCATGCTCAATGCTAAAACTGTCTTTTGCAGATGCAGGGACAGTTTTTCCTTTTCATGGCAAACCTGGTGATAATAGGACTTCTCCTCCTTATTATCTTAAATATTGGGCGGCAAGAAATATCAGACAGTTTCTTGTCGTTCCGGCTGAACAGGATCTCTGCAGGCGAGTGCAGTCGCCCCAGAGATCCTGTTTTTTCTTTTTTTCCCTTGAATATTCGTCTCTTGCGTGGTATTATGTAGCTATAAAAACTTAATTATCTAGTTTTAAAAACTAAATAATGAAAAGGATGAATGAAAGAGAAAAAATCATCCATCCTATCATGGAAGATATTTTTAGCCACACAGGAGGGAATAAAATGATCTCAGATTCAAAATACTTTCGCAGATACAGCTTGGGTGAGGAAGTGGGAAATGCTGTCTCCCATGGCATAGGAGCTGTTTTGTCCTTTGCAGCGCTTTGTCTGATGGTTAATGCTTCTGCAATACAGAGAAATGGAATGAAACTGACGGCTTCCTTGATCTATGGCAGCACATTACTACTGCTATATTTAATGTCTACACTTTATCATGCTATAACTGTACCGTCCATCAAGAGGGTATTACAGGTTTTGGATCATTGCAGCATTTTTCTGTTGATTGCCGGAACCTACACACCTTTTACCATGCTTTGTTTGCCGGGGAAGAGGGGATGGCTGTTATTCGCCTTTATTTGGGTGACAGCTTTGATCGGCATTGTTTTAAATGCTATTAGTATCGAAAAGTTCCAACGCTTTTCTATGGCCTGTTATCTTCTGATGGGATGGGCGGTAGTGACAAGCATTGTTCCTCTGACCCAGGCATTATCATTGCAAGGGCTTTCATTACTAGTGTCGGGAGGGATATTCTATACAGCAGGAACTTTTTTCTACAGCAGAAAGATACCGTATTTTCATTTTATTTGGCACCTTTTTGTTTTAGCAGGCAGCATTTGCCACTTCTTGGCGGTTTATTTTTATGTGATTTTATAATGACGTTTCCGGATGGAAGATAAGCTGTCAGATGCTTTGTTTTATGAGATAAAATTATATGGGATTTTAGATTATCTTTTTAGAAGTTCTTGAATGTCGGTATAGCCCGTGTTTCCGGGCTTTTCCGGCATTTTTGATATTGTTAGATACTTACAAATGTTCTTATTACCTCTCACCATTTCCCCCTCAAAAGTAGTAAATGGAGTAGTAAAACCGGCCTTGTGTCAGGCTGCCAGCCGTTCCATTTCTGCCCTTGCGGAATCGAATGTGGCGTGTGCATAATAGTTCAGCGTCATGGTGATATTGGAATGTCCCATAATGTACTGCAAGGCTTTGGGGTTCATTCCCGCATTGGCTAACCGGGTGCAGAATGTATGACGCATAGCATGGGGCGTCGTCGTTTTCGGCAACGCTTCTTCATGGCTCTTGTTGTACTTCTTCACAAGCCTGCCAAACATCCCGCCATAATCTACCGCCGTCATGGGATAGCCGTTCTGTTTGAGAAACAGGAAATTGGCATACCCGTCAATAATGAACGGCTTTGCACCTTTGCGGTTTTTTATCACTCGCTGGAACGCCTGATACACTTCCTCATTCATGGGGATTTTTCTGACGCCGCTTTGGGTCTTGGGTTCGTCAATATAGTAACCGACGCCGGTATTTCTCAAAAGCTGGTGGCTCACGATGATTACCCGGTTTTCAAAATCCAAATCTTTGTCCGTCAGTCCGCACAGTTCCGAAATGCGAAGCCCTGTCCCCAGCAGAATAACGATTGCGTCATAATGCTTTTGGTAAACCTTATCACCTTGAATAAAGGACAGAAAACTTTCTTCCTGTGCTGGTGTAAGAGGCACCTTTGGTTCCGTATCGTCGTCCAGAACGTCACTAAGCTGGAAGTCAAACGGGTTTTTTCGGATGCAATCGTCCTGTATGGCGGTGTAAAAAGCCGCTTTCAGGGAACGCTTGTCGTTATTGATGGTCTTATAAGAAAGGCCCTTTTCTTTCATCCGAAGCGCCCATTCCTTTGCGTCGGACAGCTTCACACTGTCAATCGGGCAGCTCCCCAGCCGATCTTGTTCCAGAATACGCATCAGCCGTTCCCGGCCCAGTTTGGTGTTGTGCTTCACATTGCCCCGGTGCCTGATCTGCTTGGCGTAGAGCTGGCAGACGGTCATTTTCTTGCCGATGGTGTCTATCCCGTCGTCAAGGTCTTTCTGGATTTCTTTCTCCTTTTCCCGGAGTGAAATATCCTCCCGTTTACCTGCCGGGGTCTTATCCGTAGGCACTAACTTCCATGAGTAAACAAACTGCGGTTTTCCAAAGGTATCAACATATTTGTAAGCATATCGTCCGTCTTTTCTCTGGCTCTCTCCAGACCGCAAAACGCGATTTTTGCTGTCTCGTCTTTTTTCTGACATCTCGTCATGCTCCTTTCCATGACGGAAAGAGCCGCATATATGCTTATAAATTATTATAACATATCTGCGGCCCTTTTTCACTATTAGATTGTGTCCAAAGTGTCAATTATTTTCTCAAACTGCTTGCGTTTGATCTGGATGCGGTTGCCATTCATAATGACCCAGCCAGAGGCCGGATTTTCCTCGGCCAGCTTACGCAATTTGTTTTCTCCGATACGGAAATATTTAGACGCTTCCTCAATCGTCAGCGTGTATTTTTCCCAAATAGGCACATCATGGTTCATAATGCAGCCCCCTTTCACAAATTCAAAGGTTTGTGTGATTTAGGGGCATAGACGGACGGCTGCTGGCACAGCTCCACGGGACTTTCACCCCCGCGTGGTTCTCACGCGGCCCTACCCATTGCCTGCGACGCTTTTAACGCTCGGACTGTGGCTATAAGGGAGTATCATAGTCCTGCCTGTACGTCGTCGCCCGCAAGCCGCCACGCTCACATTGCGGCGTGGTGTTCCTCGCTCCGCTTTTCCCGTAGGGAAAAGTATCATGGCGCACCAGCCGTCCGGCTCGGCACAGACAGAATGTGTCCGTATGCCCTATGATGCGCCGCCGTTATCTTGCGGGCATATTTATCAAGGTGCGATCAGGCCACCGGGAAAACACCGAAACGGGGAAAGGGTAAGCCGTTTCATGCTGCCGGGGCCGGTTCGTCAGTTCGTGACGATAGCGTGGATGAGCTTGATTTCCAGACGGCGCTTCATGGCCTCGTCCAGACACACATGCGGATAGCCGTTTTCGTCATAGAGCGTCCGGGTACACAGCTTGTTCATGTAACCGCTGTAATACTGCAAAACGCGCTCTACGGCTCCGGCATCCCCAGCGCGGGCGGCCTCGATCACCGAAAGGGGCAAAAGCTCAATGCCCTTGTAGTTCGGGTTCTTCATCCGCGTCTAACCTCCCTTCGGCATCAACGCCTTTAGCTGTTTCCGCAGCTCCGATAAGGTATTTGTCCTGTGCCGCTGAACGGCACTCCGGGACATTCCCACAAGGCCGCCGATCTCACCATCTGCCATATCCAGAACACAGTGCAGGATTAAAATACTCTGCTCCATGCTGGGCAGCGCGGCAAAGGCTTCGGCAACAAGCTCATTGTTGATATGTAGGTCATAGCCATGCGACGAAAACGTAAAGCTGTCGCTGGGGTAGTGATCTACTGTACAGAGCTTGTCCAAATCTGCCTGTGACAAAGAGCTTAGTGACACTTCACGGTCACGGCGGCGCTTCATTTCAGCCAAGTAGCTTTTGGCCTCGTTACGCAGTACCGTCTTGCAAAAAGCATCGAACATGCACCGCGCTTCATAGTCGCGGGGGATAGCATCCATCTTCTCACCCCCTTTCTGTGGGGGACTTAGGTGGTTCTCTCCCTTTCCGCTAACAAGACTTTGACAAGGCCGCCAGCTACCCGCTAAATACCTCCTTTTTGAAAATTTCTCAAAAAATTTTTTTGGGGACAGCCGGGCCGCAAAAGACGACAAAAATCGCCCGGCAGGTCGCAAACCTACCGGGCGAGAAAATGCTTTGCTATGCTGCTGATTTACATGGTATAGTACATACTCATAACCGGAATAGCCCTGTGGAGGGGCAAGGCTTTTTTTGAGTGGTGGAAGTGGATTAGAGCATGGCAATAGCAAAACAGCATAGCGGCATCCTCCTATGGGCCGCCACACCTTTTGCTGCCAGAAAAGAACGGCGGCCTTGATTTCTCAAAACCGCCGCCAGCAAAATACAAAATGGGCGTGGGAAAGGTCTGCCCAACAGCGGTTTTTTTCTTTTCTGCCGCTGGGCAGATTGAATACTATAATTTGCAATGTATTACAAAAGATGCTTTAACCACTTTCCAGTAAAAGATTGTCCATGACCAGCATAGATTTTATCAAATCCAAAATCTGATACAAAACCAATACTTTCATTATGAAACGGCAAAATTAAAATAGGTATCGGGGTATGGCTCATCAATCAACTTATAGTGCCACCATTCAAAGCGATAAGACTGAAATCCGCTGCTTTCCATGATTTTACGCAAGCATCTTCGATTTTGTGCCTCTGCATCCCCTATCCCTTTTGCTGTATGATGCGACCGTTCGTCCATAAAATCGAAGTTACTTCCCATTGAAACAAGTTCCCCTGTATCCAGGTGGTAGAGCGTAAGATCAATTGCGCTTCCACGGCTATGGCTGGATTGTGAGGCCACATAACCCTTTGTAATCAACTCGGCTCGCTCTATATTGGGGTAAAATTTTTCTTTTGTGAGGTTGTCCTCCGGTTGCGCTGCCCAACGCAGGAAGCAGTCCACCGCAGTTCTTGGCCGATATCCATCCCATAAAAGCAAGCCATAGCCAAGCGCAGCCGCATGGATTTGTGCCTCGCGCAGAGCAAACGCCACGGCCTTTGTGCCGATGATGCGATTCACCTCATACCCATCCACCGGTTTTCCTGTGAAGTTATCCCATGTGGCGTACTTGGCATCCCAACGGACGCCATGCAACATTTCATCTAAAAACAAAAAACCATTTTCCATACTTATCACCTCTTTAACGCCAATGTAATCAGGCTGTCAATCAGTGCAGGAAGCGTGATTCCTGCGGCGGCCACCATACGTGGGTAGCGGCTGTACGATGTAAAACCGGGCAGGGTATTGACCTCATTTAGAACGATGCCGCCATCCTCCTGCAAAAAAAGATCAACACGGGCAAGCCCTCTGCATCCAAGCACCCGATATACTTTCTTTGCCGTTTCCTGCACCCGATTTCGTTCCTCGACCGGAATGTCTGCGGGAACTGTAATCATCGCATTTTCTGAGCCTTTTTCCGGCTCGTTTTCCTGATGGATGCGGAAGATACCGTGGCTCAGCCGGATTTGATCCACTTCGCCGACAATCAAATCATCCTCGTTCCCCATGACCGCACACCCGACCTCACAGCCCGAAATCGCTTGCTCAATTAAGATTTTTCCATCATATTGTCCTGCCGCTTCTATCGCAGCGTTAAGTTCTTCCGTACCGTTTACTTTGGTTACGCCAAAGGACGAACCTGACCGTGCCGGCTTCACAAAGACAGGGTAGGTAAGCGCACCCGCCTCCGGCTTGTCACCTTTATCAATCATTTGAAATTCGGGAACGGCGATGCCCGCATTTTTTGTAAGAATGTAGGCCAGTGATTTGTCCATGCAAACTGCGGAGCTTTGAATATCACAGCCCACATAGGGGATACCAGACAATACAAACAGCCCCTGTATCGCACCATCCTCCCCGCATTTGCCATGCAAAACCGGGAAAGCCACATCAATACGCCGTGTTTCGTATTCGCTTTCTTTCATGACAAGCAGCCCATGCGTTTTCCTATCCGGGGAGAGTATGGCGGGGAGACTGTCGGCTTCCCATTCCGTACATGGCTTCTTGCATAGCTTCCATACACCGTTTTTTGTAATTCCGATGTAGTGCGGATCGAATTTTTCCGTATCAATGTTCGCAGCAATTTCTATTGCGGATTTTACCGACACATCATGTTCCTCCGAGCAACCGCCGAAGATGATTGCGACTTTTATTCTATTCATGCTGTAAACTCCTTTCAAAATTGAGACAATTCCTGATTGTTTTTTCTGTAGTATCCTGCAGCACACGCTCAGTGTAGTACGCCGTATGGGGTGTGATGATCACATTCGGCATCCTTAAAAGCTGCGACAAAAAGGGATGGTCAAGCACTTTCTGCGAGCAATCGGTATAAACAAACTGATCCTCGCCCTCCAACACATCCAGTGCCGCACCACCCAGCTTTCCGCTTTCCAACGCCTCCACCAGCGCCCCGGTATCGACAAGCGCTCCGCGCCCGGTGTTGATTAAAAATGCGCCTTGCTTCATCTCTCCAATTTGCTTCTGACCGATCAGATGGCGGGTATCCGCACAAAGCGGCACATGGAGCGTAACAATATCGCTGTTTTTTAGAAGCTCATCAAGCTGGACATAATCTGCATCCATTTTTCGGCTGTTATCATAGGCCAGCACATGGCATCCAAATCCCCGCAGCCTTTTGACGACCGCTTGCCCGATATGGCCGGTTCCAATAACTCCCACAGTCATATCCCCCAGTTCTTTCCCCCGGATACGATCCAATCTGAAATCTTGTTGCGCCACGGCGTGCATGGTGGGTTTTGCACCCCGTATGGCCATCAGCATCAGCATCAAAGCATAATCCGCAACGCTGTCCGGCGAATACGCAACCGTGCCAACCGAGATTCCCATTCTCTCGGCGGCAGTCGTATCAATGTGATCGCAGCCGATGCTGCGGGTAGAAATGTATTTTACCCCGACCTTTCTCAGCGCAAGAATTGTCGCCTCGGAAACCTCGGACTTATGGCCTACGCTAACGCATTGATTGCCAGCGGCCAATTTTGCGTTGTCTGCCGATATCGCATCGCTAATCAGCGTAGGGATAATATGAAAATCCGGCGATAAAGCGCGGAAAGCATTTGCCTCATCCTGTTCGCATCCAAAAACAGTAATGCCCACACTTTTTCTCATTGGTTCTCCTCCTGAATATCCACACTTTCCGGGAGGGGATAACAGATTTTGCATTTGTTTGTATAAAGCAGCTTGCAATCTATTATTTCCCCGGTACCTAAGGCAACTTGCATCCGTTTAACCTGGGCATATTCATAAATCCCGCCACTTTCACGGACATACTGGATACTGCCATTTGTAATTTTGTATAATGCTTGGGGCTCTTTGTCGGCGGACACCTGACCGATGATTTTCTCATCATCTAAGGTCACCCATATTTGGTAGGTGCAGTCGGTATCGTTTCGCACTTTTAAATCAATCCAGCCCTCTGAAATGGTTGCATCCACCCCTTTAATCTCGTCACTGTTTGGCTCTGGAAACTCCTTTACTTCGTGACCTCTGCGCTGGATAATTGTCAATGGCGTATGCAGGAACATCCAAAATAGTAAATTGCTCATCTGGCACATACCGCCGCCCGACATGGTGGTGAGTTTACCATTGGTCACCGTAAGGCCGTCTTTATAGGGGGTATCTTTGTCCGCATGGCGTACCAGCCACCAGAAAGAAAAGGTTTCCCCCGGTCTTATCAATAAGCCGTTTAAGGTCTTTGCTGCCAGCTTTAAGTTGAACACCTTGTTTTCCTGGTATATCATGTCAAATCCGGTATTGTGGTTGTATAATGCGCAATCCGTTTCAAAGAGCAAATGGGAAAGCGATTTTTCCCCTATCGTCTGCGCATAGCGACAGCCGTCAAATCTCATTCCCGCATAAAAGCACATTTTTCTCTGCGCCCGTCTCATTGGAAGCAGGAACGGGAAACGCTGTGTCAATCTTTTTCTGTCCATAACATAACATCCTTTTCTCATTTTTCTGGTTTTAAATATTCCTCAAGGCAAACCCCTTGGTTGTACATCTCTGTGGCAGCTTCGATGCCAACATATCGGTAATGCCACGGCTCGTTGCTCACACCGGTTATCTCTGTCTTGTCTGGTGGGTAGCGACGAATAAAACCAAAACGATAGCTGTTTTCATCCAGCCATCTATAAACCTCGTTGCCTGTTGAATGAATTCCGTCCGCATTGATATCCACAGCAAGACCAAGCTGATGCTCGCTCGTTCCCGGCACGGCCACCCAAGTTTCTGCTTCCGCTTTAGCCTGTGCAGAGGTGTAGCCTTTCGCCTTATATTCGGCAATTTTTTCATCCATAATTTCTTGCTGTTTTTCTGTTGTTCGGTATCCGGATGCGACAATCGGGTAAACTCCATCAGTTCTTGCGGCATCAAACAAATCTTGAAGATAGGGAGAAATCCGAATATCTATCCGCTCACCATTTGATAGTTGCTCAAGCTCCACATCGTACTGTGCGGGGATGGGGTTCTGCCTGTTCACTAAAATCAGGCTCCATTCCTGTTCATCTCCCTGTTCTTTGGCGGTGGCAAGAGCGTTTTCCTCCAAATTCTCCACTACGTCAGTGCTGCTGCCTGTATGAGTTGCAGGGATGGGCGGTATCTGTGTTGCCTCCAATACGGAAGCCAGTCTCCACCCCAAAAACAGCGTGCAGACTGTGAACGAAATAATGAACGCACATAGAAAAGCCCGCTTTTCCACGGATTGTTTCATATGCCGTTTGTGATGATCCGCATTGGAATGATAGTTGCTTTTTTCCATTTGATCGAATGCCTCCTTTGCAATAAAACTACGATTTGTGGCTGGTACGATTGTTATTATGGCAAGCGCATCTGTACTTTCCCTGTAGCCAGTCTGTAGTTTTCCTGTAGCAGCAAAAAAAGACCGGCAGGGTTATACCTGTCGGTCAAAATCATTTAAGTTTTAAATATTTACAATGTTGATGTGAGCGGTAAATCCAGCCAGAACAAAACGCCATCCGAGGTGTTTTCCAGCGCATACTGGAGGCTCATGGCATCCAGCGTTTTTTGTACGATGGCAAGTCCTAAACCGCTTCGCCCACTTTTTCTGCTTCGCGCCTGATCAATGCGATAGAATGGGGTGAACAGCCTTGGAAGCGCAGTATCATCAATGTGAACGCCCATGTTCAAAACAAAAAGGCGGCATTTTTCAGCACCAGGCTCACTCCATATCCGTACCTCGCCTCCCTGCGGCGTGTTCTGAACTGCATTCAATATGACATTGGATAGTGCCTTTTGGAGCAGCCTCGGATCGGACAGGACAATTTGCCCGGCTGGAATATCTGTGACGAACCGCTGGTTGTTTGCCTCTGCCAAGGTTTGAAAATCGGGCAGCAACTCGGCAACCGTGCGCCCTATGTCCAACGGTTCAGCTATGGGTACGATTCTCCCATCATTCAGGCTGACAAGCTCCAGTATTTCGGAAATGATTTTGCCCTGCCTATCCATCATTTTGATGCATTCGCGCAGATACTTAGAATGATCTTTGTAGTCACCGATATTTTCAAGCATTCCCTCCAACAGAACGCTTGTAGCCGCGATGGGCGTTTTTAGCTCATGAGAAGCTGCCGCAAAGAAATATCGCTGTGTTTCCTCCAACTCATGTTCCCTTGCGATTTCATCCTCCAGCCTTGCGATGGTTTCTTTCAGCCTGACATACATGGAATGCATATCATGAGCCAGTGCGCCAAGCTCATCCTTTCGCTCCAGCGGCGGCGGTACATCTTTCAGGTTTGCCATTTTATTCGCACTGTCCGCTAAGGCTTTGATCGGCGTTGTCATTTGCCGCGCAAAGATATACGCGCATAAAAGGCTGAATACAACCATTATCGCAATCATAACAATTCCCCGAATTGTCAGCCCTTGATAAAGCAATCCCACACCTGCCTTGCTTTGAGCAACAATCGAAATATTATCATCTCTATGTACCACATAAAGAAAGTCGGGTCTAAAACTATTTGATGTATTGGCATTTGGTGTGGCATAGAGTACGCTTCCCTCTTTATCTTCAATATAAAACTCAAAGGATTGGTTATTGTAGTGAAACAGCCCTGCCACCTCTTGAATATCAAGCCTATCGCTATTCTGAATCAGTTCCACCAATGGCTGATAGGATTTTACTGTTTGCTGTAATTCCATCACTCTGAAATAAGACACAAATTGCTGTGCAAACAGTGTTGCTGTTACACCGACAAGCAGTAGCAGGACAATGATCGTATAGGAAAAAACCTTAATGAAAATCCCTTTTCTTTCCATTATTATGATTCCTCCAATCGGTATCCTACACCGCGAATGGTTTTGATGATATTTTCCGGCAGCTTGGCCCGCAAATTTTTGATATGAGTGTGGACTGTGCTGCCATCACCCTCAAAGTCATATCCCCATATACGTGACAAAATGATTTCATGCGTTAAGGTTCTGCCTTTGTTCTGCACCAGCAGCAAAAGGATTTCAAATTCTTTTCGTGTCAGGGGCAGCTCTGTACCGTCACAAAGTACCGTGAAATCCTCCGGCAGAAGTGTCAGCCTGCCGACACGGATTTCCTTTGCCAGCGCACCGCTGCGCCGCAGCAGGGCTTCCACCCGCTTTAGTAAAATCTGCATCTTGAATGGCTTTGTTACATAGTCGTCTGCCTCTGCATCAAACGCCCGGATTTGGTTTTCGTCATCCGACAGGGCTGTCATCATCAGAATGGGAGTATCATTTTTCGCACGAAATTCACGCAAAAGTTCATGCCCGTTCATACCGGGCAGCATAATATCAAGAATAACCAGTTGATAAGTGTTTTCGTAAAACTTGGTGTATGCCTCATTTCCATCTGTGCAGGCATCCACCTGATATCCTGCCTCAGCCAGAAACGCCCTTACTGTATTACAGATATGATCATCATCCTCGACAAGTAGAATTCGTATCGACATAAAAATCCCTCCATTTTAAGAAGATAACATAACAGTCTATAGTTTCCCTGTAGTTTCAAAGCGATTTCTTTTCGGATTTTAATCATCCGTCATTGGGATACTCGCTTCTTTTCATGGTGTATGTATCTATATTATTGGTTTAAACGAATTAAATCAAGATAATAATAATTAACACCTTCTTAATGTTTGGGATGTTTCGATTACAGCGGTTGTCAAAACATCCCGATAATACTGGCAAGCAATGGATCAGAATATCCTTTACGGATATTCTGATCCACCACTTGCCCGCCTGCGGCGTTCTCGTTTTGCTTGTTGGGGACACCCCAAGCCTCAGCAAAATGCGCGGCCTCTTTTTTGCGAATGCACCTTGCGGTATGGCTTTTCACACAGGCAGGGCCTGTGTGTACTCCCTCCGGTCGCTCTTGCCGCACTCCGCGCAGCAGATTCAGTCCTAATACCGTTCAAGACAGTAGAAAATCAGCAAGTCTATATTCCTCATATCTTCATCATCCGTGTCCTTGCAGTTACAGGAAATGTAATAATCGCCAAATGTAAATCCCAGAATATTTTCCTCAAAAAGCCGTACCTCCCCGGTATTAAAATCAATCACCCCATACTCAAAGGCGCATTAGACCAGCAGTTATCCAATGTCTGGAGACTTCACCATAAAGAATCCAGATGCCGGCCTTTTCAATTCTACCATATACGGCTGATACAGCAGCAGCTTCCTCGTCTTTGTTTCGGGCATTTTCCATTTCTGTCATGATAAAGTTTCGCTTCTTCATACATCCATGTGTAAATCTTTTCTTTCTGTTTCAGATGAGAATACTTTTTATCGGTCTGGAGCAGCCTGCCATCTATCATCTTATAGTTTTTCCGTGACAAAATACCATGCTTTCTCTCTCTTCAAAACCATATCCAAAATGCGCCGGTTTCATTATACTATTCAGTAACCGCCTTTCCTTTCTTTGTACGCCTGTCAATCGGCTTTTCCGCAGTTTTGGGAATGAGCCAGATCGTCGCCATCTTTACAGCGCCGGGGATGCGTCCCGCAGCACAATAGTAGTTTATCCATCGTGGGGGCACACCCCATTTCTCGCCTGCCTCTTTCAACGTCATGTAGTCCATAGTACACCTCCACAGGGTACATTATAATTCTTTTGCTCGAAGAATAAAAGAAACAAAATGTGAAATATAA
Source organism: Angelakisella massiliensis (assembly GCF_900104675.1). Taxonomy (GTDB): domain Bacteria; phylum Bacillota; class Clostridia; order Oscillospirales; family Ruminococcaceae; genus Angelakisella; species Angelakisella massiliensis. The sequence goes on along the minus strand of NZ_LT629945.1, from coordinate 2,744,914 downwards.
ACTTTAAGAAAGGTGCATATACCAACATTCCACGGGCAGAGTATGAAATATACAATGTAAGTGGGAGGTGCGATATGGCGAATATTGAAGATTGTCCCGGCTTTGAAACTTTCGGCGCGGATGTGAAAGCGGCCCGGCAAGCAAAGCGCGTTTCGCGCAAAGCAATGGCAGAGAAAATAAATATTGACTGGCGCTATCTTGCCAACATCGAAAACGACGGGGCCATTCCCAGTCTGCCGGTTGTCATACAGCTTATTAAAGCCTGCGGGCTTCCTGTGGAACGCTACTTTAACCCGGAGATCATGCGGGAGGAAAGCGAACTGCGGCAAAGGGTCAGCCACAAGCTGAAACTCTGCCCCGAAGAATACCTGCCGATCATCGAGGGCGCGATTGACAGCGCCATACTAATTGAAAAGCCGAAGAAGAATGAAACGGAGGATGTGTAACTGGCATCCTCTGTTTTACTTTTAGCGGGAGCTGCACAGCGTAGCTTCTATTTTTTTGCACTTTTTTCTTTCCAGAGGGCTATTTTGCGGGTAGTTTGGGGCTTTGGAAACGTCTTGTTAGTGGAGAAACAGTAACGTAGCAAGCATAGGGAGTGTAGCCACTCCCGGAAAAACGGCCTGCCCCGTCCCTGCCGGGCCGCGTCCGTTTTGCTTGTTGGGGAAATCCCCAAACCCCTGAATGGAAAGGACGGTGAAGCATGGCAAACAGAAAGCGAAAAATCGTGCTGCGCGTCCCTGTGACGCCGGAGGAACGGGCTATGATTGAACAGAAAATGGCGCTGCTGCATACGAAGAACTTTTCAGCCTACGCCCGGAAGATGCTCATTGACGGCTATATCGTCAACATGGACACCAGCGACATCCGGGCGCAGACCGCCGAGATACAGAAGATCGGCGTCAACGTCAATCAGATTGCAAAGAGGCTGAACGGTATGGGGCCGGTGTACGCACAGGACATCGAGGATATAAAGGGGGCGCTGGCGCAGATATGGCAGTTACAAAGATACATCCTATCAAGTCAACGCTGAAAAAAGCCCTTGACTACATCGAGAACCCGGACAAAACTGACGGCAAGCTGCTGGTGGCCTCCTTTGCCTGCTCTTATGAAACAGCGGACATTGAATTTGAAATGCTGCTGGCGCAGGCATACCAAAAGGGCAATAATCTGGGCCACCACCTGATACAATCCTTTGCCCCCGGCGAAGCCACGCCGGAACAGGCCCATGAGATCGGGAAGCAGCTTGCCGAGGAAGTGCTGCAAGGGAAATATCCCTATGTGCTGACTACCCATATTGATAAGGGCCACGTCCACAATCACATTATTTTCTGTGCCGTGGATATGGTAAATCAGCGCAAGTACATTTCCAACAAACAGAGCTACAAGCGATTGGCCGAGGAAAAGGAACGGCTGTATGAGAAGTACGGCGAAGCGAAAAAGCAGATGCAGGAATACGGCATCATCAAGCAGAATGTGGACGGCATTTTGCGTATGACGCCGGGAAAGGAATGGACGCAAGAGCTATGAGTATTCCACGAATGAATTACCCTCAATATCGCAAGGCCCGGAAGCTGACGCATGAGTGCTGCAACTATTGTGACGGCAACTGCCTGTTGCTGGACGACGGCGAAGAATGTATTTGCGTACAGAGCATTTCCTATTCGCTTCTGTGCCGCTGGTTTAAGGCCGCTGTCCTCCCGCTGGATGCGGCCCTGTATGCCGAGATCACCAAAGACCGGGACGAAGTGAAACGCTGCTGTGAGTGCGGGGCCACGTTCACGCCGAAGTCTAACCGGGCCAAATACTGCGCGGCCTGCTCCAAACGGATGCGCCGCCGCAAAGAGGCCGAGCGCCAGCGGAAAAGATACTGGAAACCTACGCACTTAGAGCTGTAAAAGCCCTTATATTTCAAGGCTTTTCCGGCATGGTCAGCGGGGTATGTGGGTGTTTTATCCTATCCCCGCCGAAGTGCTGTTCTAAATGCGTAGAATTTACCAGCAGAAAAGCGCCGTTTTCTCTGGTTCCATGCTTCCGAATATGGTATCATAGAAAAAATCAGTCTGACGGGGGTATCAGGATGGACGGACAAGAAAAGCTGCTGGACTATGAAACGATCAAAGCCGCCGTTGCCGGTGAGAGGTGGGCCACGGAAAAAGTGTTGGCCCATTATGCTGACTACATCAACGAGCTTTCCACGGTGGAGATCAGACAGGCAAACGGCAAAAAGAAGAAAGTCATTGACGAAGATATACGGCAGCGCATTTCCCTGAAACTGCTGGAAGCATTGCCGAGCTTCCCGCTGGAACAGAGATAGACGGCAAGAGGGCTGCACCCTCTTATGCTGATATTACAATGGTAAATGGCTATGGGTATCACCTCCGTTAGAGCGTCATTCAGACTTGTCGGAAGGGAACAGCTTGCAACGCAAGGTGTTTGCTTCCGGCAAGTACACAAAAGGGTAGACAGCGTAAGCTGTCGCAGGGGAAGTGTAGCTTCCCCTGTCTGCGGCAAAGCCGCCAATCTCGGAACATAGCAAGGTGCTGTGTGGAGAGATAAGCCCTCGGCAGAGCGCACACGCCCGTAAGGGTGTATAAGTGCGCCCTTAGTGCCTAAGGGATTTATCCGGCGTTCCCGTCCTCGGCTCGTTTTTTCAGATATTCCCGCGCTGGCTCGCTCGTCAAGGCAAGCCTAAGAAGCGCGGCGGCTTCCTCGTCGGTCATGGTCTTTGCTTCCGGCACAATGCTTTCAAATACCGCGCCCCGGACGATAAGGCGGTGGCTGCGTGTCCGGCGTTCCTCTTGCGTCAGCTTTTGCCGCAGCACCTTTTCCCGGTTTTCGTATTGCTGGATTTTCTTCTTGCTGTCCTCAATTTCGGCGGTCAATTCCTCGCGGGTTTTCTCTCTCGGTTTCGTCATAGCTGGTCGCTCCTTTCTGCCTGTTGGCATAGAAAAAGGACAGTCGATTTTCTCGGCTGTCCCTTGTGGGTGGTTTATTTAATTTTACTGTGTTTTTCTTGCTAATCTGGAAGTCGCATATTGTATTCTATGTCGGCATTTTGGCTTATTTATCAAACGAAATATCAATATCCCCATCTTGTGTTGAAATTGATATTGTTTTATCTCCGCCAACCTTAGAATTGAGATTGCTATTACCACCTACGGTTTCGGTAACAATACTATAATCTGCCATGTTGCCACTAAATGTTCCTATAACATTCCCATTTTTCGTTTCACAAGCTAACTCTTGCATTATAGCGGTGTTGTCAAAAGAAATATTACCATCAAGTGTGTTTATTTGCAAATGGTTGATTGTCGCACTTCCAAAAGCTATATTTCCATTATTAGTAGTTATTGTTATATCCTGAATATCCACATTTCCGATATTTATATCACCATCCAGTGTTTCAATACACAAATTGCCGGTGTAATTATCGGGAAGCGATAACACTAATTTAACATTTTTATAAGAGTCATCTTCAGAATATCTATCCCCTATATTAGATTGAGATTGCTTTGTAATCGTCAACTCTCCATTTTCTTCTGTTATCTCATAATCTTCACTTCCATCATCTGCTCGATAATATGTGACAGAAACAGTTTTACTATCTGAACTGACTATCTGAATGGGAGTATTTTTCTCATCTATCGTAACGCTTTCAATCTCGTCCGAAGCAGAATATGTATTTTCTTCATAATGAGGTGCCGTTCCTCTTAAATGAATATTACTACATCCGCAAAATAGGTATGTCATACTTAATAACAACAAAAAGGCAAGGAACTTTTTCATCATTTATTCTCCTTTTAAATTTTCAGTTTGCCGCTCGGTTTACTTTGGCTTGTTTTTTTAAGTATAGCACAAGACTATGAACAAATCTACATCATTTTAGCCTGTCGGCGGCGTTGTTCTCTCTGGCATACTGCCGCGCTGCTTCCCGCCGTTCCTCGCTGTATGGGGCGGTCAGACGGAAAGAGAAGCGTCCTTTCTCAATATCAAACTCCATGCAGCCCGTTTCCGGGTCTGCGTCGGTCTGCTGGCAATTCGCCGGATAACGGCGGCTGTATGCAAGCAGCCGCTTCTTTAAGGCGGTGTTGTGGGTGCGGATATGGATAAGAGGGTCTTTCTCGTCAAACCAAATGTCGGTGGTCTTTTCCTGCTTGGTAAGCCCTGTTTTCATAAACTCTCCTTTCTGCGCCCCTGTTACGCAATAGGGGCATTTTTCGGGTGTTTTCCCCGGCTCTTGACTTGGGAAAAACGGCGTTTTTGACGATAAAAACCGCCCGGACGGGGAATGTATCGTCGGGGCGGCTGTTATCGCAAGGTTTCCGTTTTTTCCGGCTCTTGACCGTCAGACGCGGAAAAGCGCAAACTGTCGGCAAGTATCAGTTTTAGCAGCTTGTCGCGGAAAGTTTCTGTGCCGCTGCGGTTAAAAAACAATTCCGCAACAATGGTCTGCCCGTTTCCCTGTGTCGTGATAACTCCGTCCGGCTTGGTCGGCGGGATAGGCGTTCCTTTCTTTTCTGTCAATGGCAACTCCTTTCTCCGGGCGCGAAAAAGGGATTTCCCGTATCTGGAAAATCCCTCTCTGCTGTCGGCTATTCTGTTTTACTGTGCGGGGGCTGCGGCGGCTGCCTGCGCCTTTTTCCTCGCCCTGTATTCCCGCGCTTTCATGCGGTCATATTCCCGCTGCTTTTCAAGGTTACGCGCCCGGTACTCCCTTGAATACGCTCTGTGATAAGCGCGGCTCCTTTCCTTTTTTGCTTCCTCGATTTCCTCCCGCATTTGCCGGATTTCCTGCTCCGTCGGCTCGGCAAGCTGTGTCACTTCGTTTTCAAACCTGCCGATGTGGTTGAAATATATCCCGATGTGCTGAATGGCGTATCTCGCCCTTTTCTGGTCGCGCTCATGCACTTCAATCCGGCTGATAAACTCGTTGAGAATTGCGGGGGTAAGGTCGGTAAAGGCGGCATAGCGTTCCGTCAGCTTCAAAAACTTCTGCGCCCGTCCTCCCGCATTTTCAAAAGCGGATAGCTGTTCTTGGAGTGCAGCAAGCTCCGCTTTCAGCGTGTAGTATTCTTCTGAATACTTCTGCGACATTTGCTCATAGCGGTCTTGCGGGATAGTACCCAGCGCGTTGTCCTCATAAAGTTTATTCAGTACCTTGTCAATCTGTTCAAGGCGCGTCGTGATTTGCGGGATACGCTTCTGCTGTTTCTTTGTCTTGTCGGTCTGCTGCATGGCAAGGCTCTTTTTCACTAAGGCTTCAAAATCCGCCTTGTTGCTGATAGAGTATTCCGCGATTTTTTTCAGCACATCTGCGACGGTCTGCATAAGCAGATCCGCGTCGATGATGTGCGGGGAATGGCATTTAGGATTTTTGGCTTTCCCCTTGTGGTACTCGCTGCAATAGGCAATATGCCGCTTGCCGCCGTTTCGGTAATCTATGCGAATGTGCATTTTTGCGCCGCAGTCTTTACAGAAAAGCAAGCCGGACAGAGGGTGGATTTCTCCGTCCCCGTTGGGGCGTTTGACGGGCGCGTTTTCCAAAATCCGCTGCACATTTTCAAAGTCTGTGCGGTCGATAATCGGCTCATGCACATTTTCTGTGATGTGCCACTGGCTTCTGTCTACATAGTGGTTTCGCTTATCCCGGAAATGCTTTGTAGTTTTGAAATTGACTACATCGCCGCAATACTCCTGCCGCGTGAGGATATGGGTCAGCGTGACTTTGTTCCACTTGTAACGGTTATCCTCGTTGAGCGTCTTATTTTTACAAGTTCCCCGCCCCCGGTCTTTCATGTAGAAAGTGGGGGTCGGTATTTGCGCTTGTGTCAGATATACAGCGATTTGGTTTCGGTTTTTCCCGTCCAGAAACAGGCGGAAAATAAGGCGTACAACCTCGGCGGCTTCCTCGTCGATTATCCAAAAATCCTTGCTGTCGGGGGCTTTCATATAGCCGTAGGGGGCTTCGGTGGCAATCGGCTTTCCGCTCATGCCTTTGGTCTTAATGCCCGTTTTCACTTTCTTGCTGATGTCCTTTGCGTACCACTCCGACATGATGTTGATAAAGGGGGCAAACTCCAATGTGTCGGGCTTCTCGCTGTCTATGCCGTTGTTTACCGCGATAAAGCGCACGTTGTTCCGTCTGAATATCTCCATAGCGTTGCCGACTTGGAGATAGTCGCGCCCCCAGCGGGTAAGGTCTTTCATAATGCAGACACCAATTTTGCCGTTTTCCACATCGTCCATCATGCGGGAGTAGGCAGAACGGTCAAAAAATCTGCCGCTTTCGTCATCGTCAATGTAGTGCCGGATATTGGTTAGGTGCTGCCCTCTGGCGTAGTTCTCCAAAAAGATTTTCTGGTTCTGTATGCTGTTGCTCTCGCCGCCGTCCCTGTCCTCGTCGCCTACGGAAAGGCGGGAGTAAAGGGCGGTAATTTTGCTATAATCAGTCATGTGCATAACCTCCTGTGCGTCCATATAGGTGTCCTTTACACTTAAAATTATGCACTCCAGCGGGCGCTGCCATACTCCATGCCTTTGCGGTATTTCTTCACGTTCTTGCTCTTGCAGTACACCACCAGCCGCACGATCACGGCACCGGCGATACCGATACACAGGTCAAACAGGTGCAGGCTTGGCAGCGGGTTGGCAAAAGCCGCCGCAAAACCATCCGCAAAATGCAGGAGCTTCCCCGACAGGTCAGCACCAGCGGCCAGCCGGTACGCCTCCCCGCATTTCGCAAACAGGTACACAAAAATCAGATACGGGAGGTTCAGGATCAGCAATTTCTTTACGTCAGGCTTCACAGTTCCAGCCCCCTTTCCTTGATTTTCTCCTTGGCCCGCTGCTTGGTCTGGGCCGCCGCCTTTTGCTTCACAGCGGACAAAACCTTGCGGATAGAGGGCCGCTGCTCCTTGGAAAGCGTCTTGGCGGTAAACTCCCGAAACGCCAGATCAAGGTTATCTGCATCCTTGGCCTTGAAAATCACAACGTAGTGGGGCGGCTGGGTGGTCTTATCTTTTCGTAAGGTAAAATCCACGCCGTATTTCTTGGCGCATGGCTTGAACGCTCCAATGTTGGCCTCGGTGATCTCAATGTTGGAGAGATCAGCCCCATGCTTTTTAAGCTGCTTTAGGCTCTGCTGGCCGTGGTGCAGCGTGTTTTTGCCCTTGGCCCGGTGTTGCAGGTACTTTTTCAGCGCCGCTTGCAGCACTTGAGCCGTGAGCTTGCCCGTTTTCATGGACAGGGCAATGGTCTTTTGAGTAACTTCTTCCTGCAATCGCATCCCTCCTTGTCAGAAAGTCAAAAGCGGCGTCTAAGGCGGAACCACCAGACGCCGCAGGTAGATATAGGTCAAATCCGCACCCGCAGGCCGGAAAGGTCGTCGGCCCGGATGCCGACAAGATACCAGTTTTCGGCCATTTCAATGCGGGTGGGCCTCCATTTGCCGCCGATCATCACGTCGAAACACTCCCCGCAATGCAGGCCGCCGTAATAGTCGGCCAGATCAAAGCGGATGTCGTAACGGTCTGTTCGCTCGTCAAAAATCAATGCGCCCTGCTTCATAGGGTCGTCCTCCTTTTCTCGTTACAGGCTTTCGCCCTCGCCGCAGGAATAGTCCGGCAGGCCGGATTTAGGCTTTCCCCAATCGGGCTGTGCCATGTCGTGCGCGACAAGGGCCGTGTAGTAGTTGGAAATGGTGCTGGGGGCGTTGAACAGCATAGCCCGCAGGTATTGTTTGATATTGCGGACTTTCGTTGTGTTCTCCCGCAGACAGTCAAGGACAAAGCGGATATGTTCGCCGGTCAGCTTCATGTACTTGGATTTCACCAGCTCGGCAGGGTAGTCGTCCCCGGCGACACGGATTGTCTTTCGGGCGGTGCAGACGGTTTCCAGCATCAGGTCTACGATTTCGTCAAGCTGTTCACGGTCAATGCTCCTGTCCTGAATGAGATAGGCATACTCGATGTTCTCCAAAATGATTTCCCGATAAATCCGTACAGCCTCATCCTTTCCTGTCCTTTTCCGTTCCGGCGGCGTAGCCGCTGCCTCGCCCTCCATAGGGGCAGGGGTCGGGGATGGGATAGGAATGGAATGGGTACTTTGTCCATCTGTAATTATTTTTTCTTTTTTTGATAAGTCAGTTCTTTGTACTTCTTTATTTAATTGCGTTGGATTTTCCGACGCCGGATTATCCGATGTCGGATTTTCCAACACCGGGTTATCCGATGTTGGATTTTCCAATACCGGGTTTTCCAATACCGGCTGTTCGTAGATGGTATAGACCATATCGGCCATTTTGCCTTTTGCGTCACGGCCCTGCTCACGCCGGATATATCCAGCTTTTTCAAGCTCCCATACCGCTGTCCTGATCGCGTCGATGCTTTCCCGGTTGATATAGGACAGTCCTTTTAGGGTATAGTCCCAATCCTCCGGCAAGGACAACATCTGCGACAGCAGGCCCTTGGCCTTTAAGGTCAGGTTCTTATTCCGCAGGTGGTGATTTGACATCACCGTATAGCCTTTGTTCTTTTCCACACGGAAAACTGCCATAGCGTTGTTCGCTCCTTTCACTGTGAATTTGACCGCTGCATAGTCGGTCAGCTTGCCCGGCTGATAGGGACACTCTGCAAACTGGCAGAATTGATATTTCCAATCCGGGCGGTAAAATCGGCAGGTGCCGCAATCCTCCGGCGCGTCCGCCCCGCCGCCGTCGTAGTGATCGAAACCGGGCTTTTCCTGCATCAGCCGTTCAAACGCCCGGTCAGGGCCGGAAGTAAATAGCATGGCGTCGCCTCCTTTCTCTATTTGGGCATAAAAAAGCGGCGTCCTGTTCTCCCATGACGGGAAAGAGGAACGCCGCGTTTACGGTGTCGTATTCAATTTATGATGTGCCGTATTTGGGGTGGCGGGTATTAGCAGTATGGTTCAGCATATATGCGGCTCAATCCGAAAGTAGTAAATTGGTAGTAAATTGAGTTCTCATATCCTGCGAAATGCCCGTATTTCCGGGGCTTTCAGCGATAACCTAAAATTTTCTTCATAAAATCTTTTGCAGCTGAAATTATAATGGGAAATGGATGAAAGGCAGACAGAAAAAGTCCCCCATTGTTCTTTGGAACAATGGGGGACGAAATTTTATCTACAATCAATCGCTGATGTAGGGGAGAAGAGCCAGATGTCTGGCGCGCTTGATCGCAATGGTCAGCTGCCGCTGATGACGGGCGCAGGTGCCGGTCACTCTGCGGGGAACGATCTTAGCTCTCTCAGAAAGATATCTCCGCAGGCGGGGAACATCTTTGTAATCGATGGACTCAATCTTATCGACGCAGAAAGCGCAAACCTTTCTTCTGGGCTTTCTGTCGCGGGGTCTGTCGTTACGCTCCATGTTGGTAAAACCTCCTTGCTACGATAAAATGAAACTGTGCTTCTGAAATGAATCAGAAGGGAAGGTCATTATCGGGTTCCATTTCCTCAAAATCGCTGGCAGTGCCACTGGAGTAGGCAACACTCTCGCTCATGGGAGCAGGAGCGGACTGCACAGGAGAAGCGGTATAAGTGCCGGCATTGGAACTTTTGCCGCCTACAAAGAAAATGTTGTCTGCCACGACCTCAGTGGCAGTACGCTTGTTGCCGCTTTTGTCTTCATAATTGCGAGTCTGAATACTTCCCTCAACGCCCATAGCGTCGCCTTTGTGGAAGTATTTGCAGACAAACTCAGCCTGTTGTCTCCATGCGGTAATGTTGATAAAATCAGCCTTCCGCTCTCCGTCCCGACCGGAAAAGCGCCGGTCAACGGCCAGGGAGAAGCTTACCACAGAAATTCCAGTGTTTGTCCGCTTCAGCTCAGGGTCAGCAGTAATTCTGCCGATGAGAATCGCTTTGTTAAACATCACAAATCTCCTTATTTCCCTTTAGCAACAATGAGAGAACGCAGAACGCCATCGGTGATTTTGTACACACGATCCAATTCAGCAGCAAAGCTGGGCTCGCTGGTGAAGTTCACCAGTACATAATAGCCTTCGGACTCATAGTTGATGTCGTAGGCCAGTCTGCGCTTGCCCCACTCATCGACAGACTCGATGGTGCCGTTGGCACTGATGAGGTTTTTGAACTTCTCCACCAGAGCAGCGGTAGCCTCCTCGCCGTTTTTGGTGCTGAGCACCATCACAGTTTCGTAGCTGGAAAGTTTGTTGGTCATCTCTTTACACCTCCTTATGGACATTAGGCCCTGTCTGTTTGACAGAGCAAGGAGTTAAGCCGATCAAACCGGCATAACAGGTTTATTTTAGCAGAGGAAATTTATTTTGTCAATGAATTTCAGAGGGTTTTTGCAATATTTTTCAGATATTCCCGGAAGTCATTACCGATTTCCGGATGATTGAGGGCCACTTCCACAGCGGCCTGCATCACGCCAAGCTTATTTCCCATATCGTAACGGGTACCGGTGTAATCCACACCAGTCATACCGCCGCAGCGGGTCAGGGTTTTCATGGCATCAGTCAATTGGATTTCTCCGCCGGCGCCGGGTGGAGTTTGCTCCAAAATATCAAAAATTTCAGGGGGCAGAACGCAGCGCCCCAGAATGGAGTAAAGGGAGAGAACCTGATCGGGAGCAGGCTTTTCAATCATATCATGGACGGCAAAAATGCGGTCCTCCAGAGGGGTAACAGACAAGGAGCTGTATTTCAGGATCGCCTGGGGGCTGACCTCTTTGATGCCCACCACGCCTTTGCCATACTTTTCGTAAGCGGCGCACAGTTCACCGGTAGCAGGCTTGTCCGGAGGTGAAATGATCACATCATCACCATACAGTACCGCAAAGGGTTCATTTCCCACAAAGCTTTTGGCGCATAATACCGCATGACCCAATCCCTTTGTTTCCTTCTGCCGTACATACTGAATGTTGGCCATATGGGCAATGGAGACAATTTCGTCATAGACTTCCCGCTTCCCGGCGGCAAGGAGACGCTCCTCCAGTTCAGGAGCCCGGTCAAAATAGTCCTCTACATTGACCTTGTTTCGGCTGGTAATGATCAAAATATCAGTAATACCGGAGCGTACCGCTTCTTCCACAATGTAATGGATAGCAGGGCGGTCCACAATAGGAAGCATTTCCTTGGGAATGGATTTGGTGGCCGGCAATACCCGTGTACCAAGACCCGCGGCAGGAATGACAGCTTTTGTCACCTTTGCCATAATGAAGTCCTCCTCAAAACGATAAAATCAAAATGTGAAAAATGGAACGCTCAAAGAGCAAGGGTCAACGTCATTAAATAAGATAATGCCAACACACCCACAACACTGATGACCACCATGATGGCAACAGCGTTAAAGTTGACGCCGCCGGCACGGGTGAGAGCGTAACTGTATTCAACGGTGCCGATGGAGCAGTGGGCGCACTGCTGCTGCCGCTTGATCTGCCGCAGGCAATGCTTGTAATAAAAATGGTTGAAAAACAGTCCGGCGAACAGGCGCAGAGCAAGAGAAAGAAAATTGACCACCGGTGACAGGACAAGCAGCAGCCGGAGGGTTGGTCCATCCACAAAGCTGTTCATCATGCCATTCATACCATAGGTAAGCACTGCATCAAAAAAGGCCTGCTGCCCATTGGCGGCAATGGCTTCATTGATGGCCTGGAAGGTGAGATAATTGATGGGCACGCTCAGCAAAAGGGTCAGCCCCAGCAAAATAGCCCCCAGCTTGTACATTTTGCGGTAAAAGCAGTAGTAGAATCCAAAAAACAGGGCGCACCAATTGATGCTCACAGGGAATCTGCTGCGGATCATGCCTTTGAACTTGAGTACAAAGGAAATGTTATTGGGCCCTACATAGTCGCACAGATCCTTTACCGTAATCCCTTCGTCCAGCACCTCGGAATAATCCAGCTGTGCCCGGACAAAATCGGCATAAGGGTTATTGCTGTTGTGCTGTCCGGAGCTGCCGTATCCCTGCTGGGGACCGTAGTGCTGATTCTGCCCATAGCCCTGATTCTGACTGTATCCTCCGTAGGTGTTTTGGGAAGCACCGATAAGCCGTTCACCACAGACTTGACAAAAGATATTTTCCTGGGGATTTTCTTTTCCGCAGCGGGGACAAAGGACAGTACCGTTTGCTGCTGCGCCGTTTTGTTGATTTTCCGCACCGCCGTCGGGCTGCCAGGAACGCCCTTCCTCATGCAGATGCTCATTGCCGCAGTGTCCCAGCTGCCGGTAGCACTCCCGATGATGTGGGCTTCCGCAAACCGGGCAGACAACGATATCATCTCCGGGGGCAAATTCTTTTTGACAAACAGGGCATTTACAGCCGGTGTACACAGGCACACAAATCAACTCCTACCATAGATAATAAAAATATTATAGTATAGGGAGAAAAAGTTTTCAATTAATAGTTTGTAAAGAATCTTGCGCAACAGGGCGCTGGTCTGGTATTATATACTAGTGATCGTTTATGCGGTAGTAAAAGGAAAGCCTGCCGGTAGCGGAATTTTTTATTTAGGAGAATGTTTTTCTATGCTGCAATTTGAAGAACTGCGTTTGCGTCTGCAAGGACTGGAGCCATCTCTTCGTCAGCTCCATACAGCGCTGAATATTGAAGGGCTTGAAAAGGAAGCCGAGGAACTGGAGGCCAAGACTACGGCTCCCGGTTTTTGGGATAATCAGGAGCAGTCCCAAAAGGTTCTCCAGCGTCAGGGTACAGTAAAAAACAAGCTGGAATCCTATCAGAAGATGTGTGGACTGTACGATGATACCATGACGCTCATCGAGTTGGCGGAGGAAGCGGAGGACGCGTCTGTTTATGACGAAGCACTGGCAGATTGTGACAAGCTGGACCTGATGATTCAGGACACCAAGCTTTCCACTTTGCTCACCGGAGAATATGACGCTAAAAACGCCATTTTGACTTTCCATGCCGGCGCGGGCGGCACTGAGGCGCAGGACTGGGCCCAGATGCTGTACCGGATGTACACCTTCTGGGTGGGACGCAGGGGAATGAAGTATAAGATCCTGGACTACCTGGATGGAGATGAGGCTGGCCTGAAAAGCGCTTCCATTCTGGTGGAGGGTGAAAATGCCTATGGTTTCCTGAAGTCTGAGAGCGGCGTTCACCGGCTGGTACGGGTTTCGCCCTTTGACGCCTCCGGCCGCCGTCACACCTCTTTCGCTTCTCTGGAGGTAATGCCGGAGATTACAGCGGATATGAACGTGGAGATCCGGGAAGAGGATCTGAAGATGGATGTTTACCGTTCCAGCGGCGCAGGCGGCCAGAAGGTTAACAAGACCTCCTCCGCGGTCCGTCTGACCCACATCCCCACCGGCATCGTGGTAGCCTGCCAGGTGGAGCGCAGCCAGCATCAGAACCGTGAAGTGGCTATGAATATGCTCCGTTCCAAGCTGATTGAAATCAAGGAGCGGGAGCACCTGGATAAAATCGAGGATATCAAAGGCGACCAGAAGGAGATCGCCTGGGGCAGCCAGATTCGTTCCTATGTTTTCATGCCCTATACCTTGGTCAAGGACCATCGTACCGGTTATGAAACCGGCAACATCAACGCTGTGATGGATGGCGATATTGACGGTTTTATCAATGCTTATCTGACCCAGAAGAGTTTGGGTAAGATCTGATTTTCTTTTTGCAGTAAAAAAAGAGAGCTTCTGTGCAGCTCTCCCAATTGAGACACCGGAATGATTGTGCCGGAGCCCTGTACTTTTATTGGTATGGAGGCTCCGGCCTTTTGCATAAGAGCGGTTTTGGGTCAGCTATAGCGCTCCCGCTGCCGAATTATAGCCGCCTGCCGGGAAAAATTGATTTCCGGCCCAGTATCATATATAATGAAAAATGCCGATAAAGTGGAGAAAAAGGGTTTTCTGGGAAAAAACAGGGGAAGGCAAAACAGCTTTTCATTTTTCCCGGACCGAAAAAAAGTTTACCAGCTGCCGCTTTATCCCGAAAGTGTATCAAAATAATGGGAGGGCATCCTGTGCGCTTCAAGCGTGTTTATGTGGAAATTACCAACCGCTGCAACCTTCATTGCAGTTTTTGTCCTGTTTCTTCCAGACCTGCCAGAACCATGACAGCGGAGGAGTTTCGTCGGGCAGCGGAAGCGATCCGGCCTTATTGCGATTATCTGTATCTCCATGTCAAGGGGGAGCCGCTGATCCATCCCCAGCTGGAGGAGATTCTGGAGATTTGCCGCCAGCTGAATTTTCAGGTGAATCTCACCACCAATGGGGTATTGATTCCCATGCGGCAGCAGCTTCTGCTGTCGGCTCCGGCGGTGCGCCAGACCAATCTTTCCCTTCACAGCTATACCCAGGCTACCCACGGCCCCTTGGAGGAATGGCTGGAGAGACTGACGAATTATGCCCGCGCTTCAGCTGAGTTGGGCAGATATACGGTTTTTCGGGTTTGGAATCTGGACGACAAACGGGAAACCACCCGGGATGGACAAAAAACACTGGATTTCTTGGAACGGAGTTTTTCCGTGGAGCCCGGAGGCATCAGGGAGATGGCGGCGCGCTATCGTTCCGTGACGCTGGACAAGGGGATTTTTGTCAGCTTTGAGGAGGAATTTGTCTGGCCCTCCCTTCAAAATCCTTTTTTGGGTGATCAGGGTACCTGCTACGGCGCCCGGACCATGGCGGCGGTACTGGCGGATGGAACGGTGGTGCCCTGCTGTTTGGATGGAGAAGGGGAGTGTCCTTTGGGCAACCTCTTTGAGCAGCCCTTTGGCGAGATCGTGGAAGGGAAGCGGATGACCGCCATGGCCAGGGACTTGACCAACCGCCAGGTAAAAGAGCCTCTTTGCCAGCGGTGCGGTTATCGTCTGCGCTTTGGGGGAGGAAATAAAAATCCCCATGAAGGCAAAAGGAACCTGCGTAACGGAGGCCTGAAAGGGGCATCCTCCCAAGAGAAAACAAATGAATTTAACAGGGAACAAAAGGAGAAATGATGATGTACCGTCAGCAAATACAGGAAAAATACGCCCGTCTGGTGGTTCAGGTGGGAGCAAACCTTCAGCCCGGACAGGTGGCAGTAATCAGCGCTCCGGCGGAGAGAGCGGATTTTACTGCCCTGGTGGCAGAGGAGTGCTGGAAGGCTGGAGCCGAGGATGTGCTGGTGCTGTTCCGGGATGATGTGCTGCGCCGCCTGCGGTATCAGTACGGCGCACTGGAGACCCTTAAACAGGTGCCTTCCTGGGAACTGGAGCAGCGGATCGGTTATCCCAAAGGGAAAGCCTGCTACATCACCATTGAGGGAGACGATCCCGACGCCCTCAAAGGGCTGGACAGCACCAAGGTGGGAGCGGCGGTCAATGCCCGCAGCCATAAGATGCAGCCCTTTTATGATATGCTGGACCGGGGAGAGAACCAGTGGACCATCGCCGCGGTAGCTACTCCCGCATGGGCCGCCAAGGTATTTCCGCAGCTGCCGCCGGAGGAAGGCATGGCCCGGCTGTGGGATGGAATTTTTCAGGCGATGCGTTTGAATGCGCCGGACCCGGTGGAAGCCTGGCGGGAACACGATCAGGCGCTGCGGCGTTACTGCCGGCTGCTCAATGAAAGCGGTGTGACACAGCTGCATTTCCATTCCGGCCTGGGGACCGATCTGACCGTTCCTCTGGCCCAGGGGGCAGTTTGGTGCGGTGGCTCCGATGATACAGTGGAAGAGGTCTCCTTCCAGGCCAACATGCCTACAGAAGAGGTCTTTACCATGCCTCACCGAAATAAGGTCAGCGGCAGGGTGGTCAGTTCCATGCCCCTGAGCTATCAGGGCAGCCTGATTAAAAACTTTTCCTTCACCTTCCGCCAGGGACAGGTGGTAGAGTACACAGCGGAAGAAGGACTGGAAACCCTGAAAATGCTGCTGGAGGCCGATGAAGGCTCCCGGTATCTGGGGGAAGTGGCACTGGTGCCTTATACTTCGCCCATCCGTCAAAGCGGCCTGCTGTTTTACAGCACCTTGTTTGATGAGAATGCTTCCTGCCATCTGGCACTAGGCAGCGCGTATCCCAGCAATATGAAAGACTGCCTGGAGATGGACCGCCAGCAGCGGGCTGAGAGAGGCTTTAATGACAGCGTCTCTCATGTAGACTTCATGTTCGGCACAGAAGATCTGCTGGTAGTGGGGCAGCGGGACGACGGCAGCCGGATGACCCTCTTTGAAAAAGGCGTATGGGTCATTTGAAGAAACCGGCCCCAGGCAAGGGGAAAATATTAACAGACTGTTTACCATCATGGCGGAAGCATGTCATGAAAAGGGGATAAAATCAGAATAAAGGAACGGCTTTTGAATAAATTGGAAAGACTGTGAACAGTTCCTTTTGAAAGGGATGAGGGAAGAACCATGACCACGGAACAAAAAAAGAAATTTATTGTAGATATGGCCTTTTACGGGGTCATTGCGGCCCTGACGGTTCTGACTGTAAAATATGTTCTGGTTTGGCTGGCTCCATTCGTGGCAGGATTTCTCATCGCCTATTTTCTCCGCCCGGTGGTTCGGCTTATTGAAAAGTGGACCGGCGGAGTTCAGCGAAAACGAACCGGGCTTTTTGTAATTGGCTGTTTTTATGCCATTGTGGGGGTGCTGATTTGGCTGCTGGGCTTACTGCTGGTGGGACAGATCTCCCAAATGGTCAGATATCTTCCGGATTTTTACGCCGGACATATCCAGCCTGCGCTGCTTCAGTTCAATGATTGGGCAACCGGCGTCATCAAAATGCTTTCGCCCGATATCGCCGATACCTTGGCGGATACCTTGTATAATGTGGTGGGACAGCTGGCCTCCCTGGTTACCGGCGCTTCCAGCGGGCTGATCTCCTATGCGACTGCGCTCATCACCAAGGTGCCCCTGATACTGCTGACACTGATTTTCACCATTGTTTGTTCTGTATTCATCAGTGCTGATTACGGCAGCATCTGCCACTCCATTTTAGCTTTCGTTCCCCCAAATGTGCGTACAGTGCTGGAGGACCTGAGAGGTTTTATCGGGGGCACTTTGGCAAAGATGTTCCAGGCTTATTTCATTATCTTTTGCATTACGTTTGGAGAGCTGTCCATCGGTCTGCTGCTGCTGCGGGTGGAAGGGGCATTCCAGCTGGCGTTCATTATTGCGATATTTGATATCCTGCCCTTTTTGGGTACCGGCGGCATCGTTCTGCCCTGGGCGCTGTATCAGCTGGTTACCGGTCATTATCCATTGGGGGTTGGGCTGCTGATTCTGTATGCCGTGGTAACAGTGGCCCGGAATATCATTGAACCCCGGGTGGTGGGGATGAGGATCGGCCTGCATCCGGTCGTTACCATCACCGCTATGTATGCGGGAATGCGTATTGCGGGATTCGGTGGCTTTATTGCGGCGCCGGTGGTGGTGATCTTTCTGAAGTATCTGGCGGACAAAGGGCGTCTGAGTTTTCCAAAGTGGAAATCACAGGAAGATGGCGTAAAGGCCGATGGCGATGCCTGCTGATAATGGCATGGCTCGGCTGACGAAGGCAGCGCCTGTTTTCACAACAATAAAAAGCAGACGGCATGGAGGAAAGCAAACGCCTCCATGCCGTCTGTTTGTATGTTTTAGCGAAACGACAACCCCGGCTGAGCCGGGAAAATTAAAAAACTTTAGATTCAAGGATCCAGCGCAGTAAAAAAGAATAAGAAGCATTTGTGCGCAAAGGCGGATTCCGTGTGCTAAGTACCCGTTTGTGGGTTGCGGGCAAGTGATGCAGGCGACAGATCTTTCAGTGCCTCTTGAGAGGTTTGCCGGTATGATGTCCTACCAACCCAAGTCCCCCGGCTTAGCTGGAGGTCCTGATTGATTACTCTGCCTTTGACAAAGTTTCAAACCGTTCTGTGACCTGTTCAGTCAAGCTTTGCTGTGCTGTCCAGTCCATGGCGTCAACATAATATTTTTCCAGACGGTCATGCTCCTCTTTCGCCTGAGCCAGCAGAGTACAGGACTGTTCCACCATATTCCAGGCAGCCCGCTGGAGGAAGGCGATTCGGCGTTTTCTGCTCTGGATCATTTCAAGATCGGTGAAGCGGCGGGCGTGAATGGTTCGCTCCGGCGTCAGCGTCACGGAGTGGAACCGGTTAAACATCATGAAGCCCAGATCCAGCTCCGGCAGGAACAGGTGCTCAATGCGGCCAAAGGGAAACAGAGGACAGGGGCAGGAAATCACGTCCAGGCCGGCGGCCAGAGCCAGCTGACGAAGCTCTCCCAGCAGCAGAGGTGCCGAGACGCCCCATGGGTCCTCCAGCAAATGAATGCGGGAAGCCAGAGCGCGGGCGGTATCCTCAAACACAACCAGCCCTTTGTTGGTGATCCCGGACAGGAAACGGATCCTCTCCCGTCCTTCCTTGCCGGAGGATTTGGGAAATTCCCTGGCAGCGATGGAGCGGGCCAGGCGGCGGACCTTTTCCTCATCGGTAGCGGCCCGGGCCATCAGCTGTACCTCGGTGAGCAGGGAACCGGCAGCATACAAATAGCCGGAGGAGCTGCGGTGGAGGTCGGAGCACCGGTTTACAGAGGCCATGATGGCATCCCTGGAATCAAACAGCTTGCTTTCATTCCAGCAATCAGAAAGATTGGCGATGGTTTCACAGGCACCGGGATATTTGGGGTCCAGGGTGTGGGGGGCGGTGCCGTCGGCAATGGAAAGACGGTATTCCGGGAACAGAACGGCGTCCAGGGAATCCACATCGGAAGAGCAGTGAATTTCCTCTACAACCTGGCAGCGGTCAGACAGTTTGGAAGCCACATTCTTCATCAAAGTGGATTTTCCGGTGCCGGGGCCACCTTTGAGAATGGTCAAACGCCATCCATCCCGAGGGTCTCCCAGCTGGTCGAAGCGGGAGACAAAGCCCTGGGCGGAGTTGGCCCCCAGAAAAAAGCGCAGGATTTTAGTTTCAGGCATGGTGGAACTCCTCCTTCACATGATACCGCCCCGACAAAAAAGACAGGCGGAAAGATGACAGTCAGTGCAGTATCATGCTATGCGAAGAAAGAAAAAGTGACACAGCGCCGCTGTTTCCGGAGGTAAAACCTGTGCAGAGAAAGGGAAAAAACAAATTCCCCATAAAAAAGAAGCCGGTGCATCCTTCCACCGGCTTCAAAGTGCGTTCAAGCAGCTTTTATCGCAATATTGGGCCGAAAACAGCCCTTTCTATGAATCTTTTCTTATAATAATGACGCTGCAAAGAAAAGGCGGCAGAGAAAGGCCGCTATGGCGCAGCGCTGATCAGTCTTCTTTTGCCAGATGGTTTTCCCCAGTGCCGGGAACAGCGCCGGAAGGAGTGAGGACGGAAATCGCCTGGGGGCAAACCTTGATTTCCACATCGGTGACCTCGCCGCCGAATTCTCCGTCCAAGGTCCAGGAGAGGGGCTCCTGGGAATGGATGCGGAAAGAGGAAGCGCGGCAGAAGCGGAGCAACTCGCTGCTGGGCTCATGGGCGGCCAAAGCGGTGAGAAGCTGTTGGGCCTCAATCGCGCTGTGGGGGTACTTCACCAGCACCAGTTCCAAAAGCCCATCGTTGAGGGAAACATCCAGCCGCCGGCCCATGGGAATGCCGCCCACAGAGGTGGAGTTTGCTACCATGCCGAAGACATAGTCTCCTTCAATGATTTGTCCATCACATTCCACTGTCATGGAGTAGGTTTTAATTGTTGGCAGGCTGAGAATGCCCTCCAGGATATAAGCCGCCCGCCCCAGAAGATTTTTGAAATGCTGAGGCGTGCCGTAGGAGACGCTGGTAAACGCTCCGAAAGCGGCTACATAAGCGAAATATCTGCTTCCAAAACGGCCGATATCCACAGGAAAAGGCTCACCCTGCACACAGGTACGGCCTGCATCCGGCATGGACCGGTGAAGCCCCAGGCTGGAAGCAAAGTCGTTGGTTGTCCCGGCGGGAATATATCCCAGCAGCTGACGGGGACTCCAATTCATCAAACCATTGATGGTTTCGTTGAGGGTACCGTCTCCGCCGCAGCAAACGACCCGCTGAAATTCCCCCCGGCGCTCATCCAGCAATAAAGGGATTTGTCCGGCCCGCTGGGTGGTCACAACGGTGGTATCCCACCCTTCCTTGGTAAACTGATCCACGATCTCCAGCAGATAATTTTTAATCTCAGAACGCCCGGCGTGAGGATTGACCAGAAAAAGCAGTTTTTGCGCCATAACCTCTCCTCCTAGCTCAGCAGTTGTGTTCCGGCTCTTCCGGCTGTAATAGTCCCAATTCCAGAAGTTTATCCCGCAGACGGAACAGATCCTCCATAGCGGCGGATTTATTGTCCGGATTGCGCAGCAGCGCCGCGGGATGGAAGGTGCCCATCAGCAATGTGCCGTTGCGCTCCACAAAGGTGCCATGTTCCTTTGTTACTTTATAGGTGGGGGAAATCAAAGCGGTGGCGGCGATCCGTCCCACACAGACGATGACCTTGGGGCGGATGAGATAAACCTGGTTGCGGAGATATCCTATACACAGCGCCACTTCATCCTTGGAGGGGTCCCGGTTTTGAGGGGGACGGCATTTGACCATATTGGCAATATAAATATTGGTTTTTCTGGAAAGCCCCACATATTCCAGCATCTTATCCATCAGCTGGCCGCTGCGTCCTACAAAGGGCTCCCCCTTCAGGTCCTCCTGCTCTCCGGGACCTTCCCCGATAAACATCACCTTGGCCTGAGGATTGCCGGTGCCGAACACCACATGGTGCCGTCCCTGACACAGATCGCAGCGGGTACAGCTTTCCACTGTCTGCTGGAGCTGCTGAAAATCTTCCATCATACCTGTCATCCTGAAAACGCCTCCTGTCAAGCTGGCAATAAGCTATGATTTTATAATAAGGAAAAAGCAGCGGAAGAATAGGGCCGCACCCGAAATTTTCCTCATCCTGCCGCCGCCAAAAAGCTGTATGGATCGATGAGAATCAAGGATATTATAGCAAAAAAAATATCCAGTGTTAAGTCCTTCAGGGGGACCTGCAGCATGGGTACCAGGACAGGTATCCATAAGGCCCCCATTTGTCTGCCCGCAAAACAGCCTGAATGGCAGACCTTGTGTTTTATCCTCTCCCATCCTGGGCGATTGCCGGAAGCAGGTGTTTTCAGCGGAGCAGCAGCAAAGACTGTTTTTCAGAGCCTTTTCCAAAAGAACCCCTAAGATTTTTCCCGGGAAGTACAGGGGGCAAGGGAAAAAAGCAGGCGCCTTGGAGACACACGGTATTTTTGATACAGCAGATACCATCTCCTGCACAAAAAATGAAAATTTCAACTTTTCAGAATGCCCCGGAAAGAGAGGAGAATTTTGTCGGATGCCGTTGCGGCAGGAATAGATTTATGCTACAATGAATACGGAACGTCCGAATACCGCTTTTCCGGTGGCCGGACGCTGTTTCTGTGTGTGGAAACAGCAGATCGTTCCTCAAGGCAATCGGGACCGGCATGGCCCGAAGCAAAAATGGAGGTATGGTTATCATGGAAAACAAAGTTCTGATTGAAACTTCCGCCCGTCATGTTCATGTTACTGAAGCGGACCTGGAGACCCTGTTCGGCAAGGGCGCTAAGCTGACTCATAAAAAGGATCTGTCTCAGCCTGGTCAGTTTGCCTGCGTGGAGAGAGTGGACGTTGTCGGCCCCAAGCGCACCCTGTCCGGCGTGTCCATCCTGGGCCCCACCCGTTCCGCCACTCAGGTGGAGCTGTCCCTGACTGACGCCCGTTCCATCGGTGTGTCCGCTCCCATCCGTGAATCCGGCGACGTGGCCGGCAGCGCTGGCTGCAAGCTGGTAGGACCCTGCGGCGAGGTTGAGCTGAAGGAAGGCGTCATCGTTGCCAAGCGTCATATTCACGCTACCCCCGAGGATGCTGAGAAGCTGGGTGTTGCCGATAAGGAGATCGTTTCTCTGAAGGTGGTCAACGACGAGCGTTCCACCATCTTCGGCGATGTGGTGGTCCGTGTTTCTCCCAAGTTCGCTCTGGCTGCTCATTTTGATACCGACGAGGCCAATGCGGCCGCTCTGTCCGGCGTTGTGTACGGCGAGGTCATCAAAGGCTGATTTCGGGTGATTTTCAGAGCACTTCAACATAAATCCCAGGCGGTCGTTCAGGCTGCCTGGAATTTTTTTGCGGCAATTGCAAATTTTTTGTGAATTTCGCCCCTGATAAAGAATAAAATACCATCGTCCGGCGTTGTATCAAATGTTTGGCATGGAGAATTTCAGCCTGCAAAAAAGAAGGATTTTCCGTTTTTTACGGGAAACTGGGGTGAAAATGCAGGATTTCTTTCGCTTTGGAGTGCTGAAAAGGCTGAGAAAGCGGGTCTCCATCTTAATATTCGATGACGTTCCGGGTCACATTTTGTATGATGGACGTTCATGGATTCTATTTGTTTTTTCAATAGCAGGATGCTATAATTGATTTTGCCAAAGAATTTGCATCGGCAGCTTTCAGCTGCCTTTCCTGGCCTTGATACAGGTATGCCCGCTGTTATTCCGTGCGGTATTAAAAAGCACAGGGAAACAGGCGCGGATGGGAATTCTTGGGGCGAGGATGGAAAGAGGGGTGTTTTTGTGGAGCAGCAGAAGGTGTTTGCCACCGCCATGCTGGGTTTCGATAAAAAAGCGGTGCTGGATTATATTTATGAACTGGACTGCACAGCCAAGAAGAAGGATGAGGAGCAGCAGCGCAGGACGGAGGAATATGAGCGCCAGCTGGAACAGCTGCGGCAGGAGCTGGAAGAAAGTGAAAGCCAGCGTCAGGAGCTGGAGCAGCAGCATCTTCAGGCTCAGGAGGAGCTGGAGGAATTAAAGGAGATCTGCCAGCGTCTGCGGGAGCAGAATGGACGTCAGGAGCAGGAGCTTCGTCACAGGGAGAAGGAGATCCAGATCCAGGCAGAGCAGAACCGTCAGCTGCAAAATAAAAACGCGGAGCAGGAAAGCAAACTCCGGATTTTGGCTGCGGAGATCCAGCTGAACCGTCAGCAGGCCGAAAAGCGGCGTGCCGCTGGGAAAGGGCAGGCGGAGGAGCAGCTGCATCAGCAGAAAAAAGAGGAAAAAACCGGCCCCCAGCCTCAGGGCGATGTAGCTCAACTGAAGGATGAGCTGGAGGAATTTCGCCGTCATATTTCTCAGACATTGGCAGGCTTTGAGGAGAGCCTCAATCAGCTGAACAATGAAACTCCGCCCAGGAAGTCCGGCACACAGTTTTTTCGATAAGGCCCCCGGTGAAAGGGGGAAGGAAAAAGAGGCCCCAATGCCGCAGCATGATTCTCAACGGTGCAGAATAATAACAAAAGAGGAATCTGCCCGCCGGAAAATCCGACGGATGCTGGAGCGTTGGAAACGGATGCTGGCGGAGCAATAAATACCGCGGTGTCTGCGGTCCGGTGATCTTCTCAGTAGTGAAAGGGAAGTCTGCATGATGACGGAAGCAACACAGATCCCGCAGATTCAACTGATGTGGGATTGGTTTATCAATATGGTCACATCCATCCAGCTGTCCGACGTGCTGGATATGTGCATTGTGGCCTTTCTCATCTATAAAATGGTGGGCTTGGTACGGGATACCCGCGCCGGTCAGCTGGTAAAAGGCGTATTGGCGGTATTGCTGCTGTATTGGATCGCCGAATTGTTCGGTTTTGGGATGCTGCGGGCGGTACTGGCATTCATCCTTCCTTATGGAGCTATGGTGCTGCTGGTGCTGTTTCAGCCTGAGCTGCGCAAAGCCATGGAACAGTTGGGCCGTTCCAGTATTTCTACCATTTCCAATATCCAGTTATTCGGTCCCGGCAGCGAGGCCAAGGAGCAGGAGCGGCAGAAAACACAGCAGCTGATTGATGCCATCTGTGAGAGCTGCGCAGCCTTTTCCAAGGATAAAACCGGCGCGCTGATCGTGCTGGAGCGGGAAACCAAGCTGGGAGATATCATCTCCACCGGTACCATTATCAACAGTGATCCCAGTCCGGAGCTAATCGGCAACATTTTTTTCCACAACGCGCCCCTGCATGACGGCGCTTTGGTAGTCCGGGAAAACCGGCTCCATTCGGCGGGATGCTTTTTGCCTTTGTCCCAAAATTATGAGATCAGCAGGATGCTGGGTACCCGCCATAGGGCCGCTTTGGGCGTCAGCGAGGTTTCAGACGCGGTGGTGGTGGTGGTTTCAGAGGAGACCGGCGCCATTACAGTAGCGCTCAATGGGCAGCTGAATATGCGGCTGACCCCGGCGAAACTCAAGGAGCTTCTCCAGCGGGAGTTGATTCATGAGACGGAGGAGAAAAAGGAGCATAATGTGAGCAAAATTCTCAAGCGGGTGAAGAAATGAAGCTGAACCTGAATTTCAATCTTTCTGAATTTTCCAAACGCCCCAGCGTTACCATTGCCTTTTCGATTATATGTTCAGTGGTATTGTGGTTTGTGATTACTTCCTCGGGGGAGACGGATTGGAAAAAGACAGTCCACGATGTTCCGGTGGAAATCAATCTTCCCAGCACCTCTGATTTGAATGTAGTGGAAGGGGAAGATGCCACCGTTACCGCGGAAATTTCGGGTATGCGCTACAATATCGGTAATTTTCATGGAGAAGATGTGCGTTTGCAGGCTTCTCTGACCGGTGTTACCAAGCCCGGAACTTACACCTTGCGGGTGGAGGCGGTCAATGAGGAGGGAAGAAAATATGAGGTGCTCTCCATTACCCCTTCCACCATTGAGGTGACCTTTGACCGTGAGGTGGAGCGGGACATCCCTCTGGAGCTGGAGCTGACCGGCGCGGAGGTACCGGATGAAGAGGCGTTCCAGCTGGGAGAGGCGACCATCAGCCCCACAATGGTTACCATTCAGGGGCCGGAGACCCAGGTAAACCGGATCGCCCGTGGCGTGGTGCGTGCTACTTTGACGGAACCTTTGTCCGCCACAGAAAAGCTGGATCTGCCCATTGTATTTTTGGACAGCGATGGAAATACGGTCCCGGTGGGGACGGAAGGCAGTTTGGTTACCTGCAATTATGAGACAGTGCGGGTAGAGATTCCGGTGCTGCGGATTGTAGAGCTGCCAACCACCCTTTCCTTTATCAATGTTCCCACAGATTTTCCGCTGGAGGAATTGGAGTATACCCTTTCCAACGATTACATCACTGTGGCGGCCACTGCCGAAACCCTCAGCCGTTATTATGAGGTCCCCATTGGAT
This sequence comes from Angelakisella massiliensis, assembly GCF_900104675.1. GTDB lineage: Bacteria > Bacillota > Clostridia > Oscillospirales > Ruminococcaceae > Angelakisella > Angelakisella massiliensis. The sequence continues at coordinate 2,719,736 of NZ_LT629945.1, read as the reverse complement.
ATGTGGATCTGTCCCAGTTGGATTTGACCGTCAACTCCAGCCTCACCTTTAAGCTGCAGCTGCCGGATGCCATCCGCAACTATAATAATATTGAAAATGTGGTAGTGGAGTTCAATTCCGAAGGCTTTGAAGCGAAAACCTTGTCGGTACGCAATATCGTCATCCGCAATGTGCCGCCGGATTATGACGCTCAGCTGCTTACACGGTCTATCAACAATGTGCGCATGATCGGCCCCAGTGAGATCATTGACGGGCTCAAATCCACCGACCTGGTAGCAGAGATTGACTTTGCCGACCAGGAAGTGCAGACCGGTCAGTATGAGGTTTCCGTTCAGATTTACGCACCCAACAAGGGTCTGGTATGGGCCATCGGTGAGTATACCGCTGTGGTCAGCGTACAGGAAAAATAAAGAATTTCCCATTCAAGCCCGTCCCAAGCGGCGGGCTTGAGTTCTGTTTGCCGGTTGTCTGGAAAGGAGAGATGGATCGGGATGATTTTAGTCAGAGGTATTTCCCTGGGACTGGATGAGGACCAGCAAAAGTGCTATGAAATGGGTCTGCGCCGTCTGAAGATTCCCCGCAGTCAGGTATTGGAGCAAAGAATCGTCAAACGGTCGGTGGATGCCAGAAAAAAAGATCATATTCGTTTTACCTACACCGTAGGTTACGTTCTTAAGGACGAAAGCCAGGTGGAACTGAGCATTGATGTGGGCCGCACACAGGAAAAACCATTGGTTTTTGAGCAGGGAACACAGGCTCTTTCCCAGCGTCCGGTGGTGGTGGGCTTTGGCCCGGCGGGAATGTTTTGTGCCCTGTATCTGGCCCGGCAGGGATACCGTCCTTTGGTGCTGGAACGGGGGGAGGCGGTGGAGCAGCGGATGGAATCCATTCGTCTGTTCCATGAAAAAGGTATTTTGTCACCCAGCTCCAACGTTCAGTTTGGTGAAGGGGGAGCAGGTACATTCTCTGACGGCAAACTGACCACCCGCATCAACGACCCCCGCTGTACTGCTGTCCTCCGGGATTTTGCGGCAATGGGAGCACCCCAGGAGATTCTGTGGGCAGCCAAACCCCATATCGGTACCGACGTCCTGCGGCAGGTGGTAGTGGCGTTTCGGCAGGAGATATTGCGGCTGGGCGGAGAGATCCGCTTCGGGTGTCAGATGGAACGGCTGCTGTTTGAAAACGGAAGAATCACCGGTGTCGCAGCGCAGGGAGAGGAGATCCCCGCCCAGCAGGTGGTGCTGGCCCTGGGGCACAGTGCCCGGGATACTTTCCGTACCCTGATGGCACAGGGAGTGCCGATGGAAACAAAGCCCTTTTCGGTGGGCGCCAGAATTGAACATCTCCAGTCGGAAGTGGACAAGGCCCTTTACGGACAATTTGCCGGACATCCTCTCCTGCCCCCGGGAGAATATCAGCTGGCCTGGAGGGACAAGGCTGGCCGGGCGGTCTATACCTTCTGTATGTGTCCTGGTGGGTATGTGGTACCGGCAGCGTCGGCGCCGGAGACGGTGGTCACCAATGGCATGAGCTATCACAGCAGAGACGGGCGCAACGCCAATGCAGCTTTGGTGGTGTCGGTGGACCAGCGGGATTTCGGAAACAATCCCCTGGATGCCATTGCTTTTCAGGAAAAGATCGAGAGAGGCGCTTATCAAATGACGGGCGGTTATCAGGCCCCTTGTCAGACAGTGGGACGGTTTCTGGAAGGCCGCCCCGGGGCGGATTTCGGCCGGGTGGAACCCACCTATGCTTTGGGGGTTCGCCCGGGTGATCTGGCGGCACTGTTTCCGCCGGTGGTTCCGGAATATATGCGCCGGGGCATCCAGTGGATGGGCCGCCGCCAAAGGGGATTTGATGCTGCCGACAGTCTGCTTACCGGCCCGGAAACCAGGACATCCTCCCCTGTGCGCTTGCTGCGGGACCAGCAGACACTGGTTTCACCTCTGGCGGAAGGACTGTATCCCTGTGGAGAGGGCGGCGGTTACGCCGGGGGAATTATGAGCGCCGCGGTGGATGGTATTCGTGTAGCTCAGCAGATCGTAGCCAGCGGCCGTCCGGTTTATGACTGAGAGGAAAATCATTTTCGGTGCCATCCCTTCTCCAGCCAGGTGCGCCGGATAAAAAAGGACACATGAGAGAAAGTGCAGAAAAAGCGCCAGGTATAGGAAAGAATTTTATTTGGCAAAAAGCGCTGAATGATTTGACGGTGGGCTCTGGTCCGGTGGATTGCACAAAAGAATGAAAAATGATATAATAGCGGCAAAACCCTTCCATTTTTGTCCACAAGGGGCGGAAAGAAGGGCGGCAGCCGGAAAAACGGAAGGGGCGCTGCTTGTCGGCGCCCCAATTGATAACAAAATCTTTTTTAGAACTGTGGTTTTAAAATCATAAAAATCAGGACATGCGCCTGATTTTTATACCACGACCCGCGCCCACAGGGGCGCGAAACCGGGGGTATCGCCGCTGGTTTCGTCAGGAACCTGCGGCGTATCCAGGGGGACTGGGTCCCCCTGGAAGTGTGCCGAACCCCTTCGGCACACTCAGAGGGACATATGCCTGATTTTTATACCACGACCCGCGCCCACAGGGGCGCGAAACCGGGGGTATCGCCGCTGGTTTCGTCAGGAACCTGCGGCGTATCCAGGGGGTATTGGATACCCCCTGGAAGCGTGGCGGATTTTTCCGACACGCTCAGGGGCGCTGCTTGTCGGCGCCCCCCTTTTGAACTGAAAGGAGGTGCCGGATGCGTTTTATCAGTTGGCGGATGCCTCCCAAAAAGGACAGTGCTCCGGCGCCGGGGCAAATGGCAGATTTGCCGGCCTTTCTGGGGAAAATTCTGGAAACACGGGGTATAAACACCCCTGAACTGGCCCATGCTTTCCTTACATATGAGGACCCGGGCTATTCTCCGCTGTTGCTGGCGGATATGGACAAAGCGGTAGCCCGCATCCGCAAGGGGCTGGAGGAAAATGAAAAGATTCTGGTTTATGGAGACTATGACTGTGATGGTGTGACCGCCACGGTGATGGTCTATGATTATTTGGAAAACCTGGGGGCCGATGTTCTCTATTACATCCCCGAGCGGGAGGGGGAAGGTTACGGTCTCAATGCCGCCGCCGTGGAGAAAATCCATCAGGCGGGGGTAAAACTGATCATTACTGTGGATAACGGCATTTCCGCTTTGGATGAAATCGCCCTGGCTTCCCAAAAGGGCATTGATACCGTGGTTACAGACCATCACCAGCCCGGACCGCGGCTTCCTGAGGCCGTGGCAGTGGTGGACCCCCATCGGCAGGATTGCCCCTATCCGGATAAAAACCTCTGCGGTGCGGGAGTGGCGTATAAACTTCTCTGTGCCCTGGAGGATGACCAGGAAGAAATGCTGCTGGAGCTGTATGGGGATATCCTTTGCGTGGCGACACTGGCGGATGTGGTGCCGCTGCGGGGTGAGAACCGCTATCTGGTACGCCGGGGGCTGGAGCTGCTGGAAATGAGCCAGCGGGAAGGGCTGCAGGCTCTGGCGAGGGAAGCGGGACTGAACCTGGAAACCCATAGCAGCGATAATGTTACCTTCGGTCTTGCCCCCCGCATCAATGCCGCCGGACGGATTGGTTCGGTGGACCAGGCGGTGGAGCTGCTGCTGTGCCAGGATCCGGAGCGGGCGGCGGAGCTGGCCCATGGAATCAATAGCCTCAATGCCAGCCGGAAAGGAATGGAGGAAGAGATCGCCAGAGACATCAGTGCCATGACAGCCAGACAGCCGCAGCTGCTGTCCAGCCGGGTACTGGTACTGGTGGGAGAGAACTGGAATCCCGGTGTGATCGGTATTGTTGCCTCCCGTGTGGTGGAGCGATATCGCAAGCCCTGCATCCTGCTGACCAGGATGGAAGGGGGAGAGCTTAGAGGCTCTGCCCGGAGCGTGGAGGGCTTTTCCATTATCAATGCCATCCGAAGCTGCGGGGACCTGCTGGAGCGCTTTGGCGGTCATCCCATGGCGGCAGGCTTATCTATGAGGGAAGAGAATCTGGAGCCTTTCCGGCAGCGGCTGGAGACGGTGGCCAGGGACAGCGCTCCCAGGATGCCGGTCCATTCCCTGCTGGTGGATGGTGTCATCCCCTTGTCGGATGTGACGCTGGAGCAGATCCGTCAGATGGAGCGGCTGGCTCCTTTTGGCTGTGAGAATCCTTATCCGGTGCTGCTGCTGTGGAATGTGGCGCTGGAATCTGTTACCCCCATTGGTGGAGGCAATCATTTGCGGCTGGGACTGCGTCAGGGCAGCAGCTCCTGCCAGGCTGTTTACTTCGGTATGAAGCAGCAGAATTTCCTTTTTGAACCGGGACAGCGGCTGGATTGCGCTGTGACCCTTTCGGTCAATACTTATCAGGGTGTGGACCGGCCTTCGGTGCGGATTCTCAGTCTGCGGCCCCACGGCTTTGACATGGCGGGCAAGCTGGCGGGGCAGGAAGCCTATGACCGGCTGTGCCGGGGGGAGGACCCCCGGGAAGCGCTTCCCGCTTGTTCCTTCGGCAGAGAGGCCATGAGCCATGTGTTCCGGTTCCTCCGGGGCTTTACCCCCTATCGGGGAGAGGCGGACGGCCTCTACTGGAGCCTGGGAGAAAAGGTGGATTATTTTCAGATCCTGGTTTCCCTGGCTGTACTGCGGGAAGTGGGGCTGATTTCCGTCATCGGGGAGGATGGCGTGGATGTGATCCGTGTACTGCCCTCGGAGAAGAAAGCCGATTTGACGGCTTCTCCTACCTATCAAAAACTATCCGGCTGGAAGGTGGTGAGCTGAATGGATGAGTTGTTTGAGCAGCTGGAAAACAGGATTCAACAGACCAACAAGCCCTATGAGATGGAAAAGATCCGGCGGGCCTATGAAGTGGCCCGGGACGCTCATCAGGGTCAGCTGCGCCGTTCCGGCGAGCCTTACATTGACCATCCCATCCGTGTAGCCATGATTCTGGTGGAACTGGGGATGGACACCGATTCCATTGTGGCGGCCCTTCTCCATGATGTGGTGGAGGATACCGATACCACTCTGGATGAGGTGAAGAAAAGCTTTGGCCCCGAAGTGGCGCTGCTGGTGGACGGCGTGACCAAGCTGGGCAAGATCCCCTTTTCCTCCCGGGAGCGGCAGCAGGCGGAAAATGTACGCAAGATGCTGCTGGCCATGGCCAAGGATGTGCGGGTCATCATCATCAAGCTGGCGGACCGGCTCCACAATGCCCGGACATTTGCCTATCTGCCTGATGAGAAACGCCGCCTGAAGGCGCTGGAGACCATGGAGGTCTACGCTCCCCTGGCTCACCGCTTGGGCATCAGCGGGGTCAAGGAAGAGCTGGAGGACATCTCCTTGAAGTACCTGGACCCCATCGCTTACAACGAGATCGAGGAGCAGCTGCTGCTGCGCAAGGAGGAGCGGGAAGCCTTTCTCCAGCGGATCATCGCCCGCATCCAGGCGCGTTTGGACCAGGAGCACATCCAGGCATCCATGTACGGCCGGGTCAAGAGCATTTACGGCATCTACCGGAAGGTATACATGCAGGGGCGGAGCATGGATGAGATCTACGATGTCTATGCCGTGCGGATCATCGTGGATTCGGTGCTGGAATGTTACAACATTCTGGGCGTTATCCATGATATGCTCCGTCCGATTCCCAACCGTTTCAAGGACTATATTTCCACCCCCAAGCAGAATATGTATCAGTCCCTCCATACCACTGTTATTGATAAGGAAGGTATTCCTTTTGAGGTGCAGATCCGTACCTGGGATATGCACTACACCGCGGAATACGGTGTGGCGGCCCACTGGAAGTACAAAATCGGCCTCAACGGCAAGGACAGCCTGGAGGAACGCCTTTCCTGGATCCGGCAGCTGCTGGAATCCCAGAAGGAATCGGATGATGTGGAGGACATTGTCAAATCCATCAAGACCGATATCGCGCCGGAAGAAGTTTTTGTTTTCACCCCCAGAGGAGATGTCATCAGCTTGCCGGTGGATTCCACTGTCATTGATTTCGCCTATGCTATTCATACAGCAGTGGGCAACAAGATGATCGGCGCCAAGGTGGATGGACGGATGGTCTCTCTGGATTTCAAAGTGAAAACCGGTATGATCGTAGAGATCATCACCTCCCAGGGCAAGGGCACCGGCCCCAGCCGTGACTGGCTGAACATTGTAAAAACCTCCGAGGCCCGCAACAAAATCCGCAGTTGGTTTAAAAAGGAGAAGCGGGAGGAGAACATCGCCGAGGGCCGCAGCGCCATAGAGAAGGAATTCCGGCGCAATCTCATCAACGTCCCCGAAGAGGATCGGGAGAGCTTTCTGGCGGATATTGCCGCCCGTCAGCGCTATAACAGCACCGATGATTTTCTGGCGGCCATTGGCTATGGCGGTCTGTCCCTTCAGAAGATCATGCCCCGGATCAAGGAGGATTTCCTCCGTCAGTATCGTTCCAATCCACAGCAGACAGCCATTCCTCCCATTCCCAAGAAGCGGCGGGAGAGCAAAGCCTCCAGCGGCGTGATCGTGGAGGGGCTGGACGGATGTCTGGTCAAGTTTGCCCGGTGCTGTAATCCGGTGCCGGGAGACGATATCGTCGGCTTCATTACCCGTGGCTTCGGCGTCTCCATCCACAAAAAGGACTGTGTCAATGTCATCAACGCCAGCGGAGACTCAGAACGCTGGGTCAATTGCACCTGGGCAGGCGAGGTACAGGAAACCTTCAAATCCACCATTGAGATTATCGGAGCAGATCGTCCCGGTCTGCTGGCGGATGTGAGCGTGGCCCTGAGCAATATGCGGGTGCCTATCCATACCCTGCTGGCCCGTGAGCTGAAGGACCACATGTCCAGTATTCAGGTGACCATCGGTACCAGTGGTTTGGATCAGCTGCGCAGTATCATCAGCACATTGAGAAAAATAAACGGCATCCATTCCATCGAGCGTACCGGACAATAAAAAGCAGCATGAAGCGGAGGTGATCCCTCCGCTTTACACTGTAGAAGCTTCGTTAATCAGAAGAGATGGCTTTCCCCCCACTTCGCCTGCATTTAGACGCAAAGGTCCGAAAGTACCGCCTGTTCTATGGAAATCACCTGAAAAAATGTTTGCTTGGGGGACGGTGGTCCGGGCAAAAGGTATTGCTTCGTATATATGCGCGGTTTGGGGTTTGGCTTGATGATGACAGAACAGATAAAAGGAGCAGCAGAATGAAAGCAGTAATTCAGCGGGTGGCCCGGGTGCGTCTGACCATAGATGGCAATGTTCACGCGGAGATCGGCAAAGGCCTTCTGATCCTCCTTGGTGTGACCCATGAGGATACCAGGAGTGAGGTGGATTACCTGGCCAAAAAGTGCGGTGAAGTGCGGATCTTCACCGATGAGCAGGATAAAATGAACCTGTCCGCGGCGGATATCGGCGGAGAGATGCTGGTGGTATCCAACTTCACCCTTTATGCCGACTGCCGCAAGGGGCGGCGTCCCGCTTTTGTGGAGGCGGCCCGGCCGGAGCAGGCGGAACCCTTGTATGAGTATTTTGTGGAGCGTCTGAAGCAGTGGAGCGGTGTCCCGGTGCAAACTGGTGTTTTCGGCGCCGATATGCAGATCGAGCTGGTCAACGACGGTCCGGTGACCCTGGTGATGGATACCGCTGAAATGATGAAATGAGGTGACGGGATGGAAATCGTTCAGGTTCCCATGTATTCTTTTGCCGCCAATTGTTATATTGTGACCGACGGCGCTTGCTGTGCCGTGGTGGACCCTGGGGCGGAAGGGGTCCGTATTGTGGATGCTCTTCGCCAGAAGGGTCTTGCCCCGGAAATGATTCTGCTGACCCACGGCCACTTTGATCATATCGGCGCAGTGAAGCAGGTGAAGGCCGCGTTTCCCCAGGCGGTGGTGACCGGCTGCCGGAAGGATGAGGAATTGTTTACCGATCCCGCAAAAAATCTGGGCCGGATGTACAGCGACGATCCCCAGCAGTACCAAATTGAGGTGGAGCGCTGGGTGGCTGAAGGGGATGTGATCCAGCTGGGCCAGACAGCCATTACCGTTCTGGAAACGCCCGGTCATACCCCCGGTTCCGTCTGCTATCAGTGGGATAAGGGAATGTTTTCCGGCGATACCCTTTTTGATCATAGCTACGGCCGGGTGGATCTGTATGGCGGAGACCCTGTGGCGATGATTGCTTCCCTGCGTCGGCTTTCCACTCTGGCGGGGGATGACAGAGCAACGGTTTATCCCGGTCATGAGAGCATTTGTACTTTGGGAGAAAGCCGGAGATTTTTACAGCAGCTGTTGGGAGAATATACATGATTATTGTGGCAGAAAATAAAAAGAATCACTATGAGCTGGCCAATATTGCTCAAATTTTCTTTCCCAACGAGACCATCACGCCGGTGGAGCGCCTGGAGCAGCCACCGGCGGAGGGAGAAACCCTGGTGCGGACCTTTTCCGTGGAGGAAGGGGACCGGCTGTGCAACCGGGTGGAGATCCGCTTTGGTGATGGACAGGAGCTTTCGGGAGAGGAAATGTCTGAGAACAATCAGCATGATTCGGTCCTGTCCATGGGACGGGTTTTGTATCAGTTGTTTGTGAAACGAACAGGACGGCAGATGGATTGGGGCGTCCTCACCGGTATCCGTCCGGTGAAGGTGGCCCGTGTGCTGCGCAAGCAGGGAAAAACTCCCCAGGAGATCCAGGAGATTTTCTGTAACCAGTATCTCACCCGCCCGGAAAAGGCCCAGCTGTGTATTGATACCGACCGTAACCAGGCGCAGGTGATCGACAGCGCGCTGCCCCACGGCTACAGCCTGTATCTGTCGATTCCCTTTTGTCCTTCACGATGCAGCTATTGTTCTTTTGTCTCCCATTCCATTGAAAAGACCTGGAAGCTGATTCCCGATTATCTGGAGAAGATGCTGGTGGAGCTGCGTCAGACCGCAGAGATCGCCAGGGAAAAGGGTTTGCGCCTTCAGACCGTTTATATGGGGGGCGGTACGCCTACGGTGCTGACAGCGGAACAGCTGGAGCGGGTATTGTCGGCAGTCCGGGAGGAATTTGATTTCAGCGACTGTACAGAGTTTACTGTGGAGGGCGGGCGTCCCGACACCATCACAGAAGCGAAGCTGGATGCCCTGCGCCGTTGTGGAGTGGACCGCATCAGCATCAATACCCAGACCACCAACGATCATATTCTGGAAGCCATTGGCCGCAAGCACACTGCCCAGGAGTTCTTTGATAAGTTCGCCCTGGCCAAAACCAAGGGTTTTCACGCCATCAATGTGGACCTGATCGCCGGACTGCCGGGGGAGGATGAGGCATCCTTCTGCCGCTCTCTGGACCAGGTGATCGGCCTGGGGGCGGAAAATATCACAGTCCATTCCCTTACGGTCAAGCGGGCGGCCCGTCTGGCGGAGGAGAAAAAGCAGCTGCTTCCCGCCGGGGAACGTCAGGCCCAGGCAACGCCGGTGTCCAGAATGATCGACTATTCCCAGCAGGCCCTTCGGGCGACGAGATATGAGCCTTATTATCTCTATCGGCAGAAGAATACCATCGACTGTCTGGAAAACGTGGGTTATTCCAAGCCGGGTACAGCCTGCCAGTATAATATTTTCATCATGGATGAGACCCACACCATTCTTTCTGTGGGCGGGGGAGGCGTCACCAAGATGGTGATGCCGGGAGCTGCCGGAGCAGAAAGCTGGGATAATGTCCGGATCGAGCGTATCTTCAATCTGAAATATCCATATGAGTATATCAGCCGCTTCGATACCATTTTGGAGCGGAAGCAGAAAATCCTGGAGTATCCGCTGTAAAGGATAGAGCCGGAAAAAGGAGGAATAACAGATGGCAATTTCATGGGATCGTTTGGCCAGCCAGGCCCGCCGTGCCGCGGCTACTGCTGGAAAGGTTGCAGGGGAAGTGGTGGATACTTCCAAAACCAAGCTGTCGGAAGTTCGCCTCAATTCAGAGATCAGGGACGCCTATGAGCGCTTGGGAGCGCTCACCTATGATGCCTCCCGCTTGGGCCGCTCCAATGAGCAGCTGCGGGAAATGGTGATGAGTGAGATCGATGGTCTGCTCAAAGAGCGGGAACTGCTGAAAACCCAGACCGCCGCTATGAATGGGATGGTTCTTTGTCCCCAGTGCGGCGCCGCCAACAGCATGGAAGTAAACTTCTGCAACAAGTGCGGAAGTCCGCTGCGCTCTTCCAGTCATCAGGCGTCGGAAAGCCCTGCGGTTGAAGTTCCTCTGGAAGTGGAGAAGGAAGCAGAGCAATAAGAAGCTTTGGAGCAGCAATGCGTTTGAGAAAATAACAAAGGGCCGAAGGAATTTCCTTCGGCCCTTTTGTCATCCTTAGGACTGTGGAGTGGAGGCAGGCGCTTCCAAGATTGTTTTTTCGCCAGTGATCAGGTCTACATGATAGGTAGTCCAGGAGGGATTTTCCGGAAGAACCAGCGATTCATTTCCATCCCGCTTATAGATATTCGCTTCTTCGTTGATAGAAAGCATACCGGTGTCATAAACGACAACCGTTTCCCCGGAAGAAAATTCCATGGTATAGCGTTTTGCGCCGCCTGTGATGGGATCTTCATCTCCCGGCTCCTGTACGGAAACTTGGAACGCAAGCAGGCTTTCCATGGCCCGGACCCCATCCTCGCCGGTTAAAGTGACGCTCCGTTCCTCCTGGGCACTTAGTTCCTCATACTGGAAAGAGAGCAGTTCCTCCGGCTCCAGTGGCAATTTGTCCTTTAAAAAGAAGATTTCCGGCTGATCGGCTTCCGTATGTTGTTCCTCCTGGGAAGCAGGCTGGGACTGTTCCGATGATACAGTGGAAGAGGAGGACACCACACTTTGAGAAGTATCAGGCGTTTCAGATTGCTGGCAACCTGCTGCCAGCAGTATCAGCAGAACCATAAAAGTGAAACAAAACTTTTTCATGGGCATCCCTCCTGTACAGTCACTTTGATCGGCAATATGTTCACTTCAAAGTGTCGGAAAAAATATTCCAACCTTTGTTTTTATTATAACAACAGGGAGGAAAAAAGCAATGACTTCAAGGAGTCCTTTTGTCCCCTTTTTGTGGTCCATGGACTGTGGGATGAATGATTTTGCTGCCTTGGTGTCCAAATGATGTACAGACCATCTGTCAGGATGGAAGCAGATTGCCGGAAAACAGATGGGCAGAAGATAAACGATGATTTCTGCAGCAGTGAACTTGTGGTACAATGAAAAAAGGGGGAGATAGTTTGAAGCTGGAGAATGAATTATGTTCTGTAGAAATTTTGGTGGATTCAACATATGCTGTCCAATCTTCTGACAACAGGCACTATGATTTGGAATGGAATCCAAAGAATTACAGGCATAACGATCATTATAAGACATTGGCCATCCATATTGATTTATTCAGCCGTCAAATGGATATTGCCCTGGTGGGAGACTTCTGTTCTTATGACTCCCATTGTGCTGTTCTTGAGGGCAGAGTGCTGACTGTGATGCAGAACAATACCATATCCCAAATATGTGTTGACGATGGTGCATTGATGCTCCATAAAGAATTTGAATGTTTTGGATGCACCTTTGGACTGTACCGGGTAACAGACGGTTATATCATTTACGGTGAGATGGAAATCATCATGCTGGATTTGAACTTCCATAAGGTATGGGCATTTAGCGGCAGGGATATTTTTGTATCTCAAACAAGAGAAAATGCTTTTGTACTTGGTGAGCGCTCCATCAAGGTATATGATTGGGAGGATAATTTTTACGAAGTGGATTATGCAGGAAAGCTGATTCGGGAGCAGATGAAATCATCATGAGTGTGCCAAAAAACTTCGGCACGTTTCCGGAGATGTATGCTCTAAGTGACTTCTTAATCATGGTTTTTGTCATGGTTAGTGAAGCAGTCACTTAGAGCATTTTCATTTCAGGAGGTACAGCCATGAGGAACGAGAAAATCACCCCTCTGTACGAGCGTTTGAGCCGCGATGATGAGTTACAGGGCGAGAGCAACTCCATATCGAACCAGAAAAAGATGTTGGAGGACTTTGCCCGCCGGAATGGGCTGCCGAACCCCACCCACTTCACCGATGACGGCGTATCAGGAACCCGCTTTGACCGTCCCGGATTTCTGGCGATGATGGAGGAAGTCGAGGCCGGACGGGTGGAGGCCATTGTTATCAAAGACATGAGCCGCCTGGGGCGCGACTATCTGAAAGTCGGCCAGGTCATGGAGATTTTGCGGCAGCGGGGCGTCCGGCTGATCGCCATCAATGACGGTGTGGACAGTCTGAAAGGCGACGACGATTTTACCCCGTTCCGCAACATCATGAACGAATTTTACGCCCGCGACACCAGCCGGAAAATCCGCTCCGTGTTCAAGTCCAAGGGCATGAGCGGCAAGCACCTGACCGGCACTGTCATTTACGGCTACCTGTGGGACGAGAAGCGGGAACACTGGCTTGTTGACGAAGAAGCCGCCGAAGTGGTACGCCGCATCTTTTCCCTGACGATGGAGGGCTACGGCCCCTATCAAATCTCCAAGCTGCTGTCCGAGGCAAAGGTTGAAATCCCCGCTGTCCATCTGGCCCGCTTTCACGAGGGCGTAAACAGGTCAAAGCCGGTCAAAGACCCCTACGGCTGGGGATCGTCCACCATTGTGAACATCCTAAAAAAGCGGGAATACCTGGGCCATACTATCAATTTCAAGACCCGCAAGCACTTCAAGGACAAGAAAAGCCACTATGTTGACGAAAGCGAGTGGACGATTTTCGAGAATACCCATGAGGCCATCATCGACCAGGAAACCTTTGACAATGTGCAGCGCATCCGGGCGAATGTCCGGCGCTACCCGGACGGCTGGGGCGAGGCCCACCCTTTGACCGGCCTGATGTACTGCGCCGACTGCGGCGGCAAGATGTATGTCCATCGCGTCAATAACGGCAAGCGTGACCCACAGTTTACTTGCAGCCAGTACAGCAAGTACCCTATCGGCGCCCTTTGCCCCACACAGCACCGCATCCGGGCCGAGGCCGTCCTGACCCTGATAACCGATATGCTCCGGGCCATCGCGGAGTATTCCAAAAATGACCGGGCCGAGTTTATCCGCACCGTCCAGGAAACGCAGGCCGCCCAGCAAACCGCCGACATATCCAAAAAGCGGAAACGGCTGGCCGCCGCCCAAAAGCGGGCCGGGGAACTGGAAAAGCTGATTTGCAAAATCTATGAGGACAACGCCTTGGGTAAGCTGCCGGACGCCCGGTATGAGGCCCTGGACGCACAGTATGCCAAAGAGCAGGACGCTCTCCATGCGGAAATCACGGAACTGGAAAAGGCCGTTACCGGCTATGAGCAGAGCCGGAAATCTGCGGAGAAGTTTATTGCCCTGATTGATAAGTACGAGAACTTCGACACGCTGACAAACACCATGCTCAACGAGTTTGTAGAGAAAATCCTTGTCCATGAGCGCGCCCGGAAAGGCAGCCAGGATACCACGCAGGAGGTTGAAATCTACTTCAACTTTGTGGGCCGGTATATCCCGCCCGCCTTGCAGCCGGTTCCCCTGACCCCGGAGGAACAGGAAGAACTGCGGAAGAAGGAGGAACGCAAAGACAGGCTTCACCAGAACTACTTGCGCCGCAAGGCCAATGGCAAACAGAAGGAATGGGAAGAACGCTACAACGCCAAGCGCAGGGCCCAGGTGGAGGCAGCAAAGGCCGCGATCCGGGCCGAGGACATGGAAAAGGGCGTTTTTATCCCCGTCAGCCAGTTACCCAGGCAGGAGCCGCGCAAGGCCGCTTTACCGGCCAGCGCCGCAGTTTAACCGTCACAGTGCAAAGGAGGATGAACATGAGCAAATTGACTTACACCCGCTGCGGAGATTACTACATCCCCGACCTGAAACTTTCCGAGCAGCCGGAGACCCCCATTGGCAAGTATGGCCGTATGCGGCAACGCTACCTGAAGGAACACCGGCCCGGCCTTTACAGCAGCTTGATTTTGAGCGAAAAGCTGTACCCGCACCTGTTGGAGATTGACCGGGAGGCGCGTGAACGGATGGACGCCATGCTGCCCCGTATGATGGAAGCGGCGGGCGTCACCGAAGAACTGAAAGCCCGTGACTCCATGCGCTGGGTGGGGCTGATGAACACGCTGAAAGCACAGGCGGAGGAAGTTATATTATGTAAAGACACTGAAATTTTGGGCGTTCCATTTTCACTTGCGGCATCCATAGGCCGCTTTCCGCTCTTGTTTCTCCATAGACATTCCGGTATAATCTGTTTTTTTCGTCATAAAATGTGGGAGAGGAATACTCTCCCATGTTTTTGTTTGGGGAGAGGGAGGGAGGAGACACCTGTGGAGCGGACAAAACGGACCCAAAGCTTTCTGGAGGGAGCGCTGGTGCTGTCGGCGGCGACGGCGGTGGTCAAGGTGCTGGGAGCGCTGTTCAAAATTCCCCTGGTCAACCTGCTGGGCGGTGTGGGGATGGGCTGCTTTATGTCCGCCTATGATCTGTTTACCCCCGTCTACAGCCTTACAGTGACAGGGCTGAGTGTGGCGGTATCCCGAAGTGTTGCCCATGCCGCCGCCAGGGGCAGAATGGATCAGGCCAATCAGCTGCTTTTTTTGTCCAGAAGGATGTTTTTCCTTTTGGGTGCAGTGGGAGCAGGTGTCATGCTGGCACTGGCCCCGGCTTTTGTACAGGCGGTGCAGAATCCCGGGGCTCTTCCCGCTGTTTGGGCCATCATTCCGGCGATCCTGTTCAGCTGCTTTTCCGCCGCCTACCGGGGATACTACCAGGGGCTATCGGATATGGTACCAACTGCTTTGTCTCAGGTATGTGAGGCGGTAGTGCGTCTGACTGCGGGAATTCTTCTGGCCTGGGGAGCGGTTGCGCTGTTTTACCGACGGTATCATGCCGGTTTGATTGCGATGACAGAGGAAGAGGCAGCCCTGGCCGCCGCCAGAGCGGGTGCCGCCGGGGCTGTATTGGGGGTCACCCTCAGTACAGCGGCAGGCGCAGTATGTATTCTTCTGCTGCACCGCAAAAGAAAGGAAAAAGGAACAAAGCGGGGTGTCCTTCCCAAAGGGATGGGCAGAGCGCTGCTGTGGGCGGCAATTCCTATTTCCCTGAGCGCTTTGGTGCTGAACCTTTCGGTGGTTATCGATCTGGCAACGGTGATGAACTGTCTCAAAGCGGCGCTTCAGACAGGGGAGCTGTGGCCCCGTTATGTGGGGCGGGTGCCTCCGGAGGTGACGGCGGAGGTGCTGCCGGAGTATTTGTACGGATGTTATTCCGGCCTTGCCTGTTCCATTTTCAATCTGGTGCCTTCTTTGACAGCGGCTATGGGCGTCAGTGCCATTCCGGCAGTGACCAAAGCTGTCCGCCGGGGACGGGAAAGCCTGGAACAGACCATTTCAGCCATCCTGCGGCTGACCCTCCTGCTGGCCATGCCCGCGGGACTGGGGCTGTTCGCTTTGGCGGGCCCTGTTTTACAGTTCCTTTATCCCGCCAGAGGCCCTGAGGCGGCTATCATTGCGCCGGCGCTCCGGCTGTTGGGACCGGCGGCCATTTTGGCGGCTGCCGCCACACCGGTCAACAGTATCCTGCAGGCACTGGGACGGGAAAGGCTTCCTTTGTGCTTTTTACTGCTGGGGGCGGCAGTAAAGCTGGGGGCCAACTGCCTGCTGGTGTCCCGGCCTCAAATGAATATCCTGGGCGTTCCCTGGGGAACCTTACTATGCTACGGTTTGATCCTGTCCCTGGGGCTCATCAGCCTGCTGCGGTGTACCGGTATTCGTCTGAGGTGGGGACAGGTGATCCTCAAACCGTTTTTTTGCGCCATATGCAGCGCTGCCGCTGGATGGTCAGTGTATGGTCTTTTTCCCGCCATGGGAGCGCTTCGGTTGCCCGGAGCTATGGCGGGAGCGGCAGTAGTATATGGTATTTTGGTACTGCTCACCGGCGCATTGGAAAAAAGCGACCTGGAAATGCTTCCTTTTGGGGAAAAAATGCGAAAAACACTTGCAATGGAGCGCTATATCCGCTAAAATAGGTAAAGTAATTCGAGGCGGGGAAGATTGGCCGGTTGCCGTTGGAAGATGGTCACAGAAAGCTCTGTCCCGATTATTTTTCTGCCTGCCAAGAAATGGATGGAATAAGCATGAAAGTGGATTTCGAAATCAAAGACCGTTATACCATCGCCGATCTGCTGCGGATCATGGAACTGCTGCGCAGTGAGAACGGCTGCCCATGGGACAGGGAGCAGGATCACCGCTCCATCCGCAATAATTTTATTGAGGAAACCTATGAGGTAGTGGAGGCCATCGACACCGGCGACAAGACTCTGATGGAGGAAGAGCTGGGGGATGTACTGCTCCAGGTAGTTTTTCACGCTCAAATGGAGCGGGAACAGGGGAGCTTTGATTTCGATGATGTCTGTGACGGCATCTGCAAAAAGCTCATTCACCGTCATCCCCACATTTTTGGGGATGTGACGGCGGAGGACAGCGGCACCGTCCTGCGCAACTGGGACGCCATCAAGAAAGAAGAAAAAAGCCAGACCACCGCTGCCAGCACGCTGGAGGGGGTTTCCCGGGCACTGCCGGCACTGATGCGCAGCTGCAAGGTGCAAAAAAGAGCGGCCCGCACCGGCTTTGAGTATCCTGATGTCCGGGGAGCGCTGGAGGACCTGAAGAGCGAGATTGCTGAGCTGGAGCAGGCTATGGACGCCGCTGATGAAGAAAATATGATGGAGGAACTGGGCGATGTGCTGTTTTCCTCTGTCAACGTGGGCCGGATGCTGCATCTGGACCCGGAGGAAGCGCTGTATCGCTCCACTGACAAGTTTATCCGCCGTTTTACGGCAATGGAACAGCTGGCAACGGACAGCAACCTTCGTTTGGAGGCCTGTTCGATTGATAAGCTCAATGACATCTGGAAGGATGCCAAAAAGAAAGTATGATCAAAATTATGGAGGTACATCATGACAAAGGTTGAATTGGTTAGCGCAGTGGCGGAAAAGACCGGTCTGTCCAAGAAGGACAGCGAGAAGGCAGTTGCCGCTGTTTTTGGTTCCATCACCGAGGCTCTGCAGGCTGGCGACAAGTTTTCTCTGGTAGGCTTTGGCACCTTTGAGGTTAAGGAGCGCAAGGAGCGCAGCGGTATCAATCCCCGCACTCAGGAGCCCATTACCATCGCCGCGTCCAAGACCCCCGTTTTCAAGGCTGGTAAGGCTCTCAAGGATGCGATCAAATAAACAGCTGCTTACAGCTTTCAGGGAAACCGGTGCTTTTGCGCCGGTTTTTTTGACATTGTAGAAAAGAAGGGAGAATCCCATATGCGTTTGGATAAATTTCTCAAAGTTTCCCGCATCATCAAGCGCCGGACAGTAGCCAACGAGGCTTGCGATGCCCAGCGGGTACTGGTCAACGGCAAAGCCGCCCGGGCGTCCTATGAGGTCCGCTTGGGGGATATCATCGAGGTTCAGCTGGGCGCCCGTCCCCTGAAGGTACGGGTCCTGGCGCTCAATGAGGTGACCAACAAAGATAACGCCTCCTCCAACTATGAGGTGCTGGAGGAGCGGTAAGTTCTGTGTCCATCCTTTGCCGCATATCCTTTTGATAGAACCGAAGGGAGGGCGGCAGCTTGGAATATAATTTGGAAAGAATGAAACCCCATACCATTTCTGTGCAGGAGCGCAAACGGATGCAGATTACCGGCGTCACCGATGTGGAAAGCTTCGATGAACAGGCGGTACAGCTTTCCACGCCTTTGGGAGAACTGACCATTAAGGGGCTGGGGCTGCACATCGGCCGGATCGATGTGAATACCGGAGAGCTGGAGCTGGAGGGAGAGATCTGGGAACTGTCATACAGTGACAGCCAGCCCATGGGCGGGGGATTGTTCAGCCGCCTGTTCCGGTGATGGGCTTCACCCTGGCCCAGCAGACACAGCAGTTTTTGGGCGCGCTTGCCCTGGGAATCCTGTTGGGGATGGGATATGATCTGTTTCGGGTCAGCCGCCGGATGTTCCATCTTTCCGCCGCGGCCGTTTTTGGAGAGGACCTGTGCTTCTTTTTGCTGGCTGGTATCGTTCTTTTGGTCTATCTGACCGATCACTGTTATGGGGAAGTACGGGGATTTGTGGTGACTGGAGCGGCGCTGAGCTTTTTTCTTTATAATGTGACCATCAGTTCCTTTGTGGTCAAAGCCGCCTGCGGATTGGTATATGGTTTGATCAAGATCGTGATGTTTCTGCTCAGGCCGATTGTATGGTTGTCTGAATATGGGGAAAGATGCGTCGGAAAATTGAAAAAAATTCTTTTACAAGCCTTTGGAAGAGGAAAAAGCTTCTTGCAATTGCAAGCGGCAATGTTGTATAATAAAAAAGACCACAATATCAAAGGAAAGGCTGGGAAGCGCCATGGGTCAGAAAACCTATAAGTACAACCGGCTTTTGAAATTGGTAACGTTGGCGCTTCTGATTTCATTAGTGATTTATTGTGTCAAAACCCAGCATGACATTTCGACCATGCAGGGGAAGCTGGAAGCTGTGCAGCAGCAGGTGGAGCAGCAGCGTTTGGTCAATAAGGACCTGGAGCTGAGTTTGCGGCGGGATGATTCCTATATGGAGCGCTCCGCCAGAGAAAAGCTGGATTATGCTCATCCTGAGGAGCGCGTATACGTGGACACCTCGGGAGCAAAATAAGTCAAAAAAAGAGAGGAATTTTTCAGGGTATGGAGCTTGCGGTAGGTAGTATTGTAGAGGGCAAAGTCGCAAAAATCACCAATTATGGAGCGTTTGTGGACTTTGAAGGCGGCGGCACAGGGATGATACATATCTCTGAAGTGGCCAACACCTATGTCAAAGACATCAACGACCATCTGAAGGTGGGTGAGACGGTCAAGGTCAAGGTCATCGGCATCAACGAGCAGAACAAAGTCAGTCTCTCCATCAAGGCGACACTGGACAAACCGGCTCCGGCCCCTCGTTTTCAGGGTGGACGCCAGGGCGGCGGTCAGGGAGGACGTCCCTTTACCCCTCCCCGTTCCTATGGCAGAAGTTCCGCTCCGGCCAGCACTGGGGACAGCTTTGAGGACATGATGAATCGCTTCAAACGTACCAGCGATGACAAGATGTCCGACCTCAGACGGATCGACAATCGCAGAAGCGGCAACAGCCGTCGCGGACATTCCAAGTAAAAAACCTTCAATCCATCAGCGGGACCGGGAGCGCGGATGATCGCCGCCTTCCAGTCCCGCTTTTTTCAGTACAGCAGAAAAGGAGAAAACTATGGTCATAAAAAACGTGAGGATCATCACCTGCCAGGACAGCCAAGTGGTGGAACAGGGGTATGTGGAAGTAAAAGAGGGGAAGATTACCGCTGTAGGCCAGGGTGAGTATACCGGCAATGATCCGGAGGTGCTGGACGGACAGGGAGGATTCTTGACCCCCGGCTTTATCGACGCTCATTGCCACCTGGGTATGTGGGAGGAAGGGTTGGCTTTTGAGGGGGATGACGGCAACGAGGAAACCGATCCCTGCACCCCTCAGTTGCGTTCCCTGGACGCCATCAATCCCCGGGACCGGGCCTTTGGCGAGGCGCTTTCCTATGGCATCACCACCGTGGTCACAGGCCCCGGCAGCGCCAACCCCATTGCCGGGCAGATCTGCGCCATGAAAACCTGGGGCAATGTCATTGACGATATGGTGGTGCGTTTTCCCTGCGCCATGAAATTTGCTTTGGGGGAGAATCCTAAAAACACCTACAGTGACAAATCCCAGCAGCCGGTGACCAGGATGGCCATTGCTTCCATCATCCGGGAGCAGCTGTACAAGGCCCGCCGCTACCAGCAGGATCTGGAGCGCTCTCAGGAGGATGAGGACACCGATCCGCCGGACTACGATATCAAGTGCGAGGCGCTGCTGCCGGTGCTGCGGCGGCAGATCAAGGCCCATGTCCATGCGCACCGGGCGGACGATATCTGCACCGCTCTGCGTCTTTTCCGGGAATTTGACCTGGACGGCGTCATTATCCATGGCACTGAGGGTTATCTGGTGGCGGACGCCATCCGCAAAGCGGGGGTGCCGGTAGTTTGCGGCCCCATTATCACCACCAGGGGCAAGCCGGAGCTGGCCAATGCCTGCCGGGAGAACCCCATGCTGCTGATGGAAGCTGGAGTGCCTGTTTCCATCAACACTGACGCCAATGAGCTGCCCATTGATATGCTGCTGACATCGGCTGCTATTGCGGCAGGAGCGGGCAGCCGGCCGCTGCTGTGGGAAAAGGCCCTGGAGATGGTCACCATCCGCTCCGCTGAGGCGGCGGGAATCAGTGATCGCGTGGGAAGCATCGCCCCAGGCAAGGACGCCGACCTGTGTTTGTTCCGCCAGCCTCCTGTAGGTCTGTTGGTACGGCCGGAATGGGTAATGATTGATGGAAAATTTACACATCAGTCATCAAATCCATTGTAATATCTAATAAATAATGCTATAATCTAATCAGGAATTTGGGAAATAAGCATAACCCGTCCCTTTTCCTGTACCCTTGACAAATTGAAAAGCAAGGAGAGATCACAATGAAGATCACGTACATCGGAAAAAAGACTGTCGTAAAAGATCAGTTCAAGGAGTACGCGGAAAAAAGACTGCGTAAGCTGGAGAAATTCTTTGACGATGACCCCAACGTGACCGTCGTTGTTTCCAATAACAACGAGGAGGAAACGGTGGAGGTCACCATCAAGTCCCACGGGATGTTCTTCCGCGCGGAGAAAACCAGTGATGATCGTCAGGTTTCCATGGACCTTGTGGTCGATATCCTTACCAATCAGATTGTCCGCAACAAGAACCGTCTGGAGAAGAAGATGAAGGCCAAAGGTCTGCCTGCTTTTCTGGAGGAACTGGAGCCCCTGGCCCCTGCGGATGGGGAGCCGGATGTATTGGTAAAGACCAAGAAGTTCCAGGTTGCGGTCATGGATGTGGAGGAAGCCATTCTCCAGATGAATATGCTGGATCATGAGTTCTTCATGTTCCGCAACGGTGATACCGGGGAGATCAATGTGGTTTATCGCCGCAAAGACGGCAACTATGGTTTGCTGGAGCCCATCGCCGACTGATGGACAATCCCGGCCTATGGCGGCCGGCAAAAAATGAGAAGAACGGAGGCAGCAAGCTCTGCTTGCTGCCTCCGCTTTGTGGAAAGGGAATCAGAGGATGAAATTAAAACTAAGCTGCCCCTGTAATTTTGGCCTGGAAAGCGTCCTGGCCGGGGAGACCCGCCGTATGGGAGCGGAAGATGTGACCGTTTTTGACGGGCGGGTGGAATTTACCGGAGACTGGGAGATGGCAGCCCGGGCAAATTTGTGGCTGCGCACCGCTGAACGGGTGCAGATTCTGCTGGGAAGCTTTCGGGCAGTCACTTTTACTCAGCTGTTTGACCAGGTGGAGCGGCTGCCGCTGGAAGAGTTTATCGGCAAAAAGGACGCATTTCCTGTCAAGGGCTGGTCCCTCAATTCTCAGCTGCACAGCGTACCCGATTGCCAATCCATTATCAAAAAAGCTGCGGTCAAGCGTCTGTCCCGTGTGTATGGGGTCAACTGGTTCGAAGAGACCGGCCCGGTCCATCAGCTCCAGTTTTCCATCCTCAAGGATCAGGTAACGGTGCTGCTGGATCTGTCGGGAGCCGGACTGCACAAGCGGGGCTACCGCCGTATTTCCAATCTGGCTCCCATCAAGGAAACGCTGGCCGCCGGGATTCTGGATCTGGCCCGGATCTATCCGGATACCCGGCTGTATGACCCCTTCTGCGGTTCCGGAACCATCCTGATTGAGGGAGCTTATAAAGCTCGGAATATTGCCCCGGGGCTGTATCGCCGTTTTGCCGCGGAAAAGTGGGAGTGTATCCCTGCTCAGGTGTGGAGGAGTGAGCGGGAGCGTGCCATGAGCATGGTGCGCAAGGATGTCACCTTCCGGGGCTTTGGCAGCGACATTTCCCCCGATGCTGTCGCGCTGACGATGGACAACGCCAAAAAAGCAGGCGTCAGCAGACTGATTGAAACAAAAGTAGCTGATGCCCGGGGCTTTTGTCCCCCTGGGGAAAAATCAATTGTTGTGTGCAATCCTCCCTATGGTGAACGGATGCTGACCCAGGAGGAGACGGAAGCATTGGTGCGGGATCTGGGCCGTGCCTTCCGCCCCAGCGAAACCACAGGTTATTTTATCATCAGCGGTCTGGAGAATTTTGAAAGCTGCTTTGGCCGCCCTGCCGATAAGCGGCGCAAGCTGTATAACGGTATGGTCAAGTGCCAGCTGTATATGTATTTTCCTCAGAAATAAAGTCAGCCCCCGGGTCCAAGATCCGGGGGCTTGAGCATACCGAAGAGGTTCGGCACACTTCCAGGGGGACCCAGTCCCCCTGGATACGCCGCCTGGTTCCTGACGAAACCAGCGGCGATACCCCCGGTTTCGCGCCCCAATGGGCGCGGGTCGTGGTATAAAAATCAGGCACATGTCCTGATTTTTATGATTTGGGATAGATTTTTTGGGGGGAACAGGAAAAAGATCAAAGCACCGGGCGGGAAAAAGACAGGGACTGTATGAGCACTAGCCCATACAGTCCCTGTTTTATCGTTTGTCCAGTTACAAAAGGACTTTTGGAGTGGAGACGGCTTTCCGGCAAGACTGATACTCGGTTCTTTCTGTCCGGAAGGCAGGACAGAAAAAGCAGGAGGTATGTGTGGTCCCCAAAAATCCTTTTGCTTTTTGTTTATTGTGGATATAGTTACTCAAAATACCGGAACCCGTCCCACAGACACTTCTCTGCCAAAAGAGTGCCTAAGGCTTCCAGCCCCTCCTGGTCCTCTTCGCTGAACCGGTTGGGAATGGGACTGTCCAGGTCCAGCACGCCCAACACCTGTCCCTGGCGCACAAGAGGAACCACCAGTTCGGAGCGGGAGGCGCTGTCGCAGGCGATATGTCCGGGAAAAAGGTGAACATCAGCCACCCTTTGGGTCTGTTTTTCTCTGGCTGCGGCGCCGCAAACTCCCCGATCCAGAGGAATATGAATGCAGGCGGGTTTGCCCTGGAAGGGGCCCAGCACCAGCTGCCCTTGGGCCATGAGATAGAAGCCGCTCCAGTTCAGCTGAGGCAGAGCAGCCATCACCAAAGCCGAGGCATTGCAGAGGGCGGGAAGAACGTGAGGCTCCTCCTCCAACAGCCCTTCCATTTGGGCCAGCAGCAGGCGATAGACTTCTTTTTGATTGGACGCGGCGGAAAAATCAGACGGAATCAATGAAACACAGCTCCTTACAAATGGAATCGATGAATGGCCCTCTTAAAGAAAAGGGAGGCCATGGTGAGATGTTTCTTATCATAGCATGGTCCTTCTCCGGACGCAACCGGCGGAAATGGGACAGGGGCTTTTGCGGCAGGGCTTTTTATGCTATAATGCAAAGCATCAACAGGCAAAAAAGGAGAACAGAACGTGCGTTTAAGAAGAAAACCCTGGGCCCGCCCCGAGCTGGCGGCCTGTGATTTTTATGTGGATGATCCTACTCAGCTTCGGAACCGGTGGCAGGAGGAGTTCGCCAATGACCATCCTTTGGTGCTGGAGCTGGGTTGCGGCAAGGGGGGCTTTCTGGCGGTTCAGGCGGCAGCCCATCCGGAACTTAATTTTATCGGGGTAGATCTGAAAAGCGAAGTGCTGGTGCTTGCCAAGCGGAAAGCGGAGGAGATGCTGCAGCCCCTGGGCCGTACACCCGGGGAAAATCTGCGGCTTATGTCCCAGGATATTGAGCGGCTGGGAATGATATTGGGAGAAAAAGACCGGATCAGCCGGATCTATATCAATTTCTGCAATCCCTGGCCCAAGCCCCGCCATGCCAAGCATCGGCTGACCCATACCCGGCAGCTGCTGCTGTACCGTCAGTTTTTGAAACCGGAAGGACAGCTGTGGTTCAAAACAGATGATGATCCCTTGTTTGAGGATACCCTTCTCTATCTGGAGGAAGCTGGATGGCAGGTGCAGTATCTCACCCGGGATCTCCTTGGCTCCGGTTTTGAGGAAAACGTACCCACCGAACATGAGGAGATGTTTTCCGCTCAGGGTATTCCCATCAAATTTCTCATTGCAGTCCAGCGCACAGAGGCGGGCGACGGGGCAGTGATGAAAGATGCCCCCACAGAGGGCGCAGATATGGATTGACTTTGATCTTTGCTGATATTATGGCTCCATGAAAAGTGGAACACAAAACAAGGTATCCTGTCTGCTCCAAAACAGGTAGTGTTCCACACAACTCCTTTTTCTGTGAAAAGGGAGACGCCGTTCAGTTTGAGCAAGGATTGTCATTGCCGTAGCCCTCAAGGGGTTGATTGCGCCGCAAATGCCAAGATCGGCACCAAGAGCAATGATCAAAATCCGAAGAACTGTAACGCGTTGTTGAAAAATTCCATAGATTGTCCTTCTTTAATTTGAAAAATTTTGCCACAACACTCGTTTTTATGTGCACCTTAAAACGAGAAGTGGACAGGAAGATAGCCAGACAGCTGCAAAACAGTCGCCTGGCTATGTAATGGCAATGATACTGGAGAAACAATTCTGCAAAAAATAGAAAACAGCCATTGCGGGATTAAGTCCTGCTACGGCTGTTCTGTATAGATCATATAATAATTTTTGTGACTTCATTCTTTTACATCGCATTCAAACAAGAACATTTCACACTGATCGTCAACAGCTCTTTCTTTTTCAAACGAGGAATAGGTTTTTAGGGTTGTAAATCCAATTTCTTTCAAGTAGTGTTCCATCTCGCCAAATTTGTATAGATGGGTTTGAAAGTCCATCAACTCACTCTGTAACAGCTTTGTCCCATTGTACAACTCATAGATTGCCGGAGAAAACTGCGTCTGGGTTTCCTCATCGTAGTAATTCTTGCTTCTTAGCAGCAGGTCAAATCCCTGTTCTGTTTTTACAGAAACGGCAGTTTTGTAATCGCTGTCGTTCTCACATCTGTCGGCAACGGTATCAACAGCAAACACAAACTTACCTGCAGGAACCAGCATTTTCTTTAGTTTCGCCAGAATCTTCTTGCATAGGGCAATATCAGTAAACAGCGATACGGAACCAGAGGAGATAAAAATATAGTCATATTTCTCACTGGATGAATATTCTAAAATATCTGCTTGCACAATTTTTGCATTGGGAGCCTTTTGCTTTAGCTTTTCCAGCATTTCACCAGATAAATCTATCCCACAAATATCAAAACCACATTCCATAAATGGAACAAGGAAACGCCCGCTGCCACATAAAGGCTCTAAAATTTTCTTTCCTTTTTCTGCATAAGAAAGATAGAAGTCCAACTCATCCTGTGATGCTTTTTCGTGTAATATTTCATACATTTCGGTACATAAACTACCATAATAATTTTTTGTGCTTTTCATCATACATCACCTGTTCCCTTTGCTTTTATTGGCACATAAATGGACATGACAGCATTTTCTGACGCATGACAGCGTTCATCATATAACTCAAACACATATTTTGTTTCATCAATATTATAGGAACATTGAGCAAACCATTCTGTAAAGATATATCGCCATGTTTCTTTAACTGAAATGGCTAAAGGGTCTTTGTCATACATTGTGGCGGTATCCAAATTATTTACGGGTGGAGTTGTAAAAACGGCGTATGTAGCAGCAGGGATTTCTGCAACTAACATATCAGAAGTTACTTTATCAAAATTTTCAACCATGACACCAAATAAATAAACTCCTTTTTCGCTGTTTTGATATGGAAGACATACTCCTATTTCGCCATGTTGGGGTGGTTGTAATTGTTCATATAATCTGTTTTCAAGATTAGCTCCCTGATAAGAGTCCCAATATGCTGAAACATCTTGAATATTCTGTTCTGCAATGTTGGTGTAAATCCCATATCCCGCCATTTTAAAAGACTTTTTTTGAATAATTTCGGGTGGCGATAATACTCCACCTATATTTTTGATAAATGTACGATCTGTATGATTCATTCTAACAATATACGAAGTAGGCGTATAACCAAATTCTTTGCGGAATGATTTTGTAAAACCGCTGGCAGTTTCAAAACCATACTGTAAAGCCACATCAATAATTTTTTTATTGCCTTCAAGTTCACTTCTTGCAATAGATAAACGATATTTTCTTATATACTCCATTACTGTAAGATTTGTTATTAAGGAAAAAATCCTACAAAAATGAAAAACAGAATAGCCAACATAATTTGCTATGTTTTGTGCCGTTAAATCTTCATTTATATGCTCTTTAATGTAGAGTATACTATCATCTATTATTTGCTCATATTTCACTTCATGCGCTCCTCTCTCAAAGCTATTATAAATTCATTTTTTTCTTTTGCTGTTCCTAATTTGCGAACTTGATCCTGTTGATTATAAAAATTGTAACAGATAATCATGATCTTTTCTATTGAGCTCTCCATTTTACGAAATAGTGTAGGGGACTGTCATTCAAATTTTTGTGTGTTACTTTACCGCACATGAGTATTCCTTCAAGGTTTGCAGCAAGAGCCGCCAGGGCTGTTTCAGCCAAAGAAAAGCCGCTGTCACTTTTGCTTTTCTTGTGCTATAATAAGGACGGTTCCCTGGGCAAAAGAAAGCCTGACGGGAAAAAGGAGGTATTCCAAAATGGCAAAAAGAGTATTTTTGATTGTTCTGGACAGTGTGGGAATCGGTGAAATGCCGGATTCCGCTGAATATGGGGACGAGGGCAGCAACACCCTGGCTGCCTGCTATCGTTCCGGCCAGCTCTCTGTTCCCAGGATGGAGACTATGGGCCTTTTCAATATCCAGGGTGTAGGCTGCGGCCAGCCCACAGCTCATCCTACAGCGGCTTTTGGACGGCTGGCGGAAGCCTCCAAAGGCAAGGACACCACCATCGGGCATTGGGAGATCGCGGGCATTATTTCGCCCAGACCGCTGCCCACCTATCCTGAGGGATTCCCCCAGGAGATTCTGGATCAGCTTTCCGCCCGAACCGGGAGAGGGATTCTGTGCAACAAGCCTTATTCCGGCACCGAGGTTCTGAAGGACTATGGTCCCGAGCATATGCGCACGGGGGATCTCATTGTTTACACCTCCGCTGACAGCGTGATGCAGATTGCCGCCCATGAGGAGGTCATCCCTGTGGAAGAGCTGTACCGCATCTGCGGCATTGCCCGGGAAATCATGCAGGGGGAGCATGGTGTGGGCCGGATCATTGCCCGTCCCTTTGTGGGGGAGGCGGGGGCATTCACCCGTACCGCCAACCGGCATGATTTTTCCCTTACGCCCCCCGGTACCACCATGCTGGATCTGATTTCCGCTGCCGGTCTGGCTTCCATTGGCGTGGGCAAAATCTACGACATTTTTGCCGGCAAGGGTATCACTGAATTTGTCCGCACCAAATCCAACCGGGATGGAATGGAGCGGACCATTGAATACGTCGACAAGGATTTTGAGGGTCTTTGCTTTGTTAACCTGGTGGACTTTGACATGGTCTATGGTCACCGGAACAATGTTCCCGGTTACACCGCAGCCCTCAATGAGTTTGATGGTCAGCTGGGAGACCTTCTGGAGCATCTCCGGGAGGAGGACCTGCTGCTGATTACAGCGGACCATGGTTGTGATCCTTCCACCCCCAGCACCGATCATTCCAGGGAGCATACCCCGGTGCTGCTGTATGGCAAAAATATCCGGGAAGGTGTGGATTTGAAGACCCGTACTGGTTTCTGCGATATTGCCGCCACGGTGCTGGAGTATCTTGGCCTGCCTGTGGAGGTGGAGGGCAAGAGCTTCCTGTCCCAGGTCATCAAATAAAGAAGGAAGAATACGGCGCGGTGGAATCGTTTCGCCGCGCCGTATTGTGTCTGCGGAAGGGATATTTTCTGCAAATGGGATTTTCCCAGGGGTTTGAGAAACCAGGAAATCCCATTTGGGATGCTGGGAGGAGGAAAGCAGTGACGGTATTATTGGCCGGAGGCAGCAGCAGCGGCAAAAGCATGGCTGCCCAGAGAATGGCGGTTTTCCTCCGAAAAGGGGAGGGACGGCTGTTTTATGCCGCCACCATGATCCCGGGAGATGAGGAGGATCACCAGCGGATCAGACGGCACCTGGAAGCCCGTGAGGGCTGGGGATTTCATACACTGGAAACCCCCTTTGCCCTGACGCCCCCGCCTGATGGTTTTGGTCCTCAGGATGTGGTGCTGCTGGACAGTGTGACACTGCTGTTGTGCAATCATCTTTATGACGGCGGTGGCTGGGAAGAACAGCGTCTTGCGGACCATCTGTTTGAGCGGGAAAAGGGTCTGGGGGGACTGGTGCTGGTATCGGATGACACCTTTTCCGACGCGCTGCGGTATCCCGATTCTGTGGAGCAGTATCGGCGGCGGCTGGGGAAGCTTCACCAGCTGCTGGCGGAGAAAGCCCAGTTGGTGGTCCGGTTCCGGGCAGGACTGCCGGAGGTATACAAGGGACGCTGGCCCTTATGAAGGAGGAGAAAAGGTATGAAAAGTTCCAGAAAGAAGAGACGGGCCATGCTGCTGGCCATCTCCATGTTTTCCATCATACCGGTGCGCTCCCAGTGGGAGGAATCCTCTGCCCGTCTGGTTCCCCGGTTCTTTCCCTTGGTGGGCTTGCTGCTGGGCGTGCTGTGGTGGGGTGTGGCAGAGCTGCTTCGCCTGGTTCCGCCCCCTCCGGCTTTGGCGGCGGTGCTGCTGCTGGCAGTACCGGTGATTTTCACAGGCATGATCCATCTGGACGGCTTCCTGGACTGCTGTGACGCCGTTTTTTCCCATCGGGATCAGGAAGGGATGCGCCGCATCCTCAAGGACCCCGCCTGTGGTCCTTTTGCGGTGGTTTCTGCCTGTATGCTGTTTCTGTTGCTGTGGACCAGTTTCTATGAGCTGTGGCAGGGGCTGGGGATTCCCTGGGCGGTATGGGTATTGGAGCCGGTGGCAGCCAGAGCGCTTACCGCCTGGGCGCTGCAAACCATCCGTCCTATCAGTGAGACCGGCTTTGCCGCCGCTTTCCATACCGGCAGGCAGCTGGACCAGCTGATGGCGCTGACGGTGTTCCTGCTTACGGGAGTATTGCTGTCGGCGCTGGTGGGGACCTCAGGAGCAGGGGCGTTTGTTTGCGCCTCCGCGGCTTTTTTGCTGGGGCTGTGGCTGTGCCGCAAGCTGTTGGGAGGCATCAGCGGCGATGTGTGCGGATTTTGCCTGACCCTGTTTGACGCCGGATTTTTTGTAGTGTACAGCTGGCTGTGGCAGTGAAAGAAGGGAGAAATCGGCTATGATCCTCTATTTGGGTGGGGCATATCAGGGTAAAAGCCGGACGGCGGCTCTGGCCCATCATTTGACTTCCCGGGACTTTTACCGATGCCGCAGGGAGGAACAGCCTTTTGTTCCGGCGCAGCGGTGTATCTGCGGTCTTCATCTGTGGGCCTTGGGCGCCGCAGAGCGGAAGGAAGATTTTGTGGAGCTTCTTTCTCCCTTGCTGCCTGAGCTGAGAGATAAAATTCTTTTGTGTGACGATATTACCGGGGGTATCGTGCCGGTGGACCCGGTGGAGCGTCGGTGGCGGGAGGAGCTGGGCAAGGCTCTCCAGCGGCTGGCGACGGAAAGCGACGAAGTTTGGCAGGTATTTGCCGGGCTGCCCATGAAGCTGAAATAAGGAGGACGCTGGTATGAGGATGGAAAAAAGACGGGATCTCAATCTCATTCATCTCCCTGAGGGGACACTGGTGGTCTCCTGTGACAGCTGCGGTGGTATCGGGGAGAAGTCTGGCGACGCCTTTGCGTGCGGCAGCTATTATGTGGGCCGTTTTACCGCCCGGGTGGGGTTGCTGGAGGTAATGGCCATTGGGGCCTCTCCTGTGGTCATCGGCAACGGAGTGGCCTGTGAGATGGAGCCCACAGGACGGGAAATTATTCGGGGGATACAGGCGGAGCTGAAAGCGGCGGAGCTGCCGGATACACTTCTTACCGGTTCCACCGAGGAAAACTTCCCCACAGTGATGACAGCGGTGGGGATGACGGTGGTAGGTTTCGCTTCCCGGCTGCGGATGGACCCGGGAGAAGCGGGGGATCTGCTTCTTTGCTTCGGCCGCCCGAAAGTGGGGGCGGAAGTGGGGCTGGAAGGGGACCCGGAGCTTTTTTCCTACCAGCAGCTGAAATGGCTGCTGGCCCAGCCTCAGGTGCGGGAAATTTCCCCCTGCGGTTCCAAGGGTATCGCCTGGGAGGGGCGCTGTCTGGCACAGCTGAGGGGACGGGACTTTCAGCCTGTTTCTGATTGCTGTTTGGATCTGGAGCGTTCAGCAGGTCCCGCCACTTGTGCTGTGGCCCTTGTTTCCAGGAAGGCAGGGGAGGAGTTGGCGGCGGCGGGAAAAGGTGTGATCATCGGCGAAATGAGATGAAAGGGTCTTTTCCCCAGGCTTTTGAAAGAATGAAAGGCCGCTTCAAGCTGGAAAAGATGAACATTTCATGAAAGATAACGCTGATTCCCCGGGAAACGCTTGTGTTCAGCGCCGGAAGATATTATAATAATTTTTAATTGTTTGAAACCGTATTTTTGGGGTGCTATGTTCTCCGGCAGTATGGTCCTTGGACATTTGCCGGGGACGGCCCCCTTTTCTCTGTATTGCAGGTAAAGGCGGGGACGGTCCCGCAAGAAAGGAATGGAATCACGGCTTATGGGAAAGATGGAAAAAGTGTTTCGTGAATGGATTTTGCCTTTTGGCATTGAAATTCTGGTGGTGCTGCTGCTGATCAAGTTTGTCTGTTTCTTTGTCATTGTTCCCACCGGGTCCATGATTCCTACCATTGACGAACACAGCTTTTTGTTTGCCCTGCGGGTGCGGAATCCGGAAAAGCAGCTGGAGCGGGGAGACATTGTGGTTTTTGAATCTGATGAGCTGGGCAAAACCCTGGTCAAGCGGCTGATCGGAATGCCGGGAGACCATGTGGTTATTGATGATACCGGAGCGCTGACCATCAATGACGAGCCATACCCGGAGCCCTATGTAAAATTCATTTCCCGCCAGTCAGGGGAATTTCAGGTGCCTGAGGGGTGCTATCTCTTCTTTGGAGACAACCGCAGCGGCTCTATGGATGCCCGCAGTTGGGAGCAGCCTTATATCTCCGGGGACAAAATCACCGGTAAAGCGATTTTCACCCTTTGGCCTTTTGAGAATTTCGGCGTGCTGAAGTGACCCGCCCCAGACAAAAGGCAGCGCAGAAGGAGTGTTATTGTTGGGTAATACCGCCGTTTATACCCTCATTTTGATTTTTACCACGATCTTTGCAAAAGTCCTGGGCTTTGCCCGGGAGCTGTCCCTTGCCTATGTGTTTGGGGCCTCGGCCGTCAGTGACGCTTATATTGTGGCCTTCTCCATCCCCACCATCATCTTTTCAGGCATCGGTACTGCCATTCTCACCAGCTATATTCCCATTTATACCAATCTGCAGAACAACCGTCCCAAGGAGCTGCGCAAATTCAGCGACAGTGTCATGACCATGATCTTTCTGGTATCGGTGGCCGTGCTGGCGGTTTTTCTGATTTTTGACCGGCAGATCGTCCGGCTTTTCGCTGTAGGCTTTACCGGCAGCACCATGGACCTGGCAGTGGAGCTTTCCGGGCTGATGATGATCTCCATCCTTTTTATCGGCGTCTACTATATTCTTCAGGGCTATCTCCAGATCCACGGCAGCTTTTTTGCTGTGGGTATGGTGAGCGTGCCGCTGAATATTGCTGTTATTCTCTCCATCTGTCTTTCCAATGAGGAGCATTACCGGTGGTTGGGCTGGGGAGTGGTGATCGGTTATGGCGCAGCGTTTGTGATGCTGCTGATCGCCGCCAAAAGAAAAGGGTTCCGCTTCCGCCCCTGCTTTGATTTCGGTGACAAAAATATCCGCCATCTGCTGGTGGTGGTTTTCCCTATCTTCTTGGGTAAAGCCATCACCCAGCTCAATACCATGGTGGACCGGACCATCGCTTCGGTGCTGCCGGAGGGAAGTGTTTCCGCCCTCAGCTATGCCAACCGGATCACCGGATTTGTGACGGCAGTTTTTGTGGTGTCGGTGGCTACGGCTATTTTCCCCCAGCTTTCCCGCTTCAGCGCAACCAACAACATCCGCAAGATGAAACGTTCTTTCGCCACCAGCGCGGGGCTGATGTCCCTCATTGTGCTGCCCATTTCAGCGGGAGCCATGGTCTTTTCCCGGGAGATCGTCGCCCTGTTGTTCCTGCGGGGCGCTTTTACAGAGCAGGATGTGGAGGCGACAGCACAGGTGCTGTTTTTCTATTCCCTGGGGCTTTTGGCCTTCAGCATCAAGGATGTGATGCTCAATGTTTTTTACGCGCTTCAGGATACCAAAACTCCCACGGTCAACTCGGTGCTGGCGCTGGTGATCAATACTGTACTCAATATACTTCTTCTCAAACCGCTGGGTGTTAAAGGCCTGGCGCTGGCCACGACCCTCTCCGGCACCATCACGCTGCTGCTGCTGGCCTGGAGCCTGCGGCGGAAGATCGGCAGGCTGGGGCTTCGGCGGCTGATCATCAGCCTGGTGAAAATGACTGTGGCTACAGTGCTGATGGCGGCGGCGGTACGTCCGGTTTATGATCTTCTTTTCGGCGCGACGGAGTCGCTGCTCCTGTCCTTCTGTGTGGCGGTGGCGGCAGGCGGGCTGATTTATGTGGCTGCCAATATTCTGCTGCGCACCCAGGAAATGGGTGTGGTGATCGTAACGGTGGGAGAAAGGGCTTTGGCTCTGGTTCACAGGAAAGACGCATGATAAAAATCGCCTCCGCTCCCGTTTTGGGGGACGAAGGCGATTTTGTTCCAAAAAGATATTTACCGGATCAATACCCGAACTCCTGAGGCAGCAGAAACACTTTGATCCGTCCGGGGATCCGCTGGAAGCTGTGGATGACAGTGGTGCAGCAGATATGTCCCGGGGCCTTGCAATCGATGCAGTGGCCGGTCTGATGACATCCGTTCTGGATTCCCAGACGCAGACAGTTGGCGGGAGCAGCGATGGTCCGTACCCGCTGGCGGGCAGCCTCCAGGTCCGGTACGATCTTGTTGGCGCCGGCGATGATGACCACATGTTCAGGACCGAAGGTGAGGGCTGCCACCCGGTTGGCGTTGCCGTCCACATTGTACAGTTCGCCGTTAAGGGTGATGGCGTTGGAGCTGGAGAAATACCAGTCAGCGGAGAAGGCTTTGCGGAAAACATCGATGGGCTCTCCGTTTTCATCGGTGCGGCCCCGGTAATAGAAATCATACTCACCACTGGCCAGCAGATCGTTGACTCCAGTCTCCTTGAGGGTCATGGAGCCGCCGGAGCAGATGATCGCTTTGGGCGGCAGCAGCTGACGCAGTTTTTCCAGCAGCTCTTGGGGGCCGGAGAGGATCTCCGCGTCCATACGATTAGCCCGCAGGGCTTTGGCTGCGGTCTCCAGACGCTTTTGGATAATAGCTTGTGCGAACTGATCCATGAAGCAACACTCCTTTTTGTTTGGATGGATGGGTTCAGCCTCATATGCAGGCGTTTATCCTTCCATTACCGGGGTGGAAATAAAATGATGTGTTTGCTGATTTTTTTGCTCCGCCCCAATTGTTCCCATTTATTATAGCATAAATGGATTGCTTTGGTACACCAGGATGGGGACACATTGTTTTTCTGAAGATGTAAGATTGATGATGATAAGGGAAAAACAGTGGGAGAGAAAGATCTTCTTTTATGATGCTGAGTAAAAAAACAGGGAGGACTGATGGGATGACTTTTGCCTCGGTTTCCAAAGCTTTTGAGCTGTGGGGCGCTCCCGCTGTATTTATTTTGGTTTTTCTGGAGTATCTGGGGATTCCCGGTTATCCCGGAGGACTGATTTTGCCTGCCATTGGTATTTTGGGGCGGATGGAGCTGATTGGCCCCTTCAAGGGATTTTTGCTGGCATGGTTTCTTCCGGTCTGGCCATGGCGCTGATGTATTGGGTGGGACGCAAATCAGGGGACTGGGTCCGGCGGCGTTTTGGACAAAAGAAGCGCTTTATGGAGCTGTATGATCGTTTGGCCGGTCTCAATGACCGTTATGGTGTCCGGGGACAGGTGCTCATTCGGATGATGCCGGTCATCCGCACTTTCAGCAGTGTGGTCAGCGGGATGCTGGGAGCGGATTTCTGGCCTTATTGGATCTATTCCATGGTGGGCAACTGCATTTACAGCGGTGTGGTCATCGCTCTGGGCTATTATGTGACCAATCTTTTTCTTTGATAACAGGAGGGAACAGGGATGTCGAAACGGGTTTTGGTTGGAATGAGCGGCGGCGTGGACAGCGCCGCAACGGCGTATCTGCTGCATCAGCAGGGCTATGAAGTGGCCGGGGCCACCTTTGTTCTGTGGTCCGGGGAGGAAACGGAAGAGTCCAAATGCTGTTCAGTGGACGATGTGGAGGATGCCCGGTATGTCTGTTCCCAGTTGGGCGTCCCCCATTATGTGTTCAATTACAAGGACCTGTTTCGACGGACGGTGGTGGAGCCTTTCGTGGAGGGATACCGACAGGGGCGCACCCCCAACCCTTGTATCCTTTGCAACCGGCATATCAAGTTTGACGCGTTCAGCCGCCGTGCCAGGGAGCTGGGTTTTGATTATATCGCCACCGGGCATTATGCCAGAGTGACCAGGGACCCGGAAAGCGGGCGCTATCAGCTGCGCCGGGCCCTGTATCCGGAGAAAGACCAGAGTTATGTGCTGTATCATCTGACTCAGGAGCAGCTGAGTATGTTCCTGCTGCCGCTGGGGGACTATTCCAAGGAGGAAGTGCGTCAGATTGCCCGGGACAGCGGTTTGGTAGTGGCCAAAAAGCCTGACAGCCAGGACATCTGCTTTGTGCCGGATGGGGACCATGCCGCCTTCATCGGTCGTTACACTGGGGAGGCGCCGAAGCAGGGTTATTTTGTGGACCAGCAAGGGACCCGTCTGGGCCCGCACAAGGGAATTGCCCGCTACACGGTGGGCCAGCGGAAGGGGCTGGGAATTTCCCTGGGCAAGACCATGTATGTCAGCCGCATTTCCTCGGCAGACCAGACGGTTACGCTGGTAGAGGACGAAAGCCTGCTGTTTCGGGACAGCCTTCGGGCAGAGGATGTCAGCTATCTTTCCATCCCGCCGCTGACCGCTCCCAGAGGGGCGGAAATCCGCATCCGTTACAGCCAGGGGACGGCGAAGGGAGAAATCATTCCTCAGGAGGATGGCAGTGTTCTGGTACAGTTTGAGCGGCCACAGCGGGCACCGACACCAGGACAGGCCGTGGTTTTTTATGATGGGGACCTGGTGCTGGGCGGGGGAACCATCAGCGGGGATTGAGAAAGAAAGGGGAATGTTTCAGCCCATGTCCGCAAATTGATGGGGAATAACATACTTCTGCTTATAAGGGCATAGCACATAAAAAAGCGTTCCAGCCTTCCCGCATATAGGGAGCGATGGAACGCTTTTTACTATTGAGGCGGCTGCAAGGGAAATAGCATTATAGATGCAAAAGAAAAAAGCGGTGGGAAATATCCCTCACCGCTTTCTTTTATCCGGATTTTATTTTTCTTCGCTCAATGACCGCTCCAGCCAGATGCTGGCAATATGCAGTCCTTCATACAAGCCGTTTTTCTCCGCCTTTTTGATAATGCGTTCCGCCGGTTTTTTGGTTTCATCGGTGGACAGCAGCTGCACCATAACCCGACTGGCAGTGGAAAGCCCTTCTACCGGAGCAGCACTGAGGATCAGAAGCATTGCCACATAGGGCTCGTCAGGATAGCCGTAATAAACAGTATTGCCTTTGCGCACCAGAGGTTTCCCCCGGTACATCAGCATGGTATCATTTTTGACGGTATCTGCCATCTAAAAAACCTCCTTCTATTATTAAGAGCGGCTGAAAAATTGTCCAGCCGCACAGTAGCAAACCAAAGGCGCAAAATATTTTCTCTTGCCGCCAAGAGAAAAGCCCAGTTGAGGGCAACTGGGCCTTTGCGCTTCCATATCACGAAAGAACAAGAATCAGGCATTGTCCAGATAGGACTTGACAATCAGCTGCAATAACTCATCCCGGTCGATGCGCCGGATCAAGCTGCGGGCATTATTATAGGTAGTGATGTAGGTGGGGTCCTCAGAAAGGATATATCCGACGATCTGGTTGATGGGATTATATCCCTTCTGACGCAGAGCGTCATAAACGGTGGTCAGAACAGCTTTGACTTCCCGTTCCTTGTCATCTTCAATGGAAAACGATATTGTTGGTTCATGTGCTGCCATTTTTACACCCCATTTCAATCGGCGCGCAATAAACTTATTGCTTTCATTCTACCCGATTTTAAGGAAGATTACAAGAGACAATAAATGATTTCACAAAAATGTAATATTTTAACCGGCTTTTTCGGCACATTGCCGAAAAATAAGGGCGCCCCAAAAAGGACGATGGTTCCAAGGGGCGCCCAGTCTTATTTATTTACGAATTTCGCCGCCGATGCTCTCCAGTCCGGAGAAGATGTTGTTCATCATTCTGTCGCATTCCTCAACCGTAAGGGTGCGGTCCGCAGCCCGCAGTACCAGGGAGTAAGCGACGGACTTTTTGCCCTGAGGAATCTGACTGCCGCGGTAAACGTCGAACAGCTCCAATTTCTCCAGCAGCCGGCCGGTGTTGGCGCGGATAACCTTTTCGATCTCTGCCACCGGCAGCTCCTCGTCACAGGTAACGGCCACGTCACGGGTGGAAGCGGGGAACTTGGGCAGGGGATGATATTTCTTCTCGGTGCTGTGGGCCTCAAAGAGAGCATCTCCATCCAGCTGAGCCACATACACCCGGGTATCAATACCGAAGTTGGATGCCGCCTGAGGATGGATCTCGCCCAGAATACCCACTTCCTTGCCGTTCAGCACCAGCTTGGCGCAGCGGCCGGGATGATAGGCGGGCTCATCTTTGCAGGGGACATACTCACAGCCGGAGACGCCCAGCTGGCTGAGGAGGTTTTCCACCGCTCCCTTGAGGGTGAAGAAATCCTCTTCCTTTCCGTACATACCCAGCACCACGTCGGGCTTCTCCACCGGCAGCTGATCCGGCTGGGTGGGAAGGTACTCGGTGGCGATCTCATAGAGACGAGCCTGGGGATTGCGGTTATTGTAGTTCCGGGCCAGAATATCCAGCATGGAGGGCAGGGCGGTGGTGCGCATGATGCTGGTGTCCTCACCCAGGGGATTGCGGATGGTCACGGAATTGCGCAGGGGGCTGTCGGCAGGCATCAGGATCTTGTCATACAGCCGGGGGCTGATGAAAGAGTAGGTGATGATTTCCGACAGGCCCAAGGCCAGCAGCGTGGAATGGATCTTCCGGTCAAACTGCTGCCGGGGAGTGTAGCTGCCTTCCGCCAGGCCGGTGAGAGAGGTGGTGGGGATGTTGTTGTAACCATAGATCCGGGCGATCTCCTCGGCAACATCCGCCTTGCTCTCCAGATCAGCACGGAAGGAAGGAGCGATGACCATGCCGTTTTCCACCGGGATTTCCAGCTTGCGCAGGATCTCCACCATCTGGCTTTCGGGGATGTCAATGCCCAGGAAACGGTTCATCCAACCGGCGTCCAGAGGGATTTTCACCGGCTCCTTGGTGTTGTTGTTGACGTCGATGACGCCGCCGACCACCTCACCGATGCCCAGTTGTTCCACCAGCTGGCAGGCACGGGCCAGAGCGATGGGGCAGGTGTTGGGGTCCAGACCTTTTTCATACCGGGCGGAAGCTTCGGTACGCAGGCCCACTTTCTTGGCGGTGAGGCGGACGGAACTGCCCTTGAAGCAGGCGGACTCAAAAACGATGGTGTGGGTGTTGTCGTTGATGCCGGACATTTCGCTGCCCATCACGCCGGCGATGGCGGAGGGGGCGGTGCTGTCTCCAATAACCAGCATCTCAGGAGAAAGCTTCCGCTCCACGTCATCCAGGGTGACGATGGTTTCGCCTTCCTTGGCATTGCGGACGATGATCTTATGATCCCGGACGTTCTCCAGGTCGAAGGCATGCATGGGCTGGCCGTACTCCAGCATGACATAGTTGGTGATGTCCACGATATTGCTGATGGGACGAACGCCGCAGGCACGCAGCCGCTCCCGCATCCAACGGGGAGAGGGACCAATTTTGACGTTCTTGACCACACCAGCCATATAACGCTGGCACAGCTCGCCATTGAGGACCTCCACCGACAGATAGTCGTGGATATCTCCACCACAGCCCTTGACCACCGGGGCCTCTACTTTCAGAGGACGGTCGAAGGTAGCGGCGGCTTCCCGAGCCAGACCGATAATGGACAGGCAGTCGGGACGGTTGGAGGTGATCTCAAACTCCACCTTCATATCATCCAGACCGATAGCCGGGCAGATGGGGGTGCCGGGAACCAGGGTGCAGTCCTCCCCAAGAATAAAGATGCCGTCTTCAATCGCATAAGGGAAATCGTGCTTGGTCAGCCCCAGCTCACCCAGGGAGCAGAGCATACCGTTGCTTTCCAATCCCCGCAGCTTGCCCTTCTTGATCTTCACACCGCCGGGAAGGGTGGAATTGTGGAGAGCGGCGGGCACATAGTCTCCCACATGGACGTTCTGGGCGCCGGTGATGATCTGAATGGGGGCTTCGCCGCCCACATCCACCTTGCATACCCACAGATGGTCGGAATCAGGATGACGCTCCATCTCCAGCACCTGGCCTACCACCACGTTGGAGATTTCGGCTCCTTCCATCTCATATCCTTCCACCTTGGAACCGGACATGGTCATTCCTTCGCAGAAAGCCCGGGGAGGAAGGTCCACATCCACATAATCTTTCAGCCATCTCATTGACAGATCCATAATTCTACTCCTCCCTTGCTCAGAACTGCTCCAGGAACCGCAGGTCGTTCTCATAGAACAGCCGCAGGTCGTCGATGCTGTACCGGCCCATTACCAGACGCTCCAGGCCGATGCCGAAGGCAAAGCCGCTGTACACCTCGGGGTCGATGCCGCAGTTGGACAGGACCTTGGGATGGACCATGCCGCAGCCCAGAATCTCGATCCAGCCTTCGCCCTTGCACAGGCGGCAGCCTTCACCGTGGCAGCCGAAGCACTGGATGTCCACCTCGGCGGAAGGCTCAGTGAAGGGGAAGTGATGGGGACGGAACCGCACCACAGCATCCTGACCATACAGCCGCTTGACAATGGCTTCCAGGCAGCCTTTCAG
This sequence comes from Angelakisella massiliensis, assembly GCF_900104675.1. GTDB lineage: Bacteria > Bacillota > Clostridia > Oscillospirales > Ruminococcaceae > Angelakisella > Angelakisella massiliensis. Next base: position 2,680,458 of record NZ_LT629945.1, on the reverse strand, counting down.
GTCAGCCATGGTGATGCCCTTGTCCACAACCAGTCCCTCGATCTGATGGAAAACGGGGGAGTGGGTGGCGTCCACCGCATCGGAGCGGTAAACCCGTCCGGGAGCGATGATCCGCAGGGGAGGCTTCCGCTGTTCCATGGTGCGCACCTGCATGGGGGAAGTCTGGGTCCGCAGCAGGATGTTGTCGGTAATATAGAAGGTATCCTGGGTATCTCTGGCGGGATGATCCTTGGGGAGGTTGAGAGCCTCAAAGTTATAATAATCCAGCTCCACCTCGGGACCCTGCACGATATCAAAGCCCATGCCGATGAAGATCTCCTTCACTTCATCCAGCACCAGGGTCAGGGGGTGTTTGTGGCCCAGAGAACGGGTTTTGCCGGGCATGGTGACGTCCAGAGTTTCCTGACGCAGCTTTTCTTTGGTGGCGGCCTCCTGGAGGGCCTTTTGACGGGTGGCCAGCTCCTCCTCGATAAAGGCCCGGACTTCGTTGGCCAGCTGGCCCATTACCGGACGCTCCTCGGGAGTGAGCTTGCCCATCTGCTTGAGGATGGCGGTCAGCTCGCCCTTTTTGCCCAGAAATTTAATGCGGATCTCTTCCAGATCCTTGAGATCAGCGGTGTTTTGCAGCTGCTCATGTGCGGCGGCACGAATGGCCTCCAATGCTGATTTCATAGCGGTTCTCCTCTCACTTGGTTTGTGTGCGGCAGATCGGTCAGTTGGGGGAGGGAAAAAGAAAAAGCCCTTCGCCCCACATCAATATGGGACGAAAGGCAAGACGCCATTCCGCGGTACCACCCAGCTTTCCGGCAGAAGCCGGACACTTTGCAGGCCGTTTAACGGAGCCTGTCCCGTCGCCGCCTACTACAGCTTCCGCGGCGCCCCTCCCGAGTGAACTTCACCGGTCCTCCGTCAGGTCCCGCTTTCAGCCTGGGCGGGTCCTCTCTGTGTGGCTCTGAGCCGGTTACTCTCTCGATCACAGGGTTTGTTCTGCTACAAAGGACATGATAGCACAATTTTTACCCCTTTGCAACTGTGGAAATGGGAGAAAATTGGATTTTCCCGCCCTTCCCGGAGGTTTACAAAGGCGCTTTTTCACTCATTTCTCCAGCGAATCATAGAAAGCCTCCAGGCGGGTTCTCAGGATTTCCGGCGCGTCCCGGTTCACCTCATGACCCGCGCCGGGGATCAGTTCCACCTGGCTTCGGGCCAACCCCTTTTCCACCATACAGGCGGAACGTCTATTGGCCCGATCCCGCTGCCCGCACAGCACCAGGGTGGGGCATTGTACCGCCGGTAACCAGGAGGAAGGCTCCAGCCTGGCCATGGACCGGCAGAGGGAGCGCAAGCCTTCCCGGGAAAGACCGGTTCCCCCTACCACAGAATCAGGGGCGAAGCGAAATACCAGGTCCTGCAGTCCCATCAGCACCGGTGGGATGCGGTGAGGGATGCCGATAAGTACCAGGGAGGCCACCTGCTGGGGATATTTTCCGGCATAATCAAGGGCCAGCAGCCCTCCCAGAGACAGTCCGCACAGATGCAAAGGCTTGGGCTGCTGCTGACAATACTGAGAAAAGGCATCAAACAGGGCTTGATAGCTGTCGCTTTTTCTTCCGGGAAGAGTGAAAAGATTGGGACAACGGCTGTCCTGGAGCAGGGGAGAACCCTTGATGACTTCATCCCAGGCGGCGGGGGACTGACCAAGACCATGGAGCAGAATGATATTCATGGGAACCTCCTTTGACGGTGGTTTCAAAGGGAAAACAAAAAAATTCAGGATGCAAAAAAATGTTTCTTTCATGGTGATGATAAACATTTTCAATCAGACTTGTCAAGGGAAGCAGTTGCCTTTCCAACCTTTGCCGTGATAAGATGAAGCAAAAGGGGGAATCAGAATGTGCGCCCATGATTTTGGCATCCTGCCTCAGGTGGACCCACAGCGGGATTACGGGGATAGTTATGAGCCACAGCGTTATGAGTGTATAAAGGTGGAGGACGATCTGCTGCTGGAGGTGGCGGAGCAGCTGCAGGAGGAGCTGGAAACTTATTGGCATACCATGTCCCGCCCGGCACACGGCCTTGCCTGGTACGGCGTTACACTCATTCCGCCCCGTTCTTTGCTCCCCATGGTCCGGATACTCAAAGAGAATGGAAATCCGGAGTTTTATCCCTTGACACAGCTATTGGAGCGGGCGGCCGCAAAAGGGGAAACAGTCATCCATTATGGCATCTGAAAGGGGAAGGATGAAGGGATGAAGCTTTATACAGGTGTGGACAGTATAGAAATCGCCCGGGTGGAAAAGGCCATCGCCCGGGACAGCTTTTTCAAAGGAGTATACACTCCGGAGGAACAGCAGCGATTGGGCAAAATGAAGCATCCGGCTCCCACTGCTGCGGGATATTTTGCCGCCAAGGAAGCCTTTGCCAAGGCGCTGGGAACCGGTTTCCGGGGATTTCGCCCCCATGAGGTGGGGGTTGTGGTGGATGAGCTGGGAGCGCCCCGGTTGGTTCCCACCGGCAGGGCGGCGCAGTTGTGTGGGGGAAAAAAGTTCTCCCTGAGTATTACCCATACAGCCAGCACCGCTACCGCCTTTGTGGTGGCGTGGGAGGAGGAATGAAGGATGAAGTTCGCTACGGTGGACGCTATGCGGCGCATTGAGGAGCGCTCCTTTCAGCAGGGGACCAGCTATGACCAGATGATGCTGGAAGCGGGAGAAGAAGCGGCCCGCATCCTGTTGGAGCGGATGCCTCTCACCGGAAAAAAGGCTGTGATCCTTTGCGGCAAGGGAAACAACGGCGGGGATGGCTTTGTGGTGGCCCGCTGCCTGGCGGAACAAGGCGCTTTGGTGACGGTGGTTTTGGTACAGGGTCCTCCTGCCACCGATACGGCCCAGGGAGCCTTTCGGATGATGCCGCAGAAGGTGGAGATCCTGGAGCGGAGCGAAGCTTCCCTGTCGGATACCATCAAGGGCTGTGATTTGCTGGTGGATGCCCTTTATGGCATCGGTTTCCGGGGAGCGCTGAGAGAACCGGACCGGGAGCTGTTTGAGTGGTGCGCCCGGAGCCGCGGCTTCCGGGTGGCTTTGGACCTGCCCAGCGGCGTGGAAGGGGACACAGGACGATATGAAAGCTGCTTCCCGGCTCACCTGACCATCGCCATGGCTTGCCTGAAACCGGTGCATCTGGTGAGCTGGAGAAAGGAATATACCGATGAAGTTCTTCTGGCCCGCACGCCCCTGACCCAGGTAGCGGAGGAAAGCGGCCTGTTGACGGATGCCCTTGAGCCGGAGATCTGCGCTTTTCCCAGACGGCTGGGGTGGAGCCATAAGGGCACCAACGGACGGCTGCTGCTCATCTGCGGCTCCGCCGCTTATCCCGGCGCGGCCGTGATGGCCTGCGGAGGGGCTTTACGGGCAGGCACAGGCTATGTGATCCTGGCATCCACACTGGATGTCTGCCGGGAAGCGGGAGGACGTTATCCCGGTCTGCTCCGCCGTCCCCTGCACCAGAGCTGGAATGGCGGGATTGCCGCGACGGAGCTTTCCCGTCTGCTGAAATGGGCCAATGAATCGGACGCTGTTGTGATGGGCTGCGGCATGGAAAATACGGAGGAGACCAAGAGCCTTGTATTGGGGATGCTGCAATACTGCAAAACACCATTGATTCTGGATGCTGATGCCCTTAATGCACTGGCAGGAAAGACGGAGGTTCTTCGCCGGTCTGCCGCTCCGCTGCTGCTCACTCCACATCCCGGCGAGTTCTCCCGCCTGACCGGTACGCATATAGATGGAGGGAAAGAACTTGCGGATACGGCTGCGGCTTTCAGCCGGGAGACAGGGGCGGTACTGCTGCTCAAGGGAGCGGTCACCTGGCTCTACGGACCAGATGGGGAGAAAACCGCCTCTTTCCTGGGGAACAGCGGTTTGGCCCGGGGCGGAAGCGGCGATGTTCTGGCGGGAATTCTGGGGGCCATGGCTGCCAGGGGATTGCCTTTGTGGGAGGCGGCCCGATGTGGTTTGGTGCTCCAGGGGATGGCGGCCCAGGCTGCCGCCCGCCGGTGGTCCAGAGAGGGGATGCTCCCTACTGATGTCATTGACGCCCTGGGAGAGGCCTTCCTCACCCTGGAAGCCTGCCGTTCCGGGAAAAGAGGGAATGATGAAGGGATGGATCACAGCGCTGGCATTGGCGCTGCTGCTGACCGGATGCGGTGAGAAAAAGCCGGACCCTATGGAAACAGCGGTACAATGGTTTGGTTCTTCCGGCTCCTTTACCGGAGTGATCGCCTCAGAAGAGCTGGCGGAGGAGGTATCGCTGTCTGTCCAGTGGGAAGGGGATCAGATGCAGCTGGATTTTACCGCTCCGGAGGACCTGGATGGTTTGAACGTGACCTTCCAGGGAACATCGGTGGAGGTTCGCTACCGGGAAATGAAGCTTCCCCTTCTGGCGGAGGAGATTCCGGAACAGTCGGTGCTGTCAGCCCTTCGGAATACGCTGCTGGAGGGAGGACAGCGGCTGACAGACGCCAGATGGGATGGTCAGAGACTGTTGGCGGAGGGCACTGTGGGATTGGAACCGGTGGAGCTGTGCTGGGAAGGAGAACCGCTCCAGCTGCGGGCCATCGCTTTTCCCGCAGGAGGCACGGTGGTTACTGTCACCGGGCAGTGAGGAGAAAATTGCCCAAGGGAATCCTTTCCCATTTCTTTTTTCATCTTCCATTCAGATATAATGATTCCATACAAAGAGCGAGGCTCCCTTTGCCGTTTTGGCAAAGGGAGCCTTAGACTGTAGAGAAACCTGGTTTAAGGAACAAATGAAATTCAAAATCATAAAAATCAGGACATGCGCCTGATTTTTATACCACGACCCGCGCCCACTGGGGCGCGAAACCGGGGGTATCGCCGCTGGTTTCGTCAGGAACCAAGCGGCGTATCCAGGGGGTATTGGATACCCCCTGGAAGCGTGTCGAACTTTTTCGACACGCTCAGGCTCCCTTTACCGGTTTGGCAAAGGGAGCCTTTGTGCGCGCCGGAAAAGTTTGGCACTCTTGCCGGCAAACAAAAATCGTATTTGAAATGTTTTGCTTCGTCTCAGAAAAATCAGCAGGGACTCTCCGCCCCTCACCTCACCCAACACGGGGACCAATGGGTTGCAGCCGGTTTTGAGGGAAAAAGTTTTAGAGGGGCGAAAGCCACTTTTATAGTGTCTTTGTAGTCTGTGGTTCCATTCCCTCCGCCTCCAGACGCAGACGGTAGAAAAACTGGAGCCACTGGGGCTGCTGGGGCAGCTGTTCTTTCAGCCTTCCAAGGGTTCTCTTTCCCACTCTCCGGTCAAGAACCGCCAGCATCCGCACCAGTGGTTCCGGGGAAGACAGGCTCTCGCTGATGGGGGCGCTGCGATACCTCTCCAGCGCCTGGGTAAAGTCACAGATATCAAAGCTGCCGTCCCAAATTGCGGTACGGCGCACCTGCTCTTCCACCTGGGCATTTTCTTCCTCATGGAGAAAGCGTCCCCCTTCCCATTCCCGGCAGGGGATGGACTGTGCTTCCTTCAGTCTTCGCTCCATGATATGGTAGCCGTTGACATAATAGGAGTAGGGGTTTGCCTTCGCATACTCCTTTCCATCCACCCGCAGACAGACCCGGCCATACTGGTCAGGTGCTTTGTGATAATGGGTGCAGAAATACTGTACCCGTCCCCGCAGGACCGGACAGAGCAGATCCTGCTCCAATATTTTTCTTATTTTGCTCCATCGGTGAGCCATAAGTACCTCCTTGAGCTGTGTTCCCATTTCAGGTGATGGTCCGGCCAGACCGCTCCTTTGCCATGGACCAATCATATCATGTTTGATCAGCGCCGTCCATGGCGGGCTGGGCGGGCAAGATTTTTTTACTCCCCAAAAGGCCCGTTTTACCCCGCAGGTTGCGTGGAGTTCACAGCGGGGAGAAGCTTTTTGAGACCTGGGCGGTTATTGTCCGGGAAACTCCGATATCCCAACAGATGATGAGGGCATAGGATGAAAAGCGGGACCGGCAGCCGCAGCGGATTCCGCTCTCCTTCCGGCGGGGTTTGATTAAACCGACGGGAGAAGGGGAAGAATAAAATTGCGGCTTCCGCCGCGCAAGACCGAAAAAGTAAAGGAGCGTGCGTCGCTATGAGCGTCCGGCGGGGAGATATTTATTATGCGGATCTGAGCCCGGTGGTGGGGTCGGAGCAAGGGGGAATGCGCCCGGTCCTCATTGTCCAGAACGACGTGGGTAACCGGTACAGTCCCACAGTGATCGCGGCGGCCATTACCAGCCAGAAGGATAAATCCCGTTTGCCCACCCATATCCAGCTCCACTCAGGTGACTGCGGGCTGTCGCGGGACTCCATTGTACTGCTGGAACAGATTCGAACCATCGACAAAAAGCGCCTGAAAGAAAAAATGGGCCGGTTGGAGGACCCTTATATGGAAGAAGTAGACCGGGCCCTTTCCATCAGTTTTGGCCTGGGAGGCGGCAGGGACGGCCGTACATAAAGCGGCCCCTCTGCCCTTCCCGAAGCGAGGAAAATAAGGGCCCGGCGGAAATTTTTCGCCGGGCCCTGAGCATAGGTCAAAAAAACCTCACGGTTCCAGGAGATACTCCCCGGATACGCCGCAGGCTGCTGCCGGAATCAAAGGCGATACCACCGGCTTTCCAAGCGGGTAGATGTGGATGCACCCTGGAAATCATGGGGGCCTGACCATGATTATTTTAAATTAGACTTTTTCATCGATGTTTTGGAGACAGACTGAAGAGTCTTTCCCTTCCAATATAGATCAAAGACCCAATGGGATGTACCCATCGGGCCCTTTAAAATTCTGATGAAGTTGAGGAAAAGCGGGACGCTCCTGGAAACACGCTACCAGAACAGCTGCATCACCAGCAGACTGATAACGCCGGGAGCGCCCAGAACCGCGCACACACCCATGGAAAAGAGATTCAGCGGCAGCGTGACCCCGGTAATCAGGCCGGTAAGATTGACTGCCGCCAGGGCCACCCCTCCGCCCACAGCGGAAAAAAACATTGCCTTGAGCAGACGGCGCAAACGGAATATCAGCAATGCTCCCAGAATGAACAATACTCCTAATCCGGCAGCTACCGTCATGGTTTCTACCCCATCAGCTCCACCTCCCTGGAGGCGGGTTGTGCCGTATGGGGTTTCCTGGCCTGGATGATCAGATAGTCCCGGTAGAGCTCCAATGATTTGAGCTGATAAATCAGCGATTCGGTCAAACGCTCGTCTTCACACAGATCAAACAACACCTGTGTACGGGAAATATCCTCTGATACCTGCTCCAAAAGCAATCCCAGCTGCCGCTGCTCGGCCTGCTCCGCAGCCGCTTTTGCCGAAGTCAATGAAATCCCCACCATAGGTCTCAGCCTCCCGTACCATATTTATGCGGAAATTATGGACAGATAGACCAATTTTATGCAGCCGCCCATAAAAAGCGACAGACCCATACGCCGTTTCCGGAATATGAGCCTGCCGCTTTTTAAAATGTACTTTTTAATGAGTGGACCTGTAAGCCGAGTTTTGTTTTAGACAACAATCTATCTAGGCCATGGGTCGCCCCATGGCTCAAGCCACCTGGTCGGGATCCGGCGGGCCACCGTGCTGATCCCTGTGCGGTGTTGCTTCGGATAGGGTTTACATAGCCCTGTGGTCTCCCACAGGCTGGTGGGCTCTTACCCCGCCTTTCCACCCTTGCCGAACCGAAGTCCGGCGGTATCTCTCTGTTGCACTGTCCCTGGAGTCGCCTCCGGCTGCCGTTAACAGCTATCCTGCCCTGCGAAGCTCGGACTTTCCTCATGAACGGCCTTTCGGCACTGTTCCCGCTGCTGTCCGGTCCACTCAAAAAAGTATTATAGCATTTTGAAGGCTTTCAGGCAAGAAAAAAGTCAGCCCTTTTTATGACTGAAAAGGAAAAAGTGCAGTTTTACATAGATTTTCCTGCACAAATTCCGGATTTATTTCCTAAAATCGAAAAGTTTGTAACAATGATGAGACAATGACGGAAAAAATATTGCAATAAAAGGAAGGTGATGCTAAAATAGGAAAAAATATTTTTTCATTCACAGCGATAAAAGGAGGAACTTGATATGGAATTCAAAAGCAGCTACCTGCGTCAGGTTTATGACACAGTCTGCAAGCGCAACTCCGGCGAACCGGAGTTTATCCAGGCGGTAGGTGAAGTTCTCAGCTCTCTGGAGCCTGTTGTGGAGAAGAGACCGGAGCTGATTTCCAACGGTGTGATTGACCGGATGGTGGAGCCGGAGCGTTTTATCCTGTTCCGTGTTTCCTGGGTGGATGACCAGGGCAAGGTACAGGTGAACCGGGGCTTCCGGGTCCAGTTCAATTCCGCTATCGGCCCCTATAAGGGCGGCTTGCGCCTGCATCCTTCCGTCAATGCTTCCATCATCAAGTTCCTGGGCTTTGAGCAGGTGTTCAAGAACAGCCTGACCGGTTTGCCTATGGGCGGCGCCAAGGGCGGAAGCGATTTCGATCCCAAAGGCAAGAGCGATGGGGAGATCATGCGCTTCTGCCAGAGCTTTATGACTGAGCTGTATCGTCATATCGGCCCCGATACCGATGTGCCCGCCGGTGATATTGGCGTAGGAGCCCGGGAGATCGGTTATATGTTCGGCCAGTATAAGCGCTTGACCAACAGCTTTGTGGGTGTCCTCACCGGCAAAGGACTCACCTATGGCGGCTCCCTGGCCCGTAAGGAGGCCACCGGCTACGGCCTGTGCTATTTCACCCAGGAGATGCTTTCCCATATGAAGAAGGAGAGCTTTGCCGGCAAGAAAGTGGTCATTTCCGGTTCCGGCAACGTGGCCATCTATGCCGCTGAAAAAGCCACTCAGCTGGGCGCGGTGGTAATAGCTTTGTCTGACTCCAACGGTTATATTTATGATCCCGCCGGCGTCAAGCTGGATGTGGTCAAGCAGATCAAGGAAGTGGAGCGGGGACGCATCAAGGAGTACGCGCTGCGGGTTTCCGGCGCCACCTATACAGAGGGCTGCCGCGGCATCTGGTCTATTCCCTGTGACATTGCCCTGCCCTGCGCCACCCAGAATGAACTGGATGGCGAGAGCGCGGCTTTGCTGGTGAAGAATGGCGTGATGGCTGTGGCCGAGGGCGCCAATATGCCCAGCACCCCCGAAGCGGTGGAGACCTTCCAGAAGGCGGGCGTTCTCTTTGGACCTGCCAAGGCTGCCAACGCAGGCGGCGTGGCCACCTCCGGTCTGGAGATGTGCCAGAACTCCATGCGCTACAGCTGGACCTTTGAGGAAGTGGATGCCAAGCTCCATCAGATCATGGTGAACATTTTCCAGAATGCCTATGCTGCTTCCAAGGACTTTGGCGTGGAGGGCGATCTGGTTTCCGGCGCCAATATTGCCGGCTTCCTGAAAGTGGCCGACGCAATGGTTGCTCAGGGTGTGTGCTACTGATTCCATACACCTGTGATGTTCAGTTGTGGGTCTTAGAATCATGGGGTTTAAGAGCCGCGGCTGAGAGCAACGGCGGCCCTGTCTTCGCTGAGTAATTTTCCCTTTGGCTTATTTTGAAAAGGAAGCACAAAATCCAGGAGCAGTCCTGGATTTTGTGTTATCACTTTGGTTTCAGGGAGAAGAGATGGGTGCTCCAGCTGAAACGAAAAAAATATGGGAACCATCCCTTCTGAACAAATTTTTAAGGAAAAAATATTTGCTGACAATAAAAAACCCGACCCAATTGACGGTATATCTTCCTTTTTCATTGACAAACAGATGTAACGTGCTACAATAAGGAAAATGGTCCCGCTTTGGCGGAGCCCAACAAAAGCGGGGGAATACGTTCCCTGCTGAAAGGATGGATGAAAGATGGCTCGTTTTCCCGTAACCTATACCACCGCTCCCAAGGCAAAACCCACTGATCCCGACCATCTGGGATTCGGTAAACTTTTTACTGACCACATGTTTTTGATGGACTATAAGACCGGAAAGGGTTGGCACAATGGGCGCATCGTTCCTTTTGACAACCTTTCTCTCAGCCCGGCCGCCATGTGCTTCCACTATGGCCAGACGGTTTTTGAGGGAATGAAGGCTTATTACGGTAAAGATGGCAATGTTCGCCTGTTCCGTCCGGAGGAAAACTTCAAGCGTCTCAACGCTTCCAATAAGCGTCTGTGCATCCCCGCCATTGACGAGGAGCTGTGTGTGGAAGCGGTAAAGGAACTGGTAGAGGTGGATAAAGCCTGGCTCCCCCGCAAGGAGGGAACCTCCCTGTACATCCGTCCTTTCATTATTGCCACCGATCCTATGCTGGGGGTCAAGCCCGGTGATGAATATCTGTTTATCATCATCATTTCTCCTTCCGGCGCCTATTATGCTTCCGGCTTGGCTCCGGTGAAGATTTATGTGGAGGACAATTATGTCCGTGCGGTTCGTGGCGGTACCGGCGCGGCCAAGACCGGCGGTAACTATGCTGCTTCTCTGGCGGCGCAGGACGAAGCTCACAATCAGGGCTATTCTCAGGTGTTGTGGATGGACGGTGTGGAGCATAAGTACATCGAAGAAGTGGGCGCCATGAACGTCTTCTTTGTGGTGGATGGCGAAGTGCTCACTCCCATGCTCAGCGGCAGCATCCTCCCCGGCATCACCAGAAAATCCTCCATTGAGCTGCTCAAGAAGTGGGGTCTGCCTGTTTCCGAACGGCGCATTACCATGGAGGAGCTGTCTGAGGCCAATAAGGCGGGCAAACTGCAGGAGGCCTTTGGTACCGGTACCGCCGCTGTGGTCTCTCCCATCGGTGAGCTGAAGTGGGAGGGGGAGATCCTTACCTTCAATAACGGAGAAATTGGCCCCATCACCCAAAAGCTGTACGATACCATGACCGGTATTCAGTATGGCGATCTGCCCGACGAGATGGGATGGGTCGTGAAGGTTTGCCCGGCTGATTGATTCTTCCGTCCATTCGATTTTCAGTTTAAAACAATCATGAACAGCAGAGCTCTGTTGGAACGACGGTTCAAACTGAGCTCTGCTGTTTTATTTTGCAGACTTTACCCTCCGGCTTTGCAGGGAAGTGGGGAGCGCTTTCGTTTCAGTCTTCCGGTGAAGGGGGATACTGCAAAAAACAAGATAAAGCAGCAAAGAGAAAGAAAATGCTTCATTTACAGACAGTGAAGCGAGTGGTGGGAGAGACAGAATGAAGAAGTTTGCCGGCATAAAACCCCTGCAGGGCACTGCCAAGCCACCAGCAAAGCGGAAGACCTTGTCTCGGGTGCTGCGGCATGAGAAAAAAATAGGCAGGAAATGAGACAGCCGAAAAATTCCCACGAATGCCAGGAAGTTATTTCATCAAACCGTAAAGAAGAAATCCAAAAGATAAGGGAGTTTTTGGGAAGTACTGTATGATTTAAAAACCAGAGTGTGTGATGAAAAGGTGAAGGAAGAAAACCGGGAGCGGAAGGTGTTTGTTCTGATCCTTTTATGCAGGATTTAATTTACATCTTCTTTACTATTGCAGGTTGTTATTAAATATATCCATATAAAGGCGTTTCTTGAAGGAGATTGTACTTAATTTTGCAAGAAAAAATAATTTTACTTCATTTTTTGGTTTTTACCTGTTGATTATTTTCAAATGTGTGCTATACTGGGGACAGTGACAATCAACTGCCTCCCCAAAACACACAGGATGCAGCGCCACAGTAAAATGCTCCTTCTTATCATGCCGCGAAATGTCCATGTAAGGAATATTTTCCATGGCCTCCCCAAATGAGGGATGTCATTTTGCCGCAGTACCGGGAGCGTGTATTTTTACGATGATGAACCCAATAGAAAGAGGTGCAGCAGGATGAAAAAGGTTCCAATGTTCAATCCCATTGTGGAGATGGATGGGGATGAAATGACCCGTGTTCTGTGGAAGATGATCAAGGATGAATTGATTCTTCCTTTTGTGGATCTGAAAACAGAATACTATGATTTGGGTCTGCCTAATCGGGACGCCACCAACGATCAGGTGACAGTGGATGCTGCCAACGCCATCAAGGTTCATCATGTGGGAGTGAAATGTTCCACCATTACCGCCAATCTCCAGCGGATGCAGGAATATTCTCTGAAAAAGATGTGGAGAAGCCCCAATGCCACAATCCGGGCGGCTTTGGACGGCACGGTTTTCCGTACTCCTATCCTGCTGTCCAAGATCAAACCTGTTGTAGGATGCTGGGAGCGTCCTGTTACCATTGCGCGCCATGCTTATGGTGATGTATATAAGGCGGTGGAATACCGGGTGCCCGGAGCCGGCAAAGCGGAACTGGTGTTCACTGATGAAAACGGCAATGAGACATACCGCAGAACAGTTGCGGAGTTTGATGGTCCCGGAGTTCTCCAGGCGATGCACAACCGCAATGATTCCATTGAATCCTTTGCCCGGGCTTGTTTTGAATACGCTTTGGATCGAAAAGAAGATCTCTGGTTCTCCACCAAAGACACCATTTCCAAAGAGTATGACCAAACCTTCAAGCTGATTTTCCAGCGGATCTATGATGAGGAATATCGGGACCGGTTTGAGAAAGCGAACATCAAGTATTTCTATACGCTGATCGATGATGCCGCCGCCAAGGTCATCCGTTCCAAGGGCGGAATGATCTGGGCCTGCAAGAACTATGACGGCGATGTAATGAGCGACCTGGTGGCCGCTGCGGCGGGATCTTTGCCCATGATGAGCAGCGTGCTGGTAAGCCCCGATGGAAACTTTGAGTATGAGGCTGCCCACGGCACCATTACCGATCATTACTATCGCTATTTGAAAGGTGAGGCGGTTTCCTCCAATCCTTTGGCAATTATCTTTTCCTGGAGCGGCGCGCTGAGAAAGAGGGGAGAGCTGGACAATAATTCTGCTCTGATGGCCTTTGCCGACGCCCTTGAGGATGCTGGTATCCAGACAATGGAGGAAGGAATCCTTTCCCAGGATCTGGCGATCCTTTGCGATCCCGCTGACGTGGTGGAGGTACCGGATAACGCCGGCTTGCTCAAAGCCATCCGCAGCCGCTTGGAGGCCAATCTGGCCGCTCAGGTAGAGCTGCTGTCCGCCTGATTTTTTCGGAGATACCAAAATCAGAGATGATACAGCGGGCTGCTGAAAAGATGAATTTGTTTTGATCTTTGTATAAAAATCCACTTACACTGAAATGGACAGAAAGTTCAGCTTTAGTGTAGGTGGATTTTTTTTGCTATTTTCCTATTTTTAATCCTCAGAAACAGATGGGTTTTGGAGGGAACGGAAAGATTGTTTTTGGACGATAAATGACTGATTTTAAGCGGATTTATGCCTTGACGGGAGACTGATAATTTCATATAATAAGTAAACGAAAGAAAGACGCAAAATGTCGAAAAACGAAGAAAATGAATCTCTCTTTTCTTGTCGATTCGGTGAACTTTTTATCCAAAGTTTCCATAACATCTTGCGGATAGTATTTCGGCTGTAAGGCAAAGCGGCTGCGCTGAGCATATTCCAGAAAGACAAGCCATAAACATATGGATTGTACACCATACTGAATGTACAGTGGAATGTGTAACCAAAGCTTTTGAAAAAAGTTTTGATGCTGTGAGGCTGGTTTCACAAGAACTGCCGCAAGGCGTGTTCCTTCTGGGAAACAGATGAGCGGTTCAGTGTTTTATTCCATGATGACAGCTGTCGGCTTTGAGCGTAACTGGGACAAAAGCTGATTTTTCTTTGAAATGGAGAGAATCAGCGGAGGGGCTGTTTTGTCTTGCAGTCTGAAGGGCGATCATGATCGCTTTGATAATGTTGCATGACTTCCTTTAATTGGGTCAGAAATGCAAGGGAGTTTAAATAAGCTTTATGCGAAGGAAGGAGGCTGCCGGTTCTCTTTTGGGAACCGTAATTGTATGGCAGAGTATTTATCCCCTGGAGTTTATGTAGAAGAGTTTGAATCTGGCGGTAAGCCGATGGAGGGCGTTGGAACCAGCACAGCTGGCTTTGTCGGACTGGCCGAGCGTGGCCCGGTTGGCGGCGTGCCGGTTTTGGTTACCAATTTTGCCGATTATAAGAGAAAGTTTGGCGGATATCTTTCCGCCAGTGAGTTTGGCGATTATCGTTTTCTCGCCTACTGTGTGGAGCATTTCTTTTTGAACGGCGGCTCCCGGGCCTTTATTTCCCGGTGCGTGCCTGCTGATGCCAAGGTGGCGGAAGGAAGCATTCCTGAGGAAAACCCCATGATTCGCTTTTTCGCGGCCAATCCCGGCCAGTGGGGCGATGATATCAATGTGATCCTCACTCCCGCCAGCAAAGCCAAAACCCAGATCCTGGAAAAGATCGACGGCGCAAAATATCGCGTCAAGAAGTCTGTTGGCTTCGAGAATGGCGATGTAGTGGTGCTGGAAGGCCCCTCTGTTAAAAAGTACAATGTGGTTGTCAAGAGCCTGGACAACATCATTGAGTTTGCCGAGGAATTTGAGGAAGAGTGTGTGGACACTGGTTTGGTGCCTCAGACCACTATTTCCACCTGCGAATTCAATCTGGAAGTCAAATATGATGATGTGGATGAGTTCTATGGTGATGTTTCCTTCAACATCAACAGTGCAAACTATCTGCTCAACAAAGTGGCAAAATCCTCTTTGGTACGGTGTGAGGTAGTGTCTGTGCCTGAAGGAGATCCCTTCCAGGCTCTCTCCAAAGACGGCTCCGTCGCCTCTGTTACTCTCAAGGGAGGCAGCAACGGCAGCAAGGCTGCGGTCACTCCCGACGTGTTTATGGGTACTGACAACGGACCCGGCAAACGTACCGGTATCCAGGCTTTCCTGGACAATGATACCGCTTCCATCATGGCGGTTCCCGGCATTACCGATCCCAGCGTGCAGCTGACTCTGGTGGCCCATTGCGAGAACCTGGCCAGCCGTTTTGCGGTGCTGGATATGCCGGAGGATCTTTCCAAAACCGATGAGATCCTTACCCACAGAAGCATGGTGGATTCCACCTATGCGGCAATGTATCATCCCTGGCTGACCGTGTTCGATCCCATGGATAAGAGAAACATCAACATTCCGCCTTCCGGATCTGTTGTGGGTATTTATGCCCGCAGCGACAACAGCAGAGGCGTCCACAAGGCACCGGCCAATGAGGTGGTGCGGGGCTGCGTCGGCCTGAGCGTTCCCTTCAATAAGGGCGAGCAGGACATCCTCAACCCCAAGGGCGTCAACCTGATCCGCTCCTTCCCCGGACAGGGCATTCGGGTATGGGGTGCCAGAACCACCTCTTCCGATCCCAGCTGGAAATATGTCAACGTACGCCGTCTGTTCATTTATCTGGAAGAATCCATCAAGGCCAACACCAATTGGGTGGTCTTTGAGCCCAACGATGAGCGTTTGTGGGCCAGAGTCAAGCGTACCATTGACGGTTTCCTGAAGACCATGTGGCGTTCGGGCGCGCTGGCGGGTTCAACAGAGGCGGAAGCGTTCTTCTGCAACATTGACCACAGCACCATGACCCAGGATGATATAGACAACGGACGTCTGATTTGTGTGATCGGTGTCGCTCCTGTAAAACCGGCAGAGTTTGTTATCTTCCGGATCACGCAGAAGACCGGCGAAGCGGGCTGATTTTGCCGGCATGATTACATAAGGAAAGGAAGATAGATTATGGCTGGTATTTATCCTTACGGAAAGTTTCGGTTCCGTGTGGAGTGTGACGGTTTGTCTGAATATTTTTCAGAAGTGACCGGCTTTGACGCCAATGTGGATGTATTTGAATATCGGGAAGGCAGCCAGAAAACCACTCCCCTGAAGGTATCTGGTTTGCGCAAGTATGGCAATGTTACCCTCAAGCGGGCGGTTTCAGAAGCGAACGCCACCGAGCTTTGGGACTGGTGGACTGTTGCCGCCGACCAGGAGCCTGAGCGGAAGAGCCTGGCCATCACCCTGATGGACAACGACGGAAACGATGTTGCCACCTGGAACATTGAGGAGGCATGGCCTGTCAAGTATACTGCTCCCGACTTTAACGCTACTGCCTCTGAGGCTGCTGTTGAAACCATTGAATTGGCACACGAAGGCATGACCCGTGTGATGTAATCAAATTTCAACAACAAAATACGAATTTAATTCTTTGCCACTGCTGTATCATAATCTGATTGTATTTTTCAGGATGCCTGGAAAGAATTTCGATTATGCTGCAGCAGTGCTTTTTTGAAAGGAGAAATGGCCGTCATGACGTTTGAAACGGAATTCCACTTTGTGCTGCCCAGGGGCTATGTGGATCAGGATGGAACCGTCCATCGGGAGGGTGTGATGCGTCTGGCCAACGCGGCAGATGAGATTTTGCCATTGAGGGATCCCAAGGTACAGCAGAATCCCGGTTATCTCACCATCATTCTGCTGACAAGGGTCATTACCAAACTGGGGACGCTCCCCATGATCACCACCAAAACGATTGAGGGCCTTTTCACCCTGGATTTGGCGTATTTGCAGGACTTTTATGAGCGGATCAATTCCATGGAAATGCCGAAATATCGCTGCGTCTGTCCTCACTGCGGGCAAGAGGTGGATGTCCCGGTAAATTTTATGGAAGCCATCGGATAAGGCTGTACGCTCAGGACAAGCTCTATGAAGAAAGCGCTTTTCTGGCCTATTATACCCATTGGAGCCGGGAAGAGATTCTCCAGATGTCCCATCAGGACCGGATCAAGTGGTGCGGCGAGATTTCCAAGATAAACGGCAAAATCAACGCCGCTTCAGGACAGGAGGAGCGCAAGAACGTTTTTTCGATTTAAGCTTTATTCTATGGCAGAAAGGAAAGAGGCATGGCTGCTGGGGATTTGGTAAATGGAGCGGTTTTTCGGGTCAGCTTTTTTGGCCTGGAGCTGGGTTTTTCCAAAGTAGGAGGGCTGAGCGGCTCTGTGGAATATGATGCTTACCTGGAAGGGGGCGGCCGGATGCATCTGCTGTACCGCCCCTCCACCTCTGCGGGGACCATTACGCTGGAAAAAGGCGTTTCCGCCGTGGATCAGCAGGTGCTTCAGCTTTTGCAGCCCGGCATCCAGATACCCGGGCTGACCATTGACCTGCAAAAGAACGGAAAAACAGTGGAAAGCTACTATATAGAATCGGGGATGCTGATATCCTGGCAGCTGGGAGATCTGGATGCCCTGAGCTCTTCTGTGGTGATCAAGACCTTTACCATTGCGCACACAGGGATTCTTGTAAGCGGAAGGATGAAATAAATGCTCAAGTGGATGGTCCCAAAACCGAATCGGATGCTGCGGCGCAGCAGAAACGGTCTGGGGGACCGTGTGCTGGCACGGCACAGTCTTTCCCCTCAGCAGGTATCCCAGGAAGGAACGCTGACCTATTTGCTGCCGGTCCGCGGCGAGGAACAGAACCTGGAAGAGCTCCTTTCCTGTCTGGAAGTGCTGGCCCGTCTGCTGGCTCATCCTCGTCAGGCGCCATCTCTGTATATGGTACATTTGACCCATCAGATCAGGCTGCTCCTTGGGATGCAGAACGGTTTGAATGTCACACAGTATCAAACGGTGTGCGGGTGTTATAACCAACTGGTGGAGCAGCAGCAAAATCCCCAGCCTTCCTTTTCTTCCGCTGAAGTTCTGAAAAGCCTCGCTCAAGTGCGTTCCCGTCTTTTTGTGCAGGAAGAAAGCATATCCGCCCCAGTGGTGAAAAAGCGCTCGGTTTCTTTCACGCCCCGGGAGGAGCGGGTGGTGCTGCAAAGTCTCAGTACCCATCTTTATACTCTTCTTCGCAGGCATCCCGACCTGATCAAAAAGGAGCAGCGCTCTTTTTATTCCTTTTTGACAGACAATGCGGGACGGTTGGAACGGCTGACAGAGACCCGGACAGCCTGGAGCCGTGTTTTTTCTCAGTTGGATCAGCCCAGTGCCGACCAACTTTTGGAACATCTGCGGCAGGAGCCTTTTTTTGAGCTGCCGGGAAATGAAGGCAGGCAGTCCTTTGAGCGGCTCACCTCCCGTGATCAGCTGGTTTATTGGGCAGGCCGGACCAATGCCGCGCATCTGGAGCAGCTGGAAAAGTGGATTTATGAGCAGCAGCGGATCGCTCCCCGCCTTTACGCCGGCAGACAACAGACGCTGGAGGAATTTTTTCAGACAGCGGATCTCACCCAGCTGGATATTGTACTGGAAGATCTGTCTCGTCAGGGAGCTGTTTCCCAGAAGGAACTGGAAACTCTGCGTACACAGATCCAGCAGCTGACACAAACGCAGCAGCGGGTGGATGGCCTGGAACGGGACAGCAGGGAGCTGTGGGAAAGGGTGCAGAAGCTTTTTGCCACAGAGTTTTTTACACAATCTTCGACGGTCAAAGAACAGTGGCTTTCCTCCTCTTTGCAGGAGAATTCCTTTGCGGTGGATTTTTTGGCTTATGCGGCCTCGCAATATTTGCGGCAGCCGGAGCAGCAAGCCCCATTGGAGCTGGCCCGGCATCTTCAGCAGAGCAGTCCCCGGGTGGCTCAGTGGCTTTTTGCCTGGGCTGCCCAGGATCCCGCTTCTCTGCAGTCTTTCAGCCGCAAACAGACTGATGAATGGAACCGGGCTTTCCTCAGATGGAGCCGGTCTCCAGCACTCAGACAGTGGCAGCAGCAGCACCTGCCGGAAATTTCTTCTCAGGCCTGGAGTGATGAGGAGACGGCGGATTTCTCCCATTTAAGGCAGGCGATTTGGAAAAGCCTTGTGGAGCATGATTTCCAGGATGCTCAGTGGGATACCTGGGATCAGATCGCTGACTGGACAGAACAGGGACTGGTGCTGGCGGCAGCGAAAGAAGATCATCCCTGGGAAAGCTTTCGTACCTTGGTCTGGCAGCAGCATCTTCTTCAAAGAGAGACGATTCTGCCGGCCCTGAGAAGCTTTTCCTTCCCCCACCCCTGGTCAGAAGCCCAGATGGAGCAGTGGCTGCATCAGGCGGATGGCGCTTTGCTGCAAACGGTCAGCGCCTACCTCATTTCCCAGGTCCAGGAGCGGGGAGAGCGCTGCACCCCAGGAGAGCTGAAGCTGGCGGAATCACTGGAACGGATTTTGTGCACCGCCCCTGATTCACCCACCATGAGCCAGCATCAAGCTTGGCAGAGCGGTCAGATTTCCGCGCAGCTGCAAGAATTTTTGCGGCAGCCGGACAATGGTCTGGCCTCCTTGCTGCAGCCCTTTCTGCCTGAGAAAAAGGCAGGCGCCCTCAACTATTTCGCTGGCTATGTGGAGCAGTTGTCGCCCCAGGACCTGCCCCGGATGACTGAGCTGCTTCAGGCAGCCCCCTATTTGCCGGGACAGGAGCAGCTGCTGAAGCGGAGCCGTGAAATGGCAGGGGAATATGGGGAAGAAATCAAAACCTATCTCCACTCCACCCCTGTGGCAGCGTCGCTGACCAAACCGGCAGCTTCTGTTTTTTCTCATCAGGTCAGGGAGCTTCTGGCAAAGAGGGCGACGGAGGTTCTTCCTCTTTTGAAGTCGGGAAAAACGGGGCCAACGGTTTATCATGTTCTGGAAGATGTGATAAATCGTTTGGAAGAAACACCCCTTACCCAATGGGAGGGGATTCTGGACCGGGAGGAGACGCTGGTTTTTCTCCGTCAGCACGCCCCGGAAAATCAGGAGGAGCAAGATCAGTCTGTCTTTTCCCAAGCGGCTTCGGTGCTGGAGCAGATCAGAGGAATCTGGCAGCAAACCATGAAGGAAAAAGATTCTTCTCAGTCTTCCCGGGAGGAACAACCGGGCAGCGCTGGAGAGATGCTCCAAAGCATCCGGCAGCAATTAAAGGAGGGTTACCTCCAGGCTCTTCCCTCATCGGTGTTTCAAACTTCGGAGAAACAGATCCTGCCGTGGATGCCGTCGAGCGGTGAAGGGGAAAAAACGCTTTCAATGGATTTTTCACGGCGTGGTTGGTTCCTGGCCCTTACCAGCAATGATATTGAGCAGCATCTGAAAGAATATGTCCTTCCGCAGCAGCAGGAAGTTTTTCACCAGGCAGTTCTCCGTCTGCGTCAGCATATTGTGGAGCAGCAGAGAAAACCCAAAGCGGCTTCCGCCGGTGTGGAGGAAGAGGCCTCTGCTGGAAATGGCGCACCACAGGCAGACGGAAAAACAGCAATGGAAGCTGCCTTCACCAGGGCTGGTTTTCTGGATGAGAATGGGCGGGACGGACTGGAATATTTGATGCAGTATGTGCCGCAGGAGCGCCAGGAAGGCTTTCGTCAGGCGGTTCTTCAGCTGCGGCAGCGGGTGCTGGAGCGTCAGAGGGGAACTGGAACCTTCCCACCGGAAGAGTGGGAGCGTTCCGTCCTGGCAGGGGGAAGATCAAAGCAGGCAGACGAACAGTCAGGCAAGGCCCTTCCGGGGGAGAGGCAGCTGACGGAACGGACCATGCAGCCCCTTTCTCCGCAGACCGGAAAGCAGGAGCGGAATATGGAGCCGGGGATGCTGTCTCAAACGCAGCCTGGGCAGCAGCTGCTTCCTGCCGTCATGCTGCTTCATCGTCTTTCCCGGCTGGAGCGGGAGGAGCTGGATATACACCAGCGGCAGCGTCCTGCGGAAATGGCAGAGAACCGGATGCTTCGCCTGACAGCGGGTCAGGCGGGTGTACGGATTATGGCTGGGGCTTTTGTGATACACCGCAATGTGCATCCTTTGTCCTCCGGTGAGGTACGGGGCCGTTTCCGTCTTGCGGGGTATGATCAGACCAGTGAAACCTATTTTATTGACAGCCGCAGCATGGAAATCGTTTTGACAGCAGGAGGCTCTCCTGCGGGGGAAGGATTTTCCTTCCAATACAGCCGCGGCAGCGGCGGCAATTCCTCCCAGGAATCCGTACGCCGTCAGGAAGAAGAGTTTGCCAAGCTGCATCAGCAGCTTACCACTTATGAACAGCAGCTGGATGTGATACGCAGGCAGCAGGCGAAGTTGGCGGAAGAAGTTCTGTTCAAGGCGGATCAGGCGCTGATGGAACAGCGTTTCTATCGTCATATTGAAGAAGATATCAGGCTGGCTGCCAAGCGGCACGGTTTTGGTTAACAAGCAGCACAGGAGGTGAGGGGCAGTGTTTCAGAAAGCGGTGATCAAGGTTACCGGCGGGCGGGATATCCAGGTGATGTTCAATCCCACGGAGTACAATTTGGACACCGGCGCAAACTACAGCAATATTAACGTCCCCGGGATGGATGGGCCCATCACTCAATATATTTCCGGCAAGCAGGATACATTGGTGGTGCAGCTGATGTTCAATACATATCTTCCGCCCCGCTACAATCCCGACAGCGGGCGGCTGGAATCCCCCTCAGAGGATGAAATGGAGGATGTCAGCAGCTATACCAAGAAAATTTATGAACTGACCCAGATCAAGGGTATTCTCCATCATCCGCCCAAGTGCACCTTTCAGTGGGGGAGCCTGAGCTTTGATGGGGTGGTTACCGATGTCAGGCAGAAGTTTACCATGTTCCTGGACAGCGGCAAACCGGTGCGGGCTGTGGTGGACGTTACGTTTCAGTCGGTGCTGGACCCCATCTTTTCCAAAAAGTCCTCTCCCTGGGAATCCCCGGACCGGACCAAATATAAAGTGCTGGACGAAAGCTCCAGCCTGTGGCAGCTTGCTTATGAGGAATATGGTGATGCGGATCAGTGGAAAACCATTGCCAGATACAATGGCATCCGAAATCCTCTGGACATTTATCCTGGGATGATGGTGGTGCTGCCTCCCATTCAGTGACACAAAAGGAGAATGACCCATGGGCCTTTTTGGTTTCATCCCTCTCCCCTGGGAGGCGATTACAGCAAAATATGGCGGCTTTCAAACTCCGGTGATGCGGGTGACGGTCAATAACAGTCTGTTCAGTCTGGTGCTGTCTCTTTTAGGATTTTCCGGTTCCGGCAGCATCCGTACAGATGGGGTCAGCATCACCCTCAACAAGGATGCCGCCAGCAGCGCCACATTCCGGATCCTGGATTGCTACAACAGTGAACTGCGCAGGTTTACCAGCAATATTTCGGTGGGTTCCAAAATTTCCATCCAGTTGGGATACGGGTCTGTACTGTCTACGGTTTTTGTTGGCTATGTGGACACCATCGGTTATGATTTTGATGAGCATCCCTCTTTGAAGGTGACGGCTTTTGACGGGGTCAAGCTGATGATGGATGGGGGCAATCAGGAGCGCCACTGGAAAGCAAACGGCTTTTATCTGCAGACCATCACGGAGATCCTCAGCCGCTATGCCGATATCTGTACCCTTTCGCCCATGAACATCAAGCCCATCCTGAAAACCCATGGCCACCTGGTGCAAAAGACCAATGACTATAATTTCGTTAAAAATGTCCTTTGCAAATACTGCGGCAGAGATTTTGTTCTGGTGGGAGGAGAGGGACATCTGTACGACCCCATGAGCCTGGGCTCGAAGCTTACAACGCTGGGACGGGGAAAGGGGCTGCTCTCCTTTTCGGCGGCCCCTTCTTACCGAAAGGTAAAGGTGTGCGTCACAGGGGACCGGCTCCAGAACATCAAGGGAGAGAGTACCGTCAAAACAGGAGACCGGTACAAGACCTCCATGGACCGGGAACAAACCATCGTCCAGGAAAATGTTCCGCTTCTCAGCGCTTCCGACTGCAAGGAATATGCCACCCGGCTGGCGCTGGATGAGGTCCGCAAGGCTCAGCAGGCCAGCGGTGTTTGCGTGGGCCTTCCGGAACTGGTGCCGGGACGGTGTATCGGTGTTTCGGGACTGGACCCGAATTGGAATGACAAAAAGTATCTGATTTCTTCTGTGACCCATAACCTTGGCACGGGGGGATACACAACATCCTTTCAGATAGAGGGCTGGGAATGATATAGGAGGCTGAAACGATGGCAATTGGAGAAAGCATCTATAGCCAGGGGGAAGGTGAAGGCGGCGGCAGACCGGCAAGTCTGACCCTGGGTGTAGTCAAGGAGAACTGGAATCCCCTCAATCCAGGGATGGTGAAGGTTTTGATTGCCACGCCCAATGACGGGGAACTGGAAAGCGACTGGATGCCCGTACTCACCCCTTACGCCAGCAACGGTGCGGGATGCTTTTTATTGCCGGAGGTAGGCTCCACTGTGGTGATCGGCTATATTGATGACAATTCCGTTTCGCCGGTGGTGCTGGGATGCACCTGGCTGAAGAAAAACCAGAAGGAGAACAAACTTCCTGCCGACAGCGCCAATCAGAAGAACGATGTAAAGGTGTTTTCTTTCTCCAACGGCACCCTGATGCGTATCACCGAAGATCAGCAGGGGGATAAGGTGGAAGTGCTCACAGCCCAGAAGCAGCAGGTGGTGCTGGATGATAAAGACCAGGTGGTCAAGGTCATTTCCAAGGAAGGGGAGAGCAGCCTGGAGCTCAACGGAAAAACCGGCAGCATCACTTTGGAGGCGAAAGAGAATTTCTCCGTGAAGGTAGGGGGCAAGGATGTGCTGAAGCTCAGCAAAAGCGGCCTGGACCTTGATGCGGATCAGATGAATATAAACGGCAAAAGCCTTAAATGCAAGGCCAGCCAAACCAAGCTGGAGGGCAGCACCATTGAGCTGAAAGCTCAGGGTACCTTTAAAGCGGAATGCAGCGGCATTGCTCAGATCAAGGGCTCGATGCTGAAGTTAAACTGACGGGAGGTGGACTCCATGGCATCACAGAAGGAATTTTTAGGACGGGGCTGGAGTTTTCCTGTCCGTCTGGATTACGTTTCCGGCAGGGTGGAGGAAAGCGCGTGGGAGCGGAGCATTGCCGACTCCATCAAGATCATTTTGCAAACTCAGCCAGGGGAACGGATCATGCGGCCGGATTTTGGCTGCCGCCTCAGGGAGTTCTCGTTTCAGGAAATGAGCTATACCGCCTTGTCACAGATGGAAAAGGAAGTGCGCCGCGCGCTGACCATGTGGGAGCCCCGTATCATCGATCTGGAGGTCCGGTGCAGACAGGATGCGTCGAACAGCGGGATGGTGCTGATCGATATTTCCTATGTGGTGCGCAGCACCAACAATCCCTACAATCTGGTTTATCCTTTCTATCTCACTGAAACAGCCTGATTCTATTCCATCTTTCTGATTGGTAAAAGGAGACGTTATGGAAATCCCGAAGCTGGACCAACGAAATAAAGAAGACTTCATCCAACAGATTCAACAGTTGGCAAAATCCTATCTCCCCCAGTGGCAGTTTAACAGCCACAATCCGGATATGGGAAGCGTTGCCGCGCTTATTTTTGCCGGCATGATGCAGGATGTGGTGGAGCGGTATAACCGCACGGCGGAAAAGAATATGGTGGAGTTTTTCCGCCATCTGGGAGCGTCTCCCCTGCAGTTGGAACCGGCCCGGAGTTATGTTCAGTGTTCAGTGTCCGGTATGCCGGAAAATGTCCCCGGGGAATTTTTACCGGAAGGCGTCCAGGTGCTGGCCCAAACCTCAGCCGCCAGTGAGGAGGGGGAAAACCTGGTATTCAGCACCCAGCAGCCTTTGTATGCTGTCAACAGCCGCCTGCGCCATGTTTTCTATGAGAACACAAAAAAGGACTGGATCTCTCATTGCTATGAGGGGGAGGAAAATAGCCAGGGGGAGCGCATCCGTCTCTTTGAAGAGCAGGGGATTAATTTACAGTCTCATGTCCTTTCCATCTGGGCGGGAGAGTGTATGGATCTGTGTTCCGGCAGTACCTTTGCCCTTTCCTTTGAGTTTGAGGATACCGAGCCGGAGCTGATCCGGCGTTTCCTGGCGATGTTCAAAGAAGGCGCCGCTCAGGTTACATACAGCACCGAAACAGGCTTTCGTCCGGCACTGTTCCAGGAAAGTACCGGCAGTACCCTGGTGCTGAAGCTTTCCCAGGAGCTTCCGGCCCCCACAGTGCTGGAGGGGATAGAGGGTTACTGGATTTCTCTGCGTTTTTCTCTGCTTGATATTCCCCAAAAGATTTATCTCAAAGGGGTAAAGGTCTCTTCCCAGGGAGAAAAATGGCGCCTTGATGGCGTTTTCAATGAGATCAGCCAGCTGAAAACAAACCATTTTCAGCCCTTTGACACCAATCCCATTCCTTATACTTCGGTTTACTTTGCTTCGGACTGCCTGCTTCATAAGCCGGGGGCAACCGTCAAGCTGGAATTCTATTTGGATTATCACCGGGAACCGATCCAGGAAGCGGTGCAGCAGGACATTGAGTGGAAGCACATCATGAAAAAATCCAAGCTGGAGAAGCCCAAGGAATATGATGTGTCCATCCTCAGTGTGGTGTGGGAATATTACAACGGCTTTGGCTGGGTGCGCCTGTTTGAGGATGACAGATACAGTGATGTGTTTGACGGAACAAACGACGGCACGATGGTTTGCGTCACCTTCAACTGCCCTGCCGACCTGCAGCAGGCATTTCTGCCGTCGGGGGAGATGCGGTGTATCCGGGCGAGGATTGCATCCATAAAGAACTATCTCAAGCAGAATGGGTACTATGTGGTTCCCATTGTCAGTCAGCCGGTGTTCTCCTATTGGTACCTGGATACCCATTTTTCCCCCTATCTGGTGCGGGAAAACTGCCTGGAACGGAAGCTCTCCAAACGGCAGGAACGGGCGGATTCCATCAGAGCGGCTTATGGCAGTCCGACAGTGGGGCAGGCGGTATATTTTTGCTTTGACGCACCGCTGAACCATCCGATGATCCGGCTGCTTTTCGTTGTGGGAAAGGAAAATGCCTCCACACACACGTCGCTGTATTGGGAGTATGGAGCCGAGGGAGGATTTCAGGCGCTCTCCTGCCAGGACGACACCCAGGGACTGTCCAAAACCGGCCTGCTCAGTCTGCAAAAAAATGAAAGCTTCGTCCCCCTCACACTGTTTGGACAAACCGGTTACTGGCTTCGGGCCAGAACCTCCGGGGACAGGGAAAAAGGTCCGATGCGCCTGGAAAAGCTTTGCCTCAATACAGTGTGGGCGATCAATCTGCGGCAGCAGGACTATGAGTATTTTCGTATCGACGCCAAAGAGGAGCGGGTTTGCCGTCTGCGTAATCCCGACATCTACCGTGCAAGCGTATAT
The DNA here is from genome assembly GCF_900104675.1 of Angelakisella massiliensis. GTDB lineage: Bacteria > Bacillota > Clostridia > Oscillospirales > Ruminococcaceae > Angelakisella > Angelakisella massiliensis. The sequence continues at coordinate 2,654,397 of NZ_LT629945.1, read as the reverse complement.
GTGGATGAGCTTTCTCAGACATCACCTGCCACGGCGGAAAGATGGATCGCAGAGAAAAAGGCGGAGGGCCAGTGGAACAGCGACGGAACAATGATCCATCTGTGGGTATTGTGGAAGGAGATCGACGACATTCAGCGGGCGGAAGAAGGACAGCGCTGCTATCAGCTGGACAGAGATCAGTCTCTGATACACTTTGGAAATGGTCTTGCCGGCCGGGTGCCTCCGGAAAGCGAGGAGGAAAATGTCCGCGTCGCCTATACGGTGGGAGGAGGCCGAAAGGGAAATCTGCCGGTGGGAGCCATTTCCATGGCCGACCGCAATCTGGGGATGATCTCCCAGGTAATCAATCCTCTGCCCAGTTTTGGAGGACAGGACCGGGAAACACTGGACCAGACCCTGAAAAGAAGCAGCGCGGCCCTTCGCTGCTTCGGGCGGGCATGTACCGCCTTCGATTACGAATGGGCGGTGCGGATGACGCAACGGGATATTCTCAAAATCAAATGCCTCAGCTGTGTAAACGGCCAGGGACAGCGGCAATATGGGGCGGTCACGCTGGTGCTGCTGTTTGAGGATATGGATCATTTTGAAGACAATTGCCAGCGTATCCGCCGCCAGCTGCTGACCCTTGGATGCGGAGGCTTGCAGAAAGAGCAGCTGTTTTTGGTTCCCCCCGCCTTTTTGGTTTACCACATTACCGGCGAAGTGGTGGTGACGGATGATCGTACGGTCGCTGCCGCACAGAAGGAAACCGCGGAGATAGTGCGTGCATATTTTGACCCCATCAGCGGAGGCAATGACCGGCAGGGCTGGCAGATTGGGCAAATTCCCAATCGCATGATGCTGCGCAACCTGTTGGATAACCACAGAGCGGTGGTACGCATTGATCAGTTCACCCTTCGGGTATGTCTGGAGAACGGGGAAGAGCTGACCGAATCCCGGCTCAATCAATTGGAGGAGCAGGGAATGGCGCTGGCTGTAGCGGGAGAGATCCACATTGATGTTCGTGTGGAGCATTCCATTTATTGAGTATGAGAGAGGAGGGTGTATATGCTGATTCCGGAGCAATTGGATAATCAAAGTTTTGATGAGATCCTCAATCAGGCCATCAAGCAGATATCCCTGCTCACTCCAGAATGGACCAATCACAACCCATCGGACCCCGGTGTGATGATTTTGGAGCTGTTCTCCTGGTATAAAGAGGTGCAGCAGTATCATCTCAACGCGCTGAGCCTGGAACATGAGCTGGCTTATTTGAAGCTGCTGGGGGCCAGCCCCGATCCCCAGCGGCCGGCAAAGGCGCTGCTGTCCCTGTCAGGGGAAGGAATGGTTGAGCAAAACGCTGTTTTTCGGGCGGAGGACATTCCTTTTGAGACCACCGCCTCTTTGACAGTGGTGCAGGCGCAGGTGACTTCTCTGCAGCGCAGCGACCAGCTTTTCACTGATCTGGAGCAGGTCAAGCGGGGCGGAGGAAAGCTGGAATTTTGTCCCTTTATACCGGGACAGGATCTGGATTTCACGCTGTTTTTTGACCGTACACTGCCGGTGGGGATGCCGCTTCAGCTGTGGTTTCAGATAGAAGAGGAGGGGCAGAATTGGCAGCAAGCCTCCACTTTCCATCCTTATGTCACCATCCGCGGGGAGTACTGGGATCAGGGGCGGTACAGGCCCCTTACAGTATTGGAGGATCATACCCAAAGCTTTTTCCACAGCGGGATTTTCCGCTTTCAGCTGCCGCCTGATGGCCATCCTTCCATGACCGGGCAAGGTTTTCCCCTGCGCTTTACTGTAGAGGATGGAAGTTATGTCAAGGCGCCGGTCATTTGCGGCATTCATTTCAATGCTGTGGAAGTATTGCAGCGGGAGACGATCTCCCAGTGCCGGATCTATCACAGCGATGGTAAGCGGGATTTGCTCATTGAGCAGGATGCTTTGTCCGGCACAGGACATATGGAAGTTTATGGGGTGGAAGGAGAACGCTGGGTCCCGCTGAAATGGGAGAATGTGTCTCCGGGAAGGATCCGCCTTTCCTCTGAGGATTTTGAGACTGTGGGGGTAGTGACCTGGAAGGAAGAAGGGGAGCTTTTCAGAAGATTGGGCAGAGCCAATGGAATCGCCTGCTTCAGTCTGCCCCTGCCGGAGAAAAATCTGCTGCCGGACAGCCTGGAACTTCTTGTCCGGGAACCGGATGGAAACTGGTATTTTTGGCAGCGGACGGAGGATCTCAATTCTGGGGGACCCTCCTCACGGCAGTATTATTTTGACGCCTTATCCAATGCCCTTCAGTTTGGCGATGGGGAGCATGGCCAAGCCCCGGAAGGTGAGCTGCTGCTGCTTTCCTGGAGCACCAGTCTGGGAGAAATGGGAAACATTCAAGAGGGATACTTGACAGCACCTTCAGGCAGCACTGTAAGTCAGGCGGCTTGTGTCCGGCCGGCTCAGGGGGGAAGAGCTGCGGAAACCGCGGAGGAATGCTTCCGCCGGGTAAAGCGGGAGCTGGAACATTGTGACCGCCGGTGTGTGACCCTGGGAGATCTGGAGCGGGCAGCTCTGAATGTTCCCGGGACCTATTTGAAGAAAGTGCGTGCTTTTGTCAAGGAACAGGCGCCCAATCAGGTGTTTTTGGCGCTGGAAACTTTGGGAGACAACAGGACGCTTCATCCGGGCGTAGTGGAGAATCTCAAACAGGCTCTTTTGCCCAGGCTGATGATCAATACCAAGCTCAACTTTTTGGCGCCGGTGTATGTACAGCTGAAAATCTATGTACAGCTCAGCGTCAAGCCCCAGTTCTCCATTTCTGAGGAAGGGGTTCGGCAGGTGCTTTCGGATTATTTTGAAGGTCCGGATATGCACTTTGGCGCGGTCATCAGCAAAAACGAGTTGCTGGACCATTTGTATCTGCTGCCCCAACTGCAATCTGTGGATATGCTGGAATTATCCTTCTCCGGGGGCCATGGAACGATGCAGGGCGGAGATATTGTGCTGGAAGAAGGCTGTTTGCCCAGACTGGGCCAGCTGAACCTCAGTATGCGGACAAATGATTTTTAATGCTGATGGAGCAAGAAAATGATGCGAGAGAAAAGCAAGTACTTCCGTTTGAATCGTTTGCAGGAATTCCAACGGGGATTTTGGGGGCAGGAGCTTTGCTGGCAGGAAGGGATCACCCTCCCCTCCGGCTGTACCGGAAGGCTGATTTCCAGACCATTTGACAGCGGCGCCAAGGAAACCCAGTGGTACCGTCTGAGCACCCAGTGCCTTTTGCCCAACAACACCTTTTGCTATTTGGCGGTCTTTACCAGCGAGGCCAGTACCATCCAGCTGGCCGACGGACAGTGGGTGGATTTGGAACAGTATATTGCCTCCTCTGTCTCCTGGGAGGAAAAAATGCGGCAGTTTGCTCCTTTTCAGGTCATGCGTTTGCCCCTGGAGCCGGAGCTGCTGCTGTATGGGGCAAGAGGGCGGTATCTCTGGTTTGGATTGGAGCTGGTCTCCTCCCAGGAGCAGTCTCCAAAGATTGCCCAGATGAAGCTTTTCTTTGGGGGCCAATCGTGGCTGAGAAACCTGCCGGAGCTTTTCCAAACCCAGGATGATGGTTTCTTGCAGCGGTATCTGGCCATCTTCCAGACCATATATGAGGAGATGGAGGAGCGCATTGAAACCACCGTAAAAAATTATACGCCGCAGCGGGCGCCGGAAGAGTTTTTGCGGTGGCTGGCCAGCTGGTATTGCATTCGGGAGGAAAGTCTCTGGAGCAGGGAACAGCTGCGGGTGCTTCTGGCCCATGCCAGGGAGCTGTATCAGTCGATGGGAACCCGTTGGGCGGTAGAGTTTCTCTGCCGGCTTTATCTGGGGGAGCCGGTGCAGATCGTGGAATATCACCAGAAAGACGATCCGGATTTTGTTTGTCCCCAGGGAGTGCGCCGGGAACAGTTGTTTCAAAATCCCTACGTCTTTACGGTGCTGGTGCCGTCCCGTTTGATTCAAGGCCGAAATCAGTATCTTGCGCTGCTGAATATTCTGGATAGCTGCAAGCCGGTCAATCTGCAGGCCAGAGTAATTTTAATTTCCGAACAATCCCGCAATACCGGAATTCGTCTGGGACAGGATTGCTATCTGTCATCGGGGGCGGCCGGTTCGCCTTTCGGCAGTATCATTTTGAGAGAACCTGAAATGGGGGAAGAAGAGTGATCAATCTAAGTTATTTTCCCTATAAGCGGAATCGCTATTATGATGGAAAGCTGTTGTCAGTTTCTGAATTTGAGACTGAGCAAAAATATATGAACGACAAAAGGCGGCTGTCCAACCGCTTTTTGGGTGGTTTTGGAGTGGTCTGCGGCCTTCAGGTGGTAGCGGTATCAGAGGAGCGGATTTCCATTGAGCCAGGTGTAGGTCTGGACGGTTATGGCCGGGAGATCGTAGTGGCCAAGCCGGATGTCCGCAGGCTCACCGACGTAGAGGGCTATTCCCCCCATACGTCCGCCTCCAAACAATATCTCTATCTGGAATATAATGAACACCCCGCCGATGAGGTGCGTCAGCAGGAATATGGGATGGAGCAGGGAGCGGACAGCTGCTGCAACAGCATTGTGGAAGATTATTCCCTCTATCTCAGCGACCGTACCCCCGAACCGGATACAGGGACAGTGGACGCTTTTTATTGGACCCAGCGGGTGATTTATGAGGACGATCAGTTCCAGGTGCAGCTTTTCCTGCCCCGGTATCTCTCTTCCGGCAAGCCCTTTTATTTGACGGTCAGGGTGCTGTCCCGGGATCTGTCCAGAGCGTTCTCGCTGAAAATGCGTCTGGGGCTGCACTGTGTACGGTGTGAGGGGAAGGATTTCATTGACATCACCCTCCTCAGCCAGAACACCCCGCTGGTGGATGGGGCCTATCAGATGAGCTGTCTGTGCCAAAGCATGAATATTACAGAGGACTTGGCACAAATCCAGCTGGACCCCCAGGGCTTTTCTCTGGAGGCAGGTCATTCTGTCAGAAAGCTGTCTCAGTCGGTTCAGCTTCAGGCGGTCATCACCAACCGTTCAGTGGAGGATTGCGTCACTGAGGACTACAGCGCCCGGATCTTTCAGTATGCTTCCTACCGGCCTTGCCGGGATATTTGTCTGGCTGCGCTTTACTACGACGGCCAGGGAAAACTGCAGCGGATCAGGGAAGTTCCCTTTGGACAGCGGGTGGCTACCAACGGGGAGCTGGCGCTGGAAAACATGGTGCTCAAGGAGCGGCTTTCCTGGATGGAGCAGCGGCTTTTTCTGGAAAAGGAGGAAAAGGACCTTTCCCGGGAGTGGCAGAGTCCCATCGCCATGGCGGAGGGAGACGCCGTAATCCCTTTGGGTATCGGAGGAAAGGCGGGAAAGCGGTTTTTCTCGGAAGAAATCGCCCACGGCTTGGGCCTGGGAAAGGTAACGATCGTACTGGGCGTGGAGGAAAATGAGTTTCAGCAGCGGGGAGTGGTGTACGGTTCCCCGGAGATTTTTGACGAACGTCAGGCTGTGGTGATGGCGGAAACGGCCGCATTGCTGGACCCTGCCAAGGGGACCTTTATCATCGGAGCCCGTCTGTTGGAAGCCACCACCCAGTATGAGCTGAAAATCCACTGGACAGCCTTCCGGTATGAGGATCAGAAGAAGCTGGCGCAGGAGAAAAAGCTCCTCATCTCCAGCCCGACCAAGAGTATCCGGGTGATGGAATCTGTTTATCTGTCGGTGAAGTTTGTGCAGATGAATCCCACTGATCTCATCTGGTCGGTAGTGGGAGAAAACAGCGGCTCCATCAACGGCAATGGCTGCTACACGGCCCCCAATCATCCGGGCGTTTATGAGGTGCAGGCAGTTTGTGCCTATGATCCGGATGTGAAGGCCAATACCTTTTTGGTGGTTAAACCCTGACGGGAGGTGCGCTTTTGGTTCTGGAGAATATTTCCAATCAATATGATGTGCTTTGTCTGCTGGGAAAAGGAAAGGGCTTTCAAAGCTATCTTTGCAGGGGCGGAGACCGGAAATGGATTGCTCTGTGGTTTGACGCCTCACTTACCCAGCAGCTTTTTCCCTATTTTCTGTCCCTGAAGGAAGAACAGACCTTTGAAGATTTGCAGGATGTGTTTTCCTGGAAGGAAGGGCTGGTAGTCGTACTGGCCTGTGCTTCCATGGACCGCAGTCTGAAGGATGCGTGGAACGAGGAGGAGCTTTCCTGGCAGGAGAAACTTCGGCTGGCGGAGGACGTCCTTACAGCTCTTTGCATCCGGGAGGTTCCTGTGGGCATCGCCGCCGATCTGATGGCTGAGGGAAATATAGGGGGATGCATAGATGGGACACCTGGCTGCTTTTATGATCTGAAGGAACCGGGAAAATGCCCGGACCTGGGGATGGAAGACTTTATCCTCCTGTGGCAGAAAGGGATGGAAAAGCTTTTTGCCCAGCAGCTTCAGGAAGGCCAGGCCAGGGAGCTGGTGGAGTTCTGCGACAGTCAGCGGCGTCATCCGCCCGGGTCCTTTTTGGAACTGTATCAGCGCTTTCTGCCGGTGCGCAAGTCCCTGGAAGATGAGTTGGGACGAAAGGGACGGGAGGCGGACAGCAGAAGCGTTCGCTTTTGGAAAAAGATCAAAAAGACCGTGTCGGTTCTCAAAAAGGTGCTGATGGTGTTGGTACTGCTGGGGGCCATCTGGTTTTTGATTTCAGCTGTTTTTCCGGATGATTCATTGAGTGTGCCTGCTTTTCACAGCATCGGCACAGTGATATTGCAATCCTGATGGGAGAGGAGGAGGGCGATGAAGTTCGACCCCACAAATGATCTGAAAAAAAGTATGGAATATACTGCCGCAACGATTCAGCGCTCCGTCGCCCAGACTGTTACCGGCGGTGCCCGGAGGCTTTCCAGGATGCTGGGAGTTCATTCCCTCAGCCAGGAAGTGATACAGGATGTCAAAGAGCTGGGCAAGGGAAAGATCGGTTTTCAGCCAACCTCCCGAAAGGATTATCTGGACTTTGGCCGGTTTTATGTTTCCAAAGTGCTGCTGGCAGCGATCGTTCTGGGGATACTGTTGTTGGCAGCGATACTGATCCGTGTGGTGTATCCCCAGGTGGTATCCGCCTTTTTCACCAGGGATCTGCAGATCGATTCGTCTTTGATTGCCGGCTATAATGGAAAAGTGCGGCTATATACCGACGGGGGAACGCTTTTGTTCCAGGGAGCGCTGGAGGATGGCCGCATCAACGGAAATGGCACCCTCTATGATACCTGCGGGAATCTGGTTTATACCGGTAACTTTGAGCAGGAGCAGTATAGCGGAACAGGGGAGCTTTACTACAGCGACGGTGTTTTGTGCTATCAGGGCGAATTTGCAGAGAACCTGTATCAGGGCCAGGGCAGTCTTTACTACCGCAGCGGCGCCCTGCGCTATGAGGGCGAATTTGCCGCGGGCCTGTTTGAAGGGGAAGGTACCCTGTATACTCAAAATGGTTCCCTGGCTTATACGGGAGAATTCAAAGCCGGGCAGTACAGCGGAACGGGAGAATTGTATCACGACGGCGTACTGGCCTACAGGGGACAGTTTCTGGAAGGCAAGCGGGAAGGAGAAGGGGTGGAATACAGTGCTGATGGTTCGGTGCTTTATTCCGGCACATTTTCCGCTGATGTTTTCCTTACCGGCAGCGGCGGAGAAGAAAATTATCCCGACGGCTCCCTCAAATACAGCGGAGGGCTGGCCGATGGTCTGTATGAGGGAAAAGGAACCCTTTATAACCAGGACGGCACGGTGCTTTACACCGGGGAATTTTCCGGTGGCGTTTATCAGGGGAGCGGCGTGCTGAACCTCACCAGTGAAAGCGGACAGAAACTCCGTTATGAGGGAACCTTTCAGCAGGGGCAGCTGAGCGGTTCCGGACGGCAGTATGTAGACGATGTGCTGGTGTATGAGGGAGAGTTTTCAGAGGGAAACTATCAGGGTTCCGGCAGCGCCTATGATCTGGAAACGGGAAATCTGCTTTATACCGGCTCTTTTAAAAACGGCTTGTTTGATGGAGAAGGGGTTCTGTATGCTCCGGAGTCCGGCGTTACTTATTATAAGGGCAATTTCAAGGAAGGACAGATGGATGGTGAGGGCATTCTGTACGACCGTGCCACCGGAATCCGCCGGTACGAGGGCAGCTTTTTGAAAAATACCCTCAATGGTCAGGGGACGCTGTATGATGCCAGCGGAAATCTTGTTTGTCAGGGGACCTTTTTAAATGGACAGTATCTGGGCAACGGGGAGGATTTGCAATGAAATACACCGCCATCGCGCAGGTGAGCCGGCAGCTGGTAGGACTGCTTCGGGAGGGGCTGGCCCCTCAACTGCTGCGGGAAGATGCCGTGGGACTTTGCGCGCCTGACAACAGGGGAGACTTTTCATTGGGCGTGTATCTGTACAATGTACAGCAATCGGAGCACGCCAGAATCAGCGGACGCAGCAATCAAACCCTGTTCACCCAAAAATATCCTCCACTGGTGCTGGACCTGTTTTATATGATAACCCCCTACCTCAAAAGCGATGTGAAATTCCTTTTTGAGGAGGAGCAGACTCTTTTGGGCAGGGTGTTTCAGATCATCAACGACAACAGCCTCCTCACCCAGGAGGAGGGTGAAACCGTTACCCTGGAGCTGTGCAGCCCCACCCTGGAAGAGCGGGAAAAGATTTGGGGCAGCTCCTCCCATCTGTACCGGGTTTCCGCCTTTGTTTCCGCCCGCGCGGTGATCGTGGAATCCACCCGCAGCAGAGAAGTGGCCCGGGTACGGGAATTTGTGGTGGATACCAGGCAAAACTGAAGGAGTGTGTTATGGCTGAAAGAATCATAAAGGTAAGCTTGGCACTGATAGTGACCGATGCGCTGACAGGCAAACCGCTGGAGAATGGCGTTCGGGTGCGCCTGAACAACGGTATTGCGGCGCAGCGGAAAAAGGATGGTTTCTGGGTTTTTCTCAATCTGCCTGCCGCGCTCTATACCATCATTGTGGAAGCGCCTTTTTATCAGTCCAAGGAGATCATGGTGCCGGTGGAACAAAACTTTTCCCTCATTGAGGTGGGATTGTTTCCGGGCAGACAGTTTCCTTTCGCCCAGACGGTGGAGTGGCTGACAGGCACTGTTCCTTCAAAAAAGCCGGTTTGGGCGGTTCTGGAGCAAAAGCCTCCCCGCTTTCAGCTGACGGAATCCTTTGCCTCCGGCGGCAAGGAATTGGCCCTTTATGATACAGGCCCCGCTTTTTCCATCCTTCGCGTTTGGATTGACGGCGGAAAGAATAAGAGGGGGCTTTTCTGGCTTAGTCCCCAGGGAAAAAGCGATGGCGTTTATCAGCTGGACCGTCCCTGTCCATGGCCCATGGACTATCGTACAGGAATTTTTACGGCGGTACAGCTGGATGAAAGGTTGGAAAACTACGACATCCCGCTGCCCGCTTCCTGCAGCGCCCTCCATCTTGTGGACCGGGATGGGCAGCTGCTGGTATCCAGAAAACGAACAGGAGATGAATGACAATGGCTCTGGCTGTTTGCGGCGGCGCGATGCTGCAGTGCAGTTTTGGAATGGCGCCTTCCTCCCTGATGGTGCTCCCGCAGAATAAGGTGACCAATGTGATGGGCTTGGCCAACATCATGGACAACAAGCCTATGGTCAACATCATGCCCTTTGGGATGTGCTCTTCCATGGCAAACCCAACCGTGGCTTCCGCCACAGCGGCAGCCCTGGGAGTGCTTACGCCTATGCCCTGTATTCCTGTGATTCCAGGTCCCTGGGCGCCGGGATCGCCCACCTGCCTGATCGGAGGGCAGCCGGCGCTTAACAACAGCTGCAAGCTGACCTGCGCCTATGGGGGAATGATCCAAATCACCAATCCCGGGCAAACCACCATTCAAATTCCATGAAGATAAGAGGATACAGCACCATGGGAAAAAAGAGATGGCTTTTTCTTCTGTTTCTCTGGATCGTTTCATCAGTGGCGGGCTGTTGGTTTCTCCACCGATATGTAGCCAATTATACCTATCATCATCCTTTTTTGATTGGAAGGGATGAGGATTATGTCGTGGTTGTGGACGATAATGATGAACAGACCAATATACTGAAACTGAATGAGGAAAACCGCATTGTGGGAAAAATTTCCTACGACCGTATGGAGGGCGGCAAGCACCACCTTGCCTGGAAGCTGATCCAGGGAGATGAAGGCTGGTATTTCGTGGACTTTTACAATATCATCGGTGAAACCGATGACTGCTTTGATCTGTATTATCTGGACTTTCAGCAGCAGGAAATGCTTCTTCTTTATGAGAACCTGGAAACGATGGTTAAAGAGCAGGCCGCCCAGCGGGGCATTTCCGCTTACATAGATCGACGGGCAGATATCACCACAGAGGGTGACGTCCTGTATTTTTATGCCATTGGAACCACGGAAAATGGTGATTATTGGGATCTTTCCTTTGCCCTCGAGGATGGCACCTGTACGCTGGAACAGGTCACACCTATTTCGGCTCCCCTGCTGAGGAATATCAAGTGGGGCGATATCCGGATTTCTTTGTATGACGGGCTCCGCGGAATTTACAGCGATGGTCAGCAGCTTTCATCGGACCACTATTCCGATCTGCTTACCAGTAAAGAGGGTTTTGTTTATGCCGTCAATCAGACTGACTGTGTGGTAGAGCGGGTTTTACCAGGAGAAAAAAAGCTGCAGATCAATTGGGAGAGCCCCCTCAACCGCCTGTGGGAATATGACCTTTCCCTGCGGGGCGTGGGTGATTTGAGCATGGTGGATGAGGAGAACTTCGCTGCCGCTTATTATGATCTGGATATGCCCAGAGTTTTGGTGGAATGGGACGGACAGTTCCATATATACGATTCCTCCCAAGTAGTGGCCACGCCGGTATTTATACTGTGGTGTGTGGTTTTGGTGCTGGTTTTGGGGGCGCTGGAGCTGGGAATTTGTTTTCTGGCCCGTTACCTTTGGAATCATGGCTCGGTGGTGGTGAAGATTCTGTCCGCCATGATCCCCACAATGGCTCTGCTTTCCTGCGGGTCTATCTGGCTGGTGTCGGTATTGCTGACCCAGTACCATCAGCAGCAGGATCAGCAGACTATGGAGTCAATTGCGCAAGAGCTCCATTCTTATGGCGTCCATCAGACCATTGAGGATTTCCATATCATCATCGAGGGCCTGGAGCAAAACGACTTTACCATGCTGGAAGACTACTATACCATGTTTTATGATCTGCGGATCCTTTCCCTTCAGCTGTATGAAGAGCCGGCGATTTGGGACGCGGATGCAGAACAGGAGTTTTCCAATCAGTATCACTGCACCATCGAATATTATGGACTGGACCGGCAGGACAATGCCTATTACTCCATATACGGCCCCTATTCCATGCTGCCCCTGGACCAGTGGATGGCGCCGCGGGAGCTGGAGTTCTTTCTGGATACCATAGCAGCGGATACGGATCAGATGTTCACCTATTACAGCGAAACCAATCAGAAGTTCATGGGCCTGATTCTGCCCAGCCGGCTGGAAGATGGTACGATCAATGGCTTTTATCTGATTTTGGGCGACCGCATTGAAGGCGACAATCAGGTCAAGCAGGTGATCTATCGTTTTGCCTTCTGGCAGATCGTTTTTTGCGCCTTACTGGTACTGCTGCTGGCGCCGGTCATTTATTTCTCCCTCAAACCTCTTTCCAGCCTCAGAAGGATGGCAAAGCAGCTTACCCTGGGTGAACTTCCCCAGCTGACGCCTCCCCGGGAAGGGGTACGCAATGAAATCACCGACCTGGAGGATACCTTCCGGCAGCTGGCAGAGCAGTTTGGAGACAGTATCCAGCAGCTTGGGTATCTTCAGGATTTGAGCAAGGCTTATTTTTCCAAACAGATTTTGGCTTTGTTCCATAAAAAGAGTGTGGCCCAGCTGACACTTGAGGAGAAGGAGACCCTTCCCCTTTATATTGCCTATCTCAATATAGGGGAGAGGACCTTTGACGAGATCCAAAAAATGACCAAGAAGCTGATTGGATGGATGGAGCCCTGTGACGGATTTTTCGCCTCTGTTACCGGGGAGGAGATCGTCCTGGTTTCCCAAAAAGCCTCTCTCTTTTATGCGGCAGCGGCAGCGGCGCAGGAGGATCCCAATGTTTATATCGCCTTTGATCATACGCCGGTGACGGTGCAGGTGCTGGGCGTGAATGAGGAATATCGTTTTCTGGTTTTCCCGGAAGATCAGAACCGCAAGGAAGCTCTTTGCGCTTATCGGGACGGGATGCGCTGCCGTGTACTGGCGGTGGAAGGCTCCTTCCCATTGGAGCGGGAAAAGTGGAGCTTCCGTAAGGTAGGTCTGCTGGACTGCCAGGGCTTGATGGAATGCTTCCTGGATTCCTCTGCCAACCAGTACCGAATTGGCCAGCAGGATCTGGAGCGGGGAGTGGAGCAATTCTTCCGGGGACAGTACATATTGGCCCGGAGCAGCTTCATTCAGGCCCTTTGCCGTTATCCCCAGGACCATGCGGCGCTTTATTATATCAGACTGATCGATGCTCAAACAGGTGGGCTGCAAAAGGAGGAACAGGTGTGAAAAAATGGCTGAAACGGCTGCTGCTGGCAGTCTGCCTGCTGATGCTTCCTTTGTTGCTCACCGGTGTGGTCACTTATTCGGATACCCACCTGGAAGTGGATTATTGCAAGACACTGATCCCATATGGGGACGGCTTTGCCGGTATTGAGGAGAATGGGGTTTTGTCTCACATTTTCTGTACTGATGCCGATGGAAAGCTGACGGGAAATATTCAGGTGCTGAACATTGATCTGGGGCGGCAGAGCGTAAAAAGCTTTGATCAGCTGATCGAGGATGAAAACGGTACGCTCTATGTGGCCTGCACCCTTCATGAACCGGGGGGGAATGAGACCAAGGCCATCTACCAGGCAGATTTTCAGTGGGAAAGACTTCGTTTGGTGTGGGAGATTTCAGAAGAGGAGGTGGAGGGCAGCTTCCAGTCAGAACAGCTTTTCAGTGTGATAGACGGCGAGCTGTACTTTACCCTCTATCAGGCATCCTTTGACCAGCTGCTTACCTATGCGAAAAAACCTGGGGAGCCCACCAGACAGGTGAGCGCAACAGAGCGCCTTGGCTGTGAACCGGAGCGTTATGTTTATACTGAAATGGGTCTGCTGGCTCTTTACCGAAACCAGGGAATCTTTTTGCAGAATGAAAAGATTTATCCCAGCACGGATTCCGGGGCCATCCTCCTCAATGGCTTGGGATATGAGGATGGGACACTGTCTTTTCTGGATTTTTATCAGCGCAGTATCATTCAGGTGAATCTGCATACCGGCGCTGTTTCTTCTCAACCTATTCCACAGGAGCTGAACTTGTCAGCGCTGCAGAATGTCCATCCCCGGTCTGACGGCACTTTTTGCGCATCTATGGAGGATGGAAGCGCTCTGAGCGGTATCTATTGGGATGGCAGTAGTGTACAAACTTTCCGGTATTTGCAGGGAGATCTTCGGGAGCACATTGCGGGACTTTGCTTTTTGACAGCCCTGCTGGTGGAGCTGGTGATTTTAGGATTTTTCTGGCTGTTTTGGGTGCGTAAGCGAAACGGACGCCAAAAAGGAGAACGATATTTCCTCAGTGTCCGTACCCGGATCAGTTTGAGTTCCATTGCCATTGCGATGGCAGGGGCGGCAATTATCACCATAATTTCCAGTATGTTTATGCAGCAGTATTCCAGGCAGAGACAGCAGCTCAACAGTGCCAACGCGGTGCAGTCCCTGCTGGGGGTACTGGAGCGGAAAGGCAGTGTGGAAATATATGAGGGAGGAATTTATGGCCTCCCCCAGGAGCTGACCAGCAGCCTCAACAGCTGGATCAGTACGCAGACAGCCAGTGGGTTGGATTATGGGTACGAATTGTTTTTGCGGCAAAATGGACAGTGGTATTGTGTGTATAGTTCCGATCTGACCGCTCCGGTTCCGGTGGAATATGCCATCAACGGGCAGGCGCAAAGTTATTGCGAGCAGGCTGTGGAGACTGGAGTGAGCCAATCTTTTGAGGACCAGCGCAGTGCAGGGATTCTGCGGTATGTCATATCGGCAGCGGATTTTTCCCTGAAGGGAGGGGAAAATTGCGAATTGGTTGCGGCTTCGGTCACCGATGGATACAGTCAGCAGGTGATGACGCTGGAATCGGTGCTGGTGCTGCTGCGGGTAGCGGCAGGCACCTGGCTGATTCTGCTGCTGGTGGAAAATTTGCTCATCTGGCTGTTTATGAAGCGTCTGCGCAGACTAAACCATGAGCTTTCCCGGTCTGCCGCGTCAGGAGAATGGAAGATCACAGATTTTGCCGGGCAGGATGAAGTGGCGGAAACCGCTCAGACCATGAAGGCGATGACCGGAAGCATTCAGGTGTATCTCAGGGATATCCGTACCTGCAACGGACAGTATGAGCTTTTGATCCCCAAAGATATGATCCGGCTGATGGGCGCGGATTCCTTCGCTCAGGTTCATGCAGGTCAGATGGTAAAGCAAAATGTGATGCTGCTGACAATATCTTTTCATTCCAACCTGGCTCAGCCTGTAAACCGGCTGATGGAAGAGGGGATGGAAGCGGTGCGCCGGCAGCAGGGCTTGTTGGTGAGATTTGATCACAAAATGCTGCGCTGCTGCTTTGAGAAAGAAGAACAGGCTTTGGCGGCGCTGCAGCAGCTGCTGGATCATCCGGTTTTAAAGCATTGCAGCACGCTTTTCCTCACGCCCGCAGTTCTTGAGGCAGGAGTCATCGGGGATCAGTCTGTCAAACGGGTATTGACCCTCTCAAAAGAAGGCAATCGCCTGCGCAGCCTGGAAGAGCGTTGGACGGGTCCTGGTTATCGGGGATTTTTCCTGACGCAAAAGGAAGGGCAGATGGATGGCCGCCTGTCGGGATACTCTTACCGTATGGCTGGATGGGTGGAAGAAACGTCCTTTTATCAGCTGATTTCAGAGGAGGAAAATCCCACTCAGCTGACAACCAGAATGTCCTTTGAAGAGGGATTGTGCAGCTTCCGTAATGGCGACTACCAAACCGCCTATGAGATTTTTGACACCATCTGCCGTCAGGACAGCCAGGACCTTCTGGCCGCCTACTACAGGATGGAGAGCTACAAAGGATTGGGAGGCAGTGTCAATGAAAAAGAAGGCCGGACAACGGCTGCGCCGATGGATGATCATCATGGTGATTCTGTTGGCAGGAGCGGGAGCTCTTTGGTGGGTACAGGGCCAGACGGTTTCTCTGGATGAGTACCTTCTTCAGATCAACCGTCTGACCAAAACCGGAGATCATCAGCAAGCGCTGAGCCTCTGTGATCAGGCTGTTCAGGATTATCCTCAGGAAGGCGTATTGTATGAAAAAAAGGCCCAGATCTATTGGTCGGATGATCAGGCGGATCTGGCGATCAGGACCTTGGACTATGGTTATAAACAGACCGGATGGGAGGGGCTGAAACAGCTTCGGGCCCGGTATGATTCCGCCGAAGAAGAGGATGTCTATTTTCAGCAGGTCCTTGTGGGCAGTTCCGGGGCGCAGCAGCAGTCCCAAAAGGTGGAAGCCTACACTTCCTATCAGCTGCCCGAAGTTCCGCTGCCGGAGGTAGAGCGGCCGGCGAAGAATGAAAATAATACCGAAACAGAATGATAATGTGATTCTCAAAACAAAGGAGAGGATATTATGGCCAAAGAGCTGCTCAAAAAGTATTTGGAAACCAAACAGTGGAATTATCTGGAAAAGGACAACATTCTCAAAGTGGATGTCAGCGGCAATGAGTTTTCCTGGAATTCCTTTTTGAAAGTGGATGAGGAGTACAGTTTTTGCTATTTCTCTGTCCTTCCGGCCATGGTGCCCCAGGAGCGCAGAGAGCTTTTCTCCTCCCTGCTGCATCAGATCAACTGCCAAATCTGGTTTGGCGACTTTGAGATCGTCCTCACGGGGGATAACGCTGGACAGGTACGCCTTCGCACCTCCACCTTCCTGCCCCCTGTCGCAACGGAGGAGACCCTTCTCCAGCTGGCAGACCTGAGCATCAATATGAATATGGCTGCCATGAACTTTTATGGCCCCGTGCTGATGAAGGCCCTTTACGGAAATAGTCTGAACGCTGAGGACTATCTTTCCAACTGATTTTAAACGGCGCTCATAGCTTTACAGAAAGTGGTGTTTACTGTGTTGCCCTATCAAGATCCCTGGGAGGAATATGAGGAGTATCGGTCGATTCTTACCGTACTGCTGCGGGAATATCTTCTTTGGCGCCAATCTCCCATCCATCTCTCTGAGCCTGGAGAGTGGAGCCTTTCCTCCCTGATGCAGCGGCTCAATGGAGAAGATGTCAGAAGGTTCACCCTCTCCAAAGAGGGCGAGAGGCAGTATCACCAGATGATGGGGCAGCTGCTGGAACGGGAGGGGAAGGAAGGCGTATTTTTCCCCCTGGACTATTTGTGCAGTACCTTTCAAATCCCCTGGACGGGCAAGCTGCTGGTGATGTGCGCTTTCTGGACGGCCCGGGACCGGTGCTTTTCAGACTTTCTGCGTTATTGCGATCATCCGGGCGGTTCGCCCAGGCTGAGCTTGTCCCTGGCGCTGGAGCTGTTTTTTGAGGGGGACGAGGTTCGGCTGCGCCAGGCGGAAGAAAGTTATCTTCCTCTGCTTTTCTCTTATGACCGGCATCAGACACAGCTGGATCAGACCTTTCTGGAGCCCAGGCAAAGGGTGATGGATCTTCTGTCCGGCGGCAGCATCCTCCGAAGCTTTTCCTGGGGAGAATCCTACCATGTTTTTGAATCCCTCACACCCTTGTATGGCCGGGAAAAGGAGGAAGAATTCCTGGTGTCAGCGCTGGAGGGGGAGACGTCTGTGGACGTGGTCCTCCAGGGAGAAACGGAGAGCGGAAGGCTTTTTCTGCTGCGTCACGCCTGCCGGAAAGCCCGGAAAAACCTGCTGCTGGTTTCCTGGAAGCGGCTGCTGGAACAGACCTGGCCGGAGATCCTGGAAACCCTTGCTTTTGAGCTGCGGCTTCAGCGGGCTGTTTGCTGTTTGACGGATTTCCGCCAGTCCCCGGATCCCACCCTTGTACGGGAGCTGGAAAAGATACTGCGTCCGGCATCGCCGGTTCTGTGCTTTCGTCTGGACCCGGAGATTACGCTGCCTGAGCTGTGTTCCCAGCAGCTGTTCCGCTTGGGAGAACTGGACCCCAAAGCCACCAGAGCGCTGTGGGAGAATGGTCCCCTGCCTTTGGAGGATGGAGCCGATGGGGCACAGCTGACGGGTAAATACCGGTTTCTTCCGGGACAGATCATACATATTCTCAACACCTGCCGGGAGCGGAGCCGCATGGAAGGCAGGCAGACCATCACCCTTTCCCAGATTGAGGGGATATGTCTGGACCGCACCGGCGACGACCTGGGCAACTGCGCGGATCGCCTCAATACCGGCTACACCATGGAGGACCTGATTTTGCCCCCGGAGGAAAAGCGGCAGATCAGGGAAGGCATGGACCACATCCGTTACCGCTACCAGGTGTATGATCAGTGGAATTTCAAACAGAAGGTCAAGTATGGCCGGGGATTATCCATGCTTTTTGAGGGGCCTCCCGGCACCGGCAAGACCATGGCGGCCTCCATTATCGGCAATGAACTGGGGCTGCCGGTTTTTCAGATCGATCTGTCCAGAGTGCTCTCCAAATACATCGGAGAGACGGAAAAAAGTCTGGGCAGGATCTTTGATCTGGCAGGGAAGAACAATGCCATCCTGTTTTTTGATGAAACGGACGCCCTGTTTGGCAAGCGCAGTGAGATCAAGGACAGCCATGACAAATACGCCAATGTGGAAACCTCCTTTTTGCTGCAGAAGATGGAGGAGTACCAAGGGGCGGTCATTATGACCACCAACCTTCTGACCAATATCGATTCCGCTTTTTTGCGGCGGATCAGTTATATCATTCATTTTCCTTTTCCGGACGCGGAACAGCGGGAAATCCTTTGGAAAGGGGTTTTCCCCAGGGAGGCGCCTCTGGATGGGACGGTGGATCTGCAATTTTTGGCCCAGCGGTTTGAAATGACCGGAGCCATGATCAAAAATTCGGCCCTCTCAGCGGCTTTTTTAGCAGCGGCGCAGGATCGGGCCATTACCATGGGCGATCTTTTATACGCCATTCAAAAGCAGTTTTCCAAGCACGGAAAGCGTCTGAGCCCCCAGGATATGGGGCCTTACGGAGGCTGCTTCAAAGAATCCAGCCAGAGGTGATAATGGGATGGGACCCACAAAGACACAAAAACCATCGGAGAAACAGAAGGATGCTGTTCGTCGGGAAAAGAAAAACGAAAGCCCCCAGCAGCAGCCTCAGCAGACCGCAGCTCCTGCTACCGCGGAAAAAAAGCCGGGGTTCTTTCGTCGTGTCTGGAACTGGGTAAAGGGAGTATTTTCCCGGATGTTTTCCTCCAAAAGCAATACCAAAGCCAAAAGCGGAGAAGATACCATGGATACCTTTGCCGGGACACAGGTGCAGGCACCGGCGCCTGACCCGGTACTGAATACGCTTCCGCCTGAGCAGACCCCCGCGGCGAAGAGCAAGGAGCCGGAGCAGGCTCCCGAGGTGAAGAGTGAGGATCTGAAACAGGTTGCCGCGGCGGAGAGTGAGGAGCCAAAGCAGGCTCCCGCCGTACAGAGCGAGGAGCTGAAACAGGCTCTTGAGGCACAGAGTGAAAAGCTGGAACAAACTGCGGCGGCAACAGAAGCTTTGCCGGCAGAAGAGGTCACAGAAGATCCGGAATCCAAACCGGCGGAGGCTCCCCAGCTCCAGGAAGGCGGCAGCCTGACCCTGGGCGGTGTGACCCTCACCCTGCAAAAAGGGGACGGCGACAGCCTTTTGGCAATGGCCGGTTCCGCTCAAGTACTGGGACAGCAGGTGAACTGGACCAGTGAAGAAGGAGTACGGGTGCTCAGCCGGGAGGATGGTTCGGTCACCGCCAACGGCACCATCCATCTCCGGGATGACCGGTTGGATTTTGAACATATCATGCTCACCGCTGACCAGCAGACCCAAAGTTTCCAGGCGGGAGAAAGCGCCAGGTTCCTTTATCATGGAGGAGAGCTGGATTTGACCTTTGTTCCCGAAGGAAAGCTGGAGGATTTGTCCGCCCTGACGGGCAAAGGCATCCGGGTGGAGAACCGCACCCTCCCCGGCACAGGGGTCGAGCCTGTCTTTGAAGAAGGAACCATTACCCTTTCTGCCCAGGAAGGTTTTCAGCTGGAAGGAGTGGAGCGGACGCTGGAAGAAAAGCAGACGCTGCTGCCTTCCTGGCTGCAGGCGGAAGGGACCTGCCTGACCCTGGCAAAGCAGGGAGACACAGCGGCGCTGTCGGTACAGCTTCATCAAATGAGCCTGCATATGGGCAATTTCAAGTTTCTCAGCGTAGACACTCCCGGCACAGCGGAAGCGGAGGCTCAGATAGATGCTGCCGGTAATATTGTGCTGGCCATGCCGGCTCAGATGTATTTTCTCCGGCTCTTTAACGGCAAGGTTGAAAAAAATGTAACCGATTTGTTTGGCAATATGACCTTCACCCTCAATAAGGCGGAGAAACCGGCAGCCATTCAGTTCCATCCCCTGGAGTTTTCGGCCGGCGGTTTTCAGTTCCATGGGGTGCATTTGGAGTATGATTTTAACCAGGGCTTTTCCGCCCGCATGGAAACCCTCTCCGGGCTGGAAGGAAAGCTGACCGGTTCCAACATCCAGATGGCGGCTAAGGAACGTCATTTTGAGATAGCCGGTGCGGCTTTGGTTTACGATGATCCCATCAGCATGGTGCTCAAGCACGCTGATTTTACGGTAAATCAGTTTCGGCTGGGCGCAGAAGGGGTGTTTTTTGAGGAGGCCACAGCCAGTTTGCAGCAGGGAGATCCGGTGGCTGCGCCGTCCATGACGGTGGTCAACGGAACAGTTTCCCTGCGCAAGCAGCCTGGAGAGCTGCAAATAGCCCTCAACGCTTCCAGCCAGTTTGAATATGATGGCGAGCCTCTGGAGCTGAAAGGAAACCCCATGACGGTATCCCTCAGCTATATCCGGAAGGTCCCTCAGGCACCTGCCGAAGGTGCGCAGGGTGCCGGTCAGGCGGCGTCCCAAGGTGGCAATGAACAAATGGGCGGCTTTGAGGGAACGGTGAGCGGCCAGATCCACGGTGAGGTCAAAGTAGGCGAGACCAAGGTGGCGAATGTACAGTTCACCGATCAGATCGCTCTGAGGGCCGGTACATTTTTGCTGGGAAATGCCGACGCGTTTTTGGATTTCCGGGATCTGAGCGACCAGTTCTCTGGAATCGGCACAGTGAAGGTGAGAAATCTTTCAGTGAGCGCCGCCGGGGCAACAGCCAATGAATTTGTTATCTACTTTTCCGAGCCCACGGTGTTCGGCAAGAAAATCGGCGACAGCATTCTGCTCAAAAAGGATGCCCAGGGCAATTATGATGCGGCGCTGGGGCTGGAAAATGATCTTTCCGTTTCCATTGGAGACGCTGAGATCTCCCTGAAAAAGCCTACCTTTGCCTTGAGCATCCAGCAAGACGGGCTCCATCCTGGCCTACGGGACACCACAATGCAGCTGACAGTGGGAGATACCATTGTAGAGAGTGAAATTGAAACGCTCCAGCTGGGTAGTGAGATCCGTTTTGGCAGTGTCGCCCTGCGTAACCAGACCATTTCGGACATGGTGGAAGACGCTGTGGGAATCAAGGATCTGAGCCTGAAGGTGTATGACCTGACCATAGCAGCCGACCTGAGCAGTTTTACAGTAGGCGCCATTGGCGCGGAGATCGGCAACAGTATCTCCCTGTTTGGAAGTCCCGTGATGCTGGAAGGGTTGGAGGCTGCAGTTGTGGCGCCCAATCTCAGCGCAGTGGAGGGCATCAAACTGGGGGGCGGCCTGAAGTATGAAGGTGACGGCCTCATTTCCCAGCTGGGCGGTAAGTTGACCCTGGGCTTCCTCAAAGAAAACCAGTACCGGCTGTCCGTGGAGAGCTGCGATAATATCGTAGCGGAGGTGCAGGGATACGGCAAGGCTGAGATTGGCTCCATCTCAAAGCGGGAAGGGGCCGAGGGCTTTATCTTCAAGGACGTCTCCATTGAAAAAAGTGACAAAACCGGCGCTGTGGGCGGTCAGGAAGACAGCGAAGCCACCTCCATGCTCAAGAAAATGATCGCGATGGCTCCAACGGTGGACCTGCTGATCACAGAGGTCTGCTATGGCCCCAACGGATTTGAACTGGACCCCCGGAACGTTTTGGTCAAATCCCTCCAGAGTGAGGTGAAGATCAACGATCACCTCAAGCTGGTTCTCAGTTATCAGAAGGAAAAGGGTCAGATCGGGGCAGAGCTGCGGGGAGACTATTATCTGCCGGAAGAGCGGAAAAAAGATAAACAGGCCAAAAAGTCGCTGATGACCTTTAAGGCTTTTGTTTACCCGATTTTCCCCATGGTTACGGTGGATATCAGCCCCTTCCTCAATGGCGGCATAGGCTTTGAGGGGTTTGTAGGCGGCGCCTTTGCTTCGGGCTCCTTTACAGGCAGCTTTGGCGCGCAGTGCAACGCTTCTCTGGAGGCGGGTGTAGGCGCCAATCTGGAAATCGGCGTTCCCGGTCTGCATGGTGTGCTGGGACTGGCGGGCAGTGTTTCCCTCAATGTGGACGGCAACGCCAACGGAACTTTGCAGCTGCTTTACGATTCCACCCAGGCAAAGCTTCTGGACGCCATCTCTCTGGATCGGGAAAATACAAAGCTCACTTATGGGCTGTCGGCGGGACTGGATTTTGATGTGTATCTGAAAGCCGGTTTAGTAGTTCCGTCCGTTTTTGATGTATCGTCCCGTTCTTTGATGAAATCCTGGAACCTGTTCCATTACAACCTGGGCAACGCTACCATTCAGGGACAGGTTTTCTATATTCAGGATCAGCTGAAGTTTGTCAACGATGTACAGCTGAACTTCAACAAGCCTGGAGCCATCTCCTTTGAGCAGGAGATCCAGCGCCTAGAAAAACTCACCGCCTCTGTGCAGGAGATGGAGGAGAGAAATCAGGAGGTTTGCCGCATCCTGGACGAAAACGCCGGCACCTGGGGTCTGGGGCAGATCCGTAACACCATGCGTCTCAAGCAATCCATTGTGCTGCTGGAGATGCTCCAGGGCACCATGAAAGAATCGGCGGCCCGGTATATTGAGGTGCATCAGCAGCTGGCCAAGTTACATGAGCAGCTTCCTCAAATTCTGGAGAAAGCTCATCGGGTGGAACTGATCCGTCAGGATACGCTGGAGATTGCCAACGCAGCCGGGATACAGGTGGATGACCAGGGCAACCCCACCACAGATTGGCATACTTTTGTGGAGCAGCAGAAGCAGAAGCTGGGTGATGAGGAGTATCTCAACCAGTTGGCCAGCAAGGATCCTTTGGCCGTATTCAACACCTTCAAAGCATATAAATACCACGGGGATGCTTCCTGGGGCAAGGAGTATGATATTGCCAAGGCCTTGAGCAAACGGATGCGGCAGATGGAACTGCAGGCGCAGAATGGCGCTTCGGCAACAGAAAAAACCGACTCCGCTCCGGCGATAGGCAAATCAACAGATAAGCTGCTGCGGGATTCGCTGAAAAACACCAATTCCCTGTTGGATGAACACATGAAAGGGCTCAACAAGGTCCAGCAGTCCCAGCTGGAGATCCATCAGCAGCTTACCGACAAGAGCGAGGCGAAGGCAAAGCTTCAGGAAGAATATCAGCGGCTGATCAGCCGCAAAGACCAGCTTTCCGGCTCCGCTTCCCCCAAAGAGAAGAAGGAACTGGATAAACTGAACAAGCAGCAGCAGACAATGGAAAAGAAGCTGTCTGCGCTGAATAAGGAAATTGATCAGAAGCAGAAAAAGCAGCAGCAGCTGGATGAGAAAATGTCGGATCTGTCTGTGGCGGAAAAGGATAAACGGCAAAAATCAAATGCAGATTCCAACGGTGAAGGACAGGAGGTCAAGAAAATCGTCATCCATATGGCGGCAATTGACCGGGCGCTTATTGATGCCGGAAGTAATATGGAAATCATGCAGGAGGAACGCAGCCAGCAGTATGGGTGCATTACAGCATCCCGTACACAGGAGGTTCGGGAAAGGTTCCAGCTGGAAAACAAAGCTTTTGTTAAGATGCTGATGCAGAAGCTGATTGCAGGCACGCCGCAGGAAACAAAAGAACAGCCCTCAGGACCTCCGGTTGTGACATATAAGGAGGATGCGGCACAGGATCTTCAGGTAAAGACCCGGGCAGCGCAGGTTTCCCAGGGGTCGATCATCGAGGAAAGAATCAAAAAAACTTATTTGAAAGCCGCCCAGGGAAGAAGGGAAGAGGAATGGCTGAATCTTCAAAAGCAGTATTTTGAAAGCAGCCTTGCTTTCCAGAAACAGCATCAGCAGGCGGTGGGGCTCTATGGCAGGCTCATCAGCAACCCATTCAGCAATGAGGATGACAAGGATATTTCCAAGGTCAATGAACAGAATGCTTTGCTGCAGGAAACCTGTACAGCCCTTAATACCACCCTTTCCTCCGCAAAGCTTGCGGAACACGCCATGGATCAGAATGCGATGAAGGATCTGAATCGTCAGGTTGCCGCCCTTGCTAAATAAAGGCGGACGCAGCAGTGGTAATGGCCATGGCAGCGCTTTGATGAAACGCTCTCCAAAAGCGGCAGTTTTGGAATAAGGATCACTGAATTTACTTATCTATATAGCGGCTGACGCTTGGGAGAACATACCATGCACAAAAAAAGCCCGGATGACAGTGCTGCGGCACAGGATCATCCGGGCTTTTGCGTCATGAAAAAAGGTTTGCTTAAAATACAAGCTTATATTTTGCTCCGATCATCAGGCATTTGGAGGTACGCTGATGTCCCACCTGCTGCGTTTTTGCCACAGGCAGACGGGGATTATCGATAATTTGCAAAGCCAGCTCAACGGCGGTGGGGGTTTCCTGCTGCTCTTCCATTTTAGTAAAGGTCCCCAACAATAATCCATTGATTTTATCAAAAGCGCCTAACTGACGCAGCTGATAAAAATAGGTGGTCATTTGTGCAGCTCCACCGCCATAGCTTTCCAGGAACAGAAGCTTGTTTTCAAATTCCGGCAGGTAGGGGGTGCCGGCCAGCTTTAAAAAGCAGCGGACATTTCCTCCTATGACAGTCCCTTCCATTTGTGAGCCTTGTACTGGCTGCCAGTGGATCCTGTAAAGATCGTCATACCCCTCCAAAACCGTGCGCCGGAAGTCTGCCAGCTGATTTCCGCTGGTGTCCCGCACCAGGTTTTTCAGCTGATACAGGCAGGAGACCGCTCCTGTTTTGGTATAAAGGGCATTGATAACAGTGGTCAAATCACTGTATCCCCAGAAGGGCTTGGGATGTTTTTGAATGAAATCATAATCCAGAAACTCCAACAGGCCGTTGGCGAGATCTCCCCCTGAAAGGTCAAAGATCCCTTTGATATCAGCATCACCATAAAATTTCATCAGTGCCTGGGCACGCTCTTTTGCGGTGGCACTGAATACGGAGTGGGTTTGATAAATGTGGTCGCTCCATACAGGTACAAGACCACAGCTGATCAACCGCTCAGACAGTGTATCCAGTTTTTCCTTTTCGGAAAGGGGAAGCCCGTTGGAACAGGCAACCAAAGCGATTTTATCACCAGGCTTGAGCATGAAAAATCACTCCTGTCAGTGGGAAATGTCTGTAAATAAAATAGCATTGAAATCAAAAGGGGTCAAGTGAAGCGGCAGGAATGTTCCAGCCAAGCAGGTCAAGGAACATAGAAGGAAAAGAATGCATCTTTTTTTCATATCATAGACGCAAGACGAGCATAAAGAGTATAATAAATTTCAGTAATCAGCCGAAAATAAATAAGGAGAATGATTTCATGAGGGTGAATTATTAAGGCATCAAAGCAGATTCAAAATAAAGTAGCGCCTCAAAAAATAAGGGGTCAAAGCGCACAGTGAGGCGAGGAGCGGCCGGAAAAAGTGAGACCGCTGTGGTTTACTCCCTCAAAACAGGTCCCTGGGGCCAGAAGGCAAAGCCCTTGTACACTCCTCAGATCTCCACCAGGTTTGATTCCTCGACAGACAGATAACCCAATGACGAAAAAAATCAACGAAAAAGGAACGATACATATGCCTGTTTACGCGCCAAAGGATTATGAAAAAATAATTGCCCGTATTCGCACCAAAACAGCCGCAGCAAAGATTGAAATGGGCCGGTGCCTCTCAGAAGAAGTCATTACAGCATTTGAAGAGAGCTGCCATGTTCAGCTGCCCCAAGCATACCGTATGTTTTTAAAACAGGTGGGAAATGGCTGCGAGGAGATGCTTGACGGTTTTAAACTCAATGGGCTGGAGGATATGGAGAGAAAAGATCTGTCCAAGCCCTTCCGGCTGGAAGAAGAGTGGATCTGGGAAGATGAGGACGGAAGATATGGTGAAAGACAAAATATAATTGAAAAAGAAATAGCAGAAAAAGCGTTCCAAGGCAATATCGAGCTGATTGATGTTGGGGATGGTATGACGTATAATTTGATTGTTACGGGAAAGTGTCGGGGAGAGGTGTGGAGCTTTTCCGGAATGGGCGTTCAACCCTGCTGTGAGCGGCAGGATTTTTTAGGGTGGTTTGAATTGTGGTTGGACCATCAGGACGAAACAGATTATTTTAAAGATTATGTTTATGGATAAGCTCCGGTTTTCCACCGTTCACCGAACCGAAGAGGGGGACAGCTTTGGCCAGGGTACACGAACTGACTGCGGATACGTTTGAACTGAAGTTGGAATGCAAGACATTTGAAGAGGATCTGGAATATCCGGTGAATACCATATTGACTGTAAGCGTATGCAGCGATGGTTTTTCCGCAGTGACGACAATGGATATCGGAATCAAGGCTCTTGCGCGCTTTTCCAAAGAGCTGTGTCAATTGTATGAGACGTTGTCAGGAAAGGCCAGATTGGAAGAACCCTATGGAATGGGAGATTTTATAGAGTTCCAGGCTGTAAAATGGGGCTATATTGAAGCAGCGGGAGTACTGCATCATAAATGCTCACAGCAGCAGTTGTCCTTCAAAAACGAATTTGATCAAACCTGTTTAAGGCACTTTGCCAAAGAGCTTTTTCATCAGTACAGGGATTATTTGGACAGGTAGGGGATCTTGTGGAGACGAAGGAAACAGGGAAGAAAGGTTTTTATCTTAAATGGTCATGGAGTTTGGCGATCTGCATTCTGTTGCTGGTGCTGCTGCGTCTGATTGCTGTTCCTTTTATCCTTCTCATTGTGTGGTGGAGTAAAAAGCAGCAGCCGGATGGCCCGGATCAGGGCAAATACATGGTAGAGATCGGTGCTCCTGTTCACGGCAGCCCTTGCCTGTGGGAACGGGTGGTGTCCGATGTGTGTGTGGCGATTGCCTGCTTCTTCGCAGCTTATCATCTCCAAAGCGTGGATGTTTCCGGTTATGAGAAAATGGAGCTTTGAGTGAGGAGACTGGCCCTGACAGACAGGCATGGTGAGAGGGATGAAAACCTCAAGGTAAATCGGAACTGGAGGAAAGACGATGACAAAAGAAGAGTTCCTGGCCCGCTTAAGAGAAGACGAAAATTATTCCCCAGGCTGGCAAGCTATTGATGACGCTTTTGAAAAGCTTTATCCAGGACAGCAGCCGGAACATTTCGGAACAGTTCTCACCTCAAGGGCGATGATGGGCGGCGATGAATATTTGGATGGTTTTTCCATATACAGCTCCCCAAAAGGTTATAAACATTTGGTTACTTATGGGATGACCGTGCTTTACGGTGATGAGGATGCCTTTGGCGGCCAGTGGAATGGCTGGGGCTATGAAATGACCATGAAGCTGAAGGAAACCGACACAAAGAACTGTATGTGGGCCATTGATATGATGTCCAATCTGGCAAGATATACCTATAAGACCGAGCGTTTCTTTGAGCCCAATCAATATGTGAAGGGCAATGGAACCCCGCTGCAAATGGGTTCGGATTCTTTGATCACAGCGCTTTTGCTGGTGAGGGATACAGAGGCACAGACGCAGATATCCGTATATGGAAAGACTGAATTCATTCAGCTGGTAGGGATCACCCAGTCGGAACTTCAGGCGATTATTGAGGACCCCAATAATCTTCCCAAGCTCATTGAGCTGATGAAGGCGGACGGTAATGAGGATTTGGTTACCGATATGAGAAGGTCCAAATCATATCTGTAATGCTGCCTCCTGCTTATCAGGCAGACACAATGGCGAAGGGTTGGCCATACTCTCATAATTCCGAATCAGAAAGAACGAACCGCAGGATATAAACTATTCATCAGGTTGGAGAATTTGGAGAACCCCTTTTGCGGAAAAGTAAAGGCCTATGGAGTGGATGTTATGAACCGAATTTTAAAGGAGCTTCGCGCGGTCGTGGACCGGCAGCGGAACCAATGGCTGCCGGCAGTTACAGACAAAGAACTGGAAAAGGGTGGCGCTCTTTTTTATATGAATGGGCAGAACGGAACAGAGTTTGACTGGTATGTCAACGACCGTTTGCCGTCCTTTATGGTATTTTACGATGATAAAGACAATTTGGGCGCAGTCAAGCTGCACCTCAACCGCAGCGGCACAGCAGATGTGTTTCTTTACAGTGAACAGGGCAAGCAGTTTTTGAAGCAGGTGACAGTTCCGGTGGAAGCCGCAGAGCAGGAATTGATGGAACTGGCTGTCCTTTTGCGGAGGGAGGCGGATGACAAGCGGCTCTGGGACGCTGATATCGAGACCATGAACACAGATGTGGATGTTTCCTCCGATGCTGTAGCGGAGTTTCAAAGCCGACAGGAAAGCTACACGGCGATGAGAAACCGGCGTATGCTGCTGAGCCAAAGTGCCTGTGTCTCCAAAAAGATCCTGGAAGAGGGCTGGAAAGTTGGATATATGGAGCGAAATGAACCCTATAATGACCAGGACAGCGGGTGGTTTTTTTGCCTCCGGAACGGAGGAAGAAGGCTATTTGGATGATTATCACAACATCCAGCTGCTGCCGGTGGGATTGGTATGGCAGCGGCTGGACCCGGATATTTTCATATACCTGGACCGTCCGGTGGGAATAAGACTGATCCGTGTATCATCAGATCAGTTTGAAGTGGATCGGTTGGACCGGGAAATCTACACAGTCAAACGCTGAACACATTACATCAAACGATTACTCCTTACATCAAGGAGTAATCCATAACACAAACCAACAAAGGAGCAAACGATTATGGGACGTTTTTTCAGTGACACAGTGGAACAGGCGCTTCGGGACATCTATTATCAGATGTGGACCGGCCGGGGACAGGAGGCGATGAGAAATTTGGAGCAAGCCTCCGCCGCGGGAGATGGAGATGCCAGCTGTCTGCTGGCCCGCTGCTACTGCGGTGACCAGTATGTATGGGACGGCCATCATTTTCCGGAAGATGACCTCAAAGCGACCAAGCTTCTCCATAAATCTGTGGAGCAGGGCAGTGCCATTGGTGTGCTGGTAGCGCTCCGTTCCAGAGAGCTGACCCCGGAATTGATGCAGAAAATGCCTTTTGCCAGCTTGCAGGAGGCCTTTGATGAAGTTCTGGCCAAGGCCCAGGCAGGAGAACCTTTCTGCCAATACACCATCGGCAATTCCTATTTTTGGTGGGATTTTATCAGCATCCAGGGAAAAGACAAAAATGATTTTGCCAGCCAGGAGGAGCTGCGCAGCTACCTGAGAGAAAATATTGTCAAATGTGAGGATTGGTTCTGGAAGGCTTTCCGGGGCGGTGTGTTCTGGGGCGGCAATAACCTGAAACATTATTATCAAAACGGAGACGAGGATCTGGTACTGCCCCAGCCTGAGAAGGCCCAGGACATCAACCGCATTGGTGCGGAGTATGGCTATCCCAACTATCAGTATAATTATGGTGCCCAGCTGCGGCAGGAAAAGCAGTATGATGAAGCCTTCCGGTGGCTGAAAAAGGCTTTGGAAGGCGGAGAAGTGAATGTCTGCTACTATCTGGGCGTGGCCTACGAATTGGGACAGGGTGTGGAGACTGATGCTGCCAAAGCCGCGGAATATTACAAAAAGGGCCTGGAAGAGGCGCAGTTCCATCGGATAGGATGCAGCAACCGGCTGGGAGCGCTGTATTATGATGGAAAAGGTGTTCCTCAGGACTATGCAAAGGCATTCCAGCTTCTCAAATGGGCATACGATCAGGATACCACAAACAATTGGGGCGCCTATTACCTGGGTTCCTGCTACGCTCACGGATACGGCACACAG
This sequence comes from Angelakisella massiliensis, assembly GCF_900104675.1. Taxonomy (GTDB): domain Bacteria; phylum Bacillota; class Clostridia; order Oscillospirales; family Ruminococcaceae; genus Angelakisella; species Angelakisella massiliensis. Next base: position 2,625,031 of record NZ_LT629945.1, on the reverse strand, counting down.
CAGGACTATGCCCTTGCCCGGAAGTTTTTGGAGATGGTGGACTGGCAGAGCAAAAACGCCTTTTATCTTTTGGGCTATCTTTATGCCAGAGGCTTGGGCGGACCGGAGGATATCCAGAAAGGCGTGGCACTGCTGCAAAAGGCTGGAGACCATTCCCAGGCTCAGGAGGAGCTGAAGCACTATAAGAAGACCTTCTTCGGCGGCAAGTGGGTCCGGCGATAAAAACATTGCCGGAACCAGGATGGATTTAGTCTGTGGTTTATGAGGAGCAGTTCTCATATGGAGCGGGTGAAAGAAGTTTGAGCGCTGCGGTATGAAGCCTTCCAGCCACCTCATTCATGCTGACTGACAGGGCCCTCGGAAGTTTTCCTGGTAAGGCCGATGATACGGTTTTCCGTTCTCGCAAAAGAAAAAATATTGCTGGGAGCAGGCCTGTCCCGGAAAAAACGAGGGCCCTTTTGTCTGCTGAAGAGTACATATTCATAAAGCGAAAAGCAAGGTGCCTTTGCAGCTTGCAGCATAAAGTCTTCAATCTGCTTCATAGACCGATGCAGGGAAAAGCAGAATGGAAAACAGCTGAATTTTTTCAGCTACCTGTCCGCAGTTTGCCCTCCGTACATGGGAGGAGAGCTGCAAAGCCTTGGAAAAGCGCGCTGATCCAGGATGATGACTTGGTGAAAACAGCATATAGCCAGAAAGAAAGGCGGGTACCGATGAAGCGGGAAATTTTGCGGCAAAGGCAGCATGAGGACGGCTGCTGTACCACAGTGGAAAAAGTCACCCAAACACCGGAGGATGGCTTTGTCAGCGGCAAGGAGTTTCGGACTTTTTCCGGAAGCAGGGATAAGTTCGGAATGTTCAGCAGCGGCAAATTCAAGGGACACCGGGTGCAGATCACATGGCGGACAAATGATCCCAAAATAGTGCGGGCGGCTTTTTGTTTATCATTTTTACTTGTTGCCCTGCTGATGGTTGGGGGCTTTATATTGTGTCTGCTTTTTGTAAAAGATCCGGGGACGAAGCAGGAGCTTTGTCTGATTTTTGCCGGGATGCTGCTTTTCACAGCATACTGCTTTATTCGCGGTCTTTGGAATTTAAAGAAGAAAAAGCAACAGGGCATGGAACCCCATATGCGATACCCCGATGAAAAAGAATAAATACTCAACAGGAAGGAAGAGATGGGATGGAAATTCTGATTTTAGCGGCTGCGGTCATTGTGGTGCTCATTGTTTTTTACATCAAGGCATATAACCGTCTGCGGCGGCTTTCTGTCAAAGTGGAGGAAGGCAGTGCCGGCATTGATGTCGCCCTGGAAAAACGATACGATCTTCTATCGGAGGAAATCGAAGCGGTGAAGAAGTTCCTCCGGCATGAGCATGAGGTGTATACTCAAATTACAGCCATCCGCACAGGAAAGGAACTGGACGAAGCGGCGTTCGAGGAAAAAAAAGGCGCTGTCCAAGGAAGCGGTCAAGACCATTGGGGAGACCATTATGGAGCAGCAGAAGCAAATGCAGCAAATCCGTCAGCAGCTGGAGCAGCAGCGGGGCCAGGGTGGTGCTGACGGGCAGGAGTCTGTGGAAAACGCCGCCAGCGACCTGACCGGACATCAGATCAGCCTGGACCGGAAGCTGGGACTGCTTACCTCTGTCCAGCAGGGACTGAGCGGGGTAAACTCCTCCATCAACGCGCTGGCAGAGCAGTATCCAACGCTGTATTCCTTTATATCCATGGAGCATTTTCAGCGGGATATTTTTGACACGGAGGAACACCTCCAGGCTGCCCGGCGGCTGTATAACGCCAATGTGTCCATGTATAACCAGAGAATCGCCACCTTCCCTTACTTGGTGGTAGCCAAGCTCCATGGCATGAAGGAAGCCAAATTTTACGCTGTGGAGGAAAAGAAAAGAGAATTCAAGGTACAGTTTTAAGGAGGCGTGATGCTGTGTCGGTTCCACCGGAGGTCACATCAACGATTTTAAAGATCATTCTGATGCCTGTGGCAATCGTGGCATTGTTCTGGACCATTCGCGTCCTCTATTTTCGCTTTCACAAAACGAGGGAGCAAAAAGGGGACACCTCCACTTCCTTGTCCCCCACGCTCCAATGGATGAATACAGCGGGCTCCATCCTGCTTGCCTGGAATAAAAATAATTTCCGGTATATGGGAGGCATTTTTTATCCAGGGGCAGAGCGGGACGAAAATTTGGTTGCCAATATCAAAAAAATGCTTTGGAATTATTGGGGAATTCAGGGCCACGACAGCGCCCTGGAGAAAATGACTTCTCTGATACACACCGGTATGCGGCGGCAGTATGACTGGGAAATGCGCCAGCTGGAGATGATGTATGCCGGTTATTCTGAAAGACAGCTGATCGAAGTGGCAAAGCAGGAGAATCCCAAAGCCAGTGAGGACAGTTTTCTTCCCAAGATGCTGGTGGCGTACCGGAGATATGGGCAAGACGCTCTTTTAGGCTGGGATGTGGGGCGGGCCGCTTATAATTGCCAAAACTGTTATTTTGCCGGTTATCTTTCCATGGAAGAGGTGCTGGAAATCGGTGTGGAGGGAGCAAAGAAAGCCCAGGCGGTTTTTCAGAACTGGGAGGAAATGATGGAAAGCTACCTCCTGGGGTTCCAGTATTGGAAACGGGAAGATGCTGGTGACCCCGATTCCGTAACGGCCAAACGGTGGGAATTGTATGAGAAGCTTTGGCGGGGAGAAAAGCCCTATGAAAAAATCCCTTATGTCACCATTGCCTTTGATACCCCTCTGTCCAAAAAAGTGATCACCGATCAGTATGGCATCATGCCCGCGTATCAGCATTATGATTAAAAATAGCCCTCGTGACAGGGTACATTGGAGGAAGCAAAGATGGCGATGGTCCAGCAAAATATCAGCGAGGTAAAGCTGGAGCGGCTGCGGAAGAAGGCTCAGCGCAGAATGAGGATCGCAAAGGGAATACGCCTGGGAATCTTCGGCGCCGGTACTCTGGGGACGTTGGCCTGGTCCGTTTATGGCCTGATTCTTGTTTTGCCGGCGGGGGTATCAGGGGATTTCTTCATTGGTCTGGCTGCCATGACCCTGGGAGGGATACTTATATCCTTTTTGGTGTCTCTGCTCGTATATCTTTGCGTGGTATGGATTGCCGGCAAGCCCTGTGATGAATTTGCTCAAAACTATAAAAACAAATATGTGCTGATGAAGCTGCGGGAATTTCCTGGTTTTTCCCAACTGAGATACATATCGGACCGGAGCCTGCCCGCCCGGGAATTGTGCAGAGCTTGCTTGCCCTCCGCCTCAAATCAGCCGGAGATCCGGTCCTGTGATTACTGGGAGGGGAACTATGATTGCATCCGTTTCCGGGCCGCACAGCTGGATTTTTCGCCGTATCAGTCCCATATCATGCTTTTCGAGGGACAGGTGATGATTTTTTCTCTGTTCAATGAGCGGAAGGTCAGTGAAACTCCTGTGCAGGTGTTGGCAAAAAGGAGCGGAGAAAAAACCAAGGGGCTGACCTTTCCCCATGAGGTCCAGACGGAAAACGAGACATTCAACCAGAAGTTTTCCGTATATGCTCAGGATGAGCAGAACGCTTTTTATATTCTCACCCCCAGGGTCATGGAAGATATTCTGAGGTTTTCGGAGCTTATAGGGAACAAAGTGTACCTGGTGTTTTCCGGCACATCCCTGTATGTGGGCTGTGCGCAGGCAGCCAATCTCTTTGAGCCCAAAGAAGAGCTGCCCCTGGAGGAACAAGTGGGAAGCATCAGGCTGGCCGCGGAAATGGTCAGAAAAGCCAGGGATATTCTGATCCATCTGGAACAGGACAGGGACCGGACAGCCGGGGATTTGACCACCTGATGTGGTAACAGGAGCGTCATACAAGAGAAAGAGAGGAAGAATGATAGATGGAAATGGTGGAACAGAATATCAGCGGCATCAAGCTGGAAAAGCTGCGGCAGGAAGCGCTGAAAAAACATAAGATCCAGCGCAGGCTGCTGCCGGTATGTTTTTTGGTGTTTGCCGGGCTCTCCCTGCTGAAGGAAGGTTTTTTATTTCTTTATATCGGCCAATATGGCTGGGGAGATGCCGTTTCCACAGGCGGTTTATGGATGCTGGTGGGTGATTTGATGATGTCCGCTATTCTGTCGGCAGTCATCTATGTGTTCTATATGATGCTGGTATGGCAGAAGGCTTATGACCGCTTCAATTTCAGCTTCAAAAACAAGTATGTGCTGGATACCATCCGGCAGCTTCCCGGTTTTTCAGAGCTGCGGTATAACACCCAGGGGGGCTTTTCCTATGAAGAAATGTGTCTGATGAATCTCATTCCCAAAGGTGAAAAGGTTTTTTACAAAAGCTTCGATGAGCTGAGAGGAGTATTGGACGGCGTTCGTTTTCGGGCCGCCAATGTTTTCACCGGCAAGAAGGCAAATGGCCGCCGCTCCCTGCCGGATACCTTGTTTGAGGGACAGATCGTGACCTTTTCCACCTTTGATGACCGGAAAATCAGCCAGGGTTTTGTGCAGGTGTTTTCCAAAAAGGCACTGTCTGAAATCAAGAATACCACAGCACCGCTGAACATCCAGACAGAAAACAGCGTCTTTAACGAGAATTTTCTGGTGTTCGCGGAGAATGAGCAGAACGCTTTTTATATCCTCACACCCCATGTTTTGGAGCACATCACCGCTTTTCAGGAAGCCATGGAGGGAAAAGTGTATTTGGCTTTCTGTGACAAAACCATGTATGTGACCTGCGCCCAGATGCGCAATCCCTTTGACGCGCTCATTGACGTTCCCATTGCGCAGCAGCGCAGCCGGATCGAGGAGGATACCAGGATCCTGCGCAGCGCCAGAGAGATTCTGGTGAGAGCGGCACAGGATGGACGGGCATAAGGAGCATGGTCCGCAGAGAGTGAGGAAGGAGTTTTGAAAAGATGAAAGCAACCATTATCGTCAGTGCGCTGATCGTTATTTTGATTGGAGTGCTGAGCGTATTGTCCGGAGAAATGGCTGGCTTTATCGCTTTGATCGCTACATTGGCCTTCGGCCTTGGCATCACAGCTGTGCTGTATCTGAAATTCAAGCCCAGGGAAAAACGGGTGGACACCTTTAATCCTTTGTCGCCCACCCTGCGGTGGATGAATACAGCGGGATCCATCCTGCTGGCCGCCAACGAGTCCGCGGATTTTCGCTATTTGGGCGGCTACGGATACCGTGTTCTGTTAAACGGCCAGCAGCAGAGCCTGCGGCGTACATTATGGGACTACTGGGGGATTCAGAGCCATGACACCGCCCTGGAAGAAATGCGCTCGCTGCTTACCGAGGGGATGCGTGCCCAGTATAAGCAAGATATGGAGCGGCTTGCCCTCCAGTATCAGATGTACACCGAAGAGCAGCTGGTGGAGGAAGTACGGAAAATAGATCCCAACGCCGATGAGGACAGCTATCTGCCCAAAATGCTGCTGGCATGGCGCCGCTATGGGGAAAACGCCCTGCTGGGCTGGGATATGGGACGATGTGCCTTTATCATTCAGTGGTGTTACCTGTCCGGTTATGTGGATATGCAGGAAATGCTGGACATTGCTGTGGACGCAGGAAGAAAGGCTCAGAAGGTTTTTCAGAACTGGGAAGAAATGATGGAAAGCTATCTTCTGGGTGTACAGTACTGGCAGCATGAGGACAAAAATACCCCCGGCTCCATGACAGCAGAGCGGTGGGGACTGTATGAAAAGCTGTGGAAGGGTCAAAAGCCCTTCCGGGAATCTCCCTATGTGTCCACCCCCTTTGAGCTGCCGCTGTCCAAGGAGATCATCACCGACCGGTACGGTGTTTTGCCGGAGTACCAGAAATATTATCATCCCAGCAAAAACTAAACGGCTGCAAAAAGTGCTGTTCCAATGGCCGGGACAGCCTGAGGAGGTGTGGCAATGTTAAAAATAGGGGACTCTTTTGTATTTGAGGATGATTGGAGCCACAGGCGGAGTGCTCTTTATTATGACCAGGGGGACGAGGAAGAACCGGCATCCTGGTCGGTAAGTGTTGGATTTGCCCAGGGGGCTTTTGACGGGGAGGAGATTCTGCCGTCCCTTTGCATCAATCCCATCGATACAGATAAGCGCTCTGTGGGGGACCTTGCGGGGGCTTCTTTTTCCGTTGACACCATGGAAGAGAGCATGGACCGGGAAGACACGTTTTATATCTATGAGCATGAGCCGCTGGTGAACTATCAGCTGAAAGTGCTTGAAATCAGGGACCGTAAGGCCCACATCCAGTGTGCTGGAACCTTGGTGGTGGACGGATACGCAGATCCCTGCACGACGGAGAAGTTTGAAATCGACAGCTGGATACCGGTGATCCAGTCGGCGGCAGATTGGGAAAAGTTTGGGATGTAATTCCTCAAAACATACGGATCAGGCCGAGGAGTCTCAGCAATGGCTCAAACAAATATACTCAGCTTTCCCAGAGACAGCCGAAGCGCCTTTACAGTGCCAATGGGCTTTTTCTGGGGGGGGGTAAAACCATGGTAAGAAAACAACCGCTGCCTCTGTAAGGAGCTGCTGGGAAAAGGGGGAAAATCGGGAACGCTCATGGAGATGACAAAAAAAGAGTTTTATAAAAAGCATGCCGGCGGAAAGGCTAGAGCCCGATTTTCTTTGGCAGCTGGTTTTTCGCTTCTGTGTATAGCGGTATTTTATCTGCTGCCGGGGAAAGAGATCTATCAAAACCACGGCATCCCGGAATTTTGGGCCGCAGTGGATATGGCCGTTTTGATCGTCTGCGGCTTGGGTGCCGGAATCACCCTGAACCGTGTGTTATCCGTCTTTCTTTTGATTTATGGCTGTGCCGTTACCCTTGTCCTGACGATCCAAACAGGCGTTCCGGCGGGATTCTGGCTCATTCTGGCTGGAGTGTATGCCACCCAAGCCACCTTTTGTCTGCACAATGAGTACCAGCGCTTTTTGGAGAGCGGCGAAATGCCTCAGGCATCCAGCAGGAATATTCCCCGGAATGTCGACGCGGTTCCACTGCGTTCCCGTCCTTTGGCCGCGCCGGAGGGAAGCATACCATGCAGCAATTGCGGAAGCAGCGGCTATCTGCCAGGGGAAAACTTTCAGATGAATTTTTGCCCGGTGTGCGGCGGTCTGGGGTATGTGCTGCCGGGTGGAGAAAAGATCGGAGTTCTGATGCGGCTGAAAACCTTATGGCGTCCAGTTTTTCTGCCGATGCTTCTGATTTTCGCGGGACTGTTTCTAGCTATGAAAGTTGCTTTTCTTCCCCAGCAGCTGTTTCCCCTTATGGTGAACAGACTGGAAACACCAATGGAACTGCTCCGGGCCTATTCTGCTTATTATGGCTTCTGGCTGATCAGCCTGGCTGCAGGCGGTGTGCTGATGCTCTTGTTTGACCTGCTGATATGGCGTCATTACCGCAATTCCTGTTGCGCGGCGTTTATCGGCCTTGTGGCAGTGCTGTATCTTGGCGCAGCCGCTGTGATGCTGATCGCTTACGATATTCCCTCGCTTTGGCGGCAGGGGAGAGAGGATGCCGCTCAGGGGGAAAGCAGCCGGCTGGAAACGGTGACCGTATGGCTGCACCCCAGAAGCGCACCGGCCAGCCTATCAGGCCCGTTTCCGGCGGATGAGGAAAAGCCGTTTACTCTATACGGCGGGATCAGTGAGGAAACAGATGAAGAATGGGAACTGTTTTATATTCCAAACAATTTGGGATTTTCCTTGGATGCCGATGCCCTTTACCAGGAAAATAAAAGTGTCAGCTGGAATGAACAATACGCAAGGCAGTATCAGATCCACTATACGACAAATTTCCATTTTGTATTTTCTGTGGAGCCGGCAGACTGAAATGATCTTCTGTGGCTCTGCGTGATCTTCACAGCATAAAATAAGCCCTTTAAGGTGCCGGATAGGAGTGAACCGTTGTCCTCAGCTCATTTCCGGTCCCTTAAAGGGCGTTTTGTATATTGCTTTTTGCCATCAGGCGATGGACACAACCGGGAAAGCGTACATCCATTTTTGCTGGTTATTTCAGCGGTACGGACGGTCTTTCAGCCTCATTTGGCAAGACGCTTTGTCTCAATGCCCCGGGACCTTACAGCAGAACTTTTCCCTGCCGATAGTATTTGTCCATTTCTTCCGGGGGTACCATGCTGCCGCCGGTAGCCCATACAAGATGGGTGACTTTTTCCGGTGCTGCGATGGTTTCGGTGTATTCCTTCATGCCTTTATCAGAAACGGTAAGCACCGGTCCATACATTCCCGCCAGGGCGCTGGGCTCGAGAAAAACCTTCTCGCTGTCGGCCAGCAGAGCCAGCAGGGCGGACATCCGCTCATCCTGCAGGGAGTAGCAGCCGCTCATGAAGGGTGCCATCAGCTTTCCTACGAAGCCGGAAGCTCTGCCAACAGCAAGGCCGTCAGCGATGGTGCGGTTGTCAACACCGATGTCCTGTACGCTGATATTGTTTTGCAGACCGGTAGCCATGCCCAGCATCATGCAGCAGGAATGGGTGGGTTCAGCGAAGAAGCAGTGTACCGCGTCTCCAAATACCATTTTCAGACCAAAAGCCACACCTCCGGGACCGCCGCCCACACCGCAGGGGAGATACACCATGAGGGGATGCTGGGCATCCACAGTGATGCCTGCCTCTGCCAGTTGGTTTTTCAGTCTCAGGGCAGCGACGCTGTATCCCATAAACAGGGTCTTGGAGTTTTCGTCATCCACAAAATGACAATACTCATCCTTTTCAGCATCCTTGCGGCCCTGGGCCACCGCAACACTGTAATCACTTTCATATTCCATCACAGTGACGCCCTTGCTGCGCAGCATATCTTTTTTCCACTGTCTGGCGTCCGCGGACATATGAACGGTAACCTTGAAGCCCAGTTTGGCGCTCATGATGCCGATAGAAAGGCCGAGATTGCCTGTTGAGCCCACGGCGATGGAGTAGCGGGAGAAGAGCTGGCGGAACTCGTCGGAATCAAAGCAGGCGTAGGAATCTCCTTCATGGAGCAGACCGTTTTTGAGGGCGATATCTTCTGCGGTTTTCAAAACCTCATAGATACCTCCACGGGCCTTGATGGAGCCGGAAATGGGCAGGTGACTGTCCATTTTCATCCAAACATGACCGGGAATGGAAACGTGATACTGCTTTTCCATGGCAGCTTTCATCTCTGGAATTTCTCTGAGGGGGGACTCGATCAAACCACCCGCCGCAGCTGTTTCGGGGAAAGCGATGCGGAAATAGTCGGCAAAGCGTGCAAGCCTTGCCTCGGCATCCCGTACGTCATCCATAGTCAGGGGACACTGTGCTGCGGCCTCGTCAAAAGGCACTTTTTTGTCATTGATCCATACGGTTTCTTGCAGGGCCTCCACGGCACGAAATACCGGAGACTCCAGGCGGAGCTGCTCTGCGGTTTTTCCGCAGAAGGTCTGTTTGGAATTCATCATGATTACCTCTTTACTGAAAACTGTGTAATATAGGGTCCGGCGTGTCTTGAAAGGCAGGCACGCTTTGTGAAATGACGGGTGCATTCGGGATATCACCGCTGGTTTCTGATGAGGCCAGTGGTGATATCCCGATTTTAGATCCCAGTGGGAGTAAGTGATTGATGATAAGGTCAGGTGTTCTGAAATCAGAACATACCGGGCAGCACGCCGGAGAAGGCGTTGAGGACAGCCAGGATCACCATGCCAACGATACCGGAAAGGATGCAGGGAACGGTGGTAGTCATCAGGCAATCCTTGGTGTTCAGTCCATTATAGGTGGAGGGGAACCAGAAGGTCACGTCGGTGGGGAAGGTGGCGCTGTGGGCTCCCAGGCAGACGGAGAGACCGGCAACAATGGGGGATATTCCCGCGGCAAGGCACACCGGACCGGCGATAGCGATGGAGGTGAGCATGGCGGCAGTAGCGGAACCAACAGCGGCGCGGATGCAGAATGCCAGCAGGAAGCCCAGCAGGATGACGGGCATATTGGTTGCAGACATGATCTCTACCAGATCGGTGCTCATGGTGGTGGCGCCCAGCATGGAAGCGAAGCAGCCGCCGGCGCCTACGATCAGCAGGATGTTGCCCACGCGGTTGGCGGACTCATCAATAAAGCCCATGACAGTCTTGTTGGGAATGTACTTGCGCAGAGTGTAGCCGGTGACCAGCATGGCGATGAACAGGGCGATATTGGAGTTGCCGAAGAAATTGACTACGGTGTAAACAGGGCCTTCGGTGACAAACAGAGAGAAGATGGAGGCAAAGACGATCATCACGATGGGCAGGATCACCAGCAGGAAGCTCTTCATGGCGGAGGGCTTGGTGGGATCGGGAGCCAGAAGCTTGTCATCATCCATAATGGCCTTCATTCCATCGTGCATGGCTTTCTTTTCCTCGGCGGAAGCGACAAAATTCGCATAGACCCAACCGATAAGCAGAGAAGCGGGCAGGCAGACGACCAGTCCCCAGATGATGAACCAGCCAATGTTGGCGCCTGCCTGACCGGCAACGGCCAGAGGACCAGGAGTAGGAGCGACACAGCTGTGGGTGAGCATCAGACCGGTGAAGATGGCGATGACATAGGCTTTCATGTTCTTTCTGCTGATTTTCTGCAGTGCCACCACCAGGGGGGCAGTCATAACATAGGCGCAGCCGAAGTAGATGGGAATAGACAGAATGAATCCCACCAGGTTCAGTGCCAGCAGATCGTTTTTCTTGCCGAACAAACGAACCATGCCTTTGGCCAGCTCTTCCGTGGCGCCGGATTCACCCAGAAAATCACCGAAGATGCTGCCGAATACGATCAGCAGACCGATGCTGGTCATCATATTGCCGAAGCCGGCAGGCAGGGTGCTCAGCACATCAGCGGCAGGCATACCCACCATCAAACCAAAGATAACGGCGGCGGCAAACAGGCCCACAGAGGGGGTGACCTTGAATTTGATCAGGGCGATGAGCAGCAGAACAAAGATGATCAAAAAAGCAATTAATGGGGACATGACAGATGTTCCTTTCTATGATGGCTTTTTGTGAAGTGGTGAGGTTTTTCTCAGGCGTTGTGACGGATCATCCGGCCGGAATACTCACCGGTAAACTGCTTGTCGGCATAAACGATCGCTCCGTTTACAATGACGCAGTCGATACCCTTTGTAATGCTGTTGGAATTGATGTATGTAGCGGTATCCTGCAGTCTGTCATAATCGAAGAGCACCAGGTCAGCGTCATAGCCGTCGCGGATAAAGCCCTTGTTTTTGATCAGCAGATACTCGGCGGTAAGACCGGTCATCTTGTTGACTGCCTGCTCCAGGGTCAGGATGCCCTTCTCTTTGACAAAGTAGGTGATGGCATGGGGGAAGGTGGCGCTGGCACGGGGATGTCCCTTTTCCTTCCAGCTGCGGGTCAGACCGTCGCTGCCTACGATGCAGTAGGGATCGCGGATGATTTCGCATACATCCTCATCGCACATGCTGCAATAAACACCGCCGGTGGAGCAGTTGTTTTCCACGCACAGATCAAAGAAAGCAGTCCACGGATCCTTGCCGATGAGTTCCGCGTATTCGGTAATAAAGCGTCCCTCAGCCTCGGGGGTCTTGGCAGCGGAATAGACATATACGCCGCTCCAGCCGCCCGCGTTCAGGTAATAGTTATCATAAGGAGTGGCAGGATCCTCCATCTCCTGACGCAGCTTTTCCCGGAAGGCGGGATCCCGCAGCTTGTCGGTCATGGAAGCAAATCCGTTTTCAAAGTACCAGGGGGGCATGCAAGCGTTGAGGGTGGTCATGTTGCGGGTATAGGGGTACTGATCGCAGATAGTGCGGATGCCCTCATCATTGGCCTGATGGATCAGTGCCAGGGTTTGTTTCTGCTTGCCCCAGTTGGGTTTGCCCAGCATCTTATGATGGGAAATATCCACCCGGACACCAGCCTGACGGCCCACATTGATTGTCTCCTTAACGGCATCCACCACAAAATTGGCTTCATCACGCATATGGCTGGCGTAAATGCCGTTGAAGGGAGCGATCACCTTGGCCAGTTCAATAATTTCCTTTTCCTCAGCGTAGCAGCTGGGGGTATAGATCAGACCGGTGGAAAAACCTGCCGCGCCGGATTCCATAGCTTCCCGCAGCACGCCCTTCATGGTATCCAGTTCCTTGTCTGTGGCGGGACGGTTGGCCATACCCATGACCGAGATCCGCAGGGTGCTGTGGCCAATATACATTTTGGCGTTGGCAGTCAGCGGCTGTTTGTCGGCGTATTCCAGATAGCGGGAAAAGCTGTTCCAGTTTTTCATGTCATCCGGGAACCAGGTGGTGCCCATGGAAAGCATATTTTGGGTGGCCTGCATATTTTCCGGAACCACAGGTGCCATGGAAAGTCCGCACTGTCCCACGATCTCCGTGGTAACGCCCTGAGTGGTTTTGAACAGGTGAGCGTCCTCGCTGCCGAGAATCATATCACCGTGGGAATGAGCGTCGATGAAACCGGGAGCCAGGCAGCGTCCGGCGGCGTCGATGGTTTTCGCGGCTTCCGCACCCTCGGTATCAAGTACCAGCTTTCCGTCTTTGACACCTACATTTCCACGATATGCAGGCTTTCCGCTGCCGTCAATGATATTGGCGTTTTTAATCAGGATATCCAGCAAGATGATTTCCTCCTTTATGACCGCCGTGCTCGCTGCAGACCGTACGGCATTCATTTTTGGGGCCCTAAAACGTTTAATTATATTTAACACTTGTTTAGGCCGGATGTCAATATTCTTTTGCATTAAATGAAATATTTAGGCTGATATTACAGAATATAGCCTTATATTCTGTAGCATTTCACAATACCTTTTTCACCAAAAATGTTAAGTGAAAATGTACATTTGCGACTTGCAAAAGTAGGAAATAAACGGTGGGCGCCGCCAGCGGGAAGTCAGAATTTCCTGCTCAGGCACATCATAACCATTGCTGCGCAAGGTCTTTAACGACGCTGCCGTGATGATGAAAAATAGGTTTGCCGTATCCCTGTGCTTCAGCTGACACCAGACCGGATTCCATAGTTTGACACTCATAGGTTTGTGTGAGATAATAAACAAAAACACCTGTGGAAACAGTCACACTTCAACGAAGGAGCAACTACATGAGTACAGGAAGCTTGGGCAAAAAAATACAGAGTATCCGTGCGGCCAAGGGGATGTCTGTTCGCAAGGCTGCGGGTCTTGCGGAGATTACCCCTTCTATGCTGAGCCAAATTGAGAATGATCAGGTCAATCCGTCCATTAATACACTTCGCACATTGGCCAGTATTTTAGATACACCTTTGTATATGCTGTTTCAGGAGGAGGAAAATGAGGCTCCTGTTGTCCATCCGGAAAACAGGTTGACCATGGGCTCCAAAAGTGAACCGGATATCCGTTATGAATTGCTTACACCGGATACAAAGGGAAACATTGAATTTTGTATGATGATCATTCCTGCGGGCATGAGCTCATACCGCGATGCCCGCAGCCATGAGGGGGAAGAGGTTGTTTATCTGCTTTCCGGGGGTGTGGTACTGGAAATTAACGGAACAGAACTGTCCCTCGCCTGCGGAGACAGTGTGAGGATACCGCCTCGTGCCAATCATGTCTGGCACAACCGGGGTGATGTGGAAGTGCGTGCGATATTTGCCATTACACCTCCGTCCTTCTGAAAAAATCATTGTGCGATCGTTACAATCAAAAACTGCTGAAAACCGCGCGGCTCAATCATCCGGGGATTTGAGCTGCGCTGTTTTTTACAAATCTTTTCTGCACTGGCAAGAGATGGGGAAGCGGCAAATGAACAGCAGTGCTGCGGGCTATTCAGAGCCGGCTGAGAAGGGTGCTTTGACTTTATGTAACCCATGGACAGATTACATTAGGAGGAGGAAACCTAAAGGCTTTTAACGCAGTTGTGCTGCTGATCAGTGGGGTATTTCATGAAAGAAAAAGATAATGGAAGGTGAAAATTTACAAAAGAGTGATAATTTTGTAACAATCAGACTAGATAAACTGATTTTGTCAGAAATTTTTCAGTGATGTATACGAAAAGCTGCAAAAGTCATGGATTATGTTTCAAGAGAGTGTTATAATTGTAACAAACCTGAGGATTGTGATGATCAGAAGGAAGCATTCCCTGCGGCGGCAATGGAATGGGAGAATCGGATTGGTCCGATGGTTTGACTGAAGGAGGAAAGAGAAATGACAACACATTTAAGCAAAAAGATCCTGTCACTGCTGCTGGCAGCGGCAATGGCACTGTCTGTTGCGGCCTGTTCTCAGCCCGCTTCCAGTGCGTCCTCTTCTGAGAGCGCACCGTCCAGCGAAGCGGCCGGTAAATATACTGCCGGAACTTATGAGGCTTCCGCCGCCGGCATGAACGGGGATGTGAAGGTGTCTGTGACTGTGGACGCCAACAACATCACCGCTGTGGAAGTGACCGAGCATCAGGAGACCCCTGGTATTTCTGATCCCGCTATCTCTGATATTCCCGCCGCTATTGTGGAGGCCAATTCTGTTGATGTGGATGCGGTTTCCGGCGCCACCATCACCTCTGAGGCCATCAAGAGCGCTGTCGCCACTGCTCTGGCCAAGGCGGAAGGCAAAGAGGTGGAGGAAGAGGGCGCTACAGAGATCGCCTTTACCGATCCTGACGTTATCGTCATTGGCGCCGGGTTTTCCGGCATGAACGCCGCTTTGGAGGCTGCCAACAACGGCGCCAAAGTGATGCTTATTGAGAAGAACAATGCTGTGGGCGGTTCCATTCGTTTTGCGGGCGGTACCCTCAGCGGCGCCGGTACCAAGATGCAGCAGGAGGCCGGAGTGGAAGATTCCCCCGAGGACTTCATTGCGGACATTGAGCGGATGGGCGGCGGACGGAATATTCCTGAGCTGACCCAGAAGCATGTGGAGAACGCCGCTGCGGCTGTGGACTGGATGGATTCTCTGGGCGCTGATTTCGGTGACCGTCAGCCCAAGCAGCCCCAGACCTACGACGCTTTTGAGATCCCCCGTGAGCATCGTGTTACCGGCGGCGGCGCGGCCATGGTAGAGCTGGTCAAGCCTCTGCTGGACGAGAAGGTTGCCGAGGGCAATCTGGAGATCCTGCTGAACACCGAGGTAAAGGATATCATCATTGAGGATGGTGCTGTTACCGGCGTGATCATCAATGACGATGCCGGTACCCAGTATAAAGCCAAGTCCATCATCCTGGCCACCGGCGGTTACGGCCACAATGAAGAGTGGCTCCATAAGTACAATTATGAGAATGTTCTGACCACTTCTCCCGAGTTTGTCACCGGTGATGGTTATGTGTTTGCGGAAAAGGCCGGCGCGGTCTTCTCCAATATGGACTATCTGCCCGCTTATGCCGGCGGCGTGCCGGTATCCGACACCGGTTTTGTCCGCTCCGTCACCGCCAAGGAGACTGCTTATCCCGGCGCGATCTGGGTGAACCTGGATGGCAACCGGATGCTCAACGAATACAACTGCCTGGACAGCGAAAAGAAGAACGCCTGGGCCACCGCTCCCCATAACATTGTGTACATCATCATTTCCCAGGAAATGAGAGATACCCAGGATCCCATCCTCTCCGTCAACAGCAAGGGCGATGAAAACTGGGCCCGTTTCGATGAAGAGCTGGAGAAGGGCGAGGTAGTATTCAAGGGCGATACCGTTGAGGAACTGGCCGGCAAGATCGGTGTGGATGCTGCCGCCCTCAAGGCCACCATCGACACCTATAACGCTGACTGCGCCGCCGGTAAGGACAGCCAGTTTGGCCGTACCGAGTCTCTGATTCCCCTCACCGGTACTTTGTACGCTGTCAAGACTGTGCCTTATGTGATGCTCACCAAGGGCGGTCCTCTGATGAACGCGGATGCTCAGGTGCTCAATGCTGACGGACAGCCTATCCCCGGCCTCTATGAGTGCGGCGAGCTGGCGGGCGGCGCCAATATCGGCGGTGCCTGCAACATTGGTGGTCTGGCCAATACCAGCTGCATTGTCTGGGGTAAGATCGCCGGTGCCAGCGCAGCAAAGTATGCTCTGGCTGAGTAATTCCTTCAACAGCAAGTAGTAATTCTCCATATAGCCGAACGCCGGTGTCTCCCAGGAGGCACCGGCGTTCGGCTTGGTTATAATGTTTTTGGGGGAAGGGCCTTTTATAGATTGCTCCCCGGGAAGATAATTCCCGGCGGATCTAAACTTTTGCAGTGACTTTTCCTGTCAGTGATTCCAGGTATGCCTGTGGATCAAAGGGATCCAGGGGGCTGTCCTTTTTCAGGTACAGGGGATGGTGGGGATGCCCTCCCTTTTTGCTCCGGGCACCGGCGGTGAACCATTTGGCCCCATATTCCTCCCCTATGGCGATCATCTCCTCCACGCAGCGGGGAAGATAGGACCTGGTTTGAATGATGGTTCCCCAGGCGGCCCAAATGGCTGGGGTCTCAGTGGACAGGGACAGTATGTAACGGAAGGCGGCCATATTCTCCTGATGGAGATAGGGATCGCAGTCCCGGTCCATATCCTGGGGACGGGTAGCCCGTTGAGCGCAGACATTAAACATGATGAAGCTGTCATAGCCGTTGTGGAGAGCCACCCGTTGTACCGAGCAAAGGGTATTGTCCAGAGCGTTGGGGGCGGCGGTGGAAGGGTTGATTCCCACACAGATCAAAGGACGCTGTCCCCGTGTGCCCAGAATATACCGGTAATCGGTGTAGGCGCAGGGAACATAGAGCCACTGTCCGGGATCATAGTCATGACCGGGTTCCATGGACTGGGCCAAGGCTTCTTTAAAGGACAGTACCGGCGAACGTTTTTCCAGGGGATTGGGAATATGCATCCAAAGTCATCCTTTCACATCCTCTTGAGATTCTTCCAGGTCCGGGATGGGAATTCCGGCAGCTTCCTTGTCCCGGAAGCGGTTGCGGCGGGCGTTTTCTGCGATGGCGGCGGAAATCAGTCCCTCCACCCGTTCCACCTCCTCGCGAAAGGCTTTTGCCGAGATCCGCAGAGCGCCATGGCCCAGAATGATCAGCTGCTCCAGGCCGTCAGAGGTGGCTACCCGGACTTTATGCCGCTGGCCGATATCGAAAGTGGCCTTTTCAATATAAGCGTCGGCAGTTTCCGCTTCCTTGGTGTACACCACATAAATGTTGTGATAGCGGCTGACGGTTCCGGTATTGCCCGGTACTTTATAGGCGTCGAATACCAGGATGAGAACACAGTTTTTGTATCCCTGATAGTTGCACAGCAGATCCATCAGCGCCTGGCGGGCCGCATCGATGTTGGTTTTGGCCAGGGTTTTCAGCTCCTCCCAGGCAAAAAGAATGTTGTAGCCATCCACCAGCAGGTATTCCGGTACCGGTTCTTCCGGGGGAGGAGGCGGGGTGAGGGAGCGTTCCGGCCCCAAAGGGAGAGGGGTATCCCGGCGGCGGATAGGACCATAGGTTCGTTCAAAGATAGCCTGGAGCTCCTTGTCCTCCTCCAGGGAGCCGGAATAACTGGAGCGGGGCACCGATCCAGCCACTACAACAGTGGGGGAGGAAGGCTTTTTCAGCACACTTTCCAGATGCATCTGGCTGTCCACCTGGTCCCAGGGCACCACGACACCGGCTCCATGAGAGCAAAAAACAGAATCTGGAGGATTTTCCAGGTCCCGCAGAGGGTCGTAACCCTTGGCTGCCACTACCTCTTCGGTGTTGTGGCAGGGAAGATACCCCAGAATTGTGCAGGAAAGTCTTCCCTGTCCCTGGGTGTAGGAGGTAACTTCGGTTTGATAATCCCCCATGGCGGAAACGGGAGCGCTGCCGGTTAGAATGGATTGTCCATCGCTGGTTTCCGGCGGTTGAAACTGAGCGCCCATACGCTGCAGATCAGACATGGCCCGGCCTACTGCAGCAGAGGGCAGCTCCAGCCGGAAGGAATACCAGGGCTCCAGCAGCTGGTTTTGGGCTTTCATCAGCCCCTGGCGTACCGCCCGATAAGTGGCCTGGCGGAAATCTCCTCCTTCGGTGTGTTTGAGATGAGCCTTTCCCGCAGCCAGAGTGATGTGCAGATCGGTGATGGGGGAGCCGGTAAGAACACCGGGATGAATCCGCTCCTTCAAATGGGTGAGAATCAACCTTTGCCAGTTGCGGTCCAGCTGATCCTCACTGCAGCTGGAATCAAACTGCAGGCCGCTGCCCCGGGGACCTGGCCGCAGAATGAGATGGACCTCGGCATAATGGCGGAGAGGTTCAAAATGCCCCACGCCTTCCACCGTATCCAGAATCGTTTCCCGGTAAAGAATGCTGCCGGGGCCGAAGTCCACTTCCAGCCCAAACCGTTCGCTGATTACCTGACGCAGCACTTCCAGCTGGATTTTGCCCATCACCTGCAAATGGATTTCTCCCAGGCTTTCGTTCCATACCAGGTGGAGCTGGGGATCCTCTTCCTCCAGCTGCCGCAAACGGAGAAAGACAGCGTAAGGATCACATCCCTCCGGCAGGATCATGCGGCTGGAAAGAACCGGTTCCAGGAAAGGGCTTTCGCTGTTTTCCTCAAAGCCTAAGCCCTCACCGGGATAGGTATGGGTCAGTCCCGTAACAGCGCAGACCGTTCCAGCCTGTGCCAGGGAGATGGTCTGGTATTTGGCGCCGGAATAAAGGCGCAGCTGGTCCGCCTTCTCCTCCCAATATTCCCCGGGTGCCGTCTCTCCCGCGGGGCGGTTGGTAAGGAGGGCTTTTACCTTCAGCTCACCTCCTGTTACTTTCAGATAAGTCAGCCGTACTCCCTGGGGGTCCCGGGCAATTTTAAAGACCCTGGCGCCAAAAGCAGAGGGATATTGAGGGCGGGGAGCGTATTGATCCAACCCTTCCAGCAGCTCCTCAACTCCATTCAGGCGCAGGGCGGAGCCAAAGTAACAGGGAAAAACCTTTCTTTCCGCTACCAGCCGGCGAATTTCTTCCCTGGTGATCTCCCCCTGCTCCAGATAGGTTTCCATCGTCCTTTCATCGCAGAGAGCCAGATTTTCCAGTCTCTTTTCCAGGGGCTCCTCTGGAGAAAAGTTGACGAATCCTGTTTTTTGCAGCTGCCCCAATTGATGGAGCAGGTTCTCCGCTTCCGCTCCCGGCAGGTCCATTTTATTGCAGAAGATAAAGGTAGGGATGTGATATCGTTCCAGCAGGTTCCACAGGGTCCGGGTGTGGCTTTGGAGGCCCTGGGGACCGCTGATGACCAGTATGGCGCAGTCCAGCACCTGGAGGGTGCGTTCCATTTCACTGGAAAAATCCACATGCCCGGGGGTGTCCAACAGTGTTAGCTCCACCTCTTTCAGGGGGAGAATGGCCTGCTTGGAAAAGATGGTGATTCCCCGCTGACGCTCCAGTGCGAAGGTGTCCAGGAAGGCGTCCTGATGGTCTACCCGCCCCAGCTGCCGGATAGAGCCGCCCAGATACAGCAGCCCTTCGGAAAGGGTGGTTTTGCCTGCGTCCACATGGGCCAGCAGCCCTGCGCAGATGGGTATTTTCTGCTTGTTTTCTTCTGTTTGCCCGCTCATAAAAATTCCCCTTTTTGTGAGAACATAACGTTAATCAGTATACCATAAGAGGGGATTATAGTCGAGACGCAGATCTTTCTTTTATCAGAAGAAGGGAACCCTGGTTCTTTAAATTTTTTCTTCCCAAAACAAACATTCCTATGGGTGATTTTCAAGCTATACAGGTGGTTCGGGATATGGTCAAAATGAAATCTGATGAAAGTTCATGGAAAGCGCTGGAGATAAGTTCTTGACATCTTTCCCGAATAACTGCCGCTGCCAGTATTGCTTTGAGACGGCTGCCTTTGCATCTGGAGTTGGGAGTGGGCCCGATTCTTCCCTGAAAAATCTTCTGAAAAAGAAAAAACAAGTGGTACCGGCCAGAATGAAGTGACCCCAAAAAGTTAGACAATATTTGAAAGTAAAAATTGTCTAAGCAGCCGAAAGGGCTTGTTGTCTGTGAAGAGCAGGCGGCAAGCCCTTCAGCTTTGCCTTGATGCGGCGGTTGTTGTAGTAATCCAGATAGTCCAGCAGTTCCCGCTTGAAGTGCTCCATAGATTCAAATTCTTGCAGATACAGCAACTCACTTTTGAGTAAGCCAAAGAAATTTTCCATAACAGCATTATCCAGACAGTTACCTTTGCGGCTCATACTCTGTTGAATTCCTTTCTTACGAAGCATACGCTGGTACTGCTTATGTTGGTATTGCCAACCTTGGTCGGAATGAAGGATTAACTCTGTTGTATCTGGTATTGTTTCAAAAGCCTTATCCAGCATGGTAGTAACCATACTCAGAATCGGTCGGTCAAAGATGGCATAACTCACCAAATACCCGTTGTGTAAATCCAGGATTGGAGAAAGATAGAGCTTCTGGCCAAATAGGCTGAACTCTGTCACATCGGTGACCCATTTCTGGTTTGGCTCTTCAGCACAGAAATTCCTGTTTAGCAAATTAGGAGCAATTTTGCCCACTTCTCCCTTGTAAGAATGATATTTCTTGATTCTGACACGGCAGACTAAGCCTAATTCTTTCATAAGCCGCTGGACAGTCTTGTGATTGCAAATAAATCCACGGTTATGTAACTCAGTTGTGATACGGCGGTACCCATACCGTCCTTTGTTCTCGTGGTAAATCAGGGTGATTTCTGCTTTGACTTCCTTGTATTTGTCTGGTACCCTCATCTGCTTCAGATGATAGTAGAAGGTAGCACGAGGAAGTTGAGCGATTTCGAGCAGAAACGACAGCGAGAATTCATGCCTCAGTTTTTGAACTACCTGCGCTTTTTGTGCTGGCGTCGCTCTTCTTCCAAAACCAAGGCTTGCAAGTTTTTTAAGTAAGCATTTTCTGCTCGTAGCCGCTGAACCTCAGCGAGTAAATCCTCTTCCACTTTGCTTGGCAGTCTCTCCGTTTCGCCCGTACTCCTGCGTCCTCGACGCTCTATAGCAAGGCCTTCCGGACCTTCTTCCAGATAAATCCGTTCCCAGCTTTGAATGCGTCCATGTCCATGGACTTCGTATAGCTTGGCAGCTTCCTCATAGCTAAGGCCATCTTGCATGACTGCCTCAACCACCTGCTTCTTGAATTCTGGCGTATAACGTTTGTTTGGTATTCCTTTTGGCATAATAAAGCACCCCACTTCTTAGTCAGTATATCATACTGTCTAACAAATGGGGTGCAGTTCAGAAACCAGGTGCCACTTGCTTTTTTTATGTTTTTGGAGCGGCGGGGGAAAGAGGCGGAATTACTGCTGCTCTTTGAGAATTTTACCCGCCAAATCAGGGAAGTTTGTAATAACCGAGGTAATGCCCGCGGCAATCAAACGGCGAAGATCTTCCTCCCGGTTGACGGTCCAGGCGTTGCAGCCCAGGCCGTGGTCCTCAATCTCCTGAATATTTTCAGGAGTAAAGGAGCAATACTGGGCGTTGATGTAGTCGGCGCCCAGCTTTTGGCCATAAGCGCCGGCATCCACGATCCAGGAGCTGGTGAGCAGGCCGGTGGGAATGTGGGGAGCCAGCTTTTTGCACTTGACCATAGAATAGTGATTGAAGGAGGAAAAAGCGGTGCGATCCTCCAGCTTAAACTCCTGGATCAGCTCCAGCACCTTTTCTTCCAGCTGAGGGTAGACGAAAATGCCGTTTTTCAGCTCTATATTGGTAAATTGAGGCTTATCCTTCATAAATTCAAAATATTCCCGAAGAGTGGGGATGTGCTGCGGCTGGCAGGGGGAAGCAAACTTGGCTGCGGCGTTGAATTTCTGAAGCTCCTCCAATGTATAATCCCGAACCAAGCCGGTACCATCGGTGGTGCGGTCCACCATTTCGTCGTGGATAATAACCACCTGGCCGTCCTTGGAAAGCTGTACATCCAGTTCGATGCCGTCGCAGCCGGCGGCTACTGCATGTTCAAAGGCCAGCATAGTGTTTTCAGGGTAGTGGGAGGAAAAACCTCTGTGGGCAACGTTCTTTGTCATAAACAAGACCCTTCTTTTTTATTTTTTGATCAGCGGGAAACAAGCCCGCGGAAAAACGATTTATCCAATTCGGGGAGCTGCGGTGGAACCTCTGACAATCAGCTGGTGGGGATATTCGATCCGCGTAATGTAAGCGGGAGCATCCCCCGGAGACTGACAAATTTTGGTGTGCAGAATATCGAAAGCATTATGCCCCTTGTCCTCAATATGGCTGTCCACTGTAGTCAGGGAAACCGCTGTCATGCGGGAAGGAAAATTGTTGTCAAAGGCGCACACGCTGTAGTCCTCCGGAATCCGGTGATTATTGGACAGCAGGCAGTCCATGACCCCGTAGGCGACCATATCATTGACAGCCACAAAGGCAGTCAGATTGCTTTCTTTCAGGCATTCCTGACACAGCTGGAATCCCACCTGATGCTCCACCAATGTGGTGTTCAGCTCTTCCACCGGTGTGATGTCCCGGGAGCGGACCAAAATGGTTCCCTCAGGACATTCCTCGCGAAATGTTTGCTGCAGGCCCTCCAGACGTTGTGTCCGGGCGGTATTGACACTGTTGAGGGTGGTGGAGATATAGGCGATGTGGGTGTGGCCTAACTGAAGCAGATAGCGGGCGATCATGACACCAGCCACAAAGTTGCGGGTTTCCACTGTATCCACATCCAGGGTGCGGTCCCGGTCGCCAATGACCACCACCGGTACCGTGCGATTCAGTTCCTCCACCGGTTCAGCGGCCTGGGGGGCCATGGTGAAGATGACCCCCGCTACAGGCGCTTTCCGCAGCAGGATCACCAGATGGTTTTCCCGCTGTGGGTCCCGATAAGTATAATAGACCATGGTTTCAAAACCACAGCTGCGGGCTGATTGGTCGATGGATTGCACAAGGGTGGCATAATAAGGGCTGATGGGGGTGGGGGCCAACACCACAATGGTGTGCTCGTCCAGCAACATGTCGCCCCGGGATGAGCGGGAGCTTTTGACCATGTATCCCAGCTGAGCGGCAGCGGTATGTACCCGTTCAATGGTTTCTGCTGTGAAGGAAACACCTTCTCTGTTATTAAGAATCAGCGATGCTGAGGAGGTGGATACACCGGCAAGACTGGCGACCTGGGAAAGGGTTGGTCTGCTGTTTTTATTCATTAAATCCCCTCCGTTATTAAAAATTTAGTACACTTTACAATTAAAATTATAATCAGGAAAAGATCAAAAGGCAAGGCTTTTTTTAATCTTACTGCAAAAAAATCAAAAACTATATGCAGCATTTTAGCTAAAAAATAGTGGAGCATTAAAAAAACTATTGACTTAAATGGGATGACTGTTATAATTTATTTGTCCGAAGTGGAAAAGTGAGAAGTAAAAAAGAGGTAAATTAAAGGTAAAAGTAGTTAAAAATTTAATAAAACTATTGACTTCTTTCTATTTTATCTGATTAAATGAGGAACGTGTTCATGAAGATTTTTTATTCTGAACTGTGCGTATTGGGTGGGGCCCCGGGCGCGAATGTGGATCGTCTGATCGCGGGAGGAGCCGAACACATTGAGCTGATGCTGGATGGAGAAGGATAGGATTGCTTCCATCAGCGCATTGACACATTGGCCCGGGAGCTGAAAAGCAAACCGGTAACCTATTCTGTACATACCCCCGTATGGGATGTGAATCTGACCAGTGAGAACTGGCATATGCGCCGCGCCGTAATAGAGACCTACAAGGAAACAATCCGGTTTGCGGCGGCTTTGGGTGCGGATCAAATCATCATTCATCCTGGTTTCTGCTATGCCACTTGCTTCAGTAAAGAAACAGGGCGCCGCAGGGTGCAGGAGGCGGTGAAGGAGCTGCTGGAGTTCAGCGCTCCGTGGAATGTACGGCTGCTGATGGAGAATGTCGGCAGTCAGGCCACATCCCTTTATACCATGGAGGAATTTATTGACTTCTGCCAACGCCTCCCCAAGGGTGCCGGAACGATCGTGGATATCGGCCATGCCCATATGAATGGATGGGATCTGAGAGAGCTGCTGATGGGCGTACGGGATAATCTTTGTGCACTGCATATCCATGATAACGATGGAAGCGGGGACAGTCATTTGCCTATCGGTGAAGGGACTGTGGATTGGCCCGGGCTGTTCCAGATCATCAAAGATACCGGCAGGCAGCTGAATCTGACACTGGAGTACAATATTGGCGTTCCGGTGGAGAAACTGCGGCAGGGAAAAGAAATTTTGGAACAAGAATTTCTCAGAAAGTGACCTGACGATAGGAAAACAAGCCTGTTTTCGTTTTTAAGATTCTCAAAGAAGTCGGGAATCAGGATTCAGTGTATGCGTGTGTTTTGTCTGTATATGGCGGCTCAAGGCCGTTATATAGATCGAAAAAGGAGAGTTTAGAAAAAAGGAGTAGGAACCATGAAAAAAGTATTGGCTATTGTATTGGCTGCTGCTTTGGCTTTGACCACTCTGGCCGGTTGTAGCGGCGGCAGCACCGGAACAGCCCCCGCTTCATCTTCCTCCACTGCCCTGACAGGAGAGGATGGCGGAGCTCCCACAGCAGATCAGTTCGAGGTCACCGAGCCCATTGAGATTGAGTGGTGGCATGCGCAGGAGTCTCAGTATGCTGAAACCATCGACAAGGTTATCGCGGATTTTGAAGCGCAGAATCCCAATATTAAGGTCAACGCCATTTATCAAGGCAGCTATACCGAGCTCAATGAGAAGCTGATCGCTGCTCAGGCTGCTGGCAATACCCTCCCTGCGCTGGTGGTAGCCAATACTCCCTATGTGGCAGAGTACGGTGCTTCCGGCCTGTGCGAGGTGTTGGATCCCTACATTGAGGCCACCGGTTTTGAGATCGACGATTTTGGCGAGGGCCTGGTTGCTTCCACCCAATATGATGGCCAGCAGGTGGCTCTGCCCTTCCTGATTTCCACTCAGATCATGTTCTACAACAAGACTATGGCTGACGAGGAAGGCATCAAACTTCCCGAGACTTGGGATGAGATGGACGCCTTTATGGAAGCAGCTTCCAAGGATGGCCGGTACGCTACAGTTTTCCCCGGTTGGGACCAGTGGTATTTTGAGCCCTACTATCTCAACAGAGGCGTCAAGCTGGTCAATGACGATCAGGTATCTACTGACCTGGACAGCGATCTGGCCATTGAGACTGCCCAGAAACTCAAGGAATGGTGCGATAAGGGCTATGCCTACTGGGCCTATGGCACAGACGCTTCCTCCATCATGCGCCAGAACTTCATCGATGGCAAGACCTTCTCTGTGATGCACACTACTTCTCTGTACAACACCTATGTGGATAACTGCGATTTTGAAGTGGGCATGCACTACTATCCCGGTGATGTCACCAGAGATTCCGAGGTTGGCGGCTGCGTCCTGCTGATCCCTGCCAAGAACAGCCAGGAAGTCAAAAATGCCGGCTGGAAACTGCTGTCCTATCTGTGCAGTAAGGAAGTCAACATGATCTGGGCCTCTGAGTCCGGCTATATGCCTACCCGTAACTCTGTTCTCCAGACTGAGGAAGGCGAAGCCTTCCTGGCTGAGAAGCCTGCTTTCAAGGCAGTGTTTGACAATCTGGACAACATCAATCCCCGTATCCAGCATCCCGCATGGAGCAGCTTTGCTAATATCTGGAAGGAAACTATGGCAAAATCCATTCTGGAAAATGGTGATATTGCGGCGGATATGAAGAATGCGGTAACAGAGATGAATGAGGTTCTCTCTGACGCCTGACACCACCTGCCGATCGATCTGTCTGCATCATTGGGGGAAAGGGCGGTATTCTTGTACCGCCTTTTCCCCCGCCAAAAGAGGAGAGTGAAAAACCAATGAAGACGACCGCTCCGGCGAACACTTCCGTCAGCAAGCCCATGGCAGCAGAGATTCCCTTTAACAAGCCCAGCAAGCTCAAACGGATGGAACAATTTAAAGACCTGTTGTGTGTGATTCCGGCCCTGATCTTTCTGGTGATTTTTACTTACTATCCCATCGTGGACCTGTTCCGTATCAGTTTTACGGATTGGAATTTGATTAAAGATACTTATACTTATGTAGGAGCTAAAAACTGGATCTGGCTGTTCCAGGGTTCCGGTTGGGACACATTCCTGCAATCCCTGAAGGTCACTGCCCTGTATACATTGGGTGAACTGACCATTACGCTGGTGGGAGGAATTCTGCTGGCGCTGCTGTTCAACCGTATTTCAAAGCCATTTTCCGCAATGCGGGCAATTGTGTTTATGCCCAAGTATATTGCGGTCTCCACCTCCGCTATCGTTTTTCTGTGGATTCTCAACGGTGAAAGCGGAATTCTCAATTACGTGCTGAATAAACTGGGGTTTGAGAGTGTAGCGTGGACAACTTCGGAAAAAACAGCGCTGTTATCAGTGCTGATGCTTACAGCGTGGCGCGTCGTGGGCTACGCCATGATGATTTATCTGTCTGCCATTCGGGGGATTTCCCAGGATTATTATGAAGCCGCTTCGCTGGACGGCGCCAACGGCTTCCAGCAGTTTTGGCGTATCACCGTTCCGCTGCTTTCCCCCACAACGTTGTTCCTGTTTGTGACCACCTTTATTGCTTCCATGAAGGTGTTCCAGTCTGTGGACGTCATGACTGAAGGCGGACCCTACGGTTCCACACAGGTGATGGTCCACTGGATTTATGAGTTGGCCTTCAAGGACTTCCGCGTGGACCGGGCCGCAGTGGTGTCCTGCGTGTTCTTCATCATTCTGGTGACCTTCACCGCCGCAACTCTCAAATGGTCCAACAAGAGCGTCAACTACGATTCTTAACGGGGAGGAGAGCAATCAATGTCAGATTCTTTGCTTGTCGATCACAAAAAAGCGGTTTTTCGCCGCCGGTTGCTGGTCGCCCTCCAGTATACAGTGGCGATTCTGGTGACGCTGATCATTTTGTTTCCGATTTTCTGGATGCTGATTTCTTCTGTCAAATCATCAGAAGAACTGTTGGCTCCGGTGCCTACATTCTGGCCCAAGGAGTGGCATTTTGAGAACTACCTCAATGTGCTGAAAAAAGCGCCCTTTGGCCTTTACTATTTCAATACCATCGTATCCACTGCAGGTATTATGGCGCTGCAGCTGGGAATTGGTATTTTTGCCGCATATGGTTTTGCCAAGGGCGATTTCAAAGGCAAGAATGTCCTGTTTCTGGTGGTACTGGGAGCTTTGATGATCCCCATCCAGGTCACATTTGTTCCCATTTATGTGATGTGTGCCCGGATGCAGTGGATCAATACCTTCTGGGCGCTGATTATTCCCAATGCGGTTTCTGCCTACTTTATCTTCATGCTTCGGCAAACCTTCATGTCGGTGGATAACAGCTATTTGGAAGCGGCCAAAGTGGACGGCATGGGTCGTATCGGCATCATTTTCCGGATTCTGTGCCCCATGTGTAAACCTACTTTGCTGACAGTCACCATTATTACCTTCATTGACGGCTGGAACAGCTACTTCTGGCCCAAGATGGTTACCACCAATGAGAGCCGCCGTACCATTGCTATTGGTGTAGCCATGCTGCGCAATACTTTTGCGGGTATGCAGACCATGAACAACCATGAGATCATGGCCGGAGCGGTGATCGGCGTTTTGCCCATCATTGTGGTATTTGTAGTGCTCCAGAAGTATCTGCTGACTGGCTTTTCCAAAGCGGCAATGAAATGAGGCATATTGCTTGCTGCGTTTTTAAATTGCACAAAAGGGACACGATGGTTCTTGCCACCGTGTCCCTTTTTGCTGTGATCAAAAAACAAGAAATAAAGAGAAAGCGGAAGTGGTCTTTAAAAAGCAGAAAACCTGTCCTTATTCCACCCGTCCCAATCCAAGTTTTTCTTTCCGCTGACGATACATAAATTCCAGTTCCTCGTCGCTGAGGGGAGCCTCACCGCCAATGATTCGATTGATCGTGAGAGTTTTGGCCAGAGATTCCATGGATTCCGCCTTGAGATAGGCATCGGTGGCATCTTTTCCCACTGCCACAGCCCCGTGATTGGCGAGAAGAAAAACATCGCTCATTTTCAGTACACGGCCTACATCAGCAGTGATGGCAGGAGTACCCGGCGCACCATAAGCCGCAACAGGGATTTTATCATAAAAATAAATCATTTCCGTATAGGCTTTGGTCTCAATAGGCTTGCGTGCAATGGCAAAGGCAGTGGCGAAAGGGGAATGAGTGTGCACGACACTGTGAACATCAGGACGGCAGCGATAGACCTCCAGATGGAGCAGAAGTTCGGAAGAAGCTTTCCCTGTCCCCTCCAGCTGATTGCCTTCCAGGTTGGTCACAACGATCATTTCTGGGGTCAGCAGTTCTTTGCACACTTGGGAAGGAGTGATGTAAACCCGTCCGTCGTAGCAGACAGATACATTTCCTTCGTTGGTATTGACCATTTGGCGCTCATAGATTTTGTGTGCGGCATACACCACCGCTTCACGGCATTGCTGGGGATTCATTGTAACAAGCTCCTCTCTATATTTCTCTGACTATGGAATGGGGACCCCATAGGAAACATTTCATTTTTTCTGGATGCAGCTGATTGAACCAATATAAACAACCTTGAAAGAAGGAAATACACAAGGACAAGCAGCTGCCCAAGTATGTTTTAATTATGGCATAAAAACTCCGGGGAAGCAAGGCTTCCAACATTTTCATGCCAGATGCCCACAAAAATTGTCCAGTAAAGAAAATGACGCAATAAAAAAGACCGCCGTCGTGAAAGGGTAGAGCAATCACGACAGCGGTTATATGCCGAAACCGGAACGGAAAAGCGAGAGGAATCAATTGCATGGATGGAGGGAGTTTCGTGCTTTCCATTCGGTGCAGGCCAACAAATGAGGATCAGGCGAAGGTCAATTCCTCAGGAAGCCGCTTGAAGGGGGTGGTGTTTTCGTAGCCGTCCTTGGTAATAATGAGGGTATCGGAATGACGGAAACCGCCCACATCGGGGATGTAGATACCGGGCTCCACAGTAAAGACCATGTTTTCTTCCAGCACCAGGTTGGAATCATAAATCAGGAAGGGTTCCTCATGGCGGCCCAGACCCTGACCGTGGCCAACCCGATGGATGGCGTATTCCCCATAGCCATACTTATTCAGTACCTTCCGGGCCAGAGCATCCATTTCGCCGCCGGTAACACCGGGACGAATGGCATCCAGCACGGTCATCTGAGCTTCCACCATGGCGGAGAAGGCGCGTTTTGCCTTTTCGTTGGGATGTCCCACAAAGAAGGTACGCTCCAGCTCACCATGATAGCCGTTAATGGCAGGCTTGCGCACATGGATGACCATATCGCCGTCCTGGAACTGTCTCAGACCGGAGAACACATGGGGCATATTGGTGCGTTTGATTCCGGAAGGAGTAAAGCAGGTGGGGGAAGAGAACACATAAGGATAATCATCGCCGGAGATCAGGTTGTACAGAGCGGTAGTACCATACTGCTCAAATTCCAACTCGCTGATGCCGGGACGGGCGTGCTCAAGAGAAACGCCCATGGCATAGCTGCACAGGCGGCCCGCCTCACGAATGCAGTCCTTTTCGTACTCATCCTTGATGGCACGCATCCGTACCAGAAGGGCAGAGATATCCTTCAGGCGGCAGCCCCAGCTTTCCAGCATCTGCGCCTGTGCCAGGCTGAGAGAACCCGCTTCAACACCAACAGCGGCATTGGCTTTCTCAGAAAGAATATTTTTGAGGATAGCAAAGGCTCCCGGATTCTCCTGGGCCTTGGGGGGATGCTCATAATAGATGTGGAGGTGATCCACCACTGTGGAATCCAGAGTGGCGTGTTCTTCCTCCAAGGCAGGCACGATCAGATGGGTGCAGTCCCCGGTAACCACCAGACGAATGGGACGAGTGTAGGTAATGGCCTGAAAACCGCTGAAATATTCCATGTTCTCAGGGCTGGAAAGGAGACAAAAGTCAAGGCCTTGTTCAGCCATTATATTTCTCAGCTTTACGGCACGTTCATGAGCGGGAAATGGAATCATCACAACACACTCCTTTGTTATCATATCACCTGTCCGGAGGACCGGTTTTTCAGCCCTCCGGACAGATTTGAACAGTTGATTGGAAACGGCTTACACCTCAAAGCCCAGATAATCAGCCGCCAGACCAATGATGGTCAGCATACCGGTGGGAATGCACAGGGGATCGCTGTAGAAGGTGGAGGAGTGAGCAGAACCGTAAGGACCACCAGGAGTACGGGAACCCAGACGGATGAAGATACCGGGTTTCTTTTCCTTAATAAAGGCAAAGTCCTCGCCGCCCATAGCAGCATAAGGCATGATCTTGACGTTGTCGGCGCCCAGCATCTTCTTGCTGGCTCTCAGCGCACGGTCAACCCACTCATCCTCGCAAACAAAGGGAGGAACACCGCGCATATAATCCACCTCTGCAGTAACCCGATAAGCTTCTGCAACGCTGGTGGCAACACGCTTGAGGCTTTCTTCCACACGGTCACGATCAGCAGCGTTCAGTGTACGGACAGTACCGGTCAGCTCCACAGTGTCAGGCACGATGTTGTGGGCATTTCCGCCATGGATGGTGCAGACAGAAACAACAACAGAGTTGGCAGGATTGGTCTCTCTGGAAACCAGGGGCTGGAGGCCGGTGACAATAGCACTGGCGGCTACGATGGGATCCCGCACAGTGTGGCAGTGAGCGCCGTGGCCACCTTTGCCCTTAACGGTGATTTTGAATTCGTCAGCGCTGGCCAGAATAGCGCCATAACGCATACCAACGGTGCCGGCATCCAGTTCCGCAGAGCAATGAAGAGCGGCAACAGCGTCGATCTTATCAAAATCAATCTCAGGATCATTGAGGAACAGCTTAGCGCCGGAAAGAGTCTCTTCAGCGGGCTGAATGAAGAAGTAAATGGAGCCGGAGAACTGATCTTTGCACTGGCTGAGGATCTTGGCAGCGCCCACATTGATGGTGCCGTGGACGTCATGACCGCAGGCGTGCATAACTCCGGGAACCTTGCTGCAGGGGGACATGGAAGGATCTTCCTGAATGGGCAGCGCATCGATATCGCCGCGGAAAACGATCACATGACCGGGACCGGGCTTGGTACCTTTGATTTCAAAGAAGAGACCGGTTTCACCCACTCTTTTCAGGCGATCATACTGTACGTTCTTTTTCACATACTCTTCCAGGTAAGCACAGGTGTTGTACTCCTTCATGCTCAGCTCCGGATATTCATGGATATGGTTGCGCATTGCAGTGATTTCAGGAGTGATCTCCTTTACTGCCGCACGAACATCAATCATCACAAACATCTCCTTTTCATGATCAAAAATATTTGGGGATTGTCCCCATGCAAAATACAAACGCCGGCCCCCTCGAGCAGAAGAGGCCGGGCGTTTATAACCACAGAGGGGAGATCAATAGCCGACCCAGCCAGCGGCCTGCAGGCCCATGGTTACGATAGTGGAGACAGCGATCTCAATAAGAATGAACTTGATAGCCCACTTGAAGTACTTGGGGAAGCTTACGCCAGCAATGGCCAGGCATCCCATCAGAGGTCCATTGAGGGGAGTAGCCAGGTTGCTCAGACCATCGCCGAACTGGAAGGCCTGAACAGCTACCTGACGGGTGATACCAACCAGGTCCGCGATGGGGGTCATCAGAGGCATAACCACAGCGGCCTGACCGGAACCGGAAGGAATGAGGATGTTGATCAGAGCGTTGATAACTACCATGAAGCCGGCACCGGCAACGGCACCCATCTGGGCCAGAGGAGCGCTCAGAGCGTTAACGATAGTATCCATAACCTGACCGTTGGAGAGAATCAGCGCCACAGAGCTGGCAATACCGACAACGAAGGAAGCGGAAACCATGGGAGCGCAGTTCTTGATAAACTTCTTGGCGATATCGTTCATGTCAAAGCCGGAGAGGATACCGACGATCACAGCAGTGCCCAGGAACCAGGCGGAAATCTGCTTGGTGCCCCAGCTGTTGATGATGGTCAGAGAAACACAGGCAACAACAGCAACCAGGAAGAAGACCACAACGATGGCCTGACGCTTATTCAGCTTCAGCTTGCTGGGATCCTCAGCGTTGCCGCCGCTGCGGGCATTACCGATATACTGATAGGGCTGCATACCGGGCTCGTAGTTCAGGCTGCAGGTGGGATCCTTCTGAATGCGCTTGTAATAGAAAACGGTAACGATGTACAGGAAGGTGATGTTAGCCACACAGCAAATCAGACGGGGGAGAGTACCGGAGAAAATCGGAATCTCGGCAATGGTCTGAGCAACACCCAGAATACCAGGGTTGGCAAAACCGATGGAGAAACCGGACATCAGGCCGAAGTAGATGATCAGGAAGCCCAGGAAGTCATCGCCGTTCATAGCACGGGCAAGGTAGATACCGATGGGAACGATAGCGATACCCAGGTTGCCGAACACGCCGGCGGAGTTACCAAGACCAAGACCGAACATGATAACGGCCATGGAGATGGCTTCCTTGCCGCGGAGCTTGTTGGCCATAACAGTAAAAGCAGTGGAAAGGGATTTGCTTTCCTCCAGCATACCGATAGCAGCGCCGCAGAAGAAGATCATAAAGATGGTGGAGGAGCTGTTAATAAAGCCCTGATAGATACATTGCAGCATATCCCAGGGGTTTTGAGGAACGCCATCGATGTAGTGGAAGCTGCCGGCCACTACGCGATTGATGCTTCCCTCAGCTACACGGTCAAAGGCGCCGGCTGGAATGATCCAGGTCAGTACCATTGCCGCGATACACAGGATGAACAGCAGAGCGTATACATCCGGGAAGCGGTTTTTCTTCTTTTCTTTCATGACAGGTGCATTTTCTTTTGCCATGTTTGATTTCACTCCTTTAATTGATTGCGGCACAAAATCACCTGTGAATAAGATAACAGAAATTGCCCCTTTTGTCTGTAGCAGGATAAACTTTGTATCATCTGTTTCAATATATACACATTGCCTATTATAAACTGGTGTTTAGTGGTCAAAATGCATAATCAATTTTGAACCATTTGTAAATTCAATGTTCAAAATTTATTCAAGAATACAATGAAATCGTAAAATTAGACAATTATCTACAAAAAAATCGGCAATTAGACTAGTGCCTGAGGTTAAACCAGCGACAGGAAACATCCCTGTGAAGAAAACAAAATGATACAAAGTGTTTGCTGACAGAATACACTTTTTCGGTCAAGTTCCGCTATGAAATCATGATAGCTGACAAAATCATATTTTATGATCAGTGGTTCTGTTTACTTGTTCATCAATTGCAGTTATAATGAAAAAAATTGCTGCTGAGCCGCTGGCAGAAGGGTGGAAAAAATGATCGTTGTAAATTTGGAATCGGGTATGCCCACAGTGGATCGGGCAATGATTCAGCTGCGGCAGACATTGTTGACTGCCAAAAGCAGAAGAACCGATGTGATCAAATTGATTCATGGCTACGGTTCCACCGGAAAGGGAGGCGCTATCCGCAGCGCGGTCCGTCGGGAGCTGAACCTTCGCGCGGAGGCTGGGGAGATTCGCTGCTATATCTGCGGTGAGGATTTTTCCCCCTTTGATGAAAGTAGCCGATGGGCGATTGCCCGTTATCCTTATTTGTGCAGGGACCAGGATTACGCACGAATCAATCATGGGATTACAATTGTCGTTTTATAGGGGGATACACAGATTGAAGGGGACCAAAATCACTTTTTTCTCCAGACTGGGGAGAAAAGAACGGCTGTTTTTTACAATATGCTGGTTGCTGGGGGCATTGGCTTTGGGACTGGTTTGGTGGGCCAAAGGTCATCCAGACTGGGTGGAACAATACTACAGCCTGTGGTTCTATCCCAGATGGGCCGGCGTTTTGGCTGCGTTGACAACACCGGTTCCTTTTTCTCTGGCAGAGTGGATTGTAATTTTGGCGGCGGTGGGAGCGCTGGCGTTTCTGATCCGTTCCATATGGATAATCGCACATAAAAAAGGTGAGAGAAGCTATTTATTGCTGCTGATGCTGTTTCGGGCAGGAGGAGCGGCAGCCTTGGTCCTGTTTTTCTTTACTTTGTCCGGCGGGCTCAATTATTACCGATACCCATTTTCCTTCTATAGTGGTCTTGAGGTCAAAGAATCTCCGGTATCCCAGCTGACAGCGCTGTGTCAGGAGCTGGCCGATACAGCCAACCAACTGCGCAGCGGTCTGCAGGAGGATCAGCGGGGAGTTTACACCTACGCCCCTGCAAGCCATTGGGAGATGTCTGAACAGGCGATGGAAAGCTATCAGGCATTGATAAATGCCAATCCACAATGGGAGCAGCTGTTGACACTGGCGGGGAGAGTGCGGCCAAAGCCTGTCTTTTTTTCAGAAGCTATGTCCTATATGCAGATTGTGGGTGTGTTTTTCCCTTATACAATGGAGGCTAACGTTAATATACATACCTCTGATATTGATATCCCTCATGCTATGTGCCATGAGCTGTGCCATATTGTCGGTTTCATGCGGGAGGATGAGGCAAATTTTATCGCTTATCTTGCCTGCAGGGAAAGTGCCAGTAAAGATTTTCAGTACAGCGGCACCATGACCGCTTTGATTCACGCGACCAATGCTCTTTATGGAGTGGATACCGAAAGTTATCGGCAGGTAATGGCTGCGCTCTCCGATCAGGTGATGCTGGATCTGCAGGCGGATTCAGAATATTATCAGGCGCATAAAAGTTCTTTTGGAGAGTTCTCCACCAAGGTCAACGATGTGTACCTGAAAGCCAACAGTCAAAGTGACGGGGTGGCCAGCTATGGGCGGATGGTAGATCTGCTTCTGGCGGATTATCGAACACGCCATGGTATTGAATGATGAATAAATGCGCATAAAGCAGCAAAAAGGCCGGAATTGCCAAGTGGCAGCTCCGGCCTTTTTGAATGGATGAAAAGAAGATTCTGCTTTTGAGAATCTCACAGCTCCGGTGCTTCGCAGGAAAAAGGGACTTGAGCCTCTTCACAAAAAGCCTGAATGCGGGCAAGACCATTGATTCCGGAGAAGCGCTCCAGCAGAAGCTCTTCCAGGCGGGTCAGCCGGGAAGAAACCATCAGCGCCTCCGTCAGCTTATCCAGATACTGGGGCTCCACATGAAGATGATAGTGGAATTCACGCCCAAGGCTGCCGGGAAAATCTTCATTTTCCTGCTCCAGAACAGCGATATCCAGTCCTGTTTCCTTTTCTACTGCCGCGGTGATAAAAATGCTCACCTGAGGCATCTCTTCATCACAAAGAATGATTTTCATACAAAATCCTCCACTTGGTTTGCAAAATCCTGTTTCAGTCTAGCACAATTTATCATCAGGCGCAAGCCTGCCCAAGGGCTGTGAAGAAACAGAAAACGCAGTGCCGCGGACAGGTTCGCAAATTTTCCGCTGATAGATGGCAGCTTCACAAAAATCAGGCTCTCCCGGAAGGGGAGAGCCTGAGAACAGATCGAGGCAAGCATCAGCCTCTGCTGCCCTGTCCGGAAGAAACCTTTCCGTTTTGGGGCTGGGGACGGCGCTGGCCGCCGCTTTGCTGACGATTCCTTGTATTTTGCTGAGGAACCCGCCTGTTGGGATGGATGATGGTTACGTTATCAGGCAGGCCGGGAACCGGGGGAGGTGTTTCAATTCGGGGATCGTTATGGATGATCCGTCCTTTCGCCAGATCGGAAATCTCTCTGCGGCGAAGCTCATCCTGCTGCCGCTGAAGGGCTTTTTTGCGGCGGGCAATCGCCTCCTGCTTTTTCCGCTGGATTTCCTTTTGCTTTTTCTGATAGTTCATCATAATACAAGTGCGTACCACCAGCAAAAGCACCACCAATACGCCAAGAAGCACACACAGACATTTGATAGCCAAAATCAGCAGCGCCAGAAGACGGTCATCCTTTGGTACTGATTCGGTGGGAGCTGCTTCCGCCGGGCGTTCTACCGGCTGGATGGTATAGGACAGGGGTGCTGAGAACAGCAATTCGCCATTGGAGCCATATACAGAAAAGGAGGGGTCTACGGTTCTTTCGCTTTTATACAGATCCGGGATGTTGTATCGGATTTCCAGACTGCTTTTGGCGGTTCCCAGAGGCACCACGAAGGTGTAGTCCTCATCCGCCGCCACCTCTACCATGTCAGTGGGCCTTTCGATACTGGCAATGGGGACCTCCATGGTCTGCAGTTCCTTCGCCCGCAGGGTCATGGTTTCGTAACGGGCAAAGCAATAGTCCAGCAGTGTGGCCATATCCTCATATTTCTGATCCTTACCGGTGGAATCCAGGGCCACCACAATCAGTTCCATGTTTCCCTGCTTGGCAAGGGCTACCAAGGTATGGTTGGCATTATAGGTATAGCCCAGCTTGCTGCCCTCGATACCTTCATAATATTCTGCGTTTTCCGGAAACATCACGGCGTTTTGGGCATAAAAAACATAATCTCTGGATTTAATATTGGTAGGGGGCATTTGGTATTCCGTTTCCCCGAATACCTCCCGAAAGCCCGGAACGGAAATGGCATATCGGGTGATGGCTGCCATATCATAAGCGGTAACATAGTGTCCGTCGGCATCCAGCCCGTTGGGGTTGACAAAATGAGTTCCTGTCAGTCCCAACTCGGCCACTTTGGCGTTCATTAAATCAACAAAGGCGCTGATACTGCCGCCGGCGTGTTCCGCCACCACGTTGGCCGCGTCATTGGCGGAAATCAGCTGAGTGCCCATGACAGCATCCCTGAAAGTGATGACTTCCCCCGGGACCAGAGCGATATGAGTGCTGCCGGGCTCGATGGAATTGACTGCTTCCTGACTGACAGTGATGGTGTCATCCATATTGCACCGCTCCAGCGCCAGTGCCAGCGTCATGATTTTGGTGATGCTGGCGGGAGCTTTCTGTTTGTTCATGTTTTTCTCGATCAAAACCTGACCGGATGCGGCATCCATCACCACATAGGCGTCAGAATAGATATTCAGATCAGGGGTCAATCCCAAAGCCGTCACAGGTAAAGCGGCTGCCACGATCAAAGAGGCGGCCAATCTGGCCAGCAGCCGGAAGAGGGTTCCTTTTTTCATCACACATCTCCATTTATTACAAGCGGAAAAAAGCTTTCCGAGAACAGCGGACCTTATGCGGTGGCCACGCCAGGCAACACTTGTTGTCAGACATTTTATTTTATTATAATATGATTTCTACATGGTGTAAACCAAAAAAATGCTTTTTCTCTTTTCTTTCTAACATTTTATCCCTTTTATGACAAAACCATTCCTTCTTTTTCGGTTTCAAAGGCGGCAGAAGATGGTTACATCAGGGAAAAACAGCCAAAAGATTGTCAGGCGGGGCAAAATGGTGTATAATATGGTTCATCCTGATAAGCGGCTCCGGAGGATTTTTAGGCACTTTTGCCGGAGCAGGATATGAAATAAGATTTTACGGCGGGGAGTAAATATTTCAGTGCTGCCCGTCGTTATATTATCCAGCACACCGGTTTTTCCGGCATTGCGGGGATGAGGAGGTTGAATGTGAACAAAGGCGGGATTCAACTGACGATCATTTCTATTTTGATCATCGCGGTATCTGTTGGCCTTGCCGCGGCCCTGTCGGCGCTCACTCCGGAGGACAGTTTGCCTGTGGGGCCTGCTGGAGAATCCTCTATATCGGCGCAAGAGGAAAAGGAAGATGAGGTTTCATCCTCAGGGGAAGAAGAGGAGACGTCCGGAGAGGAAAGCCAGGAAAATGATTCCCTGCCGGAAGGTGATTCAGATGAGGATTCCTCCCAGCAGGAGAGTTCTTCCAGCCAACAGGGAAACAGCGGTATTGACGCTCCCACGGGAGGCTATCCCGGAGGCAACGAAGAGGCTGTGGTGGATGGCCGGCTGCCGGGATATGAAGATCAGGAGATCAACACCAATGCCGATGCGTTCAATTACCTTCTCAACAGCGGCGTCACCTTTGACCAACCGGGGGGAGAAGGGGACATTATGGTGGAGAATACCCCGGGCAATATGTACCCCATGCAGCTGCAGTATCGGCTGACGGATACAGGAGAGCTGATTTATACTTCAGCGATGCTCAAACCGGGCCAAAGCATCCAGAAAGATCGTTTGTCGGTAACACTCGAGGAAGGATTTTATGATGTAACGGCCACATTGACGGTATATGATGACCAGTCTATGGAAGCAATCACAACATTTTCCCAGGATATTGTCATTCGTGTCAAGCGCAAAAAGTTTTTGGGTATTTTCTGAGCAGAAAGGTTTCTCTTTTAAATAGGTATTATCCACAGAATGAATTGATTAAAGAGGACTGCGGCAGCGGCCCACCGAAAGCGGGGAATTTTGATGTCATTGGAGCAACAGCGTAATCTGACCATGCTGGCGGATTTTTATGAATTTACCATGGCCAACGGATATCTGGAAAACGGCATCGCGGATGAGATCGTGGTATTCGATATGTTTTTCCGCCGGATTCCTGACGGAGGCGGCTTTGCCGTCTTTGTGGGATTGGATCAGCTGATCTCTTATATGAAGGACCTGCATTTTACCGAGGAGGATATTGAATATTTCCGTTCCAAAAAGCAGTTCAGCGAGAAATTCCTGGATTATCTGCGCAATTTCCATTTTGAGTGTGATGTATGGAGCATTCGGGAAGGTACCCCGGTGTTTCCTTATGAGCCTATCGTCACCGTACGGGGTCCTCTTATTCAGACGCAGATGGTGGAGACTATGCTGCTGCTGACCATCAACTATCAGACGTTGGTGGCAACCAAAGCCAACCGCATCGTCCGGGCGGCGGAGGGACGGGGCGTAGTGGAGTTCGGTTCCCGCCGGGCACAAAGCTACGACGCCGCTATCCTTGGCGCCAGGGCAGCTTATATTGCCGGGTGTGCCGGTACGGCCTGTTCCATCGTGGACCGGGATTTTGGCATTCCTGCTTCCGGCACCATGGCCCACAGTTGGGTGCAGGTGTTTGACAATGAGTATGAGGCATTCAAGGCCTATGCAAAAACCTATCCCGATAATTGCACGCTGCTGGTGGATACCTATAATGTTGTTACATCCGGTATTCCCAATGCAATCAGGGTCTTTAATGAAGTGGTGGTTCCTGCCGGCTTCCGTCCCAAGGCGGTACGGATCGACAGCGGCGACCTGGCCTATCTCTCCAAGAAGGCCAGAAAAATGTTGGATGACGCGGGATATCCTGATGTAAAGATCATGGCGTCCAACTCCCTGGATGAGTATATTGTACGGGATCTGCTGCTCCAGGGCGCCAAGCTGGATCTATTTGGTGTGGGAGAAAATCTTATCACCAGTAAATCGGAGCCTGTTTTCGGCGGTGTATACAAGCTGGCGGCGGTTCAGGATGCTCAGGGAAATTATCATCCCAAAATCAAGATCAGCGAATCGGTGGAAAAAATCACCACACCTGGCTTCAAGGAAGTTTATCGCTTGTACAGCCGCGAGAATGGCAAAGCGCTGGCAGATTATATCACCCTCAGAGGGGAGGAAGTGGACGATACACAGGATTTGACCATCTTCGACCCCAACGCGGTATGGAAACGGAAGCAGGTTTACGATTTCCGGGCGGAAAAGCTGCTGCATCAGATTTTTGATCATGGCAAGCTGTGCTATCAGTCCCCCACGGTGGAAGAGATCCGCAGCTTCTGCGCCGCTCAGCTGGACACCCTATGGGATGAAAGCAAGCGCTTTGAGTATCCTCACCGGTATTATGTGGATCTGTCCCAAAAGCTGTGGGATGTCAAGCAGCAGCTGCTGGAGGAGATGGGCAGCCACTGAGACGGCGGAAATTCACCTTTTGTTCACCGGATGCTTTTTCAGGGGTAAAAATTTTG
This sequence comes from Angelakisella massiliensis, assembly GCF_900104675.1. Classification (GTDB taxonomy): domain Bacteria; phylum Bacillota; class Clostridia; order Oscillospirales; family Ruminococcaceae; genus Angelakisella; species Angelakisella massiliensis. The sequence continues at coordinate 2,585,209 of NZ_LT629945.1, read as the reverse complement.
GGATACACTGAAACGGAGATCAAAACAGTATAGCTTCCGGTAATGGGAAAGGAGGAAGGATATGGATGGTCTGATCGCATTTCTCACGCAATATCAGGTTCCGCTGCTTTGGCTGGTGGCAATGGTTGCGCTGGTGGTGGTGGAAGCCGCTACCACCCAGCTGGTGAGCATCTGGTTTGCCGCCGGAGCACTGGCAGCCGCCATTGCGGCCATATTTGGCGCGGGCAGCGCGGTGCAGCTGGTGGTGTTTGTGGTGGTTTCCGGTGTATTGCTGGCGGTGGTTGGCCGTACAGCAAGGGATTCGGTCCGGGTCAAAAGAGTGGCCACAAACGCGGACAGTGTCATTGGCCAGACAGGTACGGTGCTGGAGGCCATTGATAACCTGGAGGAAACGGGACGGGTACGGGCCAATGGCCTGGACTGGACGGCCCGCAGCGCCGCGGGAGAACAGATCCCCGTGGGTCAAACAGTAATGGTGGAGCGCATCGAAGGTGTAAAACTGGTGGTGTCCCCCAAAATAAAATGAGGAAACAAGAGGAGGCTGTACAATGATCTACTTTTTCGCGATTCTGCTGCTGTTGGTAATTTTGATCTTGGCTTTCAATGTACGGATTGTTCCCCAGGCTTCTGTTTATGTGGTGGAGCGTCTGGGTGCTTATTACGGCACCTGGGAGACAGGTATCCACTTCAAGGTTCCCATCATTGACAAAGTCGCAAAACGGATTTCCCTGAAGGAGCAGGTGATGGACTTTCCTCCTCAGCCTGTGATTACCAAGGATAATGTCACCATTCAGATCGATACCATCGTGTTTTATCAGGTAACTGACGCGAAGCTGTATACCTATGGCGTAGAGCGTCCCATCCTGGCTATTGAGAGCCTGAGCGCCACCACCCTGCGTAATATCATCGGTGAGATGGAGCTGGATCATACCCTCACTTCCCGTGATGTGATCAACACCCGCATCACCTCCTCTTTGGATCAGGCTACCGATAAGTGGGGCATCAAGGTTAACCGGGTGGAGCTGAAAAACATTATCCCGCCCAGAGAGATCCAGGATGCCATGGAGAAGCAGATGAAAGCGGAGCGGGAGCGCCGGGAATCCATCCTCCGGGCAGAAGGCGAAAAGCGCAGCCAGATCCTGGTGGCGGAAGGCAACAAGGAATCCCAGATCCTCAACGCCGAGGCGGAAAAACAGGCTGCCATCCTTCATGCGGATGCTGTCAAGGAGCAGAAGATCCGGGAAGGCCAGGGCGAAGCGGAGTCCATCATGCTGGTTCAGAAAGCGCTGGCGGATTCCATCCGGATGCTCAACGAAGCCAGTCCCTCCGACCGTGTCCTTGCCCTCAAGGCATTTGAGAGCCTGGTGAAGGTGGCGGATGGCAAGGCTACCAAGATTATCATTCCCAGCGAGATTCAGTCTGTGGCAGGTTTGGCGGTATCTCTTAAGGAACTGATGAGCTCAGATCCCAAAGATGTGGTTGCAGCCGGTGCGGAGCAGCTGCCTGAGGGCTGAGAAACAATAAAAAATCGGAGGACCGGAGGACTTTGCTTCGGTCCTCTTTGACGTCTGGGAGGCAATGGAATGACAACAATGAAATGCCCGGTTTGCTCAGAGCCGCTGATTCGGGGAGAAAAGGAATACCGGTGCGGGAAGAACCACTCCTTTGATCTGGCGGCACAGGGGTATGTCAACCTTCTTCTTTCCTCCAAAAAGCATACGGCGGTACCTGGGGATTCCAAAGAGATGGTGGCGGCCCGGGAACAGTTTTTGGGAAGCGGCGCATACGGCTTTTTGCGAAGGGAAGCGGCACAGCTCTGTGTGCGTTTGATGCAGGACCGGCGTGTGCCTGTTGTGGTGGATGCAGGCTGTGGAGAAGGGTATTATACCTGTGGTGTATCCCAAGCGCTGCGGGAACAGCAAAGTCCGGGGGGAATATTTGGCTTTGATATCTCTAAATTCGCTTTGCGCAGCGCCGGAAAAAAGGACAAGAGTATTACCTGGGCGGTAGCTTCCATCTTTGATATGCCGTTGGAAACAGCGTCAGCGGACCTGGTGCTGAATATTTTTGCGCCGCTGGCGGCAGAAGAGTTTGCCCGGGTGGTTCGCCCGGGGGGATATCTTGTGACGGTGACCCCTGGTGCGGAACATCTTTTTGAGATGAAGCAGATTCTTTATCCCCAGCCCTACCGCAACGATATCGAGCCTATTGCGGTACCGGGTTTTGTGCAGACACAACGGCTTACTATCCGGCAAACAATGGAATTGGAAGGCCGGCAGCAGATCAAAGCGCTGTTTCAAATGACTCCTTATTTCTGGCGCACACCCAAAGAAGGAAGGGAACGTCTGGAAACAGTGGAACACCTGACCACCGATGGAGAGTTTATTCTCACTGTATACCGCAGATCCTGAACATTGAGACATAAAATACGAGCGCCTCGCTTTATCCGGGTTATAGGATGGAAAATCCGGATAAAACGAGGCGCTTTGTGATATCTGTTTGCGCGGCGACAGGCGGAATTTTAAAATTCTGTGGTTGTATTCATCCGCTTCAGGGTGGACTGAAGGATTTGAAAAGCCTCCAAAATGGTCTTTTGCTCCTCTTCAGACAACAGAGCCAGAAAGGCCGAGAGGGAAGCGGCTTTTTGATCCAGCTGATGCTGTAAGAAGTGATGCCCCTGAGCTGTCAGAGAAAGAAAAATAACACGGCGATTGGCAGTGTGCCCCACACGCTCAATCAGCTCCTTTTCCACCAAAGCCTCCGCTATTTTGGTCAGCTGCTGTTTGGAGATCATCAGTCTGGAGGCCAGCTGGGTCATATTCATCGGCCCCTGAAGGCTGAGCAGCAGCAGCGCCTGCATTTGAGTAGTGGGCAGAGGCGTATCGCAGCCGCAGGGCTGAAAAACCAGCTTGAACAGTAAAGGAAAAGTTCCCATCATTTCCTTTGTAACGGCTTGTGTATCCATAGATGGTCCTCCCCCTGTGCATGATACTATTCATTATAATGACTGGTGCCAGTGAGCGCAAGCCTTAATGGCGGGAAAGCTTATGCCGCCGCAACCTGCTGGTGCTGCCATTTTCCGCGAACAAAACGGATAATGAAACAGATGAGCCGGAAGATCCAGTCAATGTACATTGCCAGCCAGACGCCCAATACTCCCAGTCCCATATAGCGGGCCAGCAGGAAGCTGAAGCAGATGCGGAATACCCACATACTGAAAATGGAAACTGTCATGGTGAATTTTACATCGCTGGCAGCTCTCAGACCATTGGGCAGGGTGAAGGAGGCGGGCCAGAAGGGGATGGCGAAAAGGCTGCAGCTGCGTATGAGAAGGACGGCCAGATCCGCGGTTTCCGCCTGAAGGTTGCCGAAAACGGAAACGATGAAAGGGGCGGTAATAAGAATGAAAACATGCAGCAGGCCCATGGAAATATAGGTAAGTCCCACCAGCTTTAAAATATACTGCTTGGCCTGCTTATAATCTCCGGCCCCCACACATTGTCCCACCACAGTGATCATTGCCAGACCGATAGCACCACCGCTGATCTGAGGAATAGTGGAGACACTGTTGGCTACAGCGTTGGCGGCAATGGAGACGGTACCGAAGCTGGCAATCAGCCCCTGGACCAGGATTTTGCCGATCTGGAACATGCCGTTTTCCATACCATTGGGGATACCCAGGCCCAAAATGTTGCGGATCATTTGAGGATTCAAATGGGGATGACGCATATCGTGGATATAAATGCGGTTTTCCTGGTGGTGCAGGAGGCGAAGCATCACGATCGCGCCGAAAATTCTGGAGGCAAGGGAGGCAATGGCAGCGCCCGCAACTCCCAGACCAGCGCCGTAGATCAGCAGAGCGTTGCCGGAGATATTGATGATGTTCATGATCAAGGACGCAAACATGGAGATTTTGGAGTTGCCCATGGAGCGGAAAAGGGCGGCGCCGCAGTTATACAGGGCCAGAAAAGGATAAGACAGAGCCGACCAGAAAAAGTAGATTTCAGAATTGCTCATGACCTCCGGTTCTACCTGACCGAAAAGAAGGGAGAGAATGAAGCGGTTGCCGATGATGCAGAGGATTGCCACCACTACAGCGCAAAAGCCGGTGGTATAGACGAGCTGCTTGGCAGCGACGCTGGCGTTATCGTCTTCATTGCGGCCCAGATATTGAGCGGAAATAATAGCTCCGCCGGTGGCTAAAGCGGAAAAGATGTTAATCAGAAGAACGTTGATGGAATCTACCTGTGAAATACCGGAAATAGCTGCTTCACCACAGGTGGAGACCATGACGGTATCAGCCAGGCCAATGGTGATGGCCAGAAGCTGCTCTACCATCAAAGGCAAAATTAATCGTACCAGATCTTTTCTGCTGAACAACATGACGGAATGATCCTCTCCTTTGTCAAAGCGCCGACAAATCGGGGCACAAAAAGAAAAAAGCCGCTTCTCCCAATGGAATACGGCAAAACGAATAGTCCTATTTTGCTCCTTTATGCCCAAAAAGGCAAGAGCAATTTTGCTTCAAAAGTCAGGAAATACAGAAAATTATCAGAATCATATAAGAAAAAGCTAACAGTGACCAAAAGATTGTAAAAAATGTGTAAAAAGAAACACTCATCTGCGGCCCCCTCATCATGGAGGGCATCGCAAAAGAGTGCGTCAATCAGAAAAGGCAGAGATATCAAACCAGTGAGAGGATGAAGTTATCGCAAAGGAAAAAGTTAAAAATCGCTGTATGGTGGAAAGCTTTTGAAATTCTCATGTCAGCTGTTCCAGTGCTTTGATACGCAGCTCCATTTCATCCACCCAACCGTAGAGAATGTCCAGCTGCTCCTTCATCCGGCTGGTATCCTGATGAATCTCCCCGGTTGTCCCAGACAGGGTGTTCAGCTGCCTTTCCAGATTGGAAAGACGGATATCCAGCTGATCCAATTTGCGGTGGAAGGGAGAAAGCTTGCTGTCCAACAGCTGGGAAAAAGCCTGCAATTCTTTTTCGTCCATATCTCATCCCTCCAATCCCCAAACATAGGTTCCGCACAGCCGCAAAAGCTTTTATAACGGCCTCAGGCAAGCTGTTTTGAAGAAGAACAGCCGCCGTAAAGGAAACAACAAGGCGGCTCTATCCCAGACAAGAAGAGCTGTTGGCGACAGCTCCTTGGGAAAGCCGGAGGCTTTTCTTTGCGGGTTCATTGTACCATGGGACAAGAGAGAAAACAAGCTCAAACAGGCGGATTCCCAGTCTTTTCCGACAGCAGGAGAATATGCTCCGGCTTCACTGCCAGACGGGTGGGGGGATGCTGAAGATAGGCGCTCCAGATATCCTTGGTCAGCTTCCACCAGATTTGTCCGCCGTCCCCCAGAGAAGGGTCCGCCTTGAAGATGACATTCCATTCAAAGGGAGCCTCAGATACCTCCGGCGTCAGCAAAGGAATGGGATTGATGACATTCTCCTGTTCTCCCACAGGATAAAAGTCATGGGCCCGGATACCGATATGGGTCAGCTTCGGGGGAATCGGCTGAGCTGTCTGGAGGGTCACGCCCCAATCCAGCGCCCGCACCTGATTTTCGCCCACGGCCTGCGCCCGGGACAGGTTTTTGCAGCCGGTCAGACGGGCAACTTGGGGATGGACAGGATTGTGGAAGGTCTCCCGGGTATCCCCAAAGGAGATCATCCGCCCCTGATGGATGGTCATCAGGTTGCCGCAGAGCTTATAGACCTCATCCCGATTGTGGGTTACCAGAATAGCCAGGCCGTCATATTCCCGCAGCAGCCTGGCCAGCTCCATCTGAAGCTCCTCCTTCAGGTAGGCGTCCAAAGCGGAAAAAGGTTCGTCCAGAAGCAAAACATCAGGATGGTAGGCCAAAATCCGGGCCAAGGCCACCCGCTGCTGCTGTCCGCCGGAGAGCTGCCATGGATAGCGCTGCTCCAGGCCATCCAGCCGAAAATGGGAGATCATCTGCCGCACCACCGGTTCCTTTTCCTGGCGGGAGAGACGCAGACCAATGCCCACATTTTCTTCCACTGTCATATTGGGGAACAGGGCATAGTTTTGGAAGAGATAGCCCACCTTCCGCTTCTGGGGAGGAAGGTCGATTCTTTTGTCTGTATCCAGCAGTACCCGGTCATGGAGTACGATTCGCCCCCGGTCCGGCCGCACGATTCCGGCAATGGATTTGAGGGTCATGCTTTTGCCGCAGCCGGAGGCTCCCAGAATCCCCAAACAGCCGGAATGGACCTGGAAAGCGAGATCCAGGGAAAAGCCCTTTAATTTTTTCTCCAATGCCACTTCAAGAGACATGCCGCTGCCCCCTCTTTGCTTGTTTTTTCTCTTTGCCGGAGAAGTAGTTCATCCCTACCACAGTAAGGAAGGAAATCACTACAATAATGGCCACATAATCCCAGGCTTTGTCCATATCACCCGCCGATACGGCGGAATAGATGGCCAGCGGAAGGGTCCTGGTTTTTCCGGCGATATTTCCGGCGATCATAGCGGTGGCGCCGAACTCTCCCAGTCCCCGGGCGAAGGCCAGCACTCCCCCGGAGAGGACCCCCGGGACGGCGTTGGGCATCATGATCTTCCAGAAAATCTCCCGTTCCGACAGTCCCAGGGTCCGTCCGGCAAAGATGAGATTTTCATCCACCTGTTCAAAGGCTCCCCGTGCGGAGCGGTACATCAGCGGAAAGGCCACCACTGTGGCGGCCAGCACTGTGGCGCTCCAGGAAAAAGCGATTTTATAGCCGAAGTAATTGAGAAAAAATTCCCCCACCGGGCGCTTGACTCCGAAGATGTACAGCAGGAAAAATCCGGCCACCGTAGGGGGAAGTACCAGCGGCAGCGTCAGCAAACCGTCCATTATGGTTCGCAGATGTTTGCTTCGCAGTCCCACCACCCAGCGGGCGGCGGCCACCCCCAGGAAAAAGGTGATGACGATGGTGACGGACGCGGTTTTCATGGAAATGAGAATAGGGGAAACATCCATGGTGAAATCCCTCCTGTGCTTGGATGCTGGAAGTACCGGGATACAGAGTCGAAGCCGGAAAAAGAGTATCAAAAGCAGACAGCTTCAGGACCAGGATAAAAAGGGCTGTCTGAGGAAAGTGGAAAAGCCGTTTGCTTTGAAAAGTTATTTTCTATGACTGAAAGGTCATTTTTACCCGTTACGCTGGTAAGGCTGGGATAAATGTTTCGTTCTGATTGCCGCACCGGCGGGAGGAGGGAAAAATAAATGAAACAAGGCGGGAACCGACTGAAACGGCCCCCGCCCCATCATCAAAGGAAAAATTACAGATCAGGCCGCGGAGAAGCCGTAAGCCTCAAAGACAGCCAAGGCCTCAGGGCTTTGGAGAAACTCCACAAACAGCGCGGCGGCGTCCTTGTGCTGGGAAGCGGATACCACTCCCACGGGATAAATCACCGGCTCTGCCAGACTGCCCTCGGGAGCTTCCGCCACAACGGTCACTTTATCGGTGGTGGCGGCGTCGGTAGCGTAAACGATGCCAGCGTCAGCGCTGCCTTCGGCCACCCAGTTGAGCACTTCGGTAACATTGGTGCCCAGGCTTACCTTGGGCTGAATGGCATCCCACAATCCCAGAGTGGTGAGAGCCTCCTGAGCGTACTGCCCCACAGGAACGCTGGCGGGATCGCCCAAAGCGATAGACTGAGCGTTGCCGATCTCCTCAAAGGTGGTGACAGGGGAAGTGGAATCAGCAGCGGTGATGAGAACGATCTTATTCTCCAGCAGATTGACAATGGAATCGGCATCCACCAGGCTCTCGTCTTTGAGAGCGTTCATCTGCTTGGTGGCGGCGGACATGAACACATCCGCTTCCAGCCCCTCCTCGATCTGGGTCTGAAGCTTGCCGGAGCTGTCATAGGTTCCTTCTACGGTGATGTAGGGATATTTTTCCTGGAACATGGGAATCAGCTCATCCACAAAGGAATATTCCAGGCTTGCGGCGGCAGCTACCAGAATAGTGACAGGCTCCTCTGAGGCAGCCTCTTCGCTGGAGGATACCTCACTGGAGGCGCTGCCGGCGGCCTCACTGGAAACCGATTCAGTAGTGCCGGAGGATTCCGCCGCAGAGGAAGCAGGCTGACTGCCGCAGCCCGCCAGAATCAGCAGAGCGGCCAGACAAAAGGAAAATATTTTTTTCATTGTAAAAAGTTCCTTTCTTGTTCCGTCCCCATACCCAAGAGGAGAGGGCGGCTTATTTTATGAAAAAGCGATACCAATCACACCCCCTCCTGGCGCCATGGAGAGGGAAAAAGGTGCTTTTCATCCATAAAGTAAGAAAAGAGATGTAAATGGAAATCAGATATACACTGCCAGAAAACCTGTTGGGAAAGGTTTATTCTCATAGAAAGCCGCTGTTATGGAAAGTAGGAAGGGGAAAACCTATTCTCCGTCCTGTTTGCGCGGCGTGACAAAGAAAGAGAAAAAACGTCATTGAGCCCCATCACCAAAAGGTACATTTTCCCTGTGGTATAAAACAGCAGGAAAAGCCTTTGAGGGACTGCTGTCCCGGAAGGATTTACCCGCAAGCCCTTTTCAGGGGGCAGATTTGCTTTGCAAATGAGTCCTTAGGTTCTGGCACATTCTCCAGTCTGGCCTTTGAGGATCTCCAGTCCATGGTGCAGGCTGTCCATGATGAACTCCAGGTTCTCCCGGACCGCCTTGGGGCTGCCGGGGAGATTGATGATGAGGGTCTGTTTCCGGATACCAGCGGCAGCTCTGGAGAGCATGGCACGCTTGGTAATCTGAAGGCTGGCCCAGCGCATGGCTTCGGGAATACCGGGGACAGCACGCTCCACCACATCCATGGTGGCTTCAGGCATACAGTCCCTGGGGGAGAAGCCGGTGCCGCCGGTGGTGAGGATCAGGTCCGCCTGGTCCTCATCGCACCACAGCCGCAGCTGTTCTGCCAACTGGTCCCGCTCATCGGGAAGAACCTTATAAGCAGTTATTTCATATCCGGCGTTTTCTGCAATTTCCCGGATGACAGCTCCACTGACGTCCTCACGCTGTCCGGCATAGCCCTTGTCGCTGGAAGTGAGGATCGCTACACGAAAAGACATGGATGATACACTCCTGTTCGGTGAAAATCAAAAAGAAATGCTTTCCCTTACTCAGGGATGGAGACCAGCGTCATGATGTCCCCATTGGAGATGACTCCGCCGTGAAGCACCTTGGCGAAGACCCCTTCCCGGGGCATGATGCAGTCGCCCATCCGTTCAAAGATGGCGCAGTGGTGATGACATTTTTTGCCGATCTGGGTCATTTCCAGCACCACATCGCCGCAGGCAAAGACAGTCCCCACCGGCAGATTCTTAAAGTCAAAGCCTTCCACCACCAGGTTTTCCCCGAAGTCTCCATCCTTGACGTTGCCGCCCCGGGCGTTGAACTCCTGAACCTTGTCGTAACTGAGCAAACTCACCTGACGGTGACCGTTGCCGCCATGGGCGTCATTTTCCAGACCCCAGTTTTCGATGAAGCGGGCGGAGCCCACGTTGACTTTATTGGTGCCGGTCTCCTTGGAGAGACAGACGGCGATGACTTTGCCTTGTTTTTGTTCCATGATTGACCTTCCTTTTTGAAAATAGGGGATGGCGGTATGCCGCGATTGATGTGAGACCGGCGGAGGATTAACCGCCGATCTGGGACATATTCTTCAGCTCCAGCTGGTCATCCTCGCCCTCCGGCTTGACGCCGTCAAAGCTGTGGTGGAGGGGCTTGTTGTAGATGGCTTCCCGCAGGGTCTCGGTCAGCTGATGGTCGCTGATGCCGTCCCGCAGTAAGGGCCTCAGCTCGATGCCGTTATTATAATGCAGGCAGAGCTTGAGAAAACCGCTGGAAGTCAGACGCACCCGGTTGCACTGGCTGCAAAACCGATGGCTGACGGCGCTGATAAAGCCGATTTTTCCCTGGAAGCCGGGAAGCTGATAGTAGACGGCGGGACCGTTGCCCAGGCGTCCCTCATAGGGAACCGACTTGCCGTACACCTGTTCCAGCGTCTCCAGGATCTGGGTATTGGGGATAGGAGTGAGAGTTTTGCCGAAACCGATGGGCATCAGCTCGATGAAGCGCACCTCAATTTCCCGGTCCTTGGCCAGCAGAGCCAGCCGGGGCAGCTCTTCCTCGTTAAATTCCTTCACCGCCAGGCAGTTGATTTTCACTGAACGAAGGGAACTGCGGGAAGCGGCATCCAGAGCGGAAAGGACTTTGTCCAATCCTTCCCGGCGGGTGATCTGCCGGAAGCGGTCCGGGTCCAGGGTGTCCAGGCTGATGTTGACAGCGGTGAGACCGGCTTTGAGCAATGCGGGAAGATTTTCTTCCAGCAGCAGGCCGTTGGTGGTCATGGTGATATCTTCAATGCCGGGGAGCTGATGAAGCTGCTCCACTAAGTACACCAGGTTTTTCCGCACCAGCGGCTCTCCGCCGGTCAGTTTGATCTTTTTGACCCCAAGGGGCACCATGGCTTTTACCACCCGGAGGATCTCCTCAAAGGAAAGAACTTCCTCGTGGGTCAGATCCTCCACGCCATCGGCGGGCATACAATAAGTACAGCGAAGATTGCATTTATCGGTAACGGAAATGCGCAGATAATCAATGGTTCTGTTTTGACGGTCCAGCAATCAGGCCGCCTCCTTACTCTTGATAATGATCGGTTTGCTGCAGCCGGGGGGAGATGAACTCGCCGCTCTTGCCTCCCGCCTTGTGGCAGAGGTAAACCTGAGTGATCTCCATGGCCCGGTCCATAGCCTTGCACATATCGTAGATGGTCAGCAGCGCTACATTGACGCCGGTGAGGGCTTCCATCTCCACGCCGGTTTTGCCTCCCACCTTGACGGTACAGAAGGCGTCCACCCGCAGGTCCTCCTCGTGCAGCTCAAAATCGATGGTACATTTGGTCAGCATCAGGGGATGACACATGGGAATCAGTTCCCAGGTGCGCTTGGCGGCCATGATGCCCGCCACACGGGCAACCCCCAGCACGTCGCCCTTTTTGGCAGTGCCGTTTTGGATGGCTTCAAAGGTGGGGCGGTTGACATGGATGGAGCCCCGGGCGGTGGCGATGCGCTGGGTAACTTCTTTATCAGAAACATCTACCATAATGGCGTTGCCATGTTGGTCAAAATGGGTGAGTTTTTGTTCCATAGGGGAAATACTCCTTTACAGCAGGATGGTTTGAACCTCCGTCCCTGAGGGGAGGGGAGGACTTCCGGCGGGAATATCCACCAGAGCGTTGCAGCCGATGAGGGAGGCCAGCACCCCGGAGGAATGGTTCTGGGGAAGATGAACGGTTCCGTTTTCATAGCGGGCCCGGATAAAGCGGCGACCCATGCTTTCTTTATCAAAGCCCTCTGCCAGCACCCCGGTGACTGTTTGATAAGTCAGAGAGGAATCCGAACCCAACCGGGCCAGCAGCGGCCGAACCACCAGTTCAAAGGTGGCGATGGAGGCGAAGGGATTGCCGGACAGACACAGTACCGGCTTTCCTTCCAGACAGGCGCCAATCATGGGGGTGCCAGGTTTCATCTGCAAACGCCAGAAAATTTGCTCCGCGCCGCAGAGGGGCAGCACCTGATGCATAATATCCTTTTTGCCCACCGAAACGCCGCCGGTGGTGATCATGAAATCCACCTGAGGCAGCATCTGCCGCAGGAAGGAAGCAGCCAGCTCCGGATCATCTCCCACCTGACGGTCATCCACCAATCGGATGCCCAGATCCTGAAGACGGGAGGCCAGCAGCTGCCGGTTGGCGTTATAGATCTTACCCGGAAGCAAAGGCTGCCCGGGGAGCATCACTTCATCGCCAGTGTTGAGGATCGCTGCCCGGAGGGGACGGTAAACCAGCGCACGGTCGATTCCGGCGGCAGCCAGAACCCCCAGATGGGCAAAGTTCAGCTTTTCTCCCGCTTTCATCAGCAGCTGTCCCTGCTTCATATCCTCTCCGGCAAAGCAGTAGTTCTGATGATGACGGACAGGGCGGTACACTGCTACCATTTTCTCTCCGCAGTCGGTGTCCTCCTGACGGATAACGCAGTCACAGCCCTTGGGCAGACAGGCCCCGGTCATGATCCGCAAAGCTTGTCCCGGTCCCACAACGCCATCGAACACGCTTCCGGCACAATTTTCTCCGATGACCTCCAGGGTAACGGGACAGTCGGGGGAAGCACCGGCGATATCCTTGGACCGCAGAGCGTAGCCGTCCAGAGGGGAGCGGTCAAAGGGAGGCTGGGCGATGGGGGAATAAACGTCCTGAGCCAGAATACGGCCATTCGCTTCATCCAAAGGCAGCAGAACGGTGTCGGTAATAGGAGAGAACCGCTCCAGCAGCAGTTGGATGGCCCGCTCCAGTGAAATGCGCGTTTCCATAGGTCCTTACTCTCCTTTGCCGAAGCTGCAATAGGGATAATGGCAAGGCTTGCACCCCAGGCAGAGGCCGCCGTGCCCCAGCTTGACCAGGTCTTTTTTGGTCAGCTGTTCTCCCGCCATCACCCGGGGCAGCACCAGATCGAAGATGGTGCGGGCGGCGTACATGACGCAGCCGGGCAGCCCCATGACGGGAATATTGCCGTTTACATAAGAAAGCAGGAACATGGCGCCCGGCAGCACGGGAGCGCCATAGGTGACGATCTCTCCCCCAAGGGCCTTGATGGAGCTGGGGGTCAGGTCGTCAGGGTCCACGCTCATGCCGCCGGTACATACCACCATGTCGGCTCCCTGGTCCAGCCAGGAGCGGATGGCGCCGGTGATCATTTCCTGGTTATCGTCCACAATGGTCTGCCCCAGTACCTGAGCGTCATATTCCGCCAGCTTGTCCCGGATGACCGGACCGAAAGCGTCCTTGATGCGGCCGTGGTAGACCTCGCTGCCGGTGGTGACGATACCCACCTTCTTTTTCTGATAGGGCAGCAGCGCCAGCAGGGGCTTGTCCCCAGCCACCTGACGCACCTGTTCCATCCGCTCTTTTTCGATCACCAGGGGGATGATCCGGGTGCCCGCCAGTTTGTCTCCCTTTTTGACGGGGAAGTTGTTGTGGCGGGTGGCAATCATGATGTCGTCCAGGCTGTTGACTGCTTCCAGACGTTCCACATCCACTTTGAACACGCCGTCCACGTCGGCGATCAGTTCGATTTTTCCCTCTTTGACGGGGGTGGGGCTCATATGCTCGTTTTTGCAGACTTCGTAAAGAATCTGTGCCGCTTCATTTTCATGAAGCATATTTTCGTCCTTTTCCCAGACGTAAAGATGTTCCTTGCCTACCGAGAGCAGCACCGGGATGTCTTCCTCAGTGACAATGTGCCCCTTGCGGAATACAGCGTCTTTTGTGACGCCGGGGATGATCTGGGTGATGTCGTGGCACAGAACATGACCTACCGCGTCGGTGGTGTTGATGAGTTTCATCAGGGTCGCTTCCTTTCTTTCTGCCGTGGAGATGCCGCCGGCTGGATTTGAACGCGGATCATTTCCGGGTATAAAAAAACCTGCCCCGGGAAGGGACAGGCAGAATTTACCCGTTACGCTCCCCTTTTCAAAGCGGAAGGCGCCCCGGTTTCCCGGAACACCCTTTGGACAGCGGTAAGCCATCCGGCCTGCTTTCCATAGGCGGTCCCGTAGGACAGCAGGCTCGAGGATTGATTGTTATTTATTATACAGGAAAAGGAGAAAAAATGCCAGAGCGTTTTTGTTGTTTTTCGCATTTTGTTTCTTTTTTCAGCGAAAACAAAAAGGAGATCAGACTGCAAAGAGGTAAAATTTGTCTATTTAACGATAAAATATTCCGCGGCTTTTGGTGAAATCCTTGGAATAGCGTTGCGGAAAGAGCTGAAAATATGGTATATTGAATAAGATTTCAAAAAAGAGTTTCCACAAGATCGGATGCCGGAAAATGTATGGAAATATTTTATACCAGGCGGCTTGGGGAAAGATGGAAGCGAGTCTGCCCATGGAGCAGCGGAAAATGGGTGGAAGGAAGAGAAAAGGCTTCACGGCGGGGCATTTTTGTTTGAGCTTTGCTGTGGGGGAGGAATGGTATGGAAACAAGAACCTATGTCACCCGAACTCCTGACCGGGCAGGGGCATTCAAAGCCGCGGCAGGGATCATTGCCGCCCAGGGGGGAAATTTGGCCCGGGTCAGCTACAACAAGGCGGTGGATGCCCACACCATTTTTCTGGATGTGACAGCCACAGAGGAAGCTCATAAGGAGATTCAGCGTATGCTGGCTCAGATCGGCTACCTGACCGACCCGGGGGAGCAGACCAGGGTGCTGGTGGTGGATCTTCAGATTCCGGACGCGCCGGGGGAGCTGTATCCGGCGCTGGAGGTGCTGGACCGGCATCAGATCAATATTTCCTATCTCAACTATTATTCCGGCGGCTCACCGGACCGGCGGTTTCGGATGGGGCTGCTTGTCAGCCAGCCGGATGCCGTTCGTCATGTGCTGGAGGAGCTGAGCGCCCTTTATCCGGTGTCGGTGGTGGACTATGACGACAGTGAGACCACGCTGGACAACACTGTTTTTTATCTCCGCTTTGGGGGAGAGATGGCCCGGATCGCGGGGCTGAGCCGGGAAGCCACCCTCCAGTTTATTGCGGAGACGGACCGCATTCTTCAGGTGCTGGACGCCCGGGGAGAAAAACAGCGGCAGGTATTTGAGGATGTGCGGTCTTTTGCCCGCTTTGTACATAGCAGAAAGGGAGCGGCTTTTCACGCGCAGCTGTCCTGTATGCGCCTGTCGCCCCAGGTGCGCATGACCGTCATCGAGCCGCCCTGCGGCAGCAATACCTATATATTGGAGTCCCCGGAAGGACTGACCCTCATTGACAGCGGCTTTGCTGTTTACGCGGAGGAGATGCTGGCGCTGCTGCGGCAGCTGTTTCCCCAGTGGCAGCAGCAGAAAAAGCGGCTGCTCATCACCCACGCCGATGTGGACCACTGCGGGCTTTTGTCGGTACTGGGGGAAGGGAAGATCTGGCTCAACCGAAAAAGCGGCGAAGCGCTGGCCCTTCAGGCAGCGGGGCTGCCGGACAAGCGGGAAGAGAAAGAGCAGTGTATGGGTTACAGCCGCCTGAGCCGTATCGTATCCTGGTATCATCCCCCAGCGCCGGAGCGGTTCCACTATTTTGATGAAAAGGACTGCGGAGAGCACGACCAGCTGCTGGAGATCGGGTCTTTCCAGGTGGGGGATATGACCTTTGAGGTCTGGGAAGGCAGCGGCGGCCATCTGCCGGGGGAGATGGCATTTTTCTGCCGGGACCGGGGTGTGGCCTTTACCGGGGATATTGTGGTGAATATCGCCGGATTTTCCCCGGAACTGCGGGAGTTCAGCAAGCTGGCTCCGGAACTGATGACCAGCGTCAACCTGGATTCCAGAAAGGCAAAGGCTATGCGCTTTGGAGTGCTGGAGCTGCTGGGGCAGTCCCCAGTGCAGCCGGTGCTTCTCTGCGGGGGCCATGGACCGGCAGCCTGGTGTGAGAATGGGGCTTTGCGGCCTTTGGAAAAAGATGAACAAGGAAAGGGAGAAAGATGATGAACAAGACGATGCAGATGACCAAAACCGCTACCCGCACACTGGTCTGGATGGGCCTGCTGGTAGGCATGAGCGCTGTCGGCGCTCTCATTAAGATTCCCAGTCCCTTTGGAACAGTGGCCTTTGATTCCTGCCCGGGATATTTTGCGGCTCTGGCCATGGGAGGGTGGCAGGGAGCAGTGGTGATTGCGGCGGGACATTTGCTCACCTCCGCTCTTTCCGGTTTTCCCATGAGCCTGCCCATGCATCTGGCTCTCGCTCTGGTAATGGCGCTGCTGGCGCTGCTGTTCCGCCTGGTGGGCCGGAAGGGAAGCGTCCCCTCTTTGGCGGCGGCGGTGGTGCTGGCTTCTTTGGGCAACAGCTTTGTAGCGGCGCTGCTGGTGCTGCCGGTAGGGGGATGGGCCCTTTACTTCGCTTATATCCCGTCTTTGCTGGTGGGTGGAATCGCCAATACCCTGGTGGCGGCGCTGGTGTATCGGGCGCTGCGCTCCCAGCTGTAAGGAGGTTTTGTTTTAGTGGAATCACTTGTCCCTTCCCACTGTACTCTTTGCCCACGGTTGTGCGGGGCGGACCGGACCCGGACAGCGGGTTTCTGCGGCGGCGGCAGTGAGGTGCGCATCGCCAGGGCTGCCCTTCATCAGTGGGAGGAACCCTGTATCAGCGGCAGCCGGGGTTCCGGTGCGGTGTTTTTTTCCGGCTGTCCTTTACGATGCTGTTTTTGTCAGAACAGGGAGATCAGCCGGGAAAATTTCGGAGCGGCCATTACCACCCGACGTTTGGCGGACATCTTTCTGGAGCTGGAGCAGCAGGGAGCCCACAATATCAATCTGGTCAGCCCCACTCAGTATGTTCCCTGGATTCTGGAAGCGCTGGAGCTGGCCCGTCCACGGCTGAGCATTCCCATTGTCTATAATACCGGCGGCTATGAGCGGGTGGAAACGCTGCGGATGCTGGAGGGAGCGGTGGATATTTATCTGCCGGATCTGAAATATGTGGACAGTGCCCGGGGGAAAAAATATTCCGGTGCGGAGGATTATTTCGCGGCAGCTTCCGCCGCCATTGAGGAGATGGTCCGTCAAACCGGACCCTTCCGCCTGGGAGAGGACGGCCTTCTCCAAAAGGGCGTGGTGGTGCGGCATCTGGTGCTTCCCGGAGGCCGGAAGGATTCCGCCGCGGTGGTGGAATGGCTGTGGCAGCGTTTTGGGTGTGAAACCGTTCTGCTGAGCCTGATGAGCCAGTACACGCCTTCTTTCTATCAGGGCCCCTGGAAGGAGCTGACCCGTCCGGTGAGCAGCTATGAGTATAATCAGGTGGTCAACCGTGCGGCAGAACTGGGTATGCCCGGCTATATGCAGGAAAAAAGCTCCGCAACAGCCGATTATACCCCGTCCTTTCACCTGGAAGGGGTGTATCCTTCCCATTAACTTCCTTTTTGTGTACTGTGGAAGTGGTAAGGAAAAGAGAGAATCCGCCCCACCTACTTTTTTACCATAACTTCGCGGGAAATTTGAGTTTCTTTGACAGATTTGCTCATAGGCAGTGGGGCTCCGGATTTTGTATAATAGAAATAGCTTTTGGCGGCTGCGTCCAGGCGGCCGCCCTTCTTTTATACCGGAATGGCAGAAAAACCGTACCTGATCAGATGAAGAGGATGGCGAATGATGTTTAGTAAGATAATCACCCTTTCCCTCAATCCGGCGCTGGATGTGACCCTGTGGACCGAAACACTGATGCCGGACAGCGACAACATCGTACAGGACGAGCGGTATGACGCCGCAGGCAAGGCTGTAAATGTTTCCCGCACCCTGCGGTATTATGATGTGGACAATTTGGCGATTGTTCTGGCGGGATGTCATAATCTCCACCGCTATGAGCAGCAGCTGCGCAATGAACGGGTCCATTACCGCATTATCACCATTGAAGGCTACATCCGTGAAAATATCAGCATCGTTCAGCCGGACCGCACTGTTACCAGACTTTTGCGGGAAGGCTTTTATGTGGAATACGAGGCTGTGGATGAGATCCAGAAGGTATTGGCCGAATCTGTGGAGGCTGGCAGTCTGGTAGTGATTTCCGGCAGTTTGCCCAAGGGGATCAATTCCCGTATTTTCAAGCAGATCTGCGCCCATATTCACAGCTTGGGAGCAAAGATCGCCCTTGATACCTCCTCGCTGGTGCAGGAGGATATTTATGAGATCAAGCCATGGGCCATCAAGCCCAATTACGCGGAGCTTTGCGGCATCGTAGGCAGAAAGATGGTCAACTGGAAAGAAATGGTTGAAATTGGCCGGGATATGAACGCCCACGGTGTGGAGCACTGCATCATCAGCGTTGGTCAGGAGGGGCTGATGTATGTGGGCCATGACAGAGCCATCCGTGCGGAGGTACCGGAAATTGACGTTGTGTCATCGGTAGGCGCCGGAGACAGTGCACTGGCTGGATTCATTATGTCGATGCAGCAGGGCAGAGATCTGGAAAATTGTGTGCGGATGGCGACGGCTTTCGGTACGGCGGCCTGTCTGACCGACGGTACCAATCCTCCCGCAAGGCTGGCTACAGCCAACATCCTCCAGCAGGTAAAGCTGCGGGAGATGGACCTTGCCTGAGGGGTAAAAAGCAACCGGCTTTTTATGAGAACACTTTCTGCCCCAAAAGGCGAAAGATTCAGTTCAATGAAACAGAGGAGAACTCCCATGGGAGCCTTGCGGCCCTGTGGGAGTTTTTTATATCCTGTCCGCCTGTCCGAGAACCTGCGGCACCATAAGCAGCGGCCCTTTACAGGCGGCAGGGATGAGAATTGCAGAAACCAAAACAGGCTTGACATACGCTGAAATGAGATTTTGGAAGCTTTTTACCGGCATGGTACCAACTTTGACGATAATGGAAAACAGCTCTTTATGTTTATTTTGGAAAGCTTTCACGGCTGGAACGGAGGGGCACAGCGCTGAGGGAGACGTATTGCTCACCTTTGGGGAAAAAGTACATCCCCTTCCATTTGGAGGCTGTTGGCGACAGTGGTAAACTATGCTATAATAAGGACCGGAAGTTCCCCTTTGAGACGTTCTGCGGCGTCCTTCAAACAGATCATCAATAAGATGGAGTGTGGAAGAAAATGAAGCATTATCTGGGAATTGACCTGGGAGGAACCAATATTGCTGTAGGTGTTGTGGATGAGGAGGCCCGGCTGCTGCGGAAGATGTCGGCTCCTACCCCGAAAAATGTTCCCTGCGGCCAGCTGGCGGAGGCCATTGCGGATCTCTGCCGCCGGTTGATGGAGGATATGGCTTTGTCTGCCGAAGAGGTGGCCGGGGTAGGTCTGGGCAGCCCCGGGCAGATCGATATGGATAATGGCGTGATCGTTTTTGCCGGCAATCTGGGATTGCGCAATGCCCCCATTGTGGAGGAACTGAGCAAGCGGCTGGGGATGCATACGGTAGTCCTCAATGATGCTGACGCCGCGGCATATGGTGAAGTTGCGGCAGGCGCGGCCAGGGGAGCCGCCTCAGCGGTAACCATCACCCTGGGTACCGGTGTGGGCTGCGGTGTGGTTCTGCCCGGGGGCGTCATCCGTCCGGGAGAGGGCGGACATATGGTCATCGTTTATGATGGCGACCCCTGCACCTGTGGGCGGAAAGGCTGTTTTGAAGCCTATGCTTCCGCCACGGCCCTGATTCGTCAGACCAAGATCGCTATGGTCAAGGCTCCCCAATCCCGCCTGTGGGAGATTTGCGGCGGCGAGCTGGAAAATGTGACAGGCAAGACTCTGTTCGACGCCCTGGCTTTGGGGGACGCCACAGCAAAAGAGGTATTTGATGCCTATGTTCATTATGTGGCCTGCGGCATTACAAACATCGTCAATCTGGTGCAGCCGGAGATGGTTTGTGTCGGCGGCGGTATCAGCGGAGCGGGAGAGGTGCTGCTGGCGCCTTTGCGCAAGCTGGTCCAGGCGGATCAGTTCCCCATGGGGGATGGCCGTGTGACCCGGATCGAGGTTTGTCAGTTGGGAAATGATGCCGGAATCATCGGTGCGGCACTGTTTGCCCGTCGGTAAGACGATAAAATGCAAATAGCGGCCCCGTCTGGGAAATGGATGTCCGGGCGGGGCTGTTGCTGTATCCATTGATACAGCTGTCCTTGGCAGACAGAGGACGGATGCTTTTATGAAAGTGGACCTGTCTCTGATACTGATTTTTCTTTTGCTTCTGAAAATACGGTGAGCCATCAGTTGTAGGGAAGGTATCCAAACTTCTCCAACTTCCTGGGAGCCGGACGAGGGGAAAACAGAGGATGTAAAGATGAGGACAGGAGCGGCGCCTGTTTTTTATCTGCTGTCTGTTTTCGCTTGCGGAGATTACATACAATATCGTGAACGACCAGAAAGCATGGTTTTTAAAAGATGTTTGAAGATGGGATATCAGCGGCATTGGGACAGTAAAAAAACGGTGCGAAGTGAAAAGCGGGCGCTGGGGAAAAGGGAGGAAAACAGATGGGCGGCAAATTGATTCAAGGGGTCAATGATCTGCAAACGGTACGCCCGGATCTGGCCAAGCAGTGGCATCCATTTCGCAACGGGGAACTGACCCCTTCTGACGTCTGTGTCTACAGCTCACGGAAGGTTTGGTGGCAGGTGGAGGAGGTTCGGTTCGGCAAACATTTTTTGCTGGAATGGCAGGCGCTGATATCCAACCGTGCCGGGGGAGCCGGTTGTCCTTATACATCGGTCCCTCCCAAAAAGTTGATGAAGGGTTTCAATGATCTGGCCTCCGTCAATCCAGAGGTGGCGGCACTGTGGCACCCGGAGAAGAATGGCTCCCTTTCTCCGGACATGGTTTTCGCCTGTGCCCAAAAAAAGTTCTGGTGGCGTCATACAGTGGAAAAAGACGGAAAAACCTATATTCACGAATGGCAGGCGTTTCCCCAGTATGTACGGCTGGGGAGCTGTCCTGTTTGCCACGGGAGCCAATGTATGCCAGGGTACAACGATCTGTTCTCCGCCGCGCCGGAGCTGGCCGCTCAATGGGACTGGCAGCGCAATCAGGATCTTTCGCCGCAGGAAATTACCTTTGGCTCCAACCGGAAGGTCCATTGGGTCTGTGATCTTTGCGGCCATCGGTGGGCGGCATCGGTACATAACCGGGTGATGGGGGCGGGACGCCCCAAATGCGCCCAGCGGTATGGCACTTCCTTTGCTGAGCAGGCACTATATTTTTATCTCAAGCAGGTTTTTCCCGATTGTGTGAACAGGGACACCACGGCCCTGGAAGGCCATGAATTGGATTTATATCTCCCCTCCATCGGCGTGGCGGTGGAGTATAATGGCCTGTGGTCCCACAGTACCCCCAGAAAAAAAGAGCTGGACCGGCAAAAACGGAAGCTTTGTGAGCAAAAGGGAATCCTGCTCATAGAGGTCAATGAATCCAAAAACAAAAATTGCCACGATCCTCAGCGACATCAGATTTATTGCGTGGAGCGGCAGGACTATTCTCATCTCATTCCGGTGATGGATGCCATCAGCAGTGAACTGATGGAGCGGGGGGATCTGAGACAGCCCATTCTTGTTTGTTTGGAGCGGGACCGACAGAAGATCTATGGTCAGTATCTGGGCTCTATCAGAGAAAGAAGTCTGGGGGCGCTGTATCCTCAGCTGCTGGAACAATGGGACACACAGCGAAACGGTGGGCTGTCTCCCTACGCCGTACTGGCCGGAAGCGGGGCGAAGGTTCATTGGATACATACGGTTACCAGAGATGGAATCACTTTTGTTCATCGCTGGAGCAGTCAGGTATGCAGCCGCACCCTTCGTGGAGATGGCTGCCCCATTTGCGGCGGTAAACAGGTGCTTGCCGGTTACAATGACCTGGCCAGCACCTTTCCCAAGCTGGTGAGGGAGTGGGATTTTGAGAAAAATCAGCCTTTGAAACCAGACCAGATTACTCCCGGCAGCCAAAAATCAGTTTGGTGGAAGCATACAGTCAAAACGGAGCATGGGGAGAGCGTTCATTCCTGGAGAGCTTCGGTGCGGGCCAGGGTCAGTGGGACAGGCTGTCCGGTCTGTGATGGAAAAATCATTTTGGCCGGTTTTAATGATCTTGCCACCACCCATCCCCAGCTGGCCGCCCAATGGGATCAGGAGAAAAATGAGCTGCTGCCCACAGAGGTTTCTTATGGCTATGCCAAAAAGGTATGGTGGAAGCATACGGTCACAGACCGCTTTGGGAAAATCTGGGTTCACAGCTGGCAGGCTTCTCCCAACAGCCGTACCAACCGCAGTTCAGGCTGCCCCTATTGCGCCAACAAAAAGGTGCTGCCGGGATTTAATGACCTGCAAACCGCGTTCCCGGAATTGGCGGAGAAATGGGACGCTCAGAAGAATGCGCCCCTGACCCCAAGGGATGTGACGCCCGCCACGCCTCAAAAGGTGTGGTGGACCGACCGGCAAAGGCCCGCCAGCGTTGCGGACAGGACAAAATATCTGCGAAAAAGACAGGAGCATGGAACGCCCCCGGCGGACCAAAAGCCAAAGTGCCGGCAGAAGTGAAAACAGGTATGTGATCTTTGTCTGTTTTTTCTTGCAAGGTTTGTTTTCAGGCGCTTTCCGGGGTGGGAATCAGCTTGCGGCAAAGTTGATTTCCTGCTATTGCTGGAAGGGGAAAAGCGGCATCAATCTATTTGCCGCGGGAAGGGAGCGCTCCTTTTTATGGTCCATTTTCCTCCAACGGGTATGAGAGAAACTGTTTTGTGCGTATTTTCGTTTTCCCTCTCCATTGCGTCCGGCAAGTTTTTTCGCTAAAATAATGCAATAAATACTTTTGAGGATGACAAGGGAAAAAAGGAAAAGTTTACCGGAACCGTTTGACCGATGCGAGCCGGGATGCCCCCTGTTTTTCAGCGGAAGCGAAAGGTTTTGATTTTTTTGTTTTTATCCTGGTGTGCACCTCATGATTTGCTGACTGCTTAAAAGCAGTACGCAGAAAGGCTGGAACCAATGCGAACCATTCAGTATACCATTGAGCCGGAGGATACGGGAAAAAAGGTAGAGGAGTTTTTGATGAAAAAGCAGGGCTTCTCCCGCCGTGTCATCACCGCGCTGAAAAAGCTGCCGGAAGGGATGCTCCTCAATGGGGTCCATACCCGGACGGTGGACCTGCTCCAGGCAGGGGACCTGCTGGAGATCAATCTGCCGGAAACCGCCAAAAGGATGCCGCTGTGCGAAATCCCTGTGGATATCCTGCTGGAGGATGAGGACGTTATTGTCTACAACAAGCCTGCCGGGATGCCTGTTCATCAGTCCGGAGGACACATTTTTGGTACGCTGGACGGGGTCTATGCCGCCCACTGTGCTGCTACAGGCCAGGTGACGCCCTTTCGCCCCATCAACCGGCTGGACAAGGATACTACCGGAGCGGTGGTAGCGGCCCGGAACCAGATTGCTGCGGGAAAGCTGTGGAAGGCTGTCACCAAGCGGTATGTGGCGGTGGTGGAGGGGATCCCGCGCTATTCCCGCCGCCTGATCCGTTTGCCCATTGAGCGGGAACGTCCCATGGAGCTGAAGCGGATCGTCACACCGGAGGGACAGGACGCAGTCACTTGGTATCGGGTGTTGGAGGAGGGGAAGGAGTGTGCATTGCTGGAGTTTCTCCTTTATACAGGCCGTACCCATCAGATCCGGGTCCATATGTCCTGTCTGGGAAACCCTTTGGTGGGGGACCCGCTGTATGGCGCGCCCAGTGAGGATACTGGCCGTCAGGCTCTCCACTGCGCCCGGGTTTTCTTCCCTCATCCTCTTACAGGGACCTGTACAGCAGTGGATGCTCCGCCTCCGGAGGACTTTTTGCAGCTGCTGGAGAAACGGGGACTTACCTGGGATCCATCGCGGCTGATGGAAAAACAGCCGCCTTTGGAGGAACTGGAGGGGGATTTTATTGTTCCCAGAGGAGAAATTTTTTTGCCCCAGGACCCTTGACAATCAGAAATAAAGCTGATAATATAATAAAAAATCAAAAACCCAGAACACGATGACGGAGAGTAGTAGCACCCACGCGAAGCCTTACAGAGAGCTGCGGCAGCTGAAAAGCAGCGGTATTCGGGGATGTGAACTGGCTCCTGAGTGGTCAACCGAACAAAGTAGGCTTGGACGCATCTCCAGCGTTAACGGGAGGCTGTGTTGTTGGACACAGACAGAGTGGGCGGTTTTTTTGCCGTCAACAGAAGTGGTACCGCGGAAGTTTTCAGCTTTCGTCTTCTTTGCAGAGGACGAAGGCTTTTTTGTTTTCTCCTCTGCTTCCAGCCGTTGCCGCCATCCCCATTGCGGGAAGGGGGCGCCAAAACAGATTGGAGGAAGAAACAATGAGCAAGCAGGAATTAATGTCCATTACAGTGGGAGATCTCCTGGAGCAGGTGGCGGACCGGTTTCCGGATAAGGAAGCGGTCAAATACACAGACCGGGATTACCGCCGCACCTGGAGGGAGTTTGACCAGGAAGTGGACCGTATTGCCAGGGGAATGATGGCCCATGGCATTGAGCCGGGGGATAAAGTGGCTATCTGGGCCACCAATGTGCCCGAGTGGCTGCTGACCTTTTTTGCCTCAGCAAAAGTGGGTGCGGTTCTGGTAACGGTAAATACTGCTTATAAGGTTTTTGAGCTGGAATATCTGCTGCGTCAGTCGGATACCAAGATGCTGGTGATGATCGACCGCTTCAAGGACGCCGATTATGTGGAAATTGTTCAGAGCCTCTGCAAGGGCTTGGGCAAAGCTGGTGAGAAGCTCAATCCCATGCTCCCCTGTCTGGAGGAGATCGTCTATGCCGGCGGTGGGGACTGTCCTGCCGGGATGACCCCCTGGAAGCAGCTGGAGGCGGATGGAGAGAAGGTCTCTGTGGCGGAGTATGAGGTGCGCAAGTATTCCATTGATCCCCAGGATGTGGTGAATATGCAGTACACCTCCGGTACCACCGGCTTCCCCAAAGGCGTGATGCTCACCCATTACAACATCGTCAATAATGGCCGCAGCATCGGCGACTGCATGAAATTTACCGAGAACGACAAGCTGTGCATCGTGGTGCCCTTTTTCCACTGCTTCGGCATGGTGCTGGCGGTGATGGCCTGTCTGACCCATTGCACCTCCATGGTTCCTGTGGATGTATACTCTCCGGTAAAGGTGATGCACGCCATCACTTCGGAGCGGTGCACTGCCTTCCATGGCGTTCCCACCATGTATATTGCCATGCTGGAGCATCCGGATTTCAGTAAGTATGATTTTACCTGCCTCCGCACTGGTATCATGGCCGGTTCTCCCTGCCCCATCAAGGTGATGCAGCAGGTGGTGGATCAGATGCACATGAAGGAAATCACCATCACTTATGGTCAGACGGAGGCGTCTCCCGCCACCACCATGACCACCACCGAGGACAGCATCGAGCTGCGGGTGAGCACCGTTGGACGCTCCATGCCCTTTGTGGAAACCAAGATCATCGATCCCGAGACCGGGGAGACATTGGGGCCCGGACAGCCCGGAGAGTTTTGCTCCAGAGGCTATAACACCATGAAAGGGTACTATAAGATGGAGGAAGCCACCCGCCAGGTAATTGACAAAGATGGCTGGCTCCATTCCGGAGACCTTGCAACTGTGGACGAAAAAGGGTATTATAAGATTACCGGAAGAATCAAGGATATGATCATCCGCGGTGGAGAGAATATTTATCCCAAGGAGATCGAGGAGTTTCTTTATACCCTGCCTCAGGTTCAGGATGTTCAGGTCATCGGTGTACCCAGCAAACAGTATGGGGAAGAAGTGATGGCCTGCATTATCCTCAAGGAAAAGGGCTCCTGCACCGAGGATGAGATCAAGGCGGCAGTCAAGAGCCATATGGCCAGACATAAGGTGCCCAAGTACATTGCCTTTATGGATGAGTTCCCCATGACCGCCAGCGGAAAGATCCAGAAGTTCCGTCTGCGTGAATGGGCGGTGGAACAGTTTAACCTTGATGACTCCGAGGAGACCGCGTAAAGACGCTTGAATTGGAGTGAGGCGCATGGACAAAGAAAAAAGGCTCTGCATGGGCTGTATGTCTCCCCTGGATGCGGGAGTTACAGTCTGCCCTCATTGCGCCTATGATAATCAGATCCCAAATCCCAAGGGAGCGCTGCCTGCCGCAACGGTACTGGCGGACACCTACCTGGTGGGAACGGTGATCCATCAGAATGATCTGACCATTTTATATCTGGGCTATCACTTGCACAAGAAGGTCCGGGTTTATATTGAAGAATTTTTTCCCCAATCCCTGGCAGGACGCCGTCAGGATGGCGTGGGAGTGGTGGTAGAGGAACAGAACCGTGTTCGTTATTCCACCCTTTATTCCGATCTTTCCGACCGTTGGAAGCGGTTGGAGCGCATGGACAGCCGGTGCCTGCTTAAAACAAGGGAGCTGCTGCAATGGGGGGAGACCCAGTATCGCATCACATCTTATGTGGGGTGGCATACACTGGAGGACTGGCTGGATGAGGAAGGGCCCATGACATGGCCCCAGGCCCGCACCGCCTTTATGCCGCTGATGACGCTGGTATCCTCTTTGCATAATCAGGGAATGTTTCACTGCGGCATCGCGCCGGAAAACATCCTTCTGAACAAGCGGGGACAAATGGTACTGACAGGATTTTCCCTGCCGGAAGTACGCACCATGGGCAGCGGCCTGACTGCTGAGCTTTACGGTGGATACAGTGCGCCGGAGCAGTATTCCAAAAACCTGTGGCAGGGAGAGTGGACCGATGTTTACTCCCTGGCGGCAGTGCTTTACCGGGTGCTGACGGGAAAAGAACCCCTTCCGGCCCTTCAGCGGGAGCGCAGAGACCCTATGAAGGATGCGGTGGAGGAAAATCCGGCCATCCCGGAATATGTGTCTGATGCCATCGCCAAGGCTATGCGCTTTTCCAAAAAGGACCGTTATCAGTCGGTGGATGAATTCACAGCGGCTTTGCTGGAGGAATCCTCCTCCAACACCGCGGTTTTTCGCCCGGAGGCTTCGGAGCAGGAGCATCCCAAGCTGCAGGAGCCTTCCAAAAGCGGAAGCGGAAAGGGCAAGGGAAATGTTTGGCTGATAGGCCTGGCCATCAGCGCTGTGGTGAACCTGATGCTGTTGGGGCTGTTGTTTTCTACGCCCGGGGGATTGGCGATGGAGCCGGAGGAGCCCGTTTCCGAGCCGGTGGAGGAACCGGCACTGATGGAGCAGCAGCTGGTGGGGGTTTATTATCCCTTTGTCCAGCAGAATCTGAACTTGTTCGGCAGCCTCGTTTATGAGGCAGAGTATGAATATAATGAAGTCTATCCAGAAAACGTGATTTTTGAGCAGTCCGTTGCTGTAGGGCAGCCGATGCCGGAGGATGGAACCATCCATCTGAAGGTGAGCAAGGGCTCCCAATATGTAACAATGCCTTATCTCATCGGCAGTTCCCAGGATTTCGCCAGTCGGATACTCACCAACCTGGAGGTTGATTACGAGTTTATTTATGATGCCAATCCTGAGAGCGAAGGTGTTCCCGGTACAGTGATTGCCACCAACAAAGGATATAACGCCCGCATCTCCCGGGAGAGCGATGAGATTATTCTGACCATCAAGCAGATCCCTGAGGAAGAGGAAACGTCCGAAGAGGAAGAATCCTCAGTGGGCGGCGAATATTCCTACAGCAGGCCGGAAAAGGATTGACCCGGAAAGTTACAGCAGCGGATGCTTGTGCGATTAACACAAAAGGAGCTGATTAAGATGAAATTTGCTTTTTCCACCTTAGGCTGTCCCAATTGGAGCTGGAAGGAAATTTTTGCGACAGCAAAGGATATGAAGATTGATGGGATCGAGATCCGTGGCGTAGGCAGTGAGATGTATGCTCCCCGCATCCCGGAGCTGAGCCCTGAGCAGGCTCCTGAAACCCTGCGCAGCCTGAAGGAAGCGGGTCTGGAGATTCCCACCCTCACCTCGGGCGCGGTCATCGGTATGCCTGAACGTCTGGAAAGCGGGATGCAGGAAGCAAAGGACTACCTGGAATTGGCGGGACGATTGAAGGTACCTTATGTCCGCATTATGATTTCCCCCCAGCCGCAGCCGGAAGCAGTGGACCTGGAGATGGCCAAAAAGGCGTATCTGGAGCTGGTTGATTTCGCCAAAGCCCACGGTACCTGCGCGCTGATTGAGACAAACGGTGTGTTGGCGGATTCCACCACCATGGCCCGCTTTATGGAGGGGACTGATCCCCAGGCGGCGGGCGTATTGTGGGATTTCCACCATCCTTACCGCTTCTGCAACGAAACTCCTGAGGTCACCTTCCGCAACATTGGAAAATATGTCAAATATACCCATGTAAAGGATTCTGTCTATCATGACGGCAAAGTGGTCTACCGGATGATGGGATATGGCGATCTGCCGGTCTTTGATATCCTCAAACTGCTCAAAGACAATGGCTATGACGGCTTTATCACCCTGGAGTGGGTCAAGAGATGGAATCAGGAGCTGCAGGAACCGGGCATCGTGTTCTATCACTACAATACTTATATGAATTATTTGATGGAGCAGCTGTAAGCTTCTGCATCAAAGGCAAAGCCCCTGGAAAGACGCCAAAAATCTTTCCGGGGGCTTTGAGGGTATCGAAAAAGTTTGGACACGTTTTCGAAGTATTGGGTGTCCTCCGGATACGCCGCCAGTTTCTGAAGAAATCAGCGGCGATATCCCCGGTTTCGCGCCCCGGTGAAAACAGATCGTGGTGTAAAAATCAGATGCAAGTCCTGATTTTTATGGTTTGGAGATTTAATTCTTCTTTGAAGCAGTTTTTTTACAGGCTGAAAGCCCCTGGAAAGAAAAAAGTCTTTCCAGGGGCTTTTTAAATCATGAATATTTTGGCGGCTGATTTAGCCGGACAGCAAAAGAAGGCGTTGGCAGGAAAAACGGAAAACAAAGATTGTCCACGCACCTTGGAAGGAACCTCAGCTTATCCTATTACCTGTCGGGCGATGTCCACCCCTTCCTTAGCGTCCCGGGCATAGAAATCGGCGCCGATGGAGGCGGCATAATCGGCGGTAAGCACCGCGCCTCCCACCATCACCTTGCAGGGAAGTTCCCGCTGCCGCAGCAGAGCGATGGTTTCCGCCATGCTCCCAAGGGTGGTGGTCATCAGAGCGCTCAGTCCCACCAGGGGGGCATGGTGCCGTTCCACCGCGTCGGCAACCTGTTCTTTGGGAACATCCCGTCCCAGGTCCACCACCGTATAGCCGTAGTTTTCCAGAAGCACTTTAACGATATTTTTGCCGATGTCATGAATATCGTTTTTCACGGTGGCCAGAACCACTGTCCCTTTGCTCACCGAGCCGGATGAGGTGGAAATTTTCTCCTTGACTACCTCAAAGGCGGCCTGGGCGGCGCCTGCGGACTGGATCAGCTGGGGCAGAAAGATTTTTCCACTTTCAAAACGGCTGCCTGCCACATCCAGGGCGGGAATCAGCCGGGTGTTGACTACCGTCATCGGCTCCTCAGTTTCCAAGAGGGTTCGGGCCGCTGCGGCGGCTTCTGTTTTCAGGCCATGTTCCACAGCGTATTCCAGCGTTACGGAGGAAGGGGAGGATGGAGAAGCGGCAGGGGCGGGAGAGGTGTCGCCGCCGTATGCAGCTACAAATTCCCGGGCATCCCGGTCCTTGCCGGTGAGGAGATGGAAGGAACGCACCGCCGCCATCATGGCGTCCAGGTTGGGGTTGAGGATGGGCAGTGTCAGTCCGGCCGCCATGGCCATGGTGAGGAAAGCCTGGTTCACCAGAGGCCGGGCAGGCAGGCCAAAGGAGATGTTGGATACCCCCAGTACCGTTTGCAGCCCCAGCTCCTGACGCACCCGGCGAACCGCCTCCAGGGTCTCCACAGCGGAATCCTGTTCCGCGGAAACGGTGAGGGTGAGGCAATCAATGTACACATTCTGGCGGGGAATCCCCAGGGAAACAGCCCGGTCCAGAATCCTGCGGGCAATGTCGAACCTTTCTGCGGCGGTTTTGGGAATGCCTTTTTCATCCAGGGTCAGGCCCACCACTGCCGCTCCATATTTCTTTACCAGCGGCAGCACCGTGGACAGGGAGCGTTCCTCGCCGCTGACTGAGTTGACAATGGCCTTTCCGGCGTAAACCCGCAGGGCTGCTTCCAGAACCTCCGGCTTGGTGGAATCGATCTGAAGGGGAGCGCCGGTCACACCCTGCAGCGCTTTTACTGCCCGGACCATCATCTCCTTTTCATCGATGCCCGGCAGCCCCACATTCACATCCAGAATATCAGCTCCGGCGGCGGTTTGCTCCAAAGCCTGTCCCAGAAGATAGTCCATATCCTCCCGCAGAAGCGCTTCCTTGAACTTCTTTTTGCCGGTGGGATTGATCCGCTCGCCGATAACCCGCACCCGGTCCAGGGGCACCACCTGGGTGGCGCTGCACACAGCCGCAGGCACTTCCACCACCTTCCGGCGGCTGACCTTGCCAGAGACAGCCTGGCGGAGAGCGGCGATGGTGGCGGGAGAGGTGCCGCAGCAGCCGCCCAGGAACCGGATCCCCCGGTCAGCCAGCAGGGACATCTGCCCCGCGAATTCCTCTGGGGTCACATCGTAAACGCCGGTGAGAGGGTCCGGCAGACCGGCATTTGGTTTGGCAATGAGGGGAAGATTGGTATAGCGGGCCATTTCCTCCAGAATAGGGGCCAGCTGGGCGGGTCCCAGGGAGCAGTTGAGACCGATGGCGTCCGCTCCCATTCCGGTGAGGGTAAGGGCCATGGCGGCGGCGGAGCAGCCGGTGAAGGTCCGGCCGTTTTCCTCAAAGGTCATGGTGCACAGCACCGGCAGGGAGCTGTTTTCCTTCACAGCCAGCAAGGCCATCCGCATTTCCGCCAGATCAGTCATGGTTTCAATGACCGCCAGGTCGGCCCCGGCGGCGGCTCCAGCCCGTACCTGTCGGGCGAATATTTCATAGGCATCCAGAGGAGAGAGGGTCCCCGCCGGTTCCAGCAGCTGACCGATAGGTCCCAGGTCCAGCGCTACCAGGGCTTTTCCGGCTGCTGCCTGACGGGCCAGATCCACCGCGGCGGGGATCACCAGCTCCGGGGTCAGCCCCCAGCGAGCCAGTTTTTTTTCACTGGCGCCGAAGGTGTCGGCATACAAAATATCTGAGCCAGCCTCCCGATAGGCACGGTGGATATCCAGCAGCCACTGGGGATGCTCCAAGGCCGCCGATTCTGGAGGGGCCCCGGCGGGCAATCCCTTTTGCTGCAGCATGGTGCCCATGGCGCCGTCCAGCAGGATGGGCCGGTCCAAACTCAGTAAAGTATTAACGTCCACAATATTCCTCCTTTTTCCGGTAAGGGCAGTTTTCCCGTGCGGAGCAGCTTTCACAACGCCGCTGACCTGCAGGGGTGAGAGGGTGCTCCGATACGCCGATGATGGCGGTGACCGATTTGCGGGGGGTCAGAATAGAGCTGTCACTGGCGCATAATCCCAACCGCTTGGGGGCCTCCAGCAGGGACAGAAAGGCCTCCTGAATGGTAAGAGGCAGGTCTCCATAACCAGGGCTGTAACGGGTGGTAAAGAAAGCTCCCGGCAGGCGGGCTTTCATTTGTTCCTCCGCTCTGTCGCATACCTCTTCGATGGCGGCGGTACAGCAGCTGTCCAATACCACGGCTTTGGACAGATCCTCCACCTGCGTCCGCCGCAGCAGCTGGTCTGCTTCATGACCCAGGGTGGCGCAAAAAAGCAGCGCCCGGTCACACCCCTCCAGGTGGCGGCGGATATCAGAGCCCTCCAGAGGCAGTCCTCCCGCGGACAGCTTGTCAGAGATGCGTTCCAGGGGCAGCAGGCGCCACAGGTAGCGGGGGTGGATCGATGAGAGCAAAGGTCCAAGAGCTTCTGTTACCAGACGCCGGGAATCCTCGTCCTGCTGGGCACAGCCCAGATAACGCAAAGCCTCTCCAACAGGAAAGGTTTCAAAGTCGAGAGTAATTTCCATGGGCAGTGTTCCTTTCAGCTGAAAAAATCAAACTTTTACCGTCAATCAGGGAATAAAGTCCCACCAATGCACGGGTTTGACCTTAAAACGGTGGCGGCCAATGCCTTTTGAGGGATGTCCCGCGGCAAAAGCTTCGGCGCATTCCGCCATTTGATAAAAGCGCTGGAAATTCAAAAAGAACTCCCGGCGCTTTTTGCTGGAATCCCCTGATGGTGGGAAAAGAAGGAAGGCATTGTTTGCCGCAGCCGTATGTTTCCTTTCTTTCAGAAAACAATCTGCGAATAAGCCGCCCTTCATCCCTTATGAAAAATCCATCAGATGGAGGAAATGATTTTTTTACAGCAGGGAAGAAACATTGTCCCAGATCCGCCGAGCCACCTGGGGATTGTTCATTGTGTACAGATGGATACCTTCCACACCATTGGAAATAAGGTCCACAATCTGATCCACAGCGTAAGCGATGCCGGCGTCCCGAAGGGCTTCGGGGCGATCACTGTAGCGGCTCATCATCCGGCTGAACTTGGCGGGAAGGCTGGCTCCGCAGAGGGAAACCATCCGTTCGATCTGCCGTTTGTTGACCACCGGCATGATACCCGCTTCGATGGGAACGTTGATCCCTGCGATACGGGCCCGCTCCACAAAGGAATAGAAGAGGTTGTTATCAAAGAACAGCTGGCTGACCAGGTGTTCCGCCCCGGCGTCCACCTTTTTGCGCAGGTTGAGCACATCAGTGACCAGATCGGGGCACTCACAATGTCCTTCAGGATAGCAGGCCGCGGAGACGTGAAAATCTCCCTGCTCTTTGATAAAGGAAATCAGTTCCGCAGCGTAATGAAAATCTGTGTGGGGCGGAATGTTGGGATTGATATCTCCCCGGAGAGCGAGAATATTGGTGATTTCCGCTGCTTTCAGGTCCTCCAGCAGGGAGGCGATCTCCTGGCGGCTGTAGTTGACGCAGGTGAGATGGGCCAGAGCCGGGATATGGTACTGTCCCTGAATGAGCGCAGCGATATCCCGGGTGGGCTGATCCTTCCCGGAGCCTCCCGCGCCGAAGGTGACGCTGATAAAATCCGGGGACATTCCCTGGAGACCGTCCAGGGTACGATAGATGGTATCCACCGGACTGTCTTTCTTGGGCGGAAAGATCTCAAAGGAAAATACCGGACGGCCCTCGGTCTTTTTGCGGGCGAAAATTTCTGCGATGCTCATGGGGACTCCTTTCTCACCGGGCGGGAAATACTCCACGACTCCGGAACGCTGTCACGATTCATGGTGAAAAGTTTACTCCATTTTTCCCCATATTGCAATCAATTTTTTTCTCAAAGGCAAAAACAGACTTCAGGACTGCTGTGTCACCACGGCTTTATTCCGCCAGCCTCCATGGAAATAAGCGACACCGGAGACAATGACGCCCACCAGCCAGCCCACCACATAGCAGAAGAACATATTGTCCCGCCCAAACAAAGCGTCCAGCAGATAAGCGGCGGGCACTCTGGCCAGCCACAGGGAAAGGATACTGCTGATCATGGGGATCATCATTTCACCGGCTCCCCGCATGACGCTGGAAAGGGTGAAAAACAGCGCCAGCAGAAAATAGAAGGGAAGAACCCGGTTGAGATAGGCCATACCCGCGTCAATAACGGCGGGGGAGGTGCTGAACATCCGCATGAATACCGGGCCGAAAGGGAGCAGCAGCAGGTTTGCGCCCAGGCAGAAGCCCCAGGACATCACCAGTGCGGAGCGTGTTCCGGAACGGACCCGGTCCATTCGTCCGGCGCCGATATTTTGTCCCACAAAGGTGGTCACGGCGGTACAGAAGCTTTGGATGGGCATAAAGGCGAAGGTGTCCAGCTTGTTTGCGCCATTGAAACCGGCAATAAAGTCCGCACCGTAGCGGTTGACCAGAGCCTGAAGGGTCATAATGCCCAGGGAGAAAAGGGCCTGCTGAATTCCGGCGGGAATACCCAGGCGGATCAGCTGGGAAAAAAGCTGCCGTTCAAAGCGGAAGCTGAAGGGGTGGATCTGAAGCATGGGATACTTGCGGTTGATATAGAAGATGCCGAAGATCCAGCTGAAAATCTGAGCGATGATGGTGGCGATGGCCACTCCTGCCACGCCCATGTGGAAGACGATGACAAAGGTCAGATCCAGCACGATATTGATCACGCAGGCGATGGCCAGAAACAGCAGGGGAGTACGGCTGTCCCCCAATCCCTGAAGGATACCGGCGTTGACGTTATAGCCCAAAGTTCCCACAATGCCGCCGAAGACGATGAGAACATAGGTCCGGGCGTCAGCCATGGTATCGGCGGGAACGTTCATCAGCCATAACAGCGGGTCGGTCAGAAGCAGTCCGATGACGGTCAGGGGAATGGCGCCCACCACCAGGGCGGTATAGATGGTGTCCACTGTGCGGCGCACTTTTTCATGATCCTGAGCGCCGTAATACTGCGCTACCATGACAGTTGCGCCGATGCCCAGCCCCATGAACAGGGAGCTGAGCATAAAAATCAGGGGAAAGCCTGTCCCGACGGCGGCCAGGGCGATGGTTCCCACATACCGGCCCACCACGATGCTGTCCACCATATTGTACAGCTGCTGAAAAATGTTTCCCACCAAAAGAGGCAGGGCAAAAAAGAAAATCAGACGGGCAGGGCGGCCCTGAGTCATGTCGGTCATGCCATGGCTGCTTTGCTGGCTGCTCATCCGTAAAACCTCCTTCTGTTTGACTTTGGTCAGAGTGTTGTTCATTCATCCTTTAAGAGTGAAAAAGTAGCTGAAAAGAAGGGCTCCCGTTTCTTTTTAAACGATGCCGTTGTTCCCCCAAATTTACAGGGAACCCATAAAGCCTTCCGCAAAAAACGTGTCGGCTGGGCAACGGTTATTTTAATACACAGACCTCCACCCATTCCAGAGCTCCGGAAGCGCGTTCCAGCTCCTCACAGGTCAGACGAACTGCCGAATGAGCAGTGCCGCAGGCGGGGAAAACAGTGTCAAAGCGCTTTAAGGAAACGTCCAGATACACCGGCAGCGGAGCCGGCAGTCCAAAGGGACAGATTCCGCCGGCGGGATGGCCGGTAAAACGCAGGGCATCCTCTGGGGAAAGCATTTTGGCCTTGCAGTGAAAACGGGCCTTGAAAGCTGCGTTATTGATCTTGGTGTCTCCGGCGGTGAGCAGCAGCATTGCGCTTTCTCCATGCTGCAGGGTGAGGGTTTTGGCGATGCGGCCCGGTTCCACCCCCAGAGCCTGAGCCGCCAGTTCCACGGTGGCGGTATCCGCCTCAGGAACGATGATCCGCTCCTCCAGCCCCATGGCCCTCAAATGTTCTTTTGCTTCATTCATTCCCATGTTTCTTCCTCCTTGATCATGGTCCTGTCCACCAGTATAGCACAGACTTCGCCGTCGAAAAAGGGGGGGACAGCAGCGGAAAACTGTGATATGATAGACAGACAGAAGGAAAGGGAAGAAACAGTACTTTTCGTCTGTGTGAAAATATCCGTACAAGGTATTTTTTCGCCTTTCCATCTCATACTAACAGCAAGATTTCATGTAAAAAAACGGAACAGGAGGAAGTTCCATGAAGCAGTTGATTTCACTGGTATTGATTTTTGGATTATTGACCCTTGCCGCCTGCGGGACAAAGGAGGAAGCCTCCTCATCCGCTTCCAGTGAGCCGTCTTTATCCACCCCCAGTTCGTCCGCCTCTGAACAGGAGAAAGCTCCCACGCCCGAGGAGCTGCTCAAAGGGGTGGGGGAAACTCATCTGGAAAGCAGCTTTTTTGACTTTTCCCTTGAGCTTTCCAGCGGATGGCGATTCCTGTCCTCCGGGGAGCTGGACACCGCCAGCAGTCTGGCGGAAAGCCAGATGGAGCAAAAGGAGATCGATGGAGAACGTCAGGACAGCGAGGCGCTGACCCAATTGACCATCATCAATGATGAGCTGGCGGCCAGTCTCCAGTTCCAGTGTATGTCCTGGGCGGAAGGGGACAGTGTACAGGCTGCGGATACGCTCCGTCAAAGTCTGCTGGAATACTTTCCCGATTTATCTGAACCTTCAGCGGTCACCATTGCAGGCAGCACCTGGCTGCGGATGGAATGTGGGGTTACCCTTACTCCCACCGGCACAAGTGCCCGGCAGGTGATCTGGGTACAGGTGCGGGATGGCTGGCTGATGCAGATCGCCGGTGTGGCAGTGACCTCAGCGGAGCCTTTGGATAGTCTGCTGGAGACCATGAAGCCGATGGAATAATCATATGGATGTAAGCCGATGACACTTGAAATAAGGCGGAAAGCCGGAAGAAGCTGACAGAAAAAGATTCAGCATCACAATGAAACAGGCGCACAGAAGGGTATGGACAGATATCCTCCTGTGCGCTTGTTTTTTGCCGTCCAGTGAAAAAGAAATCAGGTATGGTTCAGCGCCTCACAGCCATCATGAAAAATCATGCGTTACCGCCCCGGACAAGCTCAATGGCTTCCTTGCCGGAAAGATGCTCCACGGTCATTTCCAGCAGGCACAAGGGCCCCCACTCGGAATCAATGACCCTGCTGCGATTTTCAGCTGTATCATTGGGGGCATATTTTTGAGCCAATTTTTCAATGGCGGCCCGTTTCCGGGAATCTTCCTCCAGAATGTGTATCCGGCCAAAGGCGATGGCGCTGCGGAACCAGGTGGTATAGGTTTCCGGCTTGACGTCGTCCTGATCGATGACGCAGAAGGAAGCCTTTTCACAGCCCCGGATGGCATCCAGTTTGTGTCCCGCTTTTGCACAATGGAAATAAATCCGTCCATCATCCCACACATAGCTGAGAGGAACCCCGTAGGGATATCCTTCATCCCCCAGCAAAGCCAGAACACCGCAGCTGCCCCGCTGCAGGATCTCCACGGCTTTTTCATGGGAGAGGGCTTGTTTTTTTCTTCTCATTTCCCGAAACATCACTGATAAACCTCCTGTTTGAAATATGAAAATAAAAAACGCCTGTAAACCATCCCTGCTGAGGCCTGACGGAATGGTTCCTGGCGTTTACCCGGCGGCAAAATAATGAAACTGCCGTTAACATATCACAACGGGCAGAAAATGTCAAGAGAACTGGGAAAAGGAATGTTTTCGCCGGGCCCATTCCCGGATGATCTTATACTTTGGTCCGCTTTTTCTGCCGAAGGCGGAAATAAACAAACACCGCGCCCACTGTCTCCAGGCAGTATATGGGTCCGAACACCTGGTCCATCAGCGCCATCCTTCTTCGGGCCTGTTCAAGATGCTGCTGTGTGTAAACGGTGATGGGCAGAATTTCTCCATCTAAATGACCGTATTTCCAGCTCCAGACAGATTGGTTGCGGCGCAGAAAGGTACATAAAATGTTTCCCTGATTATCGGTGATGGTTTCAGTAAGAGCCTCCTCCTCAGTGATGGGATTGCCGCTTTCATCATAATACTGGACCGGCCCCACGGGAGCAGGAGGGACTGCCTGATCTGCCGCAGTGTCTGATGGGTCCCAGGGAATATCCTGTTCCATAAATTCTTTGAAGGAATCAAAGTCCTCAAAGACGATCTTTTCAGAGATGAGGGTGGGGTCCCCAAAGCCCTTGAGCCCTTGATGAACGAATCCTGTTACGGTAAGCAGAACTGCCAATCCCGCGGCGCACCAACCCTTGAGGGAGGACCGATACCGTGCCTGCTCCGGATTACAGGGCCGCAGTCTGCCGTTTCGTATCAGCTGGTGATTGACCAGCCACACCACGCAGCACCAAAAGATTACTGCTGCCAGGGAAAAGGGAAGACCATAAGCCATCAGGCTGTCGCCGCTCAGACCCAGATAGGCGTCCCCCGTCAGCAGTACCAGAGGAAGAGTAAAAGCGAACAGTACCGCTGTCAGTCCAAGGATTCCCTCCGCCCAAAGAACGCACCGATACCGGTAGTCATCCACCT
Source organism: Angelakisella massiliensis (assembly GCF_900104675.1). Lineage (GTDB taxonomy): Bacteria > Bacillota > Clostridia > Oscillospirales > Ruminococcaceae > Angelakisella > Angelakisella massiliensis. The sequence continues at coordinate 2,547,734 of NZ_LT629945.1, read as the reverse complement.
GGGGCTGCTGAAATTCCTCACCGCTGACCGCCAAGAAAGCACTGTTGAGACAGATAAGCTGCGTTATCGCTGCCGCCAGAAAAAAGACCGCTCCGGCAAAAAAGCCCAGATAGGCACGAAGAAAAGCCAGATTCCCAGTCAGTGCCGCCAGCAAGCCGCATCCTGACAGTCCGGCGGCAATGGCGCTGCGGCTTTTATAGCGGGAAAAGCTGGCTGCCAGTACCCTCTGACGCAGTTTGGGGCTGAGGGAAGGTTCCTCCTGTTCCGATGAAGGAACATTTTGACGGCGTCCCCGGAGCAGTTCGTCGCTGGTGACGCCGAACAGTTCAGCGATGACCGGGATCAGGGAAAGGTCTGGCGCCCCTTCTCCCCGTTCCCATCGGCTGATGGATTTGTCCGAAACATGAAGCTTGTCTGCCAGCTCTTTTTGGGTAAGACCGGCGGTTTTCCGCAAAGCGGCAATGAAAGCCCCCATGGCGTTTGATTCCATAACTGATTCCTCCTGCGTGGGTTTTGATTTTTGGGATGGTTCTGCCCTGATTCTAGCTTTTTGTCTACCGGAACGCCACCCCAAAGCGCGAGAATCCGCTCTCGTTTTCAGAGAACCGGGCACGGGCCCGGCGCCAAGTCGCGCGCCCAATTGGTTTTTTGCCTGCAATTGCGGCCCGCGTCCGGAGAAAGTGGAAACGGCGATGTTTTTCTTCCGGGCTGGAGTTCAGGGCAGGTTACGCTTCTCATGGGCTTTTCATATGGATTTAGTCCCACATACAAACACAAAAAATATGATCGGGTATAACTAAGTATTTAGAAAAATGGAACCTGTGGCTGTTTCACTTCGCTTTATTTTTGCTCCGGGATTTGTTTGGATATGATCGCAGCAAAGAAAGTTAACTGTCCATCACAGTTGCACGGGGGTTCTGTTCCATGATCCAGCTTTCCACCTTGGGCAGTTCCGCCTGCCCTCCGGCCCAAAATTCCAGTTGGAAGGTTTTCCCGGATGTGGTTTGGAGAATTAAACTTTTGGCCATGCCGTAGGTTTTGCCATAACGAAGGCTTCGGACCGAAACGATTTCATCAACAAGGATCAAAGACAGGCGGCCGCCGTGACGGCAGATCAGGCAATGGGAAAGAAGGTGGACCTCTCCCATAAACAGCTTGCAGATGGGGTGCGGCTGCTGGAACTCCAGCTGGATCTGCTCCTGCCGCTGCAGGGGGAGCGTGTCCCAGGTTTGATGGAAGCTGCGGGTCCCCACTGTGAAGGCTACCATCAGCATCATTATCCATAAGGCCGGCGGCGCTGCCAGTACAATGGCGGGCAGTCCTCCTATTGCCACTAGATAACCCAGCAGCAGAAGAAGGCACAGACAGGAGCCTAAAAGCCGCCGAAATTCACGGAAATGAAAATCCGACAGGATTTCCGGGCGGGTCGGTTCTGACAGCGGAAACTCATGCTGTGGGGCAGGCTTTTGTTCTTCCACCACAAAATGAAATTCCCGTCCTTTGAGCAAAGATAGCTCTGTGCGGCCATCAGGCCAAATCTGAGCACGGTATACGCCATTGGGTTCAGCCTGAAAAGAAATGCGTCCCGATACTGCCGCCCCGCCGGAAGCGCCCTTGGGCGCCCGCAGCATCAGCCGTACAGTCGTCAGCCCCGGAGAGGCATAAAAAGCCAGCCCTTTTTCTCTCCCGGGATGGTGGGCAGCGGAAAGGAGAAAAGGGGAACAGACGATTCCCTCCTCACAGGTCAAATCGCCTTTGTATGCAGGCTGGCCGCCAAAATACAGGCAGATGAGCGCCGCTCCGGGATGCTTGCGGGAAAATCGCTTGGCATTTGCGGCGCGGCGTCTCGAATCTCTCCAGATACTCAATAAAATCAAAAGGGCGATTGCCCCAAGGATCGCCAGTATTTCTGTATTTTCCAATGGCCGGTTCCACAGTGCCAGGAAATTTTCCATCTGTTCTTCGGCTCCTCTCAGTCAAATCCTTTTCGTGCTGTCCTCAAAAGGGAGCAATACTGTCCCCTTGGCTTCCTGTTTTCTGCAATACAGAAGCTGGAATACCCCAAAGCTTGATACACTGCCAGAATATACAGAACTTTTCTTGATTCCAATGAAACCTGTGCCCATATTCCCGCTTTTGGTCCCTTTGCAGTGGGTGGTGGGCAGGTCGGATATTTGTGATTTTAATAAAACTGTCCTGTGAAAAATAAGTTTTGTACTCTTTTGGCCCACTGGTGATAAAAAAGAACTTTTCGTCCTCAATTTGGGGATACTTTTTATCATAGCAAAAGAAAATTGGTTACTCAAGTGAGGAAGACGGCAAATATTGCATTTGAACAAAGTTCAAATTCTTCTTGACAAAAGCAGATGAATGGGATATTCTATGGATATGAACAATGTTCAAATGGAGGTGACACAATGAATCCTTTTTCTGACCGTCCCCGGGAAGCCTTGCTGGAAGCGGCTGCCGCGGTTCTGGCGGAGGAGGGTCCTGAAGGGCTGAACATCCGCCGGGTTGCCGCCCGCTGCGGCGTTTCGGTAGGTACGGTATACAATTTTTTCCGGGACAAAGAGGAGCTTACTCTGGCAGTGGTGGAGCAATTCTGGAAGGGATTGTTTACCTCCATGCCCGGTCCGAGGGGAGGCGGCAGGCCGGATCTGGTGCACCATATCCATATCATTTATCAGGGATTGTGGGAAAGTCTGCGGCCCCTGGGACCAAAACGGATACGGGCGCTGCTGCCGGATGATCGTCAGGGGAGCGCAACACCCCTGAGCCGCCGTCCGCCCTTTGATCAGGTGACCAAAGGGCTGGAACAGCTGCTGCTGGCGGACCCTGATATTTCCACGGAAACCTGGAATCAGGTGATGAATCCGGCACGGGCAGCGGAGTGGATTTTTGATAATCTTCTTCTGTCATTGCTGCGGGGGGAGGAATCACCGGAATTTTTTATCGCCGTGTTGGAAAGCTCTTTATATCGCCGCTCCACACAGGCGGGAGTGAAAAAGCAAGAAAACAAGGAGGAATAAGCCATGCAGGCTATTATGGAGACTTTATTTGATATCTGGTATTTGACCACGGTTATCACCTTGGGGGTACTGATGATCCGCCAGGGTCAGCCGGGCAGCCTTCGCCGGGGTTTTGGCACCATGGCGGTGGTACTGGGCTGCGGAGACGCTTTTCATCTGGTTCCCAGAGCCTGGGCACTGTGGAATGGAGGACTGGAAGCCCATGCCGCTTCCCTGGGCTTCGGCAAGCTGGTCACCTCAGTGACAATGACCATTTTTTATCTGCTGCTGTATCTGGTGTGGAAAAAACGCTATGAGGTAAAAAATTCCAGAGGTTTGGATGCCGTGGTGGGGATTTTGGCCGGAGTGCGGATCATTTTGTGTCTGATGCCGCAGAATGACTGGCTTTCTCCCATGCCGCCCCTGTCCTGGGGCATCTGGCGGAACATCCCCTTTGCCATTTTGGGACTGCTGATGATTGTGCTGTTTTATCGCAAAGCCTCCGGTGATCGGGATCCCGCCATGAAATGGATGTGGCTTGCTATCACCCTGTCCTTTGGCTTCTATATCCCGGTGGTGCTGTGGTCGGATATTTACCCGTTGGTGGGAACACTGATGATTCCCAAAACCCTGGCCTATGTCTGGATTGTCTGGATGGGCTGGAAGGATGAGAAAGGAAGGAATCTGAAATGAAGAAAAAACTTGCTGACGCTGCCTTTATCTATGTGATCGCCGGGCTGGCTGCCGGGGTATTCTATCGGGAGTTTACCAAGTTCCAGGGATTTTCCGGGCGTACCGCATTGGGACTGGTCCATCCTCACTTACTGCTTCTGGGGGCGGGAGTGATGCTTCTGCTCATTGCTCTGGAACCGGCACTGCTTTTAAACGGCGAGGAACGGAGCTTGAAGCGCAGCCTGCTGTTTTATCACTGCGGTTTGGGGCTGACTGCCGCCTTGCTGCTGATCCGGGGTGTATTTCAAGTCTTGGGGTCCCCGCTTTCCCGGGGACTGGATGCTTCCATCTCCGGCATCGCGGGAATTGGACACATCCTGTTGGCCATAGGCCTTTGCCGTCTGCTGCTGATGATCCGCCGCAGAGCCGCGGAAACTGTCCGGGCCTGAAGAAGAACAATGCCGGCGGATAAAGGCTGTTAAAATTGTAGTCTTTCAAGGCCCATGGAACAGCCTGATAGAAAGAAGAAAAAAACCCCTTTGCTCTGGAACCTTGTCAATGACATGGTCCCAAAGCGAGGGGGCTTTTGTTATCTTTTCGGTGGAAAGCGCCAAACACAATGGGCCACCACTTTCCCTTCAGCTGAGTAACTAAAGGGAAGAGGGAAAAAGTGGAGGTTTTTAGAAATCAAAGCCGAAGAGATACAGGATCCGCTGCCACAGATTTTGGGGTCCTTGGTCCACCGGGGTTTCCTGCACCGTCTCATCCTTCTGGATGTCAGGGGTCTTCATGGCAAACTGTACTTCCTGTACCTGAGTGTTCTTGGCGCTGACAAAGGAGACAGGGGTGAAATCTGTAGTGCGGTATTCATCCATCATTTCATCAATGCGGTCATCCACCTCTCCCTCCATATCCTGAGAGCGATCCCGCAGTTCCAGGGTGCCGTCGGTCAGCTGGATGGTGCCGTCCCGCAGCAGGACTGCACCGTCTTTCAGCTGATCTGTGCCGTCTTTCAGCTCCGAGGAACCATCATAGAGCTTTTTGGAGCCGCTTTTCAGCTCATCAGTACCTCCGGAAAGCTGCCCAAGGCCGCCATCCAGCTCCAGCAGGAAGGGATAAAGCTGACTGTAGCCGGTTTCCAGTGCCTCTGTACCGGCGATGTACTGAAGTGTTCCGGTCATCAAGGCGTTCAGCTGGCGCAGCTGAGAAACCAGCTGAGGAAGCAGACTGTCCAAAAGAGAGCGGGATGATCCATTCAGAGAGGATGCCCCCACCATCAGCTGTGAAGCTCCAGGTACGGGTTCCTTTTTCTCCTTGGCCAACTGGTCTGCCAGTTCCTTCAGAGCCTGGTCCAGAACAGCGCCGCGCTCAATGAGAATTTGGGTATTCAGCGGATCATCCTTAGGAGGCTGGGGCAGCTGAACGCTGATGCCTGCCAGAGCCAACAATCCCGCCCCCTGATCCTGGAAGGAGGCGATACCGCCTTTGAGCTGGGGTGTGTTCTGGTTCAGCTGTCCAAAGCCGTCAGACAACTCAGTTCCGCCCTGAACGATCTGCGCACTGCCGCCTTTCAGCTGGCGGACTGCCTTTTGCAGGTCCTTGGCGCCATCGTACAGATCCTCCGCTCCGTCCTTCAGATCGCTGCCGCCATCTTGCAGCTGGGTGATTCCGTCATACAGCTCCGCCGCGCCATCGTCCAGCCGTACCGCGCCGTCGTCCAGTTCCACCGCACCGTCCTGAAGCTCATAGATTTTGTCTTTCAGCTCGGTGGTGTCGGGGTCATCGATATCCAGCTGCAGAGCGATGCCGTTGATCTGAATTCCGCTCATTTCAAAGTCGGTGACATCGGCGGAAATCGTGTAGCTCTTGCTCTTGCCCGGCAGGATGATGTAAGACATCTGCTTGTCGCTGCCCACATTGGCCAGAGTGGCGTTGGGGGCGGAGATGTTGGTACACTTCTCGCTGTCCAGCAGTACAGTTGCCTGGAGTGCGAAATGATCGCTGTATACAGGATCGGAACCGGGGGCGGGAGCAAAGCTCAGGGTCATTTCCAGATGTCCGCTGGCTCCCGCCAGTTCTTCTCCCTGGACCGGTTTGCCGTCCAGCGTGTAGACAACGGAGATATCCCAGGGGATATTTTTGCTCTCCAGATTTCCCTGATAATAGAATTTGCCCTGGGGGGCTGTAAAGGTGACCTGATCGCCATCCACCACGATTTGGTCAGTGGTGGTGAGGTTGCGCACGCTGCTGTAATGACCGTAATCTACCACCTGGGTTTGCCCGGTGAGATCAAACTGATTGACCACATAGATCTGATCCACGGAACCGTCGGTTTTGAGGTTGACGTAAATCACTTCTTCTTTTGGCGTGTTTTTTTCCTGGGGCGCCTCAGCCCAGGCGGTGACGGGAGATACCGCCAACGCTGCCGCCAGTGTCAGGGACAGGCAGGCATGAAAAGGTTTGTAGAACAAGGAAGGTTCCTCCTTTGATGAACTGACAGAGATAAATAGGGGACTGCAAAGGCAGTCTTTTGAACAAAGTAAAACAAAATATCAGCCGCAAATTTCACTTTCAGCGTCTGAGAAATTAGTCCTCCACCACAAAGGTGAGAGAAACGGGGAGCCCTTCACTGTAGCTGCCGGGGGATTCGTAGTAGCCCCGGCGGTTGCCCGCTTCATCCCGGAGGGTGACCCGGGTCAGACGGTATTGGCCCAGTTCCAGCTTTTGAGTGTCCTTGATGGTGCCCACCCAGGCATCTCCCTGTTGATAGAGTACCAGGGAAAGGGGACTGTCACTTCGGCTGCGGAACTGGAGGGAAACGTCCTTGACCCCTGAGAGGTCATCGGACACCTTGGCGGTGACTGCGACAGTCTCTCCCCGGGAGATGGTCTGACGGTCAAGAGACAGGCTTTCCAGAACAGGGGCCGTGTCATCGGCCGCCTCGCTGCCTGTATTCACCTCAATCGTGAGCTCCTGGGGGAGAGGAAGATCCGTGCCGGCCTGTCCCAGGTCCCAGGCATTGCGATAGCTCTGGAAATTACCGGCTTCATCAGTGACGCCTGCCTGTTCCAGGAAAAATGCCCCCGCCGGTTCCCAGGAACTGACGGTCATGGTGCCGGTAAACAGTTGGGAATCCTCGTCATCAGGCCACAGCACAGCGGAGAGAGTTCGGTCATTGGCACTGTTGCGGAATAGCAGAGTGATTCTGGCCGCTCCTGAGCGATCATCGGAAGCCCGGGCTTCCAAATGATATTCCAGGTCTCCGCTGTCGATTTTCTGTCGAATATCGGTGACGGTTACAGAGGAAAGAACAGGGGCGGAAGCGTCGCTCCGGCTGGTGCCTGTTACTTGAAAGCCGCACTGGAAAGGGATGGGCAGCTGATCCGGAGCGTCCTCATCGTCCAAATGAAGGCGATGGCTCCAGGTTTGTTCCCCTGAGGCGGAGTTTTTGATGGTTGCCTTTACCAGTTGGAAACTGCCCGCTTCCTCATAAGGAGGAATTTCCAGCGTTTTCTGATACATCCCATCTCCGACCCAGTCCTCCTCCTCCAGGGAAAGGACCAGCACATGGCCGTTGTCTTCATTGCGAAACAGCAGGGAAGCGCGCTCCAGTTCGCTGGAGGACAGAGAGGTTTGAAGGCTGACAGTAGCCTCCTCACCGGGGGTCAGGGAAGCGGGGGAAACGGAGCATCCCGTCAGAAGCGGACGTCCTGAACCGGATACCACAGTGAAAGCGGGAAGTTCATCCAGCACATCCGACAGCAGCTCCTCACCGCTGTCCCAGGAGGTATACCGTATCCGGTTGCCCTGGCTGTCCATCAGAGTTACTGTCCGCAGACTGTAGCGGCCGGGAGCGGCGTTTTCCGGCAGGGTGAGATTTCCTTCATACCGCTGGCCCACCATGGAACCGGGAGCGGTGGAACGAAGGGAAAGGGCCAGAACAGAGCCGGTTTCCTCCTGGAGGAAGGTTATGGAAAGCTGTTCCGGATTTCCGGAACACCAGGCGTCCATCCCCACATGAACACTTTGTCCGGGGCAGACAGAGGTTTCATAAAGGACCACATCCAACAGCTGAGGTTTTTCACTCTCAGCCCCATAGGAGATGGTAACGGCGGATATCCCCAGCATCAGCGATAAAAGCAGGGAACAAAAGCGTTTGATCATGTTTGGGCGGCTCCTTTCTCCTGATAGAAATGCAGCTTGCGGGTGGTCCGCAGGATGAGGGGTTCAAAGGCGGTCAGCAGCGCAGGGAGGAACACCAGCACAAGGATGGCGGAAAGAACCGCGCCCCGGGCCACCAGGATACCCAGCTGACTGATGACGCCATTGGTGGAAATGAGCCCCAGAATCAGGCCGGCCACAGTGAGGATGCCGCCGGAAGTAAGAATGCTGCCGGCAGTATCCTGGATGGTTTTGGCGGGACAGAGCTTCCGGGGCATCTGTGCCCGGTTTTCCAGATAGCGGTTGGTAAAAAGAATAGCGTAATCCACAGTAGCTCCCAGCTGTACCGAGCTGATAATCAGATAGCCGATGTAGTTCATGGAGCTGCCGGTGAAATAGGGAACGGCGATGTTGATGAAAATGGAGGACTCAATGGTCAGCAGCAGGAAGAAGGGGAGGGTAATGGAATGAAAGTTGACCAGCAGGATCAGGGCAATGGCGCCGATGGCGATGGCATTGACTTTTACACTGTCGGCGGTGATGGTTTCCTTCATGTCATAAACATTGGCGCATTCCCCTGCCAGCAGAGCGGAATCGGGATAATACTTTTGAGCGGTTTGACGCAATGTTTTGACAAAAGCGAAGGTTTCCGGGCTTTCCGGAGGGATGCGGGCAGTGATCACCAGCCGGGTATATCCTCCTGAATTCAGCTCTTTGAGCTGATCCGGCGGAACATATTGGTCAGGAATGGAGCTGCCCACCGTTTCGGCGTATGAGATCACGCTGGCAACCTGGGGCAGCGCTTTGACCTCCTCGCTGAGGGCCTTTTCAGCGGCGGAATTGCCCTCTGGGACCATCAGGGCAAAGGAGGCGGATTCTCCGAATTTTTCATTGATAGCATCCCGGTCATTGGCTACCTGAGAGCCGGGAGCCGCCATACCGGACATTCCGTATTGGAAGGAAAGATTCTGCTGAGCCAGACAGCAGGGAATCAGCAGCACCGCCACCATAATGGTGACAAAGCTTTTGATCCGGCTGGTGGCTCTGGCGGTCCGCTCAAAAGTGGGCATAAAGGAGCGGTGCATGGTTTTGTCAATCAGCCGGTAGCAGCACATGGTCAGGCAGGGCATAAAGATCAGGGTGGTGATCAGGGAAAGACCGATTCCCTTGGCCAGCACAAAGCCCATATCCGGCCCGATTTTAAAGCGCATGGCAATAAGAGCGGCAAAGCCCACCACGGTGGTCAGACCGCTGGAGAGAATGGAGGAAGCGGATTTGACCACTGCCTGGGCCATAGCCTCCATGGGAGGAACATTTTCCTTACGGATCTCTTCAAAGCGATCCAGCAAAAAGATGGCATAATCCATGGAGCAGGCCAGCTGCAGGATAGCGCCGGTGGTTTGTGTAATGAAGGAAATTTCGCCGAAAATCAGGTTGGTGCCCGTATTCAGTACAATGGCGATGCCTACATTGACCATAAACAGCACCGGCTCAAACCAGGAGGTGGTGGTCAGCAGCAGGATGAGAAACAGGATGGGAATGATATAGGACATCATCCGTTTCACTTCAGAGCTGGTGGTTACCTGAGCGTTGACGGTATCCATGGGGTTTCCGCTGATGGCGCCGCCATCACCGATGATCTGGCGGATCTGCTCCAAGGTTTCCAGCTGCCCCTCCTCCGCAACGGTAATGGAGAACAGAGCACAGCCATCGGAATACCAGTCGGATACAGTTTCCTGATCCAGCGTTTCCAGGGGGACGGTCAGACTTACCTGATCATCCAGCCACAGAATATCATCTACCCCCGGAACCTGGGCAAGACGTTCCTTATATTCCAGTGCTTGGGGGATGGATACATCTGGCACCATCACCCGCAGGTTGGGAACGGCGGTTTCATAAGCGTTGTCCATCACGTCCAAAGCGATGGTGGATGGGGCTTCGTCAGGCAGATAGTCCACCATATCGTAGTTGACGGAGACCAGCATCGTCAGTGCGCCGCATACGACGGTTGCTGCCAGAAAGAAGGCCACGATCCCATAACGGGCTTTGAGCATCCATGTTGTCAGTTTCTGCAAGTGGGGTCACTCCCTGAATAACAATAAAGTTAATAGACAAATGTTGATTAAATGTTCTGCTGATATTATAATAGAGTTATTGAAGAAAATCCATAAACAATAAACTGTTATGTTGGACTGTTAATAGACAGATATACAGTTTATGTCTTTTATCTTGGGCAAAGGAGGTAAACTTTTTATGAATGAAAAAAGAGAGGAACATGGTGATCGCCGGGTCCGCAGGACGAAAAAAATGCTGCGACAGGGGCTGTCTTATCTCTTGACACAGAAAAAACTGAAAGATATCTCGGTGCGGGAGCTGACGGACTTTGTAGATCTGCACCGGGCAACGTTCTATGTCCACTATCGGGATATTTATGACCTTTACCAGCAGATCGAGGAAGAAACCGTGGCAGATGTCCGGGAGATTCTGGAGCGCTTTCCGGCAGAAAAGCTGACGAATTCGTTATATGCCATTTTTTTAGCGATGGTTCAATATATTCAGGAAAATGCCGATCTCTGCCGGATGCTGCTGAGCCGCAATGGTGATATGACCTTTTATAAAAGGCTGGAAGGGATGCTGCAGGATAAATGCGTCACTGACTGGATGAGCCTTTATAAGGCCACTACCCCGCAGCAGCGGGAATACTGCGGCAGTTACATCGTTTCCGGATGTGTAGGCGTCATGTACCGGTGGCTCAATGAGGGAATGAAGCAGCAGCCGGAGCAGGTGGCTTTCATGATGGAGCAGATGACACGGAAAGGTGTGGGCTTTCTGGAAGAGGAGCAGAGGAAAGCTCTTGTATGTCCCCAGGGATAAAAGCTGACAAAGATGAAGCTGTCATTTTGGGGCGAGGCTGTCTGTTTACTGACCGACGCGTCAGCAAAAAGGAAAAGCGTTATAGGATGTTTGAAGACAACGCTTTACATTTTAATGAAGACAGAACAGGAGCCGTCTGTGAAAGCTGGCGTAAGCGGATGCTGATGGTTCGGCCGTTTTGGTCTGATTCCCGTTACTATATAAAGGTATATCTGTATTCCATCTGAAAATGGGAAAAAAGGATGATCTGTTTTCATCCATTGGCTGCTGACAGAAAAAGAATCATGGCAGCACAAAAGCCGCCCACTGCTTTTTATGGGGAAGAAGCAGTGAGCGGCTTTTTCTGTTTTTTCTCATCGGCAGCCTGTTTTGAAATGAGATGAAGAAATGAAAAAGAGACAGGAAACAGGGAAAAATTTTTGTTGATCTGATTCTGGTTCCATTTTGGGGATGAATCATTCCCCCAACAGCGCAAGAGCGTTTTTGAACCAGATTTTTTCCATCAGATCTTCCGGAAGGCCCAAGGCATCCAGATAAGGACGATCTTTTTCCAGGGAACCCCAGGGGCAGTCGCTGCCGTAGAGGATCCGTTGGGGGTCATGATGGAGCAGAATCCGTTTTGCCTCCTCCGGGGAGGAAAAATTCCAGGCCATGGAGGTATCAATATATACCGGACGTCCAATCAGATATTCTTCTGCCTCTTTGCAGCGTGCCATTCCCCCCAGATGGGCGGCAATAATGGTCAGGCCGGGAAAACGGTCCAGAACCGCTGCAATGGCTTTGGGACTGCCATGAGATACTTCGGGGGAAATATAATCCCAGCCGGCGTGGAACAGCACCGGCAGCCCCAGCGCCCGGCAAGCTTCATAGATGGGGTCTGCCTTGGGATCATCGGCGAAAAAGCCCTGGTAGTCAGGGTGCAGCTTGACTCCTTTTAATCCGAGGCGATGGATACGCTCCACCTCTTTTTCAGGCTCCGGGCTGTCGGGATGGACGGTGCCGAAACAGCGAAGCTTTTCCCCCTGGAGAGAGGCGGCAAAATCATTGATGGTTTGCTGCTGATGGGGTTTTGTTGCAATATGCTGTACCACAGCCAGATCCACTCCCCACTGCTCCATTCGGGCAAGCAGAGTATCCCGGGTGCCGTCGGAGGTGGGGGTCAAACCGCAGATCCTTTGGAGATGGGGAATGGTACGAAAAGCGAGAGAATCGGGAAAAAGGTGTGCATGGAAATCAATGATCATATAAAGAGCCTCCGTCTCAATGGGTAAACGTACTGTCTTTGCAGCGGCCATTACCCGAAAAAAGTTTGCCGCAGCAGGCAATGAGCCTCAAAAATCATAGGGATTTTTGCTTTGTATCGTCGCATTTATTGTAGCACAACTTTTGAACAGGGACAATGGAAGGAAGAAAATACGCCGCTGTTATGATGGCTGCCGGATACAACTGGCCGGCTTATTTTTTCCTTTTCAGCCTTCCTGAGCAGGAAATATTCTTGTTTTATTTTGTGCTTTGGGCGTGGCAAAGGCGGGATTATGAATATTTTGAAAACAATGATAAAAAGCTGCAATAAAATGTGGGACTTTTGCGTTGTAATAAATAGAAGAAACAACAATCAAAGGCTGATTCAGGCCGAAAAAAGGAGCGGATGGTATGCAGCAGCAGAAGAGCGGAAAGGTTTTTATTTCTATTCTTGCAGTGATTCTGGTAGTATCGGTATGGTCGGTCTGTATTTCCGTCCAGCAGCTGGGGGTGGCCAATCCCATATCGGCCGGTATTGGCTTGGCCAAGGTGATGTTCACCGATTCTCCCTATGAACAGATACAGGAGGAGCCGGCGGTTTATGTTGCCCGTTCCGATGGAGCGGAAAAAAGCCTGATTCAATGTATGCGGAAAAACGGTTACAGCTGTATGCCTGAGCTGGCGGATGCAGGAGAATGGGTTTTCTCCAAAGGAAATTCCCTGGCTACTGTTCAGCTGAAAATAGGGGAAGGCTATTCCCAATGGGTTGTGCTGTAATAAATGACATCTGTCTGCAAAGAGCGGCGTGCTGTTTTGAATGCGCGCCGCTCTTTTTTGCTGCCCAAAAGAGTGCTCCCAAATAGAATACGAGGATATAAGCAGATCTTTTGGGCTTTTGGGAAGCAGATGGCCGTTGCGGGGAGAGGAAGTTTGTGGTATCATAACTGCAAACACCATTGCGGCGGTAATGAGGCTCCATTACTGGCGTTGGGGCTTTATCGGCAGAGCGTGAAGAAGCGTTTTGTCCGGTGTGTTAAAAGGAGGCTTGGACAGATGAGAAAAATTACTGTCTTTGATACCACCCTGCGGGATGGGGAGCAGGCCCCGGGCTGCACCATGAACACCCGGGAGAAGCTGGAGTTTGCCAAACAGCTGGAGCGCTTGGGCGTGGATGTGATAGAAGCGGGATTTCCCGTGGCCTCTCCCGATGATTTTGAGGCGGTTTCCACCATTGCCCGGGAGGTGCGGGAATGTACGGTAGCGGCTCTTTGCCGCTGTGTTCAGAATGATATCGATACAGCGGCCCGGGCGCTGAAGGAAGCGGCTCATCCCCGTCTCCATGTTTTTATCGCCACCAGCGACCTGCACCTGGAGGTCAAACTGAATATCACCCGCCAACAGGCTCTGGAAAAGATCCGGGAATGCGTCACCTATGCCAGAAGCCTCTGTGAGGATGTGGAGTTTTCGGGAGAGGACGCCACCCGCTCCGACAGGGAATTTTTGCTGGAGTGCTGCAATCTGGCGGTGGACTGCGGCGCTACCACCATCAATATCCCCGATACAGTGGGCTACGATACCCCGGAGGAAATGTATGACCTGATCCGCTATATCCGGGACAACCTCCATCAGAAGGAAAAGGTTCGTCTGTCTGTCCATTGCCACAATGATCTGGGAATGGCGGTGGCCAATTCTCTGGCCGCGCTTCGGGCCGGCGCGGACCAGGTGGAAGGTACCATCAACGGCATTGGGGAGCGGGCAGGAAACGCCGCGCTGGAAGAAGTGATTATGGCCATCCATACCCGTGGAGACACCCTGGGGATGGAGACTGGGATCAATACCCGGCAGATTTACCGCACCAGCAAGCTGATTTCCACCATTATCGGCGCCAAGATCCCCGCCAACAAGCCGGTGGTGGGCCGCAACGCCTTCAGCCATGAGGCGGGAATCCATCAGCATGGTGTGCTGAAAAATCCTCTTACATATGAGATCATGTCTCCTGCTACCATCGGTATTTATGAAAGCGATCTGGTGCTGGGCAAGCACTCCGGCCGCCATGCCTTTGAGGAGCGGGTGGAGGAGCTGGGATACCAGCTGTCGGGCGAAGCGCTGGAGCGAGCCTTCAAGCGCTTTTTGGACCTGGCAGACCGTAAAAAGAGCGTCACCAATAAAGATATTGAAGCCATTGTGGCAGGGCTGGGGTATGCGCTGCCTGAAACCTACCGTCTGCACAGCTTTGTGGTCAACAGCGGCACGGTCATTTCCGCTACAGCGGTGGTCAAGCTGCTGAAAAATGGCGAAGAGATGGAGCATGTGGCCCGGGGAGACGGACCGGTGGATGCTGCTTATAAAGCGATTGAGCGGATCACCAAAACCGGCTGCCAGCTGGTCAGCTACAACATCCATGCTGTTACCGAAGGTGAGGACGCCCTGGGAGAAGTCGTGGTAAAGCTGCGCAAGGATGGCAATAATGTCACCGGCCGGGGCATCTCCACGGATATTTTTGAGGCCAGCATCAAGGCATATCTCAACGCGGTCAACAAGGTGGTGGGCTGAGGATGGAACAGCGGAATATTGAAATTCTGGATACCACCCTTCGGGACGGGGCCCAGGGGGAGGGAATCAGCTTTTCCCTGGAAGATAAGCTGAACATCACCCGCAAGCTGATCAAACTGGGGGTTTCCTTTGTAGAGGCGGGAAACCCTGCTTCCAACCCCAAGGATATCCAGTATTTTCAGCGTGTATCCGGGATGGATACGGACCAAACCAATATCTGTGCCTTTGGCGCCACCAGAAAAAAGGAGATCCCTGTGGAGGAGGACCAGAATGTCCGGTCCCTTCTGGATGCAGGAACCTCTTGGGTGGTTATTTTCGGCAAGAGCTGGGACCTTCATGTGCGGGATGTGCTGCGCACCACTCTGGAAGAAAACCTGGCGATGATCCGGGATACGGTATCTTTTTTCCGGGCCCATGGCCGCCATGTCATTTTTGATGCGGAGCACTTTTTTGACGGTTTCAAAAACGCTCCGGAATACGCGCTTCAGGCGCTGAAAGCGGCAGAGGAAGCGGGCGCCGAGCGTCTGTGCCTTTGTGACACCAACGGCGCCTGTTTCCCTGAAGAGATTGCTGAGATCACGGGAAAGGTAGTGGCTCAGGTCAGGGTTCCGGTGGGCATCCATGTCCACAATGATGTGGGCTGCGCGGTAGCCAATTCCATGGCGGCAGTGGCGGCGGGAGCGACCCATGTCCAGGGAACCTATATCGGTTTTGGAGAGCGGTGCGGCAACGCCAATCTTTCTACCATCATCGCCAATCTTCAGTTGAAAAAGGGATGCCGCTGCATTCCCCCGGAACGGATGGTCCGCCTGACCAAGACCGCCCGGTATATTGCGGAAATGACCAATCTGGCCTTGCCCGCCAGTATGCCGTACGTCGGTAAAAGCGCTTTTGCCCACAAGGGCGGAATGCACGTGGACGGTATCTACAAAAACTCCATTTCCTTTGAGCATATCCCGCCGGAAACAGTTGGCAACACCCGGAATATTCTGGTGTCGGAGTTTGCCGGACGCACTGCCATTGCCAACAAGATCATGGCGCTGGACGGCACTGTTACCCGAAACAGTCAGGTGACAGGAGAGATCATCGAAAAGCTCAAGGAGCTGGAATATGAGGGCTATGCCTTTGAGTCCGCCGCGGCCAGCTTTGAGATATTTGCCCGCAAACAGCTGGGAAAATATCATCCGGCATTCACGCTGCTGTATTTCAAGACCCTGGGAGAACAGCCGGCTGTGGAAGCGGAGCGTTCCTGTTCGGTGATGATCAAGGTCCAGGTGGGAGATACCATTGAAATGACCTCAGCCGAGGGGGATGGTCCCGTTCATGCCTTGGACGTGGCGCTGAGAAAAGCGCTGGAGGTTTTCTATCCGGTGCTGGCGCAGGTGCGGCTGTATGATTACAAGGTCCGTGTGATGGAGACACGGGTGGGAACTGCCGCCAAGGTACGGGTTCTTATTGAATCCACCGATGGGGTCAATTACTGGACTACTGTGGGCCTTTCCACCGACATTCTGGAGGCCAGCTGGCAGGCCCTGCGAGATTCCCTGGAGTACAAGCTGATTCATGAAGGCCTGATTTGAGACATATGTAAGGGCCGCCTGATCATCAAACAAAAAGAATCCTCCCTTTACTGCGACGAAGCAGCAGGGGGAGGATTCTTTTTTACTTGTGATGAGAGAAGTCCAAAGCGTCTGAAAAACAAAGCTGCTTCCCATTTTTCCTCGCCCACTGGCCGGGGAAGCCGGTGCGGCTTGGGCGATATGGTCCTCCGCTGAAAGCATTGGAGCTTTCATATATGTGTGATCATGAGGATTATTGCCAGCTGTTTCCGGTTTCGATCGTGTCGCTTTCTTCAAATTCCGCACCATCAGCCAACTTATATTTGCTTTCACCCAGGTTATCCTGAATGACGCAGGAGTTGAGATTCACAGAACAAGACTCTCCCCAAAGGTCAAAGACAGGGTTGCTGGTGTACTGATAGCAGTTGCCGCTGAAAGTGCAGTTGGTGAAGATACCGCGGCTGGAATAGAGCATAGCGCCGTGCATACTGCAATCACGGATAATGCTGTTTTCCACCACAAAACGGCTTTCGCTGGCGTTGATACCGTGGAGGCCGCAGCCATAGATATCGCAGCCGATGATTTTGATATCTTTACTGCTGAGAAGCTCCACAACGCCGGTGGAACAGCTCATGGAGGGCTCCAGGTCATGGCCCATGATCAGGCCATAAAGGAGAATGTTGTCGCAGTCATACATCGAGATGATGGTTTCAGTACCATAGGTAGATACCAGACGGGTGTTGCCGGTGCCGATAATGGAGACGTTTTCAGCACCATAAAGGAAGAAGGAATCCACATTATAGTCTCCGTCTCCCAGCCGGATTTCCAGATTTTCCACCCCTTCGGCGAAGGAAAGCTCCATCAGTTCATCACCGCTGGACATCTCCACCACTTCCCGGCTGATGCCATCGTCAGGAACAGGGGGAAGACCAGAGGCTTCCTGTGCGATTTCCTCCAGCCGGTCAGAGAGCTGCTGATCGCCGGTTTGTTCCACACCCTTTTCCAGGGTTTCCTGCACTTTTTCAGGCTGTTCCAGCTGCTCATAGATATCTGCCAGCTTGTCATAGTAATCAGGATTGCTGGGATTCTTCTCAATCAGATCCTCCAGAATTTCAGCGGCTTCCTCCAGCTTTCCCTGCTGGATCAGCGCGTCCACCAATTTGCTGGCGGTATCGTCATCATCATCGTCCAATTCCAGCGCCTTGCGATAGTCGGATTCAGCTTTTTCCGGCTGCCCGCTCTGGAAATAGGCGTCGCCTCGTGCCACATACGCTTCAACCTGCATAGGATCGATCTCGATGGCGGCGGTGAAGGCGATAATGGCCTCTTCATAATTTCCTTCCGACAGGTACCGGATACCCAATTCATACTGGTCCTCCCAGGTGGAGGCGGCCTCCTGAGCGGCGCAGGCAGTCAAACCCACCACCAGCATCACCGCCAGCAGGATAGCAACAAATCGTTTCATTTACTGTAAACCTTCTTCCTTTTCTTTCCGTTTTCAGGAGCCCTTTGCAGATATCTTTCTTCCAAAAACTCCCATATGCTTCTATATTATAGCATATACTGGAACTTTTTCAAGAAACAAGGTGAAATTGATCCAGCTGTATTTAAAAAAGAAAAAGGGGCAGAAAGTTTGGACACAAAAGCTTTCTCCGGCGATAAACAGCAGGCTCATGACTCTGCTTCCATATAATTTGCATCGGTGGTCATTGCGCAAGCCCGCTGCGGTCCGGTGGGTTTTGGTATTTCTGAGCCGTTGCGACAATAATTTCCCCTCCTTACGCATATACTGGAAGTGTTGCGGAAGAGGGGGGACAGGATTGGTCATCTATGGAGATGTGCTGGCGGCGGTGAACTTTTTAGTGGATCTTCTGCTGCTCCGCCTGACCAGACGATTAACAGGGATCCCCTTTCGGGGCAAGCGTCAATATTTAGGGGCACTCACAGGGGCTCTTTGCTCCTTTTCCATTTTTCTTCCGGTACATGGCTGGTGGATGGAGCTTTTGGTTCGGGCCGGCTCCGCGCTGCTGGTTGTGTTGGCAGCTTACGGCAGAATGTCCTGGCGCGTATTCGGCAAGGTAGTGGTTGTGTTCTTTGCCGTCAGCTTCCTGCTGGCCGGCGGGGTGCTGGGACTTTGGCTGCTTTTTCCCAGTGACCGCATCGCTTTTGCCAACGGCGCTTTTTACTGGGATGTTCCGCCTCTGCTGCTGGCAGGCTGTGTGACGGCGGCCTATTT
This sequence comes from Angelakisella massiliensis, assembly GCF_900104675.1. Classification (GTDB taxonomy): domain Bacteria; phylum Bacillota; class Clostridia; order Oscillospirales; family Ruminococcaceae; genus Angelakisella; species Angelakisella massiliensis. The sequence continues at coordinate 2,529,429 of NZ_LT629945.1, read as the reverse complement.
GTTTGTTTGCCTGTTTGACCGGCTTTTCGGACGTGAAGTATCGGAAGGAGAGCTGTGGAAGGTGGAGGTGACCCGGGCAGGCCGTACAGTATCCTTTACCGCCTTGCGGGACACTGGATGCAGCCTTCGGGAGCCCTTTTCCGGCCAGCCGGTGCTGGTGGCGGACTGGGAACGGATTCATCCGCTTTTGACCCCCGCAGAGGAACAGGCGATCTTTGAGGGCAAGGCAGAGAGCTGCCCTGGGCTGAGGCCTGTGTTTTTCCGGGACGTGGGCGGGGGAGGAATGCTTTGTGCCTTTCATCCCCAGCGGCTGATATTCAGCAGAGGGGAGAGGATCCAAAAGGGAGATGGTTGGGTTGCGGTCAGCCTTCATCCGGTGGGAGGCGGCGGCTTTCAGGGTGTTTTCCCGCCGGAAATGGTCCGTTTTCAGGGAGCGGACAATGGAATCTGCATAGGGGAAGGGTTGGGGACATGATGAAACTGGGACTTCTGTTGCTGGGGCAAAGGATATGGAGAAGATTGATGACAGCGCTGGCGGCTTCCAGAACGGGGGAAGTCTGTTACATCAACGGACCGGAGACACTGCCTCCGCCCCTGAGCCGTGAGGAGGAACAGAAGGTTTTTGAAGCGCTGGCAGAGGGCAGCAGAGAAGCCCGTCAGCAGTTGATTGTACATAATCTGCGGCTGGTGGTATATATTGCCCGAAAGTTTGAATCCACCGGTGTGGGGATCGAGGACCTGATTTCCATTGGTACCATCGGGCTGATCAAAGCAGTGAACACCTTTTGCCCGGGGAGAAACATCAAGCTGGCCACCTACGCTTCCCGATGCATTGAAAATGAGATTTTGATGTATCTGCGGAAGTTTCAGAACCTGCGCAGCGAGGTTTCCATTGATGAGCCTTTGAATGTGGACTGGGACGGTAATGAGCTGCTTTTATCTGATGTGCTGGGAACGGAAGGGGATACGGTTCATCGCTCTGTGGAACAGGAGACGGAGCGAAATCTGCTGCTGCGGGCGGTTTCCCAGCTGGATGAGCGGGAGCGGACCATTATGGAGCTGCGTTTTGGTTTGGGAGGAAAGCCTGAGCGGACCCAGAAGGAAGTGGCGGATATGATCGGTATTTCCCAATCTTATATCTCCCGTCTGGAAAAGAAAATTATTCGCAGTCTGCGGCGGGAGCTGGAAAAGGTTTACTGACAAAACAAGCTGCATTTTTTACCACTTGCAGCCAAAGAGATTAAACATCAGCCCGGTCAGCCATACTATCCATAGAAAAAACAGGATGGGATGGTGGGCAGATGTACCTGAATAAAGTGGAAATTTGCGGCGTCAACACCGCGGAATTAAAGACCCTTCGGGAGCCGGAGAAAATGGAACTGCTCCGACGGGCAAGAGCTGGAGACCAGCAGGCCCGGGACGAGATGATCCGGTGCAATCTGCGTCTGGTCCTCAGTGTGATTCAAAAGTTTACCAACAGGGGAGAAAACCTGGACGATTTGTTTCAGGTGGGCTGTGTGGGGCTGATCAAGGCCATTGACCATTTTGATCCCAATCTCAATGTCCGGTTTTCCACCTATGGGGTCCCCATGATCATCGGAGAGATCAGGCGGTATCTTCGGGATAATAATATGGTGCGGGTCAGCCGCAGTATGCGGGATCTTGCCTACAAAGCCATGCAGACCAGAGAACAGCTTCAGGGCAAAAACGGCCGGGAGCCCACGGTGGAGGAAATATCCCGTGAGATGGGCAGCCCCAAGGAGGATGTGGTGCTGGCGCTGGAATCCATCATGGAGCCCAGTTCTTTGTATGATCCGGTTTATTCCGATGGCAGGGACACCATTTTTGTCATGGATCAGATCAAGGACCGCAGTACAGACAGTGACTGGCTGGAGGAGATTGCGCTGCGCCAGGCCATGGGAGAGCTGAGCGAGCGGGAAAAGAAGATTCTTTCCCTGCGGTTCTTTTCCGGCAAAACCCAGATCGAGGTTTCCCGGCAGGTTGGCATTTCTCAGGCCCAGGTATCCCGCATCGAAAAAGGCGCACTGGAACGGATCAAAAAGCAGATTTGACATGGGACGGCCTCCGCGCCGCATAGGATGATAAAGCGGAAGGGGGCGCTACAGATGATGTGCAGTGTCATGGAGCTGCGATATAAGGAAGTGGTCAACATCAACGACGGCAGCTGTATGGGCTGTGTATCGGATTTGGAGGTGGATACCACTTGTGCCCGGGTGCGGGCTTTGATCATTTACGGCCGACCCCGGCTGTTGGGACTGCTGGGCAGAGAAGAGGATACGGTCATCCCCTGGGAACAAATTGAGTGTATAGGGGAGGATGCGGTCCTGGTCAAGTACTGTTATCCTCCGGGACATAAATTTCAGCGGAAAAATTCAGCGCTGAATTGGCTGTTTGGATAAAAAAGTTCAATGGCGATTGGGCAGGAACTTTGCCTCAATCGCCATTGAACTTTTTTATGCTGTTGTACTGAAAAGTGAGGGGATAAAAGATGTGTGATTATTTTGCCGCGTTGCTTTCAGCCTGGGGAACCCATACAGAAGAATAGATGGTCATATCTGTTTTCTTCATGCGCAGATAAATGTACAGTCCGCACAAAATCATCAGCAGAATGCTCACTCCCGCCAGTGCCAGGGTCAAAGACATGAGGGAGCGGATCATCATAAAGATATTGAGTGCTGCGCTCAGGGAAACAATCAGATATCCCAGAGGGCCATATCGATGGCGCTGATGCCCCCATAAACGACGGGACCGCCATTTTGAGCCCAAAAGGATTTTTCAAACAGCTTATACCAGATCACTTCGTGTTCCATGGGATTCATTCCGATGATCATAGGAGCCAGATCCTGAAGCATACCGAAGGCGGCATGGCTGCCTTTGCCATAGGCAAGAGCGGCTTCACCGTCTCCATAGATCCCTTCATCGGTGTAGATCCGGCATCCCACAGGAGCATTGATTCCGGACTCGATCCGGAACACATCCACTTTGGTGATTTTCATAATAACCCTCCTACTTGAAGTTGTGCGGACAACTCTGCTGTCCGACAACAATTGTATAACAACTAGTCAGCAGACACAATACATTTTTTTAATAAATTTCAACCTGTTTTTTGTGCAATAATCAGAAAATAACATCTGCACAGAAAAGGTAATTTTGCATTTCATTGACTTCCAACGGAAAAAGCTGATAATAGGAACAATGAAATTTTATGTTAGGATGGGAAATAATGGTGACAAATCAGAATATTCCACAGGTGGGCAATATAAAAAAAGCAAAACTGACAGACCAGATTTTTGATACTATAAAAGAGTTGATTCTGACAGAACAATGGCCGGCGGGATATAAACTGCCTTCGGAACCGGAATTGGCAAATCAGCTTGGGGTGAGCAGAATGTCTCTGCGCATGGCTCTCCAAAAGCTGCAGACCCTTGGACTTATTGAAGTTCAGGTAGGCAATGGCACATATGTAAAAGAAATCTCTGTCAGTACCTATTTTGAAGAAATTGGTTCATTGCTGACCCACATGGCTTCTTTGCAGGACATTCTGGAATTGAGAATCGCTTTGGAGGGAATTGGGATACGCTTGGCGGTACAGCGCCATTCTCCGGAGCAGATGGAGCAACTGAAACGGTGCCTTCACAATTTTCATGAAGCTGTTTTGCAGTATGACCGGGAGAAAATCGCAAAGGCCGACGCGGATTTTCATGAATGCATCATTGAAATGTCAGGCAATAAGCTGCTGACCATGATTTACAGGCTCTGTTCGAAAACTTTTCTGGATTACTTCAAGGTGACCACCACTACAACCAAGATCCTGCCGCCGGATTATGATTTTTCAGATGAACTTCATATGCGAATCTACAAAGCACTGGAAAAAGGCGACAATGAAGAGGCGAATCGGGTATGTATAGAGACGATCGAGCATTCTACGCTTTCCTGGGGACATAATAACAGCGGGGAAGCAAAATAAAGGAAGATTGCATCAAAAAAAGAGTTGCAATCTTAATTTGAATGTGATATCATGTTACAGCGAACGGAATACGCACGTGCCCCAATTGCAGTATTGTTGCCGGAAAATTTCCGGTGGTGCTGTAAAGCGCGGGGTGCGGAGGTCCAAAAACGAAAGGAGAACACAACAATGGCAGTAGTAACTATGAAACAGCTTCTGGAGGCCGGCGTACATTTCGGTCACCAGACCAGAAGATGGAACCCCAAGATGGCTCCCTACATCTTCACTGAGCGCAACGGCATCTACATCATCGACCTGCAGAAGACCGTCAAGAAGCTGGAGGAGGCTTATCTCTTCGTCCGTGACGTGGCGGCTGAGGGCGGCAACGTTCTGTTTGTCGGCACCAAGAAGCAGGCTGCTGATTCCGTTAAGGAAGAGGCTGAGAGAGCCGGCGCTTATTATGTCAACGCCAGATGGCTGGGCGGTATGATGACCAACTTCAAGACCATCCGCCGCCGGATCGCTCGTCTGGAGCAGCTGCGCAAGATGCAGGAGGACGGCACCTTTGAGCGTCTGACCAAGAAGGAAGCCGCCAAGCTGAACCTGGAGATCGAGAAGCTGGAGAAGTTCCTGGGCGGTATCAAGGATATGGATAAGCTGCCCGGCGCGCTGTTTGTTATCGACCCCAGAAAGGAAAAGATCGCTGTCTCCGAGGCCAAGAAGCTGGGTATCCCCGTGGTGGCCATCGTGGATACCAATTGCGATCCTGACGAAGTGGATTATGTCATCCCCGGCAATGACGATGCCATCCGCGCTGTCAAGCTGATCTCCCAGACCATGGCTGACGCCATCATCGAGGGCAGACAGGGCCAGCAGGGTGCCGCTGAGGCTGAGGCCGAGGCTGCCGAGAGCGCCGAGGCTGCGGAATAATCCGGGCTGTATTATAACGAATGTGGAAAATGCCCGACGGATAAAACATCGGGCATTTTCTTTGAACGGAATATGTTGAAACCACGTTTAGGAGGATGTATTTATGGCTGCTTTTACCGCTAAAGACGTACAGGCTCTGCGTGAGTCCACCGGCTGCGGCATGATGGACTGCAAGAAGGCTCTCACCGAGGCCAATGGTGATATGGACAAGGCTGTCGAGCTGCTTCGTGAGAAGGGCCTGGCTGCTTCTCAGAAGAAGGCTGGACGGATCGCCGCCGAGGGTACCGTTTACGCTGTTGTGGACGAGGCCAAGAAGGTGGGCGCCATCATCGAAGTCAACGCCGAGACTGACTTCGTTGCCAAGAACGATAAGTTCATGAGCTTTGTCAAGGATTGCGCTGCTACCGTAATCGATGCTGCTCCCGCTGATCTGGATGCTTTGATGGCTACCACTGTCAGCGGCCGCAAGGGTACCGTGGAGGAAGAGCTGCGGGAACTGATCCTGGTGATCGGCGAGAACATGAAGGTTCGCCGTTTCGAGCGTTACGAGGGCGATCTGGTCAGCTACATCCATGGCGGCGGCCGTATCGGCGTTATGGTGTCCTTTGATGTTGCCGACGAGGCTGCTGCTTCCAAGGCCGAGTTCAAGGATATGGCCAAGGATATCGCCATGCAGATTGCTGCTCTGCCTGCCGCTTATCTGGATGAGAAGAGCGTTCCTGCTGAAGTGATTGCCAAGGAGAAAGAGATTCTGCTGGCTCAGATCGAGAATGATCCCAAGACCAAGGGCAAGCCCGCTCAGGTCAAGGAGAAAATGATCGAAGGAAAGATCAAGAAGTACTACAAGGAGAACTGCCTTGTGGATCAGGCCTTCATCAAGAACGGCGATATTTCCGTGGGTCAGTTTGTTGCTGATACCGCCAAGGCTCTGGGTACCACAATCTCCATCAAGACCTACACCCGCTATGAGAAGGGTGAAGGCATTGAGAAGCGCGTGGATGATTTCGCCAGCGAAGTCGCCAGCATGGTGAAATAATTTAGTTGTTATCACCGTCCCACGAAAAAACGCCAAAAATCCCAGATTTTAGGCCAAGAGAAAGTGGGAAAAGCTGAATAAAGATGCAGAAGAGTACAGGAATCGAAAGATTCCTGTACTCTTTTTGTTGTTAATGGAAACCACCGGTTCTGCCGGTGGAGGCATCCCATAAAAAGCTTTAGCTTCAGGCATCGAGCGAAGCGAGCTGCAAGGAGAAAATTTTCGTCAATGAAAAAAAATTCCAATGAATGTCGATTGCCCGTTTACGGGCTGCGGAGCAAGTGATGCAAGCGAAGCAACATTCAGTGCGTCTTAAGACGCGGGCCGGTAATATGCCCTTCTAGGGCTGGTGCAAACCACCAGTTCAACTGGTGGTTTTGATTGTGGATCGGAAGTAGCCAGCTTTGCCGGTAGAGGTATCATGTAAAAAGCTTTAGTTTCAAGTACTGAGTGAAGAGAACGACGAACAGCTGATCGTTGCCCATGAAAAAACTTTCCAGAACAGCGACTGCCTTGCATGATCGCGGGATAAAGGATGCAAGCAGAGCGGAATTCAGTGCGTCTTAAAGCGCATATTGATAACAAGCCCTTTTAGGGATGGTATAAACCATCAATTCCACTGCTGACTTTGATTATAGAGCGGAAAATTGGACTCTTGACAAGAAAGGTTTATTACGATAAACTTAATTCAAGAGATTTATCAGAATAAACCTTTTGCGGGAGGCGGTCCGGATGGAACCTTATAAACTTTTTGATGCGGAATATCGTTTCATGTCCATTGTTTGGGAGTTGGAACCCGTCAATTCCACCCAGCTATGCCGGGTATGTCAGGAAAGATTGGGATGGAAAAAACCTACCACTTACACGGTGCTGCGTAAGCTGGGAGACCGGAGGATCGTGCGTAATGAAAACGCAGTAGTTACTGCCCTGGTAAAACGGGAGCAGGTGCAGCAATATGAGAGCCAGACATTGGTGGAAAAGGCTTTTGACGGCTCCCTTCCAGGTTTTCTCACCGCTTTTCTGGGTAAACAGAAGCTTTCCCGGGAGGAAGCGGAGGAACTGAAACGAATCATAGAGGAGGCGACAGAGACATGACCCTGACAGATTTTTTTATTGCTTTGCTGAATATGAGCCTCTCCGCTACCTGGGCAGCACTTTTGGTAATGGCAGCCAGGGCTCTTTTGAAACGGGCGCCTAAAATCTTTTCCTACAGTTTGTGGGCAGTAGTGCTGTTTCGAATGGTTTGTCCTGTTTCCTTTCAGTGGATGTTCAGCCTGATGCCGGTCTCTCCAAAAACAATTCCAGAAGACATCATTTACGCCTCACAGCCCCAGATCCATAGCGGCATCAGGATATTGGATCAAGCAGTCAATGGAAGCCTTCCGGCGGGAACGCCTGCCGCCAGCGTCAATCCAATTCAAATTTTTTTGGCAATAGCGGCTTTTATATGGATGATGGGAGTTGTACTGCTGTTGATCTGCAGTTTGGTGTCCTATCTTCGATTCCGCCATATGCTCTGTCAAGCTGTACGGGAGGAAGAAAATATTTTTTCCAGTGACCGGATCACAACGGCTTTTGTTCTTGGGTTCTTCCGTCCCCGAATTTATCTTCCTCTGGGACTTGGCAGTGAGGAACGACAGTATATTTTATGTCATGAACAGGTCCACATCCATAGAAAAGATCACTGGATCAAGGCAGCGTCACTCCTGGCGCTGTTCTTTCACTGGTTCAATCCTGTTCTTTGGTTTGCTTATCGGTTGATGTGCCGGGATATGGAGATGTCCTGCGACGAACGTGTGATGGATAAGATGGGAACAGAAATCCGTAAGGATTATTCTGGTTCGCTTTTGTCCATTTCTATGCGGAGAAGTGGTTTATCCAGCCCTCTGGCGTTTGGGGAAAAGGATGTGTCGGGGCGGATCAAAAATATTCTCCGTTATAAAAAGCCTGCTTTTGGGGTGCTGCTGGTGATTTTGATACTGGTAACAGCTTTGACAGTAGGGCTGGCATCCAATCCTTTGAATACTATCCCTCTTTCGCAGCAAACAGGAATCCCATACCACGATGTTATCTGGGGAAAGACGGTAAAAGTGGTGATGCCGGGAAAGACAAATAGTTATCTTTTGGAAAATGATCAGGATCTGGAAGAGCTTTCCGCACTCATTTCTTCCCTAGAAGTGACACGGCAGCCGTTGTCCCAGAACCGGGACGAGAATCGCCCTTGGGATTTCAGCTTGGAGTTTCGCAGACCACCGGAGGTAAGCGTCGGAAATTTTACCCTTTATTTTACTGCTGGAAGCGTTTGGGGCAATGATGGTGTCAAGCCATCTCTGTCCTATGGTCTCAGCGATGAGGAGACCGGGAGATTGCTTCAAGCCCTGGAGGGATATATTGTCCGGGCTTCCGGCAATGGCGAACATCCTGGTGGATATTATGTGGGTTTCCGCCAGGTGGTGGAGGGAGAAGAACAGCCCCTGATTGCCGGGGAGGATTCCCAGACTGGTACCCTTTTGGCGTCCCTGCTCCTTAGTGGTATGGAAGCCCAGGAAATGGTAGACAAAACTCCCCCAGTGACAAGCTATTTGCTCATCCAGATGGGGGAGCCGGAGACAGTCTATTATGTATATCAAAGTGAAGGAAAATTCTATATGGAGAAAGCTGGGGAATACCGTTTGGAGATGACCGGGGAGACCTATGATGGCATTTTGGAAACATACAGGTCTTTCGCTCAGGCGATAGAAGAGAGCTCTGTTGAATAATCAGTTTTGGCGTTTGGGAAAAGCCCTGTTTTGTTAGAAAAACAAAAGCGAAGCCTGTTCAACTGGAAGGATAGGATGAATATCATGATGTTCCCTCTGTCTCAAAAGCCCGGCGCAGTTTGCTTAAAGCGCTTTTCTCCAGGCGGGAGACATAGGAGCGGGAAATGTCCAGTTGCTTTGCTACCTCCCGCTGTGTCAGAGGGGGGCGGTTATGAAGGCCGTAGCGCAGGACAATGATTTTTTGTTCCCGTGGGTCAAGATTTTCGTCCAGGTAACGGTACAGCTGCTTGGACCGCATTTGCAGATCCAGAATACCCACCAGGTCCTGCTCCTCGTACATTAGGTCCATCAAAGTCAGGCTGTTGCCGTCTTTGTCAGTATCAATGGGGTCGCTGATATACACATCCCCGGCGCTTTTCCGTTTGCTTCGGAATGTCATCAGGATTTCGTTCTCAATACATCGACTGGCATAGGTAGCAAATCGGGTCCCTTTTTCATAGTCAAAGGTTCCGGCCGCTTTGATCAGACCGATTGTGCCGATGGAGATCAGATCATCCTGCTCGCCGGAAACTGCGTAATATTTTTTTACAATATGAGCCACTAACCGGAGATTATGTTCAATCAACACGTTTTTTGCCTTTGAATCACCATTACGAATTTTTTCCAGACAGGCTCTTTCCTCTTTTGCAGTCAATGGCTTGGGGAAGGAGCCTGAACCTGTGACATGAAGGGCAAAATGTAGCAGACTGCACAGAGCTGCGGCGACCAGATCGATATACAAAATGATCACTCCCATCCTTTTGTTTGCGAAGAATACGATAAAATTATATGGAGTGAGGAAAAAGAGATTGCCTGTACAGAAAGAAAATGACAAGAGAGACAAAGCTGGAAACCGTTCCGTAGAAAACTCTGTGAGAATACGGGAGCCCAGTTAAATTTAAAATCAGAGGATGAAAGATTCAGTGGACTTGTTTGGGTGGGAAACCGTGTAAACAGGAAAATTGTCAGGTGTATGCAGCTGAAAGAATTAACTGCGGCTTCTGTTATCCGTGTTCTGACGATGGTGAATCCAAGCAGCATTGCCATAGCCGTAAAAAAGAGACTTATTGTTTGGAGCGTTAAATTATGCTATTGGTGCAGTGATGGGAAGTTTGTGACCGTACTGTTAAATGTTTCAAAAAGATGCCGATATGATTTATAGAAGCTCCTTTCGGGCAAAAAGTGGAAAGCTGCGGATGCGCACATCAAAACATCATATTTTGGGGAGAACCGGATGACACAGAGGGTTTTGCCAAAGTAATAGTTGGAGATTTCAAGTCTTCTTTTGGTGCTTTAAAAAAGAAGCGGGCTATAGATATTGAGCGCTTCCATGCCTGAAAAGAAATGCCCGGCAATGAGAATGAACTTGGAGAAACCAGGCGGACAGATAGCAGTACGGTACGAAACGGAAAACAGAAAAATTTAATATGGATGCTCTATCGGGACAGAGGCAGAACACGATATGGTTGGAGTTGTACATTCCAAAAAGATTCAAGGGAATGGCTTGAAATGATTACCCCGTGATTATGGACATAAAGATAAAGGGAAGGAGCTGTTACGATGTCATTAACCATTTCCAATAACAACAATGGCAGAGTATCTGATGTCATGATCAGTGAGAGAAAAAATGTGACTGTCAAACCTCAGCTTCAGAAAAGTGCAGCAAAGAGAAATACAGATTGTCTGTTGTTATCGTGCAAGCTGCCTTCCCAGGAGGAAGAAAAGAATATTCTGCAGCTGCTGAGGTCCCAACAGCAGCAGGAGAAGGACTCGGTGGAGTCGATGGCAGAGACCATGTCGGAGCAGATGAAGGTTCGCAGACTCTGTGCCCGGATCGCGGCCCGTATCAAGGCGGGTGATCGGGTACCATTACAGGATCGGCGCTATCTCAAACGGAAAGATCCCATACAGTATTTAATGGCGACTTTGATGCGCAAACAAAATGATGATCCAAAACGTTGGCAAACTTTATTGAAAGGTAAAGATTTGGAAAAAGAGCAATCGCCGGGTGTGGAAATATCTGTTGGGAAAAGTGAGACGGTGAGGACAGCGTCTGAAACTGCTGTTTCCGACACGCCTTCAAACGGGGGCCAAACAGTATAAAGAGGGCAGTCTGACGGTTCAGCATGGAAAAACCACAGATGATACAGTCCGGCAGATTAAAAAGCAGTAAAATGGTCCGATGGAAATGGTTCGCTGAAAATCCGGAGGTATTCATGTTGGCCTGCTGCACAGAACCGACCACTGCAATTGATTTTTTGGCAGAGGTTATCAGAAGGACAGCAGTTTTGACGGCAGCTGAGTATTGCTGGAGTTTGTCCCAAAAGGGAATGGCAGATGGCGGCGTAATTTCATATGAGAGTAAATTCATTTTTCAGAGGAGGAAGACATGATGGATTTTTGGTCGGTCGGTAACCTGAATTGTTATGTCAAGAATCTGAAGCTTCAAACCCAATGGACTCTAAAGCAGCAGACCGGCAATTATGACACCAAAGGGGATACGCTGGAAGAATGGCTGGATGGGCCTACACATCAGATGGAGCAAACCGAGACACCTTATGGAAGCGGTGGGGACAAGACGCTGCGAAAGATTCATCAAAAGCTGGAGGCCGGGGGAAAGCTGACCCAGAAAGAGCGGGACTATCTGCAAAATCATGATCCTGAGGCATACCGGGAGCTGGTGAATATGGAGCGGGAGCAGAAGGCTTATGAACAGCAGCTTCGCAGGTGCAAGAGCCAGGAAGAAGTGGAACGGCTGCGGATGACTCGAATCAATACTTCCTTGACCCGGGTGCGCGCGGTGGAGCACAATCCCAACATTCCGCTTTCAAAGAAGCTTGAAATTGCCATGACAGAGAAACAGCGGGTGGATCGCATCGCGGAGAGTACCAGGGAATTTGTAGCCAGTGGAGAATTTGCAAAGTTGCCCACCCGTGCTGAAGAAGCGGAGGCTGCCCAGGATGAGGTGGATACGAAGCCTTCTGCCGCACAGGGAAAAAATGACGTTCCTCAGCCATTGGAAGGGACTGGTCAGCCTGAATCGAAGAGTGGACCCATTGACGTTGACACAGAGAGCCCGGAGGAGCGGAAAGTCCGCCGGGCTAAGGCCAGAGCAGCTTACACGGTAGCTCAGTCTGTACCTCAACCAACTGTCAGTGTAATGGAAATAGAAGTATAAATGTACCCCCGCCTGTGAAGATATCTTTGCAGGCGGGGGATTTTTGTATATTGTCAAAGGTTAAAGGTGTGTGCAGATGCCGCATAGATGCTAACGTTGATTTTTGTTGTTGGGGAATTGTTTTGATTCCCCAAAGATGATGATGGAAAGAAATTCCTTCCTTTTCTCAAATTTAAAAAATAGATAGCCGGGAGAAAGTCTTTGACTCCTATACCGGAAACTTTTTTCCGCAATTTAAAGATAGTGCTCAATAATTTCTGTACTTTCATCGTTTTATATAACAGAATCAAAGTGGAAAGAGGGGATTTGGATGAAGAAGTTCTGTGGTCTGCTGGCAGCGGTTCTGATCGCTTCCGTGATGCACTGTGTTGCTATGGCTAACAGCGGCCCGGCTTACTGGAATAATGGTCCCTCTTTTGAGCCTGTAGCGCTGGAAGAGAGCTCGCTGGACGTGGTGGAGGAAGAACTGCTGTTTGATTTCAACGATCCGGACAGTGTTTGGGGTTGGAGCCCCGCCGCAGTGGTCACTGCCACCTACCAGATGTCCTGGCCGAAAGAGCAGCCGGCGGCTTCTGTCCAGATGGCCTTTCCACTGATCAGCAGTGTGCTGGAAATTTCAACTGAATTCTCCGGCGTTTCCGTGGACGGCCAGCCATTGGACCATCAGACTTTTTATGGCAGCGCGGTATATGGACTTCCTTATCAGAACAGCCAGGAAGATTATCTGAATCATTTGGATCTGGAACAGGTATTGGAAGATGTGTTTGATGATACCGTTGCCCTTCCGTCGGACAATCCCGCGGGCACGGTTTACCGTCTGGTTCCCCCTGCTGAGAATTGCCAGGTGGAGGTGACCATTCCTGATCAGGTGAGGGGAGCTTCCGCTTATGGGTTGAGCAGCTATGTGGGGGATGAAAAACAGACCGTGCTTGGCGCCCGTTTTTATGATGTGGAGAAGGACAGTCTGACATTTTTCCTCAAGGGAGAGCCACGGGAGGATTTGACCATTGAGGCGTACACCATAGAGGAAAAACAGCCTTTGGAAAAGACGGCATACAAGCTGGAAACTACCCGTTCCACCTGGCTGGAATGGTTAATGGAGGGTATCCAGCAGTATAGTGGAAAATCAGGAATCCCTTTACCTGAGGGTGAACAGTGGGACCGACTGTTCCAACAATTTCAGAAGGAAGCATCCCAAAGCCAGGAGATAGATTTGGATGCAGTGGCTTCTTCGCTGCTGCGGGATGATCGTCTGGCGGTAGTGCTGTATACGGTAGATTTCCAGCCGGGACAGCAGCGGGAGATGACGGTGCAATATCAGATGCAGGGCAGTATGGATCGTCGGGAAACGCAGGAACCGATATACACCTATCGGTATTTGACCAATCCTGCAAAACGCTGGAACAGCTTTGGAAAACTGACGGTTCAGGTGATTCCGCCCAGTGAGGCGATGGAATTGGTAGACAGCAGTATTCCCTTGGAGCGCCAGAAGGACGGCAGCTATCAGGCGACACTGGAGGAGCTGCCGGAAGAAAATATTGTGTTCAGCTTTTGCGAGCGGGGGAACCCCACCCCTAAAAAAGACCCTTATGAACTGCTGACAGGGATGCTGTGGCTGGTGGTTTTGGCGCTGCTGGCGCTGGTGGTGACGCTGCTTTTGCTGAGAAAACAAAGAAGGAGATAAGGAGCGTTTCAGGCAGGAGATAAAGTATGATAAAAGGACTGATTTTGCGCAGAGGGGAACCGTTTTATTCTGCGTTTGGAAAGCTGTTTGAAAATCTCCCGCAATTATCCACAGAATACAACTGGCTCATTTCCCACCCCCAGTGTTATCCTCAAACGCCGGATTTTGCAAAAATATTGGAAGGGAGCTATGCCTGGCTTACCGGCAAGCAACTGACAGAAATGCTGCGGCAGGAGGACTTTCAGTGGATCTGGGGTGTTCTCAGTGCTTTTCCAACCACCATTTCGCCGGAAGCGGTTTTGCGGTTTCCGCTGCCGGATGGAGAGAATGGGGCGGCGTATTGGAACAATCCCATCGCTTTCCTTCACCCCCTGGCAGAAGTGGAGTTTGGTGCCTTTGACAGCAGCTGCACAGTGTTTTTGGGAAAAAGCGCCCCACTGATGGAGGAGATTTCCCGGCTGTATCCCTTGGCGGAGGACCTGGAAGAATACAATCGTTCCGAAGAAAACAGCGGTTACTGATTTCAAAACAAAGAGGGGAGAGGGTAAAAAGCCTTTCAGGCTTTTTACCCTCTCCCCTTGACCATTGTTCTTTTATGCTGTCGGGAAAGAGAGCGTGTCTTTTCCTTTCTCATGGCGGAATCGACAGCTCCATTTTCACAAAATCAAGTTTCAGGTCTGATGGTCCACCTGGTGGAACTGCTTGAGGTTGCCGATCTTCTGCCGGCGCTGCTCCAAAATCGCTTCCACATTCTCTACAGGGATATTCTGCTCCGCCATCAGCACCAGCAGATGGTACAGCAGGTCACAGATCTCATTTTCAGTGTCCTCCGCCACACCGTTTTTGGCGGCGATGATCACTTCGCTGGATTCTTCTCCCACCTTTTTGAGGATCTTGTCCAGCCCCTTTTCAAAAAGATAGCAGGTGTACGAGCCTTCCTGTGGATGGGCTTTCCGGTCCAGCACCACCTGATACAGTTCATTCAGTACGCTCATGATTGTTTATCCTCCCAAATGGTGTTAAAAAAGCAGCTGTGGCTGCCGGTGTGGCAGGCGTTTCCGGTCTGTACCACCTGAATGAGCAGGGTGTCGTCATCACAGTCGCCGGTAATGGACAGCACCTTCTGCCAGTGGCCGGAGGTAGCGCCCTTGTTCCACAGGCATTGCCGGGAACGGCTGTAAAACCAGGTGGTGCCTGTCTCCAGGGTTTTGGAAAGGCTTTCCTTGTTCATATAAGCCAGCATCAGCACCTCACCGGTGGAAGCCTCCTGCACGATGGCGGGGATGAGGGAAGATTTTTGAAAAAATTTATCCAGATCCAATGGTTTTACCTCCTGACAGGGATGTTTTTGGATGCCAGATGTTCCTTCACCTGGCCCACCGTCAGCTCCCGGAAGTGGAACAGGGAAGCGGCCAGAGCGGCGTCGGCACCCGTTTCCTCAAATACCTGGGAGAAGTGGTCCAGGCAGCCGCAGCCGCCAGAGGCGATGACAGGAATATTGACCACATCGGTGACTGCCCGGGTCAGCTCCAGATCGTAGCCGTCCCGGCAGCCGTCGGTGTCCATGGAGGTGAGGAGGATTTCTCCCGCCCCCAGATCCCGGCATTTTTGAGCCCACTGGATGGCGTCCAGGCCGGTGTCAATGCGTCCGCCGTTGACCACCACCGTGAAGCCTCCATCCGGGCGTCTCCGGGCGTCAATGGCCACCACCACGCACTGACTGCCGAAACGGTCCGCCGCTCTGGCAATCAGCTCCGGGTCCCGAACGGCGGCGGAGTTGACCGAAACCTTGTCGGCTCCCGCCCGCAGCAGGGCTTGGAAGTCTTCTACCGTCCGGATGCCGCCTCCCACCGTCAGGGGAACAAAGACCTTCCGGGCGGCGGAGCGCACCACTTCCAGCATGGTGCCCCGTCCCTCATGGGTGGCTGTGATATCCAGAAAGGTGATTTCATCGGCACCCTGATTGGAGTATTCCATGGCACATTCCACCGGGTCGCCCACTTCCCGGATACCTACAAAGTTGACCCCCTTGACCACCATGCCGTCCCGCACGTCCAGACAGGGGATGATTCGTTTTGCCAGCATATTATTCACCTGCCGTTTCAAGAGCTTCTGCCAGGGAAAGGGAACCGCTGTAGAGGGATTTTCCGCAGATGGCCCCATACAGCCCCAATTCCTTGCAGGCCTGGATGTCCTCCAGGTTCCGCACCCCGCCGCTGGCGATGATCCGGCAGCTGACCGCCTTGGACAGGGCTTCCAGCTGTTCCAGATTCACCCCGGAGAGGGTGCCGTCCCGGGCAATATCAGTATAAATAATGGTTCGTACCCCCGCCTGTTCCATAGCCTTTGCCAGGTCCAGGTAGGAGACATTGGAGCCCGCCAGCCACCCCTCGGTAGCCACCATGCCGTTCCGGGCGTCGATGCCCACGGCGATGCGTTCTCCCCATTGGTCAGCGGCCTGCCGCACCAGCTGCGGGTTCCGCAGGGCCACCGAGCCCAGAATCACCCGACTGGTGCCGTTTTCCAGATAAAAGGTGATGTCCTCCATGGTGCGGATACCGCCCCCCAGCTCCAGCTCCAGGCCGGAATCCCGGGCCACCTTCAAAAAGAGGGCCTCATTGACCCGGCGGCCTTCCTTGGCCCCGTCCAGGTCCACCATATGAAGCCACTTGGCTCCCGCTTTATGGAAAGAAAGGGCGGTTTCCAGCGGGTCCGCCGCCACCTGATGGGCGGTGGAAAAGTCCCCCTGTACCAGACGGACACATTGCCCTTTATGAATATCAATTGCAGGTAAAAGGATCATTTGGTCACCAGCCTTGCAAAGTTTTGTAGGATGCGAAGCCCCACCGTTCCGCTCTTTTCCGGGTGGAACTGAGCGCCGAAAACGTTGCCCCGGCAAACCAGAGCGGGGATGGTCTCTCCGTACCAGGTGGAGCAGGAAACGTATTCCTCCGAGGTCTCGGCCCGGTAGGAGTGAACGAAGTAGACATAGTCCCCCGGTTTTACTCCCTCCGTCAGGGCGCAGGGATGGGGAACGGACAGATCATTCCATCCCATGTGGGGGATTTTCAGGCCGGGAGCTTCGATTTTCTGGACTTGACCGGGAATCAGTCCCAAGCCCTCGGTCTCCCGGAATTCCAGCCCTTTTTCAAACAAAATCTGCATCCCCAGGCAGATGCCCAGCAGGGGCTTTTTCTCCGCCTGTTCCCGGATGGCGGTGGTCAGCCCGGCGGTGTTAAGCCGCTCCATGGCGTCGGGGAAAGCGCCCACTCCCGGCAGGATCATGGCGTCTGCCGTTTCCAGTACACCGGGATCCCCGGTGACCTGATGGGGGATGTTCAAACTGTCCAGAGCGTTGCAGACGCTGAACAGGTTGCCCGCTCCATAGTCGATAATGGCGATCATTCCAGCACCCCCTTGGAGGAGAGGATGGTCCCCTGGCGGGGCTGGACAGCGATGGCCAGAGCGTGAGCAAAGGCTTTGAACAGAGCTTCCGCCTTGTGATGATCATTTTCTCCGTACATCAGCCGGAGATGGAGGGTAATACCGCTGTTCATGGCCAGGGCCCGGAAAAATTCACCCACCATGGCGCAGTCCAGATCCCCCATGGCCGGACCCCGGAAGGGGCAGTCAAAGACCAGATAGGGCCGCCCGCTGACATCCAGAGCGCAGAAAGCCAGCGCTTCATCCATGGGCAGGGTGAAGCTGCCATACCGGGTGAGAGTACCCTTATCACCCAGAGCCTCTTTCAAAGCCTGGCCAAGGACGATTCCCAGGTCCTCCACCGAATGGTGGCAGTCCACTTCCAGATCCCCGGTCATCTGAAGGGTGAGGTCGCAGCCGCTGTGGACAGCAAAGGCGTGGAGCATATGGTCCAGAAAGCCTACGCCGCTGCTGCCGGAGAAGCGGCCCTGTCCGTCCAGCTCCAGGGTGAGCTGAATGTCGGTCTCATAGGTTTTCCGGTGGATGGTAGCATTTCTCATGCTTGGGGCTCCTTTCCCTTCAGGTATTCTTCCAGCATTTCCAGCACGGCGGCGTTGTCCGAGGGGCTTCCGGCGGAAATACGCAGGTGGTCTCCCAGCTTCCGCACCGCGATACCCCGGTCCCCAAACCAGCGGAACAGCTCTTCCGCATCGCTGGGGCGGAGAAAGACGAAATTGGCGGTGGTGTTAACCACCCCGGACAGCTGCCGGGGATACTTTTTCGCCAAGGCTTCGATAGCATGGTATAAGTCGTCCCGGGACCGGCAGATAGTTCGGCTGCATTCTTCCAGATAATCCTTGTGCCTGAGCAGCAGCGTTCCCACCGCCTGAGTCATGGCGTTGACGTTGTAGGGGGAACGGGCCGCGTCCAGCGCCCGGGCGATCTGCGGTGAAGCTACGGCAAAGCCCAGACGGATGCCTGCCATGCCGAAGGCTTTGGAGAAGGTTTTGAGGACGATGAGATTATTGGTCTGAGCCGTCAGGGACAGCACCGAACCGGAGGAGAACTCCATATAGGCTTCGTCCACCACCACCAGGCAGTCCTCCAGGGCCTCCACGATCCGCCGGATATCCTCCGCCGAGGCGGTGAGGGAGGTGGGATTGCAGGGGTTGGAGAAGATGACCACACCGGCCTTTTCCTTCCGGGCCAGCTGGATAAGCCGATCCGGGTCCAGAGCCAGCTGGTCCGGAGACTTGTCCAGACGGACCACCCGGGCGCCGTTGAACTGGGCGTAAAAGTCGTACATGGAAAAATCCGGGCTCACCGTTACCACTGTGTCATCGGGACCGGTGAAGCCGCTGAAAATCAGGCCGATCAGCTCATCAGAGCCGTTGCCCGCTACCACCAGGGAGGGGTCCACCCCGAAGTACCGCCCAAAGCTTTGACGCAGGACGGTGCAGCAGGGATCGGGATAGCGGTTGAAGGGGAGGGCGGACACTGCCTGGGCGATCTGCCGCCGCAGCTCCTCCGGGGGCTCCAGAAAGCTTTCGTTGGCATCCACCCGAACGGTGTAGACACCGGTATTGGGCTCATAAGGCGTAAGGGCCCGCAGCTTTTGAGGCAGCTGATACATGGTCAAAACCTCACTTCAATGGAATTGGCGTGAGCAGTCAGCTCCTCCCGCCGGGCGATGGTGACGATGTCCTCCCGGGCGTCCTCCAAAGCCTGCCTGGTGTAATAGATGAAGCTGGAGCGCTTGATGAAGCTGTCCACTCCCAGGGGGGAGAAGAAACGGGCGGTGCCGGAGGTGGGCAGAACATGGTTGGGTCCGGCGTAGTAATCCCCCAAAGGCTCAGGGGAATACTGTCCCAGAAAGACGGAACCGGCGTTGTCCAGCCGTCCAATGTATTCCATGGGGTTGGCGGTCATCACTTCCAGGTGCTCCGGCGCCAGCTCATTGGCCAGCTCCACCATTCTGTCATCGCTGGGGCAGCAGATGATGGCCCCATAGTTTTCAAGGGACTGGCGGATGATCTCTGCCCGGGACAGGGTGGGCAGCTGCCGCTCCAGCTCTGCCACCGTCTCTTCCGCCACCCGGCGGCTGGTGGTCAGCAGTACCGAGGAGGCCAGTACGTCATGTTCCGCCTGGCTCATCATATCCGCCGCCAGATACCGGGGGTTGGCGGTGTCATCAGCTACAATGAGAATTTCGCTGGGACCCGCGACCATGTCGATGTCCACCACTCCGTACAGCAGCCGTTTGGCAGTTGCCACATAGATATTGCCGGGGCCCACGATCTTGTCCACACGGGGGACGGTCTCGGTGCCGTAGGCCATAGCCGCCACTGCCTGAGCACCGCCCATGAGGAAGATGCGGTCTACGCCCGCGATGGCCGCCGCCGCCAGAATATCGGGATTGGCAGTGCCGTCCTTCCGGGGGGGAGTGACCATGATGATTTCCTCCACACCGGCGATACGGGCGGGAACACAGTTCATCAGTACCGAGGAGGGATAAGCGGCGGTGCCTCCTGGGACATACAGTCCCACCCGCTTGAGGCCCCGGATCCGCTGACCCATAATGACCCCGTTAGGCTGGGTGTCAATAAAGCTTTGCTGCTTCTGCCGGGCGTGGAACCGGGCAATATTCTCCATCGCCCGTTTCATCGCCTCCAGAAAGCGGGGGTCCACCAGTTCCAGAGCAGCATCTCTCTCCTGAGGAGAAACCTCAAAGCATTCCGGGCAGCGGCCGTCAAAGCGGGTGGTGTATTCCCGTACCGCCTCATCGCCCCGCTGGCGCACCTGGTCCAAAATGTCGGTGACCGCCGCGGTCACTTTCCGGTCTACCTCGCCGCTCCGCTGGCGCAGGGAGGAAAGCAGCTCCTGTTCAGCGCGGCCGTCGGCTGTTACGATCTCAATCATGTGGGTTCCTCCTCTTTCAGGATATTTTCAATTTGTGTAATGAAGGGGTCGATCTCACTTTTGCGCAGCTTGAGGCTGGCGATATTGACAATGAGCCGGGCGCTGATGTCCGCCAGATCCTCCACCACCTCCAGGCCATTTTCCCGGAGGGTCAGCCCTGTCTGGACAATATCCACAATGGCGTCGGACAGCCCCAGAATGGGAGCCAGCTCCACCGAGCCTTCAATTTTGACAATGTTGACGTCCATGTTTTTCGCTTCAAAAACGCTCCGGGTGACATTGACGTATTTTGAGGCGATGCGCCGGGTATGATACCCGCTGTAAAAATCCTTCCCCTTGGGAACGGCCAGAGCGAAGCGGCAGCGGCCAAAGCCCAGGTCTGCCACTTCATAGAAGGTGCCGCCCATCTCCATGATGGTATCCTTACCCACCACGCCGATGTCGCAGACGCCGTTTTCCACATAGGTGACTACGTCGGCAGCCTTGGCCAGCACCACTTCCATTTCATTGGTTCCATCGCTGATGGGGAGGATGAGGCGGCGGCCTTTATTGAGGACCGCAGAACAATCATATCCTAATTTTTGGAAAAGCGCAATGCTGTCGGTTTCCAGCCTGCCCTTGGTCAGGGCGATGCGAATGGGTCTCACCGGTCCCCGCCTCCTTCCACAGTCAAATCCAGGGGCTTTTGATCCTCTCCCGCCACATAAAGCAGAGGGATGCCCTGCTGTCTGCCATAAGCAATCGCCTGGGATACATCATCCAGCAGACAGTTTTCCACTACCTTGCCCTGGGCAGTCAGTTCCTTGATGCACTGGATAGCCTGAGGCAGATGCTTTTCATCAGCAAACACCAGCGCGTCCGCAGGAGGGGAGGGGAGATGCTCCGTCACAGCAGCCACCGGGTCCAGCTCCACCGCAAAACCGATAGCGGGACAGGGCTCCCCGAAATCCCGCAGCAGGTTATCATACCGGCCGCCGGAGAGAACCGGCTCTCCCACGCCGTCCAGATATCCCCGGAAGACGATGCCGGTATAATACTCCGCCTGATTGACCAGCCCCAGGTCAATGAGAATCTGATCCGAGAGGCCCAGGCGGCAAAGGGCCTCATAAATATCCCGCAGATACCCAAGGCTTTCCGCCGCTCCGTTTTCTCCAAAGAGGGCGGCAGCTTCCTCGAACACTTCCTCTCCGCCAAACAGCCGGGGAAGTTTTCTCAGAGCAGCGGCGGCGGGATCACCGGGGAAGCGGTCCAGAATGTTCCCCAGGGCGGCATAGTTTTTTTGTTCCACACACTGGCGGATCTCTTCTTTTGTATCTGTGTCGGCTTCCAGACTGTCAATGACCGCCCGGAAATACCCGATATGGCACAGCTCGATGCGGCTGCCCGGCCCAAGGCCCGCCAGGGAGGAGGCTGCCAGCTCCACCATTTCCAGGTCACTGCGAAGGGAGCAGTCTCCAATCAGCTCCACGCCTGCCTGCCAGATTTCCGAAAGGCGGCCCCGCAGGCTCTGCTCCATCCGATAGACGTTTTGGGCGTAATAGATCCGCAGGGGTTTGGCCATCCCCGCCAGACGGGTGGCAGCCAACCGGGCGATGGGGATGGTGCAGTCCGGCCGCAGTACCATCAAACGGCCCCGGTTATCACTGAGTTTGTACATGCTGTCCTGAGGGAAACCGGAGGAGGGCAGTGTAAACACATCATAAAACTCCACCCCCGGAGTGATGATCTGACGATAACCACGGCGGTGATACAGCTCCGTCAGCCGGTTGGTCAGCCGCTGGCGAACGGCGCAGTCTTCAAATAACAGATCCCGGGTCCCTTCAGGAGTTACTTTATCAAAGCGTTTCATGGATCACGGCTCCTTGTTTTAACTTGTTAGTATATTAGCACATTAAAGTGAATACGTCAAGCACAAAATAAACCGGCGCAAGAGGGTGGAAACGGCAGAATGCTGCTGAAATAAGGCGATTTTGTGAGGATCAGTGGAAAGAAAGCAGGGATTTATCATTTTGCGCAGAGGAAAAATGTAGTATACTGATAAAGAATATAAATGGATTTTCAAGGGGATTCTTTATTGGGATAACAGCAGCCCCTGTGTTGGAAAGGAAAGGTGAGCCTCATCAGCAAACTGCGTCGATTGAGAAAAAAGAGAGGATTTCACCGCAAGTGGATGCGGCGTCTGATTCAGCGCCGGATCTTTGTGGGACTGCTGATCGTGCTTCAGCTGGTATTTCTTTTATATACTGTCCTCAGCACCAGCGGCAGATACAGAATCATCAACTGGTTTCTGTCCGCCATCAGTCTGGGAGTAGCTCTGTATATCATCAGCCGCCGGGAAAAGGCCGCCTACCGGATGACCTGGATTTTTCAGATTCTGGTGTTTCCTCTTTTTGGTGGGCTGTTTTATCTTCTGTTCCGTTTCCAGTCCTCCACACGGCGGTTTCGGAAGGGACTGGCCCGGGTATCAAAGCGGGTAAAACCGCTGCGCCAAAAATCGGAGGACAGTCTGCCCAAAGTGCCGGAGCGCTATCAGCCTTTGGCCCGGTATCTTCAGAACTATGCGGACTTTCCTGTTTACGAGGGCAACCGCACCCGATACCTGACGCCTGGAGAAGAAATGTGGCACTGCCTGCTGGAGCAGCTGCAAAAGGCGGAGCGATACATCTTTCTGGAATACTTCATTCTGGCGGAAGGGGAGATGTGGGATTCCGTTTTGGGCATCCTGAAAAAGAAGGCGGCTCAGGGGGTAGAGGTGCGGCTGATTTACGATGATCTGGGCTGTTTTCTGCTGCTGCCCCAGAATTATCCTGAAACCCTGGAAAAAATGGGAATCCACTGCTGCGTATTCAATCCCTTCCGCCCCATCCTGTCAGCGCTGCAAAACAACCGGGATCACCGGAAGATCGCTGTTATTGACGGCAAGGCGGCTATTACAGGGGGCATCAATCTGGCGGACGAGTACATCAACGCCTTTGACAAATACGGTCACTGGAAGGATGCCGCCATTTTGGTGGAGGGAGAGGCTGCTTGGAGCATGACGGTGATGTTTCTGGAAATGTGGAGCTTCTGCCGCAAAACTACCGAGGATTTGGAACGCTTCCGGCCCGTACCGGAGCGGGTGGGAGACGAACTGATCCAGCCCTATGCCGACAGCCCCCTAGACAGCGAGAATGTGGGGGAGCACGTTTATCTTCACATTATCAACAGCGCCAAGGATTATCTGTACATCAATTCACCCTATCTGATTGTGGACGACAGTATGGTTTCCGCCCTGATTCTGGCGGCGAAAAGCGGAGTGGATGTGCGGATCGTCACCCCTCACCGGTGGGACAAGCGTTTGGTCCACATCACCACCCGCTCCTATTATCGGGAGCTTGTAAAAGGCGGTGTGCGGGTGTATGAATACAGCAAGGGATTTCTTCACTCCAAAACCTTTGTTTCGGACGATGCCATTGCCACGGTGGGCACCACCAATATGGATTTTCGCAGTCTCTATCTTCACTTTGAATGCGGCGTTTGTGTTTATGATACACCAACGGTAGCGGCAGTCAAGGAGGATTACCTGAAAACTCTGGAAAATTGCCAGGAAATGACGCCTGAGCTGTGCCAGTGCGGCAGATTGACACGGCTGTTCCAGGATATCCTGCGGTTGTTCGCCCCCCTGATGTGAGGAATCGATTCCTTTGGGAAAGGCGCTGCCCCTCTGCTTTTCTTCAGTAAAAATGAATATAAGTCCAGATATCGCTGACTTTCACACAAAAAGTGCAGCGCTAAATGGCAGAAGACGTTGGATACGGATCTTAAATACCGAAGCCTGGGTAATGGGCTTCCAAAAGGAGATCCGCCGGGGCTGTAACTTTCGGTTTTACTCTCGGTAGACTGCTTTTCCAGTCTCAAAGGCTTTTTGTTTCCGGTACATGAAGGTGTGCCGGAAACTTTTTTTGTCCCGGACTTTTCTTACCCAAAGGAAGGTGCTATAATAAACACCGCCTGAGCCGGACAGCGGCAGAAGGCAAAAGAAAGACATGCTGTTTTTCAGCGGCAGGAGCGTGACTTATGGAGCGCAGACAAGCGTTTATACGGGGACTAAAAGATGGCATCCCCATTTGTTTGGGATATATTTCGGTATCCTTCACCTTTGGTATGAAAGGAACAGAGTGCGGACTGCCGCCATGGCTGGTGGTACTCATTTCCATGACCAACCTCACCTCAGCCGGGCAGTTTGCCGGGTTGGATCTGATCGTCACCGGCGGCTCTCTGGTGGAGATTGCCGTTACCACCTTTGTTATCAATATCCGGTATATGCTCATGTCCCTTTCCCTGGCCCAAAAGGCTTCCCCGGCCATGACCACTCCACAGCGGCTGGCGGTTTCCTTTGGCGTTACTGATGAGATTTTCGCGGTGGGAGTGCAGCAGAAAGGACTGCTGACCGCTTCCTATCTGGCAGGACTTATTTTCGCGCCTTACTGGGGCTGGGCCTTGGGAACAGCCTTGGGCGCTACCGCCACCAGTCTGCTGCCTATGGCGGTCCGCAGCGCTTTGGGCATCGCTATTTACGGAATGTTCATTGCCATCATCATTCCTCCGGCCTGTGAAGCCAAGCCCATTACCGTTACGATTATTCTGGCGGTGCTGCTCAGCTGTGGCCTCAGCTGGCTGCCGGTGGTCAGCGGTTTGTCCAGCGGCTGGCGGATCATCCTTTGCGCTGTGATCGCTTCGGCGTATGCGGCTTACCGCTTCCCGGTGAGAGAGGAGGCAGAAGAGCAATGAGAGATTTATCCTGGATTCTCACAGCCGTTTTGGTGATGGCGCTGGTGACTTATCTGCCCAGAATGGTGCCGTTGGTGTTTCTCAAAAAGAAGATCCAAAGCCCCTTTATCCGTTCTTTCCTTTATTATGTGCCTTACGCTGTATTGGCAGCTATGACCTTCCCGGAGATTTTCGGGGCTACCGGCAGTGTGGTGTCGGCGGCCACAGGACTTGTGGTGGCTCTGGTGCTGGCGGCAGCCAAAAAGGGATTGCTGACAGTGGCGCTGGGTTCAGTGGCTATGGTGTTTGTGACGGAACAGCTGATGAAGCTGCTGTAAAGGCGGTTCTGTTTTTTGTCAAAGCCATCTGCGAATGGAAACAGAAAGAGGAAGTATAGATATTCTCTCCTTTCAAATAAGATCAAAAGGCGCTGTACCTGTCCGATATGACAAGTACAGCGCCTCTTTTCATCAAATGGAAACCATTGGCTCCGCCCGTGGAGGTGCCCCATAAAAAGCTTTAGCCCCAAACATTGAGTAAAGTGAGCTGTGAACAGCAAGTTATCAAAGATGAAAAACGTTGGTTAGACAGTGGTTGCCCGTTTACAGGTTGTGGGGTAAAAGATATGAGTGAAATAAAGATTCAGTGTGCTTTGAGACACATACCGATAATAGGCCCTTGCAGGGGCAACTCAAACAACCGGCTTAGCTGATGGATATGACTTGCCGCAGAGAAAAACAGGGGAGATGGTTTGGCATTCTGGCTGGAAACGAGGAGGACATTTACCATCCTTCCAGCCGCAGCTGATTTTGGTCGGAACACCGGTCCTCCCAGGGAATGATTTGATCGTTGGGGCCGGGCTTTCCCCATAACAAGGGAGAGGCCGGATCATGGTTCCTTTGCCAGTGCTTCAGAGTGGGAAAGTTATGAGTGGCGTAGCAATAAAGGCAGCCATGAAGGCAGGTCCCATAAGCGCCAAGATCGACGCTGGGCGCGCAGCCGCAGCCGGGGCGCTGCCCACGGTCCCGCTGATGGAAAAGCCCGGCTTTGGGGAAAAGATCCGGATCCACACATCGTGAGGAGGGAAAGCCAGAGGGGAGCAGCCCTGATGATTCACAACAAGCCCGACACTGGATGCCATATTCGGCAGCAATTTGCTGGAAGGTTTTTGCCAACCAGAGGCAGGTTTCTGGGGCAAGGGGAAGCAGTTCCACAGCCTTCATCCGCTGGGCAGTCCCAGGATAAAAGTCCAAAAAGCTGATGACACACTGGTATGTATAACCTGCCAGGACCTGGACCAACTTCTGAAACACTTTCAAATGTTCCTCCACAGTCCAGCGCTTGGTGAGAAGAATGGGATCGTATCGCCAGATGACCCGCCCGGCTCCCAAAATATCAGAAGCCAGCCGGAAGGTATCCAGGCGACGGTTAAGTTCCGGTATGCCCGGCTCTAAAGGAGAGCCGTATGGGGTCAGCGTAAACTGGAGGGAACAATCTATCCCCAGGGACAGCGGCAGCGCAGGCAGAAGAGGGGCAGGGTTCTTGCTCCAGAAAACCACGCCGTCTACCGTCCCCTTTGCCAGAGAGATCCTGCGGCATAGATGGGGGTGATGAGGATCACGGACCATCACCATCCCTTCCTCCATGCGGCGCAGGAACCAGTCGCTGTAAAAGGCTGGAAGGTCGGTCCGGCGGCTGGCACTGAGAATCATGGCAGCACCTCTTTGGAAAACGGCGAGGTGGAATCCTCCTCAGGCAGCTGTAACTTTCCTGCATCCTCTTTTTCCTGAAATTCCGTCATACAAGGCCAGAACCGTTTGGGCATATGGGTCATGCGGCATCGGGGATTTTCTCTGGACTGGATGGAGATAGCCTGATAATAGCCTTGCCATAAACTGCGGAACAGCCGTTCCTGCTGGCTTGCCCCAGGGAGCTCCAGATTATCCATGGGGATCAATCGGGATTCATAGGGCCTGTAAATGAGAGCGGCGCAGTGGGAACGATCCAGAATCAAAAACTGTTCCTCCGGGAAACGCCCGCAAAAGTGGGGAGCAATCAGGGGAAGAATAAAGTGCTTCGGCTCCATGATGGCCACCAAGGCCTGTCCGTATTGGGAGAAACGCAAAAAACCAGTCATTAGGTGGGCTTCGCTTCGCACAGCCCGGTTCATCTGCCAGACGGGTTCCACTGCCGGATGCCCCCGCATGGAAGTCACCCGCGGACCAATTTCGTACCCAAGTTCCACAAACCGGTAGAGCAGCAATGCTTTATCCTCCCGTCCGCAGAGAAAGCCGGTTGCAACAAAATCCTCCCCCTGTGGGCCCAGCTTTTTAGCCAGGGAATCGAAGACCCGGGCAGCATGGGCGGTGTCGGTGTCCACCTGCCGCACCGGGTAGAGAGAAGGTTGGGCAAGCTCGGGGGGGAGAAGATCCAAGGGCAATTCCCGCCGGGTATAACTTTCGTAAATGCAGCAAAGAAAGCCTTCAAAGCTGCCGTCGTAGTGATAAATCACAGCTCTCCTGTGAGACATTGCAGCACCTCCTCTCTGGTGGGAGCGGCATCCATGGAAGAAAACAGGGAAAGCTGTTGTCCATAGTCCGGTTCCAGCTCCCGGATCAGCCTTCCGGATACCATTGCCCGGAAGGTTCCCTCCGGCGTGATCCGCAGCCCTTCCGCCAGACGTCCACGGCAGGTAATGAAATATTGTGCCCTTTTGAGAACCACCCCCATCCGCCGCAGGTCGCCGAAGTCCAGGGTGCTTACCCGCCTGGCGCTTCGGATGGCCCGTGCGCTGCGCACGCCGATCCCTGGTACCCGAAGGAGCATTTCGTAAGGGGCCTTGTTTATTTCCACCGGGAACTGATCTTGATGGTGAAGGGCCCAGTTGGCTTTGGGGTCCAGCAGCGGATCAAAGTTGGGATGGGCTTCATCCAGCAGTTCTCCCGCCTCAAAGCCGTAGAACCGCAGCAGCCAGTCTGCCTGATAGAGGCGATGCTCCCGCAGAAGGGGCGGTTTGGTATTGAGGGCAGGAAGCAGCTTGTCGCTGACCACCGGTGTATAGGCGGAAAAAAAGACCCGTTTCAGCTCATATTTCCGGTACAGGCCCTGGGTGAGATTGAGAATCTGAAAATCACTTTCTCCGCTTGCTCCCACGATCATCTGCGTGCTTTGTCCGGCAGGGGCGAAGGTGGGAGCATGACGATATCGGACCAGCTCTTCCCGGCTGCGGTGGATTTCCTGACAGATCTGCCCCATGGGACGGAGAATATCAGTTTTGGATTTATCAGGAGCCAGCGCCGTCAGGCTTTGACGGGATGGAAGTTCGATATTGACGCTCATCCGGTCTGCCAGCAGTCCAAGGCGCTCAATAAGCCTGTCATCAGCGCCGGGAATGGCTTTGACATGGATATATCCCCGAAACCGATATTCATTCCGCAGCAGTTCCAACGTTCGAAGCATCTGCTCACAGGTGTAATCAGGATTCTTCATGATGCCGGAGCTGAGAAACAACCCTTCAATATAATTGCGGCGATAAAAGCCGATGGTCAGTTCCGCCAATTCCCGGGGTGTGAAAGCGGCCCGCCGGGTGTCGTTGGAGCGGCGGTTGACACAATACTTGCAGTCATAGACGCAAACATTGGTCATCAGTACTTTCAGCAGGGAAATACATCGTCCGTCGGCGGAAAAGCTGTGACAAATACCGGCAGGAGCGGTGCTGCCAATGGAACCTGCTGTTCCGGCACGGTCTGAACCACTGGAGGTACAAGCCACATCATATTTTGCCGCATCGGCAAGGATGGTCAGTTTATCGTACAGGTCCATGAGGAAACCGCCTTTCTGCCGGAAATCCATATTGCTGAGGCAACCGGGCCGCACATCAGCAAAAGCATTTTTAAAAGGAAAAGGAATATATAGAAAAAGAACATATGTTTTTGTATGATTCTATTATATCGCCTTAAAAGGATTTGTCAATTCCATTTTGAAATGCGTTATTTTCTTCAGCGGAGCGGGGTAAAAGGCTGGAAAACGCTGTTGGCAAAAGAATGTGGACAGTGGAACGAAACTTTGGGAGAGCCTTTTAGCTGGTATTTGGAATATTTTGGAGCCATTGGGACAGCTTCTGAAGGCCAGGAAGGGTATACGGCTTAAAGCGTATAATTATCATGACGATATGATAGGGAAGAAGGATTTTTAACAATTTTTAACAGAGGCTTATATCTTTTACATTATTTTCTTATATGTAATTTATGCATATTTTTCCAGTGGTTTCCTTGACAAAACATTTTTATGATAATGTTGGAAAATATTTCATATCCATTTTTGATGAAAAGACGGAAAGAAAAGTAATTTGCACAAAAATGAGAACTTAAATTGATGTAAAGGTAAAATATTTAACTGGTTGAAAAACTGATTGACGTTAGGTGACAAATATGGTTTAATGAATGTAACAAATCCGATAATCTTTCACCTCAAATAAATAAAAAAATATGCACTTTTTACAATCCCTTTACATTGGACGCAGATACATGAGTGCTGAAGGACCCGGATTTGATTTTGCACAATCCCTGGCAATGCAATGTGTCAAGGGAAAGTATGGAAGAGAAAAGAGGAGAGCGTATGCGTAAAACGAAGTTTTTCAGATTTCTGGCGGCGGTACTCGTAATCAGTATGCTGGCGGTAGTTGCCGGATGCGGCGGCAGTTCTTCCAGCGGAGCATCTGAAGAAGAAGCATTGGACCTGAACTCTCTGACCTATGAAGAAATTGTGGAAGGCGCCAAAAAGGAAGGCAAGCTGGAATCGGTTGGTATGCCCGGTTCCTGGGCCAACTGGCAGGGCACCTGGGATGGCATCGAGGCGGAGTTCGGCATCGAGCATAATGATACTGATATGAGCTCCGGTGAAGAGATTGCCATGTTTGAGGCGGAGAAAAACGCCCCGACAAAGGATATCGGTGACGTGGGCCACAAGTTTGGTCCTGAAGCCAAGGAGAAGGGTGTAACCCAGTCTTACAAGACCAGCTATTGGGACAGCGTTCCGGATTGGGCCAAGGATCCCGATGGTCACTGGATGATGGCTTATACCGGCGTTACCACCTTTATTACCAACACCGACCTGGTTGCCAATCCTCCCAAGACCTGGGAAGAAGTTCGTGCCGGTGATTACAAGATCACCATTGGCGACGTGGTAACTGGCGCTACCGGACAGGGCAACGTTCTTGCCACCGCTTATGCTTTCGGCGGCGATATGGACAATCTGGAGCCCGCTTTCGAGTTCTGGAAAGAAATGGCTGAGGCCGGACGGATCGATCAGGGCGATATCCTGCTGCAGCGTATCCAGGCCGGTGAGGTTCAGCTGGGTGTTACCTGGAGCTACAACGCTCTGGGCTATCGGGACCAGACCCCCAACTACACCTTTGATGTCTGCGTTCCCACTGACGGCGCTATCATGAGCGGTTACGCTTCCATCATCAACAAGTGGGCGCCTCATCCTCATGCCGCTGCGCTGGCAAGAGAGTACATCTTCAGCGATAAGGGCCAGACCAACCTGGCTATCGCGGGCGCTATTCCCACCCGTACCGACTTTGTTATTCCCGAGGAAATCCAGGCCAAGACCATTCCTCAGGAGCAGACCAAGGATGCTGTTCCGATCACTGATCCCGTCAAGTATGCTGAGGTTTGCGCCGAGATCGCTCAGAGATGGCAGGAAGAGATCATTCCTCTGATGAGCTGATGTTACAACAGAAAAAATGAATTCGGTTAGAACCAGGAGGGCTGCGGCTCACTTCCACAGCCCACACCAAAGCAGCCGCGCCCTCACAGGCTGACCGAGCGGATGTGGGGTGTACCGCCTGAGTACACCCCACATTTTTTCCAAAGAGATCAAAAATTCAGGGAGAATCGTCCTGAATGAAGGAGGAAGATGGGAGCTATGGCAAAGCTGATCCTTGTGCTGATGGATGCCTGCCGTTTTGACGCCATCACACAGACGGCAGGATATCTGGAGCACATGATTGATTATGGCAAGGGCGCAAAATACCGTATACGGGGGGAATTGCCCTCCATGTCCAGGCCTATGTATGAAACTTTAATGACTGGTCTGCCTGTTTGGCGTCATGGCATCGTCAACAACGATGTGCGGAGGCTTTCCCGTTATCCCAATCTTTTTTCTCTCTGCCGGGAGCATGGTTTGGTTACAGCTGCTGCGGCCTATGTTTGGTATAGTGAGCTGTACAATAATCCTGTGTTCAACCCTCTGACAGATCGTTATCAGTTGGAGCGGGACGAAGGTATCCAACATGGCATTTTTTACTTTGAAGATCAATATCCCGACAGCCATCTGTTTTTGGATGGAGAGTTTTTGCGGCAGCGGTACAATCCGGACTTTTTGCTTATGCACTCTATGAATATCGACTATTGGGGCCATCTGGAGGGAAGTGATCATAAGCGGTATACCTGCGCGGTGCAGCAGGCAGCCGAATTCCTTTCCCGGCTGCTGCCGGTATGGCTGGAAGAGGGCTATCAGGTGGCGATTACTGCTGACCACGGCATGAACAGTCTGGGACTGCACGGCGGCCCCACAGAGGACCAGAGAACGGTGCCGCTGTATCTGTTCAGTGACAAGGTGGAAGCGGGACGTTTTACCGATACAGAAATTACTCAGCTGAATGTGGCGCCGCTGTTGTGCCGGCTGCTGGAAATTCCTCCGGCGGCGGAAATGAAACAGCAGCTGGAGGTACGGCTGAAGGGAAATATTTAGGGACTTTTGAAAGGCGGAAAGGCCCATCTTTTCCACAGGATGCGGTGCTTGCCGTAACTTGGAAATGCTGGGGGTCCATAAAGAATTCCTGTGCTTTTTATCTTGCGGTCCCGCATTTGCTGTGAAGAATTCATGGGTTTCTTCGTTTTCAGAAAGGCCCTGATAAAAACATCTTTGCATGACTGCGGCGGCAAGGGTGAGGAAATAAACTGCCGACCGCAGCGGCGGAACGGGTGATGATATGACAAGAACCAGAAAAAACTACATCTACCTCTTGGTGTTGCTGCCGTTTCTGGTGGTAGCGCTGCTGTATGAGATTGTCCCTTTGCTGATGATCGTTTTCAACAGCTTTATGCCGGAAAACGCGATCGGCTTTACATTGGAGCATTATGTTGATATCTTTACCAAGCCTCTTTACCAGAAGGCGATCTGGAACAGCATCCGAATTTCTCTGGTGTCCTCTCTGATCGGAATCTTTATTGCTTTTTTGGGAGCCAAAGCAGCCAACAGCGCGGGACCCAAAATGCAGAACGCCTTTTTGACAGTGCTCAATATGACCTCTAACTTTGCCGGCGTGCCTCTGGCCTTCGCGTATATGATCCTGCTGGGCAATTCCGGTGTGATGATCGAGTTCGGCAAGGTTTACGGCATTGACGCCCTGGCTAATTTTGACCTTTATACCGGTACCGGTTTGACAATGATTTATGTCTATTTCCAGATTCCACTATCCACCCTGCTGCTGATCCCCGCCTTTGAGGGCATCCGCAAGGAGTGGATGGAGGCGTCCACCCTTTTTGGAGCGGGCCCCACCACTTTCTGGACCCAGATCGGCGTGCCGGTGCTGCTGCCTTCTATTTTGGGCACCATCAGCGTGCTGTTTGCCAACGCTTTGGCGGCTTACGCCACTGCGTATGCTTTGCTGATGAACAACTACGCTTTGCTGCCCATCAATATTTCCGGTATGTTCGTCGGCGACGTTACCCAGCGAAAGGAAATGGGCGGTGCGCTGTCGGTGGTGATGATGCTGCTGATGGTAGCGGCTATTTTCATCAACAACTACATCGCCAAAAAGAACAGAAAGGTGGGCAGATGACATTATGAAAAAGCGTTCTCTTTCTTCCACGCTGATCATCATTGTGGTGATCGTCTATCTGCTGATCCCACTGTTTGCCACCGCGATTTATTCTTTGTTTGCCAAATGGACCGACCTTCTGCCGGAGAACTTCACCGTTCAGAACTATGTGGAGCTGCTGACGGAAAAGGACTTCATGATGAGCCTGGGACGCACCATCATCATCTGCATTATTCCTATTTTCCTGACGGTGCTGCTGGTGTTGCTGGCGCTGTTCGCGGTGACCATCTATTTCCCAAAGCTGGAAAAATATGTCCAGCTGATCTGTATGATCCCTTACACCATTCAGGGTGTTATCCTGTCGGTCAGTATCATTTCCCTTTACGCGGCCTCTCCCGGTGTGCTGGGCAATCGTCTGGTTATGCTCACCGGCGCTTACTGTATCATCATTCTGCCCTATATCTATCAGGGCATCCGCAACAGTATGCACGCGGTCAATATGCCCATGCTGCTGGAAGCGGCGGAGATGCTGGGCGCCTCCAAGCTCTATGCTTTCTTCCGGGTGATCGTGCCCAATATCATTTCCGGTATCACCGTATCCTCACTGCTGGCGGTTGGTATCATCTTCGGCGACTATGTGCTGATCCGCAACATTGCCGGAACTTCCTTCAAGAATGTGCAGATCTATCTGTTCCTGACCATGAAGAGCTCCAGCACCAAGGCCAGTGCCGTGTTCGTCATTATCATGATCACCACCTTCCTCATCACCCTGCTGGTGCTGTATCTCAAGAGCAGGGAGACCAAGCACAGAAACCAGAAAGTAAAGGGGTAATGAAGTATGTCATATATTCGCTTTGAAAATCTCAATAAAAAATTCGGCCAGAACCATGTTCTTAAAAATATCAACCTGGAGATCGAGCAGGGACAGCTGGTAACGCTGTTGGGTCCTTCCGGCTGCGGAAAGAGTACACTGCTGCGCTGTCTGGCCGGCCTGGAGACTGTCACCTCCGGCAAGGTGTTTCTGGATGGCAAGGATATCACCGATGTCAACCCAAAAGACCGTGATATCGGCATGGTGTTCCAGCAATATTCCCTGTTCCCCAATATGACGGTGGCCCAGAACGTAGGTTTCGGGCTGAAAATGAAAAAGGTGCCCAAGGAGGACATCGACCGCAAGGTTTCGGAAATGCTGCGGATCGTGGGCCTGTCGGACAAAGCGGGACAGTATCCTTCCCAGCTTTCCGGCGGTCAGCAGCAGCGCGCCGCTCTGGCCCGCGCCATTGTCACTCAGCCCAAGGTGCTGCTGCTGGATGAGCCTCTCAGCGCCATTGACGCTTTGCTGCGTCATACCCTCCAGATCGAGATCCGGCGGATTCAAAAGGACTTTAACATGACGGCTATCTTTGTTACCCATGACCAGGATGAAGCCATGGTTATGTCCGATGTCATCCATCTGCTTTATGAGGGTGAGATCGACCAGTCCGCCGCCCCCACTGAAATGTATACCAATCCCAGAACCAAGTTTGCCGCAACCTTCATCGGCCACTATAATATCATGTCGGCTGCCGACTTCAACCGCATGACCGGCGCGTCTCTGGAGTGCAAGGATGTTGCTTTCCGTCCGGAAGTGGTGGAAATCAGCCGCAAGCCCATTGAGGCGGAGGGCTGCTATCACTTCAAGGGCGTAATCGGCGACAGCCTGCCCCACGGCAACATTCTTCGGTATCAGGTCTATGTAGGAAACCAGCCGGTGGATGTGGATGTGCTGTTCCGTACCTCTACCATTTATAACACCAATGAGGAAGTCTGGATGGTCATCAAGAAGGAAAATTGCATTGAGCTGTGAGCTTCACGGCAGAACGGAGTGGAATAAACCATGACAAAGAATATTGCTCACCGGGGATTCAGCGGCTGCTATCCTGAAAACACCATGATCGCCTTTGAAAAAGCGCTGGAAGCGGGATGCGATGGCATCGAGTTTGACGTTCACCTGACAAAGGACGATGTACTGGTCATCATCCATGATGAACGCTTCGACCGCACCACCAATGGCACGGGGCTGGTAAAGGATTATACTTATGAAGAGTTGTGCCGTTTTGACGCTTCGGCTCATTTCCCCGGCCCCTGGGGCTTCCAGAAGATCCCCACACTGCGGGAATATTTTGAGCTGGTGAAGGACAAAAAGGAGCTGCTCACCAACATCGAGCTGAAAACCGGTGTATACGAGTATCCGGAAATTGAGAAAAAGACCCTGGCCATGATTGATGAATATGGTTTGCGGTCCAATATCATCATCTCCAGCTTCAATCATTTTTCCATCATGCGTGCCAAAGCGCTGGCGCCTGATCTGAAGGTGGCGTTTTTGGAGGAGAGCTGGATCATCGCCATGGGTGCTTATACCAAGGCCCAGGGGGTCCACTGCATCCATCCCATCTTTTATAATCTGACTCCCGAACATTTTGCGGAGATGAAGGCCCACGGCCGGGAAGTCAATACCTGGACGGTCAACGAACCGGAGGATATCCGGCGGATGCTGGCACTGGGTGTGGATGGCATCATCGGCAATTATCCGGACCGGGTGCGTCAGATCATGGCGGAGGGATGACCCTTTGCTCTGCCGTGAAGACGGCGGAAAGAAGGAGGTGGCGCGGTGCGTACCGCGATAGTAGTAGATGATGAGCCAATTACCAGGATGGACCTGGCGGGAATGCTCACCGAACAGGGCTTTACAGTGGTGGGCTCCGCCGCCGACGGCTTTGACGCCATCGAGCTGTGCAGAACACTGAAACCGGATGTGGTGCTCATGGACATCAAAATGCCTATCTTTGATGGGCTCAGTGCCTCGGAAACCATTATCCGGGAGGAGATCGCAGGCTGTGTGGTGCTGCTGACTGCTTACAGCGGCCGGGAGCTGATCGAACGGGCCAACCAGGTCGGGGTCACGGGGTATCTGGTCAAACCGGTGGAGGAGCGGCTGCTGCTGCCCACCATCGAAGTGGCCCTGGCTCAAAGCATCCGGTTGCGGGTACTGCGTCAGGAGGCGCGCACCGCTCAGCGCCAGCTGGAGGAGAGCAAATATATTGAGCGGGCAAAGGAGATCATCGCCAAAGAAAACAGCATTACCGAAGGGGAAGCCTATCGGCAGCTGCGGCAGATGAGTATGGACAAACGATGTCCCGTAGGAACATTGGCCAAGGCGGTGGTGGAAAATCACAGCCAAAAGGAGCTGGTGGACCGGGCAAAGGCACTGCTGATGAAGTGTGAATCGCTGTCTGAAAGCGGAGCATATAAGCGGCTTCAGGGGTTGGCAAAGACCCACGGTGTCACCGTGGAGCAGGCAGCCCGGGAAGTGCTGGCCTCTATCCGCTGAGCTGGAAAGGGGAGGAGAAGGGGAAATGCTTCGGAAACTTTGCGAAAGCTATACCGATCTGACAGACCGGGATATCCGCCAGCTGGAATCGCTGGAAGCCAATCTCCAATATACTGCCGACCTTACCGGCTCTGACATTTTCATTGATTGCATGATGAACGGAGGAAGCGGAGCTCTGGTGGTGGCGGAGGCAAAACCCGGCAGTTCGCCCTCCGCTTACATTTGCGGGACATCAAGGCCATCACCCAGGAGAATGTGGCGGTCAAGCAGGATGTGGCGCCGGTAAAAAATCCGGAGGGGAAGGTCATCGGGGTCCTGATCCGGGAAAAGGATATCAGTGCCTATGTCCGGCAGGACAAGAAATATGAGGAACTGATACGGACGGTGGAAAGCAGGGCGGATACCCTGGGAGCGCTCCAGACAGAGGACAGCAAGGAAGCGGCCTTGCGGGAGATCCACCACCGGGTCAAAAACAACCTCCAGATGGTGGCCAGCATCCTTAATATGCAGGCCAGAAACAGCAGCATCCCGGAGGTCCGCAAGGCGTTTAAAGAAAATGTCGGCAGGGTCTTGAGCATCGCCTCCATTCATGATATACTGATGACAACGGGAGGCGAGGATGCCGTCAGTATACGCTGCCTGGCAGATAAACTGCGGAGGAATATCCAGTCCATCGCCCCTCAGGACAAAGAACTGGTCATTACAGTGGAGGGAGACGATTTTGTTCTTCCCGCTGAAATGGCGTCTGCTGTGGGCTTGTGCATCAGTGAGCTGATCTCCAATGCGGTGGAACACGGCTTTGGAGGACGGGATAGGGGTCACATCACCGTGACCATCCAGAACGGCAATCTGTATCACAGCGTCAGCGTCCGGGATGACGGCATCGGCTTTTATCCCGGGGCCAGAAGTAAAAGCAGTTTGGGTCTGAATATTGTGGAAGCCACGGTGAAGGAAAAGCTCAAAGGGGAGTTCAGGATTTCATCTGGCACCGGCGGTACCTGCGCGATGATCGAGTTCCGCAGGGATCTGGACCGGGATGCTCCGGTATAAGGGCCTGTAACAGTTTTTTGTCAACATCGATGATATGGACACAGCGCGGCACAACAGGGTGCAGGCGAATTGGGCAACAGGGCTGAGGTATTGCGAAGGCAATGCTTTGGTCCTGTTTTGTTTTTTGATGTTTTAAGCAGAGGGGAGGCGGCTGGATGGGAGATGACATTCTCAGTGTAGGAGTGGATATCGGCACCTCCACCACCCAGGTGATTTTCAGCCGTCTGCGGGTGGAGAATACCGCCAACTATTTTACCATTCCCCGGGCCACTATTGTGGATAAGGAAGTGGTATATAAAAGTCCAGTCCACCTTACCCCCCTTGTAAATGAAAGCCTATTGGATGGAGATGCGGTACGGGCTTTGGTGGAAGGGGACTTCCGGCAAGCGGGATTTCATCCGGGGGATACCGGCACCGGAGCGGTCATCATCACCGGGGAATCCGCCAGGAAGGAAAATTCCAGGCTGGTGCTGGAAAAGCTCAGCGGGCTGGCGGGGGATTTTGTGGTGGCCACCGCCGGGCCGGACCTGGAGGCCATTATTGCCGGAAAGGGCAGCGGAGCCCAGGCTTATTCGGAGCAGAGGGCCTGCACGGTGATGAATCTGGACATTGGCGGAGGCACCACCAATCTGGCTCTTTTTGACCAGGGGGACGTGATCGCCAAGGGCTGTCTGGACATCGGCGGACGGCTGGTGCGTCTGGCCCCGGACGGAACGGTGCTTTCCATCAGTCCTCCCGCCGCGGCAGTGGCACAGACGATACATCTGCCTCTGGAAGTGGGAAAAAGGGCGGAACCGGCTCAGCTGGAGGCCCTCACCGGGGAGATGGCCCACCTTTTGGAACAGCAGATGGGCCTTTGTCCACAGCAGCCCCTTTTACGTCAGATCGAGACGCCGGGAGCAACCCCCTGTGTGCTGCCTAAAGCGGTGCAGGCCATTTGTTTTTCCGGCGGAGTGGCGGACCTTATTTACCGGGCGGAGGAAACGGACCCCTTGCGGTATGGGGATATCGGCGTTTATCTGGGACGGGCCATCCGTCAAAGCCGCCTGCTTTCCGCCTTCCGGCTGGTGGAACCGGAGGAGACCATCCGGGCAACTGTAGTAGGGGCGGGAACCTATACCACCACCCTTTCCGGCAGTACCATCCATTACTCCAGGGATGTGTTTCCCCTGAAAAATATCCCCGTGGTGCGGGTGAGCGCAGGGGAACAGGAGCGGTGCTTCCAGGGAGACAGTTCACTGCTGGAAACAAAGCTGCGGTGGTTTATCCATCAAAGCGACGCGGAATATCCGGCGCTGGTTCTTCCAGGGAAAAAAAGCCCTGCCTACAGAGAATTGGAAAAACTGGCCCACAGTCTCTCCCAAGCCGCCGCGGCTCTGCTGCCGCCAACGGCGCCCCTGCTGCTGGTGATCGAGACGGATATGGCCAAAGCTCTGGGACAATGTGTTTCCAGGCTGGCCCCGGAGCGGACAGTGGTGGCCATTGACAGCATCAAAGCCGGTTCCGGCGACTATCTGGACCTGGGACGGCCTCTGCTGGGGGGGATGGCTATCCCCGTTGTTGTAAAAACCCTGATCTTCGGATGACAGGAGGAATGACCTTTGATTCTCAAAACCACCCTTTCCGGCCAGACCTTTGAGTTTAAGTCGGTGAAGGAAGTGCTTGCCAAGGCAAATGAGGAAAAATCCGGCGACATTCTGGCGGGCATCGCCGCCAGCTCCGGCATGGAGCGAATCGCCGCCAAAGAGGTGCTGGCCAACCTGCTCCTCAGCGATCTGCGGGAAAATCCTGCGGTCCCTTACGAGGAGGACGACGTCACCCGAATCATTCAGGACGGCGTCAACGAACATATTTATAACGGCATCCGCAACTGGACCGTCAGCGACTTGCGGGAGTGGCTGCTGGACAGCAGCACCACCGAGGAGGATATCCGCCGCATCTCCAACGGCCTGACCAGCGAGATGATTGCCGGTGTCTGCAAGCTGATGACCAATCTGGACCTGATCTGCGCCGCCGGTAAGGTACGGGTTCCGGCCCACTGCAACACCACCATCGGCCTGCGGGGGACCTTTTCCACCCGGCTCCAGCCCAACCACACCACCGACAATGTGGAAGGGATCACCGCCTCCGTTTTTGAGGGTCTCAGCTACGGCTGCGGAGATGCCCTCATCGGCCTGAACCCGGTTAATGATACCGTTTCCAGCCTCAGCGAGGTTCTCAAGCGGTTCGACCAGATCAAACATGATTTCCAGATCCCCACCCAGATCTGTGTTCTGGGACACATTACCACCCAGATCCAGGCCATCCGGGAGGGAGCTCCATCGGATATGATCTTCCAGAGTATCGCCGGCAGCCAGAAGGGAAACAATGCCTTCGGTTTCACCACCGATACCATCCGGGAGGCTCAGGAGCTGCTGCGGCGGCAGGGGACCGGCACCGGCCCCAATGTGATGTATTTTGAGACCGGCCAGGGCTCGGAGCTTTCCAGTGACGCTCATTTCGGTGCCGACCAGGTGACCATGGAGGCTCGCTGCTACGGCTACGCCAAGGCTTTCCATCCCTTTATGGTCAATACGGTGGTGGGCTTTATCGGTCCCGAGTACCTCTATGACAGCCGCCAGGTGATCCGGGCGGGCCTGGAGGACCACTTTATGGGCAAGCTCACCGGCATCCCCATGGGATGCGACTGCTGCTACACCAACCACATGATGGCGGACCAGAACGACCTGGAAAACCTGACGGTGCTGCTGGCCACCGCCGGTGTCAATTATGTCATCGGTGTGCCTACCAGCGATGACGTGATGCTCAACTACCAGACCAACGCCTACCACGACACCGCCGCAGTGCGGGAGCTGCTGGGGCTGCGGCCTATCCGGGAGTTTGAGCAGTGGCTGGAAAAGATGGGGATTATGGAAAACGGCCGCCTGACCAAGTACGCCGGAGATCCCACCATTTTCCTCAGACGAAAGGGGTGATACCATGACCGATGCGAAGATGATCGAAGCTGTTGTCAGCGCGGTGCTGGCGGAGCTTCAGAAAGGGGGAGCAGGAACAGTTCCCCCGTCCGCTCCATCCCAGGCGGCTCAAAGCGGGAAATCCCTGCCGGACATTACTTCCCCGGAAATGAGGGGAGAGCCGCTGCTGAAAGCGGAGGACGAGGAGGGTCTGCGGCGGATGATGTCCCGCACCTCCGCCCGTATCGGCGTGGGCCGGGCGGGCACCCGGCTGAAAACCCAAACTCTGCTGACCCTGCGGGCGGACCATGCTGCCGCCCGGGACGCGGTGTTTTTGGATGTGGATCAGGGAATGCTGGACCGGCTGGGGCTCTTTACCATCACCACCAAATGTGCTGACCGCAATCAGTACCTCACCAGACCGGACCTGGGGCGGGATTTCCCGCCTGAGAGCCTGGAGGAGCTGAAAAAACGCTGCACACCCGGAGCGGATGTGGTCATTTACGCTGCCGATGGCCTCAGCTCCAGAGCGCTGGAAGCCAATTTGCCGGATTTGCTGCCTCCGCTGATGGAGGGCCTGAAATCCCGGGGAATCTCGGTGGGCACCCCCTTCTTTGTAAAATATGGCCGGGTGGCTTCCATGGAGCATATCGCCCAGGCTCTGGGGTGCAAGGTGGTCTGTGTTCTCATTGGAGAGCGCCCGGGATTGGGCTCAGCGGAGAGCATGAGCGCTTATCTTGCCTATAACGCTCGGGTGGGTATGCCGGAAGCGGACCGGACAGTGGTTTCCAACATCTACAGCGGCGGCATCGCGGCGGTGGAGGCGGGAGCCTATCTGGCGGAGCTGATCGCCAAGATCCTGGAACAGAAGGTCAGCGGCGTCAACCTGAAAAAGTAGGGGGTGAGCAGATGAAGCATGATCCTGTGAGAACCAAAGTCCTCAGCGTGCGGATCATCCCCAACGCTGACCCGCTGCTGCTTCGCTCTCTGCGGGCGTCCAGCGGGGACAGGAGCCTGGGCATCCTCACCACCGACTGTGATGATGTTTCCTACGCCGCCCTGGATGAAGCCACCAAAAAGGCCAATGTCCGGGTGCTGTACGCCCGGAGTATGTATGCCGGTTCCTCCAACGCCTCCACCAAGCTGGCGGGAGAATTTATCGGCATCCTGGTGGCGCCGGACCCGGCGGAGGTCCGCAGCGGCCTGGAAGCGGCGGTCAGCTTTATTGAAAACGACGCCAGCTTCTACAGCGCCAATGAGGACGACAGCATTACATATTTTGCCCATTGCATCTCCCGCACCGGCTCCTATCTGTCGGAGCAGGCCAAAGTGACCGAGGGCACCGCCATGGCCTATCTCATCGCTCCTCCCCTGGAAGCAGTTTGCGGACTGGACGCGGCGCTGAAAGCCGCCCAGGTGGAGATGAAGGTATTTTATGGCCCCCCAACAGAAACCAACTTTGCCGGCGGCTTGCTGGTGGGGGATCAGGCGGCCTGCAAGGCGGCCTGCGAGGCTTTCGCCGAGACGGTCTGCGCCATCGCCGACAGCCCCGTTGCATACTGATTTGTCAGGAGGGAAAGAAAGATGACTCTGGACAGAGACCTGCAATCCATCCAGGAGGTGCGCAATCTGGTGCGCCAGGCCAAGGAGGCCCAGCAGAAGCTGGCATCCTACAGCCAGCAGCAGATCGACCGGCTGGTGGAGCATATCGCCAACGCCTGCGCCGCTCAGGCCGAACCGCTGGCCAAGATGGCAGTGGAGGAGACCGGTTTCGGCGTCTGGCAGGATAAGGTGCTGAAAAACCTTCTGGGCAGCACCATGACCTGGGAGAGCTGCCGCAACCTGAAAACGGTGGGTATCATCCGGGAGGACAAGGAGCGGGGACTGATGGAGATCGGCGTCCCCATGGGCGTGGTGGCTGCTCTCATTCCATCCACCAACCCCACCTCCACCACCATGTACAAGGCCATTATTTCCATCAAGGCGGGAAATTCGGTGGTGGTCAGCCCCCATCCCAACGCCAAGAAATGTATTCTGGAGACGGTGCGGATCATCACTGAAGCTATTCAGGAAGCTGGCGGACCGGAAAACCTGGTTCAGTGCATCCAGCTGACCACCATGGACGCCACCAACGCCCTGCTGACCCACCGGGATGTGGGCATCATCCTGGCCACCGGCGGCGAGGCCATGGTTCGGGCGGCTTACAGCTCCGGCAATCCCGCCATCGGCGTGGGCCCCGGCAACGGCCCTGCTTATATTGAACGCAGCGCCGATATTCCCACCGCTGTCCGTCAGATCTTCGACAGCAAGACCTTTGATAACGGCACTATCTGCGCCTCGGAACAGAGCATCGTCACCGAGCGGTGCATCGAGGAGCAGGTGGTGGCGGAAGTGAAGCGTCAGGGCGGTTACTTCCTCACACCCCAGCAGAGCGAAAAGCTCTCGGGATTTATTCTCCGGGCAAACGGCACCATGAACCCCAAGATCGTGGGTAAGAGTGCCAAGGTGATCGCTGATATGGCCGGTATCGACATTCCCGAGGGGACCCGGGTGCTGGTTTCCCGTCAGACGGAAGTAAGCAAGCAGAACCCCTATTCCCGGGAAAAGCTGTGTCCTATCCTGGCCTTTTATGTGGAGGAAAATTGGGAAGCGGCCTGCGAGCGGAGCATGGCTATCCTCTTTAATGAAGGAGTGGGCCACACCATGACCATCCACTCCCAAAATGAGGAAGTGATTCGTCAGTTTGCTCTCCAAAAGCCGGTTTCCCGGCTGCTGGTCAACACCCCCGCCGCCCTGGGTGGAGTGGGAGCTACCACCAATCTCCAGCCCGCCCTCACCCTGGGCTGCGGTTCGGTAGGCGGCAGCGCCACCTCCGATAACGTGGGGCCCATGAATCTGCTGAACATCCGCCGGGTGGCCTATGGATGCCGGGAACTGGCGGAGCTGCGGGGTACCGCTCCCGCTCCTCAGGCAGCATCCTGCGCGACTCCAAGCTGCGGACAGACAGCGGGGAACTTCACCCGGGCGGAGATCGAGGAGATCACCCGGGCGGTCCTGCGGCGGCTGTCGGCAGAACAGTAATGGTC
The DNA here is from genome assembly GCF_900104675.1 of Angelakisella massiliensis. Classification (GTDB taxonomy): domain Bacteria; phylum Bacillota; class Clostridia; order Oscillospirales; family Ruminococcaceae; genus Angelakisella; species Angelakisella massiliensis. The sequence continues at coordinate 2,486,457 of NZ_LT629945.1, read as the reverse complement.
AAATCTTCCGGCGGCACCGGAGTTTGAAGATAAGTTTCATTTTACATCAAAAATTCAACTGAACTGAAAAACAGGAGGTTATTACAATGGCAAATACATTGCAGGCTCTGGGTATGATCGAAACCAAAGGACTGGTAGGCTCCATTGAAGCGGCGGATGCCATGGTCAAGGCGGCCAACGTCAATCTCATCGGCAAGGTCCATGTAGGCGGCGGACTGGTGACCGTTATGGTTCGCGGAGACGTAGGCGCTGTGAAGGCGGCTACCGACGCGGGCGCTGCGGCTGCGGCCAAGGTAGGCGAGCTGGTGTCGGTCCATGTCATTCCCCGGCCCCACAGCGAGGTGGAGTACATTCTGCCCACTTTGGACAACTGCGACAGAAAATAAACCTTTTCGGCGGCTTCAGGGGAGGGAAGAAAAGATTTTTTGCCCTTCCCCGGCGCCCATGATCACATTGACTGGAGGAAAAAGAAATGGCAGATACATTACTGGCTCTGGGTATGATCGAAACCAAAGGACTGGTAGGGTCCATTGAAGCGGCGGATGCCATGGTCAAGGCGGCCAACGTCAACCTCATCGGCAAGGTCCATGTGGGCGGCGGACTGGTGACCGTTATGGTCCGTGGGGATGTAGGCGCTGTGAAAGCGGCCACTGATGCGGGCGCGGCAGCTGCGGCCAAGGTAGGCGAGCTGGTGTCGGTCCATGTCATTCCCCGGCCTCATGGCGAGGTGGAGTACATCCTCCCCACCCTGGATAACTGCGACAGAAAGTAAGGCCGGATGACGGTGATAAGGGAAAGGGGGGATGGAGATGAAGACCCTGTCTGAATATGAGCTGCGGGCCATGTGCCTCGCTTCCGGTACCAAGGAGTACCGGGTGGAGGAGGGAACCTTTATCACCCCCATGGCCCGGGAATATCTGCGGGACCGGGGAATCACCCTGACGGTGGTACCCCGGGGCAGCAGCAAGGTGATGCCTCAGACCCCTATGGGAGAAGGAAGGGAAAAGTACCGCAACGCTCTCACCGGGGAACCCATGGCGGAAAAGCCGGAGGAGATGACCCATCTCCGGGGCAATCTCCTGGTGCCCAAGACCCATCCCCGGATTCTCCTCCGGGGCAGGCTGGACAGTCTGGAGGCGAAGATTCTGGAGCTCCAGCTGCTGGCCTGGGAGGAGGGCTGTCAGCAACTGACGGAGGACCTGGGAGAACTGCTGGATTTTGTCCGGGAGCTGCTGGCAGCGGAGGTAAAGGACACTCCCTTTACAGGTAAAAAGCTGCTGGGAATGGACAGCGACCGGCTGCGGTATGTCTCTCACCATGTGCGGGAGGAGATCGGTATCGATCATCCGGTGCCGGACTACCGGATGGGCCGCCTGGCGGTAGCCCTCAACTGCCTCCGGACCCAGGTGCGGGAAACGGAGCTGGCGGCAGTGACGGCCTTTAGTACCCCCGGTGAACGGGTGGACCTGATCCAGGCCCTTAACCGCCTGAGCAGCTGTGTGTATATTTTGTTCTGCCGTCGTTTGGCAGGTTATTATGGAAAGGGGGATGGGAAATGACAGAACAGGAGATCCGCAAGATTGTGCGGGAGGTTTTGGAGCAAGGGCAAACCATGGACGCCCCGCCCCCTATCCTGGTGGAGGCTTCCGCCCGCCATGTGCATCTGACGGCAGAGGCGGTGGAAAAGCTCTTCGGCAAGGGAGCAAAGCTGACCCAGAAGCGGCCTTTGTCCCAGCCGGGGGAGTTCCTCAGCGACCAGCGGGTGAAGCTGGTGACTGCAAAGGGCGAGATCGCCAATGTAGCGGTGCTGGGTCCGGAGCGGCAGGCGGTGCAGGTGGAGCTTTCCCTCACCGATGCCAGAGTGCTGGGGATCAAGGCTCCGGTGAATCTTTCCGGCGATCTCAGCGGCGCCGGGGATGTCTATCTGGTGGGAGAAAAGGGCTGCCTGGAGGCAAAGGGCAGCGTTATTGCCGCCAAGAACCACATCCACATGACCCCGGAGGACGCCCGGCTTTACGGCGTGACCCAGGGACAGCGAGTGCGGGTCCGGGTGGACAGCAGCCGTCCGGTGACCTTTGAGGACGTGACGGTGCGGGTCAGCCCCAAATTCAGTCTGGCCATGCACATTGATTTTGACGAAGCCAATGCCTGCGGCCTGACGCCCGATGCCAAGGGTACGCTCCTGCCCTGGAAAGGGGGAGAATAAGCCGTGAAAGAGAATATGGAACAGCTGGTGGAGCTGGTGACCCGGGAGGTGCTGCGGGCCATGGGGGAGCAGAAATCCACTCCCTCCGGCGGCCCCGCTATCTTGGTGATCGGCCCCATGGACAAGGTGCCGGCAGAGCTGGCGGCAGGCTGCCGGCTGGCTGGTTTGGAGGAATATAAGTGCAGCGGTTCGGTACAGGGCTTTGAAAAGCTGTGCGTCACTGCCCTGAGCCTGACGGAGCTGGCGGACATCGCTTTGGGCAGGGACAGTCGTCCGGCCCAGTGCGCCGTCCTTCACGCTTTGCTGGAGGGGAAAGAGGTACAGCTGCTGGAATCTGCCCTGCCTCATCGGGGCTACAGCAGCAAGGGAAGTCCCGCCCTGTATCAAACCCTGGAGGGATATGTCCGCACCCTGGAGCGGTATGGTGTACGCATCGTTGGCAAGAAGAGCGGAGCCACCTGCTGCCCTTCCGGTGAAAAAAAGGCTGCGGCTCCTGTGGAGAAGGTGATTACCGAAGCGGCGGCGGCACGTTTGGCAGCCCAGTCCGGGGAAGTGATCTCCATTCCCCGGTCAACTGTGGTAACGCCGTCGGCAAAGGATGTGTTTCTCCACAGCGGTAAGCGCCTGGAATATGTTTGATCGAAAAAGTATTGGAACCGGAGTCGGTTTCCTGATTTTCGGTACAGGCTGAAAACAGTGGCTGTTTTTCTGCCCTGTCCCAAGGGAAGCCTCTGGTTCCATCAACCATCGGGGAATCCGCCCCGGCCATTTCATTCCCACCCCGGGAGAAAGGAAGAACAGCCCATGATTATCTGTGAAGTCATTGGTCATGTGTGGGCGACCAAAAAGGAGGAGACCCTCAACGGGATGAAGCTGATGGTGGTACGCCAGCTGGAGACCGGCCAGAAGCAGCCCCCGGTTTTTGTGGCCGCCGACGTGGTGGGCGCGGGCATTGGGGAACGGGTACTGGTGGTCAGCGGCAGTACTGCCCGCCGGGCCTTCGGCAAGGATGATGTGGCGGTGGACTGTGCCATTGTGGGCATCATTGATTCCCTGGAGGTGGACCGGGAGAAGCTGCAAAAGGGCCTTTGACCGGTAGTAGACAAAGAAGCGGAGAGCAGGTGAAACATTGAACCTCATCCAACAGATCAAAGAGGCGGGAATTGTCGGCTGCGGCGGAGCCGGTTTTCCCACCCATGTCAAACTCAACGCCCAGGTGGAGTATTTCATCGTCAATGGCGCTGAATGTGAGCCGCTGCTGCGCACCGACCGGTGGCTGATGTGCAACCGGGCTCGGGAATTGGTGGAGGCCGCCTGGGCGGTAAAGGAGCATCTGGGGGCGGCCCATGGGGTCATCGGCCTCAAGGGCAGTTATCGGCAGGAGATCGCCGCCCTGGAGGAGGCTATCGCCCAGACCGGAGCCCCCATCACCCTTCACAAGATGGAGAGCTTTTACCCCGCCGGAGACGAGCAGGTATTGGTCCGGGAAGTAACGGGACGGGTGGTGCCTCCCGCCGGAATCCCTCTGGACGTGGGGTGCGTGGTGTCCAACGCCGCCACCATGGTCTGCGTCCGGGACGCCATGGAGGGACACCCCTTTACCTGGAAGTATCTCACCGTCACCGGGGTGGTGCGGGAGCCTACCGTTCTTCATGTACCTTTGGGCACCAGTTTTTCCGACTGCATTGCCCAGGCGGGAGGAACGACGGAAAGCCGGTATTTTGTCATTTCCGGCGGTCCCATGATGGGAGCTCCCATGACCATGGAGCAGGCAGCCCAGGCGGTGGTGACCAAGACCACCTCCGGTATCCTGGTGCTGCCGGAGGACAGCCATCTGTCCATTTCCCATCAGATTCCTCTGGCCCATATGCTCAACCGGGCCCGTTCCGCCTGCATCCAGTGCAGCTATTGCACCGAGATGTGCCCCCGTCATCTGATGGGTCATCCTCTGGAGCCTCACCGGATCATGCGAAAGTTGGCCGCCGCGCCGGATCTCCATGAAATCCTGGAGGATCCGGATGTGCGCCGGGCCCAGCTGTGCTGCGAGTGCGGCATCTGCGAGCTGGTGGCCTGTCCCATGGGGCTGCAGCCCCGGCGGGTCAACGCCACGCTGAAAAAACTGCTGGGGGAGCAGAAGATCCGCTACCCCAAAGGCGAGGGTCAGGGAGAAGAGAATCCCTGGCGGGAGATGCGGAAGATTCCCACCGCCAAGGCGGCGGCCCGGGCAGGTGTGGGAGATTATTACCACATTCAGATCACCCAGATGAAGGAATTCGCGCCGGAAAAGGTGTCCCTGCCTCTGCGGCAGCATATCGGCGCTCCGGCTTCCCCTGTTGTTTCCCCCGGAGACCGGGTAAAGGCCGGCCAGTTGATTGCCGGTTGTCCCGAAGGCCAGTTGGGAGCGGTTCTTCACGCCCCCTTTGACGGCCGGGTGGAGCAGGTAGAAGAACGGATCACCATTGTAAAGGAGGATGATGTCCGATGATCGAGACCATCGGCTTTCTGGAACTCAACAGCATTGCCAAGGGGATCGAAGCGGCGGATGCCATCCTCAAGGCGGCGGAGGTGGACCTGATCTTCGCCAAGCCCAGCTGCCCCGGCAAATATCATGTTCTCTTTACCGGCGAAGTGGCGGCGGTGAAGGCCTCCCTGGATGCCGGCGCCGCTGTGGGTGGGGCTCATGTTGTGGATCAGTGCGTCATCCCCCGGGTCCATCCCCAGGTCATCAAGGCCATCAATCTGGCTGCTCCTCCTTCGGAGCACAACGCCGTGGGCGTGATGGAATTTTTCAGCGTCACCGCTTCCATTTACGGGGCGGATGCGGCGGTGAAGGCGGCGGATGTGACGCTGCTGGATGTCCGTTTGGGCACTGGCATCGGCGGCAAGTCCTTTGTCATCCTCACCGGAGAGGTGGCGGCAGTTTCCGAGGCGGTCCGGTGCGGTATCCAGGCGGAGAACAGCCAGGGGATGGTGGTTTCCAGCGTGGTCATTCCCAATCCTCGCCAGGAGATTTTCGACAGCCTGATGTAAGGAATTTAACTTTGTCTTTTCAAAAAAAGGGGGGAGAACCGGATGCCGGAGGAAAAACAGCGAATTATCCAGGAGTATGTCCCTGGTAAACAGGTGACCCTGGCCCATCTCATCGCCAATCCCAATGAGGAGCTGTATCAGAAGCTGGGGATCATCAGTGATAATCGGGGAGCAATCGGCATTCTCACCATTACCCCCAGTGAGGCGGCCATCATCGGGGCGGATGTGGCTACCAAGGCCGCCGGTGTAGAGATCGTCTTTGTGGACCGGTTCAGCGGGTCCCTGGTGATCTGCGGGGATGTAGCCAGTGTGGAGGCGTCCCTGAAAGCGGTGCTGGATGTTTTGGAGAAGATCCTCCACTTCACTCCCACCCAAATCACCAGAACCTGAGGAGGAGCCATGAAAAAGATCATCCTCATGGGCAACTCCTTCTGCGGCAAAACCACCCTCTGCCAGCGTCTGGCGGGAAAACAGCTGGTTTATAAAAAGACCCAGGCTATTGAGGTGGTGGCCTCCGCCATCGATACCCCCGGGGAATATCTGGAGAACCGGGGGATGTACAAGGCCCTGGTGGTCACCGCCGTGGAAGCGGATGTGATCCTTTTTGTGCAGGACGCCACCGACAGCCGTTTCCGTTTTTCTCCCGGTCAGGCCTCTATGTTTGCCAATCCTGTGGTGGGGGTGGTCACCAAGACCGACCTTGCCACTGAAGCTCAGGTGGAACAGGCGGAGAGCCTGCTTCGTTTGGCGGGGGCTTCCCGGGTTTTCCGGGTCAGCGCCGTTACCGGGGAAGGAATGGAGGAACTGACCAACTGGCTGTCTGAGTAAGCCATAAAAAAGAATCAGAAGCAAAAGGAAGCCTTTTCCCGAGAATACCTCCCGGGAAAGGGCCTTTTTTTATTGCCTTGACACAACAGGCAGAATGACTGCCTCCTTTATACGGCACAGAGGTCCCGGCAGACGCATAGGATAACTTGAACCGACGGTTGCTACAGAAGAAAAGAGGATGGGACCATGGCAAATGTGATTGGAATTCTGGGAGGGGACCTGCGAAGCGTCTATCTGGCCAATGCTTTGGCCCACAGCTTTGAGGTCCATGTTTTTTATCTGGAGGGTCGATATCCTTTTGACCCTCAGGTGCATCTGGAGGGGGGAGAGCAGTCCCTTCTGGCCCGCTGCCCGGCAGTGGTGCTGCCGGTACCTGTTTGCCAGCGGGGGCTATGGCTCAACGCTCCCTTATGGAAGGGGGAAGTGCCCCTGTCGGTATGTCTGGAGGGGCTGCCGGCAGGAACCAAGGTGTTTGGCGGCGGCATCACCGGTGTAATCCGCACCATGGCCGGGAAGGGCAAGCTGGAACTGACTGAACTGCTGGATCAGGAGGAGCTGACGGTGCGCAACGCCCTGCCTACCGCGGAAGGGGCGCTGGAAATTGCCCTGCGGGAAACGGACCGAACCATCCGGGGCTCCAAATGTCTGGTGGTGGGCTATGGAAGGATCGGACGGCTTCTTTGTGGAATACTCCGGGCGCTGGGTGCTGAGGTGACGGCCGCCTGCCGGGGAACGGAAGAGCTTGCCTGGGCGGAAACGGAGGGCTGTCAGACGCTGCCCATGGAAGAGCTTCAAAGCGCTGCTCAGTGGGTGGATATTGCCTTTAACACCGCTCCGGCGCAGGTGCTGACGGAGGCTTTTATCAGCGGGATGAGACCGGACGGTGTCATCATTGATTTGGCATCCTTACCCGGAGGGACAGATTTTGAGGCGGCAAGGGTACGGGGAATCAAAGCCATCCATGGGCTGGGATTGCCTGGAAAATGCGCGCCCAGGACCGCAGGCGAGGCCATTGCCCGGACGGTGGAAAAACTCCTGAGAAAAGAGAGATAGCGAAGATTTTTCTGCAACTTGGAGAATGGAGGGAAAACTATGGAACGGAAGCTGAAGCTGGGATATGCCATGTGCGGCAGTTTTTGCACCCTGGAGCGTTCCATCCGGGTGCTGACCCAGCTGGCGGCCAAGGGATATGATTTGTATCCCATCATGTCGCCTATTACTTACAGTACGGATACACGTTTCGGCCGTGCGGAGGATTTCCGGTGGGCAGTGGAGGATGCCTGTGGGAGAAAGATCATGACCACAGTGGTGGAAACGGAGCCCATTGGCCCCAAGAGTTACCTGGATGCCCTGGTGGTGGCTCCTTGCACCGGCAATACGCTGGCAAAGCTGGCAAACGCCATCACCGACAATGGCGTGACCATGGCCTGTAAAGCCCAGCTGAGAGGCGGCAAACCCCTGATTCTGGCTCCAGCTACCAATGACGCCCTCAGTGGCTCAGCAAAAAATATTGGGCTTTTGATGAATACCAAAAACATTTATTTTGTTCCTATGGCTCAGGATTCTCCTGAGAAAAAGCCCGCATCCATGATAGCGGATTTTGACCGCATTGAGGAAGCCGTGCTGGCAGCACTGGAGGGACGCCAGCTGCAGCCGATGTGGCTTCAGAACGGCTAGCGATATATTTTAATGGCAACGCAGACAGGCAACGGAAGAGGGAGGCCTGTGAAAAGGCTGAATCCATATTTTGCCTGCGGCGGAAGAGGGATAGGATTGATCCTATCCCTCTGTTTTTATATTGTAAGAGGGAATGATAAGTGCTGGGAAAAGTTTATTAAGCGGCCGTCAAAAGAAAGCCAACATAACGTTCACATACCAAAATTTTCTCTTGACAGATGTAAAAAGGGTGATACAATCAGTGAAAGATTTTGCGGGAACGTATGGAGGAAAATATGGATAAAGACACGAGAAAAAAGCTGATTTCCAGTTACAAAGAGCGCCCGGTCACGGGAGGCGTTTTTGCCATTGTCAACGATGCTACAGGACGGATGCTGCTGCTGGCGGAACGGGATATAGCAGGCAGCAAAAACAAGTTTCAGTTTGCGCAGAGTACAAATCTGTGCGCCTATGGAAAGCTGGGGGAGGACTGGCGCAAATACGGCCCTGGAGCATTCCGCTTTCAGCTGCTGGAGGAATTGGAGAAGAAGCCGGAACAGACTTCCGAAGAATTTATGGAGGATCTTCAGGTCCTGGCCGAGCTTTGGCGGGAAAAACTGGCGGACCATGACTTTTACTGATTTGCCTGGGGAGAATCATGGAATATAAGAGAATTAATTTTTAGCTTTGCCGCCTGAAAAGCTCCCGAAAAAGAGCGAATTTGGAGATGTTTTGAGGAGAAAACGGCGGTTTCACTGGATTTTTTCTTGCCGTGCCGGGAAATTTTTACAGGAATAAAATTGACATTTTGGATGAATGTGGTATCATAAGTTTCAAGTAATGTCCAAAGCTCCCGCCTTGGGGATAAAGCTGAAAACCATTAGAATAAAACGGATACTTCCTCAGTTGCCGATACATAAAGATGGAAATGAAGGAGTGCAGTAATGATGAAAAAAACCATTAAGAACAACGAGAACTATGTGATCGTTTCGGTGCGCAGCAGCAAGGCGATGGAAGCAAAAAATGACACCGTTATGATGATGGAGCAAACCGGTGCGGACAGCCAGGTTTGGACCTTTGTTGACAACGGCGACGGCTGCTGGAAGATTGTCAGCAAGGCTACCGGCAAGGTGATGGATGTTATGCTGGCCGGTACTCAGAACGGCGCGCAGATCCACCAGTGGGATGATCTGGGAGCAGAGAACCAGCTGTGGCTGGCGGAGCAGCAGGCGGACGGATTTTTCAAGCTGCGTTCCAAGGTGAGCGGCCGCTGCCTGGACGTTGTGGCTATGTCTGTCAGCGACGGCGCCCGTATACAGCTGTGGGACGACCTGGATGGAGAAAATCAGAAGTGGATGCTGATTCCTGTTTCCGCTCCCAAGGCAGAGAAGCCCGTTGAGGAAAAGAAGGCTCCCGCCCATAAGCCTGCCGCAAAGAAAGCCCCTGCCAAGAAGCCTGCCGCGGAAAAGGCCCCTGCGGAAAAGAAAACTGCCGCTGCTAAAAAGACCGCGGCAAAGAAGCCTGCGGAAGAGAAGAACGCTGCGGAGAAAGCTCCCGCTGAGAAGAAGTCTGCTGCCGCCAAAAAGCCCGCCGGAGAAAAAGCTCCTGCGGAGAAAAAGCCTGCGGCGGCCCGTAAGACCCCTGCTAAAAAGACCACCAAATAAAATCAGATTGTTCGGCAACTTAAAAATTAAAAAAACTTCCGGAGCAGTGGACTTTGTCTGCTGCTCCGGAAGTTTTTTGTCTGAATGTGCCTTGTCAGTAGGTAAGCCTTTTGCTGTTACAGCAAAGCGGGAATATGGGAGAAAATATTTTAAGCAGTGGTATGGAGATGGACAGAATGAAATGGATTTCTGCCCTGCGAAAGCTTCATCGTGGAGCAGAGAAAGTTTTCCTTTCTGCCGGGGAAGCTGTTGGTATTGTGCGTTAAAAAATGAGCGCCGCTGCTTTTGAGGACCTCCTGTCAATCGGGAAAATGGTATTGCAGTCTGGGATTTCGAGCCGCTGCCACTTCGTCCAGCCTTCGCACCGGAGTGTGGAGAGGAGACTGATGCAACAGCTCCGGATCGCTGAGGGCAGTCCGATAAATTTCATGGAAAGCTTCCGCTGCCTCATCCAGGGTCTCCCTGGATTCCGTCTCAGTGGGCTCCACCATCAGCGCTTCCTCCACAATGAGAGGGAAATACATGGTAGGCGGGTGGATGCCATGATCCAGCAGCCCTTTGGCTACATCCATGGCAGTTACGCCAAGCTCCTTCTTCTGGCGGGCCAGGGTGATGACAAACTCATGCATACAGCCGGTGTCAAAGGCCATGTCGTAAACATCCTTCAGCCGGGTCATCAGGTAGTTGCAGTTGAGGACAGCGTTCTCAGCTGCCTCCGGGATGCCCTCCCGCCCCAGGGTAAGGATATAGGTGAGGGCCCGCGCCACTACCAGGAAGTTACCGTAAAAATCTTTCACCGCGCCGATGGTCAAAGGACGGTCCCAATCCAGGCGGTATCCTCCCGCACCATCCCGCTGAGCCAGCGGAATAGGCAGGTAGGGGACCAGCAGTTCCTTGCAGCCCACAGGGCCGGAGCCTGGTCCGCCGCCGCCGTGGGGGGTGGAAAAGGTTTTATGGAGATTCAGGTGAACCACATCGAAGCCCATATCTCCCGGGCGGGCGATGCCCATGACGGCGTTGAGGTTGGCGCCGTCGTAGTAGCACAGTCCGCCTGCCTCGTGAACGATTTGGGTGATTTCCAGGATGTTCCGGTCAAAGAGACCCACGGTATTGGGATTGGTGAGCATCAGACCGGCAGTGTCGGGACCAGCGGCTTTCCGCAGTGCTTCCACGTCCACGCAGCCGTCAGGACCTGATGGAATGCTCACCACCTGATAGCCTGCCATGGCGGCGCTGGCGGGATTGGTACCGTGGGCGGAATCTGGCACCAGGATCTTGGTTCTGGCAGTATCCTGGCGGTGATGGTGATAGGCTTTGATCAGCAGCAGGCCGGTCAGTTCTCCGTGGGCGCCTGCCGCCGGCTGGAAGGTCATCCGGTCCATGCCGGTGATCTCGCACAGCAATTCTTCCGCCGTCACCAGCACCTCCAGACAGCCCTGAACAGTCTCTTCCGGCTGGAGGGGATGGATGCGGCGGAAGCCGGGCAGAGCGGCGGCCTCCTCATTGACCCGGGGATTGTATTTCATCGTGCAGGAGCCCAGGGGATAGAATCCATCGTTGACGCCGTGGGTCTGCTTCATCAGCTGGGTATAGTGGCGGGACAGATCGATTTCTCCCACTTGAGGCAGCTTTGGGGGCTCCTTGCGGACCATCGCCTCAGGCAGGGACGTCACAGGAACATCACAGGGGGGCAGAATGGCGCAGCCCCGACCCTGAATGCTTCGCTCAAAGATCAGCTTCATTTTTCCGCCACCTCCTTGACAATGGAGACCAACCGGTCGATTTGGGCCTTGGTGTTTTTCTCGGTGCAGCACCAGAGGATACAACCTTTATAGGCGCCGTTCAGGGGCAGTCCCCCCAGAATGCCCTCTTTTTCCAGGGATTTCATCAGCGCTTCAGGTTCTATCGGGGAGCCGGTGACAAATTCATGGAAGAATTCTCCCTGGTGCTTTCGCTGGAAGCCGGGGATTTTCTCCAGCTCCGCCGCCAGATAGTGGGCTTTGGACATGGAGAGGGCAGCGGCCTGAGCCAGTCCCTGGGCTCCCATGGCAGACAGATAGACCGCGGCGGTCATGGCGCAGAGAGCCTGATTGGAACAGATGTTGCTGGATGCCTTTTCCCGGCGGATATGCTGCTCCCGGGCCTGGAGGGTCAGCACAAAGGCCCGTTTGCCGTCCACGTCGGTGGTTTCTCCCACGATGCGTCCCGGCAGCTTCCGGGTCAGGGCGGATTTGGCTGCCATAAAGCCCAGATAGGGTCCGCCGAAGGAAAGAGGCAGCCCCAAAGGTTGGCCTTCTCCCACGGCGATATCGGCGCCGTATTCACCGGGAGGGGTGAGGATTCCCAAAGAAATGGGATTACACCCGGCAATGAATTTGGCTCCCGCCTGGTGAGCGATCCCGGCAGCTTTTTCCATTTCCTCCAGCTGGCCGTAGAAGTTGGGCTGCTCCAGATAAACACAGGCGGCAGCGGCAGGGTCCATCAACTCTTTGAGGGCCTCCAGGTCGGTGCGCCCTTCTTTTTCCGGTATCAGCACCAGGGGTGTACCGGCGGAGAAACAGTAGGTCTCCAGAACCCGCAAAGTCATGGGGCGGCAGGCAGCGGAGGCGTAGGTGACAGTCCTGCGGCGGTCCCGGCACATAGCGGCGGCTTCAGCGGCAGCGGTAGCGCCGTCGTAAACCGAAGCATTGGAAACGTCCATGGCGGTCAGCTGGCAGATCATGGTCTGATATTCAAAGATGGATTGGAGTACCCCCTGGCTGATTTCCGCTTGATAGGGGGTATAGGCAGTGAGAAACTCCTCCTTGGAGGTAACGCTTTTGACGATGGCGGGGATGTAGTGGTCATAGGCTCCCGCCCCCCGGAAAATGGAGGAAAAAACGGTATTTTTTGCCGCCATAGTCTCCATCTTTCCCAATGCTTCCATTTCGCAGCAGCCGGAGGGGATGTTCAGAGGCCGGCGCAGCAGCACCTCTTCAGGAAGCTGACGGAACAGGTCCTCCATAGAAGAAAGCCCCATACTTTCCAGCATCTGCTGACGCTGGGCGGGAGTGGAAGGGACATAGGAGCCCATTCATTTTTCCTCCTTTGCAGCCAATTCCTCATATTCCGCCGCTCCCAGCAGCTCCTCCTCCCCGGTGATCTCCCCGATTTGGACGAACCAGGCGTCATAGGGGTTTTCATTGACCAGTTCCGGATGATCCAGCAGCTCTTCATTGATAGCCAGCACCGTTCCGGTGACAGGGCTGTACACCTCGGATACCGCTTTGACCGATTCAGCGTCACAAAAGCTTTCGCCCGCTGTCACAGCGTCCCCCTCCTGGGGCAGGCCGATAAAAACCAGATCCCCCAGCTGATGCTGAGCATAATCAGTCAAACCAACCTGGACGGAACCATCCTCCAGCTTCCGGACCCATTCATGAGATTTGGTGTAGAGCAGATCGGCGGGATTTTTCATTTGAGTTACCTCCTGTATCATATAAAATGTTTCTCTGGCACTTTTTAGGGATTATCCTCTTTTATAGAACTGGGAACGGACCACTTGGGCGTCCACCAGCTTTCCACGGATTTCTACCTGGACCACAGCATCCAGGGGTGCGGCCTCTTTCTCCACCAGGGCCATGGCGCAGGCGCAGCCCAGAGTGGGGCAGTGGGTCCCGCTGGTGGTATGGCCGATGACCTTGCCCCCGGCGTAAACCGGGAAGTTTTCCCGGGCGATGCCCCGGCCCAGCATTTTCAGCCCCACCCGTTTGATGGTGGGGGGGCCCATCTCCTCCATAGCCTTTTTGCCGATGAAATCCTCCTTCTCCATCTTTACAAAATATCCCAAACCTGTCTGGCAGGGGGTGATCTCATCGTTCATCTCGTGGCCATAGAGGGGCATTCCGGCTTCCAGACGCAGGGTATCCCGGGCCCCCAGACCACAGGGAATCAGGCCCCGGTCCTCTCCGGCCTTCAGCAGAGCATCCCACAGGCGGGGAGCATCGGCGGGAGCGCAGTACAGCTCAAAGCCATCCTCTCCGGTGTAGCCGGTGCGGGAGATGAGACAGTTTATCCCCGCCACAGAGCAATCCCGGCAGAAGGAATAATACTTCTGGGGAATGGTTTCACCTTTGGTGATACGGGAAAGAATCAGCTGGGACTCCGGCCCCTGGAGGGCCAGCTGGGCCACCTGATCGGAAATGTCCTGGAATTCCACCTCTCCCGACAGGTGGTCCTTCATCCACTGTACATCCTTATGCCGATTGGCGGCGTTGATGACCACCAGATAGCTGGTGACCGGCTGGAGGCAATAGACGATCAGATCGTCCACCACGCCTCCCCGGTCGTTGCACATGGGACTGTAGCGGACATCTCCGGCAGCCATATTGGTGAAATCATTGGTAAGCAGATGCTGAAGATTTTTAAGGGCATCCGGCCCGGAGAAGGTCACCTCCCCCATATGGGAGACGTCGAAAAGACCGGCAGCAGAGCGCACCGCCTTGTGCTCAGTGATGACGCCGCTCTCGTACTGCACCGGCAGCAGATATCCGGCAAAGGGGACGATCTTTCCCCCCAGAGCCACATGACGGTCGTACAGCGGGGTTTTCAGTTCCATAAAACCGATTCCTCCTTTGGATAATAAAAAAACAGAGACGCGCCAAAACAAAAGCGCGTCTCTGTTTGGATACCTGAAAGATTCCCCGGCCAGTGAAGCCGGGTTGCTTCATCGGTGCCGCACTGTATGGGACAGCGCGGCTTTCCAGAGTTTCGTCCGGAACCGGTCCTTTTGCCTGAGAGTTTTTTCGCACATACCCCGTTGGCTCCCACACAAACCAAAATGCCGGTGAGTCTCTCCCGGTTCCATCTTCCGACACATATGTACAGGAGAAATTCTCCTGCTTGCAGTTAGATTATAGCAAGATAGACAAAAGAAGTCAACGATAAAGCGTGAAAAATAGTTTGTTTAACAAATAACAATGGCGGGATATGGGATGAATCTTTTGCAGGGGCTATATTTTTGTGTTTTTATCGGAAGGCTCAGACCTTTCCTCCAGCTGTGCAAGCCCCTGGAAAAATTCCAAATATGCAGAAAGCTCCGGCAGTTCATAGGGCACTTCCTCCGAAGCTTTCTGTTCCTCTGCCGGTTTCTCTTCCTCGGGTGCGGGGGAGGGGATAGGCTGCTGTTGCGCTGTGGGAGAAGGGACAGCCTCCTCTTCCACCATTCCAGGCCAGAACATACCGCCGTAGGGAGGGAGTGGATCACGTTGCTGTTCCATATGCCGTTCTCCTTTCACAGGTGGAAATGATAGACTACCGCTTCATAGGGCCGCAGAGACAAGTGATCTGAAGGGGAGGGAAAATCCTTGTAGTTGCTGATGAGCACCGTACTTTCCTGAGGGATGGTTCCTTCCGGCAGCTGAATTTCCGCCGGGGTACCAAAGAAGTTGAGCACTATTGCCAGCGCCTCTTCCTGATATCGGCGGAGGTAGGCCCAGACAGCGGGATGCTCCTCACAAACCGGGGAATAATCGCCGTAAACCATCACTTTGTACTGTTTTCTCAGGGCAAGAAGGCGGCGGTAATAGTGGAAAATGCTGTCCGGATCCTTTCGGGCGGCCTCGGCATTGATGACGGTATAGTTGGGGTTGACCGCCAGCCAGGGGGTGCCGGTGGTAAAGCCGGCATTGGGCTGGTCGCTCCACTGCATGGGGGTGCGGGCGTTGTCCCGTCCTTTGGTATAGATGGCCTCCATCACCTCATTGGGGTTCTGACCGAATACCTCCACCGCCTCTTTGTAGTGGTTGAGGATCTCCACATCCCGGTAATCCTCAATATGCTCCAGGCGGATGTTGGTCATCCCCAGTTCCTCCCCCTGATAAATATAAGGGGTGCCCTGGAGGGTGTGGAGGAAGGTAGCCAGCATTTTGGCGCTTTCTACCCGATATGGACCGTCATCACCGTAACGGCTGACCATCCGGGGCTGATCGTGGTTGTTGAGATAGAGGCTGTTCCAGCAGCCCTCCGCCAGTTCCCGCTGCCACCGGCCAAAGACCTCTTTCATTTCGTCCAGACGCCAGGGACGCAGCTTCCATTTGTCCCCGCCCACCGCGTCCAGGTCCATGTGCTCAAAGGTAAAGACCATATTCAGTTCTTCCCGGTCCTCATGGGTGTACAGCCGGGCCTTTTGAGGGTCAACGGCGATCATTTCTCCCACAGTCATCAGGCTGTATGGGGTCAGAACCCGTCGGTTCAGCTCCCGCAGATACTCATGGACTTGGGGCCCGTTGGCGCAATACAGATGGGGGACCTTTATTTCCCCTTCCTTCAGACCGGGAAGATCCGGCAGGCCTGGGGTTTTGGAAATAAGGTTGATGACGTCCATGCGGAAACCGTCGATCCCTTTTTTGGCCCAAAATTCCGCCAGCCGGCAGACCTCCTCCCGGACAGCGGGATTCTCCCAATTGAGGTCCGGCTGCTTTTTTGTAAACAGGTGCAGGTAATATTGTTCTCCGCCCGGCTCCCGTTCCCAGGCGGAAAAGCCGAAAAAGCTTCCCCAGTTATTGGGTGGATCGTCCTCTCTGCCGTCCCGGAAGAAATAGTAGTCCCGGTAAGGCCCTTTGGGATCCCGGAGAGCAGCCTGAAACCAGGGATGCTCATCACTGGTATGGTTGACCACCAGATCCATCATCAGCTTCAGGCCCCGGCGGTGCATCTCAGACAGCAGCAGGTCAAAGTCCTCCATGGTGCCGAATTCAGCCATGATCCCCTGATAATCGCTGATGTCATATCCGTTGTCATCGTTGGGGGAAGGATAGATGGGACAGAGCCAAACCACGTCCACTCCCAGTTCCACCAGGTAGTCCAGCTTTTCCAGGATGCCTCTCAGGTCTCCCACACCGTCTCCGTTTGTGTCCATAAAACTGCGGGGATAGATTTGGTATACGACCGCTTCTTTCCACCATGCTTCCTTCATATGATAACCGCCTTTCGTTCAGATAGGTCCTGTTATTCCAGCAGGGGAATGGTGGGCGGATAATGGCTGTTGGCAAAGGCAAAGGCGAAGCCGATGTTTTCCTCCACCGTAGCCAGATCCAGCCGGGCCAGCAGCCCCATGAGATAAATATGATAATAGCAGAATTTATCAATGGGTAAAAGCTGGTTATTGTTGACGTATTCCCGATAAAGGCGGCGCCGTGCTCCCAGGTCCATATAGGTAGAAACCAACAGTTCTTCTTCAGTAAAAGTCTTATGGAAGTCTTTGGCGATGGCCCGATAGATTTCCGCCACTGTGGGTACCTTGGAAGATTCCCACAGTGACATCTGATCCTGATGGAAAAAGAGACTTTGGTTCCTGGGGTTTTTCATAATGGTGCGATAGGCGTAGATATACATGACGCAGTACCGCCAATAGACATTGCGGTAATCATCGGGGTAGGAGTCGATGAAATCCCGCAAAGACTGAAAATACAGATCGAAAAAGTGCGCCATGATCAGGTGCTTGTTTTTAAAATGATAGGTGATGGCGCCTTTGGTAATACCCAGCTGATCAGCGATTTTTTGGAAAGTGGTGCCGTCGTATCCATAGTCCCTGAACATAGACTGAGCGATATTCAGAATTTCTTCTTTCAGGTTGGTGTGTTTTTCGCGACTTGTGCTCACATCAATATCCTCTCTGCGTCAGAGCTTTTGTTTTAAGATTTTGCTTTCTGCTTTCTTGGAATAAAAAGACAAAGTAACCATTTTTAAATAGTTCCGCACAAATTTTACCACATTTTTTGAAAAAGAGAAACGCCCCAAAGGAAAAATCCCCGCTGATGTGAAAAGATAACGTGTTTGAAGAATAGAATCTGCCTTTGCTTCCCCCATATGAAAGTATCTGGAAAAATATTTTTTAAAGCCCTGTATTGTTCCGGATATCTTACTGGGATGGAGCTTGCACACTTTGCGGGAGGGGAGAAAAGAAATCAGAAATATGCTGAGGAGGTTATGGCCGAAAATCTGTTTGGGAATCCAGGACCTTTCAGTTTTATTATACAAATATGGTTTTGTATAATTGTGTTATTTTAGATAAAATTCGTGTTAATATCTAATTTTAAAAAATAAAATGAAATAAAAATAGGAATATAGGTAGAAAAACTGATGTGATTGATTTATTTTTGTCATTATTTGTTGACACAATAACAAAGTGATGATAATATTTACTATACAAAGTGCGGTTTGTATAGTAAATTTGATCCGCGCAAGCTGAAAGGAGAAATTGTCATGGCGGAAAACGCACAGGTCCAGCGGACAGGCAACAAGTGGTTGGCGCTGCTGGCGGTCACCCTCGCATTTACCTTCACCTTTGTCAGCAGGTATATCTGGAGCCCCCTGATGTCCGATGTCACAGCGGAATTCGGCATCACGGCGGTACAGGCAGGACTGTATATGTCCGCTTTCTTTGCCGGATATCTCATCACCCAAATTCCCGGCGGCATCATGGCGGACAAGCTCCAGCCCAAGGTGATTCTGATCGTGTGCACCTTGCTGGGCGGCGTAATGACAGCGCTGATGTCCACGATCACCGGCTATGAGGCGGGACTCTTCTTCCGTATTGTCACCGGCGTCAGCAGCGGCTGCGTTATGGCCAGCTGCTCCAAGGTAGTGGCGCTGAACTTCGCTCCCCGGGAGCGGGCTTCCGCCATGGGTATCCTGCTTGCCTCTCCTCCCATCGGCATCACCCTGGCCAACTCCCTGGGCGCTCCGCTGAACGCTGCTTTGGGCTGGCGCAACACCTTCCTGGCGGTAAGCCTGGTGGCGGTGGTGGTAGTGCTGTGCCTGCTGCTGTTTGTCAAGCCTGCGCCCAAGGCGTCCGCTCCTGCCGGCGGCCCCGCCAAAGCGGGAATGCTGGAGGGACTGAAGGTCTTCTTCACCGATAAAGAACAGCTGCTGCTGGGCATCGGCGGATTTATGTTCATGTTCGTTTCCGTGGGCTTTGCCACCTGGGCCAATACATATGCCGGAACCCTGGGCTTCACCAAAGCGGAGGGCGGTTTGATCATCACCTGTTATTCTGTGGCAGGCATTATCGGTTCCTGCGTTTCCGGTTCTTTGGCACAGAAAATGAAGATGAACCACAAGAGCTTCCTGCTGTTCTCCCTGACCGGAATGGGTGTGCTGACGCTGCTGTTCTCCTTCCAGAGAGGTTACACCGGCCTGATTCTGGTTGGTATCATCTATGGCGCCTTCTCTTATCTGCCATCCACCCACTTCACCACCCTGGCGATGCAGCGGGCTGGTGACCGGTACAGCGCCACCGCAGTATCCACTCAGAACCTGATCTTCCAAACCTCCAGTATGATTCAGCCCGCTATTGTGGGCGCGGTCATCGACGCCACCGGCAATTACAGCCTCATCTGGTATACCTTCCTGGGATGCCTGGTGCTGGCGGTGGTGTTCAGCGCGCTGATACAGAAAGACTGATCAGTGCTTTCCATCTTTTAAAACTGTGTGTCCGGGACCCGGCTTTTGTCAGGGCCCCGGACCATGAACGTCCTCCCAAAGAGGCAGATTTTATGACCAAGAAAGGCGGGTAACCATTCCATGAAAGAGAGACTCCAAAGAATCATCTCGCTGCGGGTCAACGGCAGGACCTACGAACTGAGCGTAGGAGACGGTTTGACCGATATGCCGGAGAGCGAGACCCTGGCGGACACCCTGCGGGACCGTCTGGGCTTCACCGGCCTGAAAATAGGCTGCAACCAGGGCGCTTGCGGTTGCTGCACCGTGATTATGAACGGTAAGCCCATCACCTCCTGCATGACCCTTACCATGGACTGCGATGGGGGAGACATTACCACCATTGAAGGCCTGGCGGACGCTGCCACCGGAGAGCTGAGCGGATTGCAGCAGGCGTTTCTGGACAACTGCGGTTATCAGTGCGGCTTCTGCATTCCCGGCATCATTATGACCGCCCAGGCGCTGCTGGATCACAATCCTGACCCCACGGAGGAAGAGGTGCGGGAAGCCCTGGCTGGCAACTATTGCCGCTGCGGCACCCATTATACCGCGGTGGAATCCATTATGGCCTATGTGGAGCAGAGGAGGAATGGCAAATGAACAACGAATTCAGACATATCGGTAAAGAGAGCCACCGTCTGCTGGGCGAACAGATCGTCACCGGCCGGGCCAAATATACCGGAGACTTCAAGCTGCCCGGAATGCAGTATGGAAAGATCCTCCGCAGCCCCCATCCCTTTGCCAGAATCATCAGCATTGATGTGGAAGCGGCCAAAAAGCTTCCCGGCGTGACTGCTGTGGTCACCTGGAAGGATGTGGACCGGAACATTTACATCACCAATGGTTTTACTCCTCCGAAGCACTATCACATTATGGATGAGTATGTCCGTTACATTGGCGATGCCGTGGCGCTGGTAGTGGCAGTGACCGAGGACATTGCCATGGAGGCCCTGGAGCTGATCAAGGTGGAGTATGAGGTGCTCAAGCCTGTATTCACCATTGATGAAGCCCTGGCCCCGGATGCTCCTCAGCTGTACCCGGAGTTCCCCGGCAACATTGCCCCCCACAAGAACAACCTGAACTTCGAGGTGGGAGATATCGAAAAGGGCTTTGCAGAATCCGACGTGGTGGTGGAAGTGGATGCCGCTATGGACAACGGCCAGAATCCGCTGCCGGTGGAAGCTCCTATCATCATCGCCAGCTGGGAAGGGGAGACCGTTACCCTCATCGCTTCCGCCGCGGCACCTGCTTACTGCCACCAGAATGTGGCTTCCTCCCTGGATATTCCCTATGAATGTGTCCGTCTCATTGCTCCGGCGGTAGGCGGTTCCTTCGGCTCCAAGCTGTACAGCGGCAACGTTCAGGTGTTGGTTTACGCCGCCATCATGGCGAAAGCGGCACGCTGCCCGGTGCTGTACGGCTACACCAAGGAAGAGCACTTTGCCGCCCACCAGAACCGGATGAGCACCAAGGCCCACATCAAGTTCGGCATGAAAAAGGACGGCCTGGCCAGCGCCATTGAGATGCGCCAGTACGCCGATGCCGGCTGCTGTGCCTCCACCCAGGAGTTTATGCTGGCGGTAGGCACCAACACCCTGCCTATCCTCTGCAAAACCAACAACAAGAAGTTTGATGCCGATGTGGTGGTCACCAACCATATCCCTTCCGGCTCCTTCCGGGGCTACGGCTACATGGAATCCACCGCTCTGCTGACCCAGGCCATCTTTGAAGCCTGTGAAAAGCTGGACATCGATCCTGTAACATATTTTGAAAAGAATGCCATGAAGCTGGGAGAGCGGTACCACAACGCAATGGCGGGTCCTCACTTCTGGCAGAACAACATGGCCGCCGACTGGAGCAATCTGGTCACTGAGACTGCCAAGGCATTCCACTGGTCCGAGCGGTGGAAGGGCTGGGGAGTTCCCACCTGGGTATCTGCCGACGGAAAGCGGGCCAGAGGTGTGGGCGTCGCAGCCGCGGGACATTCTGATACCGGCGGCAAGCCCTCCAATGCCAACGTCACCATCACCGGTCTGGGCGCGGTATATGTTTCCACCTGTATGGCAGAGTTTGGCGCCGGTACCCGTGATATTCAGCTGAAGGTTGCGGCGGAAACCCTGAACGTTCCCCTGGATGCGGTTCGTCTGAGTCCCTCCGATACCGGCGTCACCCCGCCGGACTTCGGTTCCACCGGTTCCCGTTCCACCTACTGCGGCGGTATTGCCGTCAAGAGGGCCTGTGAGGACGCTTTGGACAAGATCTTCACCCTGGCTGAGGAAAAGATCGGCATCCCCAAGGATGACTGCGGTTTCCGGGATGGTTATGTTTATCGCCTGTCCAATCCCGAGGAAAAATACACCCTCTTCCCCCGCCTGATGGGCAAGGTGGACAGTGTCACCGGCTGCGGCCACTTTGACGGCGTCCACAACAGCACCATCTACCATCTGCAATTTGTGGAGGTAGAGGTGGATAAGGAGATGGGCACCTTCAAGATCATTGATCATTTCGGCGGCTCCGATGCCGGTGTGATCGTCAATCCGCTGCCGCTGCGCAATCAGGTGCAGTCCTTCTTCGCCGGTGTGGATATCGCCTGCATGGAAGAAACCGTTTGGGACCCCAATGATTACCGCGTTCTCAATCCCAGCAACATCGACTACAAGGTCCGCACCTTCAACGATGTGGTACCCCATGACCACATCATTCTGGAATCCAACAAGGGCCGGGATACCGAATATCCTTTCGGTGCCTTCGGTGTCGGCGAACCGCTGCTGGCTCCCGGCGGCCCCGCCATCCGCCTGGCCATTTACAATGCCTGCGGCATCAAGCTCAACAGCTATCCCTTTACCCCCGCCAAGATCCTGGCGGCGCTCAAAGAGAAGGAGGGCAAATAAACGATGAAACACTTCCACTATACCGCCCCGGAGTCTGTCTCTGAGGTTTCCCGGATTCTGCAATCCGAAAACGCCGTCCTGGAGGCGGGAGGAACCGACCTGCTGGGGGTTCTCAAGGAGCATCTGCTGCCCACCTATCCCGACAAGGTGGTAAGCATGCGGAATGTTCCCGGTCTCCGCTTTATCCGCAAGGAAGCGGACGGCCTGCATATCGGCGCTATGACCACTTTGGATGAGATCGCTTCCTCCCCTGTGGTAAAAGAGGGTTGGAACGCCCTGGCTGATGCTGCTTACTCTGTGGCCAGCCCCAATATCCGTACCCATGCCACCATCGGCGGCAACATCTGCCAGGACATCCGTTGCTGGTATTACCGCTATCCCAACAGCGTAGGCGGACGGATCAACTGTGCCCGGAAGGAAGGCCATCTCTGCTCCGCCATGATGGGTGAAAATCGTTACCACTCCATCTTTGGTGCGGCCAAGGTCTGCCAGACACCCTGCACCATGGAATGCCCCGCCCATACCGATATCTCCGCTTATATGGAGATGATCCGGGAAGGGAATATTGACGGCGCGGCCCGGGTGATCCTGGAGGTCAACCCCATGCCCGCCATTACCAGCCGTGTCTGCGCCCATTTCTGCATGGAGGGCTGCAACCGCAGCACCTATGACGAGAGCCTCAATGTAGGTTCGGTGGAGCGGTTTCTGGGTGACCATATCCTGGAGCACAGCGATGAATACATGAAGGCCCCCGAACAGGAAAACGGCAAGAAGATCGCTATTGTCGGTTCCGGTCCCGCTGGACTGACCACCGCCTATTATCTGCGGCAGAGCGGCTACAGCGTCACTGTCTATGAGCGGCAGAAGGAGCCCGGCGGCTGCCTTACCTACGCCATTCCTGCCTATCGTCTGCCCAAGGATATTGTCAAGAAGTTCATTTCCGCCCTGGAAGCCATGGGTATTGTGTTCCGCTGCTCCACCCATGTGGGCGAGGATATTACCCTGGAGGAGATCTATCGCCAGCATGACAGCGTAATGCTGGATACCGGTACCTGGAAGCGGCCTCTCATCGGCCTGGCGGGAGAGGAAATGACCCGCTTCGGTCTGGAATTCCTCATTGACGTCAACTCCTACATTCTGGACAAGCCCGGTTCCAAAGTTGTGGTCGTGGGCGGCGGCAATGTGGCCATGGACGTGGCTATCACCGCCCGCCGTCTGGGCTCTGAAAGCGTCAAGATGGTCTGCCTGGAATCCCGGGAGGGAATGCCCGCCAACCAGGAGGAGATCGACCGTGCTCTGGAAGAACAGGTGGAGATCATCAACGGCTGGGGCCCCAAGGCGATCCTGAAGGATGGGGAAGGCAAGGTTCGGGGAATCCAGTTCAAATCCTGTCCCCGTGTTCTGGATGATACCGGTCGCTTCAATCCTGTCTACGATGAGGATAACGTCATGGAGCTGGATGCCGACATCATTCTGATGGCTATCGGCCAGCGGGCGGACCTGTCCTTCCTGGATGGCGCTTACAAGGTGGAGACAGAACGGGGCCGGATCAAAGCCGCTGAAGGCAACAGCACCAGCGTTCCCGGCATTTTCGCCGGCGGCGACGTCACCACTGGTCCCGCAACCGTGGTCAAGGCTGTGGCTGCCGGTAAGGCTACTGCTTTGTCCATCAACCAGTATTGCGGCGGCCCTGAGCTGGAAGTGGAAAAGGTGGAGAAAGCACGTCCCCGGAAGGCCCTTGCGACCTTTGACAGCGTCTGCCACACCTGCCGTCAGGCTCAGAAGCAGCAGCTTCTGCCTCCGGAAGAGCGGGCGATGGATAAGGAAGATATGGCCGGCCTCACCGCTCCCGAGGCCAAGGCGGAAGCGGCCCGCTGCTTCAACTGCGGCTGCTTGGCGGTCAACCCCAGCGATATCGCCAATATGCTGCTGACCTATGACGCCATCATCCGCACCAGCCAGCGGACCCTCACCGCCGCGCAGCTGCTGGCTGCTGATACCAAGGTCAGCAAGGTGCTGCGGAAGGGCGAAGTGGTGCTGGAGCTGATCGTTCCCCCTGTGGCTCCCGGTACTGTAGCCAAGTATGATAAGTACCGTACCCGGAAGTCCATTGATTTCGCCATTCTGGCCATTGCCTCTCTGTATACGGTGGAGAATGGTGTAATCACCGACGCCCGTATCACCATGGGCGCCGTGGCCCCTGTTCCCATGCGGGCCACCAAGGCGGAACAGTACCTCATCGGCAAAAAGCCCGACGCAGAAACCGCTGCCAAGGCTGCGGAACTGGCGCTGGAGGGCGCGATTCCTCTGGAGCGCAATGCCTACAAGATCGACATGGCAAAGGTTATGATCCGCCGCTCTCTGGAGCTGTAAGTTTTTGTCTTCATTTCTTCTCGTTTTTGAGATATCCGCCGTCGGAAAGTTTGCAGGCTGACCGGCGGCGGAATGCCGGGGCCGGATAAGAAAAATCTTGACTTCTGAAATCTGCTTTCAAAAACCATTAAAAGTTGATATCCTTATACAGAGTGGGTTTTGAGGTGCTTGTCTGGATACGGTGAAACGGGGAAGTCCATCAAAAGGATAAGCCGGTGCAGCGGTCCTTTAAAGAGGAAGGACCTCCCCGGGAAGCAGCCGCAAAGACAGCTGCCTGCCGGGAAAGTCCTTCCGGTAAAAAGAACAGGAGTGTATTGATATGGCAACCAACAGGGAAAAGGTGCTGGAATTGGCTTCGGATCAAACCTTGGCCAGAGTGCCGGCGGAATATAACGGCTTTGGGGAGACTGTGGAACCCCATTGCGGCGATGTGATGCGTATTTATCTCCAGGTCAATCCCCGGCAAATGGTAGTGGACGCCGGTTTTACCATCAGTGAGGGGGCCTGCGCTCCGGTGGTGGCCAGCGCCGCGTTGGCGGCAAAACTGGCGCTGGACAAACCGGTGATGGCGGCTTATACTATAAGCAGGGAAGATTTGGAAAAGGAGCTGTCCGATGACGGCAAGCTGGACCAGGAGCATATTCACTGTGCCATTATGGGAGAGCTGACCCTCAAGCGGGCGGTGCTGGACTATGTAGCCCATCGCCAAAAGCCGGTTTCAAACGGCGGCGAACAATAATCAGAAGGTATGGGCCTATCGGCGGGTACGCAGCCATAAAAATAATCCCCATATGGCAAAGCCCAGCATCACCACTGCCAGCAGGATGCAGGCGGCGGGGAGACTGATAACGGGAGCGTATTCCATAAAGTCCTCCTTTCCCGGAGCGTTCTCCGTGATAAAATGAAAGTACTACCATATCCTATGGCTGCATCAAAAAAAGGTTCCGGGAGAAAGGAGCAGAGGATGGAAAACATCTATCAGAAATTGGCGGCTACGCTCAAAGCAAATCGAAAAATCGGTTTGCTCAGCACCTATACCGCTGCGGGGGTCTGCAAGGAACTGCTGGAGGAAGACGGCGATACCTGGGAACAGTTGTTGACTCAGGCTTACGCCAAGGGGATTCCTTCCTTTGTTCGGGAAGGGGAGAATCTGACCGTGGTGGAGCCCTTTTCTCCGGAATCCCGTCTGGTGATTCTGGGTGGAGGGCATATTGCGCTGCCCTTGGTGGAGTTTGGCAGTAAATTGGGCTTTTCCATCGTTGTGGTGGATGACCGTCCGTCCTTTGCCAATGAAGGACGGTTTCCCGCTGCCCAAAAGGTATGCTGCGGCAGCTTTGAGGAAGTGATCCCGGCCCTGCGGCTCAATGCCTTTGACTATGTGGTGATCGTCACCCGGGGTCATCGTCATGATACCGCCTGCCTGCGGATGATTCTCCAGGGGGAAGAGCCGGGATACATCGGGATGATCGGTTCCCGCCGCCGGGTGGCTGCTGTTAAGGAGCTGCTGGCCAAGGAAGGGATACGGGAGGACCGTCTGGCCCGGGTATGCACCCCCATTGGTTTGTCCATTGGCGCTGTGACACCGGAAGAGATCGCGGTTTCCATTATGGCACAGCTGATCTGCTTCCGACGCCTGGGCAGCGACCAGCCGGAGCGGCACCGTCAGGTGGTCAACCGCTCTGATTTTGACCAGGAGGTACTGGATGAGCTGGCCAAGGAGGACCGTGGTCCCATGGCCATGGCCACTATCCTTTCCTCCCAGGGGTCTGTCCCCAGAGGCGCGGGGGCAAAGATGCTCATCACTCCCTGGGGGAGCACAGTGGGCAGCATCGGCGGCGGCTGCGCGGAAGCCGGTGTGATTCGGGAAGCCTTGGACCTCATTGGTACAGGGGGCTGGAAGATCTATGAGGTGGATTTGACCGGTTCTGCCGAGGATGAGGGAATGGTGTGCGGAGGCGTCATGGAAGTGCTCATCGAGGACGCCTCCCTGTAAAGAGAAATTTTGTATGAAAAACGCCCGTCCTTCTCCCTTTTCCGGGAGGGGGGCGGGCGCTGCTTATGCTGCTGAAATCGGGGGAAAAGGGAAACACAGTCGGTGTTTGCTAAAGGGATTTGACCATTGGAATTCATCGCCCCAACAGCGGCATTTCGGTTCGCTCCAAAATGTCCGCGGCTGTTTTGACTGATGCTGTTCAATTCTGAAAACAACAATCCGGCGGATGTGATTCCTTTTGTTTTCTATGGATAAAGTCTGTGTGGAGTATTTGTCCTGACAAAGCTGGCTAAATTTGGATGTTTTTCTGGCCGGAGGGAATTTTAGGCTTTCCAAAGCAGGCTGATCAATCGTTTAAGCGCCCATTTCCCTGTGGAAACAGAGAAAAATGGGCGCATTTTGATAATCAGGTCTTTTTTTGGAATTCATGACGGCACCGGGGGCAGGTGATAATGATTTTTCCCCGGCCCTTTGGAACCCGGATTTTTTGGCCGCATTGGGGGCACTGAAAATGACGATGGGTTCGTTTGTCTTCCATGGAAGCGGAGAAGGAGAGGGTTTTCTGCTTCAGATCGATCCAAAGCCGCCGGCATTTCTGGCGGAAGGGATTCCAAAGGGAGAGAAATTTTTGATTTTCCGCCCAGCGCTTTGGATGGTTGCGGGAAAGGGTGCGGAACACTGCCAGCGCCAGCGCCGCCAGTTCCAGAGGATACCACCAGATCCAGCGGGTCAGGCCCAGCATCAGGTTTGAAAAAAGGCTGACGCACAGCAGCGCCACAGTGAGCTGATCCAAGCCGTGACGGCCGGCCATAAACTGTTGGAAGCGGATAAGCATCCGTTGCATCATACAGGTTCCTCCTTGGAGTGTGGTTCATTTTTAGCCAGGATTTTTCTGAACTGGATGGTGAACATGATCACGGTGACAGTGGTGGCCATCAGGTCTGCCACGGGCTCAGCCAGAAAGACGGCCATGACCTTGTTTTCAAAGAAAAAGGGCAGAATGAGAATGAGCGGAATGAGAAGAATGACTTTCCGCAGCAGCGCCAGGAACAAAGAGCTTTTCGCCTGCCCAACGGCGATAAAGGTTTGCTGGCAGGCGATTTGCGCGCCCATGATACAGCTGGCCCCCAAATAGATCCGCATCGCCCAGGAGGCATATTCCACCAGCTGGGGATCAGAGGTGAACATGGAGACGAACAGCTGTGGAACGGCCAATATCAGCACCCAGAAAAAGACGGTATAACCGATGGCGTAGCGAAGAAGCAGGCTGAAAGCCTGACGGACGCGGCCGTTGTTCTGCGCGCCGTAATTATAGCTGATAATGGGCTGAGTACCTTGGGTAAGCCCCATCAGGGGCAGCATCATAAACTGCATCATACTGGCCAGAATGGTCATGGAACCTACAGCCAGATCGCCGCCGTACCACTGCAGGGAGGTGTTGAAAACCAAATTCAGCAGGCTTTCGGTGGACTGCATAATGAAAGGAGAAACACCCAAAGCCAATACGGCCCCCAGAATTTTGGGGTCCGGCCGGAGATATTTTTTCCGCAGCCGCAGGGAGGATTTGGAGCTGGAGAGGAACTTTAATACCCATACAGCGGACACCGCCTGAGAAAGGATGGTGGCCAGAGCAGCACCTTCCACCCCCATGCCAAACAGGAAGATAAAAACAGGGTCCAGAACAATATTGATGATAGCGCCGATGACAACGGTCATCATGCTGATCCGGGTCAGTCCCTGGGTGGAAATGAAGGTGTTCAGCCCCAGAGCCATCTGAACGAAAATGGTGCCGCAGACATAAATATTCATGTATGCCACAGCGTAGTCGATAGTGCTTTCACTGGCGCCGAAGGCCATCAGCAGAGGCCGTCCGAAGGCGAGAAAAAAGACTGTCAGAACAACAGAAATTCCCAGTAGTGTGGTAAAGCAGGTGCCCAGTACCCGCTCTGCGCCGTCGTTGTCCTGCTGTCCCATTTTGATGGCGGCTCTGGGGGCGCCGCCCATGCCGATGAGGGAGCTGAAAGCGGTGATCAGCAGGATGACCGGCATGGTAACGCCGACACCGGTAAGGGCCGCGGCCCCCACTCCGGGAATGTGACCGATGTAAATGCGGTCCACGATATTATAAAGCATATTGACCAGCTGCGCAAGAATAGAGGGAAGGGCCAAACGAAGCAGCAGGGGATGGACAGGGTCCCTTCCCAAATCATTGGTACGGGTATTCATGGGTGTAAAGCCGTCCTTTCACAAGCGAAGAATATTCTCAATAAGGAGAAAAAAGTCCATTTGATTCAGGCGGCCCGGCTCAGGGCCGGGCCGCAGTCAGTCAAACGTCCGATACTAAATGCAACACGAAAGACCAAAGACAATCAAGTGACCTTGTTTCATCCTCTTTGCGCCATGGGGGATCGAGCGGAGATGTGATATGGTCCGCTGATGGCAGAAGAGGATTATTTTGATCAAGCTTATTCCTTCTCCAGGATGTTCATGAATTCTTCGCCGGTGATGGTTTCCTTTTCCAACAGATAAGCCGCCAATTCATGAAGCTTTGCCTGATTGTTCTGAAGAATTTCTATAGCCTTGGTGTGGGCGGACTTGATCAGTTCCAGAACCTCGTCGTCGATCTTGGCGGCGGTTTCAGGAGAGCAGGTGAGAGAAGCGTCTCCCCCAAGATACTGGTTTTGAATTGTTTCCAGGCCCATCATATCAAAGTTTTTGCTCATACCCAGGCGGGTGACCATGGAACGGGCGATGCGGGTGGCCTGCTCGATATCATTGGAAGCGCCGGAGGTAAAGGTTCCAAACACCAGCTCTTCCGCCGCGCGGCCGCCGGTGAGGGTAGCGATCTTATTGAACGCCTCCTCACGGGTCATCAGCACCTTTTCCCCTTCTTCCACCTGCATGGTGTATCCCAAAGCGCCGGAAGTACGGGGGATGATGGTGATCTTGTGGACAGGAGCGGAGTTGGTCTGCTTGGCCGCAACCAGGGCGTGACCGATCTCATGGTAAGCAACGATCTCCTTCTCCTTGGGAGAGATAACGGCGCTCTTGCGCTGGTAACCGGCGATGACCACCTCCACGCTCTCCTCCAGATCACTCTGGCTTACCTTGTCCCGTCCCATACGGACAGCCCGCAGGGCGGCTTCGTTGACGATATTGGCCAGCTCCGCGCCGGAAGCGCCGGAGGTTGCACGGGCAATGGCGTTGAAGTCGATGTCAGGTTCCATTTGGACGTCCTTGGCGTGGACTTTCAGCACCGCTTCCCGTCCCGCCAGATCAGGCAGCTCTACAGGTACCCGGCGGTCAAAACGTCCGGGACGCAGCAGTGCAGGGTCGAGGCTCTCGGGACGGTTGGTGGCTGCCAGAATCACCACGCCCTTGCGTCCGTCAAAGCCGTCCATCTCGGTAAGCAGCTGGTTGAGGGTCTGCTCCCGCTCATCGTTGCCGCCTACGCCGCCGCCGTCACGCTTTTTGCCGATGGTGTCGATCTCATCGATAAAGACGATACAGGGAGCCTTTTCGTTGGCCTGCTTGAACAGATCCCGAACCTTGGCCGCGCCCATACCCACAAACATTTCCACAAACTCGGAACCGGAAATGGAGAAGAAGGGAACATTGGCTTCACCGGCCACAGCTTTGGCCAGCAGGGTCTTACCGGTTCCGGGAGGGCCTACCAGCAGCGCGCCTTTGGGAAGGGAAGCGCCGATGCGGGCGTATTTCTCCGGGTTGTGGAGAAAATCCACGATCTCTGACAAAGCTTCTTTGGCTTCATCTTCACCGGCCACATCGGCAAAGGTTTTGCCTGTCTGGGCAGCCACATAAATTTTGGCGTTGGCCTTGCCGAAGGTCATGGCATTGGGGCCGCCGCCCATTCTTTTCTGCATCTGCCGCATCAGCAGCTGGCCGATGCCGATAAAGAGGATCATGGGGAAGATCCAGGTGAGGATGAAGCTGAGCAACGGGGAGTTTTCTTTGGGAACGATTTTGCCAAAGCTGATGTTTTCCTGAGCCCGAAGCCGTTCTGTCAAATCAGGGTCATCCCAGGCAGTGGAGTAAATATGCTCTTTGCCATCCACCTCGGTGACAAACAATAATTCCTCCCCGTCCTGTGTAACCTGGGTCACATGACCGGCATCCAGTTCATTGAGAAAAGTGTTGTAATCCACCGGCGTTACACGGTTGCCCATGAGGGAGGGGAATACCAGGGCGTTGAGGAGCATCAGTACCAATAATGTAATGCAATAGTAGTATAGCAAGGGTTTGCGGGGACTTTTTTCTTCGTGCATAAAATGTCACTCCTTTGTTGGAATGGATGTGTTTGTGGAATCGCTGCAGGAGGCTTCCTCCATACGAACCAGCAAATCGTTCAGACGGCTCAGACCGTCAAGGATAGCATTGATGTTTTCCCGAGGTTCTTGATGGATAATGGGCTCATAGCGTTGACGCAAGCTCCTGGTAGTTTCTTCTACAGCATTACTGCCTGCCTCGGTCAAACGCATCTGTACCACCCGTTCATCTTCTGGGCTTCGGAACCGCTCAATCAGGCCGCATTTTTCCAAACGCTTGCACATGACCGAACAATTGGCACCGGCCATGGACATGGTTTTGCTGAGAGAGCCTACAGTGGTATTGGGATGTTCGGCAATTTCCACCAGCAGCCGAAGCTGCATCAGGGTCAGACCGCAGGGATCAGTGCTGTCCCGGAATACCCGTTCCATTTTTTCATTGACCAGCCGAAGCTCGTCCCAAATGGTGTTTTTGAAGCGGATGATCTCCAAACCTGTTCATCCTTTCTTTATTTTTATATTATTTATGCTGCATATATAATATTTTAAAAAAATAATATTGTCAATGATATTTATGATAATTTACAATTGATTCACAGCTGTTCATCATTGGTCCATGATTTGCTTCCAAAGTATCTATACTTTCAATAAATAGGGAGCCCAAACACTGGAAAAGGGTGGAGCGCAGGAAGTTTTATGCTGCACTTGGATGAGGGGACAGTTTGGGTTTTGAATTTGCGGTTGCTCTGAAACTGCCTGCTGCCCGGCTGACGCAAACCTTTTGAAAACAAGGGGAATGCAGGGGAGAATCGTTGGGACATTTGATTGTCTCAAAACAGCTCTCACCTTTTCATCGGAGACAACTGGTAAAGAAAAGTATGGCTCAGACAATACCGTCCTGCTGAAATTGAATCCCTCCGCGGGACTTGCTATAATAACAAACAGAAAGCAGACGGAAAATCAGTGATTGATAGAAAAAAGATGGAGAGGAAGAGGACGGATGCTGGAAGTTGTATTCAGCGACAGCGCCGCAGGCAGTATGGCCGTTGCGATGGGAAAAGGAAAAGATATCGGCGGTGTGGTCAGCGTTGTTGTAGCGGGCGATGGTCCCAAACCTTCGCCGGAGGAGATACAGGAGATGGAGCGGCAGGCCCAGGAGCGGGAACGGAAAAACTGGGAGCGGGCCATTCCACTGGAGGGGAGCCGGAAGGATATTATCTGCTTTTCCTGCGCCCTGAGCGTAGGGGAAATCAATGAGGAGGGGATTGGGCCAAAGCGGGAAGCGGCCCTCCGAATGCTGATGGACCACTATCCCCAAGGAGAACAGGCCGCACAGGAGATGCTGGAAAGCAGCCGCAAAAGTCTGGAAATATTGCGGCAAAGAGCTGCCGGGGGAGAGCCGGTACGGATTTGGAGCGGCAACAATCCTGACGAGATTTGCGGATTATATTGGCTCATGGAACAGCTGCGTCCTATCGGCTTTGAAAACCTGAAACTTACGCTGGTGCGGCTGCCGGATTTTGAGGAGCAGCCAGACGGTACAGTACAGCAATACTCAGGCTGGGGAGAGATGGAACCTCACCGATGGGGAGAAATGACAGCCCTGGGAAAAAAGCTGCCAGTGAACCTGGCTCGGGGTATGGGGAATCGGTGGCGGATTCTTCAGCAGGAAAACGCCCCTTTGCGGGCACTGCTGAATGGCCGCTTGGTAAGTATGCCTGAAACTTTGTATGATTCCTTTATTCTGCGGGAGTTGGAGAAACAGCCAAAGGAGTTTATGGCGGCCCGGTTGGTTGGCACAGTGCTTGGAAAGTATCCATTGGGCATTGGGGATACCTGGGTGTGGCTGCGGTTGAAACAGATGATCCAGGCAGGAAATCTTGAATATGTCACAAAAGCGGCGGCGGATGATCCTGCTTATCACTGCCGGCTGCGCAAAGAAAAGGAAAAGCTGTAAAAGCTTTTAAAAAAAGAAAAACCGCGTGGATTCCATGACTTTGACGCTGGAACCCGCGCGGTTGTTTTTTGAAATGACAGGGTAGAGGACTTCATCTGCCGCTCACCAGAAAGAAGATCAGCGTCAGCAGGCCGTAAAACAGGGGCTGATGGACCAGATAAATCAATAAGGTGTGGCGGCCGATAAAAGCCAACTGGGGGTTATGGGACTGATAGACAAAGTCGGGGAATTTTCCTGCCCGCAGCCACCGCCCACAGAAGGTCCCCGCCAGAAACAGGAAGATCCAGGGAATCAGGGGATAATAGTCTGCGGAGGAAAGGCCCTCTGCGGGAAATCCCACAAAGAACAGCAGGGGATGGCCGTAGAGAAAATCCGGCATGGGGACGGAAAGCCCCAGAGCAGGCAGTCCGAACACACCGCTATAAACATGAAAGGTGAGGAAGTATAACGCCACACAGCTCCACATACCGATACCGGTAGGGATTTTATCCAGAAGGGGGCGAAGCAGGGGATAGAGCATCATGGACACACCGAAAAAGTGGAGAATACCAAAAAGAATCAGCTGACTGGGCATTACAAGGAAGGTCCCCACTGTCAGCGCCATGCCCCACAGGAAGGTTTTAAGGCCCCGGCGGAGGTTGCTGCGGCTGTAAAGGCAGGAGATGCCGGAGATAAAAATGAGCGTACCGGTGCAGAGGTTGCGCAGGTTATTCATCCATGGGTCAAACATCCAGGGGATTCCTACAGGGAACAGCACCGCCAGATCATAAAGAAGGTGGTACAGCGCTACCAGCAGAATGAGAACGCCCCGGAGCTCGTCCATCATATGGACCCGTTTGGGAGAAAGAGGAGAAGAAGCAGTCAAAAAGATACCGCCTTTCAGTGGCCATCAGGCCGGAAAGTACAAAGAAACAGCGAACAAAACGGCAGGTGAAAAGACTGGTTTTTCGCTGATTTTCACAGGCTTTTATTATAGTATAGGAAATGGGTGTTGTAAATACCGGGAAATTGCAATATACTATGGAAGGAATCCAACCGTGAAAAGGGACATTTACCGGACACGGGAAAAGGAGGAAACGACTTGAAGCTGGAGAGAAGGATCTGGGCAGAGGTGGATCTGGACACCCTTGGAGATAATTATCGCACCCTCCGCCGGGAGGGCAGTCTGTATATGGCGGTGGTCAAGGCAAACGCCTATGGCCATGGAGATGTTCCGGTGGCCCGGGAACTGGAGCGGCTGGGAGCGGATTGGTTTGGTGTGGCTACCGTCCAGGAAGGGATGTCTCTGAGAGAGGGAGGTATCACCCGTCCCATTTTGATTCTGGGTTATACTCCGGTGGCTTATACCATTGCTCTGGATGAATATGATCTGACCCAGGCGCTGTTTTCCGTGGAATATGGACAGGCGCTGGAGGAAGCGGCCGCGGGATTGGGAATCCATGTCAAGTGCCATTTGAAGATCGATTCCGGCATGAACCGTCTGGGCTTTGACGCCCGCAGGGAAGATCTGGAGGAGCAGGTTCGCGCCGCATTGGGTCCGCATTTGGAGCTGACAGGTACCTTTACTCATTTTGCTGTGGCTGATGAGCTGGGAGGGGAGCAGGAAGCCTTTACCAGAGAGCAGTTTCATCGTTTCCGGCAGGCCTGTGCCCGTTTGGAGAAGGCGGGATTTTCTCTTGGGCTGCGCCATTGCGCCAATTCCGCCGCTTCTCTGCGTTTTCCGGAAATGGCGATGGATATGGTTCGGGAAGGAATCGCCCAGTATGGGTTGTCACCGTCCAGAGAAATGGCCCGCTCTGTACCGCAGCTGCGGCCCATTCTGTCTCTACATTCCACGGTGGCGATGGTCAAAACGGTGCTGCCGGGAGACACCATCAGCTATGGACGCCGCTTCACGGCGCAAGAGCCCAGACAGATTGCCACCATCCCTGTAGGCTATGCCGATGGTTATGCCCGTATACTGGGTGGCCGGGGGAAGGTGCTGATTCATGGCTGCCCCGCTCCGGTGGTTGGCCGGGTATGTATGGACCAGATGATGGTGGATGTTACCGGTCTTCCTCCAGTGAAAATGGGAGACCAGGTGGTGCTGGTGGGCCAGGATGGGGAAGAAACCATCACTTTTGATCAGTTGGCTCAGCTGGCAGATACCATCTCCTATGAATGCGTCTGCGCCATTGCCCCCCGCGTACCCCGGCTTTACGTCAGGAAGTAAAAAAACATAGAAGCAAAGGATAACGATCAAAAAAGAAAGGCTGGAACCAGCTGAATCCCATGGATTCAAGGGTTCCGGCCTTTTTCAGCCCTTATGGTGAGCAAAATAAACTGCTGCAAGGAGACCATTTTTTTCAGAGAATAAAGCGGGACTGCCGAAAACAGCATCATTATCGGAGACTGTGTCCCTGGTAGCCCCGGGGGAAATCATCAAAAGGATCGGGCTCATAGAAGATAAAGTCGTCCACATCCCCCTGAACGGAAAACCAGCGGTTTTCTTCCATCCCCATACCGGGATAACCGGCGGCATAAGGATCATCATTGTTTTGCAGGTGTTGATAATAAGAGCGTTCCATTCTATAACTCCTTTCTTCCAGCTTTCCATCCCTAAGGAAGGCGGCCGGAATTCAAAAATCTGTATGGACCGTTTTTAGTCGGCGTATCTTCTATTCTATGACGCAGCAGGTAAAAAGATACGGGAAAAATGAAGAAAGCCAACAAAATGGACAAAGTGTTATGGAATAAGTTGGGCAAAGGAGCAGGGAATATTGGAAATTTCGGACCCGTTATGGGAAAATTCAGGAAAAAATAAAAGTTTCCTTTGACCATAAGATAAGGATTTTCTCCGGAAAGGATGATCCCGCCCGTCTGTTTGAATGCAGCACACCTGTACAGGGAAGAAAGACCGCTGACAATTGACAATATCGAATATCGAGGTTATAATATATCTATCATCGATATTGATATTCGATATTTCCCGGGAAAGAGGGTGCTCCCATGGCAAGAGAAAAATTTCAGACCCTGACCGAGCAGATGTTTTACATCCTCCTGGCACTGGAGGAGGAGTGCTGCGGAGTGGACATCATGGAACGGGTACAGCAGATGAGCGGCGGGAGGGTTCAGGTGGGCCCCGGAACCCTGTATACGCTGCTGGACCGCTTTTTACAGGAGGGGATGATCCGCCAGACCCGCAGCGAAGGCCGCAAACGCAGTTATATCCTTACGGAAACAGGACGGGAGATGCTGGAGGAGGAGGTCCGCCGTCTGGTGCGGCAGTTGGAGGACTTTAAGCGGATCTACCGAAGAAAGGGGGAGCAGGAGCGATGAAAAAAAGACAGGTTGAGCTGTTTCAGTTCAATGATTTTGAAACCATTTCCCAACATCTGTCCCGGATGGCGGAAAAAGGCTGGATACTGGAGGAGACCGGCAGTTTTTTCTGGACATACCGCCAAGAGGAACCCGCCCGCAGGCACTACACAGTGGTTTATAACCGGGATGCTTCAGATTTTTCTCCAGGCCCTACGGAAGAGCAGCAGACCTACCGGGATTATTGCCGCGCCGCAGGATGGGAATACGTCTGTAATTGGAATAAAAACGAGATTTTTGTCAGCGACCGGGAAAACCCTGTTCCCATTGAAAGCGACGAGAGGGTAAAGCTGGAAAACAGCTGGGAAGGTCTTAAAAAATTGGTTTTCCGCAATTACAGTCTGATAGTGGTGCTGATTTTGATCCAGTGGGCCAGCTTTGGATGGTTGTACTGTCAGTCACCGGACCAATATCTTTCCAATGGACCGCTGCTGGCTTCATCGGTTTTGTGGCTGATGCTGCTGATCTATCTTCTTTTTGTAATGGTGGATACCGCGTTATGGTACCGGTCTGCCAAAAGGGCGGTAGAGGCAGGAGGGCGGTGTCCTCAGGGAAACTACCGGCTGAGAAAAATGATGGCTTGTTGGATGATGGTTTGTTCCGCCGCAGCGGTGCTGTTTACTCTATGGTGGGTACTGAAACAGGAAAACCGCTGGATCATGCTGCCCTCTATGGGTGTTATCCTGTTATCCATGGGGTTGGGATTCCTTCTGCGGAAAAAGCTGAAAAGAACCGGCGTTTCCGCAAAAAGAAATCTGATTCTTGTGATGATTTTTCAGTTGCTGGTGATGTTTGCTGCCATCTCCGCTCTGGTGTGGTGGGGGATTTCCTCCATTGAGGCCAGACAGGAAGCCGGGAGTATCCCTTACACCGTCACCAATAATGGCCACACTATGACCTTTACCCTGTACCGTGACCAGCTGCCTCTGACGCTGGAGGACTTGGGATATGAAGTTGATAAGGACATCTACTCTTACCGTTTGGATCAAAGCTCATCCCCTGTCTTTTCCAAGCTGGAAGGAGATCAGGATTCTTATGCCTCTTTGGCTGGAGAAGAAACCTGGGATTTAAGCTATACCGTGTACCGTTCTCTCTGGTCCGATCCGCTGGACCGCCTGACCGCAGAATGGCAGGAACGAAATGACCAGCTTGAATGGGAGCAGCCCGGAACCACAGAGCGGGAGGATCTGGCGACCCTGTGGGGCGCCCAAAGAGCCTGGTCTGATGGGGGAAGGGAGATGATGATCCGGTATCCCAAATGTCTGCTGTTATTGCGTACAGATGTGCAGCTGAAAGAGGAGCAGGTAGAGATCATCCGTCAAAAGCTGAATTTGGATTTTCAGGCTGAGGAATGAACTCAAACCTGACCACAGGAAAATTGGAAAGGGTCCCAATGGGCAGAAATGAGCTCTCTGTTTGAAGGGACTGGCCGAGCACGCTTCATCAGATCCAATAAAAAGCGGGAGACATAAAAAGAAAAGGACCGAAGATTTCGGCAATACTGCTGAAATTTTCCGGTCCTTTTTGTTTGCACCAAAGGGTGTGTAAAGGTTAATGCCTATACACTATGGTCCTCCACAGGGGATGATATGGCCAGATACTGCACTTTCCGGCAGGCTTCTTCCGCCTGTTTCACATCGCTGTAAGCGTCGCTGGCCAGAATAGCTTCTCCATTGGAAGCCAGCAGCCGAAAACGGAACTTTCCACTCCGGTCACTGAACAACTCAAACTTGGGACAGCGGCCATAGCCCTCCTCCACAATATCGGCCTTGGAGGCGTTGCGGCGCACACTTTCCACGCCCCGGCGGCAGCCGGCCTTGGAAGCGTAGCCCTCACTGGAGCCCAGAATCTGTCCGTTTCGCAGCTGGAAGCGGAAGCGGTATTCCCCCGCCCGATCCTCTGTGAGAATAAAAATTCCTTCCTCCATGCCTGTGTCCCCCGTTCCGGTTACTTGTTCCAGAAGTCTCAGCTTTTTTCACCCAGCTTGCGCACCACGTCATCCAGCACCTGGGCAGCGGAGGCCACACTGCCCCGCACATTCTCTTCGTAGGTATCGGCAGCTTCATCGTCTGCGAAATCAGACAGGGAACGGATAACCAGCAGGGGAGTGTGAAAGAACCAGCAGACCTGTGCCGCTGCCGCGCTTTCCATATCCACACACAGGGGATGGTGTTTTTCGATGATCTCATGCCGTCCGTCTCCGGTGATAAAAGCGTCACCGGTAACGATTTTGCCAAAGCGCAGGTTGGCTCCCAGACCGCGGCAAAGTTCCACCAGTGCAGGATCGGAAGAGAAGCAGTCCCGGGGCATATCGGGGAACATATCGTTGTTATTGACCAGCTCCATGGGCAGATCGTGATAAAGCAGCTGAGTGCCGATGATCACATCCCCGATGGAGAGGCTGTCGTCCATGCCTCCCGCCACGCCGATAAAGATGATGGTGTCCACTCCATAGCACTGGATCAGGGTCTGGACGGTGACGGCGGCGTTGACCTTGCCCACACCGCCCATTACCACCACAGTATCAACACCATGGTAACTGCCGCTGAAAAATTCCCGCCCCAGATAGGAGGATACGGAGGAATTTTCCAGTTTTCCGGTCAGGGGCCGAAGCTCGTTTTGGGAAGCGCACATAATACCAAGTTTCATCAGTTATAATTCTCCTTCGCTGTTTTCAGTTTGCAGGGGATGAAGCGCCACCTGGGAGCGTTCCACCCGCACTGCGCCAATGTAATATTCCACCCCGTGGAGCCGCTTTTGAAAGTCTCCATGGGCGTCGCTGCCGGCGGTGATCAGCAACCCTTTCCGCTGACAGTAATCCCGGCAAAAACGGGTCATTTCCGGAGAGTTGGCGGGATAATAACACTCGATTCCTCCGATTCCCGCTTCCACCAGACGATCCAGATGTGTCCGCAGACCTTCCTGGTCCCCAGCGTCAAACCAGTTGCAGGGATGGGCCAGCACTGGTATTCCCCCCGCCTGCCGGATCACCCGGCAAACCTCTTCTGCCGAAAGGAAGGGATAATCGGTGTAATCACACCCATAAGCGGCGTACAGCGCCATCCCCTCGGTGAGCTCCTGGGTCACACCCTTGCGGAGCAGATAGTGCAGACCTTTCCAGCCGCCCAGGGTGGGATCATAATCCCAGGCATCATATTCTTCCAGGGAGAGGGTAGGATGGTCCTTTTCCATCCGGAGCACCAGATCACGGCTCATTTCCAGCAGCAGATGACGGCACTGCCCGGCCAGCGCCAGCAAGGGCTCTTCCATACGAAAGCCGTAAGCGAGAATATGGATCTCATACCGGTCATACCGGCAGTCCAGCTCCATACCCGGCAGGCAATCCACCCCCAGCAGGCCGCAGGCCTCCCGAAGGGCGGGATATCCGGCACAGGTGTTGTGGTCCGCCAAGGCGATGAGGGAAAAGCCCCGGGCCTTGGCCACAGCAGCAATCTGTTCCGGCGTCTGGGTGCCGTCAGAGAAGCAGGAATGAAGATGAAGATCGACGAACATGGCAGCTCCTTTCCGCCGCGGAAGGGCAGGGAAATCATCCACAGGGGCGCTCTTGGGGAGCAAAAGAAACAATATCCATTTTAGCATAACACAGGGCAACTTTCCATCACTTTGACGGAAAAACATGACGCAGCGTCAAAAACGGAGGTCCCCAGACATGAAAGAGGAAAGATGGGGGAAGGCATTTTGGCATGATGCTGGGGGCTTTTCCGGCGGTGATGGGGCACACAAGCGCCCGTCGGTTCTTTTTCCTTTGCGGGGTGCATATTTCTATGATGAGATTTGGATGCTTGTACAAAAAAAGAGTTTGTATGGCCAGTGCAGAATGTCAGTCAAATCTGTGTAAAATAGATAAAAAAGGAGTTTGTTGACAAAGTCCTTTTCAAAATAATCACCAACCAATACTTGAAATATGAAAACGTTGATGATAAAATGTATAAAAGAGGAGGGATGTGGAATGGAGCATAAGTCACAACAGGATCAAAAGGAGCTCTTTCCGGCGTATCTGTTTCATCAGGGAACCAACTATAAGGCTTACCAGATGATGGGCGCCCACTGGCTGGATGAAACCACCGCGGAGTTTTATGTCTGGGCTCCCAACGCTCAGGCAGTGGCGGTCGTGGGCGATTTCAACAATTGGGACGGCCAGGAAGATCCCATGGAGCGTGTCAATGAGCAGGGCCTGTGGCACGCTGTTGTAACAGGGGTCAGAGAGTTCGATTCTTATAAATATCTCATTACGGCGGCGGATGGGCGAAAGCTGCATAAGGCGGATCCCTATGCCTTCCACACCGAGACCCGCCCGGGTACAGCGTCCAAGCTCTACCGTCTGGGACAATATCAGTGGAAAGACGATGCCTGGCGGCAGTCCCGGGATGCCGGGGCGCATTTCCGTCAGCCAATGAATATTTATGAGGTCCATCTGGGTTCATGGAAGACCTATGAGGACGGCAATCACTTTAACTACCGCAAGCTGGCGGAAGAGCTGGTGCCCTATGTCAAGGAAATGGGGTATACCCACATTGAGATCATGCCTGTGACAGAATACCCCTTTGATGGTTCCTGGGGCTATCAGGTGACAGGATACTTTGCTCCCACCTCCCGTTATGGCAAGCCTGAGGATTTTATGGCCTTTGTGGATTTCTGTCATCAGCAGGGCGTAGGAGTGATCATGGACTGGGTTCCCGCTCACTTCCCCAAGGATGAAAGCGGCTTGTATGAGTTTGACGGCGGCTTCTGCTATGAATACGCCGACGCCAGAAAGCGGGAGCACTATGAATGGGGCACCCGGGCCTTTGATTACGGTCGGTGCGAGGTAATCAGCTTTCTGGTTTCCAGCGCCATGTTCTGGGTGGAAGAGTACCATATTGACGGTATCCGGGTGGACGCCGTGGCGTCCATGCTGTATCTGGACTATGGCCGTCAGGACGGACAGTGGATGCCCAATATTCACGGCGGCAAGGAGAATCTGGAGGCCGTGGCGCTGCTGCGCAAGCTCAACAGCGCTATCCTCACGGAGCATCCCGGCGTGCTGATGATCGCCGAGGAATCCACCGCCTGGCCCATGGTGACCAAGCCCGATTATGTGGGAGGTCTTGGCTTTACTTACAAGTGGAATATGGGATGGATGAATGACGTCCTTCGTTATATGTCCATGGACCCCTATTTCCGCAGCTATAACCATGACAAGCTCACCTTCAGCATGGTGTATGCCTTTTCGGAAAACTTTATCCTGCCCATCTCCCATGATGAGGTGGTTCACGGCAAGGGCTCCCTCATCAATAAAATGCCGGGCAGCTATGAGCAGAAATTTGCAGGTCTGCGGGCATTTTTGGGCTATATGATGAGCAGCCCCGGCAAAAAGCTGCTGTTTATGGGCAGTGAGTTTGGCCAGTTTATCGAATGGGATTATCAGAAGCAGCTGGATTGGATGCTGCTGCAATATGACAGTCACCGGCAGATGAAGGACTTTACCCGGGACGTGAATCACTTTTATCTGGACAACCCGGCATTTTGGCAGATCGAGGACAGCTGGGACGGTTATCGCTGGCTCAACGCCGATGACAACAGTCATAATGTGCTGGCGTATCTGCGGATGGATGAAAAAGGCGAACAGGTGATGGTGGTGTGCAATTTCGCACCGGTGCCCTGGGACAACTACATTGTGGGTGTACCTGATGACTGCTCCAGCATCTATGAGGTGTTCAGCTCCGACGATGTGCGTTACGGCGGCAGCGGTGTTACCAACGGTACCAGGATCATGAGCCGCAAGGGCTCCTGCGGGGAGTACAAACGTGTGGTCACCCTGAAGCTGGCGCCGCTGTCCACTGTCTATTTCAAGCTGCGCAAGCGCAAGACCGTCAAACCGGAAAAAGCCGCAGGCGCTTCCGCGGCATCCAAAAAAGCAAAGGAGTCGGGAGCGAGAAAAGGCAAAACCGCTTCCGCTGCAAAGGCTTCCGGCAGAAAAAAGAAGGAGAGCATCTGACAAGGGACAAAAGCGGACGTTTTCTCCTGCTGGGAAGAAAGCGGCTGGATTTGTAAATAAATTACCTTTGATTAATGAGGGGGAACCAGTTATGGCGAAGAAAAAAGAGTGGGTCGCGATGCTTCTGGCCGGAGGCCAGGGCAGCAGACTCTATGCGCTGACACAAAAACTGGCGAAACCGGCGGTGCCTTACGGGGGAAAGTATCGCATCATCGATTTTCCACTGTCCAACTGTGTCAATTCCGGTATCGATACAGTAGGTGTGCTGACTCAGTATCAGCCGCTGGTATTGAATGAGTATCTGGGCAACGGCCAGCCCTGGGACCTGGACCACAATGACGGTGGTGTGTTCACGCTTCCGCCCTATCAGAAGAGCTCCGGCTCCGACTGGTACACCGGCACCGCCAACGCCATTTATCAGAACATTCCTTTTATCGAGCGGTATGATCCTGAAAATGTGCTGATCCTCTCCGGCGACCATATCTACAAAATGGATTACAACGCCATGCTTCGCCAGCACAAGGAAAATGATGCTGACTGCACCATTGCCGTCATTGAGGTGCCCATCGCGGAGGCGTCCCGCTTTGGTATCATGAATACCAATCCTGACGGCAGCGTTTATGAGTTTGAGGAAAAACCCAAAGAGCCCAAGAGCAACCTGGCATCCATGGGCATCTACATCTTCAAATGGAAGAAGCTGCGGGAATATCTGATCAATGATGAAAACGACAAGACCTCCAGCAATGACTTCGGCAAGAACATTATCCCCAATATGCTGGCCAACGGCGAGCGCCTGTTTACTTATGCCTTCTCCGGTTACTGGAAGGATGTAGGCACCATTGACAGCCTGTGGGAAGCCAACATGGATCTGCTGGACCCCAAAACACAGCTGAACCTGTATGACCCCAGCTGGAAGATCTATTCCCGTAACCCTGTCATGCCCCCTCACTATGTTTCCGATAAAGCCAAGGTGGAAAATTCCATGGTCACGGAAGGCTGTGTCATTGAAGGCGATGTGGACTTTTCCATCCTGTTTGCCGGTGTTACCGTGGAAGAGGGCGCTACTGTCCGTTACTCCATCGTGATGCCCGGCACTGTGATCAAGAAAGGCGCTACAGTGGAATATGCCATCGTAGCCGAGAACGCGGTCATTGAAGAAGGCGCCAGCATCGGCGCAAGCCCTGAGCATTGTGATGACAAGACCGCCTGGGGTGTGGCTGTTGTGGCCGCCGATGTGAAAGTCGGCGCCAAGGCGGTTGTACCGCCCAAAGGTATGATCGACAAAGATATTCCCGCCGTTGCGGAAGAAGAGGAGGTGGAGAAAGATGGCTGATGCAAAAATGCTGGGTATCCTTTTCTCCAATATGCATGATGACGCCCTTTCCGAGCTGACCTTACACCGCACCATGGGCTCTGTTCCCTTTGGCGGCAGATATCGTTTGGTGGACTTTGCTTTGTCCAACATGGTTAATTCCGGCATCAAGGATGTAGGTATTATTACCAAAAGCAACTATCATTCTCTGATGGACCACTTGGGCGCCGGCCGTGAATGGGATCTGGCCCGGAAAATCGGCGGACTGACCCTGCTGCCCCCTTATTCCCGCACCGGTACCGGCATCTATCATGGACGTCTTAACGCCCTGGCCGGTATCCTGGGTTATATTCAGGCCTCCAAAAGCCCTTATGTGGCTCTTTGCGACTGCGATCTGGTGTGCAACTTTGACTTCAAGGATATGCTGAAGGCCCATATTGACAGCGGAGCCAATATTACCGTAGCCTATACCGTCCGGGAGATTGAGGACGGGGAGAAGGACAATGCGGTGCTGGCTGTAGGCAAGAACAATATGCTTCGGGATATCTACTGGAATCCTGATGTACAGGGAGACCAGGAGATTTACATGAACATTGCCATCATTAATAAGGATCTGCTGGTTCACCGGGTCACCAACGCTGTAGCCCAGAACAAGACGGATTTCTATCGTGATGTCATTGCGGAGGAAGCGGAGAACGGACGTGTCGCCTGCTATCGTTTTGACGGCTTCTGTGATCGCATCCACAATATGGAGAGCTTCTTCCAGACCAACATGGAGCTGCTGAAGGCAGATGTCCGTAAGGAGCTG
Organism: Angelakisella massiliensis; assembly: GCF_900104675.1. Taxonomy (GTDB): domain Bacteria; phylum Bacillota; class Clostridia; order Oscillospirales; family Ruminococcaceae; genus Angelakisella; species Angelakisella massiliensis. Next base: position 2,442,618 of record NZ_LT629945.1, on the reverse strand, counting down.
TTTAATGTCCAGCGGCCCATCTATACCAAGGTGCGTGATGAGGTTCCCGCCAAGTATGGCCTCCAGGCCAAGGTCATGAATTCCCTGGTGGCTGACGGCTGCATCATTGAGGGCCAGGTGGAAAATTCCATCATCTTCCGGGGCGTCAAGGTAGGCAAGGGTACGGTCATCCGCAACAGCATTATCATGCAGGGCACTACCATTGAGGATGGGGCTCAGCTGGATTATGTCATCACAGATAAGGATGTGCTGATCAAGGATGGCAGAAAACTGGCGGGATACCTGACTTATCCGCTGTATGTGCCCAAGGGACGGCAGATCTGACCCTGGGCCAGTCCGTGGCCTGGAATGACTTTTGCTGCCGAAAGCTGTGCGCGGCAGGGGTCCTTCCAGGCCGGATAAAACAGCCGGTGCACAGCGGCGAAAAGGAGCGATCACATGAAAATTTTGTATGCAGCCAGCGAGGCGCTGCCCTTTATTGCCTCCGGTGGGTTGGCCGATGTAGCAGGTTCCCTGCCTGCCGCCCTGAAAAAAGAAGGGGCGGAGTGCCGTGTGGTGATGCCTCTGTATGGGGACATCAAGCCGGAGCTGCGGGAGAAAATGCGGTATGTCACCCACTTCAATGTGCCGTTGGCATGGCGCAACCAGTATTGCGGTTTGTTTGAGGCGGAAGCCAATAATGTCAAGTATTACCTGCTGGATAACGAGTATTATTTCAAGCGTTCCGGCATTTATGGCTTCTATGATGACGCGGAGCGGTTCGTGTTTTTCTCCAAGGCGATTCTGGAGATGCTCACCAAGATCGACTACGCGCCGGATATCATCAACTGCAACGATTGGCAGACAGCCATGGTACCTGTTTTTCTGAATGTTTATTATCGCAGCATTGAGAAATTCAGAGGTATCCGCACCGTGTTCACCATCCATAACATTGCCTATCAGGGCAAGTATGGAATGGAGATCGCTACCGATATCGCCGGTTTGCCTGATTACGCCCTTCCCATCGTGGAATATGATCATAATGTTAACATGATGAAAGGCGCCATTGATCAGAGTGACGTGGTTTCTACCGTCAGCCCCACCTATGCGGAGGAGATCCTGGACAGCTGGTTCGGCTTTGGTTTAGACCGTATTCTGCGGGAAAAGCGGTATAAACTGTGCGGTATCCTTAACGGTATCGATGTCAAGAGCTATGATCCCGCTACCGATCCGGAGATTTATAAGAACTATACCGTTAAAACCGTCAAGGATAAGGGAATCAACAAGGCGGAACTGCAGAAGCAGATGGGCCTGAATGTGGAACCTGATAAGCCGCTGGTGGCGATGGTCAGCCGGCTGGTAGGTATGAAGGGCCTGGATCTGGTGCGGTATATCTTCGATTCCATGATTGCGGAAGGCATCCAGTTTGTCGTGCTGGGTACCGGCGACTATATTTACGAGAATTTCTTTGCCGAGATGGCTGCACGCTATCCGGGAACCGTTGCGGTGCGGAAAGGTTTTGTGCCTGATCTGGCCCGGAAGATCTATGCGGGAGCGGATATCCTGCTGATGCCTTCCAAGAGCGAGCCCTGCGGTCTTGCACAGATGGTGGCACTGCGTTATGGTACCATTCCCATCATTCGGGAAACCGGCGGCCTGAAGGATTCCATTCAGGATCTGGGCGGCGAGAATGGAAACGGCTACACCTTCAAGACTTATAACGCTCATGATATGCTGGGAGCTGTCAAGCGGGCAGTGGGACTGTATCGCAACCCCGACCTGTGGCAGGATGCGGTATGCCACGCTATGGAGTGTGATTTCTCCTGGCAGCGCAGCGCGAAGAAGTATATGGAGATGTATCAAAGAGTTTTGGGTATGGGCTGACAGACTGTCCATCCAAAAGAAGCAGGCGGTGCGGAGGAATTTGCGGTTCCTTCGCACCGCTATAGATTATGAAGAAACCTGTTTTGGGAAACAAGTAAAAGCTGAGATCATAAAAAATCAGAACACACCCCTGGTTTTATGCTGTGGCCTGCGCTCATATGGGTGGAAAATCAGAGATATTGTTCGTTGGTTTCGTTAGGAATATGGGTACATCTCGAAGATGTGTCGGAGCCTTCCGGCACGCTCAGGCAGACGGTGCGAAAAAATGGGGGTTCCTTTGTGTCGCCGATAGGTAAGGAGTGTGAAGCAGATGACAGTGATGGAAGCGATTCGCGCCAGAAGAAGCATCAGAAAATATCAGGATCGTCCGGTGGAGGAAGAGAAATTGCAGCAGGTCCTGGAAGCGGGACGGCTGGCACCTTCCGCCCGGAATCAGCAGCAGTGGCATTTTATTGCCGTTACCGATAAGCAGTTGAGAGAGAAACTGCCGGAGGCGTGTTGTGGTCAGACTTTTGTGCGCGAGGCCCCAGTAGTTCTGGTGGTGACCATGACCGCAGAGCCTCGGGCTATGGCTTGCGGGCAGCTTGCGCAGCCGATGGATTGTTCCATTGCACTGTCCTTTATGATGCTGGAGGCTGTGGAACAGGGGTTGGGCTGCTGCTGGCTGGGAGCGTTTTATGCCGATCAGGTAAAAGCGGTTCTCCAGCTGCCGGAAAACGAGACTGTGGTGGCGGTGGCCCCTATGGGTTATCCGGAAGGGGAGGTTGCTGCCCGTCCCAGAAAATCCGCCGAAGAGGTCATTAGCAGGAGGTAGTGCTGGAGACTGTCATACAATTTTTAAGTGGATGGATACATTTGCGTAAATGCAGGGCTGCTGTCTGGAAATACAGACGGCAGCCCTTTTTCGCAGCTTGGAAAGGCGGTACGGTATAGAGAGCGAAAAAGAAAAAAGGAAATGATCAGCGCAGTTGTTTAAAAAAAGCAAGTCCGTATCAAGACGATTGTATCGTTGAGAAGGACAAATTTTAAGAATGAATGGTTATTTTTACTGGTGTTTTGGCTTGTTTTGCCAGATCTTTCAAATGCTGCTTGACAAGAGGAGAGAATCACGATATCATGGCTATAGTATATGGATTAGATATAAGTTTCTGATCAAAAATAGCAATCCAATATAGAAATTTTGAAGTATCCATTATACCAAAATTTCAAAGGAAGAGAGAAGGAGCGCAAACAGCATGAATGAGTATCTGGATTTGTTTTTGACCTTCGCGCGTATTGGCGGCTTGACCTTCGGAGGAGGTTATGCCATGCTGCCTATGCTGCAGCGGGAGGTTGTGGAAAAACGAGGCTGGGCTACAGAGGGGGAGCTGATGGACTATTATGCCATCGGGCAATGTACCCCCGGTATTATCGCGGTCAATACAGCCACTTTTATCGGACATAAGAATAAAGGAATTTTGGGTGGAATCATCGCCACATTGGGCGTGGTATTTCCATCACTGGTCATTATTACAATCATTGCCGCCTTTATCAGTAACTTTGCGGAGCTGGCAGTGGTACAGAATGCTTTTGCCGGTATCCGGGTTTGTGTTTGTGTGCTGATCCTCAACGCAGTTATCAAGCTTTGGAAAAAAGCGGTGATCGATGCTCCCACGATGGTGATTTTTGTACTGGTGTTTTTGGGGTCGGCAGTCTTTTCCCTTTCTCCTATTTTGTTTGTACTGGTTGCTGGTATTGCCGGTATCGCACTGGATGTTACTGTGCAGAGTCGGAAAAAAGGAGGGGACAATAAATGATTTTTCTTCAGCTGTTTTATGAGTTCTTCAAAGCGGGACTGTTTGCCATCGGCGGCGGTTTGGCAACACTGCCCTTCCTTTATGATATTTCCAACTCTACCGGATGGTTTACCCATGGACAATTGGCGGATATGATCGCTATTTCAGAATCCACTCCAGGAGCCATCGGAATCAATATGGCCACCTATGTGGGATATACCACAGCCGGCCTGCCTGGCGCGGTAGTCGCTACCTTGGGACTGGTGGCGCCTTCCATCATCATCATTATTATCATCGCCCGCTTTTTGGGAGCCTTCAGTGAGAACAAGCTGGTCAAAGGTGCTTTTTATGGTCTGCGGCCAGCTTCTGTCGGCCTGATTGCGGCGGCAGGATTTTCCGTTTTCAAACTGGCTCTGCTGCAAGTGGATCTGTTTAAGGTAACGGGCGCTGTTGCGGATCTTTTTAACTGGAAGGCAATTGTATTGGCTGTCCTTATTTATATCGCAATGAAGAAATTTAACCCCCATCCTGTTTTGGCCATTGCGGCTTCAGCTGTAGTGGGTGTGGTTTTCCGCTTCGGCGGTGTCTGATATTCTGGAGGAGAATGATATGAATATCAGGCAGATGGAATATTTTTTGGCGGTAGCGGAAGCAGGCAATATTTCCGCGGCGGCTCAAAAACTAAAGATTTCCCAGCCTCCTCTGAGCACCCAGATCCGTTTGCTGGAGGAGGAATTGGGGGTTCGGCTGATGGATCGGGGCGCGCGTCGGATTCGTTTGACCGATGCCGGACAGCTGCTGTACCGCCGTGCCCTCTCGATTGTGGATATGACGGAATCCACCACCAGAGAACTGAAGGAATTGGCAGGAGGGCTGCATGGTCTGCTAAGCTTAGGGACCATCTCTTCCTGCGGCGCTGTTTTGCTGGATGAGCGGATGCCGCTTTATCATCAGCGTTATCCCCATATTTCTTTTGAACTTTGGGAAGGAAATACATTTGAGCTGTTGGAAAAGCTCCAAAGAGGCGGCATTGAGCTGGCGCTGGTTCGCACCCCTTTCAGAGAAGATGGGTTGGAATGTATCTATCTCCAGCAGGAGCCGATGGTGGTGGCTGCGAAGAAAGAATTTTTCCAGGACTATCCTGCAAAAACAGTATCACTCCACGATTTGGCGAGAATGCCGCTGATCTATTACAGAAGATTTGAGCATCTTTTAAATGCGGCATTCCAGCAGTTGAGTTTGACGCCGGAGGCTGCCTGTAAAAATGATGATGCCCGCACCTGCCTGATGTGGGCCAGAGCAGGACTGGGTGTTGCGTTGGTACCGCAATCGATGGTACCGATGATGGATGATGGCAGCCTTTGCAGCCGTGTGGTGGATGATTCTCAGCTGATGACCCAGGTAGCATTGGTGCGGCGGAAGGGAAGCTATTGTTCCGCACCAGCCAAACGTTTTTGGCAGTTGTTTGCGGGGGATCCTGAGTGGGACAAAGGCCCGGAGGGTATGGAGGAATCCATGGAGGATCCTCAGGAGGAATCTGGTCACAGCACGAAATAAAGCTTAAAAAACGGATGAAAACCGAGCAAAGGTTCTCATCCGTTTTTTCTTTGGCAGAAAAGGCGTCACTGCCGCAGGTAAATCTTGTCAGGATTAAATCCGGGTGTTCAAAAAGAAGTGCAGATGATTTTTTCATCAGAAGAAATGTGATGTTGAAATTCTGTCTGACAGTTCCGGTTCTCAAAGATGCGGAGGAAAAAATAATCTTTCGGATTGAAAAGCTGGCTGATGAGTGTATTGGCAGTGCTCAGGAGCGATATTTCCCAACAGCTTCAATAAAAAACCACCAGCATTACCGGTGGTTTCAGAATTTTCACAGATTGTTTTGTCCTTCCAGAAGCAGGGCAATGGGTAGATGATGGATGGATGTTACAATTGCAGCCAGGGGCTGGCATCAAACCAGGAAAAGCCCTGTGACTACCCGGTCATGTCCAGCTGGATCCTGATGAACCTTTACCTGCTGAAAACCAGCCTGCCGGGTGAGGGCTGCAACCGCATCCCCCTGATCTTCTCCGATCTCCATAGCCAGCAGTCCGCCGGGAGCCAGGAGAGAGAAAGCGATTTCAGGCAATCTGCGATAAAACAGCAGTCCGTCATCTCCACCATCCAAGGCCATTTGTGGTTCCCGGAGCACCTCTTTTTGCAGCTGAGACAGCTCTTTTCGTGCGATGTAAGGGGGATTGGAGGTAACCACATGGAAGGGACCGGTCAATTCAGGATGGGCAGGAAGATGCAGCACATCTCCAGGGATAATGGTGACACGGTCACAATGGTTCAGTTCCAGATTCCTTCTGAAATAAGGAAGCGCCTCTTCCGAAAGCTCCACCCCCACACAAACGGCGTCGGGATGTTCCATGGCAATGGTAATGGGGATGCAGCCGGTACCGGAACATAAATCCAGGACCTTTGGAGCAGTTGTGCCGGAAAGGTGCTCCAACACCAGTTCCACCAGCAGCTCGGTTTCAGGACGGGGAATCAGCACGCCGGGACCAACGGCAAATGGATAACCAAAAAACTCCCATTCACCCAACAGATATTGGAGGGGTTCACCGGCCAGTCTTTTTTCCAACAGTGCGGCATATTCCTGCTCCTGGGCAGGGGAGGGAAGGTGATTGCCCTGAAGCAGCAGTTCCTCCCGGGAAAGATGAAACACCTTCTGGAACAGCAAAAGAGCTTCAAACCCGGCATCCTCTCCAATGGAAGGGGATTGGGCCAGGGTTTTGCGGCCCTGCCGGTACAGCTGTTCCAGGGTCAGTTTACCATTTGTCATCGCCTTCGTTCTCCGGGATGACCACCTTCATGGCGGCAATGGCTACCTCCAGCTCACTTGCGTCCGGCTCCTTGGTGGTCAGGCGCTGAAGCCACAGGCCGGGAGCGGAAATGACCCGGGTGCAGATATTGTCATATCGTCCTGCCAGCTTGATGATCTCATAGGAGATACCTACCACCACCGGCAGCAGCAGCAGTTTGACCAGCATACGCAGCAGGGGATTGTAAATTCCCACCAGAGAGGTGACAAGGATAGAGATGACCAGCACGATCAGCAGAAAACTGGTGCCGCACCGGGGATGAAAGCGGGTATACCGGCGGCAGTTTTCGGGGGTCAGTTCCGCCAGGTCTTCATAGCAGGCAATGGTTTTATGCTCTGCCCCATGGTACTCAAAAACCCGGGCTACATCTTTGTTGCGGCTGCAAATATAGAGGTAAAAAATGAAAATAACGATCTTGATAGCCCCTTCAATCAGCGTCAGAACAGTGGTGCTGCTTATCCAAGGGGTAAGGAAGGAGGCGAGAAAGGTGGGAATTACAATGAAAAGCCCCACAGCCAGCGCCACACCTAATAAAATGGCCACAGTGGAGACCACGGTATTAAGATTGGCCCCCAGATGATCACTCAGCCACAACTCAAACTTGGAAGGTTCCTCCTCTTCTACGCCGGCCTTTTCAGCGGACTTCATCAGGCAGCGGAACCCCAGAGAAAAGGTTTCCACCATATTGAAAATACCACGGAGAAAGGGCATAGTCTTATAAAAAGGGCGCTTTCCTTCCGGATAGGTAGGCCAGCTTTCCACATCGATCTCCCCGGAGGGCAGGCGGACAGCCATAGCGGTCAACTGAGGGCCGCGCATCATAATTCCCTCGATGAGCGCCTGGCCACCGATGGAGGTTTTTCTTTTGCAAACAGACAAAGAGCTTCTTCCTTTCCTTGATACAGACCTGTACTGGTCTTTATTTCGCCAGTGGCAAAGTGATCCGGACAGTGGTCCCTACATCCTTCTGGGAACTCAGCTCCAGGGAACCGCCATGCATAGCGATGATTTCATCCGCCACCGCAAGACCGATACCGGAGCCGCGGCGGGTGGTTTTGCCTTTGAAGAATTTCGTTTTGATTTTGGGCAGATCCTCAGAAGAAATGCCCACGCCGGTGTCGGAAACACAGACAACAAACTGTCCCTCTGAAAGCTGAGTGGTTACAGTAACAGAATCCCCGGGATCGGAGTATTTCAAAGCGTTGTCCAGAATATTGACAAACACCTGACGCAGCCGGTTGTGATCGCCGGTGACAGGAGCGAAAAATTCCGGCTCTTCATAAGTGAGGGTCTTATTTTCCTGCCGGGCCCGCTCGGTGAACATCAGCACTGCGTCGGAAAGCTCTGCCACAGCGTCCATCCGCTCCATTTCCAGCTTGAGGCGTCCTCCCTGAAGGCGGGAAAAGTCCAGCAGCTCTTCCACCATGGAGGACAGGCGTTCCGTTTCGTTAATAATAACGTGCATCCCTTTTCGCAGGGTTTCAGGATCGGGGGCGGGCTCCTGCATCAGTGTTTCGCCCCATCCACGGATGGCGGTGAGGGGAGTGCGCAGCTCATGGGAAACAGAAGAGATGAAATCATTTTTGATCTGTTCCGACAGGGAAAGCTCTTCAGCCATGTTGTTGATGGACTGACACAGCTCCCCAATCTCGTCATCAGTGGTCACCTCCAGGCGCACGGCGAAATCTCCCTGAGCAATTTGGCGGGTGGTTTCGCTCATTTCACTGATGGGATTGACGATGGAGTTGACAAAGTAGGAGCTGGAAAAAATGACGAAGAAGATAATGCACATCCCCAGCAGGGTGGCTAGAAAGATAGCGAATACGATTTGTTCGTCCACCTTGGTCAGGGAGACCACATACCGCATGGCGGACAGATCTTCTCCCACCACCCGGGAGAGGCAGGAGATGGCCATGACCTTTTCATTGCCGATGAAGCCTACATATTCTCCCACGCCGTCCTGAGCGTACAGCGCCGCTTCATAGTCAGGCATTTCTATTCCGCCGGTAGGTTCAAAGCCGCTGGAGGTGATGAGGATGGTGTCCTTATCCGCCACCGCCATCAGTTCCATCTGGGTTTTGTACTCAAATTCCTCCACCAGCCGCCGTACCTGCGAAAGAAAACTGGTGGAGGAATCCTGAGAATATTCCACCAGCTTGGCGGAAACGGAATCCGCCCGGGAGAGAATATATTGCCGCACCCCATTATAATAGTAGCTTTTGACACTGAGGGATACGCCGATGACTATGGCGATGACCAGTACCAGAATGATGCCGAAGCTGTTGAAGATCCAGCGCTTGGTGATCTTTTTGACCGCCACCGGACAGCGCCCCCTTTCCAGCAGATATTTAGAAACATTCTGAAAAGCCGGAATTTCATCTTTTCTGCGGGGAGTGATGCCTGACAGATAAAGATACGGGAAATCCAAAGGGATACCCGCGCTTTTCCTTTCAAACCTTCACTTCCTGGAGAAAATTTGTTTCCTCATTTTCAGAAATGTCCTGAAGAAAAATTCAGGGATTTTCCACCCATTTGTAGCCGAAGCCCCAGACGGTGGTGAGATATTTGGGATTACTGGGCTCGTCCTCGATCTTCATCCGCAGACGACGCATATTGACGTCAACGATTTTATCGTCGCCAAAATAGCTGTCTCCCCAAACAGTGGACAGCAGTACGCTGCGGTCCAGGGCCACATTGGGGTTGCGCAGGAATTGTTCCATCAGCTGGAACTCCACCTGGGTCAGATCGATCCGTTTGCCGTTTTTGGTCAGGCTTCTGCTGCGGATATTCAGGACGAAGGGACCGGATACAATTTCGTTATCCGGCTCGGCTTTCACCACGGCCATATTGACCCGGCGGAACAGGGCGTCCACCCGTGCCATCAGCTCGGAGGGACTGAAAGGTTTGGTGATATAATCGTCCGCTCCCAGCATCAGGCCGTTGACCTTGTCCATCTCCTGGCTTTTTGCCGAGAGCATAATGATACCGATGGTGCTGCTTTTTTCCCGCAGCCGCTTGCATACTGTAAAGCCGTCGATGCCCGGGAGCATCACATCCAGCAGCGCCACACCGAACTGGCCTTTTTCCCGCTCATAGGTTTCCAGGGCAGCCTCTCCAGAAGAAACATCCGTTACCTCATAACCGGCCCGGGTCAGGTTGATAACCACAAACTCCCGGATGCCGTCTTCATCCTCACAAACAAGGATTCGTTTTGTCATAAAAAGACCTCCTCTCGCTCATCAGTATAAAAAGCTGAAACATTCCTGAACCTCTTCCTGAGTCAGGATCAGGTCGGAGTCAACATTCTCCGGAAGAGCGGCGCAGTAAACCATGGTCCCCTTGGTACCCAGGGGAAAATAGGTGTTGGTTTCCAGTTTGTCCTGGGCATCCTGGGTGGAGTAGGAGCGCAGCCGCAGCACCTCCTCACTCTGGTCATATAAATCCCGCTCATGGTAGACGTAGAAAACAAAGGTTTCCCGTGTGCCTTGACGCATAACAGTAATTTGTTCCTCTTCCCATGCCTTGGGGAAACAAAAGCGGTATCCCATAGCCTGATTGACAAAAGCACGCTGCACCGTTTCAAAGTCCTGCCCGGAAAAGACAGAATAATTGGTCAGATACAAAGCGTCGTCTCCCAGTTTTTCATGCCCGGGAGCGGGAAACTCCAGTGGGATCTCCAACACACCGTCTGCGTTGATATCCCCCGACAGGACCTCCTGATGCCGGGATGTTTTACGGAAAAGCTCACCGTCTCCTGTGTTCAGGGGAAGGGTCAGGGTGTTTTCCTCGGCAACAATGGCAACGGTGCACATCATGCCGGAGGTGGTATAGCAGTCTACCACGGCCCCATACATCCCGTCGGACAAAAGGCCGCATACCGGCTGCAGAAAGGAAGCAATGTTGCTGTTGAGCTCCACACGGGAGATGTCATCAATATTGCCGTCTGGCATTTCTCCCACCATACGCACGGTAGGGGTATCAATATCATATCCATCCGCCGCGGTTACCAGCAGCAGTTCCTGCAGGCCGTCCCGGTTGAAATCATCCACCGCTACCTGAGAGTAGTCCCCAATGTAGGAACGCACCAGTCGGTCGGCGGAGCTGCGGGAAGAATCATAAGTATAGACAGTGACGATATTGTTGACGCTGTTTCCGGTGCCCCAACCGATCACCAGGTTTTTTCCCTGGCGGGAGGACAAGCTTTCAAACCGGATGAAATCCACCTCTGAGGTGAAACTGAGGCCCGGATAAGAACTGACCATAGACCACTGCCCGTTTTGATTGGCCAGGATAGCGATGCGGATCTCCGCTTCGGTTCCCTGAGAATAAAGAACAATAGCTTCCTCACTGCCGTCCTCATCCAGGTCAAAGAAGGTAAAGGCGGAGCGGTAGCTGCCGCTGCGGGGATATTTTAAATGGATATCAGAGCCTACAGCGTTATGCAGCGCCTCTTCCACCTGGAACTGTTCCTCCGTCAGCTTGGGAGGCTGCATCAGTTCCTCCACATTGGATTGCAACGGCATACAGGAGCTTAGCAGCAAGCAGGCGCAAAGGGCGAAAAGCAATACCTTCAACTTCATGGGACCGCTCCTTTTCCATAGCGTTTCGCCGCCATTTCCAAAGGGAATCCCTGGGGAGCCGGCAGAGATATCATTGAGATACAACCTTATTTTATGCGAAGGGAAGCAGGTTGTCAATGAAAACGGTGGAATTCCAGCTCCTGTGGACAGGGGTTTACGATTTGTTCAAATTTGACAAGGACGATAGAGACTGTCCGTGCAGATATAACAAGGAAAGGGACAATCCGTCCAAAAGCAAAGGGTCCGGCGCAGCGATACAGCTGTTCCGGACCGGAAGGGAAAGGAGAAACATCAGCAGAGGGTTTTACGCTGCCAGCGCAGGAGAAAGGCGGAGTTGAGAATCACCAGCACAGAACCGGCATTATGTACCAGTGCTCCCACTACGGGGTTGAGCCAGCCGGTCATAGCCAGGAGAATTGCGGCAAAGTTCAGCGCCATGGAAAAGGTGAGATTGAGCCGGATCGTCCCCATCATCCGGTGGGACAGACGCAGCAGGTGGGGAAGCTGTCGGATATCGTCGCTGACAAGAGCGATATCCGCGGCGTCCACGGCAATGTCGCTGCCCACGCCCCCCATAGCGATGCCAACATGGGCTTTTTTCAGAGCGGGAGCGTCATTGATGCCGTCGCCGATCATGCAGACCATTTGTCCGGTGCTTTGCAGCCGCTGGATTTCCAGAAGCTTATCCTCCGGCAGACAGTTGGCATGAATCTCCGCCAACCCCACCTGGGTGCCAATGGTAACGGCAGCTTCCTCATGGTCGCCTGTCAGCAGCACAGGCACCACTCCGGCGGCATGGATCTGGGCAATGGTTTCAGCGGCGTTGGGACGCAGGGTGTCAGACAGCGCCAATGCCCCCGCCAATTCACCGTCCAGCGCCAGATAAATGATCGTACAGCCTTCTTTGCGCCATTGTTCCGCGGTTTGGCACGCCTGAGGGGAAAGAGGAACGTCCAGAGCAGTGAGAAGCGCTTCATTTCCAGCGGCCACTTGATGCCCTTCCACTGCGGCGGACACTCCCTGTCCCGGAATCATTTGAAACTGCTGGGGCTGGGAAAGCTCCTGGGAAGTCCGCTGCCTGTAGGAGGCAACCACCGCTTTTCCCAAGGGATGTTCAGAACGAAGCTCCACAGCAGCAGCCAGAGCGAACAGCCGCTCCTGAGAGCAGTGGGGAAGAAAGGAGATGATATGGCTCACCTGAAGGGTACCGCAGGTGAGGGTGCCGGTTTTGTCAAAGGCAACGTGGGATACACCAGCCAACCGCTCCAGTGCGTCTCCTTCCCGCACCAGAAAGCCGTGTCGGGTGGCATTGCCGATGGCCGCCATAATGGCGGTAGGAGTAGCCAGTACCAGAGCACAGGGACAAAAGACAACCAGGATTGTGACTGCCCGAATGATTTCTCCTGTCGCCAGCCAGGTGAGGGCTGCGGCAGTGAGGGCGGTAATCACGATCCAGGTGGCCCACCGGTCCGCCATCCCCACGATCTTCGCTTTGCCGGCGTCGGCGGACTGAACCAGCCGGATCATCCGCTGGATGGCGCTGTCCTCACCAACCCGCAGCGCTTTCATCTCGAAGGCGCCGAACCGGTTGATTGTACCGCTGGAAACAGTATCTCCCGTCGTTTTATCCACTGGAAGGGATTCCCCTGTCATTACCGACTGGTCGATGGAAGTGCTTCCCGAAAGGATCATACCATCCACCGGAATACTTTCCCCGGGAAGGACCCGAAGCAGATCGCCTACCTGCACCTGTTGTGCGGGGATAGTTTCCTCTCCGTCGGGGGTGATCCGTCTGGCGGTGCGGGGAGTCAGGCGCACCAGCTTTTCGATGCCTGCCCGGGCTTTCGCTACTGTCAAATCCTCCAGCAGCGCTCCCAGCTGCATGATGAAAGCCACTTCTCCCGCGGCAAAATCCTCGCCGATGAGCACAGAAGCGATGAGAGCCAGGGAAACCAGGACATCGGCCTTGATGTCAAATGCGGTAACCAGGCCGATGACAGCTTCCAGGATAATGGGGATACCGCAAAGAATAATTGCTGCCCACGCCGGATCAAAAGGTAATCCCGGCAGGCCGATCATACTGGCCAGCAGCGCTATACCGGACAGAATCAGACAAGCAATTTTCCGTTTGATTCCGCCCCATTCCAACAAAGCTTCCAGAGATTTCATGATCTTTCCTCCTTCTTATACCCATGGGGGTATACCTTGATGATACCCATAGGGGTATAAAAAGTCAAGACCAATTCTCGCTGAAGTATAAAAAAATCCCCTCGGCATACGCAGCCGAAGGGAAAAATCAGGTCATATTGGCGAACCGTTCCACCGCTTTGGTGAAATTTTCGATGGTCTGTTCCGCGTCGCCATGCTCAATACCGTCCCGGACACAATGCTTGATGTGTCCCTCCAGCACCACCTGTCCTACCCGATGGAGAGCAGACTTTGCGGCGTTGATCTGGGAAAGGACGTCCTCACAGGGAATATCCTCATCCACCATCCGGTCAATGGCCTGTACCTGGCCGATGATCTTTTTCAGCCGCCGATGCAGGTTTTCCGCGTCCATGCACTGTCTCATTTCAGATCCCTCCTGTTTGGCAAATCTGTTTTCATTATCCGATTTGGGAGAAGGCTTGTCAAGGGTGAAAACAGGGATTGACAAGCCTTTGACGGCGACAGTACAATGGAGGATAAAGGATGCTCAGCAAAAAGGACGCATCTATTTTACCCGGTGGAACAGAAAGGAGAGCATACTGTGAAAACACTGATAAAAGATGGTATCATTATTACTCAGGACCCTCAGGATCAGGTGTGGCTCAAAGGATGGCTGCTGCTGGAGGATGACCGGATCTCTGCGTTGGGGCAGGGAGAGGTACCGGCGGAAGTGACTGCCGATAAGACGGTGAACGCTGCCGGAATGGCAGTGCTGCCGGGAATTGTGGATGTTCACACCCATGTTTGCGGCTCTCTGTTCAAGGGAATGACAGAGGACCCTGTGGGGGCGTTTTATGGTCTGGCTCTTCCCATGGAGCGTCTGCTGACTCCGGAGACCACCTATGCCCTGAGCATGTTGGGTGCGGTGGAGTGCCTGAAAGCGGGTGTCACCTGCATCAATGATATTTATCATTTTATGCGTTCTACCGCTCAGGCGGTGGATGAGCTGGGGATGCGGGGCGTTCTGGCACAGAAGATCATCGAAACTGATCTTGGAACCATCCAATATAATGACTATACCCGTATTCCCAAGGAGGGAGCTGCCCGTGTGGAGGAAAACTGCCGCCTGATCGAGGAGTATCACGGCAGGGATGGACGGATTTTCTGCCGTTTTGGCCCCCATGCCACCGATACTGTGTCGGTGGAGCTGGCGAAAAAGATTGTTGAACTGGGTCATCAGTATCAGGTGGGCTTCCATATTCATGTGGCGCAAAAGGATCAGGAGGTGGACTTCCTGCGGGAGACCTATGGGCTGACACCGGTGGAATATCTGAAGGAAACCGGTCTGATGGGAGAAAATCTGATCGCGGCCCACTGCACCTGCGCCACGACAGAGGATATCCGCTTGCTGGAAGAAGGAGGAGCCACAGTGGCCCACTGCGCGGAGATGTATGGCAAACGGGGAAAGTTTCCGCCCATTGCGCAGCTGTATCCCAGCAAGGTACGGATGGCTTACGGTACCGACTGGGTGACCATGGACCCCTGGACCAATATGCGCACCGCCATTATGGCTGCCCGGATGGCCGGATGTCCCAATGAACTGCCGGATGCCCATGTGGCGCTGCGTTTGTCCACGCTTGTACCTGCCCAGGCGTTGGGGTTGGGGGATCAAATCGGGTCTCTGGAAGTGGGCAAGCAGGCGGATGTGGTTCTGATGGATCTGCGCAGTCCCAATCTGGTGCCGGTATTTGATGATCCGGTGGCGACTATCGTGTATAACGCCAACCGTCATGATGTGGATACTGTTTGGGTGGCGGGAAAAATGCTGGTGGAGAACAAGAAATTGCTGCCGGTAGAGGAATCCTGGGTCCTTGCCGAAGGCCAGCGGGCAGCATCCTCTATCTACGAGGATTATAAGGCCGGCAAGTCTGGTAAATGCTGGGAAGATGAAAAATAAGAGCCAGAACAGCCGGCAGTATATTGTCGGGTGTGGCTGCGATTAGGCAGCGGATATTTCTTTACGGACAACTTGTTGATACGCTTCCAGGGGGACCCAGTCCCCCTGGATACGCCGCTTGGTTCCTGACGAAACCAGCGGCGATACCCCCGGTTTCGCGCCCCGGTGGGCGCGGGTCAAGGTATAAAAATCAGGCACATGTCCCTCTGAGTGTGCCGAAGAGGTGTCGGCACACTTCCAGGGGGACCCAGTCCCCCTGGATACGCCGCTTGGTTCCTGACGAAACCAGCGGCGATACCCCCGGCTTCGCGCCCCAGTGGGCGCGGGTTGTGGTATAAAAATCAGGCACATGTCCCTCTGAGTGTGCCGAAGGGTTTCGGCACACTTCCAGGGGGACCCAGTCCCCCTGGATACGCCGCTTGGTTTCTGATGAAACCGGCGGCGATACCCCCGGTTTCGCGCCCCAGTGGGCGCGGGTCAAGGTATAAAAATCAGGCACATGTCCTGATTTTTATGATTTTGAATTTTATTTATCCTTTGAAATAGGTTCTTCGACAGTCTGGACCCGGTGCATTTTGGGATGCGCCGGGTTTTTGCTGTTTCGGGCCACGGTGATAAACAGGTGACAGATTTGCTGGAAAAGACCGGAGGGGCCCTTGACAGCGGTGGAAAAAGAGAATAATATAATTAGGAAGCTAATTATTAGAAAGCTAATTGATGGAGTGCCCGATATGATGGAACACAGCTATCACTACCTGGCAATGGCCAGCCATGCGCTGCTGCGGCAGCTGTTTTTTGAGGGATTGCGTCAAACAGGTCTGACGCCGGGGCAGCCCAAGATTCTGGATTTCCTTCGGGAGAATGAGGGGGCGGAGCAAAAGGAGGTTGCCCGGGCCTGTCATATCAAAGGGGCTACCTGCACCGTTATTTTGACCAAAATGGAGGAGCAGGGATTGGTGGAGCGAAGAATGCTGCATGGAAACCGCCGCTCTCTCTACATTTTTCTTACTCCCAAAGGCCGTCAGACAGCTCAATTGGTGTGGGAGCGTTTTGAACTGCTGGAAAAAGAAGTTTTTTCAGTGATGGAACCCGCCGAAAAAGAGATGTTTATGGAGCAGCTGGAGCGGCTTTACAAGCGGCTGAGAGAATTGGAAGAGGAAAACAGCGCCGTAATGTGAGCGGCGCTGTTTCATATTTGACAGAAGTGGAAAGGAAGAAAGATTGAAGATGGAAAAACTCAAACGATATCTGATTTTTGGGGCAGGGCTCTTTCTCAGTTCCTTTGGCGTCAGCTTTATTACCAAGGCTGATTTGGGAACATCGCCCATTTCCTCTATCCCTTATGTGCTCAGCCTGCAGCTGCCCATGACATTAGGGGAATTTACCATCTTTTTCAGCCTGCTGCTGATTGCCTTCCAGCTGCTGCTGCTGAGAAAGCGTTTTCCTCTGGAGCATCTGCTTCAGATACCGGTTTCGGTGCTTTTCGGCATTTTTATTGATTTGACCATGGAACTTTTGAGCGGTCTCAACCCCCAAAGCTATCCCATGTGCCTGCTTTCTCTGTTGGGAGGATGCGCTATCCTGGGCCTGGGGGTTTACATAGAGGTGCTGGCGGATGTGGTGATGCTGCCAGGTGAATCCTTTGTCCGGGCGGTTTGCCAGACGCTGACAAAAAAGGAATTTGGAACGGTGAAAGTGATTTTTGACGCCTCCATGACCATCTGCGCGGGACTGCTTTCCATTGTGTTTTTCGGACAGCTGCAGGGGGTTCGGGAAGGAACGCTGATTGCCGCCCTTTTGACAGGGATCATCACGAAAATGTTCGGCAGATACTTTTCTTTCCTACCGGGGCTGTTATTCCCTCAAAAAATTTCTGAAAATGACAATGGTGCGGCAGCCGCGTAAAATAGATCAAAAAAATGAAAGAAAGGGAAAAATGATTTTTTTCTTAAAAGGGATTGCAGAATCTACAATTATTATGTAAAATATCTGTGTACGATAATCTGCCGTGGCTCAATGGATTTGGGCCACGCTGTTGTTTTTGAGGTAAAGCCTCTCCGCTTGTGGGAAAGGGGTGAGACAGCATGACGTATTTGCATCCGGACAGTCACAGCCATGGTTTTAATCCCAAGGCATATCCTGCGTTATGCTGGAAGTCCGGTTTTTATGGAGCGAAGAGAAAAATTGTATTGGTGCATCTAACTGCGGTATGAGGGTGATCTGAAGCCGGAAGGCATTCCGGCGGATCCCGTGTCATAGCGCAGTTTTTTGACTGTTGGTGCCTGAAGGATTAAAGCCGGCAAAGACCGGTTTTAATAAACAACACCGTCCAAACTCAGACGGAACCAATCGAAGGAGGAACTTTTAGACATGAAGAAAATCTTTGCACTGATCCTGGCGATGTCCATGGTCCTCAGCCTTGCGGCCTGCGGCGGCAGCGAAGCTCCCGCAGAGAGCGAGAGCCAGGCTGCGGAAAGCCAGAGCCAGGCGGAGTCTGCTGCGGAGAGCGAAAGCACCGCTGCAAGTGACTTCAAGGTGGGCGCTATCTACATCAACAGCAAGAACGACACCGCTGGCTACACCTTTGCCCATCATAACGGCATCACCAAGGCCATGGAAGAGCTGGGCCTGGATGTGAACACTCAGCTGGTGATCCAGGACGAGGTTCTGGAAGACTATGATCAGGTTTCCACCGCTGTGGACACTCTGGTCAGCGAAGGCTGCAATATCATTTTCGGTATTTCTTTCGGCTATATGGACGCCATGGCAGACAAAGCTGAGGAGTATCCTGATGTGATCTTCTCTCATGCCACCGGCTACAAGAGCAACGAGACCAACTTCAACAACTATTTCGGCCGTATCTATCAGGCCCGTTATCTGGCTGGTATCGCCGCCGGTCTCAAGAGCCTGGAGCTGGGCAACAACAACATCGGCTATGTTTCCGCTTACGGCACCCAGTATGCTGAGACCTGCTCCGGTATCAACGGCTTCACTCTGGGCGTTCAGTCCGTCAACCCCGATGCCACTGTCTATGTCAAGGAGCTGGGCAACTGGGCTGATGAGGTCAATGAGTCCGCTTTCGCCAAAGAGCTGATCGATACCTACAACTGCTGCGTGATCGCCCAGCACTGCGATTCCGCTCAGCCTCAGATCGCTGCTGCTGACGCCGGTGTCTTTGGCTGCGGCTACAATTCCGACATGACCGCTGACGCTCCCACCGCTCACCTGACCGCTCCTATCTGGAACTGGAATGTTTATTATCGTACCGCCATTGAGGCTGCTATGACCTGCGGTGGTGCTGAGAACTTTGTTACCGCTATGGGTGGCCCCGCTTACTACGGCGGCCTCAACGAGGGCTTTGTGGATGTCAGCCCCCTGACCGAGAACTGCGATCCCAACACCCAGGCCATCATCGACGCTGTCAAGGCGCTGATCGCTTCCGGCGAGTGGGATGTTTTCTCCGGCACCAAGCTCACCTATACCGTGAATGAGGATGGCACTGTTACCGTCAACAAGACCGCCGGCGCCCTGGTGACCAATGACGGCACCGAGATCGTACCTGCCGATGGTCCTTCCGTTGAGGATGGCGTCATCACCGGTACCATGAACTACTTTGTAGAGGGCGTCAAGGCTGCTTAAGCTGCCTTACCTGAAACAAGAAGCAAAAAATGGAAGGTTTTCTCCGCCGATAAAGGGGAGTAGGCTTGTCCGTTTCCAGTGCGGCTGGACCGGCCGGAACATCAACCGGCCGGTCCGCCGTGGACTTTCGGGACTGGAGACAGGAGATAAGGGACAGGGGGCACAATGCCGCTCTGCCGTCTATCTCGTGTATCCATATCTCAAGCAGGAGGAGGGGATTTCATGGCGGAACAGTATGCCGTCGAAATGAGGGGGATTACCAAGACCTTCGGCAGCGTGGTGGCCAATAAGGATGTAAATCTCGGCGTGCGTCAGGGAGAGATTTTGGCGCTGCTGGGAGAGAATGGTTCTGGTAAGACCACCCTGATGAATATGCTTTCAGGAATCTATAAGCCGGACCGGGGTGAGATTCTGGTGGAGGGGAAAGCGGTTTCCATTGATTCCCCTGAGGATGCCAAGCGTTTGGGCATCGGTATGGTTCATCAGCATTTCAAACTGGTGGATGTCTTTTCCGCAGCGGACAACATCTGGATGGGACAGGAAAAGGCAGGCTTTCTGCTGAAGAAGGACCGGTACAACCAAATCGGGGAGGTAGCCAAAAAGTTCGGTTTTGACATTGATCCCCGGAAAAAGGTCCGCAATATGGCGGTTTCGGAGAAGCAGACCCTGGAGATCATCAAGGTGCTGTATTATGGAGCCAAGGTGATCATTCTGGACGAGCCCACCGCGGTTCTGACGGTGCAGGAAATCGCCAAGCTTTTTGAGGTGCTGCGCCGGATGAAGGCGGAGGGACATTCCATTATCATCATCACCCATAAGCTCAATGAGGTGCTGGAGATCTCCGACCGGGTGGCCATCCTCCGCAAAGGGGAGTATATTGGCACGGTGGATACTGCCGGAACCAACGAGCAGCAGCTGACAGAATATATGGTGGGCCATAAGGTAGACCTGAATATTGAGCGGCCGATGGTGGAAAAGACACGGCCATTGCTGGAGATCCGGGATCTGACCATCCGCAATGATGAAGGCGCGGTGGCCATCGACCATGTGAATTTTTACATCCGGGGCGGAGAAATCCTGGGTGTGGCAGGCATCGCCGGCTGCGGACAAAAGGAGCTGTGCGAGGCGATTGCCGGTTTGCGGCCCATTGAGAGCGGACAGATGATCCACAAGGGCGATAATATTGTGGGCCTGAGCCCCAAAGCCATTATTGAAAAGGGCATTGCCATGTCATTTATTCCGGAGGATCGTTTGGGAATGGGACTGGCTCCTTCTCTGTCCATTGTTGATAACATGATCCTGAAAAACTACCGGGACAGCAAAGGTCCCTTTGTGGACCGGAAGGCGGGACGAGCCGACGCGGACCATGTCATCAAGGAGCTGGGGATCGTCACCCCTTCGGCGGAAACGCCGGTGCGCCGCCTTTCCGGCGGTAACGTCCAGAAGGTGCTGTTGGGCCGGGAGATCAAGGCAGGGCCCAATGTGATTGTGACTGCCTATCCGGTGCGGGGTCTGGACATCAATTCTTCCTATGCCATTTACAATATCCTCAACCAGCAGAAGAAGGATGGGGTGGGCATCCTGTTTGTGGGTGAGGATCTGGATGTCATGATGGCCCTCTGCGACAAGATCCTGGTGCTGTGCTATGGCCGGGTGATGGGTGTGGTCCATGCCCACAAGACCACCAAGGAGGAGCTGGGCATGATGATGACCGGCGCTCTGGACCTGACCAATAAGTACGAGGACAAGCCGGCGGGTATTGCCCGGGATACCAATTTCGCCCCGGATACCGCCGCTGGAAAGGAGGAGTGACCATGCGCTTTCATGTGGTCAAGCGGGAGAACTGTCCCCTGTGGAAAAAGTTGGGGATGTATGCTCTGGCGGTGGCGGCGGCCCTGGTGTTGGGCGGATGTCTGCTGCTGGCTATGGGCGTCAATCCTCTGGCTTATTACGGCCGGATGTTCACCATGGGTATGGTGGGCAACAAGATCGCTTACAAGGCTTTTGAAAACTATCTCAAAGTGTTCGCTCCTCTGGCGCTGACCTCGGTGGCGCTGTCCCTGGCTTTCCGGATGCGCTTCTGGAACATCGGCGGCGAAGGTCAGTTTATTCTGGGAGCGGTGGCCGCGGCAACAGTGGCCTTCAAACTGGGACCCGTTGTGGGAGAGGGCCTGACGCTGGTGCTGATGTGTCTGGCAGGAATGCTGGCGGCTGGACTTTACGGACTGATCGCCGCCGCCCTCAAGGTGAAGTTCGGTACCAATGAAACGCTGATGACCCTGATGCTCAACTACATTGCGCTGTACTTCATTACGTTCCTGGAGGATACCAAAGCGGACTGGAACTTTTATCTGGACCCCACCTCGGTACGGCCTATTTTCGGCCGTTTTGCCAACCTGGCTTCCTTCCCCAAAATCCCCATTGGAAAATTTGGCCTGAATATCTGTGTGATCCTTACCCTTGTGGTGGGTGTGCTGGTATTCATTTATCTTAAATATACCAAACAGGGCTATGAGATCGCTGTAGTGGGAGACAGTACCGGAACAGCCCATTATGCTGGTATGAAGGTAGGAAAGATCGTTCTGCGCACCGTATTTCTTTCCGCTTGTCTCATCGGTCTGGCGGCAGCCTTCAAGGTGGGAACTGCCGGTATCCTTTCCACCAATATCACCGATGATGTGGGCTGGACCGGTATCATCGTCGCCTGGCTTTCCCAGCTGAATACTTTGGCCATCTTCATCGTTTCCGCACTCATCAGTATGCTTCATTACGGTTCTGACGTGGCGGCAGCTACCTTCTCCCAGGTAGATTCCAGCTTTGCCAATATGCTTCAGGGTGCGATCCTGTTTTTGGTGCTGGCGGCGGATTTCTGCACCCGGTTCCAGGTACTGCCTGTAAAAAAGGAGGGAAAGAACAATGGAAATGGATAAATTGGGCGTTGTAACCACCTTTGTTCACAATATCGTTGTTTACAATATCCCTCTGCTGTACGGCACCGTGGGAGAGATTTTGGTAGAAAAATCCGGCAGCCTCAATCTGGGCGTGGAAGGTATTATGGCAGTGGGCGCTATTTTCGGGTATATCGTCGGCTGCTATGCCAACAGTCTGGCTGTGGGAATTCTGGTGGCTTTTCTGGCAGGTGCGCTGTGCGGTCTGTTGTTTGCCGCGCTGACAGTGTCTCTCCAGGCAAATCAGAATATCACCGGTCTGACCCTGACCACCTTCGGCTTGGGCGTTTATTTCTTTGTGGGCAATGGCGTGAAGGCCATCAGCTGGCCTGCCATGAACGATTATGCCAACATCAAGAACGGCTTTGCTGATATCCCGATTCCATTTCTTTCTCAGCTGCCGTTGGTGGGCAAAGGATTGTTTACCCATAATCTGCTGGTTTACCTGGCGGTTGTGATCGCCATTGTGATGTGGTGGTACCTGCGGGGAACCCGCACCGGTCTGCGGCTGCGGGCAGTGGGAGAGAATCCCGGCGCGGCTGATTCGGTTGGTATCAACATCAAACGGTACAAGTATATTCACATCTGCCTGGGCTGTGGCATTATGGGAATCGGCGGTTATTACATGGGTCTGAATATGAGCGGTTCCTTTTCCAGCAGCTGCTGGATCAGCGGTTACGGCTGGATTGCTGTGGCGCTGGTCATTTTTGCCAACTGGAATCCTGTTATGGCGATTTTGGGAACCTTTGTATTTGGCTTTTTCAATACCCTGCGGGTTTCCGGCAGCAGTTTGGCAGCGGCCTTTCCGGATTCACTGGGCTGGCTGGCAGCGGTGCCTTCTCAGCTGTACCAGGCGCTTCCCTTTATCATCACAGCCATTGTGCTGGTTGCTACTTCCATCCGCAAACGGGAGGGAAGCGGATTGCCGGCAGCTTTGGGACTGAATTATTTCCGCGAGGAACGGTAAGAAAAGCTTCATTATGAATATGGAAAACGGGAAAGCATCACACAGCTGCTTTCCCGTTTTTTATAAATAGAAACCACCTGCTGCTCTGGAGGAAGCCTCCTGTCAAAAGCTTCAGCTTCAAGCTTTGGGAGAAATGATTTGCCAACAGGCAAGTGATTGGGGAGGAAAAAAGTTCCTCAAAACAATGTTTGTTCCTTTATGGCTGGAGAACGAGAATGCGAGAGCAGAAATTTTCTTGCAAGTTTTATCAAAGTCACATTTTGCTGAGGGTTCCTCAAGCTAAGCTGCCAGCTTTGCCGGATTCTGATTGGAAGGGAAGAGGGTTATGGAGTTACAAGGGATAAGAACGACAGCATTTTTTTATTCTTTGGCTCTTATGATGAAAAAAGCAAGTGAAACAAAAGTCAGTGTTTTTCAGTCGGATGGATTTTCAGATTGCTTTAGTGTCCGAAATTATATTCTAAAAACAAAAACGCGGCAGCCTGTCAGGAAAAACAGGTTCCGCGTTTTTAAATAGTCATATAGTAGGGGAAAGACGTTTTGGTTATGGTTCTTTGGGGGGCTGCTTTGCTTGAGCCAGACTTTTGAGCAAAGCATTTTCCAAGCTCTCCATCTCCTGGAGGGAAGCGGGGGAGAGAGCAGAATCCTGGTTGGCAGACACAGCCTGCTGTAATTCACTGCGGAGAATCAGCAGGTTTTTGGGAGCGTCGATACCGATGCTCACAGTACCTCCGGCATCAGCGTCTAAAATGGTGATACTGATTTGATCTCCAATCAGAAAAGCTTCTCCTACTTTTCGGCGAAGGATCAGCATGACTGAGCGTCACCTCCCGCCGAAAAATCTCCCAGACGGTGACGCATATGGTAAGGAGTATCCTCCAAAATCACCTGCACCGCGATTTTTCGCTGGGGATGAACCACCACAGGGCACCGCAGATTCAGGGTGCTTTCACTCACTGGTTCACGGACTGCGCAAAGAACATAATAACAAAGCTCTTCGCTTTTTTCCACTCCCATAAATTTCAGCTCCTCAGGGGAGAGCACAGGAGTATAGGAAGGGTCCAGGGAGAAAGGATTCATGGCAACAAAGGAAAGCTCCGGTGTGCGTACACTTTGGAAGCAGATAAGATCACCGCCGCTTCCATCGAAGGGCAGAGGCAGAAACTCATTTTCTGTTTCAAATCCAAATAACCCGTTGGGAAAGGAGAGAATATCCTGCGGTGTGTATTCGATGGGACCAAAATATTTGGTTTTCAGCTCCAAAGAGATTCCTCCTCTCAGGCTTTTACATCAATGGGTTCGTAGTCGGGATCTGAGGACGGCGGAACATACAGGGGGCCGCCCACATATTTCACAATCACATCCGGACGTTGAGTTACAGTAAATTCAATGTCTCCCGGAACAAAGGTAAACTCCATCTGTTCCATACGCCAGTCAAAGTTCAGCTTATCCATTTCATACTGGATATCCAGTTCCCCGCCGGTCCAGGAGATGTCAGCCGGAGCATTGGGAAGAAACTGAATGTTCAGCTGCGCGGGATCGGGAAGGGTAGTTTCCCTGGCCAATTGAGCAATCACATTTTCGCCGATTTTGGCTTCCATCATCATCCGGCCCTCCCGGGACAGTACAGCGGTGGCCTGATAGGAGGCCTGGGTACCGGCTTGGGCATTTTTGCGGATCAGCTGCGCAGTGGTGGGGACCACAGAGCTGCGAGCCTCAAAAGTATCAATATTGACCCGGATGGGTTGACTGCGGATATGAAGTCCTCCTTTATCCCGGGAAATCTCCATTTGTGCACTGCCTCTGGCATATTCCAACTTTGCGTCGGTCACCTTCATGCGGATTTCAATGGGAACAGTTTGGATTTCTATCAGCGGATACATCTCAGGATACTCCTTTTAGCCAACTTAATTATAAATGATTGCAAAATTTATTTCAAATAATCCATCAGTGATTGGGGAATGACGTTGGAGCCAACCTGCAGGGCAGCGTTATAGCAGGTTTGAGCCCATACCAGCGCTTCGATTGCTTCTACAGCGTCCACATCTTCAATGCTGCTGCGTTCGGTGTTCAAAGCGTCAAATGTGGATTCCAGCTGAGATTCATTGTTGTTCAAAAAGGTAACTCTCGCGTCCAGGTCGGAGTGGGCGTTGATCATATTTTCTCTGGAATCAGCAAACTTCTTTACCAGACGGTTGGCAAGTTCAGAACTGCCGCCCCAGGGATCAGAAGCGCCAGGCTGATAATTTTCAAAGGTATCAGCCAGATGGAGCATGATGGACGCCAGATTTTTGGGGTCTCCATCCTCGTCAACTCCGTATCCAAGAATAGAAATTCCGGGAATGGAGGAATCGAAAGCGGTTGAATCGATCACTTTGCCGTTGCTGTCCAGTTCAAAGCCCAAACCGATATCCGCGTACAGGGGATCATCCTTGGCCCAAACATCCAGCACCTGGGCGTTGGTCATTTCCTTTCCATCGCTGTCCAGCATGGGTTCTCCGGTTTTGGGGTCGTGGTAGATTTCATTGAGGGAGGTGGCGTCATCCACTGCAATGCCGCGATAGGTTACATGTCCATCCTTAATGGCGAAGGGCGCGTTTTGATTATCAGAACCGGCAAAAATGTAATCTTGACCATATTTGCCGTTCATGCTCTGGACAATGGCTTCCGCGCCTGCACGCAGCACCTGAGCCTGTGTGTCCAGATCGTCCAGATTGGTGCCGTTAAGGCCCTCCAGAGCAGGAACACTGCCCAACTTGTTGGTCAGATCATCCAGGATGCCTTCTATTGTGCTCCAGGCAGTCTCAAATTTGCTGGTAACCGTCTTGTTATTGTTGTACTGGGCCTGAGTGGCATTCAGAGAGCTGTGGATTTTAAAAGCACGGGTGGCAGCCGCAGGGTCGGACGCATAGGTATCGAAATTCCGCCGGGTCATAACGGTGGTCATAGCGTTATTGAGGTTGTTTGTAACCTGCATCAGATTGGAACGATAATTAAAAAGAGAACTGTTTGTTGTAACGCGTATCATACTGGTTCACCTTTCAAAAAATGAAGTATATCCTCGGTAGATAAGGAACAAAACGTGTTCCCAAAACCGGAAGTCTTCCTGCCGCTTTCCCAGATTATTTCCTGTGCAGGAAGGTTTTGCTGCGCTTGTCAGGAAATGGTTCCGTCTCCGGAAAGCTTCAGGCCTTTTGATTACTGAGGATAAAATGTTATATAGCCAGCAGGGTGTTCAGCGCTTCATCCAGCACCGTCATCAAGCGGCAGGCAGCGGTATAAGCCTTCTGGTAAACCATCAGGTTAGTAGCTTCGTCATTGAGATCCACTCCCGAGACGCCGTCCCGGGCAGTATAGATTTCATTGGCTGTAACAGAATAGTTGGTCAACACAGCGGAAGTGGAAGATTGGTCCTCAGCCAATGTGGATTCAATACGCAGCAGCATATCCTCAAAAGATCCGCGGAAAGGGGAGGTGCCGCCTACAGCGCCGGCCACGATATCATCGGGATTGAAAGAATGAGTTTTATTGAAAACATCCAGGAAGGCCGCCAGATTGGAGGTATCACCGCTAGAAGCGGAAGGATCCTTGGAGGCGATCATGGAGATGGAACCATCTGACCAGCCCTTGGAAACGGCAATATTAGCGGCGGTGATGCCATTGCCATTGGCGTCAACCACATCATTGGAATTGCTGCTGACACTGAACAGATTTCCCTCGCCGGGAATGTCGGCGCCATCCACATTGTTCAGTGCGTTCATCTGCTTGGCAAACTCCCGTGCCAGGCTGTCCAGGGCGTTTTGATAGTAGGGAATTCCTCTTTTAATGGCTGCATCGGGATCAATGGCCACATCAGCATCGGTGGCGTATTCACCCCGCTCGGTAAGCAGCTCCCGCAAAGACTGGAGAGATCCGTACAAATCGGTATCGCCCAAAGTGACACTGTCAGGATCGCCGGGGTTTTTCTTTTCTCCATCCTCATCCCGCAGCGCGTCCAGACTGATGGAATAGTTTGGATCATCCGGCTGAAGCGTCAGTTGGGTACCATACTCACCATCAATCAGGGTGTTGTGATTGCCTGTGGCCAGAGACACCGTCAGCTTTTCCACCATCAGCCCGGCGCCAACGTCCTCCGTGGTGTATTTGACATCGATCTTCATAAAGCCGCTCAACTGGTCCAGCAAAAGGTTTCTCTGGTCACGCAGCTCCAACGCGTCGTCTCCCCGGATGTCGGCGTCCCGAATGGAAGTATTCAGATCCTGGATTTGTTCCAGAATGGTATTGATTTTGGAAACATCCTGCTCAAGGGTGGTTTCATAAGTCTCTTTCAATTCGGAGAGATCGTTTGCGTATTTGTTCAAAAGTGTGCACAGGGAGCTGGCAGAAGTGCGGATCTCACTGTTGTAGCCATCAATACCATTGGTCACAGCCTGACTGATGAGATCCCGCAGATCATTGAGACGGCTGAGGATCACACCGTCATCCTGTTCACCGTCACCTTTTCCAACCTCATCCAGAATGGAGGCCAGATCCTCCAGACCTGCCAGCTTCTGATCCGCCGCTCCCACATTTGCCTGGGAATTGCGGTACAGCAGATCCATACCAGGATCCCGGATTTGAGAAACACCGGTAGTAAGGACGCCCTGTCCCACACGGGTTTTATACTGAGAAAAATATTTGTCCGAGGCGGTAGTGACCAGGCTCACCTGATCCAGCCGCTGACGGGTGTAACCGACGGTGTTGATGTTGGTGATGTTGTTGCCAGTTACATCCAGGCCCTTTTGGGCGGCGTAAATACCCAAACGGGCTGTATTGAAAGTGCCGAATGTACTCATAAACGGAATTAGCCTCCTTAAGCCCTAAGATTCGTATGTCCCATACCGGAAAAAGCATCTGGCGTTTGTTCCAGAGGATGGTCTGCTTCGGGAAGGATTCCCCGATGCTCCAGTTCCCGGCTGATCATGTGCAGGTCTCTTTCCATGGCGGTACGGGCTGCTGCCTGTGCGCTGGAAAGGAGCTGACGGTCCCGCAGCAGCCTTTCCACCGCTGTGGAAACAGCGGCGCGCTGCTCCGGGGGACAATTCTGGGACAGCTCCCGCAGCGGCACCCCGGATAATCCAAGCCCTGCCAGAAGCTTGCTGCGTTTTTGCTCCATGCCCCGCAGGGAAAGGGAGATGGCCTGTTCCTGTTTGATGCAGTCATTGAGCCGCTCCAGATCATGGGCGTGCACCGCTTCCAGCTTTTGAGACTGCAGCTCGGTAAGAAGATGGATTTCCCGATCCAGGGATTCCAGAAATTCGATAAGTGCTGAAACATCCATCATCTTTTAGTCCTCCTGCACATTGCTCATCAGCATCCTCGCCGCGATCTCACGGGCGTTGGGCTGGTAGGTGCCGTTTTTGATCTGTTGCTGCAAATGAGCAAGCTCATGATTGGTAGGACGAATACGGGCTTTCTGGGAGATTTGGTTAACAGTCTCTCTGATACGCCCTTCTTCTCCGCCAGGCTGGGCGCCGCAGAGGAACTGATCATAATTTTGCTGACTGATTTTAGTGTGCTCCGCAGCAGAGACGGAACTATTGTAGGAGGAGATCCCGGAAGGCGGGGCAACTCCTATGGGTTTAATCCCTGAAAACATTCTGCATCCTCCTTTGACGCGCTGAAGAGATAGGGTAACATACTGGATTTATTTCAAATAAAATCAAATGCCCGATTGCAGCAATCCCCGGCTCAAGCACATACTTGCCATCCGCTTGGGAACGAAACTTATGAGCGAACACTTATCATATCGTCACGTTTACAGAAAAAATAAGCGCTTGAAACCGGTAATTTATCATTACCAATCCTTCTTCAGCGAAACAACATCATCCATTTTCCTTTCGCTTTCAAAACTATTTTCACAGGACAAAACAAAAGATGAATTTTTTAGGGCGCAGCGGAGCAGAAGCAGAACAAAAAAGGAGCTCCATCAAAATTGTAAGGACAAGCCCCTGCACTGAAAACGAAATTGAACTGGGAATATTGGAAAAAATTTGCCTTTTCTTCTTGGAAGAAGGCGGGCTGAAGGGTTGGGACTTTATGAGGGGAGAGAGAAGTTTTTTCTCAGCCCTTATTTTTCTTCCAAACTGGCCGATACAGATAAGCGTGGAATATTTAATCAAATACTCTGCGCGATTTTATTTTATACTTACGGAAAGACGAGGAGTAGAAAAAATGAAATATGAATTGACTCAAGACCTTCTCACTGGAAACAAACTGATTGACCAGGAGCACCAGCAGCTTTTTGATGCCATCAATGTGCTCTTTGATGCCTGTGCCCAGGGCAAGGGACGTGATCAGCTGGTAGAGACAGCGGATTTTCTTAATCGGTATGTCAACCGGCATTTCGGCGATGAGGAAAAGCTGCAGGTAAGCGCTGCTTATCCTTTTTATGAAACTCATAAAAACTTTCATGAAAACTATAAGAAAAAGCTCCAGGAGACAACCCGGGAGCTGCTGGCCACAGGCCCAAGCGTAAAAATGCTGGCGTCTTTGAATCAAGTGGTGGGAATCCTTGTTTCTCATATTAAAATTGAAGATCGCAAACTGGCAAAATATCTTCAGGAAAAAGGCTGACCAAAACCTCCGGTTCGGAAGGGGAAGCGGATACACAATGAAATGGAATGCAAATCATCATACAGCAAATGGGGAACCATTGGTGTTATGTATATAACAAATGTTTTTTCCTCTTCATTACAACAGAAGTTCGTGGTCTTTCTGTGAAAGGATCTGTGTGAGCTTTTCATGATGTATTGATGCCGGAGAAGCGGAGATGGATACCAATTTCTGAGGTTTACACTTTGACGGTTGAAGTTTGCGGGGTTTCATCACAAGCTGTGCTGATGTTGTTTTCAATTCATAATCTTAGAGAAAAGGAGAATCATCATGTTTCATAAGATGAAATTAAAACCATATCTTTTAACGGTTTTCTCTGTGCTGATCGTTCTGGCGGGAATCATTACCGCTGTGGGCTGCTTTGGTCTGGTGAACACCAGCAACAATACAGATGAGCTGGTTAACAAGACTCTGGCTGCAGACAGCGCTGTAAAGACCTGCCGTATTGAGGCCAATATAGCTGCCCGTGATCTGCGGGAAATGGCTCTTACGGAAAACGCTGATGATGCTGCCAAGCTGAAAGCCAACATCAATGAAAGCATGGAAGAGATCCAGGCGCAGATTGAGGTTTTTAAGAAGGCCCATGGCACCGAGGATGGCTTGGCACAAAAATATGAGACTGCTTTCAACAACTGGTTTTCCATTGCAACTCAGGTGATGGATCAGCTGGACAGCGGAAACCGTGAGCTGGCTACACAGACCATTTTGACTCAGTGTTCCCCCGCAATGAGCCAGCTTGCCAGCATCGCCAACGAGATTAACGCTGTTACCGAGCAGGAGCGGGTAAACCAGGAGAACCACACCATGGCCATGCTCCGGATCTTCATGGCGGTACTGGGTGTTGTGTTTGTAGTGGCGCTGATTTTCGGCCTGCTGGTAGCGTTCAAGACCACCCGGATGATCACAGGGGCTGTGAGCAAGATCCAGAAGGCTGCTTCCGAGCTGTCTCAGGGTGATCTGAAGACTACAGTGGATTATGAAGGAGCCAACGAGTTTGGCGAGCTGGCCGACCGGCTGAATTTTTCCTTCCAGGAACTGTCCAAGTATGTGGATGCCATTGACTATGGTATGTCTGAGTTTTCCAAGGGCAACTTCGGCTGCCATTGCCCCGTTCAGTTTATTGGTGATTTCGCCAGCATTCAGAAGTCCATTGAAAACTTCCAGGATAGGATGAGAGATATCCTCTCCGAGCTGGAAACTGCTTCCTCTCAGGTAAGTGCCGGTGCAGACCAGGTTGCTGACGGTGCTCAGGCACTGGCCCAGGGCGCTACAGAACAGGCCAGCAGCATTGAGGAGCTGTCTGCTTCCATTTCTGATATTTCCAGCCGCATTTCCGACACCGCGGAGTTCTCCAGAAAGGCGGACCAGCTGGGTCAGAACGCCCGGGAGATTGTCAATAAGGGTAAGAATGAGATGGGCCAGCTGCTGGTCTCCATCCAGGATATTGCTACCGCTTCCAACAACATTCAAAGCATTATCAAGGTCATTGATGACATTGCCTTCCAGACCAATATTCTGGCCCTTAACGCCGCGGTGGAGGCTGCCCGTGCCGGTAACGCTGGTAAAGGCTTTGCCGTGGTAGCCGATGAAGTGCGCAGCCTGGCCCAGAAATCTGCCAACGCTGCCCAGGAAACCACTGATTTGATCAAAAACTCCCTCCAGCACGTTTCTCAGGGTGAGGAAATCGCGGAGCGTACCGATGCTGCCTTCAATGAAGTGGCCAACGCCGCGCAGGATATGCTGGACATGATCGAGAAGATCGCCCATGCTTCTGAAGAGCAGGCTTCTTCTATCTCTCAGATTTCTGTGGGTATCGATCAGATTTCTTCCGTGGTTCAAACCAACTCTGCTACTTCTGAGGAAAGCGCTGCAGCCAGCGAGGAGCTGAGCGGACAGGCTGGCGTAATGAAGAATCTGCTGGCCCAGTTCAATATCAGCAGCTCTGCATGTGCGGATTATACTCCTGTGGCAGTTGCTTCTGATGAAAAAGAACTGCAAATGATACGTTCCGGCGACAAGTATTAATTTCAGGCGGTTCAGAAATAAGCGACTGCCTGCAAGGGGATCGGGGATTATTCCATCCGATCCCCTTTTGCTATTCTGATTTGTGGCCAGAATAGTATAGAATAAGTGAGAAAATTTTACAGGTTCAGACAAACAGAAGAATGGATTGAGGACAAAAGAAAAAATTGATGCCCCAAAGAAAAAAATATTTTCTTTCCCCCTTATCTTTACAGATAAACGGACGATAAAAGAAATGTAAGGCTTCAGAACAGCTTGCGTGAAGGCCTGCGGAAGCGGCGAAGCCTGCAGGGATGAGATGGAACTTATCCTAAATATTTCAAGGAGGAAAAAATCATGCGTATTCAGAACAACATCATGGCGATGAACGCCTACCGCAACTACACCAGCAACACCAGCGCTCTGTCCAAGAACCTGGAGAAGCTGTCTTCCGGCTACAAGATCAACCGTGCCGGTGATGACGCTGCCGGTCTGGCCATCAGCGAGAAGATGCGCGCTCAGATCACCGGTCTGGACGTTGCTCAGAAGAACGCCAAGGACGGTATCTCCCTGGTGCAGACCGCTGAAGGTGCTCTGACCGAGGTTCATGACATGCTCAACCGTATGGTGGAGCTGGCTGACCAGTCCGCCAACGGCACCTATGATGCTAAAGACCGTGAGCAGCTGCAGAAGGAAGTTTCTGAGCTGAAGGATGAAATCGACCGTATCGCCGATTCCACCAACTTCAACGGCATCAACCTGCTGGACGGCTCTCTGGGCAGCGGCACCACTGGTGTGAAGGCAGCTTCTACCGCCAACACTGGCGGTACCGCTGGTAACTTTAAGGCGGCGGTGAATTTTGAGATCTCCGGCCTGGAGGCTGGCAAGACCGTAACGATCAAGACCGTTAATGGCGATTCAGGCGCTGATGGAATCAGTGTGGATTCCAATGGCAATGTTACCCTGTCTCTGAAAGCTGAGGCTGGCCGTACCATCACTCAGGCTGATATCGATGACATCATCAAGAATGCTACCCTGCCCGAATCTGCCAAGGGCCTCAGCATCAAGATTGATAAGAATATCGAGATTGAGACGAAAGGTACTGGCGATGTTGTCCAGGTCAATGCTGCCGAGGTTAAGGACGCCACCAATGCTACCGCAAAAGACAATGGCAAACTGACAAATGTTGACGGCGGCAAAGCCAATCTGGTCTTCACCGCTGACAAGGCTGGTGTCAATACCAGCACCATCACCATCAGCAACACTGATACTACTGCTGAGGGCGCTGTTACCGGTACCAACGGCGATGTGGCGCTGAACCTGGATGCCGACAAGGAGTACACTGCTGCCGAGATCAACGCTCTGCTCCGCGAGGGCAATGCCGGCGTCACTGTCTCCTTTGATGGTGCCATCAAGGGTTCTGCTTTCCTGACTGGTGGCTCTGGCAACGACGCAACCTATCAGCTGGGTAACGACGGCACTGCTGGCGCTGGTCTGGCGTCCGGCGGCGGTCTGACCCTCCAGATCGGCGACACTGCTGACAGCTACAACCAGCTGGAGGTTAGCGTGAAGGACATGCACGTTGCTTCCATGGGCCTCAGCGGTATCGACATCTCCACCCAGGCTGGCGCTAAGGCTGCTGTTGAAGTGATCAAGGAAGCCATCAACTACGTTTCCGATGTCCGTGGTACTCTGGGCGCTACCCAGAACCGTCTGGACCACACCATCAACAACCTGGCTGTAATGCAGGAGAACATCCAGGATGCTGAGTCCACCATCCGCGACACCGACGTGGCCGAGGAAATGATGTCCTACACCAAGAACAACATCCTCATCCAGTCCGCTCAGGCGATGCTGGCTCAGGCCAACCAGGTTCCTCAGGGCGTGCTCCAGCTGCTCCAGTAAGAACAGTTGGCATCCTTTGGTGTGCCTGTACTTTCCCTCCAATAGAAGGAGCGGAGACCGGTTTTTCCGGCCTCCGCTCTTTTTGCTGTGTGTCAGCGTCAAAGACGATATAATATCATGTAATTTTTAGTTTTTTCCTCGGCCTGCAGGAAAACCAGACCATTCCTGGCTGGAGGAAACTGCCGTATATTAAAAAGAAGTGGCCCGCAGCTGACTGAATACTTGTCCGATGGGCTGGGAAATGAGTAAAGAAGCTCTCTGATCCATAGGAGTGGGGGAGCGGTTGATCAGCACGATAGATGTTCCTCGGCAAACCCGGAGCAGACCGGCCGCAGGGTAAACATTCAGGGAAGTGCCGCCAACCAGCACCAGATCTGCCTGTTCCAGGGCGTTGATGGACTGGGTCAGGACATCCTCATCCAGGCTTTCCTCATACAGCACCACATCCGGTTTGATGATGCCGCCGCAGCTGCACCGGGGAATGGTGGATTCACTGTCTGTGATGGCAGACAGCGGATAGGAGCGACGGCAGTTCATGCAGTAGTTGCGATGGACTGAACCATGAAGCTCCAATACACGACGGCTTCCGACCATTTGATGCAGGCCGTCAATGTTTTGGGTGATGACAGCGCAAAGACGTCCGCACTGCTCCAGCTGTGCCAGGAACAGGTGAGCGGCATTGGGTTTGGCCTGGGGCCAGAGCATTTTATCCCGGTAAAAACGGAAAAACTCTTCTGGATGGGCCATAAAAAAGCTGTGGCTGATGATGGTTTCCGGGGGCCAGTCATACTGCTGATGATACAGTCCGTCCTCACTGCGGAAATCGGGAATGCCACTTTCGGTGGATACCCCCGCACCGCCGAAAAATACGATGCGGCGGCTTTGATCAATCATTTGCTGTAGCTTTTCGATTTCTTCCACAATCATTCTGCTCCTTTCAGACAGGATTTCAAACGATCAAACACCCCGACAGCGTCATCGGGATCAGGCAGAGAAGATTGGCCGCTGTAAAAATCCCAAGATATTGTCCTGGCTTTGCGCCCTCGATACCACAGTACAGACGATAGGAAATCAGGCTGGCCAGAGAAGCCACCAGTGTCCCCAGGCCGCCGATATTGGTTCCGGCCAACAGAGCGGCGCCGTAATCGGTAAAGCCGGAAAGAAGCACCGCGGCAGGAACATTGCTGATGACCTGGCTGAGGAGGATGCCTCCCCACAACTCCCGTCCTGTCAGCAGGTTGGAAAGAAGGCTGCGCACCGTTTCCATCTGTCCCAGATTTCCTACAAAGAGGAAAAAGAAAACAAAGGTTACCAGCAGTCCATAGTCTACCCGCAAAAAGAGAGAGCGGTCACAGATAAGCATCACCACAATCACTACGGCCACCACCGCCTGCCAGGGAATCAAATGGAACACTGTTCCAAGGCAAAGGAGGAACAGCAGACCGTATCGAATCAGCTTGATACGGTCGGGCGCCTTCTGCTGGGGAAGTGAGAAGGAAATGGGATGCTGGGGGACGGCAAGACAGCCCACGCAGACCAGTACCAGTCCCGCCAACGTAAGGGGCACCGTCACGGGGAAAAATTCACCCGGCGTCATTGCGTAATTGGAATACAGGTACAGGTTTTGAGGATTTCCCACCGGCGTGAGCATACTGCCCAGATTAGCGGCAATGGTCTGCATGGTGATGACCAGGGGCAAATGCTTCTGCTGTCCTGAAAGCTCCATCGTCAAAATGGCAAAGGGAACAAAGGTGAGCAGGGAAACGTCGTTGGTTACCAGCATGGAGCTGAAAAAGCAGAGCAGCACCAGTGTCAGTGCCAGCGCCCGGCTGGTGGCGGTTTTTTGCGCCAGCGCCCGGCAAAGAAACTCAAAAACGCCCGCGGTCCGCAGCCCGGCAACTACCGACATCAAACAGAACAGCAG
Organism: Angelakisella massiliensis; assembly: GCF_900104675.1. Classification (GTDB taxonomy): domain Bacteria; phylum Bacillota; class Clostridia; order Oscillospirales; family Ruminococcaceae; genus Angelakisella; species Angelakisella massiliensis. Next base: position 2,407,390 of record NZ_LT629945.1, on the reverse strand, counting down.
TCCCAGCACCCGAAAATCTACCGAAGCAAAAGCGGCAGGGGAAAAGGAAACAGGGAAGGCAGACAGCAGCGCCGCCAGTCCCGCGATGCACAGGACAGTCTGCTTTTTCCACAGCTGGATCAGCAGAGTAGAGATATGTTTCATCTTTTGTTGTCTCCCGCCAGAATTTATTTCTCCATCAGATGGATGGCAAAACCGGCCAGTTCATCTTTGAGGTAGATCAGACGCAGTTTGCCTTCAGAGGTATATTTACCTGAGCTTTCATCAAAGGAAATGCCTCTGGCCTTGAATTCACCAATGGTTCCCTGAAGATCCTCCGTGGCAAAGCCCAGATGCCCTTTTGTACCCCGACCGCCTCCGGCCATTACTTCAATGGAGGGCCCAGCATATACGGAGGCGGGCTTTTCATCAATGCAGCAGCCAAGCAATTGGCAAAAGGTTTGTGCCAGCACCAGCGCCTCCCCTTTATTGGCAGCGTTCAGTCCAATATGATCCAATTTCAGCTTGTTCATGGTTCTTTCGTCCTTTCTTCCTGTGCGTTCTGGTAAGTATTTTATGTTTGCACCCGCATATTGTACTCCTCGAAGGCACGGATTGCAATGAGTTGGAATACGAAAGGGAAGAGCGCATAGTGGGAAAGGAAAAAGCTTCATTTTTTTTGTGATCTGTGCTATACTAAAAAACACTATGATTTAACCAGCGGCAGTCTTTCTTTGACTGTCATGTGACCGCCCCCGGAAGGAGGCGGATAGTGAGGGAGGGTAGCCTTATGATGGACCGGATGAATCTTTACCGTCCCCTTTGCCTGATTTTACTTCTGGTCAGCGGCATATCGGTAGGTTTTACCTATGGTATTGACCGGCGGTATTTTTTCACCTGGGGTCTGGTGTGGCTGCTGATGGCGGCTTTTGTGCTGATCAAGGGATATCTCATCAGCAGGGACAATGAGCGCTTTTTTACCTGCCTGCGGGAATCCCTGTTCGGAGCCCAAAAGGATTCTTTGGCCCGCTTTCCCATGGCTACCATTGTTGCCAGGGAGAATGGGGAGATCGTTTGGGTCAACGACCAGTGCCGGGATATGGTGCTGGAGGGGAAGGACCTGTTTCACCAAAGCCTGTTCCAGCTGCTGCCGGAGGTGGATTTTCAGGCGGAGCATTTTGACGGCGGCATCAATGTTACTGTGGGCCGTCGGCAGTACAGCGCTTATATCGTCCGAACCGATCATCGTGCAGAGCCGGTTTTTGTCACCTATCTGGTGGATGACAACGACCTGAAAAATTATACCAAGGAATATTTTGATTCCCGCCCGTCGGTGCTGCTGATGGTTATCGACAACTACGCTGAGCTGTTTACCGACGCCAAGGAAAACGAGCGCAGCAAGATCATGGGCGAGATCGAGCATATCATTGAGACCTTTGCTGAGGAAAACCATGGCCTGCTGCGGAAGCTGGAAAAGGATCGGTATATCGCCATCATTGAGGAGCGGTATATGCGGGGGATCATTGCGCGGCGGTTTGCCATTCTGGATCAGATCCGCAGCGTGGTCACCGGTGACCGGATCCCGCCTACCATGTCCATTGGTGTGGGCAGCAAGGAGGGGGATCTTCACGAGGCGGAGGTGCTGGCCCGCCAGGCGCTGGATATGGCGCTGGGCCGGGGCGGCGATCAGGCTGCTGTCAAGCAGAAAGGCGGCTACGAGTTTTACGGCGGCGTCAGCAAGGGTGTGGAGAAGCGCAACAAGGTCCGTACCCGGATCGTTGCCAACGCCATCAGCGAGATGGTGGCCACCTGCAGCAACATTCTGATTATGGGTCACCGTTTCGCCGATCTGGATTGTCTGGGTTCCGGTATTGGTATGTGTGCCGGGCTCAGGGAGTGCGGAAAGCGGATCAATATTGTTCTCAACACCAAAACCAGCTTGGCTCAGCCCCTTTATGACAAAGTGGTGGAGGAAGGCTACCAGGATATTATTTTGTCCCCGGAGGAGGCGCTGCCTCTGGCTGGCCGGGAGACGCTGCTGATTATTGTGGATACCCATGTCAAAACTTTGGTGGAGTCCCCGGAGATCTATGAGAACTGCAAAAATGTGGTGGTCATCGACCATCACCGGAAGATGGTCAACCACATCGATAATGCCATTATCTTCTTCCATGAGCCCTATGCCAGCTCCGCCAGCGAAATGGTGGCGGAATTGGTCCAGTATCTCAGCGAGCACCCCAAGGTGACGGTTCCGGAGGCGGAGTCCATGCTGGCGGGTATCATGCTGGATACCAAGAACTTTACCATCCGCACCGGGGTGCGCACTTTTGAGGCGGCGGCCTATCTGCGGAAAATGGGCGCCGATACAGTGGAGGTGCGCAAGCTGTTCGCCTCCAGCATGGAGACCTACCAGCAGAAAGCCCGGCTGGTGGCGGCGGCGGAAGTTTACCGCGGCTGTGCCATTGCCTATACGGAAAATCCCGGAGAAGATATCCGCATTGTGGCAGCGCAGGCTGCCGACGAGCTGCTGAATATCAATGGCGTCAATGCGTCCTTTGTACTGTATGAGATCGGCGGCGGTGTATCCATTTCCGCCCGGAGTATGGGGGCGGTGAATGTTCAGATCATTATGGAAGCGCTGGGCGGCGGCGGTCATTTGACCATGGCGGCGGTGCAGATGAAGGACATTGTTATGGAAAATGCCCGTCAGAAACTGTTGGCTGCCATTGATCAGTATTTTCAGGACAGCGGCCAAAACCAGTAATGCGATTTATCAAAAAATCCCGGTCAATAAATGAATTTCACAGTCCCGCACCTAAAGGAGTGGGAAGCAGGGGATGTGGATATCCCCGAAGTATGCCTGATGTTCCGGCATACTGAAGAAACAGGGTGACAGCGCCTTAGAGGCGTGCACATAATTAAAAATCAACCATTTGAAGGGAGAAAATACACATGAAAGTGATTTTGCAGCAGGACGTCAAAGGCAGCGGCAAAAAAGGCCAGCTGGTGGAGGTTTCCGACGGTTACGCCAATAATTTTCTGCTCAAGAAGGGCCTGGCTATCCAGGCCACAGCTCAGGCCATGGCAGAGCTGAAGAATCGGGAGGCTGCTGCCGCTCATCGGGCGGCGGAGGAACTGAAAGCTGCCCAGTTGGCGGCCAAGACCATCGGCGGCAAGACGGTCAAGCTGACCGCCAAGGCCGGCGCCGGCGGCAAGCTGTTCGGCTCTGTCACCGCCAAGGAAGTGGCAGAGGCCATCACCAAGCAGCTGGGTGTGGAAGTGGACAAGCGGAAGGTTTCTCTGGATGCTGAGATCAAAGCCTTTGGTACCTACACCGCCGAGGTGAAATTTGTAGCAGGAGTTTCCGCCAAGGTCTATGCCATGGTAGGGGAGGAATAAGCTCCTCTTGTTCACCAGGGCGTATCCATCTGACCAACATTCCGCAGCAAAGGAGGATCATCCATGGCGGATCAGCTGTCCCCAGGGGGGGATTTTTATACACAGCAGCTCCCTTTCAGCCTGGAAGCGGAGCAGTCGGTGCTGGGCGCGGCCATTATTGATCCCGGGCGTATCCCTGAGATCATGGAATATGTCAAGCCGGAGTATTTTTATCGCAGACAGCACAGCGACCTGTATGCGCTGCTGGTGCGTATGTTCACCACCGGTGAGACTATCGATATTATCACCATCCTGGATAATGCCCGGAAGGAGGGTATCTTCGAAACGCCGGAGGATGCCCGGATTTATCTGACCCAGCTGGCCCAGATCGTTCCCACTACCGCCAATGTGGCCTCTTACGCCCGGATCATTCAGGAAAAATATTATCTGCGCAGTCTGATCCAAGCTTCCCGGGAGATCGTGGACAGCGCCTCCGACGCCCAGGCGGACGCTTCGGAGCTGCTGAACCTGGCGGAGCAGAAGATTTATGATATCCGTCAGGGACGGGATACCGGCAGCATTGTACCCATCAGTAAAGTGCTGGTGGAAACCTACGACCATCTCCAGAAGATCAGCGGCGAGAACCGCAAGGAATATTTGGGTATCTCCTCCGGTTATGGAGCGCTGGACAGCTATATTACCGGTTTGAATAAATCGGACCTGATCCTGATCGCTGCCCGTCCTGGCATGGGCAAAACCGCGTTCGCGCTGAATATAGCCGCTAATGTGGGCATCCGAAGCAAAAAGCCGGTGGCCATCTTTTCTCTGGAAATGAGTAAAGAACAGCTGGCTCAGCGTCTGCTCTCCTCCGAGGCGTTGGTGGAAAGTCAGAAGCTGCGGACGGGAAACCTCACCGACCAGGATTGGACCAATATCTCTCAGGCTACAGGGATTTTGGCGGGAGCCCCTATCTACATTGACGACACCGCCGGTGTGACGGTGGCGGATATTAAAGCGAAGCTTCGCCGTATCCGGGATCTGGGACTGGTGGTCATCGATTACCTCCAGCTGATGTCCGGCAACAAGCGCACCGAAAGCCGTGTACAGGAGGTTTCCGAGATCACCCGGAATCTGAAGATCATGGCCAAGGAGTTGAATGTACCGGTCATCACGCTGTCCCAGCTGTCCCGTGGAACGGAATCCCGGGCGGACCACAAGCCCATGCTTTCCGACCTGCGTGAATCCGGCTCCATCGAGCAGGACGCGGATATTGTCATGTTTCTGTACAGAGACGCTTATTATAATGATGATCTGGAAGATCAGACCCAGGCCAAATGTATCGTGGCCAAAAACCGTCATGGCTCCACCGGCACCATTGACCTGTATTGGGATGGACAGTTCACCCGTTTCAGCAGTGTGAATTATGCCAGTGAAGAATAAACCGGCAGGGGGCAGAGGTTGAAAGAGGAACAGACACTGCCGCTGATCGCGGCCAAAACCATCGAACAACATCATATGCTCAAACAGGGTGACAGTGTGCTGCTGGGGGTTTCCGGTGGCGCGGATTCTGTCGCCCTGCTGGTCTTTTTGCGGCAGATCGCTCCCGGTTTGGGGCTGAAGTTAAAGGTGGGTCATGTGAACCACTGCCTGCGGGGGGAGGAAAGCGACGGCGATGAGGAGTTTGTCCGCCGTCTGGCTCAGAAGCTGGGGGTGGAGTTTGTCTGTAGCTCCTTCGATGCTAAAACTGAGGCGAAAAAGGCTGGGATGGGCTTGGAGGAATATGCCCGCCTGCGGCGCTATGAATTTTTCCATCAGTGGGCAGGGGAGGATGGAATCATCGCTACCGCCCATACCCTGGATGACGCCATGGAAACAGTGCTTCTCAACCTTACCAGAGGCACCGGGATTCGCGGCCTGCGGGGCATTCCTTATGTGCGGGACAGAATCATCCGTCCCCTGCGGGACTGCACCAGGGAGCAGGTGGAAGCCTTTTTGATGGAGGCGGGACAGGACTACCGCACCGATTCCACCAACTGTACCGATATCTACAGCCGCAACAAGCTTCGTCATCAGGTGCTTCCGGTGCTGCGTCAGCTCAATTCCGGTCTGCCCCGGGCTTTTCAGAGCCTGATGGCTCAGATGACCGACCAGTGGAAGATGACCGAGGAGCTGACAGACCGGGCGGAACGGGAGTGTACGCTGGAAACAGGCCGTCTGGACCGGCAGCGTCTGCTGGATCTGCCGCCTCCTGTACGGGAAAATTTGTGGCTGCGTTTGCTGGAACGGGAGAAGGTTCCGGTTTCCTCCGGGGTGCTGGAGAGATTGGAGCGCTGTACCCTCCAGGGAAAGGGAGCGGTGGAGCCGCGCCGGGGACTGCGGTTGCGGGCCGCTTCCCGGGAGGTTTGGCTGGAGCGGGAAATACCGCCGCTTCCGCCTTTTGAAACGCCGTGGCTGGATTTACCGTGGGAAAAGAGCCTTTTGTACCCCGTTTTTCCCGGCAGAAATCTGCGGTTGACGGTTTTACCGGAAAAGACAGGGATTTCGGCAGAAAAAATTAACAATAAGGACTTAAAAAACCAGTTGGATTATGATACAATATGTAAAGCTGTTTTACTGCGCTCTCCAAAGCCGCAGGATCTGCTGCGGCAGCGGGGGAAAGACAACGGCATTCCCTTCCTGTATCGGACGGGAAGCCGGGGCCTTACCAGCGGCGCCATCTCCAGAATGCTGGTGATGGAGGACCGTGAGGGTATCATCTGGGCTCAGGGCCTGGGAGCGGCGGACCGCTGCCGGGTGACGGCGCAGACCAGCAGGATTCTTTACATTGAAGTGTTGGAGGACGTAGAATGAGTTATTTTCACAGCAGTGATATTGAACGTGTTCTGATAACGGAAGAAGAGCTCAAGGAAGCCACCCAAAAGCTGGGAGCTCAGATCACCAAGGACTATGAGGGCAAAAATCTGATGATCATCGGTGTCCTCAAGGGCTCTGTGACCTTTCTGGTGGACCTGATCCGCCATATTGAACTGCCGCTGAAAATGGATTTTATGGCGGTTTCCAGCTATGGCGCGGGGGTAAAGACCACCGGTGTGGTTAGAATATTAAAGGATCTGGATAAACCCATTGAGGGAATGGATATCCTGATTGTGGAAGATATTCTGGACAGCGGTTTGACCCTCAGCTATCTGACCGCCATGCTCCGGGAGCGGCAGCCTGCCAGCATCCGCATTGCCACACTGCTGGATAAGCCGGAGCGGCGCACCGCGGACATCAAGCCGGATTATACCTGTTTCACCATTCCTGATGAGTTTGTCATCGGCTATGGTCTGGATTATGATGAGCAGTACCGCAACCTGCCCTTTGTGGGCATCCTTTCCCCCAAGGTATATAACAAGGAAGGGGAATAAACCAGCCGTATCAGGCTGCCCGTCTCCGGCGGGTCATCCGGGGAATTTTGAACGAGACACAGACAGGAGTTGAAACCATTGGGAGGTAACAGCAAAAAGTCACTGTTCATCTATCTGGCCATTATTGTGGTGCTGATGATCGTGGCGACCCAGGTGTACTCCGTGAGCAATACTCCGGAAACAACACCTTACAACGAGATTCTCAGTTATTTCCAAAACGATCAGGTAAAAGAATATACCCTGGATTATGGAACCGGTGAGCTGACCATCAAGCTGCGGGACAACAATAAAGAGGTTTATTACATGGTCCCCAATCTCACCGTTTTCTACAACGATACCCATGAGATGGTCAAGGAGTACAATGAGACCCATCCGGATTCTCCCATTGTACAGAACTATATCGCCCCCAAGGCTACCCCCTGGTGGGTGACGCTGCTGCCCACACTGCTGCTCATCGGTGTGATGACGGTGTTCTGGTTTGTCATTATGCGCCAGGCCCGGGGCGGCGGGAACCCCATGTCCTTTGCCAAAGCAAAGCCCCGGATGCAGGATGATAAGGACCGGGTCACCTTTGCCGATGTGGCGGGAGCCGATGAGGAAAAGCAGGAGCTTCAGGAGATTGTGGAATTCCTCAAAAATCCACAGAAGTATAATACTCTGGGCGCCCGTATTCCCAAGGGCGTGCTGCTGATGGGCCCTCCCGGTACCGGTAAGACCCTTCTTGCCAAGGCGGTTGCCGGTGAGGCGGGCGTACCCTTCTTCTCCATCTCCGGTTCCGACTTTGTGGAGATGTTCGTGGGCGTGGGTGCTTCCCGTGTCCGTGACCTGTTCGAGCAGGCCAAGAAGAACGCTCCCAGCATTGTTTTTATTGATGAGATCGACGCTGTAGGCCGTCACAGAGGCGCCGGCCTGGGCGGCGGTCATGATGAGCGGGAGCAGACCCTTAACCAGCTGCTGGTAGAGATGGACGGCTTCGGCGCCAATTCCGGCGTTATCGTCATTGCCGCCACCAACCGAAAGGATATTCTGGACCCGGCCCTGATGCGTCCCGGCCGTTTTGACCGCCATGTAACAGTGGGCTATCCCGATGTCAAGGGCCGTGAGGCCATCCTCAAGGTTCATACCCGCAACAAGCCTGTGGGCCCCGATGTGGATCTGAAGGTGATCGCTCAGACCACCGGCGGCTTCACCGGAGCGGATCTGGAAAACCTGGTCAACGAAGCGGCGCTGCTGGCCGCCCGGAAGGATAAGCGGGCCATCACCATGGAGGAGATCCAGGAGGCTACCATCAAGGTGATCGTGGGACCGGAGAAGCGTTCCCATGTCATTTTGGAAAAGGAGCGCCGCCTGACTGCTTATCACGAGGCTGGCCATGCCATTGTCACCTATCACTTCCCCAACCAGGATAAAGTCCATGAGGTCTCCATCATTCCCCGGGGCGGCGCAGGCGGTTATACCCTGTCTCTGCCGGAGAAGGATGTCATGTATAAGACCCGCAATGAGATGAAGGAGGATATCTGCATCCTTCTGGGCGGACGTGTGGCGGAACAGCTGGTGCTGGAGGATATCTCCACCGGTGCTTCCAACGATATTGAGCGGGCTACCAAGATCGCCCGGGCCATGGTCACCCGGTACGGCTTCAGCGAGAAGCTGGGCACCATGGTTTACGGCAAGGATCAGAACGAAGTGTTCCTGGGAATGGATCTGGCTCAGGACCGCGGCTATTCCGAGCAGGTGGCCGCTATGATCGACGAGGAGATCCGCAGCCTCATCGATACCGCTTACGATCAAGCCACCGAGATTCTGAAATCGGATATGGATAAGCTTCATGAGCTGGCCGAGTATCTGAAGAAGAATGAGAAGATCGATGGCGAGACCTTTGAGAAGCTGATGAAAGGTGAGCTGAGCCCCAAGCAGCCGGAGGAAGCCCAAAATGAGGAGACCACCGGCGCGCAGGAGGAAGCAGCGCCTGATCAGGATCAACAGAACAACCAATAATGTGATTTTGTTGTTTCACTGAAAAGCATCAAGAGACCCGGTCAGCCGGGTCTCTTTCCCTTTAGGCTGCCCTGTGTAAAGAGCGGTGTTTGTTACTGATTTCCCCTTAAAACGACTGTCTGTATTTCTATACTGGAGACAGCAGCTTTGAGGGGCCAGAACGTTTTTTAATGGGGATATTTACCCGGCGATGAAAGGGATCTGGAAGGCCAGAGGCTGGATGAATAGATCAGCGCCGGATATGAAAAAACAACAGGGGAGTATTTCCTGTAAGAGGAGGCACAAAATGGAAAATCATGAACTGCTGAACATTCTCCGACTGATTCTCTTGGGTATAGCTATAGCCGTGGGCGGGCTGCTTTTTTCGGATATGTTCGGACATTTTTTGAACGGACTTTCCTATGAAATTGCTGTTGTGCTGGGAATGGGGATGTACCTGTGTATCCTGCTGGTGCTCTGTACCGGACTGATTCTTTCCCGGCTGAATAAAAAGGAGGAAAAGGGGAAGGGAGAAGAGGACAAAGCAAGGGTGACAGAGGGAAAGGAATGAAGACCCCTAATGCGGCAGCTTTCCCGTTTTTTCAAAAAACAGTGATGAATTTTCGGCTTCTTTTGCAAAAAGGCCGGGAAGCCCCCATTGTCTCAGCCTTGACAAAAACGGCGGCAACCTTCATAATAAAATGAGTTGTCTTTTTAGTTTCAGGGCTTTGAAGGCAGAATCAACCAGGACGGAGGAGAAATAGTGGCGGCAAAAGGAAAGAAAAACGTATACGATAACGAGAGCATTTCCTCCCTGAAAGGGGCGGACCGGGTGCGGAAACGGCCCGGCGTTATTTTTGGTTCCGACGGTCTGGAGGGCTGCCAGCATTCGGTGTTTGAGATCCTTTCCAACGCCATCGACGAGGCTCGCCAGGGCTATGGACGAAAGATCATCGTCACCCGGTTCAAGGACCATTCGGTGGAGGTGCAGGACTTTGGCCGGGGCTGTCCCGTGGATTATAACCCCAAGGAACAGCGGTATAACTGGGAGCTGGTGTTCTGTGAACTGTACGCCGGCGGTAAATATGACAGCCAGGGGGATGGAAGCTATGAGTTTTCCCTGGGCCTCAATGGCCTGGGCTCCTGCGCTACCCAGTATTCCTCTGAATATATGGATGTGGAGGTTTATCGGGACGGCTTTAAGTATAATCTCCACTTTGAGAAGGGCGAGAATATTGGTGGCCTCAAAAAGGAAGCCACCCGCCTCAAACAAACCGGCACCCGCATCCGCTGGCGTCCCGATCTGGAGGTTTTTACTGATATCGACATTCCCGAAAGCTATTTTCTGGATGTGATCAAGCGCCAGGCGGTGGTCAACAGCGGCGTGGAATTTTTGCTGCGCAGCCAGCAGCCGGACGGCAAATTCCAGGAGACGGTTTTCCTCTATGAAAACGGCATCCGGGACTATTGCGAGGAGCTGAGCAAAGACCAGCAGCTGACGCCGGTGCAGTTCTGGAGCGGTGAGCGGGAAGGCCGGGACCGGGAGGACAAGCCGGATTACCGGGTGCGCCTCAATGTGGCCCTGTGTTTTTCCAATAAAATGCACCTGACGGAATATTACCACAATTCCAGCTTTCTGGAGTACGGCGGCAGCCCGGAGCGGGCGGTGAAGGTGGCCATGGTTTCCCAGATCGACGCCTACCTCAAACAGGGCAACCGCTATCAGAAAAATGAATCCAAGATCACCTACCAGGATGTGGAGGACTGCCTGGTGCTCATTTCCTCCAGCTTTTCCACCCAGACCTCCTATGAAAACCAGACCAAAAAGGCCATCACCAACAAGTTCATTTACGAGTGCATGGCGGACTTCCTCAAGCATCAGCTGGAGGTTTATTTCATTGAAAATCCAGACGATGCCGCCCGGATCGGGGAACAGGTGCTCATCAACAAGCGCAGCCGGGAAAATGCTGAAAAGACCCGCCTGAATCTGAAAAAGAAGCTGGCCGGTACTTTGGATATGTCCAACCGGGTGCAGAAGTTTGTGGACTGCCGCAGCAAGGACGTCAGCCGCAGGGAGCTGTACATTGTGGAGGGTGATTCGGCTCTGGGTTCCTGCAAGCTGGGCCGGGATTCCGAGTTCCAGGCCATCATGCCGGTGCGGGGCAAAATCCTCAACTGTCTCAAGGCGGACTATGACCGCATCTTCAAAAGCGATATCATTGTGGACGTTCTCAAGGTGCTGGGCTGCGGGGTGGAGGTTTCCTCCCGGTCCAACAAGGAACTGAATTCCTTTGATCTGGAGGGCTTGCGGTGGAACAAAATCGTCATCTGCACCGATGCCGACGTGGACGGCTTCCAGATCCGCACCCTGATTCTCACCATGCTTTACCGCCTGACCCCAACCCTTATTGAGGAGGGGTACGTCTATATCGCGGAGTCCCCCCTTTATGAGATCAACACCAAGGATGAGACCTATTTTGCCTACGACCAGCAGGAGAAAAACGCCATCTGCGCCAGACTGGGCAATACCAAGTATACCCTCCAGCGCTCCAAGGGATTGGGCGAAAACGAGCCGGAAATGATGTGGCTGACCACCATGAATCCTGAAACCCGGAGACTGATCCGGGTCACTCCCGACGCCGCAGCCGAGACAGCGGAGATGTTCGAGCTGCTGCTGGGGGACAATCTGGCGGGACGAAAGGAATATATCGCGGAAAACGGCGGGCTGTATCTGGAACTGGCGGATATCTCCTGAACCCCGCACCGCTGACAGAAAGGAAGAATGAAGGCATGCACATCACTTCTGCGGAGATCCTCTGCGTGGGCACCGAGCTGCTCATGGGGGATGTGGTTAACACCAATGCTGCCGTGATTGCCAAGGAGCTGGCGGCGCTGGGCATCAATGTATATCATCAAACGGTGGTGGGGGATAACCCTGGAAGGCTGACAGAGGCCTTGCATCTGGCTTTTTCCCGGTCTGATCTGGTCATCACCACCGGTGGCCTGGGGCCCACCTATGATGATCTGACCAAGGAGATCATCGCCCAGTATTTCGGACGGAAGCTGGTGTTCCATGAGGAGAGCTGGCGGCGGATCGAAGCCTATTTCAGCCGCCTCCAATGCAGCTTCACCCAGAACAACCGCAAGCAGGCCATGATGCCGGAAGGCTGCACCGTTTTTGAGAACCGCTGCGGCACCGCTCCCGGCTGTGCTCTGGAAGGAAACGGCAAGATGGCCATTATGCTCCCCGGGCCCCCCAGAGAGATGAAGCCCATGCTGCTGGAGCAGGCTTTGCCCTATATCCGCAAGGACAGCGATACCCATCTGGTTTCCCGGAACCTTCATTTCTTCGGCATCGGGGAATCAGCTTTGGAGCAGCGGCTCCACGATATGATGGTGGAGGCTGTCAATCCCACCATCGCCCCCTACGCCAAAACTGGTGAGGTGATGCTGCGGGTCACTGCCCAGGTGCGGGATGGAGAGGACCCAGCGTCGCTGCTGGAGCCGGTGGTGGACCGGATCAAGGAAGAGGCGGGGCAGTATCTTTACAGTGAGACCGATGGGGAGCTGCAAAGCGCTCTGGTCCATCTCCTCAGGGACAAGGGCCTTACCGCTGCCACCGCTGAAAGCTGCACCGGCGGGTTGGTAGCCAAGCGGATCACAGAAGTCAGCGGCGCTTCCCAGGTTTTCCAGTGCGGAATGGTCACCTATTCAAATGAAATGAAGGAAAAGATGCTGGGGGTCTCTCGGGAGACTCTGAACACCTATTCCGCTGTCTCTCCGGAAACCGCCGGGGAGATGGCAGCTGGTGCGCGGCGTTTTTCCGGGGCGGACCTGGCGGTGGCAGTGACCGGCAACGCCGGACCGGAGCCATCGGAAGGCAAACCGGTGGGCCTTGTTTATGTGGCGGTGGACAGCTCCTGGCACAAGGAAGTGCTGGAGCTGAACCTCAACCGCAGGGATGGAGACGCCCGGGAGCTGATTCGGTATCTGGCTTCTTCCCATGCACTTCATCTGCTGCTGAGAACGGCCCAGAAGTATCCCGGAGCATCAGAAATATCAAAGGAACAGGAGGCGCAGGCCATTGGCTAAAAAGAAAAAGGAACCGGAAACCCAGCGTCATGGCACCCTCACCGGACATATTGAAAACGCCGGACTGGTGGTGCCTCAGCCCATCACCGATACCCTCCGGCAGAATTATATGCCCTACGCCATGAGCGTCATCGTCTCCCGGGCCATTCCGGAGATCGACGGCTTCAAGCCTGCCCACCGGAAGATCCTGTATACCATGTACAAGATGGGGCTTTTAACCGGAGGCAAGATCAAGTCCGCCAATGTGGTGGGCCAGACCATGCGCCTGAACCCCCACGGCGACGCTGCCATTTATGAAACCATGGTTCGCCTTTCCCGTGGTTATGGGGCGCTGCTGGTACCCTATGTGGAGAGTAAGGGCAACTTCGGCCGAGCCTATTCCCGGGATATGGCTTACGCTGCTTCCCGGTACACTGAGGTAAAGCTGGAAAAGATCTGCTCCCAGCTGTTCGCGGATATTGACAAGGATACCGTGGACTTTACCGATAACTATGACAACACCATGGAGGAGCCGGTGCTGCTGCCGGTCACTTTTCCCTCCATCCTGGTCAACGCCAACACCGGTATCGCCGTGGGCATGGCCAGCAATATCTGCTCCTTCAACCTGTTGGAGGTGTGCGAGACCGCCATTGCCTGGATCAAAAACCCCAACTGCCGCCTCATCGACACCCTGAAAGCACCGGATTTTTCCGGCGGCGCCTTTATCCTGTACGATGAGGACGAGCTGGAAAAAATCTACCGCACCGGCAGGGGCTCGGTACGGGTGCGGAGCAAATACGCCTACGACAAGCAGAACAACTGTATCGACGTCACTGAAATTCCTCCCACCACCACGGTGGAAGCCATTATGGACAAGATTGTGGACCTGGTCAAGCAGGGAAAGATCCGGGAAATTTCCGATATCCGGGATGAAACGGATCTGTCCGGTCTCAAGCTGACTATGGACCTGAAGCGGGGCGTGGACCCGGACAAGCTGATGCAGAAGCTGTTCCGCACCACACCGTTGGAGGACACCTTCTCCTGCAACTTCAACGTCCTCATCGGCGGTTCTCCCAAGGTGATGGGAGTAGGGGAGCTGCTGGAGGAATGGACCGCTTTCCGGCGGGAATGTGTCCGCCGTGGCATCACTTTTGACCTCCACAAGAAGGAGGAAAAGCTCCATCTTCTCAAAGGCCTCCAGAAGATCCTGCTGGACATCGACAAGGCGGTAGCCATCGTCCGGGAGACTGAGGAGGAGCGGGAAGTGGTGCCCAACCTGATGATTGGCTTCGGCATCGATCAGGTCCAGGCGGAGTTTGTGGCGGAGATCCGTCTGCGGCATCTGAACCGGGAATATATCCTCAAACGCACCCAGGAGATCGAACAGCTCTTAAAGGATATCCAGGAGATGGAGGAGATCCTGCGCACCCCCAAAAAGCTGGACGCTGTCATCATCAGCCAGCTGAAAGAGATCATCCGCACCTATGGGGAGCCCCGGCGCAGCCAGCTGCTGTATCAGGAGGACGCCCCGGAGGAGCCGGAAGAGGAGGAGCTGCCGGATTATCCTGTGAAGCTGTTCTTCACCGCTGAGGGCTATTTCAAGAAGATCACCCCCCAGTCCTGGCGGATGTCCAGTGAGCATAAACTGAAGGAAGGGGACCGGATCGTTCAGGAGCTGGACAGCCAGAACAGCGTCAATCTGCTGTTCTTTACCGACAAGGGTCAGGTTTACAAGTCCAGAGCAAGCGAATTTGCCGACACCAAGGCCAGCGTCCTGGGGGATTATATCCCCTCCAAGCTTGGGATGGACCCTGGGGAATCTGCCATTTATATGGCGGTGACCTCTGATTATAAGGGCTTTATGTTCTTCGTCTTTGAAAACGGAAAGGCGGCCAAGATCGATCTTTCTTCCTATGAGACCAAGACCAAGAGGAAAAAGCTGCTGGGCGCCTACAGCGTCAAATCCCCCCTGGTGTACCTGGAAAGCTGCGTGGAGGACAAGGAATATCTCTTTGCCACCTCCGCTTCCCGGATGCTTATTGTCAGCACCGCTATGCTGGCGGCTAAATCCACCAGAGATACCCAGGGTGTGCAGGTGATGACCATGAAAACAGGTGTGCGGGTGATCAAGGTTTCTTCCTATGAGGAGGGAATGGTGGACAATCCCCACCGCCTGAGAACCAAGAATCTCCCTGCCACCGGCGCCATTGTCCGCAGCACCAACGGGGGAGAGCAGATGACCCTGTGATCCTCTGTAAACGCGGCAGAGCCCGCGGTTTTCCCATGATGAGATCCCCGCGGGCTGTTGGCTCTTCTCCCTGCAAACGCCCGAAGGAGGAGAACCTGAGCTTATTGTGTGTCATACCTTTCAGCATATCCCAAGAAAAATATTCCTGCTGCGATAAATTTTGTTCATTGATACTTGAAAACCCAGTATTGATGTGATATACTCTTATAGTGCTATTTTGTCCAGGCTGGAGGTGTTAGTGTGAACCCAATCGAAATGATCGGCGCATTCGTAATGATTATTGTCAGCGCCCTTATTGTTGTGATCGTGATGTTTCAGGATCCCAAGAGCGACGGGCTGAGCGCTTTGGGCGGTGGCAATTCCTTCCTCAGCACCAATAATGACCGTTCTATGAACGCAACCCTCAACAGAGTAACCAAGGTATTGGTCATTATCTTTTTTGCTGTGACTTTTAT
Source organism: Angelakisella massiliensis (assembly GCF_900104675.1). Taxonomy (GTDB): domain Bacteria; phylum Bacillota; class Clostridia; order Oscillospirales; family Ruminococcaceae; genus Angelakisella; species Angelakisella massiliensis. Next base: position 2,391,875 of record NZ_LT629945.1, on the reverse strand, counting down.
CGTCTATGCTTCCGCCAAGTTCATGGCTTAATCGCTGTGAGCATCCAATCAGATTGATGAAACCAAAAACTGCCTGTTCCGTATAAAAGCGGGACAGGCAGTTTTTTTCTGCATCCGTTTCAGCTGCGCAGCAAAAGATAAATATGCTGAAATCTGTGACGGTAATATTGAAAGAAAAGGTGCTGCATTGTGTGTGATGACATCTACTCTGAGGCATGATGAAATACGGGGTACCATCCTCAAAAATGTGTGGCAGCAAGCTGATTGGAAATGGAAAGCTGTTTTCAGCCTTCAATCTCCATGGTCTGCATCTGCTCTACAGTGATGCCGTTTTTGCGGCCATATTCCGTCCAATAGCTAGTGGAGGCTTTGACGAACAGCTTTTTGGTCAGCGGCATCGAGACATGAAAGGTGCGGTATTTCTGCGCCATAATGGAACGGGAGAATTTTCTGATGCTTCCGGAAACCAGAAAACGAAAAGGGGTATCCAGAATTGCCTCTCCGCTGCCAATTTTTAAAACCGATCCGAAGGGATAGTGATTTTCCCTGCAGAAAAAGCGCACCATTTCCACCGCAATATCATTCTGCTGATACTCCAGAAATCCACAGTTGATCAGTACCGAGATAACAGGTTTATTTTCAGGAGGATACTCCTCCAGGGTTTTGAAAAAATTCAGCAGCGTCACCGGAATACCATCGGCGTAAAGGGGAAACACCAGTACCACATGAGAAAAGCGCTCCATCTGTTCTGCTAGTTGCCGATGATTTTGTCTGGTGATGGCAAAATATTCCGCCTTTCCTTTGCAGCAGGCTGAGACCATAGCGCCATATCGCCTGGAATTGGATTTCGATGCCCGGGGACTGCCGTTGAGAATCATGATCCGCTCCATTTTTTTACCTCCTCCCGGACGGCGGCTTCCAGGGAATCTTCGGTGCAGAAATGAACCTGAAAGTGCTCAAAATTCATATTTCGGGCGTTACGGGCCACCAACTGGCGGAAAAGGTTTTGCTCCTCCTTGCTGTCAGCACCATAGGCCAGGATAACAGCATTCTTGGGGGCTACCTTTCGCTGGACATGGTGGGTTTCGCTATCCACGATCCGTATAAAGGCCTGCTGGATGGGAATTGCTCTCTCCAGCATGGTTTTCATGATAGTGTCGTATCCTCCATACCGAATGCGGCTGATATATAGAACAGCATCGCTTTGGGCGATCAGGGGATATACATGGGGGGCATCGTCCCGGATCACACATTTTCCGGGAGTTTTGGTCCAGCAGCCGAAACAGCCGACGCAGTTGGTAATCTTCAGTGTGGATAAATCAATAAACCGTATTTCCTGCTGATCATTCAGGTCCAGCTGAAGGGGGCGATCGCTTAAAATCAGTTTCATGACTGGTATTACGCTCCGTTTCTTCCAATATGCTTGACCAGATTATTATAAGCCACCTGCCGCAATAAATGTATACTAATTTTGTAAACTTTTTTAAAAACAGTGAGTTAGCTCTAATGTACAGTAAGCAGCGGCGCAGTCTGTAAGACTGCGCCGCTGCTTGTGCTGAAACCGATCCTGTTCAGGCTCTACACCCCTGAACAGTTTATAAAAACATACTGCTGTATGCTTTTATTATTTAAGCCCGAATTTCCTGCTTCATAAAAGCGATGTAGGCGATGGCGAACCCAGCGATGACCAAAGCGATCATCAGCACCAGATGGGGCCAGACCAGAAGCAGGCTCTGGGAGAAGGGAAGCGGTCCGGCAATAGCGCCGGAGAGCTGGGACATGGTCACCATACCAATGGAACGGACGTTGGGGTTGAGGATGGTGGTGGCCGCTTCGCTGAACAGATAGTAGGGAGAAATTCTGTTGAGCGCCAGGGTGGCTGAATAGTTGGAGGAAATGTTTGCGAAACCGGCAATACCGCTGGTGGGGAAGATGGAGTTGGCCACAGCGGATGCCACCAGGCTCATAAACAGGCTGAGGAAGAGCCAAATGGACATGCTGGCCAGGGCGGCTGTGGCCGCGTGCTTGCACACCACTGAGAAGATGATGGACAAAGCCAGCCAGAAGGAAATATACACCCAGGTAAAGAGGAGAAAGGCGAAAATCCGCAGAACCTCTTCTCCGGAAGGGGGGATACCGATGAGCATCAGCCCCATACCGCTGATATAGAAGCCCAGCATGAACACCGTGAGGAAAATGACCGTGGAGCCGGCGAGAAACTTGGCGTTGATGATGGAATCGCGGTAGATGGGCTGTGCCGCCAGACGATTGAGAGTGCCCTGGGAGCGTTCATTGCTCACCGCGTCAAAGCCCAGAGTGATCCCCGCCAGAGGCCCCAGAAAGGCCATAAAGGTGGCAAAGGAATAGATGGCGCTGCCGCTGGTGGTGAAAAGCTTGAGGAAGATAAAGTCGCTGCTTTCCTCCACCGCTTCCCGGATATTGGACAGTGCGCCGCCCAGGCTGGCGGTAGTCACCACCAGCAGCAGCATGAAAATGATGAAAAACCGTTTGCTGTTGAGATGGTCCGCCAATTCTTTGCGGTAAAGAGCTGCCAGACCGCCGGAGCAGGAAACGCCTTTTTCTTCATCCCCGTTTTTTCTGAAGCTGTTCCAGAAGTCCGGGACGCTTTTTTTCAGCTGTTGGATGTTCACTGCTCTCACCTGCCTTTTCAAAATATCTTCTGTAGATCTCATCCAGGTCTCCGCCCCGCAGATGGAGGTGCAGCAGCTGATAGCCGCCGTCCATCAGCAAAGGCATCAGCTCGGGACGGATATCCCGGGAGGAATCCACATGGATCAGGTCATCCTGCCGTGTAACCGACCGAACTCCCTCCAGGGCGGAAAGCTTTTTTTCCAGCATCCCGTCGTCAGGCTCCGCGGACAGCTCCAGGATATAGCTTCCTTCGCTCTCCAGCTGCTTGCCCAGCTCCTTGATGGGACCGCAGGCAATCAGCTTGCCAGAGACAAAGATCCCCACACGGTCACAGATCTGCTGGATCTGATACAGCTGGTGGGAGGAGATGAGGATGGTTCTGCCGTCCTCGGTGGACAGCCGGCGGATCAGGGAGATCAGCTCCCGCATACCTTCAGGGTCGATGCCCAGAGTGGGCTCATCCATGATGATCACCCTGGGATCCTTCATCAAAACGTCGGCGATCCCCAGCCTCTGGCGCATACCACGTGAATAGGTGCCCGCTTTCCGGTCTGCCGCATAGGTCATGTCCACCCGTTCCAGCAGCCGGTCGATACGCTGTTCGCATACCTGAGGGGACAATCCGTTGAGCTGTCCGGTAAAGCGGAGATTTTCCCGCCCGGTCAGATCCGGATAGAATCCTACATTATCCGGCAGATAACCTACCGTGGATTTGATCTGGATGGACTGACGAACGCAATCCATCCCATCAATGATGGCGCTGCCCGATGTGGGTTCCGTCAGCCCCAGCAGCATCAGGGTCGTAGTGGTTTTGCCGGCGCCGTTGGGTCCCAGCAGACCAAAAACTTCCCCTTCCCGAACCGACAGGTTCAGATGATCCACTGCCGTCACATCGTCGTACTGCTTGGTCAGATCATGGGTTTCCAGAATAATGCGTTCGGTCATGGTTTATCTCCTCCCGTATTTCCGGAAGACATAACCCAGGCCGCACAGGGCCGCCACAATGATCAGGATTCCCACAACACCCCAGATGGTATCGGTTTTGACCGAAACCCGGAATTCAGCGGTATCGCTGGTTTCGCTGTTGCTGGCGGTGAGGACGGTCACATAGTCGCCGGACATGGCGTCCTTGGCGGGGGTGATGTAAGCGGTCACTTCCTTGGTGGCTCCCGCCTCCAGCACATCAATGGTGGACTCGGAAAAGGTGACGGTCCAGTTGGTTGGAGCGGAAGAGGTGAGATTGATATTTTGCAGATCCACATTGCCGTTATTGATCAGGCTCAGGGTGACGGCACTTTCCTTGTTGGCGGAGGCGTCAAAGCTGAGGCGTCCGCTGGGGGTGGACAGATCCAGCTCATAGGAACCGGTGATGACCACTGTCAGCTCGGAGGAGAGATTCTCGGTAGAGGAGATGGCGGAAATAGGAATGGTATAATCACCGGCGGCGATGCCAACAGGGGGAGTGACAGTGACATTGAGGGCCTGGCTGCCTCTGGGGTCCACCGTTACAGCTGCAACCTGGGTGCTCTCACCGGAGGGCTTGAAGCTGACCATCCAGCCGGAAGGGGCGTTGGCGGAGAGGCTGTAGGTCTGCTCGGTAGCGGAGTTGTTGGTCAGTGTGGTGGTAAAGGTAAAGCTGGTGTCGGCAGAGCCTTCCTGCTGAGCATATTGAGTGGTCAGGCCGCCTTCGCCAATCTCCTCCTCATCCAGAACCAGCTCCAGCTCCAGGGAAGAGCTCATGCTGCCGCCTGCAGCGTTCAGTGTAACGGTATAGGTTCCTTCCTGGGCGTCATCGGGGATTTGCAGATTGAAGGTAGCCAGGGAGGCGTTATCTCCGGGACGGACATAAACCCGGCTGATGGTGTTGCCGGCGCCGGTAAAGTAGCCGCTCCAGCCCTCAGGAATATCTGTGACCGACAGGGATACGCTTGCGCCCGCGCCGCTGGTGTTGGAAAAGTCCAGACTGTAGGTCAGGTCATCACCGGCCTTGGCGGTCATGCCGGGATAATCGGTGCTCATTTCCAGCCCTCCCGCCGCAAAGGCGGTTACTGTCATCATCCACAGCAGCGCTGCGGAAAGGACTGCTGCCAGTATCCGTTTGTAACTGAGATGTTTCATGATGCTTATGCTCCTTTTTGCTTTTTTGAAGGAAAAACGCTCCTTCAGCCAACATCTTCACTTTACACTCTCTCGCTTAACGGACGCTGAAAATTTTAAGCAAAAATGTAAATAAACTTTGAACCTTTCCAAGGATTTTTTAAGACTTGTTCATCCCGCTGAAAGGCAGGGCAGAAGTGTTTTGGCCTTTGGCGCCATTTCTTTGCCTGATGGAAAAATAAAAAGAATTGCCCCCAAGGCGAGGGCAAGCCAGTGAGGCCCGCTGAACCATGGGGGCAACAGAAGAGGATATTCAGGTGTCCGCCTCTATGTTCGATCTGAAGCGCCGCAGGCGGAAGCGGAAGAAGAAGTGAGAAAAGGGGCATGATCATGCTTGCCGGAGGGGTGAGAAAGGGGAGCAGTTGGATTTGCTGAGAAGATTTCATTTATGGACAGCAGATGACAGGAAGGAACGCTTTCCATTCAAGGGCAGGCGGACAAAAAAGGTGTTGACGCCGCAGCTGCTTTCTGCCCAGATCCGTCCACGATGCTTTTTCACGATATTCTCCGCAATGGACAATCCCAACCCATAGCTTCCATTAGCGGCCCGGGAAGCGTCTCTGCGGTAGAAGCGATGAAAGATTTTCTTCAGCTCATCAGGAGGGATCGCTTCGCCTTCGCTGCCCACTGAAAGCAGGCAATGGCGGTGATCCAGCTGCTTGAGGGAGACGGCAATATGCCCCTTTGGTATGGTATATTTGGAAGCGTTATCCAACAGGATCTCCGCTACCTGTCCCAAAGAACGGGTGGAACCATACAGCCGGATGCCTGGCTGTATATCACTTTCCAGCTTGAAACCATTTTCATAAAACAGCGGTTCAAAGGTCAGCAGCTGGCTTTCCACCACATGGCTGAAATCCACCTGCTCAAACACCTGGGACGCTGAACCGTCATCCGCCCGTGCCAGCTCCAGCAGGCTCTCCACCAGCTGGCGCATTTGATCAGATTCGGCGGCAATGTTGTCCATCCGCTCCGGCAGCTGGGCAGGATCATAGCCGCTGTCCCGGATCATGTCCGTATTGGCAAGAATGACGGTCAAAGGCGTTTTCAGCTCATGGGAGGCGTCTGCCACAAAGCGCCGCTGCTGCTGCCAGGCTTCCTCCACAGGGCGGATGGCCCAGTGGGCCAGGGCAATGCTGATCAGCAGGAATACCAGCAGGCTAAGTCCCCCAATGAGCAGAAAATGCTGTACCAGATGGGAAATGGTGTTCAGTTCGTTGGAGATGTCCCCGAATACGATCCGCTGGCTGGTGGGGGTGGAAAGACGGTAGTACCGCAGATGATACCCCTCAATAATGCCGGTGCGCTCCGGAGAGGAAATGGGGATGGAAATCAGCTCCCGCAGACGGGCTTCATCTCGCAGGTCATAATAGCCGCTGTTAATGGTGATAATGTCCCCGGTGTTGCTGATATCCAGAAAGAAATAGGGGAGGTATATGCCGCTTTCCCCTTCCCCGGGGCGGGAGGTGCGCATGGGATTGGCGGCTACGTCCCGGAGAAAATCCACGCTTTCCCGCTCCAGATTTTGAGAGGTGCTGACAAACATCATCACAAAAATGGCGGTGAGCATCACCACTACGATGGACATATTGATGCAGACAAATTTGATTTTCAGCCGTTTAATCATCCTGGGTCACCTCCAGATGATATCCCTGCCTGCGGATGGCCTCGATATGAAGGTTGGAACCGATGCTGGTCAGCTTTTTCCGCAGGAAGGAAACATAGACCTCCACATGATTTTCATCAGCGTTGGAATCATATCCCCAAACCTTGGTCAGCAGGGTTTCTTTGGAGATATTGCGGTACTGGGAGGTGAGCAGCAGGCGCATCAGATCAAATTCCCGGGCGCTCAGCCGGATGGAATCGCCCCCATCCGCTGACAAAATGCTGGTGGACAGGTCCAGGGTAGTATTGCCGTAGGACAGCACCTCCGTCTGAGGACCCTGCCGCCGCAGCAATGCCCGGACGCAGGCCAGCAGTTCGCCGGTATTAAAGGGTTTGGTCAGGTAATAGTCCGCCCCTGAATTGAGCCCCCCAATCCGGTCGTTCACATCGGAACGGGCGGTGAGCATCAGAATGGGGGTTCCCACACGATCCCGCCGCAGCCTTTTGGCAATTTGGAATCCATCCATGTGGGGAAGCATCACATCCAGAATCAGCAGGTCATAGATGCCGCTGGCGGCGCAGTCATACCCTTCCGCCCCGTCATAAACCGCTTCGGCGGCATAATTATTGGTGTGCAGCAGGTCAACGATGGAGTCAGCCAGGCGGCGTTCATCCTCCACCACCAAAATATTCATCGGTGCATCGCTCCCTTTCTGGGAAGAAACAGCTCCTTCCCGTTCTCCCTATGGCCGATCCTGCGGAGCAGTTCCAATATCCGGCAAAAGGGTATTTCAGTAAAAATCTTTGGTAAAATAAGGATTTCGCAGAGAAAATAAAAGAATTTACAGCGATCCCTTATAAGGATACCACAGAAAGCTGAAACAGGGATGAAAATTTGATGATTTTTCTTTGGTTGAGAAGGAGAAAAAGAGACTGGGGTGAAATCTTTAATAGGCGCTGAGCCGCCGCTGGTATCCTCCTTTCTGCTTTTTGGCCCGGTCGCTTCTGGCAAGACCCGCCATCCATCGCAGGTCCTCTCTGGTGACACAGGCAAACAGCACCAGCGCCAGCAGATAAACAAACAACACCGCGCAGATGAGTATAAACAGCCGTACCGAGGAAACAACTCCTCCGGGGAAAATCCTCCGCCCAAGCAGAGCTGCGGCGGATAAGGCGCCTAAAATGGAGAAAGCGGGCTTGAAAACCCAGGCGCCCCAGCGGAAATGAAAATCTGTCATGGCGATGACTTTGTTCATTGTCAGCAGAAAATTGATGGTTTCCGTTACATAGATGGAGGCAATGTAGGCGGCGACGCCATAGCGGGGCAGGAAGATGAGCACAAAGCAGATACCGATGAAGGCGTCCAGAATGTTATAGTTCATGGATGCCACCTGTGCCCCAAGCCCTTTGAGCATTCCATCGCCTACCGTGTCTACATACATCACAGGCACCAGGGGAGCCAGCAGACGGATAAAATCAGCGGCCTGGGGGTTTTGGTAGAGAAGAAGGCCCAAAGGTTCGGCATAAACGTAAAGGATTCCTGCCACACCGATGGAGAAGGGAACTGTCAGCTGAAACGCCCGGGAAAGGATGTAATGGAGTTGTTTGATACGGCGGCTTGCCTGGCACTCTGTAATTTCCGGCACCAGCAGTTCTCCCAGAGAGGTGAGCAAAGCAACAGGAAAAAACAGCACCGGCATCGCCATGCCCCGCACCATACCATAAACGGAAAGAGCATCGGGATAGGACATTCCGGATTGTCCCAGACCAATGGGGGTGAGAATGGATTCTACCGAAGAAAGACCGGAACGGAGCAGGGCGCTGGCAGCGATAGGCAGGGCCAGCCCTAAAAGCTGTCCGTGGAGCCGTGGGCCTGAATGGGGCAGAGGGATGGACCGGACGATCCTGCGGCAAAAACAAAGCTGAATCAGGCAGGAAAAAATTTCAGAAATCACCGCTCCGGAAGCCACGGCCGCGCAAGCCATCCGCGGAGTCTTTGGCAGCAGAAGGCTTAGCAGCCCCACCGTACAGCCTATGCGGCAGAATTGCTCGGCAAATTGAGCGACAACGCTGCGGTCGATTTTATGAATAGCGGTAAAGTACCCTCCCAAGGTGGCGGAAACGCCCAAGGCCGGGAGACTTAAAGCAAGGATGCGCAGGGACAGGCTGGCGTCAGGACTTTGGAGCAATTTGCCCGCGATAAAAGGCGCTGTGGTAAACAGCAGCGCGCCAGCCATGCTGCCGAAGAACAGGGAATAACACAAACAATATCTTACGGCCCGTTTCCCGCGGCTGGGACCGCCGGCGGCAATTTCCAGTGTGACCAGGCGCATGGAGGCCAGCCGCATTCCACACACGGCCAGCGTGGAGGCAAACAGTTCCACGGACATGATCAGCTGGTACAATCCAACTCCTTCCGCGCCGATTTGCCTGGTGAGGTAAATTTGAAATCCCAGTCCGATCAGCCGCATCAGCAGGGAGGTCCCAGTCAGTAGTAGTACATTTCCCACAAATCTTCGCGCTCTGCCCATGATGAACCATCCCTCCCGCTGTTTCTTTTTTTATCTATATGCTGCAAGGAGGCAAGGAAAAACTGAAAAAGAGAAGGAAAGGGTTTTTGAAAGGGATTTTGTGTTTGCGTCACGGGTGTTTTAAAGGGGCAAATGCGCCAATGATGGCTACAGAACAGTACAGTTTTCACTTCAGGTGCAGCTTCATATCCTCACGAAAGAAGAATTCAGGTGTCTGCCTGGAGAAAAACAACCGCCGTCTGCCGGAGTATCCTTGAAAGCTTCCTTGTGGTGGGATCGTCCGCTATTGAACAGTCTTTCAGCAATGGAGCCGTGTTTCCCAAAGACGAAGGGGGAAAACGTCACTGGAAACATGGCTGGGTATGGGAAATGATGTTGTCTTCTCACTGATGAAGAAAACAGTTGTTTGAAGAAAGAATCAGCAGAATAGTTGGCTATATTTACTGAAAATACAGTATTTCAAGGAAAAATATTGCAAAAAGTGCTCTGATGAGGTAAAATAAAGTTGCATAATTAATTAAAAAATCTAATCAATTATGCCCAATAAAATATGCGCACTTAGGGGAGGTAAATTATGAATCGTGAAGCGGGCCGAAGTATTGGAAAAACGGTATGTGCTGTTCTCATGGCGATATTCGCGCTGGGAGGTTGTTCTTTTTCCGAAAGCCCCAAAGTTACAGTCACCAATTTGCCGGATACCTTTTATCAGCGGGACGGTTTGGAGGAGATGCCCCGCATTGATTACACCAGTATGCTGGTGGCCGATGTCAGAGACTTTGGCGCCAATGGAAAAGATGATAAGGATGATACAGAGGCTTTTTCCAAAGCCAGGGATTATCTGCTGAATAATGGCGTGGGACCGCAGCAGGGCGGAATCATCTATGTGCCGGAGGGGATCTATACATTTTCCGCCCCTGATCAGACAAATGCATATTGGAATCTCAATCCAACCGTCCGTCCAGGGAAAAATCAAAATGATCCTGAGTTCCAGCGTATTTCCAACATCCACATTTTGGGTGAAGGAGAAAAAAGCATCATCCGCTTTTTATATTATGGCATCGACCAAGGAAACGATTTTATCCAGACTTCCTCGCCCTATGTGGGATGGTATTTGGGCGGCTCAGAGGAGATTTCTGTCCGGGACATTACATTTACTTTTTATGGAACTACCGATCACCGGTATTACTATAACCCGGCCAGAACCATATCTTCAGGCTCAGACGCGTATGTGACCAGCGGCGTCCAGTTTGTCAATGTGACAATCGATCAGGGGGCAATTGGAATACAGAACCAGGCAAAGGTGGAGCATGTCTGGGTGGTGGATTGCAATGTCCGCAATACCACAGCGGATGGCATTGCGTTTTATGGTGTGATTGACGGCCATGCGATGTACAATAGGGTGGAAAACACCGGAGATGACGGCATCGCGCTATGGGCCAATTCCCTGGTGGGAAATCAGGGCAGAGACTATGTGGTAAAGCACAATACCATTTATGAAGTTCGCTATGGGCGGGGTATCCTGATGGAGGGATATCAGGCTTTGGTAAGTGACAACTGGATTGAGAAAACAGTTGGAGCGGGACTGGTATCCAACGGAACGGAAGATTACAGCAAAAACGGCGCTCTTGTAAATTCCATATTGGGCTCCTTTCCTTGTTGGAATGGAGCTACCAACCTTACAACTATATTATACTATCAGCAGCCCCGGACAACAATGTTGCGAATGGTTAAGATTGGTAGTCCTGCCGATATTTCAAAACTCTTTCCGTATTGAATTTGAAAGTGGATGTGCAGTTCGCTCGTATTGCCGCTATTCCCACACTTGGCAATTACTTGGCCTCTGCTGACTCGATCTCCTTTTTGTACGCATGGACTGTTCGGGAGAAGGTGTGCTAGTCTCGTTTGGGCGGTACTTTGTGTAAGATTGGCAGTCCATTATTAAGTTTTTTATTATGTTCCCTTTGTACACCGTTGCAACAGTGAAAGGAAATATGAGCTTTCAAAATGGGATATGACAATGGTGCATATGGAGTGATCTTTTTCTGAGAAAATAAATATTTTGAAAAACACAAATCATCTCCGCAGAATGAAAACACAGGAGATGGTTTGTGTTTTTCACTTGATGGGGACTGAAAATTGATCCGGGGCAGGGAACAGTTTGTCAGTAAAGTGGAAACTGGTATAAGCTTGCAGAAGAAAGTTGGGCAAAATAAAACCGCAGCAAAGAAGAGAGGTCCAACAGTTTTTCAAAGGAATTAAAACTGCCGCAAGTGACATACACCTGCGGCAGTTTGGAAAAGACGATTTCATTGATTTTTTTGGCACAGGTAAAACAATGCCGTACAAAACAAATAGCCTGGAGCACAAATAAGCTCCAGGCTATTTTTGGTGGAGCGGGCAAGGGGAATCGAACCCCCACGACCAGCTTGGGAAGCTGGAGTTCTACCACTAAACTATGCCCGCGAAACTTTGTATAGCTTACCACATATTTTCTCTCTTGTCAAGTCTGACGAAAGAAAAACCCAGACGATACCAAAAAAGAGCAAAAAGCACAGGGAATAGAGGGAAAAAACCTTGTTTTTACCCCAAACGCCCCATTAACCAAGCAAAACACGAAAAATAAAAGGAATCAGAGAAATAACAATGACTCCTATTGTGACAACGCCAATGACCCACAGAAGACTTTGTTTTTCGTTCATTTGTTTGCCCCCTGTAACCCTATGGAAGAAAGATACTGTTTGGATGGACTGATGGGAAAAGCCAAAATCGGGGAATGGGGAGATACTTCTATTCCCCATTCCCCAAGTGCAGTTCACAACTGTTATTCTGTGATTTTCTGGAATATGCTCTTGGGCTTTTTGCAGATGGGACAGACGTAGTCGTCCGGCAGTTCCTCAAAAGGAACCTCGCCATCATAGACATAATGACAGACAGGGCAGACCCATTTCACCACCGGCTGATGTGCCTGCGCCGGAGCGGCAGGGGCGGCGGCGCCGGATTTGAGCGCTCTGTAATCACCATAGGTCATGGGTTTACCGCTGTCCAGGTTTTCCGCTTCCACTACATCACAGAGGAAAAGGTAATGGGTGTCCAGATCGATGACATCGGTCACCTTCAGGCTCATATAGGCCACCATATGATCCTTGAGATAGGGATTGCCCAGACTGTCGGTCTGGAAGGGAACAGAGGCGAATTTATCGGTATCCCGCCCGGACTGATAGCCGAAATGGGTGATGACATCCAGAGGGCAAGAAAGGGAAAGGACGGAAATGGTCAGGCTCTTCTTCTTGAGCACCAGCTCGGTGGTAAAGTTGCGTTTTTGCATGGTAACACTCATGCGGCAGGGGGTATCGGTCACCTGGGCGGCGGTATTGATCACACAGCCGCAGCGGTTATCCTCCCATTGGGTAGAAGCGATAAAAAGACCGTAGGTAAGTTTGAACAGAGCGGTGGCATCCATAATGATCCTCCCATCATGTTTTAAAGATGGCGGCGCTGGAAATAGACGCCGCAGGCTTACGCTCCTATTATAGCACGGATTTTGTCAAAAGCCAGCTATTTTTATACAAATATGGTATATTTTTTATCTTTTACAGCAAATTCCGATAATTAGGAAGGGATTCCTCCCACAGTCCGTCCAGCTGTGTGATCAAAAGGTCTACCTTGCTGTAAAAAATGCTGTAGTCCTCATATTGAGCCAAGGCCAACAGTTCCGCGGCGGTTTGGCTGATCCTTTCCAGTTTTTCATGATTTACATACAGCACCAGCTGATCCTCCGCCTTTTCCCACTGCCGGACCAAATCCCGGCTGGCCTCCTCCAGCGGACCGTCTGTGGGAAGCTCCCTGAGCTGCTGGGCGGTTTGTGTCAGTTGGGTGGTCAGTTGACGCAAAGACCATAAAGAATAGCCGCTGACAGACAGCAGTACCACCAATAAAACAACAGCTATTGCCAGACGCTTCATTTTTTTACCTCCCTGGGAATCAGCTCCACGGTCCCTTTTTGGTCCAATGTCAGCAAAAACACCTGATTTAAAGTAAGGTGATGGCTGGCAATCGTTTGTTCCAGCCACTTACGGTCTTTACAGCACAGTTCCAAATAGGCTTCATTGACCCGCCCCTCGCTTACCAATACCAGCGGAGGACTGTTTTGGGACGGCTGATCCTGCAGGGAAAGAGCCTCTCCGGTGACAGGGCGGGAAAGATATTTTTGATAGACGGACAGCTTTCCCGTTGTCTCCACCAAAGCGAAGTCCACCTCAGACAGGGAGTAGATATTTTGGCTGCGCAGCTGTGCCATCAGGTCGTCAGCGGAATACCGCAGCTGCCGCAGCTTTTTCTGATCGACAACACCATGGTGGATCACCACCACAGGAGTACCGGAAAATACCCGCCGAACCTCCCGAAAGTGGAGATTGATGATGGAAATAATGATTTCAAACACAACCAGAGACAGGATAGGCAGCAGTCCAACCATCAGAGGCGTGTCGATCTCCTCGATGGGCAGTGTGGCGATATTGGAAATGAGGATGGTCACTACCAGTTCCGATGGCTGCAGTTCTCCCAACTGTCTTTTTCCCATCAGGCGCACACCGAATACGATCACACAGTAAAGGATCAAGGTACGGAAGAAAACCACAAGCATAGAGAAGCTCCTTTCGCTGGAAAAGCTCTTTGGGGAAAAGGGAAGTATAGAGAGGATTTGTCACGTCGGTTGCCGCCTTCGTACCGTTTTTATGGAGAAAATTTTCAACAAAGCGGAAAGGGGGAAAACGCAATGAAACCAATCTTTTCAGGACAAATACTTGGGAAGCGGGAAATGGAAACGCATGAGCAAATCAATGCAGCGTTTGTGCGCAGTGCGTTCAAAAAGACAGAATGCTTCCGGCGGATGCAGGATACCATCTGAACGCAAACAAACCTGGCTGCGGATAAAACCAGGTTCGGTCCTCTGTTTTCCAGCCCCCGCAGGCAGCGGTGAGGTATAAAAATCAGGTGCGTTTATGAGGGGTGTTTTATTTGTTCTACGGAACAGATCCTGCCACAGTTTGCTCTGTTCTTTTGCCTTTCCAGGGTAGTATGGGCGAAGGATACCGGCTTATACGGAAATACATAAAAGATGGAATTGGTGGAATGATGATGAAAAATGACCCTTGGAAGGAGAGGCCGGTATGAAGTTCGATGCGGGACGCTGCTCAGACGCCTATGAAAAGCTGGAACCGGAGGCGGATCGGCTGCTGCCGGAAAATTTGGAGGATTTTTTGGTGGAGCTGCGGGCCCGCACCGGCAACAGTGATGATCTGGTGGTCCAGATGCATTCTGTGGCCGGATGTCAGCTGGCGGTGGTGATGTTTGAGGGGCAAATATCCAATCAGCAGGTTTCCCAGCTTCTGTTGGGTCCCTTGGGCAGATTGGAGCTGCCAGAAGAAAAGGGCGGCTCCCAGGGGGTGATGAACTGGCTGCGGAGCGGATCGCTGCTGGCCAGCGACCAGAAGGAGGCCCGCACCCTGGATGAGGTGCTGGCTTTTGCCATGAGCGGTTTTGCCGTGGTGGTGGTGGATGGGCAGAAATCTGCTGTAGCACTGGGTTACCAGGGCTTTTCCACCAGGGGTGTGGGGGAACCCTCCTCGGAGGTGAACCTTCGGGGCTCCAGGGAAGGGTTTTGTGAGATCATCACCCTGAATGTGGCGCTGGTGCGCAGACGGATCAAATCCGGACTGCTGACAGTGGAATCCTTGGACGCGGGACGGGTGAGCCGCACCAAAGTAAAGCTGCTTTATCTGCGGGGAGCTGCCTCCGCCGGGCTGGTCCGGGCAGTTCGGGAGCGGCTGAGACAGGTGGACATTTCCGTGGTGCTGGATTCCGCTTATTTGCAGCCCTTTTTGGATGGGGGACGCTTTTCCTTCTTCTCGGGAGCGGGGTCTACAGAGCGGCCCGATGTGCTGTGCGCCAAGCTGGCGGAAGGCAGGGTTGGGGTGCTGGTGGATGGGACACCCTTTGCCCTGATTGTTCCATTCCTGTTTGCGGAGCACTTTCAGACGATGGATGACTATACCCATCGGCCTTATTTCGCCGCCTTCCTTCGGCTGCTGCGGATGGTCTCCTTCATTGCCACCGTTTTTCTGCCGGGATATTATGTGGCGGTTGTCACCTACCACCCGGATTTGATTCCGGACCTGCTGCTCAGTACATTTGTAGGCTCGGTCCTTTATACACCCCTGCCGGCCTTTTGGGAAGCGGTGCTGGTGTTTGTGCTTTATGAACTGCTGAGGGAGGCGGGGCTGCGCCTTCCCCGTCCCATTGGCCATGCCGTGAGCATCGTGGGAGGATTGGTGATTGGGGACGCAGCTGTAACGGCGGGACTGGTGGGACTGCCCATGGTCATTCTCATCGCCCTTACCGCAGTCACTTCCTTTGTGGTGCCTTCCCTGTATCAGCCGGTGACAGTGCTGCGGCTGTTGTTTTTAGTGGCGGGGGGAACGCTGGGATTGTATGGAATCTACCTGGGACTGGGTATCTTTCTGGTGGATCTGTGCTCCCTTCAGACGCTGGGAATCCCCGTCACCGCTCCGGCGTCACCTTTTGACCGGAGAAGCATGAGGGATCTGTTCATCCGCTCCAGCTGGAAAAAGCTCCAGCGCTCCGATCTTCGGGTGGGTGATGTTCCGGGAGCTCAAAAAAAGGATGATCGCTGAGAATGGAGGGGTGAAAATGGAGCGTCAGGGTCTCATCAGCCCCTTTCAGCTGACGGTTCTGCTTTTTTTGTCCCGGCTTTTTACCATTATGACCTATGTCCCCGCCATGGAGGGACAGGAGAAAAACGGATTGGTGCTGCTGCTGGGACTGCTGGTTTCTCCCCTGGCACAGATGGCGCTGCTGGGTTTGGGATTGCTTTTTTGCCGCAGAGGCAGGGAAAATTCCCACTTGTCCTTTTCTGCCGCTGGTACAGGGCCGCTGCGGCGGATCGTCGCCGCCGGATATTGGCTGTTGGTGGGAGCGGTATGCCTTTATTCCGTGGTAGGTTTTATCCGCTTTTTGGCTGAAGCGTTTTATGACAGCAGATTTTTATGGGTGCTGGCGGCCACCTTCTGCGGAGCGGTGGGCTTCTGCGCCAATCGCGGTGTGGAAGCGCTAGCCAGAGCTTCTACGGTACTGCTGGCGCTGACAGCAGTGGGGCTGATTTTATTGGGAGGAGGAATGGCCGGAACGGCGGACCCACAAAACTTTTTGATGCCTCTGTGGGATAAAAATCTCTTTCTCCAGGGAATCTGGCAGGGGGTGGCTATGAATTTTGAGCTGATGGCGATCCTGCTGCTCCAATCCGCCACCACCCAGGGCGGACTGCGTACCGGAGCAGTGTGGACGCTGCTGGGACTGTGTTCCTTACTGACCGTTGGAATGGGCCTGGGTGTGACCTTTTCCTTGGGCTACTATGGTCAGGGAAAGGAATATCCTCTTTTCTCTGCGGCCCAGGCGGCCCGGCTGCTTTTTATGGAACGGCTGGATTCCGCCTTTTTGGGGTTGTGGATTCTGCTGGGACTAGTAAAGGTGACCTTGTTTTTGTGGCTGATGACACAGCTGTGGGGAAAGGTGCTCCAACGCCCTGTTACCGGCTTGATGACGGCAGTCCACAGCGGCGGACTTTTGGCGGCGGCACTGCTGGTGGATGCCTTCCATGGAGGCGGATGGCTGACCAGGAGTATGACGATGGGATGGGTGCCGGTGCTGGGCGTGTTTTTCCTGCCGCTGGTGGGATTTTCAGCCGCGCGGCATGAGGAAAGGAAGAAAAAAGCATGAAAAGGTGTTTGCTGGCGGCGATGCTTCTGCTTTGCTTATGCGGCTGCGGAAGAACCGACCGGATCGCGCATCAGACCATTGTGACGGCGCTGGAAATCACACCTGCGGAGGATGGATGGCAGCTGGCGGTGGAATATCTTCAGCAGACCCCGCCGGATCAGCCTGCGGCCTATGGAGTGCTGACAGGAGAGGGAGAGGAGCTCCACCTTGCCCTCAGCGCCATAGAGCAGCAAAGCGGAAGGTCCCTGTATCTGGAGAACTGCCGTGTTTTGCTGGTTTGCTGTCCGCCGGATACAACGGTATTCCGGCAGCTGCTGGAAGAAGTGGACAAGACCCTGAAGCTTCGGCCGACGATTCCCGTAGCGGTAATTGCAAAGCGGATGCTGACCCCGGAAAAGGACCCGGAACTTTTTGTGGGCGGGGAAGGGGATCGCTTCTTTTCCAATAACAGAAGGATGGATGGCGGAAGACTGACCCTGAAGGACCATTTGAACACCCTGAAGGACCCCTCCCGCTGCACCGCTTCGGTGGTGCTGGAGCTGGAGGAGGAAAGAATGGTCCGCAAGGGAACGGTTCTTTGGGGCAGTGAGCAGGCAGCGGTTCTCCCTTTGCAGGATGGGCTGCTGCTGCCGCTGTCCACCGCCGGAAGAAACAGCCGATGGGTGATGCTGGAGAAAAGCGGGCTGGAGGTGGAGATAAAAAACCTTGTCTGCCAGGTTCATTGGGACGAAACAGGAGAAACCTTCGGGCTGACCATTACCTTGCGCTGTCGGGGAGAACTGCGTTGGGCCAGAGAGGAAAGCGCACAGCTGGACCTTGGTGAAGGGGAGCTGGCCGGTCTGCTGGAGGCTCAGGGAGAGCAGCTGTGGCGGCAGATAACGGAAGAAAAGGGAATCGATCTTTTTGATACAGGCAAGGCGCTCTCCTGGCAGAAGCCTGAAATTTGGAAAATATTAGAAGATACTTGGCCTGATCCGCTGGGAAAAGCTTCCTGTAAATTTGTGGCGGATGTAGTGCTTTCGGACCCCTCGGGACTGTTGGAAGGTTAAAAAATCCAGAATTGAAGCCGAAAAAAGGCATGAAAAGGGGAAAACCTTTCCACTAGGAGGTTCATCCAGATTTATTGCTGGATTTGCCTCTGATAAACTGTCGCTTCCGGTGCAGAGTAAAGACGGAAAGGAGTTGTTTTTCATGCGAAAGGTTGTCAGGGCAGCTGCCGCCGTCTTTGATTTTTTGACTGTGATCACGCTGCTGCTGATTTTTTATATGGAGTATGAGCTGCCGGATCAGTATTATGTATTGGAGGGGGAGACAGTACGTTTCTCCTATCCTGTGCTGCTGGATACACCGGAGCAGCCGCTGGAAGGAGCGGAAACCGCAGGAGAAAGCTATCAGGTGGATCTCAAGCTGATGGGGGCCATTCCCATCAAAACGGTGGAGGTCAGTGTGGTGGACCGGAAAATGGTAAGGGTTTCCGGTGCGCCCTTTGGCATTAAAATGTTTACCGACGGCTTGATGGTGGTGGGGATGAGCGAGGTGACCGGAGAAGGTCAGCGGATCAATCCTGCCCGGGAAGCGGGTGTGGAGATCGGGGACATCATTGAAACCGTCAACGGCGTGCGTCTGCGCACCAACGAGCAGCTGGGTGAGCTGGTGGAACAAAGCGGCGGTGAGCCTGTGGAACTGACTGTGCGCCGGGGAGAAGAGCAGCTGACATTTCAGGTGCGTCCTGTCCAGTCGGTGGGAGACCGGAAATATCGTTTGGGAGTCTGGGTCCGGGACAGTTCAGCCGGGATTGGAACCATGACTTATTATGACCCCAACAGCGGTCTGTTCACCGGCTTGGGCCATGCAGTGTGCGATGTGGACACCGGTGAGCTGATGCCTTTGTCCGACGGGGAAATTGTGTCGGCGGAGATCACCGGCTGCAAACGGGGAGAGAGCGGTGAGCCCGGAGAGCTGAAAGGTCGTTTTTCCAGCGGCAGCGCCTTGGGCTGGCTATCGGCCAATACACCCACCGGAGTATATGGTTATCTCCAGAGCCGCAGCGTTTACCTGGGGGAAGAAGTGCCGGTGGCCCTCAGCCATGAGGTGCGCCCTGGACGGGCTGTGATCCGCACCACCATTTCCGGCAGTATCCCCCGGGAATATGAAGTGGAGCTGGAAAAGATCTCCACCGGAAGCGGAGCCGGTGGTCAGAATATGATCGTCCATGTCACCGATCCGGAGCTGCTGGCCCAGACGGGAGGAATCGTTCAGGGCATGAGCGGCAGCCCCATTCTGCAGAACGGAATGCTGGTGGGATCGGTCACCCATGTTTTTGTCAACGATCCGACACGGGGGTTCGGAATTTTCGCAGAAACTATTTATAATGATGCAAAAAATATGTGTGGAACTGTTGATAATGCGGCATAAATGTCGGAACTTGTTAAGAAAGGATGAATAAAAAAGAAATTTTATTGCGTGTAATGTATTGTCAAAAATATCAGGATATGGTAAGCTGATTTTGGTTTAATGCAAGATATCAGGAGGGAATATCAGTGAATAACCAAAAAATTGTATTGATTGCGGATGACAGCAAGGATTTTTGCGAACGCTGCGCCGCCGCTCTCAGTACAAAAGGCTTTGAGGCCATCCGCTGCCCAAAAGACGGTCAGGCGGTACTGCGGATGATCCAGGAGAAAAAGCCTGCCGTGGTGGTGCTGGATGTGTTCATGCGCAACGTGGACGCGGAAGGTGTACTGGCCAGGGTACAGTCGGAGGATTTCGGTCCGCGCCCGGTGTTTCTGGCATCGTCCACGGTGGATCACCCGCTGCTTCAGGAGCGGATGCTCAACAGTGGAGTGGTGTATTACTTCAACAAGCCTTTCGATCCGGAAATTCTGGCGGAGAGAATCGTATTTTACGCGGGTTTTAATCCCGTTTCCGCCATTAAGCGGGAGGCTCCCAGAGCCAACGCGCCCAGTCTGGAATCGGTGGTAACGGATATTATTCTGGAAATCGGTGTCCCGGCCCATATCAAAGGCTATCAGTATGTACGGGATTCCATCATTCTGGCGGTGCGCCAGCCTGATGTGATCAACGGCGTTACCAAGGTCCTGTATCCCACTGTGGCCAAGCAGAACGGCACCACGGCTTCCCGGGTAGAGCGGGCCATCCGTCATGCCATTGAAGTGGCCTGGGATCGGGGAGATGTAGATGTCCTCAATTCATATTTTGGTTATACCATCCATAATCTGAGAGGAAAACCCACAAATTCGGAATTTATTGCTATGATCGCGGACAAGATCCGCCTCAAAGAGCGTTCCGGCAGCCTGCGCTGAAGCGGTTTTGATCACCTTTTTCAAGGGAGCATGGAAAAGTCAAAAAATCCTTTTCCCGTTTGAGGGTAGTTGGAAATGACGCAGAAGAAGGTCCAAAAGCTGCTCCCGGCGTGTGACGAAAGCGCTGCTGATAAGAGATTTCAGAGATGTGGTCCAGTGAGAGCAGGTTTGCCTGTTAAAGTGCGGTGAAGATTTCTTCTTTTATTCTCCGGCATACACCTGAACACGGAAAAAAGAATTTTGTATGATAGTGACTTGTTTTCGGCAGTATTTTGCAATAGCCCTTTTGACGGTAAAATGGTTTTACCGGTCCGCGGCGTCTTCCCGGGAGAAAGTTTTGCCCGGGAAGACGCCGTTTATGCTTATGCGGATCAAAAGGAAACAGGGATTTTGGGCGTTTTTCCAAAGAATCTTTTGAAAAAAGCGTATTTGAGGTTTTCATATGGGCAACAGGCGGAAAAAGAATTTGTTTTTTGTATGGGAATGGCTTTTCGACGTGTTTTTTGGGGAGAAAGAGGTTTTTTACAAAAATTGAGACAATTTTCTTGCACTGTTCCACAAAAAGTAGTATGATAATCAATAACCTGCGGGGGTAACGATTCCCCGGGAGCCAAAAGGAGGCCAAAAGCTTGCAGCAAACACGGATCACAATTGTCTGCGGACACTATGGCGCGGGAAAAACCAATTTATCGGTCAATCTGGCGCTTCGTGCCGCGGCGGAGGGAAAGAGGACGGTTATCGCGGATCTGGATATTGTCAATCCATATTTTCGCACAGCGGATTTCGCTGCCCTGATGGAGCGGCAGGGGATCGAGCTGGTGGCGCCCCGGTTCGCCAACACGAATCTGGACATTCCCATTTTGCCCCCTCGCCTGGGAGCGGTTATCGACAACCCCTCCACCCAACTGGTGATCGATGTGGGCGGCGACGCCGATGGTGCCGTTGCGCTGGGCAGCTATCATGAAAAGCTGTCAAGACAGCCCTTTGAGATGCTGTATGCCGTCAATGTCCGGCGCTATCTGGAGCCGGATCTGGAGGCGGAGCTGAGGCTGATGGCCGCCATTGAGGAAAGCTCCCGGCTGAAGATCACCCACCTGGTCAATACCACCAACCTGGGACGGGAAACCACCCGGGAAGTCCTGCTGGAATCGGCGCCTTATTTGGAGGAGCTTTCCCGGCGGACGGGGCTGCCGGTGCTGTATACGGCGGCAGAGGAAAGCCTCTGTGACGGCCTTCAGCTGCCCGGCCTGCTGCCGGTGAAGATCTATGTCAGGGCCCCATGGGAAAACTAGACAGGAAGGAAGATATGGATGGCAAGAGCGATCATTGACGAAAAGGTCTGCAAGGGCTGCGGTCTTTGCGTGTCGGTATGTCCCAAAAAGATCCTGCGGCTGGCTGCCGAGCGGATCAATGACAAGGGCTACAATCCCGCCGAAGTGACGGATGCTAGCCTGTGTATCGGCTGCGCCATGTGCGGAATCATGTGTCCGGACAGCGCGATTACAGTGGAAAAGTGAGGTGCTCCCAACATGGCTGAACGTGTACTGATGAAGGGCAACGAGGCCCTGGCGGAAGCGGCCATCCGTGCCGGCTGCCGTCATTTCTTTGGTTATCCCATCACGCCCCAGACAGAGCTGGCGGCTTATATGTCCAAAAAGATGCCCAAGATCGGCGGTACTTACCTCCAGGCGGAGTCTGAGGTAGCTGCCATCAATATGGTGCTGGGCGCGGCTGCGGCCGGCGTACGGGCGATGACTTCTTCCTCCTCTCCCGGTATTTCTCTGAAAACCGAGGGTATTTCCTATATCGCCGGCAGCGATTTGCCCTGTCTGATCGTCAATGTGGAGCGGGGCGGCCCTGGTTTGGGCGGCATTCAGCCGGCTCAGTCCGACTACTGGCAGGCTACCCGCGCACTGGGTCATGGCGACTTCCATGTGCTGGTGTTCGCTCCCAGTTCTATTCAGGAGCTGGTGGACATGGTGTTCCGGGCCTTTGAGCTGGCGGAAAAATACCGGATGCCTTCCATGATCCTTTCTGACGGCCTGATGGGCCAGATGATGGAGCCTGTCTCCTTCCCTGAGGTGGAGGTACATACCTATGATAAGCCTTGGGCTGCCTGCGGCCATCAGAACAAGAGGACCCATAATGTGGTCAACTCCCTGTACCTGAAGCCCGACCAGCTGGAGAAGATCGTCCGGGAGCGCTTTGCCCGGTACGAGACTGTCAAGGCGGAGGAGCAGCGGGCCGAAGAGTATCTCTGCGACGATGCGGAGTACATCGTTATGGCCTTCGGCGCTTCCTCCCGTATTTCCAAGTCCGCGGTGGATATCGCCCGTTCCAAGGGCATCAAGGCCGGTCTGCTGCGTCCGGTGATGCTGTGGCCCTTCCCGGAGAAATATGTCCGCAAATATGTGGGTCAGGCAAAAGGCTTCCTGTCCGTGGAGATGAACATGGGACAGATGGTGGATGATATCCGTCTGGCGGTGGAAGGCCGGGTTCCGGTGGAGTTCTATGGACGCACCGGCGGTATGATCCCCACTCCCGCTGAAGTGGCGGAGAAGCTGAGCGCGATGGCTGGAGGTGTGAAGTAATGGCAGTGGTGTATCAGAAATCTTCGGTGCTCACCGACGCGCCGTTCCATTATTGCCCCGGATGTACTCATGGCATCATCCACAAGCTGGTGGCTGAGGTCATTGAGGAGCTGGGTGTGGAAGGCAAAACCGTGGGCGTAGCCCCTGTTGGCTGCGCGGTTATGGCCTATGATTATTTTTCCTGCGACATGGTGGAGGCCCCTCATGGACGGGCTCCGGCGGTGGCCACCGGCCTCAAGCGTGCCATCCCCACCAATGTGGTGTTTACCTATCAGGGCGACGGCGATCTGGCGGCCATCGGTACCGCTGAAACCGTTCATGCCGCCACCAGAGGTGAGAATATCACCATCATCTTTGTCAATAACGCCATCTATGGCATGACCGGCGGTCAGATGGCTCCCACCACCCTGCCCGGGCAGGTGACCCAGACTACCCCCTATGGCCGTGATGTGACCAAGGCCGGTTTCCCGGTGCGGGTGTGCGAGATGGTTTCCACCCTTTCCGGCGTGGCCTATGCCGAGCGTGTGGCGGTGGACAGCGTCCCCAACATCCGCAAGGCCAAGGCTGCCATCAAGAAGGCCTTTACCGCTCAGATTGAAGGAAAGGGCTTCTCCATCGTGGAGATCCTCTCCAGCTGTCCCACCAACTGGGGCCTGAGCCCGGTGGAAGCACTGGAGTGGCTGCGCCAGAACATGATGCCCTATTACCCTCTGGGTGTGTATCAGGACAGAACCGAAAAGGGGGTATTCTGCAATGAGTAAGAACTGGAATTTTGTTTTCGCGGGTTTCGGCGGACAGGGTATCCTCTTCAGCGGTAAGGTGACCGCCTATACCGGCCTGATTGATTCCAGAGAGGTTTCCTGGCTGCCCAGCTATGGTCCCGAGATGCGCGGCGGTACCGCCAACTGCTCTGTCTGCCTGGCGGAAGAGCCCATCGGTTCCCCCCTGGTGATCAATCCCGACGCGCTGGTGGTGATGAACAACCCCTCCTATGATAAATTTATCAGCACGGTTATTCCCGGGGGCGTTGCGGTGGTGGACAGCGCTCTGGTGGCTCATGAATCGGGGCGGACAGATATTACAGAGGTGCGCATTCCCGCTACCAAGCTGGCCCAGGACAATGGTATTGGTAAGCTGGCCAATCTGATCATGCTGGGAGCTTTGTATAAGGCAACCAACTTCACTTCTCTGGATTCCATCCGCAAGGCGGTGGAGAAGTGCGTTCCTCCCACCAAGCCTCAGCTGGTGGAGCTGAACATGAAGGCTATTGAGATCGGTGTAAACTACCAGGCCTGATTGAGATTACAACTGGATAAATGAACAAAAAGGCCCTGCCGTTTTTATAGCGGCAGGGCCTTTTTGTATGCTTTAGCGGCAGAAGAACCTCAGCTTTACACAGGAGCGTAAAAAAGTTTTTGTTTCAAGCGTTCAGCGAAACGAGAAAAAACAGCAGCTTTAACGGTTGGCAAAAGCTGCTGCCGGAACAGAAATCACCTGTTTGTATGCTGCCGTGCAGAAGATGCGGGAAACGGATTGTTCAGTGCATATGGAGAGGTAAAAGCCTGCCTGTCCTCATGGCTAATCCGGAGGCCATGATCATCATTGGGGTAAGACAGAGAAATGGGGATAAAACAAAAAGAAAAAGGGCCTGTATTTTGTCTTTAGGGAGCGGATGTTTTTTGTTCCGGAAGGTGACAGTTCTGCTTTTTATTTTCGGGCGCCGTAACGGTTCGAACGGTGTTCCTCATGGAAAAGGGGAGGGAATGATGGAATCGCAGGGATATGTATCAAGCTTAACGTTGGGGAGGCAAAGCTTCAAAGGACAGCAGCTGCTGTTCATATTGTTCCAGCGTTTCCCGATTTGTCAAAAGGATCTTTCCACGGCGGATTTGAATCAGCCCTGCCTGTTTGAGTTCTCCGCACACCCGTGCCACCTGTATCCGTGAGGCGTTGATGGCACAGGCAATGGAATATTGGGACAGGGGTACCACCAGAGTATGGGAATCCGCGGAGTACACCAGCAAAAAACGAATCAGCCGGGTTTTCACATCATGAATGCTTTGCGCCTCAGCGTCATAACACATCAGCCGCAGAACATCCCCTACATAACACAGCAGATCACGCCCCAGCTGAGGATATTCCGCCATCAGTTCAAAAAGCTGCTGCTGTGTGATGGGAAGAGCCTGGACTGGTCCAAAGGCTTTGGAAGTGATAACAGCATCACAGCCGCATCGGAAGCTGTCCAGATTAAACAGGGTATTCTCCCGATGGATACCAATAAAGCGAATATCTCCCTGACTGCTGGTGGTATAAATATGTACCTCTCCCTCCACCAGATAAAAAAGGCCGACAGGGGGAAAGCCCGCCATATTAAACAAATATCCGGCTGGGTATTTCCGCAGGACAAAGCGCTGTAAAAACAACTCTCGATATGGTTTCAGAGAATCCTTCAGATTAAAATGAATACCACGTTGACGGTCTTTTCCGGCAAATTCCATAACAGCATTCACCTTCTTTTGTATGTAATTTTATTATACAACATTGTTATAAGTATCACAAGATACAGAACTGGAGAAAAACACTGTTAAAATAATAACGAACAAGCGGGAAGCAAAGTTCTTCCCCCAATAAACAAAGACACAAAAGGAGGTCCCATTGTATGTCCACCATGTTTCCCCATCTGTTTACACCAGGAAAAATCGGTACCCTCACATTGAAAAACAGAATCATGAAGGCTCCTCAGTCCTCCGGTATGAGCAACCTTGACGGCAGCGTGACCGAGCGGCTGGTTCGGTATTACCGCAAACAGGCCGCGGGCGGAGCAGGAATGATCATTGTGGAATATGCCTATGTGGATGACATCGGTGCGAAATCCGCTCATTGTCATTTGGGTATCTCCAATAACGAACATATCCCAGGGCTCAGCTGGCTGGCGGACAATATCCGGGAGCAGGGGGCTGTTCCTGCCATCCAGATCGAGCATTGCGGGCGGCAGAAATTTTTGGGAACGCAGCCCATGCGTGCGCCTTCTGCCATTCCATGGCCAAAACTGTGGAATCAGTACGGTGTTCAGGCGGTGCCGAAGGAACTGACCATTGAGGAGATCCAGGACATTGTTCACGCTTTTGGCGATGCCGCTCTCCGTGCAAAGACAGCGGGGTTTGAACTGGTGGAGATCCATGGAGCCCATGGCTATCTGCTGACCAATTTCTTCTCGCCCACCACCAACCATCGCACCGACCTTTACGGCGGCAGTCTGGAAAACCGGATGCGCATCTATGTGGAGATCGTCCGGGATGTACGGAAGAAAGTAGGACCCGATTTTCCTGTTACCATCCGTCTCAGCGGTACCGACTATGAGCCGGACGGCTTCCCCATTGAGGAAACCGTCGCTTTGGCCAAGGTGCTGGAAAAAGAGGGAATTGACGCTTTCCACATCTCCGGCGGCGATCACCATATGATGATCCATCAGGTATCTCCCATGGCAATTGAGCCATGTCACAATGTCTGGGCGGCGGAAGCGGTGAAAAAGGCCGTCAAGGTGCCGGTCATTGCATCCGGCTCCATCACATTGCCTCAGTATGCAGAGGAAATTTTGGCCAGCGGTAAGGGAGACTTTGTGGGTCTGGGTCGTCCCCTGTGGGCCGATCCGGAATGGCCGATGAAGGCTCAGCAGGATCGCCCTGAGGATATCCGTCCCTGTATTCGCTGCAATGAGGGCTGCCTGGAGCGGACCTTCTTTAACTATCGTTCCATCACCTGCGCTCTCAATCCGGTGATCAGCAGGGAAGGGGAGCTGGAGATCCTGCCCGCTGCCAAGGCCAGAAAGATCGCTGTGGTAGGCGGCGGTCCCGCCGGTATGGAAGCTGCCAGAGTGTGCCGCCTCCGGGGCCACAACGTCACCCTCTTTGAGGAAAAGGAACTGGGTGGTCTGCTTCATGAAGCGTCCACACCGGAATTCAAGGCGGATATCCGTCCCTTGATGGCTTATCAGATCTGCCAGATCCAAAAGCTGGGTATTCCGGTTGTTCAAAAGAAGGTGACGGCAGAAGAGCTGGCGGATTATGATGCTGTTATCTGTGCCACAGGCAGCCGTCCCATTACTCCTCATATCCCGGGTGTGGAACTGCCCAATGCTGTTGACGCTTTGGATGTGCTCAATGGTGTTTCCCCAGTAAAAGGGGCAACCGTGGTCATTGGCGGAGGCCTGGTAGGGACTGAAACCGCTCTCCATTTGGCGGAAAAAGGTACACCGGTCACTTTGGTGGAGATGCTGCCTGAGATTATGCACGGCGTGGCGGTTACCGATTGTCTGGCTTACCAGGAACGGATCGCCAAAGTGGATATGACCATTTATACCGGAACCCGCCTGCTGGAAATCCGTCCCAATGAAATCTTGGTTGAGGACCGCAAGGAGACCTTTACCATCCCGGCGGATACTGTGATCATGGCCATCGGCCTCAAGGCCCAGCAGGGATTGCACCAGCAGTTGTGTGAAGCCGGCAAGGAGGCTTATCTGGTGGGCGACGCCGTCAAGCCCGGCAAGATTTTTGACGCGTTCCATACCGCTTACAGAACCGCCCTGAAAATCTGAAACTGATTCTTCTCCTCAGCTCCGGGAATCTTCCCGGATTGCAGCAAGCCCCGCCGCTCCTTTTTACAGGGACGGCGGGGCTTGCTGTTTTCTGCCCGATAGAAAATGAATAAAGAAATTTTATAAAATAGTTTGAAGTATACGAACTTTTTATCTCAGGCTGGTTTCTTTGAAGAGAGCAGCGCCGCCATCCAGCTCCAAAACAGAATCGAAGCCCAACTCCCGCAGCAGCTCTTCCGTGCGCTCAAACTGGAAATCCAGCTGGGAAGCCAAATGACAGTCTGAGCTGAGGATGATGGGAATCTTCCGCTGGGCCAGCCGGCGCAGAAGGAAGATGGCAGGATAAGGAGCGTTTTGAGCGCCATAGCGGAAACCGGAGGTGTTCACCTCAAAGGGAATGCCCGCTTCCGCTGCCTCTTCCAGAGCATCCAGCGCGATTTTCTGATATTCCGGGCTTTCCTCATCAAAGAAACGACCATTATTAAGCTTGCGGATCAGATCAAAATGTCCCAGAATATCCCCCTGGCCTTCCCAGGCATTGCGGACGGCCTCTTTGAAAAAGGCTTTTGCCATGGCCAGACCGTCTCCGCCGAAGGCCTCGTCGCAGCACCGGGCCACATCTTCCTGGGTGCTGTCGATCACATAAGGCAGACCACCCTGGGGGGAGGGAATACAGTGGACCGAGGCAATCCGGTATTGGATGGGCCACTCCTCCTTGGGCGTACCGGCAGGCAGGCCGAAGTCTTCAGCCTTTATCAGCTGGGCGGAATCCTGCTCCATACCGATCAGGATGTCCAATTGTCCCCAGTATTGCTGCCGCAGCCGCCGCAGCTGCCGGAGATATTCCGGGTATTTTTCCAGTGTTATGCAGCAGCTGAGATCAAAGCTGGTGAGGGCGTGGCCAGAGAAGCCCAGTGCGGTGAATCCTTTTTGAAGGGCGGACAGGACCTGTTCCTGGGGTGTGCTTTTTCCGTCGCAGAAGGTGGTGTGAGTGTGGGGATTGGAATGGACCTTCATCAAAAAACCTCATTTCTGTGTATGATGTTGTCCGGCTTTATTGCCGTTGTTGGAAATGAAACAGGAACAGCTGGCAAAAATAAATTTTCTCCCCAACGCCAGCAATGAGAAGGGGAGCGCTTTACATAGATCAGCCTGTCCGGCTGGAGAAAACCACTGTGATGGGACGACCATAAACAGCTTTTCCTAAAGAAAAGCGGGCAGAAAAAATACCGCCATCAGCATCCGGTACCATGAGATGAAAAACAGCCGTCAAAAAACCACCAGAGTGACACGAAAAAATCCCGGCAAGGCACCTTTTTCAAAATTTCTTTTCTGGCATCGCCTCTGAAGAGCGGAAGGAGTTTTCCTGCCTTCTGTCCAAACTGACCAAAGAGAAAAGATGAGAGGGAAAAACTTTTGTACGCTCCTATCTTACTCCATTGACAATTTTTTTTCAACCGATAACCGAATAAAAGACAACAAAACTGAGTGATGGAAAACGATTGTTCTTTTTGACCCTTCATGATACAATAAACCCAAAAAGAAGATGTTGTACTTTTTTGCTGAATCCCGCAGCGTGATCAACAAGCTGATGGGGGATAGCCATCAGAGATGAAATCTTCTGCCTCAAAGCGTTTCAAGGAACGCCGGGTACTCTTAGAAGAACCAGGGCTTGTTTGTCCAAAGGGAGGAAAAATATGTTTCAGCTGATTGTGGGAAAAACCGGAACAGGCAAAACCACCCGTATCCTGGAGGAGGCCATCCAGGCCGCCCGGCAGGATCGGGAGGTGATTCTGCTGGTGCCGGAGCAGTTTTCCTTTGAGATGGAGCGGAAGGCCTCCCAGGCCCTGCGGGGAACTCAGGCGATGAACCTGTCGGTTCTCAGCTTCAGCCGTCTGGCGGAAAATATCTTCCGTGCTTACGGTGGCCTTGCCCGGAAGCGGCTGACCGACACCGCCCGGTTTGTGCTGATGCGCCTGGCGGTGGGGGAGGTGCGGGATACCCTGGAAATGTACCAGCGCCAGAGCCAGAAAACCACCTTTCTCACCACCATGCTCCAAACCATCGAGGAGCTGAAAAGCTGCGGTACCTATCCGGAGGACCTGCGTCAGGCCGCCAAAGGCCTGGGGGACAGTCAGCTGCAAGGGAAGCTGCGGGACATCATCCGGGTATATGAGGCTTATCAGGCTATCGTGGACCGGGATTATGCCGATCCCCTGGATGATATTGCCCGGGCGGGTCAGCTGGCCCGGGATCAGGGCTATTTCCGGGGGAAGACGCTGTTTCTGGACAGCTTCGGCTTTTTCAGCCCGCCGGAGCGGTATTTGGTGGAACTGATGCTGGAACAGGGGGAGCAGGTGACCCTTTCCCTCTGCGCCGATGGTCTCACTACCCGGGAAGGGGGAGACATTTTCCACGACCAGAAGGAAACAGCCCGGCGGCTGCTGCAATTCGCTTCCAGCCACGGGATACCCACCGCAAGACCGGTGCGCCTGGAAGAAAACCACCGTACCCGGCTGCCGGCCCTTCAGACTGTGGAGGAGTTTTTGTCCACGGGCAGAGTGGAGCAGACCCCGGAAAACAGCGAGGGGATCGCTGTTGTTCGGTGTGGGGACAAGTATGAGGAAATCCATTTCGCCGCGGCGGAAATCTCCCGCCTGGTCCGGGAGGAAAAGCTGCGTTACCGGGATATGGCCCTGGTCTGCCGGTCCATGGGGGACTATGAGACCGCTTTGCAGACGGTATTTACCGCCTATGGCATTCCCTTGTTTTTTGACCGGAAGGAGCAGGTGTTGGCAAAGCCGGTGGTGGCGGTGCTGGCGGCGGCGCTGGACAGTGTCCGGGGCAGCTGGAAGGCGGAGGCTGTACTGAAAGTGGCCCGGTCTCCGGCCATGGGGCTGACCATGGAGGAATCGGCGGCGCTGGAAAATTACGCCTATGTCTGGTCGGTCCAGGGAAAGGGCTGGACCCAGCCCTTCCGCAACGACCCCGACGGCATGACCGGCGCCTCACCGGAAGATTATGAACAGCGGTTGGCCCAGGTGGAGGAAGTCCGCCGCAAAGTGATGGAGCCCCTCATGGCCCTGAAAAAGCGGCTGGAGCAGTGCGACGGCAAGGGGTTCGCCATGGGTCTTTATACCTTTATGACCGACATCGGGGGCCTTGACCATCTGGCACAGCACTTCCGGGACAGCTACGGCGAGGACCGCCGGGAACTGGAGGAAAACGATCAGCTGTGGGGGATGCTGGTGGATGTGCTGGATCTCTTTTGCGACAGCATCGGTTCGGTGCGATATCCACTGAACACCTTTGTGGAGCTGTTTCATCTGGCGCTGGGGTGTATGGAAATCGGCCATATCCCCAACACCAACGATCAGGTGATCGCCGGTTCCGCCGACCGTGTTCGTCTCAGTTCCCCCAAGGTGGTGTTCGCCGTAGGGGTCAACGAGGGTGTTTTTCCCGCCCGCTATCAGCCCCATGGGGTGTTTACTGATCAGGAGCGGACCCGGCTGATTGCCAGGGGGGTGGAGCTGTCCGCCCCACGGTATCAGCGGGCCCTCCAGGAGCGGTTCTATCTCTATACCGCCCTCACTGCCTCCCGGGAGCGGCTGTACATCACCTACGCCGCCTCCACCCTGGAAGGGGGACAGCTGGAACCTTCTCTGGCGGTGGTACAGCTAGCCGGAATGTTCCCCGGAGAGGTACAGACCGCTTCAGAGCTGCCCCCGGAGTTTTTTGTGGTGGATCTTTTCACCGCCCGGGAGCAGTATGCCCGCTCCAGAGGGAAGGGACTGGCCCAGGAGGGAACATTGGAAGAGCTTCTCCGCCGCCAGGGGGACGACCGTTACCTGGCACTGATGGAGCGCCTTTCTCTGGACCTTCCGGCGGGACCGGTGGAGCCTGCCGCCGCCAAGGGACTGCTGCGGGGGAGGGTGGCGGTCTCGCCCACCAGGATCGAAAACTTTTACCGCTGTCCCTTCCTTTTCTTCTGTGACAGTATGCTGCGGCTGCGGCCCCGGAAGAGGGTGGAATACAGCCCCCTGGAATCTGGCAACGCCATCCATTATGTGCTGGAGCAGCTGCTCCGCAGCCGTGGCGGCAGGGGGCTTACCTCCATGACCGATGAGGAGCTGGAGAGGGAGATCCGCCGCCTGCTGGAGGAATATATCCGCGCCATGGTGCCGGACCTGACCCAGCTGACTGGGCGCTTCCGGTATCAGTTGGAACGTCTGACGGCGGTACTGCTGCTGGTGGTGCGCCATGTGGGAGAAGATTTTGACCAGAGCCTGTTCCAGGCAGCGGGGATGGAGGTGCCGGTGGGCCCCGATGGCATGGTGCATCCCGCCCCTTTGACAGCCCAGGATGGCACGCCGGTGGTTATCCGTGGAAAGATTGACCGGGTGGACCTGTTTGCCAAGGGGGAGGACCGCTATGCCCGGGTGGTGGACTACAAATCCGGCGGCAAGGATTTCCGCCTGGAAGAGGTGTTCCATGGCCTGAATATGCAGATGCTCATCTATCTTTTCGCCCTGTGCGACGATCCCCGCAGCCCCTTCGGGCCGGTGAAGCCTGCTGGTATTCTGTATATGCCCGGCAAGGTGTCCCCGGCGGAACTGCCTTCCTCGGCGGACGCTTCTCAGGTCCGCTCCCAGGTGGACGGCAGTTTGCGGATGAAGGGCATGGTGCTGGATGACCCCGATGTGCTGGAAGCCATGGAGCGGGAACTGGCGGGACGGTACATTCCAGTGAAAAAGAAAAAGGGGGGCGGTCTCACCGCCGCCTCCAAGGTGGGCAGCGCCGGGGAATTCCGGCGTATCCGGGAGGCAGTCTATGACCGGATCACCCAGATGGCCGACGCACTGACCAAAGGGGAAATCGCCCCCTTTCCGGTCCATAGCGGCAATCTCAACCCCTGTGATTACTGTGATTACGGCATCCTGTGCAACAACCGCAATACACCCCTGTTCCGGGACATCGCCGGCAAGGGGACGGGAGAGGAGGAACATCATGGCTGAGGTAAAATGGACTCCACAGCAGCTCCAGGCCATTAAAGGTCGAGGGGGCAATATTCTGGTGTCCGCCGCCGCCGGCAGCGGCAAAACCGCCGTACTGGTGGAACGGGTCATCAGCCGCCTCACTGACCCGGAGCATCCGGTGGATGCTGACCATCTGCTGGTGGTTACCTTTTCCAACGCGGCGGCAGGGGAGATGAAGCAGCGGATTTCCCGGAAGCTGTGGGAGCTTCTGGAGGAGAATCCTGGGGACCCCCGGCTGGCCCGGCAGCAGATTTTGTTGGATTCAGCCCAGATCAGCACCATTCATTCTTTCTGTATTACTCTGCTGCGGCAGCATTTTCATCAGCTGGAGATCCCGGCGGACTTCCGCATCGCCGATGAGCGGGAGTTGGATGTGCTGCGGATGGACACCGTCCGGCAGCTGGTGGAGGAGGAATACCAGAAGAAGGAACCGGGATTTTACGATTTGGTGGAGCTTCTTTCCTCTACCCGCAGCGATCAGAAGCTGGAGCGAACCATTCTGCGGCTATATGACTTTGCCCGCAACCACCCCTTCTATGAGGAATGGCTGACAGAGCTGGGGAAGGAGTGGGAGGAAAACCTGCCCCTTAATGAGACCCCCTGGGCGGCGATCCTGCTGGATTACGCCAAAGACGCTCTGCGCCACTGCAAAGCCCTGCTGGAGCGGGCGCTGGAGCTGATGGCAGGGGACGAGGCCATGGAAAACGCCTATGGTCCGGCCTATCACAGCGACCTTGCCCAGGTGGAGGGTTTACTGGAGACGATGGCATCAGAAAGCTGGGGCCAGGTGGTGCAGCAGGTTCGGGGTGTATCCTTCCAGCCTTTGGGGCGGCTTTCCAAGTACGAGGATGAGGAGAAGAAAAACACCGTTCAAGGACTGCGCGGCCAGTATAAGGACATCCTCAAGGAGCTGTCGGAGCGGGTTTTTCTCATGACCGAAGCAGAATATCACCAGGATATGGCTCAGCTGGCTCCGGTGGCCCGGCAGCTGTTCCGTCTGACGGTGGAGTTTGGCCGGGCGCTGGATGCCGCCAAGCTGGACCGGGGAGTGCTGGACTTCGGGGACCTGGAGCATGGAGCACTGCGGCTGCTGTATACCGGAGAAGGGAAGGGCCGCCGCCCTTCGGAGATCGCGTTTTCCCTGCGAGAGCAGTATGAGGAAATCCTGGTGGACGAGTACCAGGACACCAACGGCACCCAGGAGCTGATTTTTTCCGCCCTGGCCCGGGAGGAGGGGAACCTGTTCCTGGTAGGGGATGTCAAGCAGAGCATCTACCGCTTCCGCCAGGCCCGCCCGGAAAACTTCCTGGAGAAGAAGGAGCGGTACTTCCCTTATGAAAGCGGCCGCTTCCCGGCGAAAATCTCCCTCAGTGCCAATTTCCGCACCCGCCAGGAGACTACAGGTTTGATAAACTATCTTTTTTCCCTGGTGATGAGCCCCAAGGTGGGAGAGATGGACTATGGCCCGGAGGATGCCCTCTACGCCAAAGCATCCTATGATGAGAGCCAGCATTTGCCGGTGGAGCTGATGGTGGTGGACCCCGCCCTGTTCCCTGACGAGGACCCTGTAGCCCTGGAAGCCCGGTATGTTGCGGAGCGAATCGACGGGATGCTCCGGGAAAAAATCCTGGTGACGGACAAATCCGGTCCCCGGCCCATTGAGCCACGGGATATCTGCATCCTCCTGCGCTCCCCCAAAAATAAGTCAGAGCGGTATCTCCGGGAGCTGGAAGCCCGGTCCATTCGGTACTGGGCAGACAGCCAAGGGGGATTTCTGGAGGCAAAGGAGATCGCTCCGGTGGTTTCTTATCTCAAAATTCTGG
Organism: Angelakisella massiliensis; assembly: GCF_900104675.1. GTDB lineage: Bacteria > Bacillota > Clostridia > Oscillospirales > Ruminococcaceae > Angelakisella > Angelakisella massiliensis. The sequence continues at coordinate 2,357,769 of NZ_LT629945.1, read as the reverse complement.
TCAACCCCATGGTGGATCTGGAGCTGGCCCAGGTGCTGGGCTCCGCCCTCTATGGTTTTACCTCCCAGCAGCTGGCCCAGGTGCGCCAAAAGGCGGAAAAGGAGCCTTTGTTCCTGGGGGTACGTCAGCTGGCGGGAGAAGGGGACGAGCCCTGCCGACGCTTTTTAGAGGATTATACCATCCTGCGGCGGGAGGCCCTTTCCCAACCGGCACAGGGGGTTATCCAGATGATTTATACCCTCACAGGGCTGGAGCAAAAGGCTTTGGCCATGCCTCAGGGAGAGGTGCGCCAGGGAAATCTGCACCTTCTGATGGAGGCTGCCGCCTCCTATACCGGAAGCGTGGGAGGGGATTTCAGCGATTTTGTCACCTATCTGTACGCCCTGGAACAGTATGAGGAGGATTTGCCCTCGGCTACCGCGGCGGCGGGCAACGCTGTGTCGGTGATGAGCGTTCACAAGTCCAAGGGGCTGGAGTTCCCGGTGGTGTTCCTCTGCGATACCGCCGCATCCTTCAACCTTATGGACCTCAACGCTGATGTGCAGCTTCATCCGGAGCTGGGCTTTGCCTGTATCCTGCGGGATAACCGGCGGATGCTCCAGCACAAGACCCTTCCCCTGGCGGCGGTGCGGCTGGAAAACAAGCGGGCCACCCTGTCGGAGGAGCTGCGGATTTTGTATGTGGCCATGACCAGAGCCCGAGAGAGGCTGATTATCACCGCCAATGACAAGGGGCTCCAGCGGATGGAAAAGCTGGCAGCACAGCCCATGGAAGCGGGGAAGGTGAGCGGCTGGACCGCCCGTACCGCCTCCTGCTATTACGACTGGTTGGCGGCGGCTCTTTGCCACCATCCGGATTTTCCCCCTTCTCTGTTGCAGCGCCCGCCGGTTTGCTGCCGCAGCCCCATTGAGGATGGAAGCCTCCTTGCCGGTATGGCGGGTTCCGAGACTTTGCAGCCCCGGGAAGCGGCGGGGACCCACAAAGCGCCTCCCGCCAATCTCTCTTTGGTCAAAAAACTGGAAGAGCGGCTGCGCTTTCATTATCCCTTTGAGGAGGATACCGAGACCCCCGCCAAGGTTTCCGTCTCCCAGCTGGTCCACAGCGGGGACCGGGAGGAATACCTTTTCACCCGCAGGCCCAAGCTGCTGACTCGGCAGGCCCTCACTCCCACGGAGCGGGGAATTGCCGCCCATAAATTCATGCAGTTTGCCGACTTTCACCAGGCTGCCGCCGATGTGGAAGGAGAAATTGCCCGTTTAACGCAGCGGGGCTATATCACCCCCGAGGAAGGGAAGTTTATGGACCGGCAGATGCTCCGGAAACTGTTGGAAGGCCCCCTTGGCCGGCGGATGCTTGCCGCGGACCAGCTTTACCGGGAGATCCGCTTTCTCCGGGAGTTTACGCCCCAGGAGCTGGGGGCCATCGATCCCGCTTTTCAGGTGCGCTCCACTGTCACGGTTCAGGGTATTGCCGACTGTGTGATGATGGAAAACGGCGTGGGAACCATTGTGGACTACAAGACCGATTTGGTGCGGGAGGAGGAAACCCTGCGCACCAGGTACGCCGGGCAGCTGCGGCTGTATCAGTCGATTCTGGAGCAGCAGCTGGATATCACCATCACCCAAAGGATCCTTTATTCCTTCGCTTTGGGTAAGGTGATCCCAGTATGACCCACGGCCTGGACTGCGGCGGCACAGAAAACTTTTGGGGCGGATGCTTTTAATAAGATAACAGGAATTTTGAGCGTGCTCCAAAAGTTGGACACGCTTCCGGGGGACCAAATGGCTCCTTAGGATACTGTTTGCTGTTGATGAAACCAACGGTGGTACTCTGTTTTCCTTCTTTCGTGAGCACGGGGCTAAAAATAAGGCGTATGTTCTGATTTCTGGTAATGATCGGTTTTATCTGCTTATCCAACAGGTTTTTCCATAGTTGGAATTTTGCCGGGAGGTGGAGGCGTTACATGGATGGGAAAGAAATGGCACGGAAGCACAAAAAGTTAATTCTGGCGGGTATCCTTTGTTGTTCCATTGTTGTTGACGGTGGCTTTTTCCCCATGGTCAACTTTAATCCTCAAAACCCTGTAGACCTTGGCATTCTGCACCGATTGCTGGTGGTGATGGGGGCGTTATGGTTCCATCAGGCTGTTGGTGCTTTGGAAGCTGTTGTTTTTCCCAAATGGTCCGGGGGAAGGATTGCCGTTTTCAATGTATTCCTGGTTGCGTCAGGACTTGTTTGCCGGTATCTGCTGGAGTTTGGAGAAGTGTCCAACAGTTATAATTTCACTGTCTTAAATGTGTTTTTTCAGGTGACGCTGCTGGCGCTTATGTCAACAGCTGTATGCCTGTTTGAGAGGAGAAAAAGCTGAATCCCTCCATTTAAACTGGAAAACGAGACAAGAAAAGACAGGTTCGACCGGAGAAGAAACGGCACGGACCTGTCTTTTTGCGACATATTGTTTTTGAATAGAAAAAGAAATGGTATCTGTTAAACTGGCTTTTTATAAAGGTCTTTTAGTGAAAAGGGAATTTCCTTTACAGTAAAACTGCGGCCATTAAGGTACGCAAGCTCTCCCGCCGGAGAGGTGAAACGGAAGGTAAGACGCCAGGCGCAAAGAGCCTGGAAGCGATAGGGTAGCCCCCGGTTCTGTTTGGCGGTGCCGTACTTGGTATCCCCCACCAGGGGATGCCCCAAAAAGGCCAAATGGGCCCGGATCTGATGGGTGCGGCCGGTGTGCAGCCGTACCTCCAGCAAGCTGAAATTTTTGTCCTGCTCCAGGACCGTGTATTCGGTGAGAATGGTTCTGGCTTCGGGAGAGGGGCGGCTGCTGACCGTCACCTGGTTGTGGGCGCTGTCCTTTTTCAGGTAGGCCCGGCACAACTGATGAGCGGGGCTGGGAACGCCGAACACCAGACAGCGATAGGTTTTCTCCAGCTCCCGGTCTTTGATTTTCTGATTGAGGATGCGGAGCGCTTCGGCGTCCTTGGCGCAGATGACGATGCCGCTGGTGTTGCGGTCGATACGGTTGCACAGGGCGGGAGCAAAGGAATTCTCCCGGGCGGGATCATATTCTCCCTTTTTCCAGAGGTATTTGGTGATGCGGTTGATGAGGGTATCCACCGTTCCCTCATCATCCTCATGAACCACCAGTCCCACCGGCTTGTCCGCCAGCAGGATATGTTCATCCTCATAAATAATGCTCAGTTCATCCCTGGCGGAGCAGAAAGCAAGAGGCTGGTCTTCCTGGACAAAAAACTCATCGTTCAGGTACAGCTCCACCAGATCCCCCGGCTGCAGACGAGTGGAAATTTCAGCCCGCTTGCCGTTGACCTTGATGCGCTTGGTGCGGATGCCCTTGTACAGCATACTTTGGGGCAGCAGAGGGACGGCTTTGGTGAGAAACTTGTCCAGCCGCTGGCCGCTGTCATTTTGATTGATGGTAAAGGACCTCATTTCCGGCCCTCCTTTTCAGACGATAGGTAACGGACAACATTATAACGGGTTGCAGGGGAAAAGGCAAATTAAAAGTTTTTCTGGAATGGAAAACTCTGTTTCCAGCCTGAAAAAGACAGAATCTCAATGGCTACAGGGGAAATTTTCCCAGCAGGGTGGGGAAAGAGCTTGACACCAAAGCAAAATTATTATATGTTTAAAACATAAAACCGTCCTCCCATTGGACGATTGTGGATTTTTAGTAGTTTCTACTTTTCGCCACGTAGTTATCTTTTGGATAATTACGTGGCTTTTTTATGTTTACCTACAATTGGAGAAAGGCTGTTATTGAAGTATGGAACAAACCTTTATGAAAACAAAACCGATTTTGCCGCTGATTTTGTCAATGTCTCTGCCGATGGTGCTGTCCATGATGGTGGCGTCTTTGTACAATATCGTTGACAGCTATTATGTGGCCAAAATCAGCGAGGATGCCATGACGGCGCTGTCCTTGGTTTTCCCTGTGCAAAATTTGATCAATGCTGTGACAATCGGGTTTTCCGTTGGCGCAAACGCTGTGATTTCTTATCACCTTGGGGCGCGGGACCAACGAAGAGCCGATGCGGCAGCAGGGCAGAGCATCATTTATAATGCGCTTCATGGAATTGTCCTGACGGTCGTCTGTATTGGCATCATGCCATTTTTCCTGAGACTGTTTACAACGAACCGGCAGGTTGTGGATATGGGTGTACGGTATTCGCGTATTGCTTTTGGCTTCGCGGTGTTTATGGCGGTTTCCATGTCTATGGAAAAGATTTTTCAGGCAGCGGGAAAAATGCTGATAACAATGGTCTGCATGATGTCCGGCTGTATCGCCAATATCATTCTGGACCCTGTGCTGATTTTCGGTCTGGGACCTTTTCCCAAAATGGGGATCGAAGGAGCAGCTCTGGCAACGGGTCTTGGACAGGTGCTCAGCTTGCTGATGTATGTGATTTGCTACGCTGTGGGACGTTTCCCGGTTCATATTCATTTTGGAGCCGATCTGCTGGATCTCCGCTTAACCAAAAAAATGTATTCTGTCGGTATTCCCGCCACCCTGAATCTGGCACTGCCGTCCCTGTTGATCTCGTGCCTGAACATCATCTTATCCGGGTATTCTCAGGTCTATGTTCTGGTGCTGGGTGTGTATTATAAATTGCAGACCTTCCTTTATCTGCCTGCCAACGGCATTGTTCAGGGAATGCGTCCCATTATCGGATATAATTTCGGGGCAGGGGAATACGCCAGGGTTCGCAAGATCTATCGGATGGCCCTTGTCCTCTCAGCCTGCATTATGACGGCGGGTACAGTGTTGTGCTGGCTGATTCCCGGGCAGCTGATTGGTTTGTTTTCCACCAATACCGAAACCATCATGGCGGGCAGCGCTGCCCTGCGGATCATTAGTATAGGATTTATCGTTTCTGCGGTTTCGGTCATTTCGTGCGGGGCTTTGGAAGGCTTGGGCATGGGAAGCCCATCTTTAATCATTTCTCTGCTCCGTTATGCGATTCTGATCATACCTGCGGCATTTATCCTCAGCCGCCTTTTGGGAGCGACAGGAGTATGGCATGCCTTCTGGGTTTCAGAACTGATCACAGCGATCATTGCATATGGAATTTACCACAGAAAAACCTTATCCTATGAAAGTGCTGACAACTGAAGGAGGAACTGTATGAGAAAGGTATTGTTTGTAAACGCCTGTCCAAGACCCCATTCAAGAACCCGCTTGCTGGCGCAGAAGGTGCTGGAAAGACTGGAGGGAGAAGTCAGTGAAGTGGATCTTTTCCAGGAGAAGATGCAGCCCCTTGACTGGGAACTGCTGCGGCAGAGAGACCAGCTTATTTCGTCCCGGAATTTCTCCGCTCCTATATTTCAGTATGCCAACGACTTTGCCGCCGCGGACGATATTGTGATTGCAGCGCCTTACTGGGATCTGGCATTTCCGTCTGTGCTGAGGATCTATCTGGAATATGTCACTGTAACTGGGGTGACGTTCCGGTATTCGCCTCAAGGGGTGCCGGAAGGATTGTGCAAGGCAGAACGGATTTTCTATGTGACTACGGCAGGAGGCCCTGTGGGCGGCAATAACCTGGGGTATGATTATGTAAAAGCTCTTGCAGGCACGTTTTATGGTGTTCCAAAGGTCCTGTGCTTCAAAGCGGAAAATCTGGATATCAAGGGAGCAGATGTGGAAGGTATTCTGAAAAACGCTGCGGATGAAATCGATCATGCCGTCTTATGATTTTTAGGCAGAGGAATGTTTTTTGAGCGGACATGATGCAGTCTGTTCCCAGGGGACCGGCAATGCAGCCGCCGATTCTTCAAAACCGGTCAAAAGGCGATGAGATATGAAATGTCTGCCGGTGAAAAAGAATCACATTACCCGCCTATTTCCTTTTTCCGTCGAAACGTGTATAATAAACAGGAAAAAACGGCGGAAGGAGGGTGTTCTCGTGGACCATCCACATGAGGGACACCGTCAACGGGTAAAGAAACGTTTTCGGGAACAAGGGCTGAAGAACTTTGAACCCCATAATGTGCTGGAACTGCTGCTGTTTTATGCCATACCCCGCCGGGATACCAATGAGATTGCCCATCGTTTGCTGGAAGCTTTCGGAACATTTTCCCGGGTACTGGACGCGCCTGTGGAAGAGCTGACCAAGGTGGAGGGGATTTCCGAAAATTCCGCTCTGCTGCTTAAACTGATTCCTCAGCTTTGCCAGCTGTATTATGAAGAAAAGGTTCATGATCAGGCAGAACATACCGGTTCGCTGGTGGACTATCTGGGCAAGAAGCTGGTGGCCAAGTATATTGGCGAGGTCCATGAAATCAGCTACCTGATTTGTCTGGATAATCGTTTGAGGGTGCTGTACTTTGGGGCCATCAGCGAGGGTACAGGGGATTCCGTCTCCATTCTCACCAGGAAGATCGTGGAGGTGGCCATCCGCTGCAACGCCACCAGTGTGATTTTGGCCCATAACCATCCCACCGGTCTGGCTCTGCCTTCCAGAAAGGACAAGCAAACCACCATTCAGCTGTACAACACTCTGCAAGGCGTTTCCATTCGTCTGCTGGACCATATCATCGTAGCCCGTGATGAATATATTTCCATGGCCGGAGGAGGAATGCTGTCTCCGTCCACATTGGAAGGCTTTCGCAGCAGCGCCGCTTTCGCTGATGGAGACTACGATCCCAAGGAGTTGGATGAACTGCTCAACAAGCTGGAGGAAGAATCACGCCGGGAACAAACACAGGAGGAAACAACATGACCTTAATGCCGCTGACGACATTGACTCGGGAAGATCCCCTCAGCATCACAGAGCAGCTGTACCAGAAGGTGGTAGAGCTTTGGTATTATATTCTGGATCACCTGGGAGAACTGATTTGGCGTTTGATCATGGTAGTGGTCATTCTCATCCTGGCCCGGATCATCCTTTTTATGGTTTCCAGGTGGACAAAAGGAATGATCGAACAGGCCAAGCGGCGAAATAATGAACAGCACAGCCGCAGGGTCAGCAGTATGATGACCCTTTTTCGCAGTGTGGCGCGGTATGGGATTTATTTTATTGCCGCCTATATGATTTTGGGACAATTTAATCTCACAAGCGGTATGAGCAGCCTCATCGCCGCAGCCGGTATCGGAAGCGTGGCCATCGGCTTTGGCGCCCAGAGCCTGGTGAAGGACGTGGTGACAGGACTGTTCATGATGTTTGAAAACCAGTTCTCGGTGGGAGATTACATCAAAACAGAGACTGAGGAGGGAACAGTGGAAGCCACAGCCCTTCGGGTCACCTATCTGCGTAATCCCAAAGGAGAGCAGGTGATCATACCCAATGGCTCCATCTCTCGGGTGATCAACTATTCCAGAGGCTACAATATCGCCCGTCTGACCATTTCCACTGCCTATGAGGCTGATACCCGTCAGGTGATGGAGGTGATCGCTCAGGCGGCGGAGCACTATGCCCATACCCATCAGGAGCTGGTGGAAGGGGAACCGGTGGTGCTGGGAATCACGGAATTTGCCGGGTCCAGCGTGGATATCGGGCTTACCTGCCGGGTCAAACCCGCTATGCAGTGGGAGGTGGAACGGGGATTGCGTCTGGCTATCAAAGAGGAGTTTGACCGCCGGGGCGTAGAGTTCCCATATCCTCATGTGGTAACGGTACCGGGAAGCAACAGTTCTCCTGTGCTGTTTCACCAGCAGCCGAAGGAAAGAAAAAAGCCCGATTGGGCCGCGGCTATGGATTCTGACGGAGACGATGATTGATTTGCGGCGGGATTCGGTGCCTGGTGCTTTTTCACAGCGTTAAAACAAAAAAGGGAATCCCTGGTGGCAGACAGCGCCGATAAGGGATTCCCTTTAAATTTTAAAAAACGGTTTGATGCTATTGCCGGATTGGTTTCCGGATCTTTTTCATGTCCTGGGTTTGGCAGGATGGGAAAGTTGAGGGCATATGAAAAGAAGATAAATTTCGGTTTGGAATAATCCGGAGGTGGGAGAAAAGAGACACAGAACCATCATTCCGTAAAATGGCTGTTATCGTCCGCCAAACAACTTGCTTAAAGGCTCAACAATGGCCTGGAGATCAGCAATGGATTGGTTGAGGCCCTCAAAATCCAGGCTGTTGAGCTTCTCCAAAGCTTGCTGAAGCTCTTGGAGGGACTGCTGTACACCGGCGTCAGTGTTCTTCACCAGCTTAGACGCGTCGGAGAGGATGCCGCCGATATCCGCGTCAAGGATTTCCTTGGTGAGGGTCTCCAGGTCGCCGGCAATGCTGGTGGCTTGGGTCATCAGGGTATTGACATCCTGGAGAATGGTATTGAGCCTGGGGAGAAGAACAACGCAGATCACCACCACCAGGGCCAGCATGATGGCGCAAAGCAAAGTGAAAATTTTGGTATAGCGCAGCTGGCGGGCGATGTTTGATTCCATCTGCCGCAGCAGCGCCAGAGCTTCCGCATCCGCAGGGATAGGGGAGGGGGAAGCATTTTCCCCAGTGGTGGGAGAGGGGGAGAGGTCTTGCTGGGAAGATGGGACAGCAGTGGCTGTTTCGGTATTGTTCATGGTGGAAAGCCTCCTCACAGTTCTTTTGGAGAAAGCGGGCAATATCCCGTTTCTTGTTACGCTCCACATTATATCATGTCTCGCTGGCTTGTACCAGAGCGGAGGAGAGGGAATGATATTTTCAGTGGAAAAAGAGGGGCAGGTTTTCCAGACGGAATATGTTCCTGACCGTGTTTTTCCCGGCTTTTCGGGAAAGAAGGCCATACTGTCAGTTTGCCGGAGAAATGTCCGCGTCCATCTCCCAACCCAACAAGGGCAGCAGAAGGAGCGAAGACTGGAAAGGAACGGGACAGGGATGTCAGTGTGCTTTTTAAAAAATGGCAATGGATTGGGGGGCTGCTTTACGCCTCTTCCGGTCGATAGCTTGCTGAACGCTGTGGGGAGTGTTTGATCAGAAATATAGACAGAATGGTTACCAGCAGCTCAGTCAGCGGCATAGCGAACCAAAGAGCATTTCCACCCAAAAAAAGCCGGAAGAAGATGAATAAGCAGTCCGCTGATTGCCAATCCCCGCAGCACCGACATCAGGAAAGATGCCTTGGGACGAAGGACAGCCTGGAAATAATAGATGGCGTATATGTTGAAGGGCAGCAGCAGAAAGGACAGGAAATAGCGGCGGAGGATAGGAGCGGCGATATCCAGTACCGCCGGTGTTGCGTCCATGAACAAATGGGTAAGGGGCAGCGGGAAGGCCATGGTCAACAGGGTAAAGCCCCCTCCCAGCATCAGAGCTGTCCCCAGCCCCAGCCGGAAAGCCAAATGGACACGTTCCATTTTTCCTGCTCCGTAATTGGTGGAGATGATGGGCTGTGCTGCCTGTCCCACACCATAGGCGCAGGCCTGAACGAAGGTGCTGACATTGACGATGACGCCGTACACGGCCAGAGCGTCGCTGCCTGCCAGCCCCATGATCTGATTATTGAACATCACCGACAGAATTCCCATAGCGATATCGATGAAAAAAGAGGAGAATCCTGTGGCTGCGATCAGTCCTGTTCCGGTACAAGGCTTGACCGGAATAACAAGTTTCAGTCCGCAGCGCCGTGAGAAAAAGTGGCTGCACTGGAGCAGCACCGAAAGGACCTGCCCCAAAGCGGTGGCAAGTCCCGCTCCCTGTATGCCCATGTCCATCACAAAGACGAAAAAATAATCCCCGAAGACGTTGAAAATGCCGCCGGCCAGTGTGGCGGCAGTAGCCAGGGCGGGGGTGCCGTCATTGCGGAGCATGGCGGAAAGAAACTGGCCCAGAACAAACAGCGGTGCGGTAAAGCGGACATAATGGAGATACTCCAGCGCCAAAGGAAGCAGACGGCTGTCGGCGCCGAATAATGTCAGCATGGGTACAGGCGCGAAGAGCACAAGCCCCCAGGTCAGCAGGGCCGCCGCAGTCATTCCCAGGCAGGAGAGGGTATAATAGTTGTATGCCTGTCTGGTATTTCCCGCCCCTTTGGCGGCGCTCATCAGGACGGACCCGCCGATGCCGAACAGCAGCCCGCAGCTGTACAGAATATTCCAGACAGGGGCCACTGTGGCCAAAGCGGCCACGCCGTCCGGCCCTTCATACTGTCCCACCATGGCGCAGTCTACCAGGGAATAGATGGATACGATCAGAGCACTGCCGAAAGACGCGGCCAGATAACGCAGATACAGTTTTCGGACATCGCCGGTAAGCACGTCCATATCAAACACTCCTTTTTCAAAGCAACAAAAAAAGCCGGATAAGACGCGTACAGCATCTTATCCAGCATACCATGTTCGCCTGATGATACACCCTCCGATGAACGGGGTCATTGTAGCAGAAACTTCCTGTCCTGTCAAGGATTCTTTCGTGGGGCGGACGCCAGAAATCAGGGCCCGCAAGAGAAAATGAAACGGTGATTACCTGAGGATCACGATAGGAAAGCGGAAAATTGCCGTTGCAGAGGTGGGAAAAGTGTGCTATAGTAGAACCGCAAAACATTTGTTTGCGTGTACATCTCCAAAGTGTTGGGTACACTTCCGGAGGGTGTCCCATATCCCCTGGATACGCTGCCGGCTCCTGCCGAAACCAGTGGTGAACCCTCTTTTTTCACACCCCACTGGATGCTGGCTTGGGGTTAAAAATCAGACGTGTGTCCTGATCATTTATGATTTTGGATGGAGCTTTTTCAGCAAGAAAGGTTTCGGTATTCTGCCGCAAAACCCATGTTTCTGTTTTCTTTGAGAAAAACAATATTTTTGAATAGAGAATTTCCAGATATGTGATGAGGTGAAGCCATGGCAGATCAATTTCAGCTTGTTTCTTCCTACAGCCCCACCGGCGACCAGCCGGAGGCCATTGAAGCCCTGTCCAAAGGGGTGCTGGCAGGGGAGCGGGAGCAGGTGCTCAAGGGCGTTACCGGTTCCGGCAAGACCTTTACCATGGCCAACATCATCGCCAAGGTCAACCGGCCTACGCTGGTGCTGGCCCATAATAAGACCCTGGCGGCCCAGCTGTGCAGTGAGTTCCGGGAGTTTTTCCCCAACAATGCGGTGGAGTATTTCGTCTCCTACTACGATTACTATCAGCCGGAAGCCTATATCGCCGCCACCGACACCTATATTGAAAAGGACAGCGCCATCAACGATGAGATCGAGAAGCTGCGCCACTCCGCTACCTCTGCTCTGTCGGAACGGCGGGATGTAATTATCGTTGCCAGCGTTTCCTGCATCTACACCCTGGGCGACCCTATTGATTACCGGAACATGGTCATCTCCCTGCGGCTTGGGATGCAGAAGGACCGGGATGAGCTGATCAAAAAGCTGGTGGAGATCCAGTATGAGCGCAACGATATGAACTTTGTCCGCAACAAGTTCCGGGTCCGTGGGGATGTGGTGGAGATCTATCCCGCCTACTCCAGTGATACCGCCATCCGGGTGGAGTTTTTCGGGGATGAGATCGAGCGGCTGTGTGAGATCAACACCGTCACCGGCGAGGTGAAGAATTTCGTTTCTCATGTGGCCATCTATCCCGCTTCCCATTATATCGTTCCCCATGAGCGGATCCTCAAAGCGGTGGAGGAGCTGCGGGAGGAATGCGACCAGCGGGTGGCCTACTTCCGTTCGGAAGGAAAGCTCATCGAGGCCCAGCGGATCGCGGAACGGACCAACTACGACCTGGAAATGCTGCTGGAGGTGGGCTTCTGCTCCGGCATTGAGAACTATTCCCGGGTCCTTTCAGGGCGGGCGCCGGGCAGCACGCCCTACACGCTGCTGGACTATTTTCCAAAGGATTTTCTGCTGTTTATTGATGAATCCCATGTGACCCTGCCTCAGGTGCGGGGAATGTACGGGGGAGACCGTTCCCGAAAGGAAAACCTGGTGCAGTACGGTTTTCGTCTGCCCTCGGCTCTGGACAACCGGCCTTTGAATTTTGAGGAGTTTCAGGGGAAGCTCAATCAGATCGTTTATGTCAGCGCCACCCCGGGGGATTATGAAAAGGAGCATAGCAGCCAGATCGTGGAGCAGATCATCCGGCCCACCGGCCTGCTGGACCCGGAGATCGATGTGCGCCCGGTGGACGGCCAGATCGACGATCTGATTTCCGAAATCAACCTCCGTACCCAGAAGCAGGAACGGGTATTGGTGACCACCCTCACCAAAAAGATGGCGGAGGATCTGACCGATTATCTGGAAAAAACAGGGATCAAGGTGCGTTATATGCACCACGATATCGACACCATGGAGCGGATGGAGATCATCCGGGATCTGCGCCAGGGTGTGTTTGATGTGCTGGTGGGTATCAACCTCCTGCGGGAGGGCCTGGATATTCCCGAGGTGTCTCTGGTGGCGATTCTGGATGCCGACAAGGAGGGCTTCCTCCGGTCCGAAACCTCCCTGGTGCAGACCATTGGACGGGCCGCCCGAAACGCCCAGGGCAAGGTGATCATGTATGCCGATACGGTGACAGAATCTATGGAAAAGGCCATCACCGAGACCTATCGCCGCCGGGAGATCCAGAAAAAATACAATGAGGACCACGGCATCGTTCCCAAGTCCATCCACAAGGAAATCCGGGATATTCTGGAGATCTCCACCAACGAGAAGGGCGAGAAGAAGCACAAGGCCCGCACCATGTCCCAGAAGGAGCGGGAGGCGACCATTGCCAAGCTGACGGCGGAGATGAAGAACGCCGCCCAGCTGCTGGAGTTTGAGCACGCCGCCTATCTCCGGGACAAGATCAAAAAACTGAAAGAGCAGAAGTAAGCAGTCTGCGAAGAAAGCTGCTTTCAGCGGATACAATCATTTTAAATCATGAAAATCAGCAGACGCGTCTGGTTGTTGTCCTGCGCTTTCTGCCGCCGGATGGGGACATCAGGGATGCCACCGGTGATCTCGTCAGCGATCCTGGGGCGTATCCCGGAAGAAGGAGCGGCTATCTGGAAGTGCATCCAGCTTTCGGGGCGCACTCAAATCAGGAAATGTGTCTGACTTTTCACCCTCGCCCCGCTCAAATAACGCTGCTGATATATGGGAGGAAACAATTTTGCCAAAGGATCAAATCATCATCAAGGGCGCACGGGAAAACAACCTGAAAAACGTGGACCTGACCCTGCCCCGGGACAAGCTGATCGTTTTTACAGGGCTGTCCGGTTCCGGTAAGACATCACTGGCCTTTGATACCATCTACGCCGACGGCCAGCGGCGGTATGTGGAAAGCCTGTCCTCTTACGCCAGACAGTTCTTGGGACAGATGGACAAGCCGGATGTGGATTATATTGAGGGACTTTCTCCTGCCATCTCCATTGACCAGAAGACCACTTCCAAAAACCCCCGCTCCACTGTGGGTACTGTCACCGAGATTTACGACTATCTCCGCCTGCTGTACGCCCGTATTGGCGTACCCCATTGCCCTGTCTGCGGCCGGGTCATTCAGCAGCAGACGGTGGACCAGATCGTGGACAAGATCATGGCGCTGCCAACCGGCACCAAAATCCAGGTAATGGCTCCGGTGGTGCGCCAGCGGAAAGGGGAGCACGTCAAGGAGTTTGACAACGCCCGCCGTTCCGGTTATGTCCGGGTCCGGGTGGACGGCATCATGTACGAGCTGACCGAAAACATCAAGCTGGAAAAGAACAAGAAGCACACCATCGAGGTGGTGGTGGACCGCCTGATTATCAAGGAGGAGATCCGCTCCCGCCTGTCCGACTCCATTGAGACAGCCTCCGCTCTCACTGGAGGACTGGCACTGGTGGACGTCATTGGCGGAGAGGAGATTTTGTTTTCCCAGAATTACTCCTGCCCTGACCATGATATTTCCATTGAGGAGCTGAACCCCCGGCTCTTTTCCTTCAACAACCCCGCCGGAGCCTGCGAAAAGTGTACCGGCCTGGGAGTGTTCCAGCGGGTGGACCCGGATCTCATTATCCGGGACCCCAATCTCTCCATCCGGGATGGGGCTATCCGTGCCTGCGGCTGGAGCTATGATCAGGGGGGCATCACCCAGATGTATTTTGACGGCCTTTCCAGAGCATATGGTTTGCCCCTGGATGTTCCCGTCAAGGACATCCCCAAGGAAAAGCTGGACCTGGTGCTGTATGGAACAAAAGGGGAGAAGTTCCTTATGGAGCGGGAGACCGGCACCATGCAGGGGTCCTATTATTCTGATTTTGAGGGTATTATCAATAATCTGGAGCGGCGCTACCGGGAGACCCAAAGCGACTATTCCCGGATGGAGATCGCCAACTATATGACAGCAGTGGAGTGCCCCGTCTGTCATGGGGACCGGCTGAAAAAGATCGTGCTGGCGGTGACGGTGGGCGGCAAAAACATCGCGGAGCTGTGCCGGATGTCGGTGGCCCAGGCCTATGATTTTATCTCCGGGCTGGAGCTGACCCCTACCGAGGAGATGATCGCAGGACAGATCATCAAGGAGATTCGGGAGCGTCTGGGCTTCCTCATTAATGTGGGGCTGGAATACCTTACCCTGGCCCGGTCCTCCGGTACCCTTTCCGGCGGCGAAAGCCAGCGTATCCGTTTGGCTACCCAGATCGGCTCCTCCCTGGTGGGAGTGCTTTACATCCTGGATGAGCCCAGCATCGGCCTCCACCAGCGGGATAATGACCGCCTCATTGCCACCCTCAAACGGCTGCGGGATATCGGCAACACCGTCATTGTGGTGGAACACGACGAGGATACCATGCTGGCTTCGGATTTTATCGTGGATGTGGGCCCCGGCGCCGGCATCCATGGGGGCAATATCATTTATGCCGGTACCCCCACGGGAATCCTGGATTGTCCCGATTCCATCACCGGCCAGTTCCTCAGCGGACGGAAGAAGGTATCGCTGCCTCCACAGCGCCGCAAGGGCAACGGCAATGTCCTGCGGGTGCTGGGAGCCCAGGAGCACAATCTGAAAAAGATCGATGTGGATTTCCCTCTTGGGACCTTTATCGCAGTTACCGGTGTTTCTGGCTCCGGCAAGAGCAGTCTGGTCAATGAGGTGCTGTACAAGGCCCTCTGTGTCCAGCTGGGAGGGGCCCGGGTACGCCCCGGCAAGCATCAGGGAATCGAAGGGCTGGAGAATGTGGATAAGGTCATCGCCATCGACCAGTCGCCCATCGGCCGTACCCCCCGTTCCAATCCCGCTACCTATACCGGCACCTTCAATGACATCCGGGAGGTTTTCGCCTCCACCAACGACGCCAAAATGCGGGGCTACAAGAGCATCCGTTTTTCCTTCAATGTCAAGGGCGGACGGTGCGAGGCTTGCGAAGGTGACGGCATTATCAAGATCGAAATGCACTTTCTGCCGGATGTGTTCGTTCCCTGCGAGGTGTGCAAGGGCCGCCGGTACAACCGGGAGACCCTGGAGGTCAAATATAAAGGCAAGAGCATCTACGATGTGCTGGAAATGACGGTGGAGGAGGGACTGGATTTCTTCCAGAACCATCCCAAAATCAAGCGCCGCCTTCAGACCCTCTATGATGTGGGCCTGGGATATATCAAGATCGGCCAGCCTGCCACCACCCTCTCCGGCGGTGAGGCTCAGCGGGTGAAGCTGGCCACCGAGCTGTCCCGCCGCTCCACCGGCAAGACAATTTATATCCTGGATGAGCCCACCACCGGCCTCCATGCCGCCGATGTGAAAAAGCTCATTGAGGTGCTGCAAAAATTTGTGGACGCCGGCAATACTGTGGTGGTAATTGAGCATAATATGGATGTCATCAAAACTGCCGATTACCTCATCGACCTGGGCCCCGAAGGGGGAGATAAGGGAGGTACGCTGGTGTGCTGCGGTACACCGGAGGATGTGGCGGCCTGTGAGGCTTCCTACACCGGCAAGTACCTGAAAAAGGTGCTGGAGCGCTCCCGGGATGGGGAAGAAAAGGCGTAACGGGCAAAAGTTTCTCAGAAATCCCCCTCATTTTCAGTTTGTTTGACGGAATTTTGTGAAAATTTGTCCTTCGGACAAAAAAGCCTTTACAAAAATATACTCTTGTGGTATATTAATCTCAGAGTTGGACAGGGTCCAAGATCAAATATCAGTAAAGAAAAAAGGAGACGTTATCATGGCAAAGTATGTATGTTCCGTTTGCGGATTTGTGTATGACGAGGCTGAAGGCTATGCCGATGCTGGTATCGCCCCCGGCACCAAGTGGGAAGATGTTCCCGAGGATTTCACCTGCCCCCTGTGCGGCGTGGACAAATCCATGTTTGAGGCTGAATAATCGCCCCGTTAAGACCGGCGTGTGAAAAGGTGTGCAATCCAAAGGGGAGCTCCCCACTGGCTTGCACATTTTTTCAGTGTCTTCCATTTCCAAAGCGGAGGAGGTTTTTGGCCGGGGATGAAAAGGTGCTTTGAACACATTCCCCGGCGGAATCCCGCCTTTTACACACAGCCAGAAACGGCTCCGGAATCACCGGCTGCCGGACCCATCAGCAAGGAGTGAGTATAAAGATGAAATTCCAAGTCAAACCCGGCGTTTATTCCATCGGCGCCCTTAACCCCGCCATGCGGGTCTTTGATATCGTCATGAAGACCGATTACGGCACCTCCTATAATTCCTACCTGGTGCGGGGCAGCGAAAAGACCGCCCTTATCGATGCCTGCCACAAGTCCTTCCTGCCCCAGTATCTGGACAATATCCGTCAGGTGTGCGACCCCAAGGAGATCAGCGTCATCGTCCTCAACCACAATGAGCCGGACCACACCGGCGCGCTGGCCAGCCTGCTGGAAGAGGTGGGGGATGTGACCATCTATACCACCCAGGCCGGTTCCCTTTATGTCAAAGCCATCACCAACCGCACCGACCTGAATCTGAAGGTGGTCAAGGACGGCGACACTGTGGACCTGGGGGGCAAGACCCTGCGCTTCATTCCCGCGCCCTTCCTCCATTGGCCCGATTCCATGTTCACCTATCTGCCGGAGGACCGGCTGGTCTTTACCTGTGATTTCCTGGGTTCCCATTACTGCGAGCCTTATCTGTGGGATTACCGGATGGCCTATCCCCAGAAGTATGAGGAGGCCTTCCTGGGCTACTATCAGGCGATTTTCGGGCCCTTCAAGAAGTATGTGCTGGCGGGTCTGAGCAAGCTGGCGGCATTGGATTATGACATGGCTCTCACCAGCCACGGTCCGGTTCTGACCCGGGAGCAGGGCGGTTATCTGGACTACGCCCTGGAGAAATACCGCCTCTGGAGCACCCCCGAAAAGCGGGAGAAGAAGCTGGTGCCTGTGTTCTACACCTCCGCCTACGGCAACACCAGAAAGGTGGCCAAAAAGGTGGCGGAAGGTATCCTGTCCGTCATGGATGCCGATGTGGAGCTGTATGACATCATCGACCATGACCTGTGCAAGCTGGCGGAGTTGCTCAATGAGTGCGACGGATTTGCCATCGGTACCCCCACCATCAACCGGGATGCGGTGCCCCCTGTCTGGCAGCTGCTCAGCTGCTTTGACGCCATCGGCAGCGCCAAACGGCCCTGTGTGGTCTTTGGTTCCTATGGCTGGAGCGGCGAAGGCGTGCCCAATGTCTGCGCCCGTCTGACTTCCCTCAAGTGCGCGCTGGCGGCGGAAGGGCTGAAGGTGAACTTTGTCCCCACTGCTGAGGATCTGGACAAGGCGTTCGCTTTGGGCGAAGCCTTGGGCAAGGCCATCGGCTGACAATCGGAATAGTATCCACAGCCTGGAAGGGAGTTTTGCCTTTCCAGGCTGTTTTTGTCCCATAGGGGTGAAAAGTGATGCAAAAAGGAGAAAGCTGTCCCATAGACAGTACCGTAAAACTTGCCGACGGCAGGAGACGCGGATTGAAATATCCCGCAAAAAGTGGTAAACTAAAAACATTAATGTCCAGGCTGTTCTTCCCCTAAAGAGGAAAGGCGGCAGGGATACTTTCAGGAGGATGACCTTGACACAACAGTATGATTTGTTCGCTCCCACCCCTCAAAAGCCTGAAAAAGGGGAGGAGAGCTTTTTCCAGGGGGATGCCCGGGAATATGTCCGGCTGGTCTCCCAGGAGCTGGCCCGGCGGTATGAAACGCCGCCCCTGGCCTATGTCCACAGCTACGGCTGCCAGCAGAATGTATCCGACGGCGAGCGGTACAGCGGGCTGCTGGCAGAGATGGGCTATGGCTTCACCGACCGCCCCGAGGAGGCGGAGCTGATTCTCCTTAACACCTGCGCCGTCCGGGAAAATGCTGAAAAGCGGGTGCTGGGCAATATCGGCGCCATGAAGCACTATAAGGAACACCGGCCAAACCTGATTATCGCTGTGGTGGGATGCATGACCCAGCAGCAGCATATCGCAGACCGGCTGAAAAAAAGTTATCGCCATGTGGACCTGGTGCTGGGTACCAACGCCTTCATCCGGCTGCCGGCGCTGCTGTTCGGGCGGCTGACCAAAAACCAGCGGTACTTCAAGGGCCCGGAGGATTCGGAGAACAGCCCCATCATTGAGGGGCTGCCGGTGCGCCGGGACGGCACACTGAAAGCCTGGGTGCCCATCATGCACGGCTGCGACAATTTCTGCTCCTACTGCATCGTCCCCTATGTCCGGGGCAGGGAACGGAGCCGGGAGAGCGCCAGTGTCATCCAGGAAGTGCGGCAGCTGGTTTCCCAGGGCTGCCGGGATATCACCCTCCTGGGGCAGAATGTCAACTCCTATGGCAAGGGGCTGGAGGAAAAGATCAACTTCTCCACCCTGCTGCGCCGCCTCAACGATGAGGTGGAGGGGGATTTCCGCATCCGCTTCATGACCTCCCATCCCCGGGACTGCACCAGGGAGCTGATCGACGCCATCGCAGACTGTCCCAAGGTGTGCAAGCATCTCCATCTGCCGGTGCAGAGCGGCAGCGACCGGGTGCTGAAGGAAATGAACCGCCATTATACCATTGAACACTATCTGGAGCTGATTCAATACGCAAAGGAGCGTGTCCCCGGCATCTCCCTGACCAGCGACATCATCGTGGGCTTTCCGGGGGAGACCAGGGAGGACTTTGAACAGACCCTGGAACTGATCAAGCAGGTGGGCTACACCTCCCTGTTTACCTTTATCTATTCCCGCCGCAGCGGCACCAAGGCGGAAAAGCTGCCGGATGTGGTGACGGCGGAGGAGAAGTCCAAATGGTTCCAGGAGCTGCTGGACCTTCAGGGCGTCATCGGCCAGGAGATCATGGACAGCTATGTGGGCCGCCGCCTGCGGGTGCTGCCGGAGGGCCCCGGACGGGAGGAAGGTACCCTCACCAGCCGCAGCGATGGAAACCTGATTGTGGAATTTCCCGGAGACCCCAGTCTGGTGGGAAATTTCGTGGAGGTGCAGATCACCGGAGCGATGAACTGGGCCCTGAAAGGGGAAGTTGTCAAATAAAGCGAAATTCGGCCTGTCAGCGCCGTGATTTTAAAAAATGATTTTATTTTGGAGGAAAAGACATGGATATCATCAAAATGACCCGTGACCTGGCTGCGGAGATGCAGAAGAGCGACGAGTATCTGGCCCACACTGTGGCCCGCAACGCCGCCGACAACGACGAGGAGCTGCAGAAGCTTATCGGGGACTTTAACCTGAAGAAGATCACCCTCAGCCAGGAGGTCCAGAAGTCCGAGAAGAACGAGGAGCGGATCAATCAGCTGAATACCGAGGTCCGCAGCCTCTATAACACCATCATGGCCAACCCCAGTATGCTGGCCTACAACACCACCAAGGTGGAGCTGGACCGGGTGCTGAACTTTATGCAGCAGATTCTGGTGAGCGCCGCCAACGGCGAGGACCCCTACACCGTGGAGGAGGAGACTGAGGGCTGCACCGGCAGCTGCTCTTCCTGCTCCGGTTGCCACTGAGAACCAAAAGGGATAGGCAGGGAGCCGGGCACCGAAAAGGTGAAGTGAAGGAGAGTTTACCTTTATACTCAGAATTTTCAGGTGCCCGGTGGAATCGCTTCAAACATCAGAATTTCGGCGCTGTCCATTTTGACGGGCAGCGGCCAAAGGAGGGATTTCCCGGGAAATCCCTTTTTTGGCAGGGACCAAAGGGAGTCTTTTGGCCGTTCCGGGACAGGAGGAAGGAAAAAGGATGAAACTAAGCAGCCAACTGATGGATCAGGTGAATGTGGAGCAGCTTTCCCCCATGATGCGCCAGTATGTGGAGATGAAGCGGGCCCACCAGGACCAACTGCTGTTCTATCGTCTGGGAGATTTCTACGAGAT
Source organism: Angelakisella massiliensis (assembly GCF_900104675.1). Lineage (GTDB taxonomy): Bacteria > Bacillota > Clostridia > Oscillospirales > Ruminococcaceae > Angelakisella > Angelakisella massiliensis. Next base: position 2,337,568 of record NZ_LT629945.1, on the reverse strand, counting down.
GTTCTTCGACGACGCGGTGCTGGTTTCCAGAGAACTGGAGCTGACCCTCACCGGACGGGACTGCGGCCTGCCTGAGCGGGCTCCTATGTGCGGTGTGCCCTATCACAGTGTGGATACCTACATTGCCCGCCTGATCAAAAAGGGCTATAAGGTGGCCATCTGTGAGCAACTGGAAAATCCCGCTTTGGCCAAGGGAATGGTCAAGCGGGACATTATCCGGGTGGTTACGCCGGGCACCCTCATTGAATCGGATATTCTGGACGAGGGGAGCAACAACTTCATCTGCTCCATCTGCTGCGGAGAAAACGGCTGCGGTCTGTCCTTCTGCGATATTTCCACCGGCGAGATGAATGTCACCCAGCTGGAGGGGAAGGACCAGGGGATGGTCATCAACGAGCTGGGCAAGTTCCGCCCCAATGAGATCATTTATAATGCCGCCTTTATGGACCGGCAGGAGGTGATCGCTTTCATTCGGGAGAAGCTGTGCTGCACTGCCGACCAGTGGGATGAGGAATATTTTGAAGAAAATGCCGCCCAACTGGCGGTGTTGCAGCAGTTCGGGGTCCGGTCTCTGCTGGAGCTGGGCCTGGAGGATATGCCCCTTGCGGTGGAGTCCCTGGGAGGGCTGATCGCCTATCTGCGGGAGACTCAGCGCACTGGTATGGAGCGGATCCAGACAGTGAAGCTGTATAACGAGGCCCAGTATATGCGCCTGGACCTGACCGCCCGGAAGAACCTGGAACTGACGGAAACCATGCGGAGCCGGGAGAAGCGGGGTTCCCTGTTGTGGGTGCTGGACAAGACCCGTACCTCTATGGGAAAACGGCTGATGAAAGCCACCATTGAGCAGCCCTTGATTTCCGCCGCCATCATCAACCGCCGCCTCAACGCGGTGGAGGAGCTGACGGGGGACGGGGTCCTTATGGATAATATTGTGGACCAGCTGACGGGAATCTACGATATGGAGCGGCTGATGACCAAGATCGTCTACGGCAGTGCCTCTCCCCGGGACCTCACCTCCCTGGGCTGCGCTCTCCAGCGGATTCCTCCTCTGCGTCAGCTGCTGGAGGAAGTGCGGTGCGGGGAATTGCAGGACATCTACAGCCGTCTGGACCCTCTGACCGATGTGGCCCAGCTGATTGCCCAAGCAATCAGTGATGATCCTCCCATCGCCCTCAAGGACGGGGATGTGGTGCGCAAGGGCTATGACCAGCAGCTGGACGAGGTGCGGTACCTGGCGGATCACACCAAGGAAGTGATCGCCTCTATCGAGGCCAAGGAGCGGGAGCGCACCGGCATCAAGAGCCTGAAGGTAGGGTATAACAAGGTCTTCGGTTACTATATCGAAGTCACCCGCACCAATCTGGATCAGGTTCCGGCAGAATATATCCGCAAACAGACCCTGGCTAACTGTGAGCGGTACATTACCCAGGAGCTGAAGGACCTGGAGGCCCGGGTGCTGGGAGCCCAGCAGCAGATCCTGGAGCTGGAAAGCCGGATCTTTGAGGAGGTCCGCAATGCCGTCAGTGCCCAGCTGTCCCGTATCCAGTCTACGGCGGCAGCCATCGCCCGGCTGGATGTGCTCACCAGCTTCGCGGTGGTATCGGTGCGGGGGGATTATGTGAGGCCGGTGGTGGATGTCTCCGACGAGATCGTCATCGAGGACGGACGCCATCCGGTGGTGGAGGAACTGCTGGCAGGCACCCCCTTCGTCCCCAACGATGTGAACCTGAACAACCGGGAAAACCAGATCGCCATTATCACCGGCCCCAATATGGCCGGTAAGTCCACCTATATGCGCCAGGTGGCCCTCATTACCCTCATGGCTCAGATCGGCTGCTTTGTACCGGCTCGTTCCGCTCATATCGGCGTGGTGGACGCCATCTTCACCCGGGTAGGGGCCTCCGATGACCTTTCCACCGGGCAGTCCACCTTCATGGTGGAGATGAATGAAGTGGCCCAAATCCTCAAATGCGCCACCAGCAAAAGCCTGCTGATTCTGGACGAGATCGGACGGGGCACCTCCACTTTTGACGGAATGAGCATCGCCCGGGCGGTGATCGAATACATCGCCGACAAAAAGAAGCTGGGGGCCAAGACCCTTTTTGCCACCCATTACCACGAACTGACGGTGCTGGAGAGCATCATACCCTGCGTCAAAAACTATAATATTGCCGTCAAAAAACGGGGCGAGGAAATCATTTTCCTCCGTCGTATCCTCCCTGGCGGAGTGGACGACAGCTACGGCATCGAGGTCTCCAAGCTGGCAGGAATTCCCCAGTGGGTCATCAACCGGGCTTTCCAGGTGCTGGAGGGATTGGAAAATGGCACCGGGGTGGAAGCGGCCAAGATCCGCACCAGGGGCAAGGCCCGCACCGAGGAACAGCAGCAGATGGCCTTTGTGGACGAAAACGCGGAGTTGCTCAAGCGCCGGCTGCGGGAAGCGGATGTGGATGCCATGAGCCCTAGGGACGCCTTGAATCTTCTTTATGAGCTGAAAAAGCTGGTTTGAGCGCCAGAGAGAACAAGACATTTCCCTACATAACATAGATCGAACATCACAGGAAAGGAGGGGACAGCCGTGGGCAGAATCAATGTTCTGGACCGGAAAACCGCTGAACTGATCGCTGCCGGAGAGGTGATCGAGCGTCCCAGCTCGGTGGTCAAGGAACTGGTGGAAAACGCCATCGACTCCGGAGCAACCTCGGTGACGGTGGAAATCAAAAATGGTGGTATCCGTCTGATCCGGGTGACGGACAACGGCTGCGGCATCCTCCGGGAGGATGTGCCCACCGCTTTTCTCCGCCACGCCACCAGCAAGGTGCGCACCGAGGAGGACCTGTATCAGATCGGGACCCTGGGCTTCCGGGGGGAGGCGCTGGCCTCCATCTGTGCCGTTTCCCGGGTGGAGCTGCTGACCCGGACCGAGGGTGAAGCCCTGGGCTGCCGGTACCGCATTGAAGGCGGTGAGGACTTGGGACTGGAGGAGGCGGGCTGCCCTCAGGGCACCACCATCCAGGTGCGGGACCTTTTCTACAATGTGCCCGCCAGGATGAAGTTCCTCAAAAAGGATGTCACCGAGGGCAACGCTATCGCCACACTGATGGACCGGTTGGCCCTGTCCCATCCCGAGGTTTCCTTCCGTCTCATCCGGGAGGGAGCAAGAAAGCTCCAGACCCCCGGAGACGGCAAGCTCTTTTCCGCTATTCATGGGGTTTACGGCAGTGATTTCAGCGGCGGGCTGATTCCGGTGGATGGGCGCAGCGGCAATATCCGGGTCATAGGCTATATCACCCGGCCTGAGAAAGCCCGGGCCAGCCGCTCCATGGAGCATTTTTTCATCAATCAGCGGTACATCCGCAGCGGAACCATGCTGGCTGCTCTGGAGGAAGCCTATAAAAACAGCATCATGACCGGAAAGTTCCCCGGCTGTGTACTGAATGTGGAGCTGCCCCTGGGGATGGTGGATGTCAATGTCCATCCCGCCAAGCTGGAGGTGAAATTCTCCGATGAGCGGGTACTCTTTGAGGCTGTTTATGCCGCCTGCAAGGGTGCTTTGCAGCGGATGGATCAGGCAGTTTCCGCCGCGGATACCAGCAAGAAGATCCAGAAGCTCACTTATTTTGATCTGACCAATCGTCCTCTTTCCGGGGAACAGCAGCGGATGTCCGCCCGGGAATACCGGGAAACAGTGGCGGCGGAACAAAATAGCCGTCATCAGCCGGAGCAAAACAAATCCGCTGTTGTCCGCCCCGTCGGCGGAGCTGTCAAAAAAGGCGCACTGCTGCTGGGGGATAACCCTGTGGAACAGTTGTACCGGCGGCAGCTGGAACGGAGAAACAGCCAGCCGGAAGAGCCGGCGGCGGATCTTCCCCCCAAAACCGTCGCTTATACCGGGGCGGCTGTAGAGCGGCGCCCTTCTTCGGAGACGGCTGTTCCGTTGAGACAAGACAGGGCGGAGATTTCACCCCAGACAGACAAAACAGCTTCCTTCGGGGTGGAATCAAAACAAAGAGAGCCTGTTCTTTCTGGAGAAGCGGAGAAACGGCCTCCAGAGCCTATCGTCCGGCAATTGGACAAGCCTCCAGCGGCATCCCTTCCAGAAAAAACGCAGGTTTCTGCTGTTGATTCCCCAGGGATGATGGCGGAAGTTCCTTCCCAGGCCAATCCACCGGTTCTTCAGGAGGAGGAACCGGAGATCCGGCTGGTGGGGGAAGCTTTCCGTACCTATATCATCGGAGAGCAGGGAGACCGGCTGCTGCTGGTGGATAAACACGCTGCCCATGAACGGATTTTGTTTGAAAAGCTGAAAGCCGCCCACCGCAAGGGGGGAGTGGACCGTCAGCTGCTGCTGGCGCCGGTCCGTATTCGTCTGACACGGGAAGGCGCGGGCGCGCTGCTGGAACGTCCCCAGTTGGTGGAGCAGGTGGGTTTTGTCATTGAGGATTTCGGGGATGGATCGGTACTGGTTCGGGAAATCCCTTCTATTGTGGAACTGGAGCAGGTAGAGACGGTGGTGCAGGAGATGGCGGAGATGCTGCTGAGCAACTACACCCACCTGGAGCTGGATATTTTTGACGAGCTGTTCCACTCCATCGCCTGCAAAGCAGCTGTAAAGGGAGGATACTTTACTGGTGAGGAAGAACAAAGAAATCTCCTGAAATTGCTGCAAAAAGACCAAAGTATCCGGAATTGCCCTCATGGGCGTCCGGTGATGATCGCCCTGACCAGAAGAGAATTGGAAAAAATGTTCGGGCGAATCCAGTAAGAAATCAAAGCGCCGGTGAAAGGAGGATGGCGATGGCACAAGAGAAAAAACAGCCCTTACTGATTATTGTGGGCCCTACAGCGTCAGGCAAGACCAGGCTGGGGGTGGCCATGGCCAAGGCTCTTTCCGGGGAGGTCATTTCCGCCGACTCCATGCAGATGTACAGGCGGATGAACATTGCCACCGCCAAGCCCACGGCGGAGGAGATGGAGGGGGTCCCTCATCATTTAATGGACTTTCTGGAGCCGGATCAGAGTTTTTCCGTGGCTGAATATGCCCAGCAGGCCCGGGATTGTATCGCCCAGGTGGCAGCCCGGGGTCATCTGCCTATCATGGTGGGAGGCACAGGGCTCTATGTCAACACCGTCGCGGATAACATCACCTTTTCCGAGGCTCCTTCCGATGAGGCATATCGGGAGAGCTTGAGAAAGCTGGCTGAAGAGCAGGGTGTGTTGGCGGTTTACAGCCAGCTGCAGCAGTTGGACCCGGAGAGCGCGGCGGCCATTCATCCCAACAATCTGGGGCGGGTGATCCGGGCACTGGAGGTGTACCACACCACTGGCATCACCATGACAGAGCAGCGCAGACGCTCCCGGTTGGTGCCGTCTCCTTACCGGCTGTCTATGATCGGGCTGTGCTGCCGGGACCGACAGAAGCTGTATGACCGCATCGACCGCCGGGTGGATGAGATGGTCCGCCAGGGGCTGCTGGAGGAAGCAAGGCAGGTGCTGGCGGAGGGTTTGTCAGCCACCGCCGCCCAGGCCATCGGCTATAAGGAACTGAAAGGTTATTTTGCAGGGGAGGAGTCTCTGGAGGCCGCCCTGGAGCGGGTACGGCAGGAGAGCCGTCGATATGCCAAACGGCAGCTGACCTGGTTCCGCCGGGACCAGCGGATTCATTGGCTGGAAACCGATGTTTTGGGAGATTTTGAACATATTCTGGCCAGGGCTCTGGAGCTGGCGGTGGAGGATGGTGTGACGGGAGGCGAAGATAGGGAATGAACAATGCGCTGAGTAAATTTATGACCGTGATGATCGCCCTGTTTTTGCTCTCTTATACCGGTTATCAGGCATTCCGCTACATTTATACCAGCTACAGAACAGAAAACGCCTATCGCTTTGAGGTGGCCCGTTCCTACAATACCCATGGGATCCTGCTGCGGGATGAAACGGTCATTGATCAGCAGACAAACGGTGTGGTTCGTTATACGCTGGAAGAGGGGCACAAATTCATTCCCGATACCCCCATCGCCACTGTTTACAGTTCCCAGGAGGCCGCCCAGGCCGCCGAGGAACGGGACGCCCTTCAAAGGGAGCTCCAAACCTTACAAGGGATCAAGCAGAGCACCAACCCTGATGAACTGGCGGAGCTGTCGCTGCTCAATAACGATGTGTCGGTGACCCTTCGCCAGCTGACAGCGGACGGTTCTCTGGGCACAGTGACCGATATGGAGGGAAGCCGTCTGGATCTGCTGGAGGCGGCGGGACGGCGTCAGCTGATCACCGGTGAAGAGGGAGACCTGGATGGCCGGATCCGCACCCTGACGCAGCAAATGCCTGCGGTAGAGGAGGGGACGCCGATTTACTGCAACCGGATCGGTTATTTTTCCCGCTTTGTGGACCATTGTGAGGAAGAGTTTTCTCCCCAGCTGCTGGAAACGCTGGACGGAGATACTGTTCAGCAGATGCTGGAGCAGGAGTATCCGTATGATACCCAGGCCTTTGGCAAGTGCGTCAACAGCTATCAGTGGTATTATGTGACCGTTATTCCGCTGGAGGACGCGGAAATGTTTCAGGAGGGAGCGGACCTGACCATCACCTTTGTAGGCAGCACAGAAGACCCTGTGAGCGGCTGGGTGGAGCAGGTCAAGGAGGAGAAGGAAAAAAACCAGGCAGTGCTGGTCATTGGAAGCACCGATGTCAATGGGGATACGGTTTCCCGCCGTACCGCTTCAGTAAAACTGGGCTTTTCCGATTATGAGGGAGTGCGTTTCAGCCGCCAGGCCCTGCGGATACAGGATGGCAAGAAAGGCGTTTTCGTCAAGGGAAATTCCGCAGTCAAGTTCAAACAGGTGGATATTGTGTATACAGGCAAAGATTTTTATTTGAGCAAGCTGGATTATTCCAGCGACATCTATCTGAATATCTTTGATGTCATCATTGTGGAAGGGAATGACCTTTATGATGGAAAACCATTGGAGCAGGGAAGATATTGAGCGCCGTGTCTGTGAGATTCGTCAAACCGTTGAGCAGTCGGCCCTGGCTGCCGGACGCAGGCCGGAGGAGATACATCTGATGGCCGTGACCAAAACGGTACCTGCCGCGGTGGTCAACTATGCCTGGGAGGCGGGGATCACCCTTTTTGGAGAAAACCGCGCCCAGGAGCTGACGGAAAAATATGAGGATTATGCCTTCAAGGCTCCCAATATCCATTTTATCGGCACCCTTCAGACCAACAAGGTCCGGCAGATCATTGGGAAGGTCAGCTGTATTGAATCGGTGGATTCCCTGCACCTGGCCCAGGAGATCAGCAAGCGGGCACTGGCAGCAGGGCAGGCGATGGATATCTTTCTGGAAGTGAACATCGGCGGGGAAGCGTCCAAGGGAGGCGTCCTGCCGGGGGAGTTGGAGAGACTGCTGGAGCAGACGGCTCTTTTGCCGGGGGTGCGGGTCCGGGGGCTGATGTGCATCCCTCCGGTGTGCGAAAAAGAGGAAGAAACCCGGCGATATTTTGACCAAATGTATAAATTGTTTGTTGACACAAAGCACAAAAAAATAGATAATGGTAACATGGAATATTTATCAATGGGAATGTCTGCCGATTACGGGCTGGCAATTCGCCACGGTTCCAACCTGGTGCGGGTGGGAACCGCGCTGTTCGGCAAACGGAATTATCAGAATTAAACGCTTTGGAGCGTGATCGGGAGGAAAACGGGTATGGCATTCGAAGGCTTCAGGAAATTCATGGGAATGATCCCCCCGGATGAAGATCTGGAAGATGATGAAGATACGATGCAGGATGAAATGGACAGCGAGGAGGAGCCTGTTTCCTATAGTTATGGAAGCGATGCGGGCGGACTGGATTCTGTTGGAGGATCGGACCCGTACGCCTCCATCGGCAATCCCTTCAGTTCCAGCAGAGAGGAGTCGGGCAAAGTGGCAAGGATCCATGACGACGGCCAGCTTCAGGTAGTGCTGGTCAAGCCGGAGCGGTTTGAGGATGCCAGCACCATCGCGGACCATCTGCAGGCCAAACGTACTGTGGTGGTCAATACCGATTCGCTGGCCCAGGATATCCGCCGCAGACTCATTGATTTTCTCAGCGGTGTGGCCTACGCCGACGGCGGTACCATCAAAAAGGCCTCCAACACCACCTTTGTCATTACCCCCAGCACTGTGGGCGTAATGGGAGACTCCACCTCAGAGGAGGGCGACACTTCCGGCGGCAATGGCGTTTACTATTAAGCAGGAACGGGAGCTTTTTCTTGCCCGGGTGGAGGATCAGGCCAGACGGGCCAGAGAGCGGTCGATCCGCTGCTTTCTGGGTTTTCTGGATGATTCACAGCGCCGCTTAGCGGAGGACGGGCTGCGGTATTCCGGCCTGTCCGTCCGCTTTTTTGGCGGATATGAGGATGCGGAGCGGACTATGGTGGGGATGTCCCTGGAGGCGGAACTGCCGGAGGAGGCTTATCCCATCCGCTGTGTGGAGCTGCGCTGGCACCGGGGCGAAAAGGTGACCCACAGAGATATATTGGGTTCGCTGATGGGCCTTGCCCTGAAGCGGGAAACCATAGGAGACATCCTGGTGGAACCGGAGCGGGCGGTGGTGTTTGTTACCGACACCGTGGAGCCGGTCATTCTGCGGGAACTGACCCGGGTGGGCGGCGCTGCCGTCAGCTGTAAGGAGATCTCTCCGGCGGAAGTAACGTTCCAGTGCAGTTTTCAGGAGCTGTCCGGCACACTTTCTTCCCTTCGGATGGACTGCGTTACCGCTTTTTTGGCCAATACTTCCCGTAGCCGGGCCGCGGAGCTGGTGCGCGGCGGCCTGGTGTCGGTGGACGGCCAGCCGGAGCTGCGGTGTGATCATCCCATTGTTCCCGGCAGCAAGATCTCCATTCGGGGAACCGGGAAATTTATCTATGACGGCGAGACGGGACTGAGTAAGAAAAATAAATGGAAGGTTATCTTCAGAAAGTATCAGTAGGGGGTTTTGGGTATGGAAATTCCGGAGAGCTTCTTCGACGTATCCTTTAATAAAGCGGTGGCCTTTGGTTACAAGACCGAGGATGTGGATGAATTTGTAACAAAAGCGCTACGCCTGATCAAGGAGCTTCAGGAGGAAAACGAGGTCCTTCAGGAAAAGATGACAGTGCTGGCCACCAGTCTGGAAAAGTATCGGGAGGAGGAGGACAGTCTCCGTTCCGCCCTCATCGGCGCCCAGAAGCTGGGGGACAGCATCCTCAAGGACTCCAAGAACAAGGCGGAGATCATTATCCGGGACGCCACCACCAAGGCGGGCCATATCATTGAGGACGCCCACATCCAGCTGGAGCATGAAAAAGAGGAGCTGGAGCGGGTCAAGCTGGCGGCAGCGGACTTTAAAGAGGGCCTCATCCGGGTATACAAGGCACATCTGGATCAGATCAAATATATCCCTGTAGACGACGCCACCGCCAAGAAGCAGCAGGAGCGGAAGGCCGCCGCCGAGCAGGCCGCCGCTTCCAAAGCCAAGGCCCAGGCTCAGGAGGCGGAAGAGGAAGAACAAGCCGAGCCTGAGCAGGAAGAGGAGATTCCGGAGGAAGCGATTGTAAGAAAAGCCGCTGAATCCCGTCCTGCCCCTCAGCCCGCGCCTCAGCAGCCGGAAGAAGAGGAAGAGGAGGACGAGGAAGAGTTCCAGCAGGAGCGCCGGCCCCGTGTCCCTCGTCATGAGGCGGAATATGAAGATGAGGACGATGAGGAAGAGGAGGATTTCCAGATTCCTACCAGGAAAAAGCGTGTTGTCAGCTCCAAGTATGGGGTGCTGAAATTCGGTGACTCCTTTGATTTGCAGGATGACTGAGAAATCGGAGATTTTTCCAGCCTCAGACAAGCTTTTAAAGATTTGACGATGTGAAAAAATCAGGATCTATACCTGATTTTGATACCCCGGTCCGTCCTTTGGGACAGGCTGCGGGGCCTGCCCCGGATTCTTCCGGAACCAGGGCCGGCAGGGGAGTGGAAAATATTCCCCAAAAGGACGCCGAAGGGTTTCGGTGTGCCGAAAATGTCCTTTTTATCGGGACACGCCGGAGGGGATCCTTCCAACGGCGCCGTCTCAGATCATTTTTTAGGAGAGATAAAAACAATGAAGGCTCAGGACTACAATGCCACCTTAAACCTGCCTGTGACAGATTTTCCCATGAGGGCGGGTCTTCCCCAGAAGGAACCTGTGACGCTCAAGCACTGGCAGGAGCAGGACCTTTACCATAAGATGATGGAGCGCAACGAGGGCAAGCCCCTCTACATCCTCCATGATGGCCCTCCCTATGCCAACGGCGATATCCATCTGGGTACAGCCCTCAACAAGGTGCTGAAGGATATCATTGTCCGCCATAAGAATATGACCGGCTACAAGGCCCCTTATATCCCCGGCTGGGATACCCACGGCCTGCCCATTGAGCTGAAGGCCCGGAAAAAGGCCGGTGTGGACAGCGGCATCAGCCCCGTGGAGCTGCGGAAAATCTGCAAGGAGTTCGCCCTGCATTATGTAGGGGTCCAGCGGGAGCAGTTTGAGCGCCTGGGCGTTCTGGGTGATTTCGATCATCCTTACCTGACTCTCCGCCCCGAGTTTGAGGCCAAGCAGATTGAGATTTTCGGCGAGATGGCCAGCAAGGGCTATATCTACAAGGGCCTCAAGCCGGTTTACTGGTGCCCCGAGTGCCAGACCGCTCTGGCTGAGGCGGAAATTGAGTACGCCGAGGATCCCTGCGATACCGTTTATGTGAAGTTCAAGGTAGCTGACGACAAGGGCAAGCTGGCAGCCCTGGGTGCAGAGCTGGACAAGACCTATTTCGTCATCTGGACCACCACCACCTGGACCCTCCCCGGCAACCTGGCCATTTGTGTGGGTCCCTCCTATGACTACTGTGTGGTCAAGGCGAACGGTGAATATTATGTAGTGGCCCGGGAGCTGGCGGACAACACCATGAAGGCTGCCGGTATCTCCGAGTATGAGATCCTGGGCCTCATCACCGGTGCCGAGTTGGAGTACATGACCTACACCCATCCCTTTATGGACCGGGTATCTCCCATCATCGTGGGCGACCACGTCACACTGGACAGCGGTACCGGCTGCGTCCATACCGCTCCCGGCTTCGGTGTGGAGGACTTTGAGGTTTGCCAGAACTATCCTGATATTGGTATTGTGGTGCCTGTCAACAGCGTGGGCCGCATGACCGCCGAGGCGGGCAAGTTCGAGGGCCTGACCACCACCGAGGCCAACAAGGCCATCAAGGAGGACCTGATCGCTTCGAACAGCCTGCTGGCCTCCGAGCACATCGAGCACCAGTATCCCCATTGCTGGCGCTGCAAGGAGCCGGTGCTGTTCCGGGCCACTGAGCAGTGGTTCTGCTCCATCGACGGCTTCAAGGACCAGGCTCTCAAGGCCATTGAGGATGTGGAGTGGATTCCCGCCTGGGGCGAGGGCCGCATCCGCAACATGGTCAATGACCGCAGCGACTGGTGCATTTCCCGTCAGCGTACCTGGGGCGTGCCCATCCCCATCTTCTACTGTGAGGACTGCGGTGAGCCCTACATCACCAAGGAGAGTATTCAGGCGGTGGCCGACCTGTTCCGCAAGGAGGGCTCCGATGGCTGGTACCTCCATGAGGCCGCTGAGATCCTTCCCGCCGGCACCAAGTGCACCAAATGCGGCGGTACCCATTTCCGCAAGGAGAAGGACATCATGGACGTCTGGTTCGATTCCGGCTCCAGCCACGCGGCGGTGCTCACCGAGGAAAACGGTCTCCATTGGCCCTGTGACCTGTATATCGAGGGCGCTGACCAGTATCGCGGCTGGTTCCAGTCCTCTCTGCTGACCGCTGTGGCCACCAGAGGCTCCGCTCCCTACAAGACCTGCTGCTCCTGCGGCTGGGTGGTGGATGGCGAAGGCCGGAAGATGTCCAAGTCTTTGGCCAACGGTACCGCCCCGGAGAAGATCATCAACCAGTATGGCGCCGATATCCTCCGTCTGTGGGTGGCGTCCTCCGATTATCACTCCGATGTCCGCATTTCCTTTGAGTACCTCAAGCAGCTTTCCGAGGGCTATCGGAAGATCCGCAACACCGCCCGTTACATCCTGGGCAATATCAGCGACTTCCATCCCGATACCGACAGCGTGCCCTTCGATGAGATGATGGAGATCGACCAGTGGGCGGTGGCCATGACTGAAAAGCTCATTGCCGATGCCAGAAACGCTTATGACGCCTTCGACTTCCATCTGGTCTATCACGCCATCCATAACTTCTGCGCGGCGGATATGTCCAGCTTCTATCTGGATGTGCTGAAGGACCGTCTGTATACCGAAAAGAGCGACGGTCTCAAACGCCGTTCCGCTCAGACTGCCATTTACACCATCCTGCGTTCTCTGACGCTGCTGCTGGCGCCTATCCTCACCTTCACCAGTGAGGAGATCTGGGACTGCCTGCCGGACAGCAAGGAGAACAACAAGGATTCCGTCATGCTCAACGATATGCCTCTGCCCACCGAGAACCTGGTGACCGAGGAGTTCCTGGCCAAGTGGGAGCGGATCCATACCATCCGTGACGATGTCAACAAGGCTCTGGAGATTGCCCGTACCAATAAGGCCATCGGCAAGTCCCTGGAGGCCAAGGTGGTGCTCCACTGCGATGAGGACACCTACACCTTCGCCAAGTCGGTGGAGGGCGAGCTTCCCGCCGCCTTTATCGTCTCCGCTGTGGAGATCGTCTCCGGCGGGGAAGGCAGCTTCCATGGTGATGTGGCCGGCCTGTCTGTGGATGTTCTCCAGGCGGAGGGCCAGAAGTGTGAGCGCTGCTGGATGTACAGCGAAACAGTGGGTCAGGACCCCGAGCATCCTACCCTGTGCAGCCGCTGCGCCGCCGTGCTGAAATAATTAAAACAGGCGAGCCCGAAAGGGCCGGAGTGCGGCCGGTTGCAGCCGGACCGCACTTCCTTTTTCCGGCTGGCCGTCAGGAGTTTTTCTATGTCAGGAATCGTAACGCTGATTTTATCCGCTCTTCTGGTGGGTGTGGACGCTCTGATCAAGAATTGGGCTGCCACCTCCCTGAAACCGGTGGGTTCCATTGATCTGATTCCCGATGTTCTCAGCCTCCATTATCATGAGAACTTCGGCGCCGCCTTCGGGATTTTGCAGCAGAAACGCTTCTTTCTGGTGGCGGTAACGGCAGTGGTGCTCCTTGTGCTGGCCGGGGCCATCCTGCTGCGGAAAGTACGGGGGCCTCTGCTGCTGACTTCTCTGGGGCTGATCATTGCCGGAGGAGCCGGGAACCTGGTGGACCGGGTGCGGTTGGGCTACGTCATCGATTACATCTATTTTGAGCCGATCAATTTCCCCATTTTTAATTTCGCGGATTGCTGTGTGGTTTGCGGCACCGTGCTGCTGGCCTTCTATCTGCTGTTTATCGACGGACGGCAGGGGAAAAAGGCTGCCGCTGTCCATCAGGCAGGGGAGCTGCCCTCCCAGACAGAGGGACAGGAGAGCGCTTCGGTGGAAGAGCAGCCCCGGCAGACCGAAGCAGAAGAGGAGGCTCAGTCGGAGCAGGCTGAGACGGAGGAACAGGAGCCATGACCTCTCAGTTGCTGGAAGTGACCCAGGAGCAGGAGGGCTTCCGTATTGACAAGGCGGTTTCAGCGCTGCTGCCGGAGCTGTCCCGTTCCGCGGTACAGAACCTTTGCGCCGCCGGACAGGTTCTGCTCAACGGCGCTCCCGCTTCCAAAAGCGCTCAGGTGCGGGCGGGGGATCAGGTGACGGTGGAGGTGCCGGACCCGGAGCCCCTGGAGGTGGAGGCGGAGGACATTCCTCTGGAGATCGTCTACGAGGACAATGACCTGCTGGTGGTCAACAAGCCCAAGGGGATGGTGGTCCATCCCGCACCGGGAAATTATACCGGAACCCTGGTCAACGCCCTCCTTGCCCATTGCGGAGAGAGTTTGTCCGGCATTGGCGGGGTGATCCGCCCGGGCATCGTCCACCGCATCGACAAGGATACCAGCGGGCTTCTTATCGTCGCCAAAAATGATCTGGCCCACCAGTCTCTGTCGGAACAGATCAAGGTCCACAGTTTTACCCGGGAATATGCCGCCATCGTTCATGGGCGCTTCAAAGAGGCTGCTTTTACGGTGGATGCTCCCATCGGGCGCAGTCCTGTGGACCGGAAAAAGATGTGTGTTACAGATCGGGGAGGCCGTGCGGCTGTCACCCATGTGGAGGTGCTGGAGGAATTCCGGGCCTTCTCCCATGTGCGGTGCCGTCTGGAAACAGGACGCACCCATCAGATCCGGGTCCATCTGTCCTATTTGGGCCATCCGGTGGCGGGAGACCCGCTGTATGGGCCAAAAAAGACGCCCATCAAAGATACCCAGGGACAATGCCTCCACGCAAAGACCATCGGTTTTACCCATCCCCGCACAGGGGAGCGGTTGTTTTTTGATTCTGCGCTGCCGGAATATTTCCAGCGATTACTGGAGAAGCTGCGGCAGCAGGGATAATTGGTTCATCGCGCACGTCGCGCCCCAATCAAAAGGAGGAACAAACATGAAGGATGAACAGAAAAAAACACTCCAGCAAACGGCCAATAAGGTCCGCAGAGGGGCTGTGGAAGCGGTTTACGCCGCCCAATCCGGCCATCCCGGCGGATCGCTGTCCATTGCCGATGTGATGACCTATCTGTATTTCCAGGAGCTGAGAATCGATCCTGAGAACCCCCGCTGGGAGGACCGGGACCGTCTGGTGCTCTCCAAGGGCCATGTCTGCCCGGCACTGTACGCGGCGCTGGCACTGCGGGGCTATTTTCCGGTGGAGGAGCTGAAAACCTTCCGCCGTGTGGGTTCCCGCCTTCAGGGACATCCCGATCTGAACAAGTGCCCCGGTGTGGATTTCACCGCTGGTTCTCTGGGACAGGGCGTTTCTGCTGCTGTGGGTATGGCGCTGGCAGGCAAGCTGGCCGGTAAGAATTATCGGGTTTACACCATCCTGGGAGACGGTGAGATTCAGGAAGGCCAGGTTTGGGAATCCGCGATGTTCGCCGCCCAGCACAAGCTGGATAATCTCTGCTACATCATCGACAACAACGGCCTGCAGATTGACGGCGATATTGCCGATGTTTGTTCTCCCTATCCCATTGATGAGAAGTTTGCCGCCTTCGGCTTTGAGACCATCAACGCTAACGGACACGACTTTGATGAGATTGAGGCCGCTTTCGACAAAGCGAAGAAGGTCCAGGGCAAGCCTGTGGCCATCATCTTCAAGACCGTCAAAGGTAAAGGCATCTCCTTTATGGAGAATCAGGCTTCCTGGCACGGCGCGGCTCCCAATGCCGAGCAGTATGAGGTAGCGGTCAAAGACCTGGACAAGATCGATGCGGAGGTGCGGTAAGATGGCGGATATGAAGAAAAAAACTACCAGAGAAAGCTACGGCGAGGCTCTGGTGGAACTGGCTCAGACCAATGACAAGATCGTGGTTTTCGACGCGGACCTGGCGAAGGCCACCAAGACCGACCTGTTCAAAAAGGCCTGCCCCGAGCGCTTCTTTGACTGCGGTATTGCCGAGGGAAATATGATGGTCACCGCCGCCGGTATGTCCACCTGCGGTTATGTGCCCTTTGTCAGCACCTTTGCCATGTTCGCGGCGGGAAGAGCCTTTGAGATGGTGCGCAACTCCATCGGCTATCCCCACCTGAATGTCAAGATCGGCGCTACCCATGCCGGTGTATCGGTGGGTGAGGACGGCGCTACCCATCAGTGCAACGAGGACATCGCCCTGATGCGGGCGATCCCCGGCATGACGGTGATCAACCCCGCTGATGATGTGGAGGCCAGAGCCGCTGTCAAGGCTGCCGCTGAGTATGTAGGTCCGGTTTATCTCCGCTTTGGCCGTCTGGGTGTGCCGGTGTTCAATGATCCCGACACCTATGAGTTCCACTGGGGCAAAGGCGTTACTCTGCGGGATGGCTCCGATGTGACCATCGTGGCCACCGGCCTGCTGGTGTGGGAGGCTGTGAAAGCAGCGGAACAGCTGGCAGCTGAGGGTATTTCCGCCCGGGTCATCAACATCCATACCATCAAGCCTCTGGACGAGGAGCTGATTCAGAAGGCCGCCCGGGAGACCGGCGTCCTGGTCACCGCTGAGGAGCATTCCATCATCGGCGGCCTGGGCAGTGCTGTTCTGGATGCCATTTCCGAGACCTGCCCTGTTCCTGTGGTGCGCATCGGCATCAAGGACCAGTTTGGTCATTCCGGTAAGGGCGCTGAGCTGCTGGAGGAGTTTGGTCTGTGCGCTTCCAACATCGTGGCGGAGACCAAGCGGGCTTTGACACTGAAAAAATAAATAAAACGTAAAAAGCGGAGCAGGAGGGCAGGAAAGTCCTTCTGCTCCGCTGAGTGTGTTGGGAAAGTTGAGATGTGCTTCCAGGCGAATGAGCGATTTCCTCAGGTGCGCGGCCAGGTTTCTGACAAAATAAGTGTAACCGCCGGCTTTGGGCCGAAACGGGCACAAGTCTGGATTCTTCTGGCCTGAGCAGAGGGAAAATGCCGGGAAGTCCTCCTGCCACACTGTCGGGCTTTGAAAAGGAAAGGGGAGAGAGTAGGATGAAAAAAGGTTTTGGTACAGCGGCCTACTTGCTTTTTTCGGCAGCTGTGATTGCCTGTGCCGTTCTTACCACTCCCGCCCTTGTTTCACTGCGTGAGTACCGTCAGGGGGAGAGTACAGTGGGCACGCCGGTTTACAGCGATGAAATCACAGTGACAGCTTTTCTGGAGGAAGGGGCTGTCAACATCAACACCGCTTCCGTGGAAGAGCTGTGCCAATTGCCGGGAATCGGCCCCACCCTTGCCCAGCGTATTGTGGAGCGCCGGCTTCTGGACGGCCCCTACGAAGATCTGTGGGAATTGGAACGTCTGGAAGGAATCGGGGAACAGACAGTCCGGGGACTGCTGGACTATGCCTGCACCTGAAGGAAGCGTCTCTGAGACGCCACACAGTTTGTTCTGATTGTCTGGGAGAAAGCTTGTATTTTTTGTCCTGTTTTTCAGCCCTCTTCAGGAAGGATCAGGGTTGGGAGGTTTGACGATACGCGTTGCGGGATCGGATTGGGCTCGGGCAGGTGGGTTACAGATATTTTTTCAGTGATTCAATATTTCGCTGCTCGGAGCGGATCAGCTCCTGTCCCAAGGCGGTCACTTCGCTGCTGGCCAGAGGATTGTTGTTCAGTTCCCGGGTCAGTGAAGTGATTCCCATGGTGTCTCCCTGAATGACCATCTCGGCAATATGGGAGGGGGAAGCGTCCTTCATGGTGTTCCACTGGATACCGCTCCAGACGCCCATCTTGCTGACAGCGCCGGTTTCCTCCGGCTCCAGGCCCCGCTTGCGGAGCATCTGTTCGGCCCGCCCGGCAATGTCCTCCAGGGTGGTTTTGTATTGGGTCAATTCCCCGTGAATTTCTCCGTCCGCTACCTTGGGCAGCAGAGTGTCCAGGGAATAGAGGGCCATTTCCGCGTTTTGATGGATTTCTTCCAGCATATGGTTCTCGTTCATGGTTTCACACTCCTTTTCTCGCGGTATGACAGAATCAGGCTATCATCCGCCAAAATAGTGTTCCACCGCCGCTTCATCGATGATCATGGTAATTTTTTCGGGAAAAGTTGTAAAAAGTGTTGACACATGGGACAAGCTATAGTATAATAACATTCGTCGCCGCGGGGCGGTTAACGCTTCGGACGATTTTATTATGAATGGGAGCATAGCTCAGCTGGGAGAGCATCTGCCTTACAAGCAGAGGGTCACAGGTTCGAGCCCTGTTGTTCCCACCATATGGCCCGGTAGTTCAGTTGGTTAGAACGCTAGCCTGTCACGCTAGAGGTCGTGGGTTCGAACCCCATCCGGGTCGCCAATTTTTTGGCCCTGTAGCTCAGTTGGTAGAGCAGCGGACTGAAAATCCGCGTGTCGTTGGTTCGATTCCGACCGGGGCCACCATTTTTTGCGGGTTTAGCTCATCTGGTAGAGCGCCACCTTGCCAAGGTGGAGGTAGCGAGTTCGAGCCTCGTAACCCGCTCCAATAAAGAGCCGGTCTTTGTTCCGGTCTTTATTTTTGGCCCTGTAGCTCAGTTGGTAGAGCAGCGGACTGAAAATCCGCGTGTCGTTGGTTCGATTCCGACCGGGGCCACCATTTCGCGGGTTTAGCTCATCTGGTAGAGCGCCACCTTGCCAAGGTGGAGGTAGCGAGTTCGAGCCTCGTAACCCGCTCCAACAAAGCGCTGATTGGGAACGATCAGCGCTTTTTTTGCATCATTGCGGTAATTTGTAACCGGGGAGGGTTTGGGATGAAAAAAAGAGTGTGCATCATCTATACCGGCGGCACCATCGGTATGGTGCCCAGCGAGCAGGGTTATGTTCCCCGAAAGGATTATCTGGCAAGCCAAATGGCAAGGATGCCGGAATTTTCTTCTCCGGATATGCCGGAATATGATTTGGTGGAGTTTGATCCGCTGCTGGATTCCTCCAATATGTCGGTGCGGGAATGGAATCAGATCGGCGCCGCCATCCGGGAGCGGTATTTTGATTACGATGGCTTTGTGGTGCTTCATGGCACCGATACCATGGCTTATACGGCATCGGCCATTTCCTTTATGCTGGAGGGGCTGGAAAAACCGGTGGTCCTCACCGGTTCCCAGATCCCTTTCTGTGAGCTGCGCAGTGATGCCCGGGACAATCTTACCACCGCTGTGATGATCGCCGCCCAGGGGCAGGTACCGGAGGTATGTCTTTATTTCAGCGGCCGCCTTCTTCGGGGCAACCGGGCCACTAAGCTCAGCGCCGATGAGCTGATCGCCTTTGATTCCCCCAACTATCCGGCACTGGCCAAAGCGGGGGTGCGGATCACCCTCAGCCCCCAGAATATTCGCCCAAGGGGGACCGAGCTGCGGGTCCATCTATTCCAGCCGGTTCAGATCGCTGTGCTGAAGGTCTTTCCGGGAATCCGCTTCGAGGTTTTTGAGAATCTTGTCACATCAGGCGTGAAGGGAATTGTATTGGAGGCATTCGGAGCCGGAAATATTCCCAGTGAGGGCAACGGTCTCCTTGAACTGCTGGATAAAGCAAAGCAAAACGGTACCATTGTGGTGGTGTGTACCCAATGCCTTCGGGGCTCCGCTCATATCGGCGCCTATGAGGCCAGCGCTGAACTGAAGAAGGGCGGCGCGGTATGCGGATATGATATGACAGTGGAAGCGGCTGTAGCCAAACTCTATTATCTGTTCAGTCAGGAATATGAGGAAGCCCAGATCAAGGCTGCCATGGAAAAAGACTTGCGGGGCGAGTTAAGTGTACCCGAGCTGATTTAAGGCAATATCGCAAGATTCCAGGTGGTGGGGTGCACCTGAAAATTTTTTGTGAAATGAACCGGAAAGTACAAAGGATTCTTGATGGATTGGTAAGGATTTGGGGAAATATCACGGAAAATTTTGGGGTGACACGTCGCCTGAGGCGTTCGCCGTCAATTGTGCGGTGTTGCCTTCATAACAAAAGCACGGCGCCGGAGAGAGGGGAAGTCTTCTCTCCGGCGCCGCTGCCATGATCGCTGAAAGGGGAATCCCATGGCTTTGCCCATGGGGCAGGGGTCAGCCTTTGCGGCAGAACTGGTTGATCAGCTTGGTCAGCAGAATGATATGGTGCTCTTCATCCTTGGCAATGCGGCGCAGCAGCGCGGCGGCACAGGGATGACCGATCCGCTGGGCGGTGTAAAGATAGGCGGTGACAGCGTTATGTTCGTCGCTCAGATCCTTGAGCAGCAGTTTGCAGAGGCGGTTTTCGTAGCAGACCATCCCACCGTCCCACCACCGGCGGCGGCTGGGTTGACAGAAACGGGGGTCCCCGCCGAAGCTGCGGATAAGACGTCCCAGCATCATCAGGTGGTGCATCTCCACCGCGGCGATTCCTCCCAGTGTCTCTGTCACCTCATCCGGACAGCAGAGCAAACGCTGATAGGTGTACTGATGAATGGCGCTCAGCTCACTGGCCGCGCCGGCATACAGGGGGTAGAGCATGGTCAGAGCTTTGGGATTGGGGCAACGGTTTTCCATTTCCGGATAAGGTCCCTCCGCCTGGTAACGGCTCAGATCCATTGAAAAAACTCCTTTCCCGCGCAGGATGCGCTGCTCTATCTTATGCCGGAAGGAAAAAAACGCCTTCCATTCAACAAAAGCCAGCTGGGGAATATACTGTACTATTCCGAAAAAAGGGGCGTTTTGGATGAGGGGATGGCGGAAAAAATGGAAAATGACCCGGAAAATAAAATGTTTTATGGCGGCCTTTGGACTTCTGGCGGCGGTGATGCTGCTGGATTCCAGTATCCGCCCCACCATTGAACTGCTGGCTTCTCATGAAGCGCGGGTGTTCGCCGTCCAGGCCATTAATGACGCGGTTTATGATGAACTGGCCGAGGAGGGCAATTCCTATGGAGAGCTGGTGACGCTGGAATACAACGATCAGGGCAATGTGGCCGCTTTGCAGACCAATGTGGTGGAGATGAATCGCCT
Source organism: Angelakisella massiliensis (assembly GCF_900104675.1). Classification (GTDB taxonomy): domain Bacteria; phylum Bacillota; class Clostridia; order Oscillospirales; family Ruminococcaceae; genus Angelakisella; species Angelakisella massiliensis. The sequence goes on along the minus strand of NZ_LT629945.1, from coordinate 2,317,011 downwards.
TCAGGCTACCCTTACCCGGGAGATCATTGACAGGGTGATGGAGTTCCGTACCCAGTCGGTACTGGTGCCGCTGGGCAGCATTATTGGAGGCCAGCTTTTTTCCGGTAGAGGCCCGGAGCTGGAATTCCGGTTGATTCCGGCGGGATTTATCGAGACCAGTATCCGCAATCACTTTGAGGCAGCCGGCATCAATCAGACCCGGCATCAGATCCTCCTCCATGTGCGCCTGACCATCAGCGCGGTGCTGCCGGGGTATGCGGTTTCCAGCGATGTGGAGACCGATGTGGTGTTGGGAGAGACGGTCATTGTGGGGCTGGTGCCGGATGCCTACACCATGGTGGGGGATGGCACAGATCCCTTGGTGGGGCTGATACAGGATTACGACGCCGCCGAGCAGCGTATGGAACTGGGACAGTGAGGCAGAAACAGCGGTTTTGTTTGAATTTTACCAGTGGATATGATATAATAGCCGGAGCGATATGCGGCGGCAGACATTGGGTGTTTGGAAAAGGGGATGCAGGAGGAAAGATTATGGGGAAAAAGTCTCCCATCCCGTTTCCCGCTGCCGCATACTTTGAGCTTGTTCCAGGGAAAAGTGTTCCTCTGGGGCATACTAAACCCAAAAATGGGGTGAGATGATGAGTGAATCCGTGGAAAAACAGATCCGACAGCTGCGGGAGCTGGTCAGCTACCACGCCAACCGGTATTATAATCTGGACGATCCTGAGATTTCCGACTTTGAATATGACAAACTGCTCCATCAGCTGATGGACCTGGAGCAGGCTCATCCGGAATACGCTTCCCCCGATTCTCCCACAGTCAAGGTGGGGGGCGTGGCCCTCAATACCTTTGCCGAGGTGGAGCATCGGGTGCAGATGGGCTCCCTCCAGGATGTGTTTTCCTTTGAGGAGCTGCGGGAATTTGACCGCAGGGTGAAAGAAGCGGTTCCTGAGGCCACTTATGTGGTGGAGCCCAAGATCGACGGCCTGTCCGTTTCCCTGGATTATGTGGATGGCCTTCTGACCATCGGCTCCACCCGGGGCAACGGTTTTGTAGGGGAGGATGTGACGGGGAATATCCGCACCATCCGTTCCATTCCACAGACCTTGCCGGACAAGCTTCCCCGGCTGGAAGCCCGGGGCGAGGTGTATATGCCCATTTCCAGCTTTGAGCGTCTGGTGGAGCAGCAGGAACTCAATGACGAAAAGCCGGCCAAAAATCCCCGGAACGCCGCCGCCGGTTCTCTGCGGCAGAAGGACCCCAGGGTGACCGCCGGACGGGGACTGGACGTTTTTGTTTTTAATCTCCAGCAGATCGAGGGCAAGACCCTGGAGAGCCACAGCCAGTCCTTAGATTACCTGAAAAGCCAGGGTTTTCCCGTTTCTCCCTCCTATCTCCGCTGCGCCGATATTGAGGACGCTATCCGGGAGGTAGAGCAGATCGGTAAGCGCCGGGGGGATTATTCCTTCAACATCGACGGGGCGGTCATCAAGGTGGACCGCTTCGACCACCGGGAGCGGCTGGGGGCCACGGCAAAGTATCCCAAGTGGGCGGTAGCCTATAAGTATCCCCCGGAGGAAAAGGAGACGCTGTTAACCGATATTCAGGTTCAGGTGGGGCGTACCGGCGCGGTGACCCCCACAGCGGTGTTTGAGCCCATCCTTCTGGCGGGCACCACTGTCAGCCGGGCAGTGCTTCATAACCAGGATTTCATCAATGAAAAGAATCTGGCCATTGGAGACCGGATCATCATCCGCAAGGCGGGGGATATCATCCCCGAGGTGGTGTCGGTGGCCTGGCATGACCCGGAAAAATCCGCCTATCAGCTGCCGGAGCACTGTCCTTCCTGCGGGGCCCAGCTGGTGCGGGATCCTGACCAGGCGGTGATCCGCTGTCCCAATTCCAGCTGTCCCGCCCAGGTGGTCCGCAGCCTGATTCACTTCTGTTCCCGGGGCGCCATGGACATCGACGGCATGGGTGTTTCCGTCTGTTCGCTGCTGTACCGGGAAGGGCTGGCCAAATCGGTGGCGGACCTGTACCGGCTGCGTCCGGAGGACCTGATGGAATATGAGGGCTTCGCCAGAAAGAAAGCGGAAAAGCTGACGGCGGCCATCGAAAAATCCAAGGAGAACGATCTGTGGCAGCTGCTGTTCGGCCTGGGTATCCACAATATCGGGGAGAAGGCGGCCAAGCTGCTGGCAAACCGCTTCCGTACCCTGGATGCCATCCGGGCAGCCTCCGAGGAGGAGATCAGCTCCATTGATGGCTTCGGCGCCATTATGGCCCGCAGTGTAGCGGAGTATTTTTCCAATGAAAACAACCAGGACCTCTGCCGTCAGCTGGAGGAGCTGGGTGTCAATACCTCTTCTCTTCAGGGAGAAGGAGGAAACCGTTTTGAGGGAATGACCTTTGTTCTCACCGGGACCCTGCCCACCCTCACCAGGAGCGAGGCTACCGCCATCATTGGGCGAAACGGCGGGAAAACCTCCTCCTCCGTTTCCAAAAAGACCACCTATGTACTGGCGGGTGAGGAAGCGGGCAGCAAGCTGACCAAAGCCAACCAGTTGGGGATTCCGGTGATCAGTGAAAGCGAATTTTTAGCCATGGCTGAAAGGGGATAGAATGTTGGAGATCGATATCAAACATGTGGCGAAGCTGGCAAGACTTCGCATTGAGGATGAAAAGGTGGAAATGTTCCAGCGGCAGATGGGGGACATCATCGCCATGGTGGAGCGGCTGCCGGAAATGGAAAGCCGGGTGCTGCCGGTGGACCGCGCCAACCGCATGGAGCTGCGGAAGGATGAAATCAAGCCCTCCCTGCGCCGGGATGTGATCCTGGCAAACGCTCCGGAAACAGCCGCAGGCTGTGTGGTGGTGCCCAAGACCACCGAATCCTGACAGGTTTTGACTGTAACAACAAGGAAAGGATGCACACCCATGAATTTGTTTGAATATTCCGCTGGTGAGCTTCACAAGAAGCTTCTGGCCAAGGAGTGCAGCGCCGTGGAAATCACCGAATCGGTGCTGGAGCGTATCGACGCCTGTGAGGAGAAGGTAGGAGCTTATCTGACTGTCACCGGCGAGCAGGCAAAGGCCGCGGCCGCAAAAGTGGACGCCAAAATCGCTGCCGGGGAGGAAATCCATCCTCTAGCCGGCATCCCTATGGGTATCAAGGACAACATCTGCACCAAGGGAGTCACCACCACCTGCGCTTCCAAGATGCTGTATAACTTCGTTCCCCCTTACAATGCCACGGTAATGGACAAGCTGGAGGGCGTGGATGCGGTCATGATCGGCAAGCTGAATATGGATGAGTTTGCCATGGGATCCTCCTGTGAGAACTCCCACTTCAAGCTCACCCATAATCCCCGGGCCCTGGACCGGGTTCCCGGCGGCTCCTCCGGCGGTTCCGCGGCTGCTGTGGCCGCTGGTGAAGCGGTGGTCACCCTGGGCTCCGATACCGGCGGCTCCATCCGCCAGCCTGCCGCCTGCTGCGGTATCATCGGCCTGAAGCCCACCTACGGCTCCGTTTCCCGTTATGGTCTGGTGGCCTTTGCCTCCTCTCTGGACCAGATCGGTCCCATGGGCCGGACGGTGGAGGATGTGGCCAATCTGTACAGTATTATCTGCGGCCGGGATCCCATGGACGCCACCAGCGCCCGCCGGGAGTATCCCGATTTTGCTGCCCAGATTTCCGGCGATGTGCAGGGAATGCGGATCGGCCTGCCCAAGGAATATTTCGGCCCCGGTGTGGAGGAGGGCGTTCGCGCCGCAGTGATGGATTCCATCCATACCCTGGAGCGGAAGGGCGCCAAGGTTGTGGAGCTGAGCCTGCCCAGCACCGATTACGCCCTGTCCGCCTACTACATCATTTCTTCCGCTGAGGCTTCCTCCAACCTGGCCCGCTTCGACGGCGTCAAGTACGGCTACCGGGCAGAAGGATACACCAGCCTCACCGATATGTATGAGCGCACCCGCAGCGAGGGCTTCGGCGACGAGGTGAAACGCCGCATCATGCTGGGTACCTTCGTGCTCAGCTCTGGCTATTATGATGCCTACTACAACCGGGCCAAGCTGCTGCAGAAGACCATCGCCGAGGAGTTCACCGCCGCCTTTGAGCAGTGCGACATCATCGCCACCCCCACCACTCCCACCACCGCCTTCCGCTTGGGGGAGAACGTCGGCGATCCGCTGAAAATGTATGCCTCCGATATCTGCACCGTCACCGTCAACATCGCCGGCCTGCCCGCCATTTCCTTGCCCTGCGGCATGGTGGATGGCCTGCCCGCTGGTCTCCAGCTGATCGGACCCCGGTTCTCCGAGGGACGGCTCTTCAACGTCTCCCGGGTGCTGGAGCAGGAGCGGGGCGGCCTGTGCGCCGTCGCGGCACTTTAAGGGAGGGGCGAAAAAATGAACTATGTTACCGTCATCGGCCTGGAGGTCCATGCCGAGCTTTCCACCAAAACAAAAATCTATTGCAGCTGCAAAAACTCTTTCGGTTCCGAAGTCAACTCCAACTGCTGCCCCGTCTGTACCGGTATGCCCGGCACCCTGCCCACCCTTAATGAGAAGGTGGTGGAGTACGCAGTGAAGATGGGTTATGCTCTGGGCTGCAAGATCAACAATGTCTGCAAGAGCGACCGGAAGAACTACTTCTATCCCGACCTGCCCAAAGCCTACCAGATCTCCCAGTTTGACATTCCTCTCTGTGAGCATGGTTATGTGGATGCCATCATCGACGAGGAGGGCAATACCAAGCGCATCGGCGTCACCCGTATCCATATCGAGGAGGACGCGGGCAAGATCATCCACGCCGACCCCTATCCCGGCAAGAGCCTGGTGGACTTCAACCGCTGCGGTGTGCCCCTTATCGAGATCGTCTCTGAGCCGGATATGCGCTCTTCCGCCGAGGCCAGAGCCTATCTGGAGACCATCCGCTCCATCCTCCAATACCTGGATATCTCCGACTGCAAGATGCAGGAGGGTTCCATCCGCTGTGACGTCAACGTTTCGGTCCATCCTGAGGGCAGCGACAAATTCGGCACCCGCTGCGAGATGAAGAACGTCAACGGCTTCAGCAATGTGGTGGCCGCCATTGATTATGAGGCCAAGCGCCAGATCGAAATCCTGGAAGCGGGCGGTACCATCCAACAGGAGACCCGCCGCTGGGATGCCGCCACCGGCACAAACCAACTGCTCCGCTCCAAGGAGGACGCCCAGGATTACCGTTACTTCCCCGAGCCGGATCTGCTTACCATCGTGGTGGATGAGGACCGGCTGGAGGAGTTGAAAAACGAGATCCCCGAACTGCCCAACGTCAAGCTCAAACGGTATATGACCCAGTATGGTCTGCCTTATTTTGACGCCAATCTCCTCACCGAGAATGTGGATAAGGCCAAGTTCTTTGAGGACTGCATGGCTCTGGAGCGCTGCCAGCCCAAGAATGTTTCCAACTGGCTGCTGGGAGATGTTTCCCGTATCCTCAATGAAAAGAACATCGGTCTGGATAAGACCAGCCTCACCCCTGACAAGCTGTGCGATATGATCGCTCTCATTGAGAAAAAGACCATCTCCAATACCGCTGGAAAGACGGTGCTGGAGGAGATCATTTTCAGCGACAAGACCGCCGATGATGTGGTCAAGGAGAAGGGCTTGGCCCAGATCAGTGACAGCTCCGCCCTGGAGGGGATTGTCCAGCAGGTGCTGGAGGCCAATGCCAAGGTAGTGGCGGATTACAAGGGCGGCAAGAGCAACGCTCTGGGCTTCCTGGTGGGTCAGTGTATGCGTCTGTCCAAGGGACAGGGCAATCCCACCGTTATGCGGGAACTGCTTCTAAAAGCGCTGGGCTGATTACTCCAGCGGTGCCCCTTACCTGTAATGAAAAAGCATCTCCGAAGCTTCCAAAAAAGTTTCGGGGATGCTTTTTTGTTTGTGAGATGATGGATAGGGGACAGAGGACCGTACAAGGCGGGGGAGTACAGACGTCTTCATCCGTTCCCCTTGGAATGAGAAAAATCTTCGCCAATGGCGGTACGGTGTGAAAACGGAGAAATGGAAAATTTATTTTGAAAAAACGTTGCAAAGAGCAATCTGCTGCGTCTTATTGATTGAAAGAATAAGAGAAACTGCCTTGAGTGAATTTTGTATTGGAGGTGGTGGATGTTGTTTCTGCTGCTGTTGCAGGATATAGAGGACCCGAAGGACAGGGACCGTCTGACGGAATTTTATCTCAACTATTCTGCCTTGCTCAAAAATAAGGCTTTGGACATTCTCGGTCGGTGTGGATGGGCGGGCCGGGGGGACCTGGCCGAAGACCTGGTACAGGACGCTATGGTTCGGCTCATCAAGCGGATGGAAACCATCAAAAAGCTCTCTCAGCCCCAGCTGGTGGCCTACGGGGTCAAAACGGTGCAGTCCTGCGCCCTGGACTACTGCCGCAGGGAAGCGGCACGGAGCAGGACAGCCTTTGCCGCGGAGGCGCTGGAGGAGGCACCGGAGGACCCGGTATGGCGGGAATATTCGGATGACGGCGAGGAGCAGCTTTTTCTGCGGCTGGGGCAGGTGTTGGCAGCCCTTCCCCAATGCTCATGTGCCATAAAGTAACACATAAGAATTGATAGACAGCAGCCCACTATTCCGCAGCAACAGCGAGTTGCTTGTTAAAACCCCGTTTTGAAGTTATAATGAGTAAAAACAACCTTTAGGAGGGACGGGCATGGAAATACAAGGTATTCTTAAAAATTTACGCGAGAAAAACAACCTTACGCAAGAACAACTGGCTGAACGTGTGCAAGTTACCCGACAGGCGGTTAGTCGCTGGGAAACAGGCGAAACACAGCCAAATACAGATACCTTAAAACTGTTATCACGAGTTTTTGATGTGTCAATCAATACGCTTCTGGGTTCTCCACGGCAACTTGTTTGTCAGTGTTGCGGAATGCCATTGAATGAAGATGGTCTGATTAGCCGAGAACCAGACGGAAGCTATAACGAGGACTATTGTAAATGGTGCTATGCTAATGGGGAATTTGCATATCAATCCAAGGAATCTTTATTGGATTATCTGGTTGCGAATATGCCAAATCCCGATAACGCAGATGAAGAAACCAGACGTAATCAGTTTGATTTGTACCTTTCGCAATTAAAGCACTGGAAATAACTATATTGTCATAGCAAAGCCAGCCGAGCCAGTCAACGGTCAAGATAAACGGCGCATACGCGCCGCCGTTGACAGCCCCGCCCGCCTTTGCTGATAGGCAATCAAGGGGGCGACAGCAAGGAGTGCTGCCGCCCCGCACTATTATCAGAGAGGGGGAATTTCCATGACCGAAGATGAAGCCTACAAGGTGCATATCCAGTACACCTTTAACGCCTTTTGCAAGGTTGTCATTCGTCACGCCGCCATAGATATAATTTTGAAGCTGCGCCGGAGGTGGGAACGGGAAGTTTCCCTTGACTACCTGATGAATGAGAAGTTTGTCCAGTTTGCCGAGACGGAGCAGATTGAAGAATATCTTTTTAATGCCTGCGGCCAGACCGCCGTTCTGTATCATGCGGAGCTTGCCGCCGCCCTTGCACTCTTGCCGGAGCAGGCACAGGAAGAAATTTTCCGCTATTATTTCCTGCGCCAGCCGCAGCGCGTGATCGGCGTACATATCGGCCGGACACGCAGCACAGCGGGGCGGCATATCCAGCTTGCCTTGAAGCGGCTCCGGCGGCTTATGGAGGGAGGGAAAACGCTATGAGTAAACTTCTCCCCTATGAAACAATCGTCAAGGCGCATAAGGGCGACCCGGACGCAATCGACACCGTTCTTTCCCACTACGCCGGATATATCCGCTACTGTTCCAGAGTACACGGGAAAGTCAACGCGGAGGTTGAGGAACATGTGAAGCAGAAGCTAATTTCTGCCCTGTTCAAGTTTCGATTTGACCGATAAGCATAGACCTTGTACCGTAGATATGGTAAAATCAGAGTACCCGCAAATTTGTCAGTTGCCATCTTGAAAGGAGCCGCACTATGGAAGAATTAAAAACTATTATGCAAAAATTTGTTGCATCCGGTTGGGATTTAATAGCTATTCCCGCGCAACAATGGTTAGACGGAAAATCTGATAAAGAATCTTTAATATCAGCAATTAAGCAGGCTGATGAGGAATGTGGAAGTTGCGGGTGTGAATTAGACCCATTGTATAAAAGAGCGTTAGAACTGCTTTAAGTCACCACAAAATCACTTGCAACATTATTTGACTGATAACCTTTTACTAAACTGAATACCAGCCGCCCACCGGCGGCCAGCGAAAGCAGTAAGTCTGAAAAAGATTTGCTGCTTTTTTTGTTGCCCGGCTCCGTTCCCGGCCATTTTGCCCTGTTCGGATTGTAGTAGTAAGTGAAAGGGAAATTTTTTTGCCCCGGCGTTTGGCATTTTTGATTTTTGTCCGTAGTAGAGAACAAAGCGAAAAATTCCAGTTTTCCCGTCCAACTGGGATATGCCGGTGTTGTAGGGAGTGAAAGGAAAAATTCTCTGCCCGCCGGTTGCCAAAATCCTGTTTTCCACATTACAGAAGCAAAAGAAATTTTGAAAAATCCCCGTCCAGCGGGTAGCTGGCGGCCTTTGAAATGTATCTTTAGCGGAAAGGGAAAAAGCCGCAGCCAGCGGGCAGCAAAGCCCCGTTCCGGCGTCATATTGGCGAAAGGAAAAAAGGCCGCCCACAGCGGGCCAGAAGTCCTGTCCTGTCCGTTCTATGTACGGAAAAACCCGACAGGAGCAGTCTGCGGCAGTTACAGAGCAAGTTTCTACCACGGTGCCAAAATCCGCAATTCTGCGGTTTTGCCCCTCGCGGGAAACTTGTTGGGGAGTGCCTTCCCCAAACCCTGCTTTGCGCCCTTACGGGCGAAAAAAACTGAAAACAGTTTTTGTTATTTCCCGAAAAGTTCAGCAATGAAAGGAATAGAGAGATTTCTCCGCCCAAAGTGCAAAAAAGTTGCCCAATAGGAGGAATGAGGGGAAAAATTTCTCCGCCCAAAATCCGAAAAAATTCAGCAATAAGAATAGTGAGAGGAGGTTTTCAGCCTATGCGAAAGAAATACAACACGCCCCACCGCAGCCGCGTTGTGAAAACCCGGCTGTCCGAAGAAGAATACGCCGACTTCACAGCGCGGCTTGCGCCCTATGGTATCAGCCAGTCCGAATTTCTCCGGCAGGCGATACGGCGCACCGCCATACGCCCCATTATCCATGTATTATGATCCTGTTCATCCTGCAGAGCGGGACCTGGAGAGGGAGGAGACAGTGGATCAGCAGGTGTTGGAGCAGGAAGTGATGTCCCACTTCGACGTTTCCCGGGAGTTTCTCCGGCAGTCGCAGGAGTATGACCCGGACAGGGGCGTTTATGTAATGAATTATTTAGGGGGAGCCGCTTCTTCCAAGGTGGTGGGAGCGACATGGAACGGGGACCGGCTGAGCATTTCCTTTGAATATTACAGTCCCGCCGACGACACTACCGTTATCCGCAGCGGAAGCCTGCAAATGAGTATTTCAGGAGAAGAATATCAGTATCTCTCCTGTACATCGGCGCTGGTGGTGGAGCTTCCCTGAGGTCTGAATGGAGCGGGCCTTTTATTGGAATAAAAATTGGAGGACAAAAAGCTGGCCCCTTTTTTGGATAAGACAGGCCCGGAGTTCATTGTAGTACTCCGGGCCTGTGTGCTTCTGTACAATTTTTCCGTAGAAGAGGGAAGAATCTCCGCCCCCCCAAAAACGTCATAGAAAATGATTTTCCAAGGAGGATTTCTTTCCTGGAGGGGCGTTTGTTCCCAATTACAGCTGGGGGAAAAGAATCTGCCGGTTCAGTTGCTCCAGAGGCAGGGGAGGGGACAGTTCCGGAACGGTCCTCACCCGCTCCACTGTCAGATCCACCAGGTCCCGGGCGTTCTGTGACAGGCAGTCTCCTTTCCCGTGGGCGATGATGATTTTCCGGCAGAAAAGAGGCTGGTCCAGGGTGGCAAATCTGGGAGGAGATACCGGCTCGGTCCGCAAGGTGGTGGAAAGAGGGGTGAACATCAGCCCCATTCCCGCTGTGGAAAGGCGGTAGGCGGTCTCGTTTCCCCGCAGGCGCATCCGGATCTGGGGTTGGATGCCATGGCGGATAAAAAGCTCCTGGGCAGTGCGGTACATCCCTTGTTCCGGCGTCAGGGTGAGAAAGGTTTCTGTCTCCACCAGTCCCGCAGGCAGAAAACAGGGGGAAAGAGGAGAACGGCCCTGCTCTCCCAGCTTCCGGCTGAGAGGGTGCTCCTGCGGCACAACCAGCAGGATAGGATCGTCGCATACGATTTCATAATCCAATTCCTCGGAATAGACTGGCAGGCTGGAAACGCAGAAATCCATATTTCCGCGGAGCAGCTCCTCCTCAAAGTATTGGCTGGTGCCTTCTTTGATGATGATTTCCACTTCCGGATGAGTGCGGCAATAGTCGGGAAGAATGTGGGGAAGCCACAAACAGCCTCGCTCCCGGGGGATTCCCACCACGATCCGCCCGTTTTTCCCCTGGGCGATGTCCTGCATTTCCCGGGTCAGGGTTCGCTGGATGTTGAGAATTTTTTTGCACTGCTGCACATACCGCTCCCCGGCAAAGGTCAGGCGAAGGGGAAGGCTGTCCCGTTCAAACAACCTTACTCCCAGTTCCTCCTCGGTTTTCTGGATGGCTTTGGTGAGGGCAGGCTGGGACAGATACAGCTCCCGGGCCGCCTGTGAAATGTTCCCGGTTCGGGCGACGGTGATAATGTATTTCATGCGGTTGAGGTCCATACAAAGGGCTCCTTTGTCCATAACTTATAGTTATAGATAAAATGAAAGATTTCTATTAGACAAATTTTCATGAAAGAGTACAATAGTAATTGTAAGGGGTATTCCATAAAAATACAAGGATTGCCCACTGATTTTTAGGAATAAATGCCCTGATTTTCTCTGGTATTTTAGCGAAATCAGAACAGAAAACAGAAAATAACAAAAAGTTATGGACTTGGAAAGGAGCAGAAGTATGGAAGATCGTTTTCAGTTGGTGACAGTATCGGGGAAAACGCCTCTGGAGCGGGGCCTTCAATACGGCGAGCAAGCCGCAGACAAAATCCAGGCGGGAGTGGAGAACTACCGGCACTATTTTGAGACTCACGGACGCACCTGGGATGAAACCTTGGGATACGCCGCGGCCTATCTGCCCACAATAGAAGCCGTTATGCCGGAGATACTGGAGGAAGCCAAGGGTATCGCTCAGGGGGCTGGTATCACCCTGGAGGAGCTGATGGTCCTCAACACCCGGTATGAGATCACCCAATATCCCCTGCGGCCCCAGGAGTGCACCACGGCAGCAGTCCTGCCGGAAGCCAGTTCCGACGGCCGAACCTATCTTATCAAAAACTGGGATTACCGTCCCGGCGTGCTGGATAAAATCGTTATTGTCCATTTGGAGCAGCCGGATGGCACAAAAATCCTGGGCCAGACCGAAGCGGGACAGCTGATCCGGGAGGGCTTTAATTCCAACGGTGTCGGTTTGTGCAACAATATGATCGAATCCATTTATGATACGGCGGGCACCGGTATTCCCGTCACCTTCCTGCGCCGCCGGGTTCTGGCCAGTAAAACCTTCGAGGAAGCCTACGGCTGGCTGGTCCACTCCAAGCGGTGCGTCTCCAACAATATGCTGCTGGTGGATGGACGCTTTGGCCGGGCCGTGGATATCGAAGCTCATCCCGGCGGTGTAGACCAGCTGAAGCCTGTGGACGGTATTCTCACCCATGCCAACCATTTTGTGGTCAACCCTGAGATCGACCGCCTGACCGACCGGAGAAAGAACCGGGATAACCGGCTGGCCTATCTGCTGCGGAAGCATTGGGGTGCCATTGACCCTGCTGTGATCATGGAGTGCATGAAGGACCACGAATATGCCCCCGAAGCCATCTGCAACCACAAAAATGATCCCACCCAGGATCCCATGGCAGGGCTGATGACGGTGGCTTCCCTGATCTGTGACTTTAAAAACGAGACCGCTTACATCTGCCGGGGCAATCCTTGCCAGGGTGTTTATCTGCCCTATCAGCTGTAAGGCCCATTTTGCACCCTGTGCAACAGGTTTTTCTGCAGTATCGAGCGCTTCATCTGATGGGATGGGGCGCTCTTGTTTTCAATATGGGGGGATGTTATAATATTTTCCAAGAGGCGCCTTTCGGCCCCGCAGCTTTTTTGACAAAAGGAGGATGCACATGGCAAATCTACAGCTTTGGCAGCAATACGCCGCATGGAAAACACAATGCGATTGGGTGGACCTGACCCATCCTCTCAGCCCCGAGACACCCCACTGGGTGGGATGGCCCCCGCTGAAGGTGGAAACCATGGCCAGCCTGGACAATTCGCTTTTCAGCGCCCACAGCTATACCACGGTGGGACAATATGGCACCCATGTGGATTCAGCCGCTCATATGGTGCGGGGCGGCAGGACCCTGGATCAGATTCCGGTGGAGGAGATGGTCATGCCCCTGTGCGTGGTGGACAAGCGGGACGCTGTGGCAGAGAATCCTGACTATGTGCTCACCGTGGAGGGTATCCTGGAGTGGGAAAAGACCTGGGGACAGATTCCCGCTGGGGCTTTTGTCATTTTCCAGAGCGGCTGGAGCAAGCGCCCCGCGGCGGAGATGGATAACCTGGACGCCGAAGGCAACCGTCATTTCCCCGGCTGGCAGCTGGAGACGCTGAAATTCCTGGTGGAGCAGCGGAACATCGGCGGGGTGGGGCACGAAACCTCCGATACAGAAGCGCCCATCACCTCCGGAAAAACCAACTATGAAGTGGAATACTACATCCTCTCCCAAAACAAGATGCATCTGGAGCTGCTGACCAATGTGGACCGGTGTCCCCCGGTGGGCGGACTGGTTTTCTGCACCTTCCCGGCGGTTTCCGGCGGAACAGGTTTTCCCGCCCGGTGCTTCGCCCTTTGCCCCAAGGAGTAAGAAACGATTTTTAGGGGTTTTGGAAGCGGAATTTGAAGGGGAGGAATGGGCTTTGAGAGATTGGTTCTGCTCTGTAAACGGCAGCGCGGTATTTTCTTATATGGCTTATTTTCTGCCTGCTGTAATTTCGCTGATCTTCTTCTGGAAATGGAAAAGGAATCTGGCATGGATTTCCATACCGGCTGTAATGGCGGTGGATTTACTGGTTTGGGGCAAAGCGCTGGGATATAATCATGGTGAGTTTCGTGATCTTGTGCTCCTTTTTCTGATTCCGCAGCTGACGCTGACGGCAGTGGCTGCCGCGTGGATTTGTTTTCATCACCAGCGCAGGACCATCAAAGAAAAAGAGGGGAAAGCCGCCCATGGCCCTCTTGACGGAACAGGTGGAAAGCCTTAGAATGGGACATGGCTGATGAGAACATTTGCCGGAAAAAGAAGTCCGAGGATTTCAAGGGCGGAGAAGGAGTTTACATCATGAAAACAATTGCAATTGGATGCGATCATGGCGGCTTTGAGCTGAAGGAAGAGCTGAAAAAAAGATTGACCGAAGCGGGATATACCGTGGCGGATAAGGGAATCGAGACCCTTCATTCCGTGGATTATCCTGATATCGCCGTCAAAGTGGCCCATGCCGTTACAGAAGGTGAAACAGAATGTGGAATCCTCATCTGCGGCACCGGTATCGGTATGAGCATCGCGGCCAACAAGGTGCGGGGAATCCGGGCTGCTTTGTGCAGCGATTGCTATTCCGCCAGAATGACAAAGGAGCACAATGACGCCAATATCATCACCCTGGGCGCACGGACCATCGGTGTGGAGCTGGCCTGGGAGATCGTCAAGGCTTACTTGGGTGCGGAGTTCCAGGGGGGACGTCACGCCAAGCGGGTGGAGAAGATCCATCAGATCGAGGCGGAGGGCTGACGCTCTCCGGGGTGCTGGAATCGGTTTCCGGCAAGGTCAAAAACAATTTTAAAGTGTTTCAGAGAAAGCGGTATGGTTTTTAAAATCATGCCGCTTTTTTGTGCAGCTTTGACGCCGGCTCCACTGCTGAAAATAAAGAGCCTTTTGTTCAGGCAGCAGGAAAAATAAATTGACCAATGGGCGATCTTGTCCTCAGCGGATAGCGGCTCTAGGCGCGGGGCAGGGAAAAGGCAGGTGCCGTTTCCATTTTTGTCATTGGCCTTCTTATCTCCAAGGGAAAACTTGTTTACGGTGAAAAATGCCGGGACCGCTCTCATGGAATGAAAGCTGTAGGAAAGGGAAAAGATCGGCAGAGTGCAGGAACTTTCTGCCCCCGTCTCAAAGAAATGGTTCAAATGTGCCCAGGTCATCTTCCGGGTTTTTACTGGATAACAAAGGCGGAAGGCAGTTGCCTGGGGACAGAGCTTTCCTGGAGGGGAGAGAAAAAGAGTTTTATTATAGATAAAAATTATAAAATCAAAAGAAAACGATATTTGACATATGTAATGGTGATGTATATCATAGAAGTCAGTACCAGACAATGAAAAGGAGGAGCATAAAGATGGATTACGCGAAGGAAGCGCTGGAGAGACATTATCAGTGGAAAGGGAAGCTGGAGATTACTCCCCGGGTTCCTGTGGACAGCGCGGAGGCTCTGGCGCTGGCTTATACGCCGGGAGTAGCCCAGCCCTGCCTGGAGATCCAAAAGGACCCCGAAAAAAGCTTTGAACTGACCCGTCGGTGGAACACTGTAGCGGTGGTAACAGACGGTTCTGCCATTCTGGGCCTGGGGAATATCGGACCCGAGGCGGGTATGCCGGTAATGGAAGGCAAATGCGTGCTGTTTAAAGCCTTTGGAGGCGTGGACGCCATTCCGCTGTGTGTCCGTTCCCAAAAGGTGGAGGAGATTGTCCGTACCATCTCTCTGCTGTCAGGTTCCTTTGGGGGAATCAATCTGGAGGATATCGCCGCGCCCCGCTGTTTTGAAGTGGAACGGCTGCTGAAGGAACAGTGTGACATCCCCATCTTTCATGATGATCAGCACGGAACGGCCATCATTGTGGCCTCCGCTCTGCTCAACGCCCTGCGCCTCAAGGGCCGGGAGCTTTCCTCTGTAAAGGTGGTCTTTTCCGGGGCAGGGGCCGCTGGTACCGCCATCTTCAAGCTGCTGTGGAAAATGGGAATGCGTCAAGCGGTTCTGTGCGATATCAACGGCGTGGTTTATCCCGGTCGCCCTGATCTGGCCGATAATCCCGCTTTGTCTGAACTGGCTGAGATGACCCAGCCTCAGGTGCGGGGAGGACTGGCGGAGGCGCTTGTGGGTGCCGACGTTTTTGTGGGCGTTTCCGCTCCGAGACTGGTTACCCCGGAAATGGTGTGCTCTATGGCCAAGGACCCCATCATCTTTGCTATGGCTAATCCCGTACCGGAAATCATGCCTGATGAGGCGCTGGCGGCGGGAGCCTTTGTGGTAGGTACCGGACGTTCGGATTTTCCCAACCAGATCAATAATGTTCTGGTTTTTCCAGGTGTTTTCCGGGGGGCGCTGGATGTTCGGGCCAAGGATATCAACGATGAAATGAAGATCGCCGCGGCCCATGCTATCGCGGAGCTGATCCCCATGGAGGAGTTGAGGACCGACTATATCCTTCCCGCTGCTTTTGATCCCCGGATTTGTCCCGCTGTAGCGGCGGCGGTAGCGGATGCCGCACGGCGCAGCGGAGTGGCCCGGAAGTGATGGTTGTCCCTGGTGAAAAAGAGGGGATGGATGACCTTTTCCGCTCAAAGGGATTAAAAAGGACGGCTTTTGACGCGAAACGCATCTCAGCAGCAGAGCTCTGGCACGCTCCTCAGTCCTTTGGGAGGGGGAGAAAGATGACCTTTATGCCTCCTCCTTTTGGACTGCTACGGGTCGGTAGTCCTCTTTTGCCAAGGTGTCCAGCAAAAAATTTATCGGCTGTTTTGACTTTTTGCTTTTCAAGAGCTATAATATTCTCAGCGTGTAGCAAATAATAAAGCGGCAAAGCGTATGATGGCGAGAGCGATCATGCGCTTTTTATTTTTGAAAGGAGAGTAGAAACAATGCCGAAAACAAAATTACAGGGAGCGTTTTTTGGACTGCTGATGTCCATCACGATGGCCTACGGAATGGAGGTGTACAACATGGCAATCAAGACGGGCGGTCTTTCCGTAATGACAAACAAAGTTTTTGGAGAGGCGCTGCTGGAAACATCATATATGTGGCTGTTTGTTTTTGTTATTTCCAATCTGTGGGGAAACCGTCTGGGACATCTTGTGGCGGGAAAGGTTCTCGGCAAAGAGAATAATCCTTTGTGGGTATGGCTGATGACCTCCGCTACAACAGTGCTGGTGATGTGCCCCAGTATGAGCGCTGTGGCCGCTGTGCTCTTCTCGGTAGTACTGGGGGGCGGAAGCTGGGGAGAGCTGCCGGCTTACTGGGTCAGGACTGTGCTGCAAAACTTTCCCATGGCGTTGTTATGGAATCTGTTTGCGGCAGGACCGGTGACCAGGCTGTTGTTCCGGAAGATATTTCCCCAGACAGTTTCCTGAAAAGATGGGCATATTTGGGGTCATTGGTCCGAAAGGGATGCCTTCACGGGACGCCAGATCCATGGAAAAATAAATATTTTGCTCTAAAATAGAGATACCCTGCCCGTGATAGAAGGCAGAAAATCCTTTTCACGAACAGGAGATGTATGCTCTAAGTGACTTCTTAATCATGGTTTTTGTCATGGTTAGTGAAGCAATCACTTAGAGCATTTTCATTTCAGGAGGTACAGCCATGAGAAACGAAAAAATCACCCCGCTGTATGAGCGTTTGAGCCGCGATGATGAGTTACAGGGCGAGAGTAACTCCATATCGAACCAGTAAGCGATTTGTCAAGGGTTTTTCCCCCTGAAAAGCACACATTTTGAAAGAGAGGGGCTTAAGCCCCTCTTGGCCACCATAAAGCACTGAAGCTGGTAGCACCGAAGCCGGTCCTTTGACGGCTCCCAGCTTCGGTGCTACCAGCAGGACGTGGGCCCGCTGGAGCGTCCCCCTCGGAGAGCGCACGGCTGCCGTCAGGCAGTACCTCCGCCCGCTTGCGGGTGGTGAGTAAGTGCGCCCTAGGTATAATTACTTTCTGGCCAGGGACAACTTGAAAGCGATTTCCTTTATGTGTTATAATTAAGAACAAACAGGGCAACAAATTAGAAGCTGTGGAGGCGGCCATTTATGAAAAATAAAATTTTTAAATATATTGGATTGGAAGTTCTTTTATTGCTTGCTTTGATGCTATGTGGAACTATTGTTGTAAAAATATTCAATGTTGCGCTGAAATTGCAGTTTGAAAGCATAGGGACTACAGGGTTTATCGCAGGATTATGCGCTTGGCTTATATTGTTGATTGGCTGGGGCATAAAAGCAGCTAAAGCAAAAAGGAACAAGTAACTTCCCATTTGTCGGGGGGCCGAATAAGATGGGGCATGGCGCTTCCCGTAGCGCCATGCCCCGTTGCATATATGACTCCTTTCCCTCTGCTGGTTATCACTTTTCACTTTTGCCACAAATGAACCGTCAGCCGATGTAATGTAGTAGGTAGCGTAAACCACCCTTTATACAGTAACTCCCAGAAAAAGATGTTGGAGGACTTTGCCCGCCGAAATGGGCTACCGAACCCCACCCACTTCACCGATGACGGCGTATCGGGAACCCGTTTTGACCGCCCCGGCTTTCTGGCGATGATGGAGGAAGTCGAGGCCGGACGGGTGGAGGCCATTGTTATCAAAGACATGAGCCGCCTGGGGCGTGACTATCTGAAAGTCGGCCAGGTTATGGAGATTTTGCGGCAGCACGGCGTCCGTCTGATCGCCATCAATGACGGTGTGGACAGTCTGAGAGGAGATGATGATTTTACCCCTTTCCGCAACATTATGAACGAGTTTTACGCCCGCGACACCAGCCGGAAAATCCGTTCTGTGTTCAAGTCCAAGGGCATGAGCGGCAAGCACCTGACCGGCACTGTCATTTACGGCTACCTGTGGGACGAAAAGCGGGAACACTGGCTTGTGGACGAAGAAGCCGCCGAAGTGGTACGCCGTATCTTTTCCCTGACGATGGAGGGCTACGGCCCCTATCAAATCTCCAAGCTGCTGTCCGAGGCAAAGGTTGAAATTCCCGCTGTCCATCTGGCACGCTTTGACGAAGGAGTAAACAGGACGAAGCCGGTCAAAGACCCCTACGGCTGGGGATCATCCACCATTGTGAACATCCTGAAAAAGCGGGAATACCTGGGCCACACCATCAATTTCAAAACCCGCAAGCACTTCAAGGACAAGAAAAGCCACTATGTTGACGAAAGCGAGTGGACGATTTTCGAGAATACCCATGAGGCCATCATCGACCAGGAAACCTTTGACAATGTGCAGCGTATCCGGGCAAATGTCCGGCGCTACCCGGACGGCTGGGGCGAGGCCCAGCCCCTGACCGGCCTGATGTACTGCGCTGACTGCGGCGGGAAGATGTATGTCCATCGCGTCAATAACGGCAAGCGTGACCCACAGTTTACTTGCAGCCAGTACAGCAAAATCCCATGCGGGACGCTTTGCGGCACACAGCACCGCATCCGGGCCGAGGCTGTTTTGACCCTGATAACCGATATGCTCCGGGCTATCGCGGAGTATTCCAGGAATGACCGGGCCGAGTTTATCCGCACCGTTCAGGAAACGCAGGCCGCCCAGCAGACCGCCGACATATCCAAGAAGCGGAAACGGCTGGCCGCCGCCCAAAAGCGGGCCGGGGAACTGGAACGGCTGATTTGCAAAATCTATGAGGACAACGCCCTGGGTAAGCTGCCGGACGCCCGGTATGAGGCTCTGGACGCACAGTACGCCAAAGAGCAGGACGCCCTCAATGCGGAAATCACGGAACTGGAAAAGGCCGTTACCGGCTATGAGCAGAGCCGGAAATCTGCGGAGAAGTTTATAGCCCTGATTGACAAGTATGAGAATTTCGACACGCTGACAAATACCATGCTCAACGAGTTTGTAGAGAAAATCCTTGTCCATGAACGCGCCCGCAAAGGCAGCCAGGACACTACGCAGGAGGTTGAAATCTACTTCAATTTTGTGGGCCGGTATATCCCACCTGCCTTGCAGCCGGTTCCCCTGACCCCGGAGGAACAGGAAGAATTGCGGAAGAAGGAGGAACGCAAAGACAGGCTTCACCAGAACTACTTGCGCCGAAAGGCAAACGGCAAGCAGAAGGAATGGGAAGAACGCTACAACGCCAAGCGCAAGGCCCAAGTGGAGGCGGCAAAGGCCGCAATACGGGCCGAGGATATGGAAAAAGGCGTTTTTATTCCTGTTAGTCAGTTACCAAAGCAGGAGCCGCGCAAGGCCACCTTACCGGCCAGCGCCGCAGTTTAATCATCACAGTGCAAAGGAGGACGAACATGAACGAATTGACTTACACCCGCTGCGGGGATTACTACATCCCCGACCTGAAACTTTCCGAGCAGCCGGAGGCCCCCATCGGCAAGTATGGCCGTATGCGGCAACGCTACCTGAAGGAACACCGGCCCGGCCTTTACAGCAGCTTGATTTTGAGCGAAAAGCTGTACCCGCACCTGTTGGAGATTGACCGGGCGGCGTGTGAACGGATGGACGCCATGCTGCCCCGCATGATGGAGGCGGCAGGCGTCACCGAGGAATTGAAAGCCCGTGACCCTATGCGCTGGGTGGGGCTGATGAACACGCTGAAAGCGCAGGCAGAGGAAATTATTCAAGACGAACTGATTTACCACAATTAGTTTTTAGGCAGAGGCTTTGGCCTCTGCCTAAATTCATAATTCCGACACGCTTTGTATCTTGTATTCTTCGAGATCAAGAAATATAATGGATATATTGGAGGAATGCGAGATGGAATACATGACTTTGAAAGAAGCTGGCGAAAAATGGGGCATTTCCGCCCGTCAAATAAACTACTACTGCGTAGCTGGCCGTATTCCCGGCGCTGTGAAAATGGCAACACTATGGTTAATTCCCAAAGATGCTAAAAAGCCGGTGGACGGCAGGACAAAGCAAGGGAGGGCTTTGAAACATGAATAGTGTTTTGATTATAGACGATGATAAGGAACTTTGTGCCTTGATGAAGAAATGCGTGGAACAGGAAAACTTGTCTGCGGTGGTGGCGCATGGCGGTTTAGAGGGCTTACGGCTGCTGGGAGAAAACAAAGACACCTGTTGCCTGATTATTCTGGATGTGATGATGCCGGGTATGGACGGCTTTCAGGTATTGCAGAAAATCCGGGAGAAAAATAATGTGCCGGTGCTGATGCTGACTGCCAAAAGCGACGAGGAAGATAAGGTTTCCGGCTTGCGGCTGGGGGCGGACGATTACCTGACAAAACCTTTCAGCATTAACGAGCTGATGGCCCGCGTCAATTCCCTAATCCGGCGCTACACCACCCTAAATCCCGTGACCGGGAACGAGGCCGCCACCATACTTCTGAAAGATATGGTGATTGATAAAGTCAATCGGACGGTGACTGTCCAAAATATCCCGGTAGAGCTAACCGGCAAGGAATTTGATTTGCTTCTGGTTTTGGCGTCCAATAAGGGACGGGTATTTACAAAAAAGCAACTTTACACGCAGGTATGGACGGAAGAATACGACTTTGACGATAACAATATCATGGCCTTTATCAGTAAACTACGGAAGAAGATTGAGCCAAATCCAGAACAGCCGTTTTATATCCAAACCGTCCGGGGTGTGGGGTATCGGTTCAATAAGGAGGCATGAGCATGGAGTTAAATCTTTATCTGCTGCTGGCCCTATTGATTGCCCTACTGGTAATCGGTTACCTTTTGGCAAAACTTCACCGCGTCCGGGGCCAGCTTTCCCTTATCAAAGACGCTCTGGCAGATATAAAGAACGGGAACTTGAACCGCCGTGTACTGGCGCGGGAAAGCGATCTGACGAAACAAATCTGCTATGACATCAACGAGATTGCTATGAGCAGCCAATCCCGACTGATACAGCAGAAGCAATCCGAGCAGGCTTATAAACGGCTTATGACAAGCCTTTCCCATGATGTGAAAACGCCGCTTGCCTCTCTGGTGGGCTATTTGGAAGCCGTGGAAAGCAAGATGGTGACAGGGGCCGAGCAGGAAGAATATATTCGGGTAGCTATGGAAAAAGCCCACCACCTGAAAGACTTTGTGACCGCCCTGTTTGAATGGGTGAAGCTGGATGCCGGGGAGCAGATTTTTCATTTTGAAGTCTGCGACCTGAACGAGCTTTCCCGCGACATCATGGCCGACTGGGTGCCGCTGCTGGAAAGTCACAATCTCACCTATGAAATTGAGATACCCGAAACAGAATACATGACGAGGGTTGACCCTACCGCCTACACCCGTATTCTCAATAACCTGCTGCAAAATATCCTGACGCACAGCGGCGCAAGACAAGTGACCCTGACCGTGACCGAAACGGAGCAGCAGGCAAAAATCATAGTGGCTGATAACGGGAAAGGGATTTCCGCCGCTGATCTCCCCCATATCTTTGAGCGGATGTATCAATGCGACCACTCCCGATCTGCCAAAGGGAACGGGCTGGGCCTCTCCATTGCTAAGGAACTGGTAAGCGTCCATAAAGGAACCATCACGGCAGACAGTATCCTTGAAGCTGGAACAACATTTACCATCATACTTCCGAAAGCTCTGTGAAATCACAGAGCTTTTTTTGAAAAAATTTTTTCTCGGCAAGGTTATGGCAAGGTTTGGCCTTTATAATGGGAACCATGAAAGGAGGAAACCGCATGACGATCATTGCAACTGAAATCCAGAAATGGAAACGAAATAAGATTGTCTGGTGTATTCTGGCTCTGACGCTGCTGTTTGGAGCATTTGCGATTGAGCGGGCTTGCAGCATTGCAAGGAGCAGCCCCTACATGGATAGCTTTGGCGACCTCTACACTTTGGCGTTTAAGAACCTGTCCAGCCTGTTCCTGCCGATTGTGCTGGGAATGTTCGCCACAACCTTGTTTTTTGACGAACACAAGAACGACACGCTGAAAGAACTGCTTATTATCCCGATCTCGAAAGCGCAGCTATACTTTTCAAAAGTCGCTGTGGTGATTCTGATGTCCGTAGGGCTGTGCCTGATTACCTTTCTTTTGTGCGTTGTCGGCGGGCTGATTGCCGGGGGATTTCCCGATCTGAACGCCCATACACTGATGGATGCCGGCCTTTTGTATCTGGCGGGCGGGTTTCTGGTTCCCATAGCCATGCTTCCGATTGTATTTCTTGCCACACTGTCAAAAGGATATATCCTGCCTATTGGTGCAACGCTGCTGTATCTGGTTCCCGTAGTCATTGCCCCGGCCTATCTTACGGGAATACACCCGCTGGCAAGCGTGATGGGAATTTATCCCCATATTTCCGAAGCGGCCGCCGCTATGGTAGAAAGCCTGATGCAAGGCGTTTTGCCTAACACTTCGCCGCTTGTTTGTGCCGGTTCGCTGCTCCTGATCGGTGCCGCGTTTGCCGCCGCATCCGTCGTGGCTCTAAAAAAGCAATCTTACTGAAAGGAAAGACCTATGAAACGATTGATTAGTTTATTCCTCTGTGTTCTGTTCACTTTTTCACTTTGCGCCTGCCAGCAGGCCGCCCCATCTTCCAGCGAGGCCCCCGACCAGCAGGCCATTACAGAGGAAGCAACCGAATACTTTAACCAGATGATGGATGGAGATTTTGAAACTTTCTTCAATGCGCTGCCGCAGGGCGTACAGGACAACACTTCTGCGGAGGCGATACAGGAAACATGGGAGGAAGAATCCGATAAGCTGGGCGGATTGCCGGAGGACGCTTCCCCGGAGGTGTCCTGTTATGTGCCGGAACACTCCGACCAAATCCGTGTTGAATTTGTCATGCCCTGTGAAAAGGGCGATTTCAAAGTGTTCATCAACTATTCCCCGGATGGCAGCCTTTACAACTATGTCATTTGGAAAAATGAAGCAGAATAAGAAAGAGAGGCATCTTTATGAGTGACTTTGTGATTGAAACCAAAAAGCTGACGAAGATTTACGGCGAGCAAACCGCCGTCAGTTCTGTGGATATTCATGTGAAGCCGGGCCGGATTTACGGGCTTTTGGGCCGAAATGGAGCCGGTAAGACCACCATTATGAAAATGATTTTGGGCCTTACGCCAATCACTTCCGGCGAAGTGGATGTGTTCGGCCAGAACATCAAAGGCCATGAGAAACGCATTTATCCCCGTATTGGGGCTATCATCGAAACTCCCGGCTTTTACCCGAACCTGACCGGCACAGAAAACCTTGAAATCTTTGCGAAGCTACGCGGGACGCCCCGGCCCAACGCCGTCAAGAACGCACTGGAAGTCGTGGGGCTTCCTTACCGGGACAAAAAGCTGTTCAGCAAGTATTCTCTCGGCATGAAACAACGCCTCGGCATTGCCAACGCCATTCTGCATGACCCGGAGCTTTTGATTTTGGATGAACCGACCAACGGGCTTGACCCCATCGGCATTGCCGAAGTGCGAAATTTTATTAAGGATTTAAGCGTGGATCGCGGCAAAACCATCCTGATTTCCAGCCACATTCTTTCCGAAATCGCACTTCTGGCAGATGATATTGGCATCATCGACCACGGCGTACTGCTGGAAGAAAGCAGCATGGAGGATTTGGAAAAGAAAAATCGGAAATACATCCAGCTTCAGGTGTCGGATGTCCCCAAAGCCTCACTGATTTTGGAACGGCAGTTCCATGTGACGGATTATGCGGTGCAGGACGAACATAACCTGCGGCTCTATGACACCGCACTGGATATGGCAGCAATCAACAAGGCCCTTGTGGTGCAGGATGTGGCTGTAATCAGCTCCCAAATCTGCAATGATACCCTTGAGGACTATTTCAAGCAGATCACGGGGGGAGAGGGCATTGCTTAAACTGATACAGGTTGAATTTCTCAAGCTGCGCCGGAGAAAGTTTATCTGGCTCATGCTGCTGGCAGCTCTGTTTATGCCGCTGGCCGCCGTGTTCTACTTTGCAAGTGTCAAGGGAACCGGCGTGGAACCCATCGAGTTTTACAAGTGGACGGCGTTCAGCTATACCCCGTGGATCATCCTGCCGGTGGTGCTGGGGATGCTGTGTACCATGCTGATGTATAACGAAAACCAATATGATATGCTCAAACAGCTCTGGATCGTGCCGGTCAATAAGATGGCGTACTTTTTCAGCAAATTTGCTGTGGTGCTGGTGTACTCGGTCTGCTTCATGCTGATTACCGCAGCCGCGTCCATCCTTACCGGCGTACTGCCCGGCTATATTGCCTTTGACAGCGGGAGCGTCCTTTATCTTCTGCGGAAGTGTATGGAAATCTCTCTGCTGACCGCCTTTGCGGTACTGCCAATACTGGCGGCTGCCGCAGCGCAGAAGGGGTATATTCTTCCCGTCTGCCTGACGCTGGTTTATACATTCCTCGGCTTTATCCTCTTGATGGTGAATATGTACCTGCATCCGCTGTCCAGCATGACCGCCATTGTTATGCGGGATATTCCGGGTGTCGTAATTACCCAGCCACTCAATATTCCGGGGGCGTTCCTTTGCATAGGCGTGTGGGGCGTTGCTTCTGTCCTGCTGGCTGGGGCTGCTTTGAAAAAGAGAAAGTGAGGTGCATTTGAAATGGAGCTTTTACTTTGGGCGGAGCGCCGGAAACTCCGCCGTTCCAAAATTTTGTGGATTGCCGGTTTTGCAACGGTCATGGTGGCGTTGATTGTCTTTGCACAGGGGCAGTTCACATTTTATGAAAGCCGCTATATTGACGGTGCCGGATGGTTTATGACAGCGGCCCAATCCCTCGCCACCTTTTATGTGCTGCCTGCGGTCATTGCCCTGCTGGGAAGCTATATGATCTGCCGGGAGGAACAGGAGGACACCCTAAAATCCCTGCGGCTCATTCCCGTGGATGAAGTGAAGCTGACGCTCTCCAAAATGGTGCTTGCTCTGGTGTTCAGCGTCTTAATCTATCTTCTGCTTTTTGCGATTACCTTTCTCGTTGAGGCCGTTTTACACTTTGAAGCTCTTTCCATTGGCCTTGTTTTGGAAAACCTGAAAACATATCTTCTGGACGGGATTGGTGTGTTCCTTGCCATTTCTCCGATCATCGCTTTGGTGGCCCGGATGAAAAAGGGTTACTGGCTGGCGCTGGTATTTGCTGAAATTTATTCGTTCGCCGGACTGTTCGCAAGTATGTCCAGCCAGCTAAAAACGGTGTATCCCATGACAGCCGTTTTCAATATCTCCGGCTATTACGATGCAAATATGGTTCAGGTTTTCATTGGTATCATAGTTCTGCTGGCCTGTGCTGCTCTGGCGCTTTTCATTCTGAAAGGGCTGAACAGGAAAGCAAAATAATTAGTTTTACCTGCCGGACGACGGCAAAAGAAAAAAAGCCGTCGTTCAGTAGGCAATCATCATGCCATCATTATATATCGCGGCGGCTTTGACAAAGTCAAGGCCGCCGTTCCTTATTCCCTCAACGAAGGAGTGACGCCCATACGCTGACACGGCGGCTTTAGGAGGGAGCCGCCATGAAGCACACTGACCGCCAACAAATTCAGACGATATTTGCACTATCGTCAAAAAAAGCCCGGCCACTGAACCGGCTCCGTCTGGCAGCCAGTGCGAAAATTGTCACAATGTAACTGAATACCGTATTTTTTGCGCTCGAATAGCTTCATGCTGTCCGGGCGTTTTTTCATACCTGTGGGGCCGGAACATCGGGCCAACATGGCCCGAACCTTGCCCCCGGTGCCGTTCCCCGCCACCCCGTTCAGATTTTCCCGCAAAAATCTGAACGGAGGAAAGGCCGATGGAAGTCACCATCAATTACAACGGACAAGCTGTGGCCGTGGAAGTCACGCTGGAAGTCTATGAATTTCTTGACCGGGCCGACCACAAAGCCGAGAACCTGTCCCATGAGCAGCGGCGGCATTGGGATGGCCGGGAGTTTGACGAATACATAGTTGCTACCGAGGGCGTGGGCATCTACGGCGAAACGCCGGAGGAATACCTTTGCCGCATGGAAACGCTGGGCGAGCTGATGGCCGTCCTGGACACCTGCACCGAGGCCCAGCGCCGCCGGTTCCTGCTCTATGCCCTGGACGGGCTGACCCTTGCGGAGATCGGAACGGTGTGCGGCTGCTCCAAAGTATCCGTCTATGAGAGCATTGACGCGGTTCGGAAAAAATTTTTGAAATTCTTTGCGAACTACCCTAACGAATGACCCCTTTTCGGGCTACCAAGTGAAAGGGATTGTTTCCCTTATCCCAGTGAGAGGCGGACAGCGGACAAGCTGCCCGCCTCTCCCATTTTCAGGAGGTAAGCCTATGAAAACAATCAATCTGCGGTGGATTTATCCCCACTACCGGTATGACGAGTTTGTGGAGGTCAGCGATGAGGTTTGGGAGGTTATGCGGCAGGCCCAGCGCGAGATGAACAACTATGAGCGCCGGAAGGTCTACCACCACGCCTACTACTCCCTGGACGCATATAGCTGGACGGAGAACTACGCGCTGGAACACGGCAGATCGTCAGAGGAAATCATTTTGGAGCGCGAGGAACGGGCCGCCCATCTGCGGCTGCTGGCTGCCTTGCCGGAGGCCCTGGCCCATGCCACCCCCACACAGGCCCGCCGCGTCCGGGCCTACTACATCGCCGGTATCAGCCAGCCGGAAATCTCCCGGAGGGAGGGCGTAGACAGCAGCAAGGTTAGCGTTGCCATCCGTCGGGGCCTGCGGAATATGCGCCGCTGCTATGACTGCCTTTTTCCGGCAGAGTGAGGGCGTGCCTATGCAGACCATCAACCTCAAGCAATATTACCCGTTCTGCACCGAGGACACCTTTGTGGAGGTGTCGGATGAAATTGTCGAGGCGTTCCTGCTGGACAAGCGGGCCGAAGCCGCCAGGGAGCGCAAGATGTACCGCTACAAGGCGTTTTATTCCCTTGACTGCAATGATGGGATTGAGAACGCCGCCATTGGCTGGGCGCAGCCATCGCCGGAGGATTGCCTGATGGAAAAGGAGGCGCAGGCCGAATATGCTGAACTGCTCCGGCGGCTCTATGAGGCCATTTCCTCTCTGACCCCAGCGCAGGCCCGCCGCGTCCATGCCCGGTATATGCTGGGGATGAAAGTGAAGGACATTGCCGCGATGGAGGGCATTACCCCATCCCAGGCCGGGAAGTCCATCCATGCGGCGCTCCGGCGTCTGCGCCGGTACTTCATACGCCGGAAATGGACAAGCGGCCTATGAAAACCATCAACCTGAAAAAATACTACTACCCAATTTGCAAGAAGGACACTTTTGTGGAAGTGCCGGACGAGGTTGCAGACGCCATTGTGGAGGAAAGCCGCGCAGAGAACGCAAATGACGCAAAGCAGCACTATCACTGTTACTCTCTGGACGCTTCACCCGGCATAGAACACCATTTCCCGGAACAGGTCATCTCCCCGGAAGATATTCTGATGGAGAAAGAAACGGAACGGGAACAGGAGGCCGCCTATGCCCTGATGATGGAACGGCTCCGGGAGGCCCTTGCCACCCTGACGCCACGGCAGGCAAGCTGCCTGCACGCCCGGTTTTGGGAGGGCAAGCAGTTTAAGGAGATTGCCGAGGCCGAAGGCTTCACGACATCAGCAGCCATCGTCACGGTTCGCAACGCCATTATCAAGTTACAGAAATATTATATCAAGCGCGGCTGGATGAAGCCGCCGAAGGAGAAAACGATATGCACAAAGACAGCACCGCCCAAGCGAAACAGAAAAAAGACGAGCGCGAAGAAGTCCTGAAGGAAATCCGGCAGCTTGAGAACCGCCAGAAGATTTTGGAGAACAAGCAGCGCAACGAGGAACGCAAGGCCCGCACCCGCCGTCTGATTGAGCGTGGAGCCGTTTTGGAGGGGATTTTCCCGTTGGCTCCCGACCTTTCCGGCGCAGAGGTTAAAGCGTTCCTGATTGCCCTGTCCCATCTTCCGGGGGCTGCGGAATTGACTGCAAACCTGCCAAAATCCGGGGACACGCCATAAGTCCCTTGTTTACAAGGGCGCACTTATACACCGTTGCCGGTGTCGTGCGCCCTGCCGGGGGCTGTTGCGTACTTCGTCCGCGATGGGGAGCTACACTCCCCAAACCCCTTGTGCGCCCCGCGCAGCCAAACACCCGCTTCGCGTCTGTTCGGCTCCACGGAGCCTGAAATATCCCCGCCGAAAGGAGGTGCTACCCATAGATTTTTGTCATATTCCCGTCAGTATCATCAGGCGCAGCGAGGGCCGTTCCGCTGTTGCCGCAGCCGCCTACCGCAGCGGAACCAAACTGACGAATGAATGGGACGGCCTGACCCATGATTACACCCGGAAGGGCGGTGTTGTCCATGCGGAAATCATGCTGCCCGCCCACGCCCCGCCGGAGTTTGCAGACCGCTCCACCCTCTGGAACAGTGTGGAGCAGATCGAGAAAGCCAGGGACAGCCAGCTTGCCCGCGAGATTGAGGCAGCCCTGCCCCGTGAACTGTCCAGGGAACAGCAGCTTGCCCTTGTCCGGGCCTATGTGAAGGACAACTTTGTAGACAAGGGGATGTGTGCTGATTTTGCCATCCATGACAAGGGAACCGGCAACCCCCATGTTCATGTCATGCTGACTGTCCGGCCCCTGAAGGAAAATGGCGCATGGGGCGCGAAGTGCCGCAAGGCATACGACCTGGACGAGAACGGCCAGCGTATCCCGGATGGGAAAGGCGGCTGGAAAAACCACCGGGAGGACACCACCGACTGGAACGACAAAGGGAATGTGGAGATTTGGCGGGCGGCATGGGCGGCTTATACCAACCGGGCATTGGAGGCCGCCGGTCAGCCCGCCCTGGTAGACCACCGCAGCTACAAGCGCCGGGGCATTGATAAAATCCCCTCTGTCCACCTGGGGCCAGCGGCCAGCCAGATGGAGAAGCGCGGCATCCGCACCGACAAGGGAGAAGTCAACCGGCAGATCGCCGCCGACAATAAGCTGCTCAAGGAAATCAAGGCCCGCATTACCCGCCTCTACAACTGGTCTAAGGCCGAGGCGGAGAAGCCGGAGGGCCAGCAGCCCAGCATGATTGACTTGTGGGAGGCCCAGCAGCAGCTCAAGCGGCCTGACACCCGCACCGGCAAAATCCGGGCTTTGCAGGAGAGCGCCGCCCTGTTCAGCTTTATGCAGGCAAACGAAATTAAGACCATGCAGCAGCTCCACGATAAAATCTCCGATATGAACAGCAGCTACTATGACCTGCGGGGGAAAATCGTCCAGGCCGAGCGCCGGATTGCCACCCTCACCGAGCGTGGGGAGATGTGGGCGCAGTACAACAAGTACAAGCCCATCCGCAAGCAGCTTGCCAAGGTAAAGCCGGAGAAACGGGAACTGTTCGAGCAGCGCTACAGCCGGGAACTGATCCTCTATGACGCGGCGGCCCGGTATCTGAAAGAACTGAAGGACAGCGGCGAGGAAATCACCCCCAAGGCATGGCAGCGCGAGATCGACCTGTTGACCGCCCAGAAGCAGGTGGACACCATCGACATGAAAGCCATGCGGGAGGAACTGAAAGCCGTTGAACGGCTCCGCAAGGCCGCCGACCAACTGGCCCGCCAGGGACAGGACAAGTCCCATGCCCGGGGGCCGGAACGGTAAAGGGTACGGCGTTTTGCCGCCCCCTTTCAGGGGCGTCGCGTTTCACGACACACCTTTGCACAGAACTGTCAACATTCACTCACGGAAGGAGAGTGCCCTATGAAGCAGATTATTTTACCTGTCACCGTCCACCTGAACATCCGCCTGCCCCTTGCCCTGTTGGAGCCGGAACCGGCAGACGCGCCCACCGGCCCGGAGCCGGAGGCCCATGCCTGCCAGGGCTGCGGCAACTGTGGCGGATGCGGGAAATGCCAGCATGAAGAAAAGCAAGCCTGAACCCGTCCCCGTCATGGACTACCGCCAGTACCGCAGGGCGCGGCGGCTGGTACATGAGTGCTGCAACTATGACGGCGGCAACTGTCTCGCGCTGGACGATGGGGAGGAATGTGTCTGCGTCCAGTCCATTTCCTACTCCCTGTTGTGCCAGTGGTTTAGGGCGGCGGTGCTGCCGCTGGACAGAGAACTGGAAACGGCCCTGTTCCACCGCCTGGACGCCAAGCGGTGCGCCGTCTGCGGGACGCTGTTCACCCCCGGCTCCAACCGGGCCAAATACTGCCCGGAATGTGCTGTTCAGGTACGCCGCCGCAAAGAGGCAGAACGACAGCGGAAAAGATACTACCTTTCTACGCATTTAGGGGCTGAAAAACCCTTGTAAATCAAGGACTTTTTCGAGGGTGTCGCTGGGGGCCTGATAGATTTATCCTCTGGCCCCCAAAACGGCCCTCTAAAGGCGTACAGACCCCTGAAACAAACCCCAAGGAGGAACCCATGTCAGACAATCGAAAATATTACTACCTGAAACTCAAAGAGAACTATTTTGACGATGACTCCATCGTGCTGCTGGAAAGTATGCAGGACGGTGTTCTGTACTCCAACATCCTGCTCAAGCTGTATCTGAAATCCCTGAAACACGGCGGGCGGCTCCAGCTTGACGAGAATATCCCCTACACGGCACAGATGATTGCCACCATCACCCGCCAGCAGATCGGCACTGTGGAGAGGGCCTTGCAAATCTTCCTGAAGCTGGGCCTTGTGGAAGTGCTGGACAGCGGCACCTTCTACATGAGCAATATCGAACTGCTGATCGGCCAGTCCTCCACCGAGGCCGAGCGAAAGCGGGCGGCAAGGCTCCAAAACAAGGCCCTTTCCGCGCCCCGGACAAACGGCGGACATTTGTCCGACATTCGTCCACCAGAGATAGAGATAGAGTTAGAGAAAGAGATAGAGATAAAGAGAGAGATAGAGAAGGGACGCCCCGCCCGCGCCTATGGCCGTTACCAGAATGTTTTCCTGACGGACGAGGAACTGGCAGACCTGCAGGCCAGCTTTCCCACGATATGGGGCCAGTACATCGAAAAGCTGTCCGAGTACATGGCTTCTACCGGCAAGCGGTATCAGAGCCATGCCGCCACCATCCGGCGCTGGGCCGGTGAGGACGCCAGGAAAGCAGCCCCACCCACCCGAAACCGGGATTACAGCGTAAAGGAGGATGAAACCGTATGATGGAGATTACCGCAGAAATCCGGGCACTGATCGACAAGGCAGCCGCCGGTATGGAACTGGCCGGGGACGAGTACATAGACCCGGCAGACGGCCTCATTCACTGTAAAAAGTGCGGCGGCCAGAGGCAGACCGTTGTGCCATGCTTTGGGAAACCCGGCTACTTCATGCCCCGCTGTATCTGCCAGTGCCAGCGGGAGGCCGAGGAACAACGCAAGGCCGCCGAGGAACGGCAGCGCCGCATGGAGCGTATCAAGCGCAGGAAGGCCCAGGGCCTGCAAGACCGCTATCTGTACGACTACACCTTTGCCAATGACAACGGCAAAAATCCCCTGATGGACAAGGCCCGCGCCTATGTGGAGAACTGGAAGGAGGCATACAAAAACAACACCGGCCTGCTTCTGTTTGGGGATGTGGGAACCGGCAAGTCCTTTTTCGCCGGTTGTATCGCCAACGCCCTGCTTGACCGGGATGTGCCGGTGCTGATGACAAACTTTCCCACCATCCTGAACCGCCTGACAGGGATGTTCTCTGAGGACAGGGCTGACTTTATCGCCAGCTTTGACGAGTACGACCTGCTCATCATTGACGATCTGGGTGTGGAGCGCAGTACCGAGTATGCGATGGAGCAGATGTTTTTCGTCATTGACAGCCGCTACCGCAGCCGCAGGCCCATGATCATCACCACCAACCTGAAGCTGGCCGAACTCAAAAACCCGCCCGATCTGGCCCACGCCCGTATCTATGACCGCATCCTGGAACGGTGCGCCCCGATCCTCTTTGCCGGGAAAAACTTCCGGGAGGAAAACGCCGGGGCCACCAGACAGGCGGCGAAAGACATTGTAAACCGCAAGCATGAGTAATTTTTGCCGGACGGCACAGCCCCGCCCGGAGAAAGGAGCACCATGAGCGAAGAAACCCGTACCATACAGACCGCAGACACCACCCCTACCAGAGCGCCGGAGGATGCCCCCGCGCTGGTAAAGAAAATCGGCAAGACCACCTACAAGGTGCGCGTCCATTTCAGCCAGACCAGCACCGAAACCATGAGCGACAAAATCAAGCGTATGCTCAAAAACGAGATACAGCAGATGTGACCGGCTGATAAAGCCAGTCGCCTTGTGTTAAACTGATGACGGTACACACCAAAACTTTTATCCAAGGAGGACATGAAAATGCTGTACACAGAAAAAGAGAAAAATGAGATTGAGCGCGTCCGCAAAGTGTTTGAGAAACATATCCAACAAATGACCGCTTATGATTTGGTTTGGTCGGACAAGGTCGGCTATGTGTGGCTGGCAATATCTATCGACCCGGTCTATATTGATACCGGCAACTGGATAGAGTCCGCTACTGGCCTTTGTTATGAGTGCTTGAATGATATAGCACTGGATGTTTTTGGAATGACCGGAAACGACCATGACTTCGAGGACGCCGATCCGCTGGAACTGGCCGAGATTAAGTGGCGCTGGAAACCCTATATCGACCAACTGCCGGAATATGCGTACCTTTGCGACGAACTGTTAAGCAGGAGAAAATAACCCATCCGCCAAAGTGTCAGGAGCTAAAATCTGCTTCCTGGCACTTTTTTTGTGGCTTTTTTGTGAATTTGATTAAAAAGTCCTTGACAACTCGTTTCGGGGTATGATGCTTAAAAAATCTTGTCTCTCTCCAATGGGAAGAAGACTTTCCCGAACCTGACGGGACTTGGGGGCAGTTCTCCCTACCATCCAAAAAAATGATTCCATCATTAATCTTTTCCCAAATACGCCATATGTCTGTGAGAATTTTCTGAGGATGGGAAAGACAAGTAAAACCAGGATCTTCAAGGACAGAGGATCAGAGTTCTGGAAAAGACAGGAACACGAGCATACTCAGCGTTCGCATCATCTGCACGTTAATTTTTCCCATGGAGAAAACTGTCATTTTGTGGCTTTGCTTTGGGGGCTTTGGCTAAAAGACAGATATTTTCAACTTGCTGTTCATTGTCCAAACTGATATTCATATCTTCCTCTATGATAGGCAGTCTGAACTTAATGGATTTCAGCCACTGTCCATTGGGCTGACGCTCCGGATAAATCTGAATTTCAGAGATCAGTTCCTCAATCAGCTGCCGTTTCTCTCTGTCGTTCATCTTTCCATAGAGTTGATCGAAGTAGATTAGAACCTTGTAGATATTATCGCCGGTCAGCTTTTCTGCCTCAATAGCCTGTTTCTTGGCTCTGGCTGCAATCAGTAGAGATTCCAATTCTTCAATCTTATCATACATCCCATAGAGCCGATCATCAAGGTCTGATTTCCGCCTGCTGTAATGCCGGTCATCTGGGTCAAGAGAGTCGATTTCTTCAATTAGCTTGGATTTGGTGGAATAAGCCTGACGAAGCTGCTTTTCATAGTTGCTGATTTCCTGCTCAATCGCCGTGGTATCGACTTTCATGTTGATCTTTTCCTGCATCATCGCCGCAAATTTGGGATTGCTGACCAGCTTGCAGATTACCTCCGCCACAGCATCGTCCAGAAGCTCTTTCCGAATTTGCTTCTTGTAATCGCATTTATGTCCACGGGTCATAGAGCGATGTTTGCAGCCATAGTAGTAGAAATCCTTGTATTTGCTGCCGTCTGCTTTCCGTTTTACGCACTTATTACCATACATTCCAACACCGCATATGGGACATTTTACAATGCCGGACAACAGGTGTGTGCATTCGTTTTTCCCTTTGTTGACGTGTTCATATCGCTTGGCTTGAGCAGCCAACTTGACCTGTGCTGCCTGCCATACATCCTCCGGGATAATGGCCGCATGCAGGCCATCCACCAACAAAAAGTTTTCTTGTTCTACTAAACGGTACTCGTTTCTGGTTCCATGCACCTTTTCAGTTTTTCGCCTACCATAGGCAATCTTGCCGCAGTAAACCGGATTTTTCAGAATCATGCGGATCAGGCGGGCATCAAAAAGAGGATTTTTCCCGTTTTGGCGCTGGACTTTGCTGATTCCATGATTTTCAAGATATTTTGCGATCCCATTTGCACCGGAATCGGTTGTAACATACTGCTCATAGATGGTGCGAATCGCCGGAGCTTCCTCCTCGTTGATTTCCAGCTTGCCATCCACCAGTTTATAGCCGTAGGGGGCAAAGCCGCCGTTCCACTTGCCCTCTCTGGCCTTCTGGATACGACCTTCCATGGTTTGGACACGGATGTTTTCACGCTCAATTTCCGCCACTGCCGATAGGACGGAAATCATCAGCTTTCCCGCATCTTTGGAGGAATCAATACCATCCTCCACGCAGATCAGGTTGACGCCAAAATCCTGCATGACCTGTAAGGTGGAAAGGACATCTGCCG
The DNA here is from genome assembly GCF_900104675.1 of Angelakisella massiliensis. GTDB lineage: Bacteria > Bacillota > Clostridia > Oscillospirales > Ruminococcaceae > Angelakisella > Angelakisella massiliensis. The sequence continues at coordinate 2,282,463 of NZ_LT629945.1, read as the reverse complement.
CATTTCTGCCAAAGCGGGATAGCTTGAATACCAGAACAAAGGAAACACCATCCTTGCCGGTTTTGATGTCCTCCATCATCTGGTTAAATTGTGTACGGCCTTCAATTGATTTACCCGATTTTCCCGCATCCTCATATTCGTGAGCAATCTCATAATCATTGAATTCCGCAAAAGCCTTCATGCGGGATTTCTGGGCATCCAGCGAGTAGCCGTCAATCTGCATGGCGGTAGACACTCGTGTATAGGTATAAACTTTTATCTTTTCTTTTGCCATGGTTCTTCCTCGCTTATACTGCTCAACAGTTCCTTATGTATTTTCCAAGGGAAGTATTTCTTCCCTTGGAAAATTAGTTTGGACACTTTTCTCACGATTATTGTATCATGCTGCTTTTGACGTTTCAACATTTTCTTTGTAAACATTTTTATTTGTGTCGTGGTTTGTGATTTTATCCTCGGGGAACACCGGATCAGGCAAAGCATCCAAGTCCAGCTCCCCAGCATATTTTTCAATCATATCTGCCAGCAAAACGGCAAGGCCGTTCCACTCATCTATCATAGGCATTTATCCTCCGTCTGTCCGGTTTGTGCATGTACTCCGCCAGCACTTCTTTCGGGATACGATCCAGTACAGCCACAGCATCCTCATAATCCCGTTGCAGTTTGGCATCGGCCAGCTGCTTCAAAGTGCTTTCTTGGGTTGCTTTCTCTAGGGATTGCTCCAGCTGAGCGTTCTCCTGTTTCAGCTTTTTGTTCTCTACGGTGGTTTCCGTGAATGCCACCTGATACTTCTTCATAGTGCTGTGCATCTGCTCCACCGCTGGGATATACTTATCCAGTAGAGCTGCAATCTCGGTAGCTCTGCTTTTGGCGTTAAAGGCTCCGATACCGGACAGTAGTTCCTCCAGTTTTGCCTTTTGCTTGGTCAAGCGGGTCATCTCTTTGAACACTCTGGGCGGGATATGGTCACGTCCGGTCTGGCTGGCGCTTTCCCCACGCTCCAGGTCAGGATATTTCCGCACCATATGTTCCCAGAACTTGTCCTGCCACTGGGTCAGCTTTTTCTTGTTTCCCACGATCTCCTTGGCACTGAGCCTGCCATCCGCAGTCAGCGGGACAAAAGAAAGGTGCATATGGGGCGTTTTCTCGTCCATATGCACCACAGCAGATATGATTGTTTTGGGGTCTTGGTTTTGCTGGAGAAAGGCCAGCGCCTCTTGAAAATAGGCTCTGATTTCAGATTTCTTCTTTCTCTGAAAGAACTCCGGTGTGGCAGTTACTAGGGCTTCCACGACTCGAACACTGTCTGACCGGGTACGGCAACCGGCTTCTTTGATCTGCCGCTCTGCCTCCGCACGATATTTTTGCTCCGGCTCGATCAGATGGAAATTATACTTGCTCCTGCTGATGTCCACATCGGGATTGCTGGCGTATTTCTCTTTGGTGCGCTCGTTGTGGGCTTCAATGTTCCCGATCTCCGGCCCTTTGTACTTGGCAAAGCGGAGGATGGCATATTGCGGCTTGCTCATGCTCTGTCCCTCCGTTTCTGCCAGACGATGTCATATCCCAGCACATCGGCCAGCTCCACAACTTCCTTATAGCGGATAGATTCCCGCTGGAGCTTGGCCGACAGGTTGGAAACGCTGTCCGACCAGTCGTATTCCTCATGGAGCCGGTCAACTACCTCCTGCATGGTGTATCCCGCCCGGACGATCTGTGCCTTAATTTCGTTGCGTACCGTCATTATCAAAAATCCTCCTGTTTACTTGATAAAAAAGCGAAGCCGGTATGCCCTCTGGCATAACCGCTTCGCTGTGTCGTGCAAAATCTCCTTGTCACCAAATCCGTTCAGAATTGCCGGTGTGATGTCCTGTCCATAAGCCGCACCATCCGACTTTTCCGTTCCGTGTGACTTGGCTTGAAACCGTGCATTTTCCCATGATTCCATGTACCCGGTTCACCGGAGCGAGAAGCACGGTTTCGCAAAATGATTTCTTCCAACCGTCAAATACTTTTCGATTCCCACTTGCCTTGATTTAGCATGGGGATTTGACCGGTGATTCTGACTGCCATAGCCGCCGAATTGCTATAAAAGGGAGAACAAGGGTCAATCAAAGCGTACGTACGTACACGGTTCAGCGCCGCCATTCCTCCGGCACATCTTCCGGTACGTACGTACGCATCGAATCACCGGAAAACACTGATATATGATTTCTCACCAATACCTCAATCCCCAGAAAACCACGCACCCGCCGTCCGGCGGCGTTGGTCACATTGTTGCAGTATTCCAGATTGTAGCGGCTCTGGCAGGCAATCAGGGCTTCGCTGAAGCTGCGGGGTTTCAGGGCGGGCAGATTGTTCTCGGTGCAATAAATCTGGTACGCCTCATACAGCTCTTTGGAACTGGCGGACATATCGGCTTTCAGGCGAACATATCCGTCAGAATCCAGAAAATCATAGACATTGTTATTTTCCCGTTTGACTGCCTCCCGGTTCCCTCTGGTGCGGTCACTTTCGGTGAACTTGAAGTTATTAGCGGCCAGACGCTGCAATCCCTCAAAAGCCCACAGCAGAATGCCCTCCACCTCGGCTTTCATCTTCTCCGCAAGGTCGGGATCATCCACACGGCCAGCTGGTTTTTCTTTCGTGGTCAGCACCAGCTGGCGGCGGTAAAATCCGTCGCTGCGGTCAAACAGCGCCTGCAAATCTCCGTTGGAGAATGCCAACAGCCGGGCGCACATCCATCCCTGATAGCTCTGCTTGCCTTTGCGCTCCAAGTCCATCTTACCCTGGGCAGTCACAATGGATTTCACATAGTTGGTCTGGCGCAGGGCTTCCATCCGCATATCGTCGTCCACGCACAGGAGGGTATGTTCCAAATCGGCACGGGCAAATCGGTTCTCCGATATTTTCCCGATGCTGCCGTCCTTCATGTTGGAGCCGAACAAAGTTCCCAGCACAGCGCCGATCTGAGACTTTCCCTCGCCGCCGTTGCCTTTAATCACCATCATCCGCTGTCCCTTATTGCTGGGAATCAGGCAGTAGCCGATATATTCCTGCAAGGTGGGAATGTCCTCCGGGTAGAGCAGGCCATCCAGAAATTGCAGCCAGAGAACAGGTTTTGGGGCATTGGGGTTGTAGGCCACAGGGAAGCGGTTACGGACGATTTTCGGCTTTCCCTCCGCAAAGGTTCCGTCCAGAAAAAGCGTCCCATTGGAAAGGTGAATCCGGTCCGGCTCCGGGGGAAAATCCTCCGCCAGCGCCGCCAGCTTCATCAGCTCCACAATATTGCTGATTTTGCGGGGGATGTTGCTGACCGCACAGTATTTCAGCTCCTCAAAAATCTCTCCCCGCATGGGCAGCTCATCGGTCACACGGCCTTCGGGCGTGAAAAAAGCCCCGTTTGTGAAGATGATCTTGTGCGTCTGCAAGAACTCCTCACAAAACAGGGCTTCGTTGATGCTTTTTCCATCAAACCAGACGGGCATCCCGTCAAGCTGCGCTTTGTTTTTCATGGGCGTTGTCCTCCTTTTTCAGCCTGTTTAGCCGTTCCTCCAAACCGGCGATCAGGCCATCTTTGTTCAGCATTTTTACGATTTTTACCCGCTGTTCCAGCTCGGCGGCAATCAGCAAATCCGCCAGATACTCCACATAATCCAGCATCTGGCAGGCTTCCACAAACCGATCATCCAGAGTATCTGCCGCTGTCTTGGGTGCGTACTGCACCTTCCAGCGTTCCAGAAGATGCAGATAGTCGCACAGCACCCGTAAGCAGCGCACTTCCTCCTGCCGATATGCTTTTAGCAGGGGACGCTCCGGTTTGGGCAGTGCAACTGCCGAAGGGGGCTTGTCCGGGCCAATTCCGAAGTCATGAGCCAGCTTTTTAGCCGCCTCGTAGCTGCTCAGATCAAACAATTTCGCCACCAGGTCGATCACATCTCCAGTGGCCCCGCAGCCGAAGCAGTAAAAATACCGTTCGTTCAGCTTCATGCTGGGGTGCCGGTCATCGTGAAAGGGACAGCAAGTCATACCGTTTCGATTGACTTGCAGCCCATAGTGTTCAGCGGCTTGACTTACGGTAACTGCCGCCTTTACAGTTACAAAAATATCCATGCCATGTTCCTCCTTCATCTTTGTACAGGTTTCTCCTGTCACCTCAATGTACGGAGAAAAAGGGCATGGCTCAAAAAATCCGTCAGTCTTGCAAGAAAATAAAATACCGCCTCCCAAACTTGCAGAATTGCAAGATAGAAGGCGGCTGGATTCTTAAAATATGGATTGAGATTATTCCTGTTATGGAATATAATAAAAAGTAGAATTATAAACAATGAGGGCTGGTTATGAAATATCTTTCTACGTTTGAAATTGCAGAGAAATGGGGGATTTCTCCCCGACGGGTCGGCATCCTCTGCAACCAAGACCGGATTCCCGGTGCACAAAGAGCAGGAAGCCGCTGGATTATCCCGGAGGATGCAGAAAAACCAACCGATGCCCGCATTAAAAGCGGGAAATACAGAAAAGAAACGAGGTGATCTGCCTATGGGACAGGAATATCTCCCTGGTGATACTCCACAGCAGAGATTACAAGATTTGATGAAGGAGTATAAAATTACGCAGGCAGAGCTTGCTTCTAAAATTGGCGTTGCGGAAAGCTCCATCAGCCGTTTTCTGAATGGGACAAAGAATAAACTGACTATCGAGCAAATCATCCGTATTGCCCGGATTTTTAATGTATCCTCGGATTTTCTCCTTTGTCTGACCAATGTGCCGGACAAGAAGAATTATGACATCTCTGAGCTTGGCCTTTCTGCCGAAGCCGCACGCAATCTCTATACGGGACGGGTAAACCCGGAAGTGGTGAGCCGCCTGCTGGAAAATCGCCGTTTTGCCCAGCTGACCAGTATGATTGCCCTGTATTTTGATGAAACGATGGCTTCCGGATTTGCCGCACAGAACCAAATCCTGCAATCGTTAAGTTCCATGCTGTTGATGACCGGAAAAGAACAGCCGGACATTCGGAAAGCGTCACAGCAAGCGGCACAGGCAGTCTCTCTTAACAAGGTTCCGGTTTTCCAAGCCGATTTGACCAATATTCAGAATCAATTTATGGCCGTTCTTCGAGAGATCAAAAAGGAAATGACTTCTGGGGAGGGGATTTCCCAGAACATGACAAAAGAGCTTACCGAGCAGATGTTCTCAGAACTGACCAAAGGACAGGATCTTCATCATCCATCGGTTTCCCCAGAGCAGCTTGCCGCTATGGTCGTGCAGCCTATATCCCAGATGGGGCTGGCAGAGGATGAATCACTGGCGGAATTACAGCAGGCGCTGCTTCACATGATGGAAAGTATGCAGCCTAAGCAAAGCGATGAAAACGATGACCAATGAGCGGCTTTGCACGCTGGCGCAGCGAGGAGATACACAGGCGCAGGAGCAGCTGGTGCAGAACAATCTGGGGTATATCCGAAAAACTGCAAATGAATTGTACATCAGTGTTGGCCTTGGAAACAGTGAGTTGGGTATTGACCACGATGACCTGATTCAGGAGGGGAGCATCGGCTTGCTCCGGGCTATCTCCCTGTATGACCCGGGCAAAAAAATTAAGTTTCTGACCTATGCGGGGCCTGCCATCCGCAACGCCATGATGGATTTGATCTCGGCTGCTTTTGCGACCTTTGAACAGCGGATGCAGTCTGACAAAGATGGTATCCCCATGGAGAGAATCAATCTGGATGATTTGCTTCCCGGCGAGGATTCCATGCAGCGTTCCGACTTGATTGCCGACCCCTATGCGTCAGAGCCGGATAAGATTATGGAGGAAGCGGAAAAACGGAAAGAGCTCTATGAAGGACTGCGGCGCATATCAGAACGGGAGCGGGTTTATCTGCTGTACCGTTTTGGCTTTGAGGATGACATGGAGCATCCTCTTGTAGGAACAGCTCTGCATTTCCATCTTAGTGAGAGCCGTGCAAGGTCAACTGAAGCATTGGCGCTGGACAATCTCTGGCTGGAACTGCCGTGGTGGTATTAGTGCGCTGTCGCTGCGGCGGGACGAGGGGTTGATATACCTTTGCTTCCTTTTTCGGTCAGGCGGATTTTGCCCTGTGTGCAAATCCCGGTTTCGTCCGCAATCGTACAAAATCCGCCTGCCCTACTGCCGCCAAAAAGTGTCTGTCCGCTGCCCATCTGCCCAGGTTGCAGATGCCGCAGACAGCCCCTTCCCGGCATCAGCCGGAAGCAAAGGTATAACACACTAGACTTTCCTACGGAAAATCGTGTGCCAACAGGGATGCTGCTCGCCCCTATTGGAAACCCAGAGCCAAGGGGATATTCCCCTTTGGATACCCTATTATTTTTGGCAGCAATGGTATCCACCCTCTCAAAGCTGGGTGGTTTCCACGCTGTCAAAAATGTAAAATCTGAAAAACACTTTCACCATAGGGTCGTGGTTCTCAGATTTTCCTACATGGGATATTGCCTTGTTTTTGCAAATTCCCATGTGTCCGCTATGGCAAAAGCAGAAGAAAGAACGATTTTCGTATGATTTTATATAGAGTATAAGCAGGAGGCTAACATGGAGAAAACCAATATAACAGAAATTATCACGAAATACTTCAAGGCGGTGTGTGACGCATATAGCCTCGGGAATGTCGAATCATCTTATAATGCCCCAATAATGGCTTTATTTACGGATATTGGCTGTGCAGCCCGTGATTTGTCTGGTGAACGCAAAGGACAATCTGGAGAAAATATTGATATCAAGCTTTGGCATACCGAAGAAGAAGTTACAGAAACCGAACCTTTTGCCGGCGTTGAAGTTAAAAAGGTTGGTGGCATTGATAAAAGGGCGCTCTCTCAGATCAAGATTGAAGCTGATAGATATGGCAACGCTATTTTGACTGACAATATTGAATGGCGGTTTTGGCGTGCAGGTGATACAGAGATGTATACCGGTCTGCGAATTATGGAATTGGTTGATGGAAAGCTAGTTCTGAGAGAAGACAATATCGAATTGTTTTTTAGCCTTTTAGAAGATTTTTTGCTCCGTGACCCCGCACAAATAAAATCATCTACTAAGCTGGCTGAGTATATGGCAATGCACGCCCGTACAATACGCAGCATTATTTCTGGTATTCTTAAAGATGATGGTACTGGGCAACCGCTCTTGACTGATAATCAAAAGAAGTTGCCTATGTTCATGGAGCTATACGGGTTATATCGCAGGATTAAATCTGACCTTCGTCCCTTAATGAACACTCGTGAGTTTGCAGATATGTATGCCCAGACTATCGTTTATGGGTTATTTATTGCCAGGTATAATGACACAACGCCGGATTCATTTGATAGGTATGAGGCCATCAAATATTTACAAGAAGAATCTGAACTTCTCAAGCAGTTCTTTTTACATATTACAGGAACTGGAAGAAAACATCCCACCCTTGAAGGTGTTATTGATAAGCTATGCTCTTTGTACCGCATTTGTAATATTTCTAATTTGCTGGAAAGAGACGAGAAGAAAGATACGATCATCCACTTTTACGAGGAATTTTTGACTTTTTATGACCCGGCATTAAGAAAATCTCTTGGCGTTTTTTACACACCAGTTCAAGCTGTGCAATACCTGATTTCCTTTGTAGATAAAATTTTGGTCGAAGATTTTGCTATTGAAGGTGGGTTGTCTAATAACGAACAGATCACTGCGAAAGTTCCGTGTGCGCCATACAAGATAACGAAAAACAAGTGGTCAGACGAGATGACGATTTCCGTACCCCGTGTAGCCATTCTAGATCCAGCCTGCGGTACTGGCTCTTTTGGTGCGGAAATTATCAAATACATTAAAAACACATATTTTTCTGGTGCTCGGTCAGTATTTTACGAAAACTATATTCAGCAAGAGAACGGCTTGCTTTCCCGCTTAATTGGGTTTGAGATTATGATGACGAGCTATGTTGTTGCACACTTGAAGATTCGCCGTACCATTGATGAAACACTTGGTCATTTGCCGACAACTCAGCTTCCCACAAACATTTTTTTGACCAACACTCTGACACCGCCCATGTCCGATTTGGAACGTGGAGAACAATTGACCTTGTTTGATTTTTCGGCTGCCATAACAGAGGAAGCCTATAATGCTGATACATGGAAAACACGCCGCCCAATTAAGGTAATTATTGGCAATCCCCCATATTTGGCAGCATCTACAAACCCGTACGACATTTCAGCATACAAGACCGAAACAGATGGAGTAACCGACTTCGGTGAAAAGAAACACTGGCTGAATGATGACTACGTAAAATTCTTCCGTTTTTCCGAACAGATCATTGATAAGAATAAAGAAGGTGTCCTCGCCTTTGTATCTAATAATGGATATCTAGATAATCCGACCTTTAGAGGTATGCGTGGTAGCCTTCTGCGAACCTTTGATAAAATTTATATTGTGAATCTTCACGGTAGTGCCAACAAAAAGGAAACTGCTCCAGATGGAAGCAAGGATGAAAACATCTTTGACATTATGCAGGGGGTTTCTTTGTTTATTGGTGTCAAGAAAACTAAAAAAACCGATTGGGCAAAGGTGTACTACACGGATATTTGGGGAACTCGAGAAGCAAAATTTGAAGCCTTGGCCAAGGGCAACCTGGTTTTCTCTCAGTTGAAACTAGATCAAAAGATGGCGTATTTTATCCCGTTTGGAAGTAATGGGAAGGAAGCCTATGATAAAGGTGTTAGCGTAGCCGAACTGTTCCCAGTAAATGTGACAGGGATTGTCTCTGGTAATGACGGAGCATCCATTGCTCCTACAAAAGCTGAATTGATTAGGAGAATGGACATTGTTAAGAATGCCACAGAGGAAAAAGATATTTTCGATTTATGGGGCAGATTTAGCCGTGGACAAACAGCTGAGAAAATCCAAAATGATGTATTGTCCGGAGGCACTATAACTCCGATTTCATTTCGTCCGTTTGATTCTCGTTGGACATATTATTCTGGGAATTCTTGTGGATGGGTTCTTTGGCCCCGAGAAAAGAACACGATGGGACATTTGCTGGCAGAACCAAATTGCCCGATTGGAGCGAATATCGGTTTGGTCTTTTGCAAAACTTCCAGAAGTTTCTTTTCCCCGTTTGTATCACAAAATATTATTGCCCATCGGCTGTTCTCAGCTATGTGCGAGATTACCTATATTGCCCCACTTTATCTCCGCTCTGAATCTGGACTGACTGGCGAAAGCTGGACTGCCAATTTGAACGACGAAGCATTCAATAAATTAACGCAATATCTGTCTGAAAAGCCGGAGCCAATAGAGATATTTGATTATGTGTATGGTATCTTACATGACCCTGTATATTGTGAGAAATACGAACAGTATCTTTGCAGGGATTTTCCTCGTGTCCCAATCATCAACACACCGGAGAAAGAACGAGACGAAGGGGAATTTTATGTTAGCGAAGAACTATATCGAGAGTATGTTTCTGCGGGTGAGCGATTGAGAAAGCTGCATCTAATGCAAATTAAAGCCCCAGCAGAACTAGCTCTTGAACCCAATACCCCTGATGAGATGGAAATCGGAGCCATTAAATATAAAAATGGAGTGCTCCAGTTAAATGCCAATAAACGTATCACCGGCATTTCTCAAGAAGTATGGAAATATCAAATTGGTGGGCATCAAGTGTTGGACAAGTGGTTCAAGGAACATAAGGGTGAAGCACTTACGATTGATTCCTTTACTCACATCGAAAATATTGTGGGTGCTCTCGATGAGACGATTCGCATAAGAGAACATCTGAAAGGTCTGCACAAATAAGTATTAGAAAAAGAGGAAATCATGGATAAAATAATTGAAATTCCAGTAGATGCTGGAAAGGTTACAATTTCAGAAGATACAAAATCCATACTCAGAAACTTGTTTTCTGGATGTAGAGTGAATTTCCTGTTTGGCGCCGGATTCTCTGCAAATCTGTTAGGAACTTTGAGCAATAATGAGGTGATTTTTGAAGCGCTGCAAAAATACCAAGCGAAAAATGAGGATGAAAGGAAAAAAGTTACGATATTATCCGCTTTTTTGTATTGGTCGTTTTTCGTTAGATGTATTGAACCGATTTCTAAGATATCGACATATGATTCCTCATTTGATCCATATAAAAATTTCGGAGATATTGTATACCGAATTTTTTCTGAAAGAGGCAATCCGGCGTTAGATAGGCAGTTTAGCATTTTTACAACCAATTATGATCCAATAATCGAGCTGATTTTTGACCATTCAAATTGCATATGCAATGATGGTTTTGAGGGGAGAATCGAGCCTCGTTTTTCCACTGATAATTATTCGAAAACATATTACAGACAAGCCATATTCTCCAATAGGAAAGCAGAAATTCCTTCGGTGAATCTTTTGAAATTACACGGATCTGTTACTTGGGGCCAAGACATTTTCTGGGGCGGTATTATATATCGGCAGTATCGCGATAAAATAGGGTACTTTACAAATACTTATTCAACGTGGTTCGATACTACTATGGTGTCAACTATTGATGCACGTTTCACAGCGAATCGGCCAGATGAAGCTAATAAGCAAATTCAATCTTTATTTGCAAGCAGTATTTTCGATACATTGCTTGCTAAAGAAGACGACTACGGCAAATTCATTCAAGCGTACAAAATGGCTTTTCTAATTGTGAATCCAACCAAGGAAAAATTTAGTGACACGCTGTTGAACAAGAATTACTATGAGCTTTTACGTATTTTCTCTAATGAATTAGAGAAGGAGAACTCACTTCTGGTGGTCAATGGTTTTTCTTTTAGGGATGAGCATATCCTAGATTTAGTAAAACGCTCTATGGTTAACCCATCGTTGAAAATACTCATTTTTGTATATCAGGCCACCGCAATTGAGGATTTCCAAAAGCTATTCGGTGAAGTGAAAAATAATAACATTACTTATATTGCACTTGATGGAGAAAACCTGTCTTTGAACTATTTCAATCAGATTTTGTCGCATATCCATTCCTAAAAGAAAGACCTGCTAATAAAAGTCAAGTAAAAATTTCAGCTTTTGGGAGCGGGAAAAAAGGCAACACAAAATCGAGCCGCTGAGCATCTCAAAATCGAAACGGCGGCCAGCCAGATGGAATAAAACAGGGAAATCAGCCGTGTTCCAGGGAATCCAAGTAGGCTTTCACAGAAGCGTAGTAGATGCGCAAGAACTTGTTGGCGGATGCCATCATGTAGACACGGTATGGCTTGCCTTCAGAGCGTTTCTTGTTCATGAACTGGTAGACCGGCTCATCTATTGGAGCGCATTGCAGGATGACGCCCATCACCAGAAAAAGTGTCCTGCGCAATGATGCAGATCCCCGTTTAGAAATGCTGCGGCTGCGGACATCTATTTGGCCAGATTGGTAGGGCGGGGCGTCAATGCCCGCAAAGGCCACCAGCGCTTTCTTGGAATGAAAACGGCGCACATCGCCAATTTCAGCTATGAGTTGGGGGCCAAGTGTGGAGCCAACACCAAACATCCCCATCACTACAGGATACTCCGGCAGAGAAGCTGCCAGAGACTGCATCTCCTGTTTGAGAGCAGCTAATGCGGCGGAAGTTGCCCGGAGTTGGGAAATAGTCTGTTCTACCAAAAGCTTTGCCGTATCCGTTTTTGGCATGACACCGAAGTGCCCACAGGCAGAGGCGTATATGTCCAATGCCTTATCTTCGCTGAAATAGTAGCCGTGCTTTCTGCACCACTTCTGGTACTTGGATGTAAAAGCTTTCTTAGACAGACCACAGACACATTCGCAATGCCAGAAAGCAGCTACAAAGTCCACCCACTTCTCGCTGCCATCAGCACGGGGCGGACTGGTAAACAGGCGATTTGCATCCGGGAAAGCGGTGTCCAGTAGAGAGATCAAGTTGTTCTTCAACATGGTCTGTACTTTGGAATACTGCTGGTACTGCCGGTAGCAGGTCTTCAGCATGAGACGGGTATCCTCCTCGGGGACATATCTCGGCAGTGTGAGCCAGTGGTCAAGGCCGTAGTTGGCCAGCTTCACGGCATCCTTCTTGTCGGTCTTGGCCCGTCTTAAGCTGTTGTTTCCGTAGTCATGCACCAGCATTGCATTGACTACCGAGACATAAAGGCCTTCGTCGTGGAGCAGCCAGGCCACCGGCGCATGGTAATTACCCGTGGATTCAATCACTACACGGGTCTCACCGTCCAGACTTTTGAGCAGCCCTGCCAGCTCGCTTAGTTCATTGGCGGTGTGCCGCACTTCAAAGGGTGAAGCCACCACCTCTCCGAAGGGGCGCATGACAGCGATCATGCTTTTCCCTTTAGAAACATCGACGCCAACGCAGTTCATTCACATTCCCCCAATACAAAGAATCCGCAACTGGAATCCATCTTTTCTCGCTGCCGATTCAATCTATTGCGTGACGCGAACTCTCCGGCATCCGGTGGCTCAACCTGCTTAAATCGAACGCTGCAACAAGAGGATGGCTAACAGTCTTTCTTGCGGACATGGAAGTCCAAGAGGTGATAGGTTAGCCAGTTGCTCCTCTTATTGTAGCTTAGGCACGAGATGGAGGGAAAGCCGGACTGGCTGCCCGGCTTTTCTGTCCAAATTTATTGTAATAGAGGTGAATTGGTATGAACGATTTTTATAAAATCGGACAAGTGATTGAAGTACGCGGACAAAAACTTCGTATACGTGTTTTTGAAAACAAAAACAGCAATATTTTGGTATATCAAGGACACGTTATTAAAAATGTGTCTGTCGGTAGTTTTGTAAAGATTCCAAAAGGATTCAGCAATATCATTGGCCGTATAGAAGGAGAATACATTCAAGAGAATAAGTCTACAGGTGAGAATAACTGCCAACCCCGCTTTTCAAAAGAAAGCGAAACCATTGATCGCATTATCGAAGTAAGCATTATGGGTGTGCTGAATGACGGGCGTTTCCAGAGAGGCTTAATTGACATTCCGCTGGTTTTCTCGGACGCATATATGCTTGCTGATACAGAAGTACAAAAGATTTTTGAGTTTAGCTCTGATTTAACTACTTCTGTGTGCATTGGCTCTATTAACGATTACAAAGAAGAAAAACTTTTTATCTCGGCAAATTCGCTCTTCGCCAGTCATATAGGAATATTCGGGAATACCGGAAGTGGTAAATCAAATACGTTAGCCAAAATATACACTGAGTGCTTTCAACGTTTTAAAGGAATGCCCGGATTTGCTAAAAGTAGATTTCTTCTTATCGATTTTAATGGGGAGTACACCCAAGCCTTCGATGACAGCAAGCGGGTATATCGACTATCAACAAGAGTTGATACAGGAGATTCAATCCCTATTCATCAATCTTTCTTGGAAGATGTTGAACTCTGGTCAATAATATGTGAGGCAACAGAGAAAACGCAAAAGCCTTTCCTAAGCAAGAGCATTGATCTATACCGTCGGTTGCGCGAGACAGATAATCTTATGGCATATATCCGTGGAATGTTAAGAAATCTGCTTCTCCGATATTATGATGACCCTCAAATGTTTTTGCGGCAATTGACAGGACTTAAGAATATTCTGGCATTGCTATTTGTTGATGCCGAACCTGGAATCAAAATTTTAAATAGCATCCAAGTTCGTGCAAATGGCACAAAATTTTGCCGTGCAGATGATGATGGTGATCACTGGGGAAATACTTCTGATGATTACGAACAACAATTTGTTTCTGTTATTTTGGATTCAGTGTTTTTCCCTAACAATTATAAAAATGAAGATGAATATTTGATATTTGAGTATGCTTTACGGTATAAATACTTAGATTCTTTATGCTCGCAGTATATCAATGAGGAGCACGTTGGTCCACTTATCTCAAGATTTGAAAATCGTGTAAAACGAGTAAAGCGTCTTTTCAAAATATGTGACAATCCTCCCGCTGATTGGCTGGCAATATATTCATTGGTTGATGTTAATGTGGAATTCAAAAAGATTGTTCCCCTAATTATTTGCAAGTATTTCTATGAACGTCAACGGCTAAACTTCAACGGTAGTAGTTTACATATTATCATTGACGAAGCGCATAATGTCTTGTCTACAACATCGGAGCGAGAAAGTCAGACATGGAAAGATTACCGCTTAGAAACTTTTGAAGAAATCATCAAAGAAGGGCGAAAGTTTGGAACGTTTTTAACTATATCAAGTCAGCGTCCATCTGACATATCGGAAACCATTATTTCTCAATTGCATAACTATTTCATTCATCGATTGGTTAACAATGAGGATATACGAGCCATTGGTAAAGCTGTGGCATTCATTGACAACACTTCATATGAAATGATCTCTGTCCTGCCACAAGGAGCGTGTATCTTTACTGGCGTTGCTTCCAATTTCCCTGTTTTGGTGCAGGTTGATTTATTGCCAAAACAACAGCAACCACAAAGTAGCACCATAAATCTTACAGAGTTGTGGAAAGAACCTTAAAACAAAGCCCATCGGTCAGTATTGACCGATGGGCTTTACAAATCTATGCAGTTAATCTGTCAAACGATGCTGGGGTGTTCCGTGAATATATTTCTCCAAGCCTCCGTTCAACACTACATTTGCATATTCTAGTGGCTGGTTATAGATTAACCAGTCCAATTCGGATCGTTGATACATATTGTCTGCTACCTCATTTTCAACAGCAACCGTATCAATCGAAATCATGCTACCATCAGCAAATTTCAGTTCAACGCAGGCTGTATCCAAATTGAACTCACAAGAGATCGCACGCTCCACGTTGTTCACCTCAAATCATCCCAAAGAACTTCAGTGCCTCTGTAATTGCCGCTTCCTTTTCTGGCGGACATTTCGGCTGTTTGGCATTTTCAGACTTTGGCTTATTATAGTTCTCCCGCTCAATAATGCCATACTTCTGTTTGACCTGGGCGATATAGAGATGGCTGACTTTCAGGCCAGTATGCTCCAGTACATACGCCTTGATTTCCTCATAGGTAGCCTTGCTTTCCGCCGACGTCAAATCCAGTTCGTCCAGATTCAACTCCACCTCGATATGTTGCTTGGTATTAAGTTTGGACAAAAGTACTACCGTTTCCACATGGTTGGTATAAGGGAACATATCCACCGGCTGAATGGCGCAGACACTGTAGCCATTTTGGGTCAGATAGGTTACATCCCGCACCTGGGTTTCCGGGTTGCAGGAGATATATACAACCTTTGTGGGGGAAAGCTTTACCAGAGAGGACAGAAACGCCTCATCGCTGCCCGCACGGGGCGGATCCATCAGCACCACATCAGCTGTCTCGCCTTCGGCAGCCATTTCCCGCATAAATTCTCCAGCGTCAGCACACTGAAAGTAGATGTTGGTGATGTTGTTTCGCTTCGCGTTGGAAATGGCGTCCCGGACAGCATCCCGATTCAGCTCCACTCCCAGAACCTGTCCAGCCTGGCGGGCCGCGATCATCCCGATGGTGCCGATGCCGCAGTAAGCGTCGATCACCCGTTCTGAACCGGCCAGCCGGGCCATTTCCAGCGCCCTGGAATAGAGAACCTCCGTTTGGACGGGATTGATCTGATAAAAGGACTTGGCGGAAATGCGGAACACACAGCCGCACAGGGTATCCTCAATTGTGCCTGGACCATAAAGCACCTTTTCCCGCTCCCCCAGAACCATGCTGGTAAAACCGGGATTGATGTTCTGAACAACCGTGGTGATGTCAGGATGTTTTTGCAGCAGCGCTTCCACAAAACGGTTTTTGGCCGGCAGGATAGGGGAGACCGTCACCAGCACCACCATGATTTGCCCGCTGGAAAAGCCCCGCTTGACCAAAACGTGACGAAGCAGCCCCTGGCCGGTCCGCTCATCAAAGGGCTGGATACGGAATTGAGGGAGCAGATGGCGGATGGAGGTGATGATCTGATCCGCCTTTTGATCCTCGATCATGCAGCTGTCCACCGGTACGATGCGGTGGGTGCTGGACTGATACACTCCGGAAATGATCCTGCGGCCGCGATCCAGCCCAAAAGCGGCCTGAACCTTGTTTCGGTAATGAACAGGATGCTCCATCCCGATGATGGGTTCCACCCTATGGAATTTTCCCAGCAGACGCTCTACCTTCCGCTGCTTCCATTGGAGCTGCTGGGGGTAACTCATGTTTTGCAGCTGGCAGCCCCCGCATTTTTTAGCCAGGGGACAGGCAGCGGGATTGGCGGTACGCACCGTTTCTTTTTGTTTTTTTGACGGCTTCTCGTAGGGTTTCATTACAGAACCTCATTTCGACGGTTTAGTATGGGGAATGAAGATGCGGAACAGCTTTTGGGGTAATTCAAAAACGAATACGATCCCCAATACCATGGCAACGGCGATTTTGACTGTCTCAAAGCCTTTGGCCGAGGACATTTCAGTTTCCGCCTGCAGCAAATAGTAAGCGGTCCAGTAAATGCCGCTTCCAGGCACCAGAGGCAAAATGCCGGAAATAAGAAAAATGGTTACAGGACACCGCTCCCGAATGGCGAAAAAGCGAGACAGCAGCGCCACCAGAGCGGTTGAGAAAAACGCAGCCTCTGCTGGAGAAGTGGATGGCGCCAGCAGCAGATAACAGGCCCAACCCAGAGCGCCGGTGACGCCGCAGGTGAAGTAATAGGGTCTTGGCACATGAAACAGCAGCGCGAAGGCAATGGTGCCGGTGAAGGCGGCTATGATCTGAAGCAGCATTACAGAAAGCCTCCTGTCAGTCGGTGATAAAGAGTATATACCAGCATCACGCCGGCCACGATGCACAGCGATACCAGCATGGCGTCCAGCATCCGCACGCTGCCGGCAATATAGTCTCCGTCGGCAATGTCACGGATGGCGGTGGTAAAGGAAACCCCGGGCAGCAGAGGAATGATGGAACCAATGACGATCTGATTGAGATTAGCCCCCAGTCCAAGACGGAACAGCACTACCGAAACCAGCGTCGCCAGGGCGCTGCCGCCGATGGTGGAGGTGATTTTTGAAAGGGAACGGTTTTCGATCCCATACAGATAGCAGTACAGCAGCAGCCCGGCCCAAAAAGAAACAAAGCAATCCGGCAGACTGCCGCCAAACAGCAGACAGAAGCACCCGCTGCCTACCCCCGAGGCCAGAATCCTGGAGCGGGCAGACTTTTTGGGCATGGCATCAATCTCCTCCAGCCTGCGGCGAGCCTCCTCCAGAGTGTGCTCTCCACGGGAGATCTCTCTGGAAAGCTGATTGACCGCCTCCACCTTGTCCAGCCTGGCGCCGCTGAGAGGAATGTGCTTGACCTTGGCGAAATATTCCTCCCGCTGGCTTCCGGCGGTGGTAAAAATGCCGCTGCTCAATACAAAGGAATTGCAGGATTCCACACCGTAAGCGCTGGTGATGCGGTCGATGGTTTCCTCCACCCGGAAAATCTCTGCGCCGCTTTGCAGCAGAATATTTCCGGCATAAACGGCAATCTCCAGCGCTTCACTGTGATCTTGTTTCATCAATGGTTCCTCCCAGACACTCCGGACCGGCCGGAGCGATGGATTTCATCCCAAAATCTTGTGCAAACGAAACCCGACAGCCCTCCGTTGGAGCGAAAGGCCGCCGGGTAAAAACCATACGGGCAAGCAGGCTTACAGCAGCTCCTTGCGAAGCTCCTCGCCGCTCTTGGGGCTCAGATAAGCCGGGGGAATATCAAACAGGGTCACACAGCCGGTACGGCCCTCCTGATTCATTCTGAAAGCGGCGCGGGCGCAGGCCACCAGAATGGAGGAAGTAAACTCCGGATTGGAATCCAGCTTCAGACGGTACTCCACCACATGGGTGTTTTCATCATTCCAGCCGGTCTTTCCGCTGGTGATGACAAAACCGCCGTGGGGAATGCCGCTGTGATCCCGACGCAGCTCTTCCAGAGAAATAAAATGTACGGTGGTGTCATAATCCGCGAAATAGTCGGGCATAGTCTTGATCTCATGCTCGATTCTGGCGGTATCGGCCCCTTCCTCCGCCACCACAAAGCATTCACGGGTATGTTTCTGGCGGGTGGTGAGGACCGGCTCAGACCCGGAGCGTACAGCCTCCAGCGCTGCGTCCACAGGAATGGTATACTGACGGGCATCCACTACCCCTGAAATGCGGCGGATGGCATCGGAATGGCCCTGGCTGACACCCTTGCCCCAGAAGGTGTAGGTGCTGCCTCCGGGAAGAATGGACTGAGCGTACAGACGGCTGACAGAGAACATACCGGGGTCCCATCCGGCGGAAATGACGCTGACCTTCCCGCCTTTTTTGGACGCCTCATCAGCCGCGGCAAAATGCTCCGGGATGCGGGGATGGGTATCAAAGCTGTCCACTACATTAAAAAGCGCGGCAAACTCCGGGGTCTGTACCGGCAGATCGGTGGCGCTTCCTCCGCAGAGGATCATCACATCAATCTGATCGGCCATAGCGGGAGCCTCCGCGATGGAATAAGCCTTTACACCAGGGGTGAGCAGAGTGAGCGAGGCGGGATCCCTGCGGGTAAATACGCCGGCGAGGGTCATGTCCGGATTGTGACGGACAGCGCACTCCACACCCCGTCCCAAATTGCCATAGCCGAGAATACCGATACGAATGGTCATCTACGATTGCTCCTTTCCAATGAAAACGGCATGAAAGCCAGTGGAATTTTGCCGCAGTCTTTACTCCATACGACGTTTGATTATAGCATTTTTTGCCCTCTGGAACAATATGCTTTCCGGGCGAAAAAAGAAATTTTTAAGCTGGCAACGGCAGTATTCTGAAAAAGAAACGGACAGCTCCGCTTCGCACGGCCAAAAACCTGTGTCCCAAAAGCAAAGTCTAAAATCATAGCTCCGGACCAGCAGGGGTGTGAGACCGGAGGGGACCGACGCTGGTTTCGTCAGGAATCTGCTGCAGATCCAGCAATATGGGATACCTCTGAAAGTGTGCCGAACTTTTTCTTAACACTGAAACGGGCATCGCCGTTTTCACTCCTCCTTCCGGGACAGGGGAAGGATTTCCCCAACGGTGAGCCGGTCCTCTTTTACGGTAAAGCGCACCTCCATCCCGCCGAAGGTAAAACCATATACTCTGGTGGGATCATGCTGATAAGAGGGCCTGGGGTCCTGGGCCAATACCTCCAGCAGCCCTTCCAAAAGCGGCTGAGGAACCATGCTTCTCCACGGCTCCGAAAGCTCCACCTCCAGCCGGTGAGCCCGCAGGGGCTCCGCGAATCCGCCCGATGCCTCTGGATAGCTGTCAGCAAAGGGGAGATAAGGCTTGATGTCGAAAATAGGGGTCCCGTCCATCAGGTCCGCCCCCAGCACCTCCAGTACCGGCCCCAGCTCATCATCCAGATACACCCGCTTCAATTGGACGGCGGACAGACCGATGGGATTGGGCCGGAAGGGGGAACGGGTGGCAAAAACCCCCATCCTTTTGTTGCCCCCCAGACGGGGTGGGCGAACGGTGGGGGACCAGCCCTCCCGCACCGACTGGGAAAACTCCCACACCAGCCAGATGTGAGAAAATTCCTCCAGACCCCGCACCGCTTCGGGAACACGGAACTCCGGCTCGAATATGATCCGGGACCGCAGGCTTTTTACTAAACCGCTCTGGCGGGGAATGCCGAACTTGGTGGGAAAATCTGAGTGAATCCGTGCGATGACCCGCATGGACCGGTTTTCTGTCGCCATAGGAAAGCCTCCAATCAATGAACTGCGCTGCGTCACAGCATTTTTTTCTTATGAAAATAGATGATTTCCGCAGCCACAACTCCAACGGAAATAAGAATCACCGCCGGATAGCCGTACCGCCAGCGCAGAGCAAACATATCCGGAAAGTTCATGCCGTACCAGCCCACAATCAGCGTCAGGGGAAGAAAAATGGTGGTCACCACCGTCAAAAAGGTCATGATCTTGTTCTGCCGCACCTCGATTTGAGACTGGTACAACTCCCGGATTTGCAGCAGATATTCCCGCAGACGTTCGCAGTGGTCGTGAAGCCGGTCGGTGCGGTTGATGTACAGCTGCCAGTTTCTCACCTGTTCCTCGTCCATGGTCAGGCAGAGACACTGCTGGAGCTGTTCGCCCAGCGTTCCCATCTGCTCATAATAAGAATGATAGCCGGATAACTCCTTCCGGAAGGCGATGATGGTTTCATAAAAATGCTCCGGAGTGCGCCGGAGCAATTCGTCCTCCAGCTTGCTCAGGCGTTCCTCTGTCTGCTGAAGCATGGGAAGATCGTCGGCAATCAGCAGCTCCAGCAGCCGCAGCAGCAGGCACGCAGGGGTGGACCGGGCGGGAAGATTCGGAGCCAGCCGCTCCAGAGCGCCGGCCAGCTCTCTGGAAGTTCCGCTGTCAATCAGCAGCAGTTGGCGGGCGTCAAAATAAAATCCGAAGGACAGACGCTTGTGAGGGACATGGATCAACCCCTGACTGCAGGAGGAAAAATTTTCTTCCTTGGAGTAGCGGATATGAGATAAACCCCGGAGTAAAACATCCCCTTTGGGCAGTTCCTTTGCCAGAGAGGCGTATTGTTCCTTTGTCAGCAGCCGTATGCCGGCACCGTCGGTTTGCCAGCAGGGGCTGGTGGAAGAATCCGGGATTTTCTGTGTCATGATCAAAGGCTCCTTTCGTTGTTTGAGGGAACAAAAAATAGGCAAGGACGCTTACGAAGAAAAGCCTTGCCGCCATAAAAACGTCCGTCGGGGAACCACAAGATGGAACTGGAGGGAGAGGGGGTGTGTAACAAAAGTTAGATACGCTGGAAATGCCCAGTGTCTCTGAGCAGGTCCGCTTGGTTGAGGACAAAGCCGGCGGGATACCCCGTTTTCCAGCCCCTGCGGACATGGGCGGTGCTATCAAAATCAGGCTGAATTTCTTTTCAATCAATAGATTTTTCCACAGGCTGGGAGTGCTGCTTCATTCCGCCAGGTTTACAGGCTCTTATCCGTTCTTTACAGGCGGCAAAGGGTATAGGCCACATCCACAGCCAGCAAAACTCCCAGCAAATCCGCTGCAGCGCTGCGGTTACGGACTGAAATACGGTTCAGCAGGTGGTCAAAGAAGGGCTGGATCAGATACAAAATCGCCATTCCCCCCGCCCCGAAGCGGAGACTGGGATTGAGGGCAATGCGTCCCTGGAAATTGGGGGAAAAGCGGGTGTAATCCCACATCCAGCCGCCGGTTGTCCATTCCATCAGATAGCTTGCCGCCAGTTCCACCGCTGTGGTCAGCGCCACAATGGCTAAAAACACCAAAACCGGTGTGATGTTTACCGCTCCCAGTGGAATCCTTCTGCGTTTAAGGGCGCTCAGACAGCCAATGATCAGCAGCGCCCCAAAGCCATAGACCACGCAATAGGGCCCCACCAGCACCCCCCGATCGGAGTAACCCCAGCGGTAGACCACCACTTCCAGAAACACCTCGTAGCACCAGCCCAAAAAGGAATAGAGCATAAAGCAAAGAAACAGTTGTTCCAGTTTTTGCCTCATGGAAATACGCTCCTTTTGATCCGATCTTCATCATCCCTGCCTAGGGCCCGGCTTTTTAAAAGCGAAGGCGGGACCGCCTTTCCTTTTGCCGGGGCAGAGGGCCGCCCGCGCCCCGGGAGGCATCACCGGGAAACAGTTTGGACGCTGCAAAAAGGAAACACAGTCCTTCTGGCTGTTCCCATTTGTGGAACACGGAAAAACCCCTCCCGCTTCTATATCCCATAGCAGATGCTTTCGGTCATTTGCCGCTGTTTGTAAGGGCGGCGCAGCATTCTACATGGTTGGTCCTGGGGAACATATCCACCGGCTGGACCCGCTCCACCTGGTAGCCCCGCTGGACCAGCAGTTTCAGATCCCGGGCCATAGTGGCGGGATTGCAGGAGATCATCACCAGCCGTTTGGGGGCCATGGCGCAGACCGCGTCGATGGTGGTTTCATCACAGCCCTTCCGGGGCGGGTCCAGAACGATGACATCGGGACGCAGTCCCTCCCGAACCAGGCGGGACGCTGCCATCCCGGCGTCCTCACAGTAAAAACGGGCGTTGTGAATGCCGTTTTCCGCGGCGTTCTGCCGGGCGTCCCGAACTGCGCTTTCCACGATTTCCACCCCCGTCAGCTCCCGTACCTGCCCCGCCATGGACAGGCCGATGGTGCCCGCTCCGCAGTACAGATCCAGCAGACGGTCCTCCGGCTGGAGCTGGGCCATCTCAGCGGCGGTGCGGTACAGACGTTCCGCTCCCTGATGGTTGACCTGATAAAAGGAGAGGGGAGAGATCCGCACCCGTACCCCCGCCAGAATGTCGGTGATGGCCTCTTTGCCCCACAAAACGGTGCTCTTTTGCCCCAGGATCACATTGGTATTGCGCTTGTTGATGTTCAGCTGAATGGAGGCGGTTTGAGGACAGGTGGCCAGAACCCGTTCCACCAGCAGCTGGGGCCGTGGAATGCGCTCGCCGTTGATCACCAGGCAAACCATGACCTCCCCTGTAGCCTCCGCCCAACGGAGATACAGATGCCGGAACAAACCCTTGCCGGTATTCTCCTCATATATATCCCCGCCGGTCTGGTCGATGTAGGCGCAAACGGCCCGGCAGATTTTCTCAAAAAAGGGCGGCTGAAGCAGGCACCCCTCCGCCGGTATGATCGTGTGGCTTCGGGAGGCGTAAAAGCCGCAGTAGGCTTTTCCATCCGGAGACAGGCCGAAGGGATATTGGGCTTTGTTGCGGTATCCCCGCTCCAGAGGGGAAGGGAGAACCGGCGGAACAGTCAGGGAAAGCCCCCCGATCCGCTGCAATACATCCCGTACCCATTCCCCCTTGCAGCGCAGCTCCTCCTGGTAGCTTAAATGGCGCAGGGAACAACCCCCGCACCGGCGGAAAACAGGACAGTCGGGAACGAGCCTTTGCTCAGAGGGGCGCAGCACCTGCTCCACAATGCCGTAGCAGTAGTTTTTGAGTACCTTGACGATCTTCACCTGCACCAGCTCGCCGGCGGCGGTCATGGGGACAAACACCGCCATACCTTCGTGACGGCCCACACCGCTGCCCTCATTGGTGACAGACTGGATCTCCAATTGGATGACATCATTTTTTTGAAGCATCTTATTCTTTCTCCTTATTTTCACGGAAAAGCGGAACTTTTTGCGGCCGCTCTTCCACCATCATTTTCACCGCTCCTATCTTATCATATCCCTGGTGTCCCATCAAGGCGGTATGCATTTTTACAGTGCAGGGGAGAGTGAAAAATCGCTGCAAGGCAAGTGTGCCGGAAAAATAGAAGCCGTCATCATAAAAAGAGGCACACGTCCTGATCTTTTGCCCGCCTGCTGTGCTTGCAAAATCAGAAAGAGGGGAATCTGGACATTCTCCCGGACACATCTCCAGCTTTTCAGAGGTTCAAAAGCGTCAGCGTTCCAGATCATAGGTCGTCTGCTCACGGCAAAACCAACGCAATCCCTCTGACTGCCTGGAGATCCGGGGCAGCAACCGTTTTCCCACGAACAATCCGGGCAGGGGAGAAAGACGGGCGGCGCTCGGGAAAATGCAATTGTGAAAAAGCTTTTATATTCACACTTTGATCACAGGATGATACTTGAAGGAATGGAAAAAATATACTATCATCATAAGGGTCCCGGCGACACCGGGCCCTTTGTTGTGCATCTGTGATGATTGTGTTATACTGTTTTTGAATCGAAGCTCTTCCCTTGAAGGCGGGAGAAATCGTCCGTCGTTTTTATAAAGGAAGCGGCGGCCAGGAGGGAATCAATTGCTCATCTCATTACAGAATGTTAAAAAATCCTATGGCAGCGATCTGATCTTTCAGAACGTGACCGCAAAAATAGAGGATCATGACCGTGTGGGTCTGGTAGGGGCCAACGGCGCCGGAAAAACCACCCTGCTCAACATCATTGCCGGAAGCCTGGAGGCGGACGAAGGGGAGGTGGCCCGTGGCACTGACCTGACCATCGGTTACCAGCGGCAGAACAGCGGGCTGCGTCAGGGCAACACCATCAGGGAAGAAATGCGTCGGGTGTTTGCGGACGTCTATGAGTTGGAGGCACAGATGCAGGCCGCCGCGGAGGAGATGGCCCAGGCGCCTGAGGGCCCCCGTAGAAGGGAGGCGGAGGAGCGGTATCATCTGCTGGAGGACCGCTTCCTGGCCCGGGATGGGTACCATGTGGATGTGAAGATCAACACGGTGCTTACCGGTATGGGCTTTTCGGAGTTCAGCGAGGACCAGACCATCGACAAGCTCAGCGGCGGGGAACAGACCAGGCTGGCTATTGCCAAACTGCTGCTGGAGGAGCCCCGGCTGCTGATTCTGGACGAGCCCACCAACCATCTGGATTTCAAAACCCTGGGCTGGCTGGAGGATTATCTGTCCACTTACAAGGGAGGACTGCTGGTGGTCTCCCATGACCGGTATTTCCTGGACCGCCTGTGCTCAAGGATCTGGGAGATGGACCGGGGAGAGCTGACGGTTTTTCCCGGAAACTATACCCGGTATCTGGCTCTGCGCAAGGAAAGGGACGCAAGACAGCAAAAGCTGTACGAGGCCCAGCAGGAGGAGCGGGCCAAGCTGGAGGATTATGTAGCCAGAAATCTGGTGCGGGCCTCCACCACCAAGATGGCTCAGAGCCGCCAGAAAATGCTGGAGCGGATGGAGCCGGTGGAAGCCCCCAAGCCCCGGCTGAAGCCTCCGGTGATCCGGCTGCATTACAGCAGCGAGCCGGTGAAGGACGTGCTGCGGGTCTCTGGTCTGGAAGTAGCGGTAGGGGAAGGGGAACAGCGGAAAATCCTGATTCCTCAGGCGGATTTTGAGGTGGCCCGCGGGGACAAGGTGGCCATTATCGGCGGCAACGGCGCGGGAAAGACCTCTCTGCTCAAGTGCCTGATGCACCCGGAGGGCTGTAAAGGCCGGGTGGATTGGGGACGTGGTGTGCGCCTGTCTTACTACGAACAGGGGAGCGAAAACCTGGATTTGCAGCTGACAGTACTGGATACCATGTGGAAGCACTATCCCAGAAGCTATGAAACGCCTCTGCGCTCCATGCTGGGGGCTCTGGGGCTGACGGGAGAGGACGCCTTCAAGCAGGTGGGACAGCTTTCCGGCGGAGAGCGGGCACGGCTGAAGCTGGCCATCATCTGCCTGGCGGATTCCAACGTCCTGCTGCTGGATGAGCCCACCAACCATCTGGACCTGGCTACCAAGGAGGTACTGGAGGAGGCCCTGAGCGCCTACACCGGTACACTGGTGATGATCTCCCACGACCGTTATCTGCTGGACCGTCTGCCCAACCGGATCATGGAGCTGGAGGACGGTATCCTGACAGCCTATAAAGGGGGCTACACCGCATATCTGAAAGCAAAGGTGGAGCATTCCGTTTCCAAAAAGGAACCGGCTGCCGAGCAAAAGCCTGATTCTCCTCAAAAGGCCGCCTACCGCAGAGGAAAGGAAGCCCGCCGGGAGGAGGCGCAGCGGCGGAAGGACCACGCTGAGACCGAAAAGGCCATTGCCGCTCTGGAACAGGAGCTGGCGGACATCCAGCGTCAGCTGGCGCTGCCGGAAACCGCCGCGGACTATCTTCTCCTTCAGGAGCTGTGCGCTCAGCAGCAGGAGAAGCAGCAGCAGTTGGAGGAATGTATGGACCATTGGCTGCTGCTGGAGGAGCAGGCCCAAGAACAGTAAGAAAGGAACATGGAATGAAACGATTCGACTGGGAGCCTCGTTACACTACCATCGCCATTTATGCCTTCCTGGTCATTGCGGCATCCATCCTGTTTGGAATGTTTGCCGTCAATTACGAAAAGGTATGGGGATTGGTCAAAACCATTTTCGCTTATCTGGTGCCCTTTGTTTATGGCTTTGGCATCGCTTTTCTGCTTAATCCCCTTATGGTCTTTTTTGAGCGGCGGCTGCCGGGACAGAAGCTGTCGGGGCGGATGCGCAGAAATCTGGCGCTGCTGCTGGCTTATCTGCTGTCCCTGTTTGTGGCGGTCATCTTTTTTCTGGTGGTCATCCCCACCCTGGCCGAAAGCGTCACCGCAATCGCTAAAAATATTGCCTTCTATTCCACTCAGGTGGATACCATCGTTTCGGAGCTGACGGCCATGATTCCTGAGGAGCTGTTCTCGGAAGAGGTGGGCAAGGCTATCGACCAGTTTGTCCAGGGCATTACCTCCTTTGTGGTAACGACCATGCTCCAGGCGGTCAGCCTCACCACTCGGGTGACCTCCGGCGTCATCGACCTGATCATGGGAGCCATCATCTCGCTGTATATGCTGGCCAACAAGGAGACCCTCTTCGCACAGTGCAAGCAGATCCTCTACGCCCTCTTTCCTGAGCGGATGGTCTGCCGCCTGATCGATATCGCCCATGACAGCAATGAAAAGTTCAGCGGCTTCATCATCGGCAAGATCATCGATTCTCTCATCATCGGCATCCTGTGCGGCATTGGTATGTGGATCTTCAAGATGCCCTTTATTACACTGGTCAGCCTCATCGTGGGCGTGACCAACATCATCCCTTATTTCGGCCCCTTTATCGGTGCCATCCCCGGTATCCTGCTGGTGCTCATCGGCGGCGGTCCCGCCCAGGCGTTGGGCTTTGCCCTGTTCGTGCTGGTGCTTCAGCAGTTTGACGGCAATATCCTGGGGCCGGCTATCCTGGGACAATCCACCGGTTTGAGTGCCATGTGGGTCATCTTTGCCATTCTCCTCTTCGGCGGACTGTATGGCTTTGTGGGTATGATCATTGGTGTGCCGCTGCTGGCGGTTCTCTTCGGCCTGGCCAGAGAATTCTTCAGCTGGCGTCTGGAGAAAAAAGGACTTTCCACCCAGGTATCCGATTACGCTTCGGCCCGCCATCAGCTGCTGACCGACAGGAAAAAGAAAAAATAATTGGTTTTATGGGACAGCTGCCGCTTTCTGTGCTGGAGCGGCAGTTGTTTTTTCGCGGAGGAGGGAAATTTCCAACCCTATGTTTTCAGTCCCTGATTATCTGAGTGCACAGCAGCATATTTTCTTATCTCAGCAGCAGCGGGAAGCGGTGGAGGCCCCGGTGGGCAGAATTTTACTGCTGGCAGTGCCGGGGGCCGGCAAAACGACCGTCCTCACCTCCCGCGTCGCCCATTTGCTGAAGAATACCGGGGCAGATCCCCGGCGGATCCTGGTGCTTACCTTCAATCGGGAGTCTGCCAAAGATATGCTGGTCAGATGGAACAAGCTCTTTGATCCCCTCAAGCTGCCGCAGCCCCGTTTTTCCACCGTTCACAGCTTTTGCTTCCACCTGCTGCGGGATTACGCCAGCTGGAAAGGCTCCAAAATGCCCACTTTGCTGGAAGGGGAGAAAGGTGGCCGGGAACGGCTGCTGTCCAGTATCTATAGAGAGCTGACAGGGGAGTTTATCGGGGAGGAACAGCTCAATCGCCTCTCCAGCGCCATCAGCTATACCGTCAATATGGGGGCTAAAGCGGTAGATGTGCAGGCCCGCTTTTCCCTGGAAAATTTTGCGCGGCTTTATCAGCGGTATATTGAGGTCAAGCGTAATGAAAATCTCATGGATTTTGATGACATGCTGCTGTTTTCCGTTACTGCACTGAAACGTTATCCTGTGCTTTTGCAGCGTACCCGCCAGCGCTATGACCATATTTTGGTGGATGAGGCCCAGGATATTTCCAAAATTCAGTATGAACTGCTGAAATTGCTGACAGAGGGGAGCCTCTTTCTGGTGGGGGACGAGGACCAGAGTATCTATGGCTTTCGGGGTGCCTATCCTCAGGGAATGCTGGAATTTTTTGAGACCTTTCCCGATGGACATCTGATGAAGCTGGAGGAAAACTATCGCAGCACCAGCAGTATTGTTTCCGCCGCGGACAAGCTCATCCGCCATAACAGCAGCCGGTATCCCAAAGCGATCTTCACCAGCCGTGAGGAGGGGGAACAGGTGCGCTTGTATCGGGATTGTACCCTGGAACAGGAATACGAAGCCATTGCTCAGCTGGCTATTGGGCTCAGCCGACAGGGAAGCTGTGCGGTTTTGTACCGCTCTTCTTATACTGGTATGGGCGTGGCCAGAATCCTCAGAAAGAAAGGGATTCCATACTCTGCCAGTGAAAGCAAGCTGGGATATGGCGCTGACTTTATCACCAGGGATATTTCCGCTCTCCTTCGTCTGGCGTTGGACCCCTCCAATCC
The DNA here is from genome assembly GCF_900104675.1 of Angelakisella massiliensis. GTDB lineage: Bacteria > Bacillota > Clostridia > Oscillospirales > Ruminococcaceae > Angelakisella > Angelakisella massiliensis. Next base: position 2,254,303 of record NZ_LT629945.1, on the reverse strand, counting down.
AGACTATTTTCGCCGGGCATACCCGCTGCTGGGATGCGGCATCTCCAGAGAAACCGTGCAAAGGGCGCTGGAGGAGAAGAGAGATTCCTATCTGCGGTGGATTGTGGACCATGATACGGCAGTAAATAAGCGTACAGGTAAAATACTTTACACCGATAGAATGCTGCAAAAGATGCGGGGAAAAGCACCGGAAGTACAAATCCGTACAATTGTGGATCAGCTGGGATATCTGGAGTTCCTGGAGCGGCGCGATGCCACAACCTATCAGCTCAACAGCTATATTCTTCGTCTGATATTACTCAGACAGCTGGCGGAGGATTTTCATTCCGCAGAACAATTTCTGCTTTGGCTGCCGTCAGCGGAACAGCTGTTGGGACAAAATGATGCTGACGCAGCTATCCGCTTGTCTACAGTTCATTCGGCCAAAGGACAGGAATATGACCATGTGATCATTGGGGACGCTCTGGAGGGAATTTTCCCAGCCAAAGAGGCTGTGGATGATGAGATTTTGGGGGATCATGCTGCATTGGAAGAAGAGACCCGCCTTTTCTACACCGCCATGACCAGAGCCAAAAATACTTTGTCTGTTTTTGCTCCCTGCGTGGGAATGGGATACGATTTGCTGGAAAGCCGGTTCCTTCCTTTTGCGGAAAATACCGTTTTCGCCGTCAATGGCAAGATGCTGCGTCAGGGAATGGAAGTTGCCCATGTCATTTTTGGTACTGGCTCGATAGAAGAGATCAATCTCCAGCGAAAAACATTTTCTGTGCATTTCCGCCATGTCGGTAAAAAGACCTTTGGTTTTGACAGTCTGGAACGGAAGGATCTGTTTGAGATGTTGGGATAAGGGAGCGGGGAATTGTTATCTTCCAAAGACAAGTTTTAAAATGTTTTTTAAAATGGATGCATTTCCAAGAAATCTGTTTTTCCGTCTTTATGCTTTGGAAAAGGAGTGCTGCGCTGCCAGCCAGTCTGAGGATGCCCTCCCATCCTATAAAAACTTCTGCTTACAGGACAGGAGGGAAAACAGATTTGTTAAAGGCTCAAAATCAGAGCTTTCCGGGGCTTAGGCAGGATAAAAAACCAGACAATGCTGGACTGCTTATTTCTTGATATACAAGCCTTTTTCTGGTTGAATAAAAAAGCTGGAAAGAAATTGCGTAAAAAAATGAAAAAGCTGTTGACAAAGCAGAGAATGTTTGATAAAATAAAACGCGTCGCTTGAAGTGATGTGTCCTTGCGGGTGTAGTTCAATGGTAGAATTCCAGCCTTCCAAGCTGGTTACGTGGGTTCGATTCCCATCACCCGCTCCATTATGCGCCAGTAGCTCAGCTGGATAGAGCAACTGCCTTCTAAGCAGTAGGCCAGGGGTTCGAGTCCCTTCTGGCGCACCACTTTTCCCTTGCGACAACTTGATACATACATCATCAGATGTGTGCATATATGGTGGGTATAGCGCAGTTGGTTAGCGCGCCAGATTGTGGCTCTGGAGGTCGTGGATTCGAATTCCACTATCCACCCCAACATATGGGATTAGGTTTTTAAGAGGTCATCTCTTGGCCTAATCCCATTTTCTATTCTGGGCTGTAGCCAAGCGGTAAGGCAGTAGACTTTGACTCTACCATCCCGCAGGTCCGAATCCTGCCAGCCCAACCATCAAGTGGGAACACTTTAGATCGGATGCGGATAAACCCGCATCCGATCGCCCTTTTCCGGGGTTTTTGTGTCCCAAATTTCAGCTCTGAAACAAAAGATCGCCTATGGCCGATTTTAGGCACTGGCATGATTCGAACCTTTTGTTTTCAGAAAAAATCCCAGCGCCCTTTTTGATTTTGCATTTCAAAAAGGGCGCTGTTTTTATATACCCCCAAAAATTCATAATAAGGCCACGTGCAATAACAAAATATTATTACAGGATGCGTCGAAAAGCTCATACCATTGGACGCAGTAATTGGACATCATCTAAAGGTAGGCATATATCAGCAAAAGAATTATATAGTATTTATTCTCGTAATGACGAAAAACAAACGTTTATTGACTATGCAAAAAAGGCAAAGGGAATATTGAAGCTCAACGATCAAGAAGCAGATGCCTTAATAAAGAATCATAAACGAAAAATTGCCATGGCTATAAAAGAAGGCCAGAAAAAATAAGGAGAACGCTCATGATTCTACAATTGAGAATCATGAGCGTTCTTTTAGTATGCTTTAGCGAAAAGAGAACCCCCGGCTAAGCCGGGGAGAGTAAAAGAAATTATATAGTGAAAAAACCTTCTGGTAGAATAGAGTTGCGGTCGGCCAACTGCAACAATAAAGAACCAGGAGGTCTTTTCTATGAAAGAAAAAGATATAGAAAGTTTGCAGCACACAAGATGGAGATGCCAATATCATGTGGTATTTGCGCCAAAGTACCGGCGAATGGCAATATATGGTCAGATCAGGAAAGATATCGGACAAATACTGCGAAAGCTGTGTGAGCAAAAGGGAGTGGAAATTATAGAAGCACAAGCGTGCCCAGATCATATCCATATGCTTCTGAGTATTCCACCGAAGTATAGTGTATCACAAATTATGGGATATCTCAAAGGAAAAAGCAGTTTAATGATCTTCGACAGACATGCGAATCTGAAGTATAAGTATAGGGACAGACATTTCTGGGCAAGAGGATATTATGTAGATACAGTGGGGCGAAATAAAAAGCAAATACAGGAATACATCAAACAACAGTTAGAGACAGACCAGATAGCGGATCAAATGAGTTTAAAGGAGTTCATAGACCCGTTTACGGGTAGCAAGAATACCAAGGCGTAAAGGAACGCCCCTTCAGGGGCCCGCCATGAGTCAGCAATGCAGTTGGCCGACCCATTCGTGGCCCCTTTAGGGGCGTTGTCCGTATCATGCCCTTCTAGGGCTATCCCAAGCCCCCGGCTTAGCCGGGGGTCCTGACTAGCAGCACCTGTTTGTCAGCCGTTAAGTTAGTATGTTTTTAATACTTCCTTATCGGTGTTCACCAAAGGTAGAGGGCCTTTTTGTGTAAAGAAAACCACGCAAATAGTCGCGTGGTTCAAAAGAGGTTAAGCGGTGGAAAAGATAAAAAAGCTCCTAATGTGTCAAAGTAAAAGCGTGACCTGCCAGTTACGCCGAAAAACACATTAGGAGGACAGAGCAAAATAACGTCATAAACAGTCTGACACATACGAAGTGGAATTATAAATATCATGTGGTATTTGTACCAAAGTACAAAAGAAAAGTATTCTATAACGAAAAAAGAGCAGCAATAAGAGATATCATCAGAACACTGTGTCAATGGAAGGGGGTTGAGATCATAGAGGAAGAAGTATGTCCAGATCACATCCATTTGCTTCTAAGTATCCCCTCAAAAATGAGTGTATCGGGATTTATGGGATACTTCAAGGGAAAAAGCAGTTTCATGATATTTCAAAAGTTTGGGAATATGAAGTTTGCATATGGGAACCATGAATTTTAGTGCAAAGGATATTACGTGGACACAGTAGGAAAGAATACAAAAGCAATAAAAGAGTATGTCGAGAATCAATGAAAGATGGACCTGGAAAGTGATCAAATAAGTCTTTACGATCCCAGAGACCCGTTTACGGGTAGCAAGTAAATCCTATGCGTGTAGTATTAAGGCTATGCCTGAAACGGAAATACCCCCCGCTTTGCGGGGGATAAGCGTCCGCTTGCAGAGAAATATAAGAGGTTGGGCTTTTTATGGGCCAGGACTGGGGCAAAGTCGCCTTCACTTCTTTCTTTGGCTTAGGTGAGTTTTCCATATCAGGAAAAATAGAAGATATTTAAGTTTTGCCCACCAGGACTGGGATCAGGACGTGCTCCTGCTTTTGGGGGGCGGATCGGTTTTCCGACCAAGAGAAATATGAGGGGTTCCAGTTTTCTGTCGGCAAGGGCTTGGACCGAGATGTGCTCAAGCTTTTTCTTTCAGCAATGAAAGGCTCCGTGAGGATGGTTTGGAATCCATCTTCAAGGAGCCTTTCTGAAAGGGAGAAAGAAGAAAGTTTATACAGATATGGTAAAAGAGGAGACTTTTGCGGATACCGGAGCAAATGTACGGTTGGCAGGGAAGCCCAGTTCATCAGGGGAAGGACCTATAAAACAGCTTTCCCGTCCAGTTATTTCCAAAGTATTGTTGTTCAGTACAGCAATAGCAAAAAGGGGCTCTTGATAGGGAACGGTGTAACGGACATTGGGATAGGCGTTATCTGTTTGCGCTCCATATCTTTCGGTGGCAAAATCTTCTCCCAGCCAGCAATTGGACATACTGTTGAGATTCCAATACCAGACCTGATCTTTTTGAACGATATGATCAATATGATTATGACCGTTAATAGACACAACCAAATTTCCATCTCGCTGTGCTTTCTGGCGAAGCAGCTGGTGCAGGAGGTTGTGATTATGAATGGCATACAATTGATCATGAAGGCTTTGATGGGAGAAGATCACCACTGGCCCTTGAATCTTGTTCAGCTCATTTTCCAGCCAATCCAACTGCTGTGGGTCCAGCCAGGGAAGTTCATTGCTTTTACAGGCAAAATAGTCCCCGTGGTCATAGGGGTGAAAGATACCACTGCTGTCCCGGTACCAGTTTCCGTCCAATACGATGAAATGGAAGCCATTGGCGGTAAATGAGTAGTAAGGCGCAGGCATATCCAAAGCGTGAATGGCTTCCTCTTTGTTCCAGAAGTCCAAATCGTGATTGCCCAATACACTGTAGTGGGGGATAGGACAGCTGCGAAAAAGTTGAAAAATTTCTTCGCCCTCGGACAGGTTTCCTGCATGAAGCGCGTACGCTACATTTACAGGAGTTTGTTCAGGAGGGCATTTGAGAGGGGATCTGTGGGAGGGATAATAAAAATCTCCTAACTGAATGATAAAATCCACCTGTTCTTTTTCGCAGGCATCCAGAAATGCAGCTAATCTTTTTTTGCCATCCGGCATAATTTCGGTATGAATATCTGCGAAAATACCAAAGGTTACGCTGGCAGGGTTCATAATTGATTCCTTTCAAAAAATTCAGACCGATAAACAGGCTGGGTCCATAATTTGGCACCGTTTTGAGCGGTAATGCAAACGCGCACATAAGGCTCTTCGAAATCCAGCAGCAACGAAGCTGATGTACCGTATTTCACAGACAGAATTCTTGAACCGGAGCCGATAAATTCATACCGCATTTCTTCCTCAAATCCATTGTGATGGACGGCGGAAAGAGAAAGCATTTGTCCCTCGGTAATTTTCAGCTCCGTGAGATAAAGACCGGTGGACGCATAAAACCTGCCTTTTTTCACAGCTTCTATAATGGCGCATTGATTTGGGGCGGAAAAAAACATGTTCCAACATCTGGCAAGGTCATACCATCGGTGGAAATCATCATTTGCAAGGCCCCAGATCAAACGTCCTGATGAAAGAACTTCATCCCATGTGTCGGAAGCCAGTCCGCGGCCGGAAAGCCGTGAAATAACGCCGTTATAAACCTCCATCCCTGTAATATCCCCGTAAGAAAGAATTTTTTCAGCAGTCCAATAATCCTCTCTCTTCCAGTGGGGATGGCAGGCAATAACGACTCCTCCCTCCTGACAGCAAAGGGAAGCTGCCTGTTCGTGAGCATCTTTCGACAGGCTTTTACTGCCGATACAAAGCATGTGTCCGTCAAAACTATATTCATAGCCCTCCAATAGCAGAGGAAGATGGGGTTCAGCCTTTGGCAAAATGGTAAGAGCGTCATGATTGGTAATGGCCAGGAAGTCATATCCGCAATCTTTATAGCAAGCAGCTACGTCATCCAGGGGGAGCTTTCCGCAGTTATCTCCCGGCCTCGCTCCACAGTGGGTGTGAAAATTTCCCCGCAGCCAGTGTGATTTCTCCCAATCCAGTTCTTCATAAGGATTTTGATACATTTTTAAACCTCCTCTTTTTCCATTGTAATCACAATGGATTCTCCGCAGGACAGTTGTAAAGTATGATCAAAGAATACGGTATCTTCCTGTTGATTCCAGCGTAGGGAAGCAGCGCCCTGTACGATATCACAAGCAAGAAAGCCTTTGGGGAGACACAGTCTGGCCAGTTTTAAGTTACCATCATACACTTGTAATATCAGTTGTTCTTCCGTAATGCTTACTCTGCCCCATGCTGTTCCGAAACACCAAAAACTACGGAGGGGCAGGGGATATCTGGGTGCAAATCCCATGGATGCTGTAACTGCATCGAAAGAAAAGCCTGTAGCAGCCAGAAGCAGTGTGTAGCTGGATAAAGCCCTGGCGTAACTGCTGCCGCATTCCATTTCACTAAAAGGATTTCTTGCCCGGCCATCATACCGTTTACGTACAGCATTTACCACTTGTTCCGCCGGTTCTGTAAGTCCCATCAGCAGCAGATGGGCTGCAAATTGATACTCACACCCACTCCATACTTCTTCTGAATAGAGTGCAGGTACAGCGGGACGTCTGGCGCCTTCTGGCCAGGAACACAGAACAGTGCCTCCTTCGTCATTAAGGGCATATACTCTGCATGGATTAGGCCATTGCCGCATGGAACTGCGGTGATTATGGCGAAAAACAGCTGTCAAAGCACTGCGGGTCTGATTTGGATCAAATACTGGTTCCAAGCCGCAAATACGCGCATGCCAGTCTGCCACCACCTGATCGATGGCACATCCGTCTCCCAACTGATATTTTACCTCATGGGTTTCCTGATTCCAATAGATTCTGGCAGGATCGTCATCTGCCTTTCCACGGAACAGGGAATATCCCTTTAGAATGGATGGGTCATCCAAAGAAATTTTCTGAATAAAATATTCTCCGTTAAACAGGTTTTCTGCCGCCCACTTACTGCCCTTGGCGCAAATGGTCCGGCACAGGTCTGCAAAATCAGAATCACCCAAAGCATCCGCCATCAGAGCCGATGCCTGCAGAGCAGCCAGATAAAATCCTGTAAGCCAACTGTTCGGTCCAAAAAATTCAAGGTCCAATGTATTGTGCTGTCTTCCGGTGATGATGCCGGAGCGGTCCGGGTCCCACCGGTCCGGGTTATCGGGGCTCCAGGCATATTCCATTGAACGCTTGACTTTTGGCCACAGCGCACACAGCCAGTCCAGATCACCGGATATTTTCCAGTCCCGATAAGTTTTGATGATGCCTCCCATCTGCCCGTCAACACAGGGACGGTGATCCGAGAGTTTCCCTTCTTCCAGCGGCAATTGAAGACGAAAATGCATTCCGCCATATTGATCCATACAGTAGTGATAGTCCAGCTGTCTCATGGAGCGTTCCAGCTGTGGAAAAAGGAATGCCAGAGCATAGGCGTAATTCCATACATGAGTACAGGAGCCTTCGCAGCTTCCGCAATGACTGTGACAGCCTTCAAAGGCATAAAAGGACCCATCTTCCAGGCGCAGGCAGGTGGGGGATTTCAGAATCGCCAGATTATCTGCTGTGGCCTGGATCATCCCCTGGGGCAATGTCGTTTCCCACAATGCTTGGGAAAACAACTGGGTTTTTTCTTTCAGGCTGTCCCAATTGTTCACGCAGTAATGAGCTGCGTCTGCCGCCGAAGAAAAACGCACAGCATAATCATGCTTCCACCAAGGGGAAGAGTGATGCTTCTGGTCCTCAGCAGCAGATTCATAATACCATCCCACATTATCCTGAGGCTCCAATTTCGTCCAGTAGTTGCACATATGAGGATATCGCCAGGTAATAATGAATTTTAGCTGTGCCTCCTGCCCTGGGGACAAAAGTGTCCAGGAGGATACAGAGGCGCTGTCCATCCGGTGATATGGCTGATGATATTGCCGTGGAACCAGGGGACCAGGTTTGGTAAAATCATGCCAGAACATATTCAGGCTGTCAAACCAGTGCCCACGATACCAATATTCCTGAACATTTCCGCCATTTTCACTGCCGCATTCCGGCTGCACAGAGGCAATTACTACCTCGCCAACATCCATTTCTGTTATGCCGGCATCCTGACGACGGTCTTTCAATTCCACAAGATAACAGCCGTTCTCATCAATGGCCTGATTCCAGGTCTGTCCACTGGGGGCAGGATTTGTCACTGACAGACAAACGGTATATCGTACAGGCTGTGAGGTGTTGTTTGTGATATGAACTTCAAAGAAAGCAGCTGGCAGACTGGAATTTTCTACGTCAAGAGGGATCATGGGATTAAAAGTGGTAAGAGCAGCTTTCCCTGGAAAATGAGCATCCTGAAAGTGAAGTGTGCCAAAAGGAAAATGATCTTCAAACACACATTCCTCAAAATGGGGCATTCCCCCCAAAAATGAGCTGTCCGGTCCAAAGCCGTATCCCCGATATAAGGTGTTTCCCACTTCACCTATGAAGGGACTTTGAAGATCACCGCACAACAGACGGGCATCCAAAACCTGTGTCCCCGGAGCATTTTCCGCCTTAATGGCAAAATGACTTAATCCATTATGGCCGCTTTTGTTGGGACGACCAAAAATTTCCCAATCTGTCAGCCGGCCTGTTCCATCCAGTTCAATACAGCCTGTTCCAATTCCGCCCAGAGGGAAACGAATGGTTTGGGCAGATTCTTTTTGATATTGCGGTGCCATGACAATTTCCTCCTGCTTATCCTTTCACCGCACCGGCGGTAAGCCCTTTGACAATATATTTTTGGCCGAACATATACATGAGAACTACCGGAACGCTGGTAATGATAAGGTTGGCAAATACCAGATTCCAGTCACGGGAGTATTGTCCAAAGAAGTTGTATACGGTCAGGGACATCGTCCATTTTTCAGTGCTGTTGAGGAAGTACAAGGGAATGTTGATATCGTTCCACACCGACATAAAGACGATAAAAGCATCCGTTACCACTACCGGTACCAAAAGGGGAAGAACAATACGGAAAAACAGCTGTACGCTGTTGCATCCGTCAATGATGGCTGCCTCATCCATCTCTTTGGGGACAGTTTTGATAAAGCCGACAAAAAGGAAAATGGAAAAAGGAATTTTCATTGCTGTATAGATCAGAATGACTCCCAGGTAGGTGTTATTCAGAGAAAGAGCCTGAAGAACCTTGATGGTGGGGATCATAGCGAGAGGGGAGATCATACCCACTGTAAAAAAGATATTCAGGATGCTGTTCATCCGGGACTGAACACGGGAAAGATAAAAGGCAGCCATGGATGTAATGGTGATGTTCAGCACGACTGTGGACACGGAAAAGATCATGCTGTTCAAAAAGGGCTTGGCGAGTTTTCCCCGGATGAATACCTCCACATAGTTCTGCCAGATCCATTGAGCAGGCAGAGAGAGGGACATATCCATTGCTTCCCGTGATGTTTTAAAGGAACCCAACAGAACCATGCTCAAAGGAATCAGAATGATCAAAGAAAGCAGAAGGATACATAAATCACCGACGGCGAGTTCCAATCGCTTCTTTTGAGACAATGTCATGTGATTTCATCCTCCTTCTTTCTGAGATAGCGCAGGACGGTCATGGAGATGATGGCGATAACAATAAACAGGATCATATTTGCGGCATTACCCAAAGCCCAGTTTCCTTCACCAAAAGCCTTGAAGACAAAGGTGCTGACCACTTGGGTGGAATATCCGGGGCCTCCTCCGGTAAGGACATAGACCGGGCCGAACACTTTAAAGCCGCCAATCAGAGATAAAACAATATTCACGCTGAAAGCCGGCATCAGCAAAGGAATGGTGATGCGCCGCAGCGAGGTCCACCAACCGGCGCCATCTATTCTTGCTGCTTCATAATAGTCGGAAGAAATCGCCTGCAAACCGGCAAGGAAAATGGTCATATGATATCCGGCCCATTGCCAAATTTCCACAAAGGCAACACTGATAATGCCCATACCAGGTTCCACCAGCCAGTCATGTGCCAGAAAATCCAAGCCGATCGCCTTTAAAGCTGTGTTGAGCAAGCCAGAGGGATGAAGGATGGAAGTGAACATCAGGCCAATGGCAACACTGCTGAGAATGGATGGAACATAAAAGATGGTTCTGGCATAATTGCGCAGCCGAAATTTTTCATTAAAAAAGATCGCCAGCATCAGTCCGATGATATTTTTTCCCAAAGTAGAGATGATGGCAAAAATCAACGTATTTTTGATGGCGACTTTGATTACTCGATGATTAAAAGCCTCTACAAAATTATGTAAGCCAACAAAATGCAGTTCAGTGGTATAGGAGTTCCAATCTGTAAAGGCGAGTATAAATCCCATTAAAACAGGCAGTACAAAGAAAATCAGATAAATGGCAGCAGCAGGTATCAGAAAAAAAGGATTATAAGCTTTTTTAAGGGCAGATCTCATGGTAAAATCACCTTTCTTCCGTTTAACGGTGTTGGGTGCGGGCCTCTGCCCCGAAAAAACAGACGGAGCAGAGGCCCTGAAAAAGGGAATTACTTATTTTCCCAGCCGGGGAATTTTTGCTCCCGGGCCAACTTCTCATAATAGATATCCCACTCTTGAAGTGCTTCCAGTGAACTCATATTCCCCATAAGGACTTCATAAGTAAGGGTGGTCATTTCGCCGGTTCCGACATACTGACGCATTCCCAGCTGTTCCAGGGGAACCTGGCCCTTGCTGACATAGTTGTCGTTAACAGCCTGAGTCCATGCAGGCAATTCCATTTCCACACCATTCATGGCCGGCAGTGTACCCCAGTCGCTGTTGGTAGCTACCTGCTGCTCAGATTCCTGCAAGAAGTTGAGGAACTTTTTGCATTCATCAATGTGTTCGCTGCTGTTAAAGATGCTGACAACACGGATGGTTCCGCAGGTGAGCCGAGCATTGTCCACAACGGGCAGGGGAGCCATCCGCAGACGGGATTCAGGATCTTTTGCATAAACATCGGAAATCCAGTAATCGCCGCTGACAGCCATAGCAGCTTTTTCTTCCATCAGCATGACAAGTCCCATATCCACTGTAGTGGAAAGATAATCGGAGTTGACATAACCCTTGTCCACCAGTTCCTTCATTTTGTCCAGGCAGTCTGCAAAACCGGGGATGTCAGCATATTTTACTTCCTGGGTGTTGATCTTGTCATAAATTTCCGGTGCCTGATCCACAATCACGTTGGGGAACATGGTGCAGATCCACATTCCAATCGTCCAGGCATCTTTTCCGGGAATCATGATGGGAGTGATGCCCTTGGATTTAAAGGTTTCGCACACGGTGAGGAATTCATCCCATGTAGTGGGGACAGCTACACCGTTTTCCTCAAACATTTTTTCATTATAGATCAGACCGCTGATGGCGCCCATGCTGTTGGAAGGCGCTCCGTAAATATGGCCGTTTACGGTGACGCTGTCAGGATTGATGAGATCTTTTACCCAGGCTTCGTCGTCCAGGGGAACCAGTGTCTCGTCAACACTGTATTTCTGGAAAAGCTGCGTCATGCCATAGTGAACCATATCCGGTCCTTCACCAGTACGCAGTTTGGAGAGCAGCAACTCATCAAATTGACCGTCAGGAATGACCTGGAGATCGAATTTAATACCGGGATTTTGCTCTTCATATTTTTTCAGCAAGGGTTCAAAATTGGGTTTGTTCCAACTTTGGTTGACGGCGATGGATAGCGTGATCTCTTCACCTGAGTTTGCTGCATCTGCAGAAGAAGAACCGGACGCAGCCGGCTCGCCCTGACTGGAGGCGGCAGTCTGTCCACAGGCAGAACAGGAGAGGATCATACAAATTGACAATAGCAGCGCGAAAAGTTTTCGGATCGAGATTTTCATACAAATTCTTCCTTTCTTTTCATTCGACTCTATTTTCTTTTGGAAACTCATATGTAATGAGTTCCATCAGATCCTGAAAGATACGACTTGGGCGGATGGCAGGATTTTTGCATAGGTCTTCCTGCGAGGTCACACCGGTCAAAAGCAGGTATGTTGTGCAGCCAAATTGCTGCCCCATCAAAATATCAGTTTCAAGATTATCACCAATCAGGCAGATCCTGTCAGGAGTACACTGGAACTGCTCACAAGCATAAGACAGAAAGTTGGAAGAAGGTTTGCCGATATTGATGGCTTTTTTGCCTGTTTGCTCTTCCAGAAGCTTCACCAAGCTGCCAGTATGGGGAATGAAGGACGGCCCATCGGGAATGGTCATATCCATATTGGTACAGTAGAAGGCGACTCCTTTGCGGATGTGTGCGGCTGCAGCATCCAGATGAAAAGACGATACAGGGTTTGTATATCCAACCAATACCGCCTGGGGGGAATCTTCGGATATTACCAACCCAGCTTTTTCGGCCAGTTGTTCCAATTCCGTGCTGCCGATGAGAAAAATTTTGCTGATTCCCTTTTTCTTTAAGCTGGTGATGGCCAACTGTCCGGAAGTCACAATTTTATTGGGTTCAACTCTCATTCCCATTTTCAGAAGCTTTTGTGAAAGAGATATGGGGGAGTGAAGGGGACAATTGGTCATTAACAGATACGGTAATCCGCTTAAACATTCCAGGAGGCGTTGCCCGCCATCCAACGGATCATTACCTCGATAAAGGGTTCCATCCATGTCCAAAACATACGCCCTCACATCTGTATCCACAGGAGAACACCAACCTTCTACTTGGAGTTTTATTCCAAAATATTATTTTTCGAAGCATTTTGTTCCAATACAAATTTATCATAACATTATGAACAATTCAATGGGTAATTAAAATTTTACTATTTTTTATCGGTTTAAACAAATTATTATATATAAATTTTACATTTACAAAAATTTTTCATTGTAAAAACTGCTTGAAATTCAGGATATTGATTTTTATAATACAATTAAGAATGGAATATTGTTTTTTAGGTGGGAATCAATATGGAACGGAAAATAGATTGTCTTGTGAAAATTGGGAATTTAATGCCTAATATGCTGGAAACAGAACAAAAAATCGCCCAGACCATTCTCAGTGATCCTGACACAGCTGTGCGCTTGCCAGTTAAAGAGCTCGCAAAACGGGCAGGTGTTGCAGAGTCCAGTATTGTGCGATTCTGCCAGAGGGTAGGTTATAAGGGCTTTCGGGAGCTGAAAATTGATTTAGCACGATCTACCGCTTATCCCGAAGAAATTCCACTGGGTGAAATCAACCAATATGATGCTCCGGGGGATGTTGTAAAGAAAGTTTTTTCTTCCAGCTGCAAAGCTTTGGAAGATACGGTGTCAATGCTGGATCTGGATGCTTTTGAACAGGCGTGTGAAGCAATTTCCAGTGCTCATAGAATTGAATTTTATGGTGTGGGAACCTCTGCACAGATTGCAGTAGATGTCTATTATCGTTTTATGCGGGTGGGATTTCCTGCTTTTTTTGCTGTGGACCCACATATCATGCGGATCTCTGCGGCACAGCTGGGCAAGAAAGACTTGGCTATTGCCATTTCACATACGGGCAGGACAAAAGATACCATTAAAGCGCTGGAAACAGCAAAAAAAGCGGGAGCTGTTACCATGTGCATCACCAGCTACCTGCAAAGTCCCATTACGCAATTAGCGGATATATGTCTGGTCACGACCACAGCTGAAACCCAGTATCTGCGGGAAGCAGTATCATCCCGTATCGCTCAGATAGCACTGCTGGACGCTTTATATACCATGGTATCCATTCGCAGATACCATAAATCTTTAAAGCATCTTCATACGATGAAAGAGCTGCTGGAAGAGGTGCGTGTTTGATATGAAACGCAAGCAATAAGGGACGTTTGTATTAATAGGATTAGTTTCGGGAAAATGATTTGAAACAGAGAGTAGTTCTCTGTGACGGGATAATTTGCAGCAGTCTCCCAGCTGTCTTCTGATCAAAATAGAAAGAACCCCCATGGTCACTGCTGTGTAACAGTTGTTCCATGAGGGTTTTGAGTACAGCTAAAATCACAGGATGGGTTGTGTAAGACGAAATAACTGATAGTCAACTTTTTAGTTGCATTTTTTGTTCCGCGAAAAGGAGCAATCAAAGGATTTTATCAAACTAGGGAAAACAAAGCGCGAAACCTCTTTCGATGATGTTGGTGGCAAATACTTTTGAAAATTTTGTCGGATAAAATGATCCATAAAATCTATGTCTACCTTGCTATATTGCGAAGTGTTATTAAGATGGTGAAAGAGATGCATCTGTGGGATGTTTTGATGGTAATAGTTTTGCAGGGGAAGGGTGTATTACAATAGCTTTTTCCCTCTTGAAAACACAATACTTTGGGTAATCTTGAGGAGCAGCAGCGGTATAGCCGCTTCTGCTCCTGTTTTTTAGTCAGCGTAAAAGGATATTACTTTCCTTTGGAAAAGATAATTTGAGCTTTCTTCATGTTTTGCCGAATTTTAACGCCAAAGGGACAATTTGATTCACATTTCCCACACATCAGGCAATCATCCGCTGTGGCTGGAAGAGCCCAGTAGTGTTGTGCTACTGTTTCTGGAACTGTATTCTGTTGTGTCGCCAAATCCAGGAACTTTGTCACAGCCGCAACATCAATATGGGCAGGACAAGGCTGGCAGTGGTTACAGTACATACAACGTCCTGTCATGTGGATTACATTTCCTGCACTGAAAATATGAGCATAACTGCGCTCTTTATCAGTGGCATCATAGTATTTTACGGCTTCCAATACTTCTTCTACAGTGTGGCATCCAACGATTACAACTTTGACACCATTGCGGTCCAGACAATACTGGATACATTGGGGAACGGTCATAGCTACACCGAAAGGAGAACTTTCTGCTTTCAGCAGTGTGCCCGCTCCTAACGGCTTCATGACAGTGATAGCTACACCGGTATTTTCGCAGGCAGAATATAATTTCTGACGGGCTTCGTCAACCATAAGGCCGCTTTTTTCCATTCCTTTAAATTCCATCAGATCATAAATGTTGGTGTCGGCAGCCTCCATATCATAGGCAGGATTGATACTGAACATCAGCACATCAATCCAGTCGCTTTCTACAGCCTTCAAAGCTATATGGGGATTGTGAGAACTCATACCAATGTATCGGATGATTCCTTTTTCTTTCAGTTCCTTTGCATATTCCAGAACAGGTCCTTCAAAAACGGTTTGGAAATCTTCCTCATTGTCAACATAATGTATCATACCGATGTCGATATAGTCAGTATGCAGACGCTCCAGCAGATCAGCAAAAGAACGTTTTGTTTTTTCAATATCCCGAGTGCGGGTATAGGGCAGTGGGTGCTGAGAATCCAAACCAAGCCGTCGGCCCAGACGGTGGTGATATCTGTCTTTGGCAAAGCTTGTATGGAAAAAGCAGGGACCGTTCACAAAACAGTCCCTGCTTGATTTTTTAGTTTGAGCCGTTTGATTACAGTTTACCTGCCAGCGCGGTCATTTTTTCCATCAGCTCAGGCTGCTTTTTCACTTCTCCGGCGGCGGAAGCGCTGACAGCCTGGAAAAACAGCAGATCCCAATCCAGATATTCCGCAATACATTGGAACTGCTCCCGGATAATGCGGTATTGGGGTGTATCCACATTGTCGGCACCCACAGAGAGCACACCGATCTTTTTTCCTTTGAGCTTTTCTCCTGCCGCGTACATCCGGTCGATGGCGGATTTCATCTGCGCGGAGATGCCCCACCAGTAAACAGGGGAGCCAAAAATGATGCAGTCCGCCTCCAATACCTGCTCCAGCAGCGCAGGCGCGTCATCCTTCTGGACGCAGCTGCCGCCGTTTTTACGGCAGGCGTCGCACCCCATACATCCGTTGATCTTCAAATTTTGCAGATCCACAAAGGTGATGGTATGCTGCTTTTCCGCTGCCAGCGCGAAACGTTCCAGCAGGGCGCGGGTATTTCCATTTTTTCTGGGGCTGCCATTGAGGATCAATACATTCATACGGAACCAACCTTTCTGTCAGTGTTCTTTATTTTCCCGGCCCGATCCATCAGGAAAAGCAAGAACAAATATTTGCATCCATTGTGCTCAGGCGGTATAATAGAAAAGCGGATGATGCCGGGGGTGTTTGACCGCCTATTATGATAGACCTTTGTCCCGCTTTTTTCAACCCCCAAGGGGATTATTTTATAAAGTGATGGAAAGGATGAAGCGGTATGCCCGTCCAGATCCGAAAGTTGAAAAAAGAAGAGCTGGCTCTGGAGCTTTTTGCGCCCTTTGACCGTTCCCAGTATTGTCCGAGGCAGTGGCAGAAACAGAAAAATGGGCAGTGGGAGCTGATTTCCTCTTGTATGACGCAGGAGAATTGGAGTCTCCAACAGCGTCAGTTCCTTCTGGAGTGCCTGAAAAATACGCTGGAAACCGGCGGCCTGGTGCTGGGAGCGCTGGATCGGGAGCAGTTGATCGCCTTTGGGTCTGTGGAGGGAGTTTCTCCGGACAAAGCGGGAGATCTGCTGGAGCTGACAAGTCTCCACGTTTCCCGGGAGCATCGCCGCCAGGGGCTTGGAAAGGAGCTGTTTTTCCGCTGCGGTGCCTGGGCGGTCAATCACGGCGCCCAAAAGCTGCTGATAGGAGCCAACCCCGCGGAAGAAACCATCGCCTTTTATCGGGGCCTGGGATGCCGGGACGCCCAGAGAGAGGAAGGCTCTTTTCTCGCCTCAAAAGAGGATATGCCCCTGATCTGTCCGCTGCCGCCGGTCCTTCTCCAAGAGGTCTCTGAGGGGAAAAAGCGGTGGCTGGAGCTGCTGCTTCTTGGGGATGAGCAGGAGAGCATGATCGATCGGTACCTGGAGCGGGGCAGAATGTACCTGCTGTGGTGGAATGAAAAAGTACGAACCTGCGCTGTGGTCACCCAGGAAGGGGAAGGGCTTTTTGAGCTGAAGAACCTGGCCACCAATCCTGAGGATCAGGGGCTGGGGTTCGGCCAGGAGATGATCTGCCGTTTGCTGCGCCTCTACCAGGGAAAAGGGGAGGCGATGCTGGTGGGAACAGGGGACAGTCCCTTGACGGTGCCTTTTTATGAGCGCTGCGGATTTGTGTTTTCCCATCGGGTCAAGGATTTTTTCACCCGGCATTACGATCATCCCATTATCGAGGATGGCGTTGTGCTGCGGGATATGGTTTATCTCCGCCACCCCTTGAAGTGAAGGGAAAGCCATACTGTTTTCCTTCTGAGCATATAGTGTAGAAAACGACCTGCTCAAGGAGGAATCCCATCATGAAACACGATCTGCGTCCTCATCTGGCTGTCATCTTTGTACTGACCCTGCTGGCGTGGGGCCTTATCGGGCTGCGGCAGCTGGATGATACACTGATGACCGGCGTGATGCGCACCACCGCGGCAAACCGTCCGGTGGTGGTGCTGGACCCCGGCCATGGCGGAGAGGATGGCGGCGCCCAGGCTAACGGCGTCAATGAAAAGGAAATCAACCTCATTTTGGCCCGGAAGGAACGGCTGCTGTGTCAGCTCTTTGGTTTTCAGGTGGTTATGACCCGGGATGATGACCGCTCCATCCATGATCAGCAGGCCAAAACTATTCGGGAGCAAAAAACTTCCGATCTTCATAACCGTCTGGCCATCATGACTTCCGATCCCGGTTCCATCGCTGTCAGCATCCATTTGAATAAATTTCCAGAATCCTATGTTCATGGGGCGCAGGTTTTCTACGCTCCCGGTTCTCCCAGAAGCGATATTCTGGCGGAAACCATTCAGCAGGGTTTTTGCCAGTACCTTCAGCCGGATAATACCAGACAGATCAAACCGGCGGATCAGTCCCTTTTTATACTGGATCAAAATACGGTCACCCCTGCTGTAATGGTGGAATGCGGCTTCATCTCCAATCCGGAGGAGGCCGCCCTGCTGCAGCAGTCTCATTATCAGGACCAGGTGGCAATGGTCATCTGTCATTCCCTGATGAAGTTTTATCATGGAGGAGAGGAGCCTGTTGGCACAGAAAACCAAGGTTAAAACATTATATGTTTGTTCTCAATGTGGGTACGAAAGCCCCAAGTGGCTGGGAAAATGCCCGGAATGTGAAAGCTGGAATACCATGACGGAGGAAAGCCGGGTGACTGTTTCCGGTTCGGCGGGACGGAGCATCTCTGCCCCACCGGCAGCGCTGCCCTCTGAGGTGCGCAGTTTGGAGGCGGTCTCCGCCGATGAATCAGTGCGGTACAAAACCGGTATGAGGGAGCTGGACCGGGTACTGGGAGGCGGCATCGTGCCCGGCGCAGCTATCCTGGTCTGCGGTGATCCCGGCATTGGCAAATCCACCATCCTGCTGCAAATGTGCGGCACCATCCAGCGGGATCTGCGGATTCTTTATGTATGCGGCGAGGAAAGTATGCGTCAGGTAAAGCTGCGGGCCAACCGTCTGGGGGTGGATGGCGGCAATATTCTCATGACCGCCAGCACCGACGCGGAGCAGCTGCATGAAACTATTTTGCAGAATAAGCCCGATCTGGTGATCGTAGATTCCATCCAGACCTTGTCCATCCGTTCCATCTCCTCCTCCTGCGGCAGCGTCACCCAGGTGCGGGAATGCACCCAGCTGCTGATGAATGTCTGCAAAAGCAGCGAGATCCCCCTTTTTGTTGTGGGCCATGTAAATAAGGACGGCGGCATAGCCGGACCCAAGGTGCTGGAGCATATGGTGGATACCGTCCTCTATTTTGAGGGGGATCGGAACCTCAGCTACCGGATCCTGCGTTCCATCAAAAACCGCTTTGGCTCCACCAATGAGATCGGTGTGTTTCAAATGGAGGAGGGGGGCCTTCATGAAGTGGAAAATCCCTCCGAAATGCTGCTGGCGGGGCGTCCTCTGGATGTTTCCGGCACCTGCATCACCTGTCTGATGGAAGGTACCCGTCCGCTGTTGGTGGAGGTCCAGGCTCTGGTGGCAAAAACCAGCTTCGGCAATCCCAGACGGATTTCCACCGGCTTTGACTACAACCGGGCGGCGCTGCTGATCGCTGTGCTGGAAAAGCGGGCGGGATACTTCATGGGGAATCTGGACGTTTTCCTCAACATCGCCGGAGGAATGAGAATCGACGAGCCGGTGGCGGATCTGGCGGTGGTGCTGGCCTTGGTATCCAATCTGGTGGACCGCCCCATCCACTCCAAGCTGCTTGCTCTGGGAGAGGTAGGTCTGACCGGTGAGGTCCGCTCCGCCTCCCATGTGGCCCAGCGGGTAGGCGAGGCATACCGCCTTGGCTTTGATACCTTTGTACTGCCTAGGAGCAATCTGCGGCATATCGATCAAAGCCAGTTTCCTCAGGCCACCTTTTATGGTGTTTCCAATATTTCAGAGGCCTTCCGGGCCATCCAGAAATAAGGGCGGCTTGCCATCTTTCCGGGGGGCGAAGAAGAAGCAGCTGCTTATTCCGGCGGCAGGCTGCGGTGGCGGATCATCCGCTTTGTCCAGGGTGCAGTAGCCCTCCTGCTGATACAGGCATGGCTCTGTGCAGGGAATCCAGGACATAAACCGATCACTCCTTTTCTGGGAACGGATTTTCGATCATTAGTTTCCCGTAGTGACAGGAAAAATATACAGCAGCCAACATATTTGGCGCTCAAACGCAAAAACTATCTGTCAGCGTATGGACACGGAATGGCAATCATACAAGCATTCCGTTACCCTGCCGGAAGGGAGAGCTGACATGAAGTACAGATTATTTTGCGCCGCCGCGGCTTTGGGGGCGGTATTTTGCTGCGGGATGATCCCGGAAGCGATTTTGGCAAAAACACCCGCTGTGGAAGTGGCCGCCGTGGAAGCTTTTGAGGTCCAGCCGGAAATATCCTGTACCGGCGTCATTGAGGCAGAAAACAGCTGCCGTCTGATGCCGGTTTCCGGCGTGGTGATGGAAGAACTGCTGGTGACAGAGGGAAGCCTGGTGGAAGCTGGAACGCCTCTGGCGCGCGTCCGGCCCCAATCCTCGGTGGAATCGCCCTTTCTGATATGCGACCCTCAGCAAAGCGGAGCTGTTTTCGGCGGGTACTCTTCAGAGCAGCTGGCGGCGCTGGCAGCACTGCAGGGGGTGGACCCTTCCATGGTGCCCGAGGATCTGGAACAGCTTACCGAGGGCCTTTCACAGCTGTCCCAGTGGGAGATGCCCTCAGAGGAAATCATTTCCGCTCCCGTTTCCGGAAAAGTCACACAGCTGACGGTCAAGGAAGGCCAGTATTTGGGACCGGGAGAAAGCCTTTGCACCATCCTTGGAAATGACTCCTATCTGGCTACCGTTCAGGTTCCCGCCGATGAAGTAGATAAAATTTCCCTCGGGGATACTGCTGAAATCTCAGGGGGCGAGATCAACGATCAGCACCTCTCCGGGCTTGTCTGTCAGATTAGCAGCACCGTTTCAAAATCTCTTCAGGGGACAGCCTTGGTCTCTATGGTGGATGTGGGGGTGCGGGTTTATCCCCAGCAGGGCCAAACCATCCGCCATGGAGCGGGCATCCAGTGTCGGATTCTCACCGGAGAACCCCGCCAGTGTTTGACCGTTCCCTATGAATGTGTACAGCAGGACGACCAAAACCAGGAGTTTGTGTTTTTGGTCTCACAACAGGGGCTGTCCGCTGTACCGGTGACCACAGGAGAAGAGTTGGCGGAGCGGGTGGAGGTTTCAGGCTCACTGAATCCGGGAGATCTCCTGGCTGTAACGGGAGAGATTCCGGAGCAGTACCTTCTGACAAAGGAGGGAGACTGAATGAGCGTGGGCAGCGCCCTGTTTTTCTCCGGCAGAGGGAATAAAAGAGCCCGTTTGACGATTTTGGGGGTGGCCATCGGGGTCTATTCTGTATGTACTATCGCCATCATCGGCATGACCGGCAGACAGCTGCTGGACACAGAGCTGGGCCGGATGGGATTTGACTGCATCACCATTTCTCCCACGGACAAGTCCCTCAATCAGCTGAATACTGAAAGCGCTCAGTTGTTGGCTCAACTGCCGGAGGTGACTCTTGCCGCGCCTTTGGTGACTGATTTTGGCCAGCTTTCCATGCGTGGGATGGTGGCCAATGTAGTTGCCTGCGGTATTGATCAAAGCGGACAGGATATCATTCACCTGGAGCTGCTCCATGGCAGGATGTTCACCAAGGGCGAAACCGCTTCCGCCAGCTCCGTATGCGTGGTGGACCGGGCACTGGCGGAAAGTTTCTACCACCGCTCCAATATTGTGGGCAAACAACTGACCCTCACCATTGGGGATAAAAGTGAAACCTTCACAGTGATCGGTGTGGTACAGGACGATCAGAACATTCTCACCAACCTGGCGGGAGATTATATTCCGGCCTTTTTGTACCTTCCCTATACCCGGCAGATTCAGATGACGCAGCGCAGCGCTGTGGACCAGCTGTTTGTACAGCTGACCGACGGTATAGACGCGGAGACCGCCGGTACCAATATCTGCGGCGTTTTGGACAGGGAGTCTGGCTATCGGGGTCTGTACCGTTCCAGTGATCTGGCCATGCAGAAAGACCGCCTGAGTCGGATTTTTGATGGCATCACCCTGGTTCTGATGGGGATCGGTGGGGTCTCCCTGGTGGTATCGGGGCTGAGCATCATGACCATTATGACCTCCGCCGTGCGGGAACGTACCAAAGAAATTGGGATCAAAAAGGCCATTGGAGCCCGAAAGCGGGATATTTTGCTGGAATTTTTGGCGGAAGCTCTTTGGCTGACCTTCCGGGGCGGTCTTTGGGGAACCGGAGCTTCGGTGGCCACCTTTTTGCTGCTGCGGGTTGTTGTGGGCCTGGAAACCAGGATTTCTATGGGCCTTCTGGCTGGTGTACTGTTGTTTTCGCTGCTGATTGGTGGTATATTTGGTGTAGTTCCGGCAAGGTCTGCCGCCCGCCTCAGTCCCGTGGAAGCGCTGAGATGGGATGGATGAGGACCATCCCATCCCTGGGATTATCGCTGTAAAAAGCCATATCCCAGCTGGGAGCCATCAGAAAAGCTTTATCCTCACAAGCCTTTCCAGAGACGCTGAATTATTCGCTTTTCCACCACCTGCGCGGCGCCCCATAAACAGCCGGTTGCCGCTGCGGCGGCAGCTTTTTGTTCAAGACAAAGTGTCACTTATCCTCCCTTTATTCGATATTTGAAGCCAAAATACAAGAGAAAAAGGAGGTCATACGGATGGCATTTCTGGAGATTCCAGGTTTGCCTGAAAAGCAGGTCAGCCTGTGCGCAGTGTCCTCCCGATTCCCTTCGATAACGGAAGCTCTGGCAGGGGAGGGGATAGAGGTACTAACTGTTCCACCCTTGTCGGTCCTTCCGGCGCCGGTTGCTTCACATGCGGATCTTCAGCTGATGCCGCTGGGTGGAAATCGCGTCCTGGCGGCTGAGGAGGCTGCGGAACCATCAAAACAACTGCGTCAAAAGGGCTATGAGGTTGTGATAAACGATCTGCCTCTGGGGGATCGTTACCCCCAGGATATTTCGCTAAATTTTTTAGTTGTGGAAAAAATGGTTTTCGGACATCAAAAAGCCATGTCCCATACATTAAAGAATATCATCCTGGAAAACCGCTGGCATTTCCTCCACAGCCGCCAGGGATACGCCCGATGTTCAGTCTGTCTGGTAAGTTCCAATAGCGCCATCACCAGCGATCCCACTTTATATGGTTTGCTGACAGCCGCCGGTTTGGATGTATTAAAGCTGCCGCCTGGAGACATCCTGCTGCCTGGCTATGATACAGGATTCATTGGTGGCTGCTGTGGACTGATCCATCCCAGAAGAATGGCTTTTACCGGAAGCCTGGAGTATTATCACAGCGGAATGGCTGTAGTACGTTTTCTGGAACGATATCAGGTAGAGCCGGTGTTTCTAAGGAAAGGAAAATTGCTGGACGTTGGCGGAATTATTCCGCTGGCAACAGTGGATTGACAAAGCTATGAAGATAAACAAGCAAGGCGTTTTATAGAGAAAAAATCGTTACATAGAGAAAGGTCGAGTCAGACAGATGAACAGCTCCAGAAAAGTTGGAATGATGGGTTTTCCTGAAGAACTCAAATTTACGCTCCCCTAAATTTCGCTAAATTTGTATTTAGCGAAATTATATTCATAAAAAAATACCTATGCCCTTCAGATACCTCTGATTCGTTCTCCCGGAAGCTTCGATGGAGACCCAGGCATTAAAAAGACCGCAAACAATAACTGATTTGAGGAAACGAATATGACTAATGTAAATCAATATGAAGCGCCGCAGCTGCTGCGGGAATTTTTGTCCTATATGCTCACCATCAAGGGGCGCTCCCCCCGGACAGTAGACGGATACTACATAGATCTGCGTTTTTTCCTGCGCTATCTCAAAGCCTCCAAAACCGGGCTGCCTATGGAGGAAAAAAATCTGTCCGATGTCACCATCTCTGATATTCCGGAAACAATGATCCTTCAGGCCACCATCTCCGACGCCTACGGCTTTCTCAACTTTGCCCTGCGGGAAAATGAAAACAACGCCGCCACCCGCTGCCGGAAGGTATCCAGCATTCGGGCGTTTTACACCTATCTTCAAACCAAGACCACAAAACTTCCCACCAACCCCATGGAGCACCTGGAGACCCCTGCCAAGAAAAAGGCCATGCCCAAATATCTCACCCTGGAGGAAAGTATACAGTTATTGGAAGCCATCGGCGGCAAGCAGCGGCAGCGTGATTACTGTATGATCGTTTTTCTCCTCAACTGTGGGATGCGTCTGTCTGAACTGGTTGGGATCAAAACCACCAGCTTTCAGGGAGACAACGGTCTGCGGCTGCTGGGAAAAGGAAACAAAGAGCGGATTGTTTTTCTTAATCAGTCCTGCCTGGAAGCCAAGGCAGCCTACGACAAGGTGCGCAGCGAGCCCTCCGTGACAAAATACAAGGATTTCTACTTTCTTTCCCAGCAGGGCCGTCCCCTCTCCCCCCGCCGGGTGGAGCAGATTCTGGAGGGACATCTCCAGGCTGCCGGATTAAGCGGACGAGGCATCAGCCCCCATAAGCTCCGTCACACCGCCGCCACACTGATGTATCAGCATGGTCATGTGGATATCCGGGTACTGAAGGATGTGCTGGGGCATGTCAACCTGGGCACAACGGAAATCTATACCCATCTGGCAGGCAGTCAGATCGAAAAAGCGGCGGATGCCTCTCCCCTGGCCTCTTTCCATCAGTCTCCCCAGCCCCTCCAGCTTTCACTGGAGCCACAGCAATCCCCGGAAGATGTACAGCAGGAAGCTCTGGAAGAGCAGCGCCAGCAAAAAAAGCACAAAGTACAGACGGACTGAAATTTCCTCTCCCCTCTCCTCTTTTCTGAAAGAGGTCCGGGATGCTGTTGACTGCTGAACGCAGCTTCGGATACATTTGTTGCAGGCTGACAGCAACAACAGCACTATCAGCAGCCGGGGAATAAAAACACAGCTGATCAAATAGGCCCAAACGGACAGCCCATATTCTGTCAGCAGCACCGCCATCTGGCTGCCGGTAGCCAGACCAAATATAAAAGGGATCAGCAGGACCAGCCAGTTTCCCTTACTGCAATAAAGGCAAAGGTAAAGATAAAGGAGCATCCCCAGCATTCCCACTGCCCCGCTGATGACCAGCTCCCGGAAGCTGCGCTGTTGCTGCAAAACCAGTTCTTTAAGCATGATAGCCCGCAGCAGCTGGCTTCCATCCCCCTCTCCCAGGGCATAAAAGCTGCCCCAGGCCAGCCCACAGCACAGCAGAAAAAAGAACTGGAGGGTACTTTTCCGTGCCCGGGCATAGCGCAGCCAGGACTGCCTGCCTCCCTTTGGAGTGATTGTCGCTACCATCCGTACCATCTGTTCTTCCTCCCCTTTTACACATGGAAAAAGCCCCCGCACAGGATCTTCTCTCATGCAATCCTATGCGGGGGCTATTCTGTTTAGTACAAGCTTTTTTAGGAAAGCGGCAGGATGGACTTTCCGGAAGGGTTGATCAGAGGAGAAAATTTTCTTCACTCACAGCTGACCCGCCAGATATTATAGGCTACCAGTTTCAGCATCCAGGTAGATCCGGCTGCCGGTAGCGCCTTTCTGCCCTTGATATTTTCCCCGGTAGGGATTGAGGGCATCCCGGTCCAGTTGGGCGAAAACCAACTGCCCCACCCTCCGTCCAGCCTCCAGCTCAATGGCCCGGTCACTGGCGTTAAACAGTTCCAGGGTAATTTCCCCTTCAAAACCAGGGTCTACCCATCCTGCATTCTGGATAAACAGGCCCAGCCGCCCGATGGAGCTGCGGCCTTCCACAAAAGCGGTGAGATTGTCCGGCAGACGGAAGTACTCCATGGTGGTGGCCAGCACAAACTGTTTGGGGGCAACCACAAACCGGTCACAGGTGACAGTGGTATATGTAGGCTGGCTGCTCATGGAAAGAGGTACGTCCGGGTTATCAGAGGAAAAATAAGAAAAGGTGTTGCCCAGGCGGATATCCACACTGGCGGGCTGGATCTGCTCCGGCGTGACCGGCTCGATCCCCAGCTGACCGGCGGACATCAGGGCCAGAATCGTTTTGTCAGACAGGATCATGGATGTTCACCATTATTCCCCACAGACGCCGCAGCCTTCTTCACCGCAGCTGCCGCAGTCCTTCTGCGCAGAAACAGGAGTGCCGTCGGCCAGGGCCGCCTTGATCATGATGGCGCATTCCACCCGTTTCTTTTCCAGTTCACAGGAGAGGTGGTAGGGCTTGAGGATGCTGCCGCAGTAGGTCTGACTGTTGGCGTTGCAGCCGCCGCTGCAATAGAACTTGGCCCAGCAGTTGCGGCAGTCCTCCTTGCCATAAACGGTGGAGGCAGCAAACTTTTTCTTCATCTCCAGATCAATGGACTGGGTAAAGACATCCCCCATCTTCCATTCCGGATGACCCACAAACTGATGGCAGGGATAAACATCACCATCGGGAGTGATAGCCACATACTCGTTACCGGCTCCGCAGCCGCGCAGACGTTTGATGGCACAGGGTCCCTGATCCAGATCCAGCATGAAATGGAAGAAATTGAAGCCGGTCCCCTCCTTGCGCCGCTGGATCAGGATCTTGGCCAAACGCTCGTACTCGGCGTCGATGACCGGCAGATCCGCCTCGGTAATGGCATAAGGATACTTGGGGTCGGAAACCACCGGCTCCACCGAGATCTGGTCGAAACCGCAGCGGTTCAGGTGAAGCACATCCTCGGCAAAATCCAGGTTATATTTGGTGAAGGTGCCCCGCACATAATACTGACCGTCTCCCCGTTTGTCCACCAGCTTTTTGAACTTGGGCATGATAGCCTCGTAGCAGCCGCTGTGATCCACCCGATGGCGCACCCGGTCATTGACCTCCTTGCGGCCGTCAATGGAAAGGACCACATTGTACATCTGCTCATTGATAAAATCAATCTTGTCATCGGTCAGCAGAAGACCATTGGTGGTGATGGTGAAGCGGAATTTCTTGTTGTATTTCTCCTCCAGGCTTCTGGCGTAGAGGACCACTTCCTTGACCACATCAAAGTTCAGCAGCGGCTCGCCCCCGAAGAAATCCACCTCCAGATTGCGGCGGTTTTCCGACTTGGCAATGAGGTAATCAATGGCCTTTTTACCCACTTCCAGGGGCATATTCTTCCGGCCATTGCCGTAATCGCCGGTGCCTGCAAAGCAGTAATCACACCGGAGATTGCAGTCATGGGAGATATGCAGGCACATGGCCTTCACCGGGGAAAGGGTCATCAGGTTCTGGAACTTGTCATAGTCGTCCTCGCTGAACAGGCTTCCCTCCTTGTAGAGGGTGAGGATCTCCTCATAAGCCTCCTTCAGCTCCTCCTCAAGATAGGTTGCTTTCAGCTTGTCCAGCACGTCCTGAGGACAGCTCTCCCCCAAAGGCGGGGTGAGCGAGGTGGTCAGATCATAGAACAAATCGTCCACCACATGGACGCCGCCGCTGTGAACATCCAGAATAATGTTGTAGCCGTTTAGCTTGTAAGCGTGGATCATTTCTCTTTATCACCTTTGCATCAACTTTTGGGAACTGCCAAAAAAATAAGGGACAGTAACTGTCCCCCATTTTTGGAATTGTTCCGGTTTTATTTACCGTTCTCGCACTTCTGGTTGGCGACAGTGCAGGAAGTCTTGCAAGCGGACTGGCAGGAAGCCTGGCACTCGCCGCAGCCGCCCTTGGCAGCAGTAGCCTTGAGGTTCGCGTGATTGATAGTTTTAACGTGTTTCATGGATGAACGCTCCTTTGCTTGAGATCGATGTTATTGTGATTATACCATATGTGACAGAACTTTTCAATCATTCAGCGCACTTTTCTTTTACAGTTAACGCCAAACACGCCGCCTGTCATACCGCTGAAACAGCAGATCGCCAGTTTATACAGCGCCTGTGTGCCCACTTCCCCGCCGCAGAAGGTCAGCTCGCAGAAAAGGGTCAGCAGAAAAATCAGTCCACCACAGGCAAGCCCCAGCAAGAGCCCCCCTTTACGGACGACATAACCGCTGATAAAACCTGCTCCGGCACATCCCGCAACGCCAGCCGCTGCCGCCAGCGGAAAGACCGCCCCATGGGGAAGGTCCACCGAGGACATCGCCAAAGCGAACAACAGCAGCAGCACCGCGGTAATGCCCACCCCCAACAGACTGGACAGCCCTACGGTACGGTACAGGCGGGAAAACTGTCTGGCCTCCGGGGCCGTGGACGGTTTTTTCAAGGAAAGCGCCCCCTTCATACTTGATACGATTCATTTTATTCAGCAGGGCGTTTTGTTATGCGCTGCGAAGCGGGCCAATTATTTCTTGTTCTTGTCGTCGCTGGTTTCCTTGGGGGTGACATTCTGCTGTACCGCCCAGCGGGTAATGCGGATCTTGTTGCGGTCGCCGCTGGTCTCGATGACCAGAGTGTCTTCCTTCAGGCTGACAACAGTGCCCACGATACCACCGATGGTGATGATGTCATCTCCGACCTCCAGGCTGGAGCGCATATTCTGGGCTTCCTTATCCCGCTTCTGCTGAGGTCTGAGCATAAAGAAATAGAAGATCAGGATAATGAGAGCCAGACTGCCGAAGGTGCTGATCATGCTCATGGTGCCGCCGGCCTGTGCCGCGGTCAGGAAAGATAAATTCATTTTTAACTACCTCCAAAATGTACTTTCATCATTATACACAGAAACACTTACGGTTTCAATAGCCTGAGCCAGTAAAAAAACAAAAGTTGTGCCGCAATCAGATCCGCCGTCCAAGAATGGGAACCATTTCCTCCCGGAAGCGAAGGAAAGTATCTTCGTCCAGATGTTTGCGGATAACTTCCATCAGGGTATTGTAGAAATAGAGGTTGTGCATCACTGCCAAACGCATTCCCAGCATCTCGTTTGCCCGCACCAGATGCCGCAGATAGGCTCTGGAATACTTCCGGCAGACAGGACAATCGCACTCGCTGTCAATGGGGCTGTCGTCCAACTGGTATTTGGCATTCTGGATGTTGATGATCCCCTTCCAGGTGAACAGATGGCCGTGGCGGGCGTTGCGGCTGGGCATGACACAGTCGAACAGATCCACACCCCGGGCAACCCCCTCAATGATATTGACCGGCGTTCCCACTCCCATCAGATAGCGGGGTTTGTTCGACGGCATATAGGGTTCCACCGCCTCAATGATCTGATACATCACCTCTGCCGGCTCTCCCACTGCCAGACCGCCGATGGCGTATCCATTGAGATCCAGCTGGGCGATCTCCTTCATATGGGCGATGCGGATGTCCTCATAGGTTCCCCCCTGATTGATGCCGAAGAGCATCTGGTGGGGATTGACCGTATCCGGCAGGCTGTTGAGACGGTCCATCTCCGTTTTGCACCGGCGCAGCCAGCGGGTGGTGCGGGCTACCGACTGCTCCACATAAGGCCGGGGCGACGGGTTTTCAATACATTCATCAAAGGCCATGGCAATGGTGGAACCCAGATTGGACTGGATCCGCATACTTTCCTCCGGCCCCATAAAGATCCGTTTGCCGTCCACATGGGAGTTGAAGGTGACCCCCAGCTCCTCGATACGCCGCAGCTTGGCCAGGGAGAATACCTGAAAGCCGCCGCTGTCGGTAAGGATGGGGCCATCCCAGCCCATAAACTTGTGCAGTCCTCCCAGTTTGCGGATCACATCGTCTCCGGGACGAACATGGAGATGATAGGTGTTGCACAGCTCCACCTGGCATTTCAGATCCCGCAGGTCATGGGAGGAAATACCCCCCTTGATGGCTGCGGAGGTTCCCACATTCATAAAGGCCGGAGTCTGGACCGTTCCGTGGACGGTGGTAAAAACACCCCGGCGGGCGGCGCCTTCCTTTTTGATCAACTGATACACGGTGATACATTCGCTCCTCTTGTTTTGTTTGAGAAAGGTTATTTTTGAAAAGCTTCAGTCATGGATAAACATGGCGTCTCCGAAACTGAAGAAGCGGTAACGCTCCTTGATCGCCGTCTCATAGGCGGCCATGGTGTGCTCGTAGCCGGCCAGGGCGCTGACCAGCATAATCAGGGTGCTCTCCGGCAGATGGAAATTGGTAATCAGCCCATCCAGGCATTTGAACTGGTAGCCGGGATAGATAAAGATATCCGTATACCCGGAGCAGGGATCCAGCCGTCCATCCTTGAAGGCGGATTCCAGCGTGCGGCAGGAAGTGGTGCCCACGGCGATGACCCTTCTCCCCTCTTCCTTGGCGGCGGTAACGGCACGGGCGGTCTCTTCCGGCACAAAATAGTGCTCAGAATGCATATGATGCTGTGTAATGTCATCCACCTTTACAGGTCGGAAGGTACCCAATCCCACATGGAGAGTCACATACCGGATCTCCACGCCCTTGTTTTTCAGCTCCTCCAACAGTTCCGGCGTAAAATGAAGCCCCGCGGTAGGTGCCGCCGCACTGCCCATTTCCCTGGAATAGACCGTCTGATACCGCTCCTTGTTCTCCAGCTTGGCGGTGATATAGGGAGGCAGGGGCATTTGACCGATCTTCTCCAAAACGTCAAAGAAGGTGCCGCCCTCATACTCAAAGCGGGCCAGGCGATTGCCGTCCTCCAGCACTTCCACGATCTCCCCGGTCAGCAGCCCGTCCCCAAAAACGAACCGGGCTCCCGGCTTGGCCTTTTTACCGGGGCGCACCAGGATCTCCCACAGGTCGGTCCCCTTCTGCTCCAGCAGCAGAAACTCCATAGCGCCGCCGGTGCCCTCCTTGTGTCCCAGCAGCCGGGAAGGCAGTACCCGGGAATCATTGAGCACCAGCACATCCCCCGGCTGGAGCAGCTCCACCAGGTCATGAAAATGCCGGTGCTCCACCGCCCCTGTATTCTTGTCCAGACACATCAACCGGGAGCTGTCCCGCTGTTCCAGCGGTGTCTGGGCAATCAGCTCCTGCGGCAGGTCAAAGTAAAAATCCGATTTCTGCATGATGTTGTCATTCTCCTGTTTGCGTCCCCCGGGGGACCTGAAATAATAGAGCCCTTTCTTCCCCACACCTTCAGTGAAAAACAGTGTTTTCCACTCCCGGTCATCCCGCTCAAAAAGTCCTGTTCTTCCCTTTTTTCCCGCTTTCGGCTTTTCCTGGAAACATTGACAGACCCGCCGCATAATGATAATATTAAGGAAGTGATAGAGGCGCGGCTTTGATGAGTATTTCCTTTTGCTATGACCGCCCGGTCGAATGGAAAGAAAGGCAACGCCGCCGAAGAGGACGGAACGGCATCCGCTTCTCTGGTCGGACTGCTGAACAAGGATTCGACTGTCGCCGGAGATCCCGGCGAAGCGCTATCAGGGAGACTTGGGCATGGGGTGTCTCATGGTCAACGCTTCTATTATATTGTGTTCAGTGCCGGTTTTCAACCGGTTTTTTTTCTATCACCAATATTTTGACGTCTTTGGACGGATCGAAGGAGAGAACAGCAATGAAAAATTATCAGGTGGGCGTCATTGGCGCCACGGGAATGGTGGGACAGCGCTTTCTGACACTGCTGGAGGGACATCCCTGGTTTACGGTTACCGTTCTGGCCGCTTCCGGGCGGTCCGCCGGAAAAACCTATGAGGAGGCGGTGGGTTCACGCTGGGCCATGAAAGCCCCCATTCCCCAGAGACTTGCCAAAACCATCGTTCTGGACGCGGAAAAGGACGCGGATGCCATCGCCGCTCAGGTGGATTTTGTATTCTGCGCGGTGAATATGAAGAAGGATGAGATCCGGGCTCTGGAGGAGCGGTATGCCCGCCTGGAGTGCCCTGTGATGTCCAACAATTCCGCTCATCGGGGCACCCCTGATGTCCCCATGATCATTCCGGAGCTGAACCCCCACCACGCTGAGATCGTCCCCGTGCAGCGCAAGCGTCTGGGCACCAAGCGGGGCTTTATCGCCGTCAAATCCAACTGCTCTCTCCAAAGCTATGTTCCCGCTCTCCATCCCCTGCTGGATCTGGGGGTGACCAAGGCTCTGGCCTGCACCTATCAGGCCATTTCCGGCGCCGGCAAAACCTTCGATACCTGGCCGGAGATGATGGACAATGTGATCCCCTACATCGGCGGTGAGGAGGAAAAAAGTGAGCAGGAGCCGCTGAAGATCTGGGGCACCGTGGAGGCGGACGGCATCCATCCCGCCAAAGAGCCCCCCATCACTACCCAGTGCATCCGGGTACCTGTTTCCGACGGACATCTGGCAGCGGTATTTTTCTCTTTGAAAAACAAGGTCTCTGTGGAAGAGATTTTGGACCGCTGGGCCCGCTTCCAGGGAGAGCCTCAGCGCCTGGGCCTGCCCTCGGCTCCCAAACAGTTCCTCCATTATTTCACCGAGAACGACCGGCCTCAAACCCGCCTGGACCGGGATCTGGAGGGCGGCATGGCCATTTCTGTGGGGCGGCTGCGTCCCGATACCCAGTATGATTACAAGTTTGTCTGCCTGTCCCACAATACCGTCCGGGGCGCGGCCGGCGGAGCGATCCTGATGGCGGAGCTGCTGGCGGCCAAGGGATATCTGGACTAACCCACCCATTCATCAAGTCAGGAGGCCCAAAGCTATGAAAGAAACCATTTTTACCGGTTCCGGTGTCGCCATCGTCACCCCCATGCGGGAGGACCGCTCCATTGACTATGAGGAGTTGGGCAGGCTCATTGATTTCCAGCTGGACAACGGTACCGACGCCCTGATCATCTGCGGCACAACCGGTGAATCCTCCACCATGACCGATGAGGAGCATGTGGAGTGCATCGCCTATGCTGTCAAGCGGGTGGCCGGCCGGGTACCGGTGATCGCAGGGGCGGGCAGCAATGATACCGCTTATGCCATCTGGGTGAGCAAGGAGGCGGAGGCCGCAGGAGCGGACGCCCTGCTCCAGGTGACCCCCTATTACAACAAAGCCACCCAGAAAGGGCTGGTGGCCCACTTTACCGCCATTGCCGACGCCACCACCCTTCCCATCATCCTGTACAATGTGCCCAGCCGTACCGGCGTCAACATCAAGCCGGAGACCTATCTGGAGCTGAGCCGGCATCCCCGTATCGTAGCGGCCAAGGAGGCCAGCGGGGATCTTTCGGCGGCGGCCCGCACTGCCAGACTTTGCGGCGACGCGCTGACCCTCTATTCCGGCAATGACGACCAGGTACTGCCCATCCTTTCTCTGGGAGGAAAGGGTGTCATTTCGGTGCTGGCCAATGTGGCTCCCAGAGAGACCCATGAAATGGTGGCAGCCTATCTGGCGGGAGAGACCGCCAAAGCCACCGCGTTGCAGCTGAAATACATCCCTCTTATTGAAGCGCTCTTTTCCGAGGTCAACCCCATCCCTGTCAAGGAAGCGCTGAATCTGATGGGATTCCATTGCGGTCCATGCCGTCTGCCTCTGACGCCTATGGAAGAAAAAAATCGGGAAAAGCTGGCGGCAGCGCTGAAAGACGCCGGACTGTTAGGCTGATTTACCCTGGAAGGATGGTTCAAAAAAGATGAAGTTGATCGTTTCCGGATGCGGCGGAACCATGGGAAAGGTTCTGACCCAGATGATACAAGAGCAGACCGACTGCCAGCTGGCCGCCGGATTTGATCCCCGGGAGGAATCGTCCCAGTCCTTCCCTGTTTTTCACCGGTGGGAGGACTGGAACGGCTCCTGCGATGGGGTGATTGATTTTTCCCATCCGGACAATCTGGACGGGCTGCTGCGCTTTGTGGGAACAAACAAGGTCCCGGCAGTCATCGCCACCACCGGCTTCACCCAGCAGCAGATTGACCGCATTCACAAGGCTTCCCTGGAGGTGCCGGTATTCTTTTCGGCCAATATGTCCCTGGGCGTAAGCCTGATGCGGGAGCTGTGCGTCAAGGCGGCCAAGGTGCTGGGGGGCCAATATGATGTGGAACTGGTGGAGAAGCATCATCATATGAAGGTGGACGCCCCCAGCGGGACCGCTCTGATGCTGGCGGACGCGGTGGCGGAAGCCCTTCCCTACCAGCCCAGATATGTTTATGACCGTCACAGTGTCCGGGCCAAGCGGGACCCCCACGAAATTGGCATCCACAGCGTCCGGGGCGGTACCCTTGTGGGAGAGCACGAGATGATTTTTGCCGGGGAGGATGAAGTGATCACCATCACCCACACCGCCTATTCCAAGAAAATTTTTGCCCAGGGGGCGATCAACGCGGCCCGGTTCCTTCAGGGCAAAAAGCCGGGACTGTACACCATGGCCGACCTTGTGGAACAAGCTTGAGGAGGATGAAATATGAACGGTGTATCCAGAATTTCCGTCACCGAAGACGTGGCCCTCATTACCTTGCGTCATGAAACCAGTGAAAGCCAGCTGATCGGAAAGATCTTTTCGGAATTTTCCCAGGAAGGTATCATCATTGATATGATTTCCCAAACAGCGCCTCAGGGGTCCGAAATGGATGTTTCCTTTACAACTGATTCCCATCAGGTAGTCAAGGTGCTTACCGTTATCAGCCGGATCCGGGACCAGTACCGCCAGATCAAGATCATGGTCTCCACCGGCAACTGCAAGCTGCAGCTTTATGGTGAGGAGATGCGAGAGATGACCGGTGTGGCCTCTCGGGCGATCCAGTCGCTGCTGGAGCAGGGCATTGATATTATCATGATCACCACCTCTGAAATTGATATTTCTTTCATTGTCTCCCCCGCCAATCAGCTGCGGGCGACACAGGTACTGGAACGGGCCTTTCAGGTAAAGGCTTGATTTTTCCCGCGCCGCTCCCTTTGTACAGCAGGGCCGGCGCGGTTTTTATTCCCCAGGGGGGATAGTTCAGCCTATTGCCTTCCATTTTGAGGGAAAAGATTATTGGACAGAAAGGAACAACCATATGGAGCGCTACCTGCAGCCTCAGGATCTGACGTTAAAGTATTTGGAGCTTCTGGCTCAAAGCTATCCCACCATTCAAACCGCTTCCACAGAGATCATCAATCTCCGTGCCATTCTCAATCTGCCCAAGGGCACCGAGCACTTTATCAGTGATATTCATGGAGAATACGAGGTTTTCACCCATATTCTGAAAAACGCCTCCGGTTCCATCAAGCGGAAGATTGACGAATGCTTCGGAGATACTGTACCGGATGAGGAAAAAAAGCTGCTGGCCACCATCATTTATTATCCGGAGAAAAAATTGGCCTCCATCTGTGCCCAGGGCCTCAATACCAGAGAGTGGTACCGCACTATCCTGGAGCGGCTGATCATGGTGTGCCGGGTGGCTACCTCCAAATACACCCGTTCCAAGGTACGTAAGGCTTTGCCGGTGGATTTTCAGTATATCATCGATGAGCTGATGTACACAGATAATTTTGAGACCAATAAGCAGGAGTATTTCGCCAATATTCTGGAGACCATCATTGATATTGACCGGGCGGATGAATTTATCATCAAAATTTCCCAGCTGGTACAGCGGATGGTCATCGACAAGCTCCATATCATCGGGGATATCTTTGACCGGGGGCCAGGGGCTCATTTTATCATGGACGACCTGTGCAAGCATCATAATGTGGATTTCCAGTGGGGCAATCACGATATCCTGTGGATGGGTGCCGCCTGCGGGCAGCTGGCCTGCATCGCCAATGTGATCCGCAACTGTATTCGGTACGGCAATTTCGACACCCTGGAGGACGGCTACGGCATCAATGTCCGGCCACTGGCGGTATTCGCTATGGAACAATACCGCAACGATCCCTGTGTCTCCTTCCGTCCAAAAGAGGTGGAAAACGCTTTGAGCAGCCACGATCAGGAAATGGCCGCCAAAATCAACAAAGCCATTTCCATCATCCAGTTCAAGCTGGAGGGC
The DNA here is from genome assembly GCF_900104675.1 of Angelakisella massiliensis. Classification (GTDB taxonomy): domain Bacteria; phylum Bacillota; class Clostridia; order Oscillospirales; family Ruminococcaceae; genus Angelakisella; species Angelakisella massiliensis. Next base: position 2,219,139 of record NZ_LT629945.1, on the reverse strand, counting down.
CAGGTGATCATGCGCCATCCGGAGTATCAGATGGAGTCCCGCCTGCTGCTGGACAAAATCAACTGGGAAAAGGGCACGGTAGTTATTGATGGAAAAGAACTGCCCATGAACGACCTTTCCATGCCCACCGTGGACCCGGCCAATCCTTATCAGCTGCCGCCGGAGGAATCTGAACTGATGGAGGGACTGCGCTTGTCCTTCCTTCACAGTGAAAAGCTCCAGCAACACACCCGGTTCCTGTTCAAAAAGGGCGGAATGTATAAAATTTACAATGATAATCTGATGTATCACGGCTGCATCCCCCTTTCAGAGGATGGCGGATTCGCCGGATTTATTGTAGATGGCGTAGAATACAGCGGTCAATCGCTGCTGGACTACTGTGACCGCATCTGCCGCAGGGGCATTTACAGCACCGGACAGGACCAGCGGGAGGGCCAGGATTTTATGTGGTTTTTGTGGTGCGGCCCCATGTCTCCCCTCAACGGCAAGGACAAAATGACCACCTTTGAGCGCTGCTTCATCGACGATCAGAGCTGCTGGGAGGAGCACAAGGACTGGTATTACAGCTATATCAACACCAGAGCCACCGCCGAGATGATCCTGCGGGAGTTCGGCATCACCGCCAAGCGGGCTCATATTGTCAACGGTCATGTACCGGTGAAGATCAAAAAGGGAGAATCGCCGGTGAAAGCGGGCGGCAAGCTGCTGATCATTGACGGGGGCATCTCCAAGGCGTACCAGCCGGTAACCGGCATCGCGGGATATACCTTGGTATCCAATTCCCATGAACTGGTGCTCTCGGAGCATCAGCCCTTTACCTCCCTGGATGCCATCATCCAGGAAAATCAGGATATGCACTCCAAGAATATCTCCATTGAGGTATTCCCACAAAGGGTCAAGATCCGGGACACCGATGAGGGACGCATCATTTCCGCCAAAATTGTGGAACTGGAAAACCTGCTGGACGCCTACCGCCGGGGCGTAATCAAGCAAAAGGGCTGATCCTTTCTCCCCTACGATGAGGCGTAACCGACAGCGGGATAGTCTGAGCAGCTCTTGTCCCCCACATACCTCCCAGAACCCACTTGATGTTCCCTGTCCCAGGACACAGACGGATAACAGCTGTTTTTTCGGGAGCTTCTGACCGCTGATATTATTGTTGGCGGCCTGCTTTACCCCATAGTTGGCGAAAGCCTTTTGTGTAAGACCTTTACCGGCAGAGCTGATGGTTTCTGCTGTACAGAAAAAACTCCCCTCTGGAACGGTTTGATATCGCCGCAGAGGGGAGTTTTTTATTTTAAAGCAAATGGGTCAGGGGCATCAGGCAGATACCGGTAAAGGTGGCGATGAGGGCGTCCCGGTCATGGCCGTACTGTCTGGAGCTGGGGATCAGCTCCTCCAGACAAATATGGAGCATGATACCGGATACCAGGGCGAAAATCGCCCCCAGCAGCAGATCGGTGATAAAGGGGCGCAGCACCAGAAACGCCAGCAGCGCACCAATCGGTTCCGAAATACCGGAAAGGAAGGTATACTGCACAGCCTTCCAGCGGCTGCCGGTAGCAAAATACACCGGCATTGCCACAGAGATCCCTTCCGGAACATTGTGGCAAGCGATGGCCAGAGCAATGGACGCGCCAAGAGCAGCGTCATCATACCCCGCCATAAAGGTGGCGATTCCCTCGGGAAAATTATGCAGACCAATGGCCAGCATGGACACAAAGCCTACCCGGAACAAATCCTTGTGGGGCTTTTCCCCGGTGGCATCGTCATATGCCTCGTGGGGAACAAAGTGGTCCAGAGCCGCCGCCATCAATACGCCCGCAATGAGAAAGAGTATGGATAAAACTGTACCCATCTTCTCCCCCGCCACGCCGCGGAGCAGTTCATCCGCGTTGGGCATCAGATCCGCAAAGGAAACGCTGAGCATCACCCCTGCGGCAAATCCCAAAGAGACCGTCACCAACCGCTCGCTTTTTTTGCTGGCGGCAAAAATCACTACCGCCCCCAGCAAGGTAGCCAATCCGGATGCCATGGACAGCCCCAGGGCAAAAAACATACGCTCGATGGTCAACAGCTCCTTTCGTCAGGGCATCAGGCCAGAGTAACCTTGTGGTAAACCTTTTTGCCCTTCTTAATAATCATATGCCCGGAGATGTTTTCCCGTTCCACCTTGGCGGCGGGGTCGGTCACCTTCTGGTCGTCCACCGAAATACCGCCCTGCTGGATCAGCCGCCGGGCCTCTGCCTTGGAGGGCGCAAGGCCGGTTTTTACCAGCAGATCGGTCAGGCCAATAGCGCCGTCGGTAAAGTCCGCTTCCGCCAGGACAGTGGTGGGCATATTTTCATCATGGCCGCCGGAAACAAACAGCGCTTTTGCCGCTGCCAGCGCTTTGTCCGCTTCCTCCTGGCCATGGACAAACTTGGTCACCTCATAGGCCAGACGCTCCTTGGCCTTGTTCAGATCGCTGCCCTGCCACTTCTCCATCTCCTCGATCTCCTCAATGGGAACAAAGGTGATCAGCTTCAGGCAGTTGATGACATCATCATCCCCTACGTTTCTCCAGTACTGGAAGAAGTCGTAGGGAGAGTACTTCTTGGGATCCAGCCAGACGGCGCCGCTTTCGGTCTTGCCCATCTTCTTGCCTTCCTTGGTGGTCAGCAGGGTGAAGGTCATGCCGCACACTTCCTCCCCTTCCACACGGCGCACCAGCTCCACACCGCCAATGATATTGGACCACTGGTCATCTCCGCCCAGCTCCATGGTGCAGTTGTGGGTCTGATACAGCTTGAGGAAGTCGTAGCTCTGCATGATCATATAGTTAAACTCGATGAAGGACAGACCACGCTCCAGACGGGACTTGAAGCACTCCGCTGTCAGCATCCGGTTAACGGAGAAATGAACGCCGATATCCCGCAGCAGCTCGATATAGTTGAGCTTCATCAGCCAGTCGCCATTGCGCTCCACAATGCACTTGTCCAGAGGCACCAGCCGTCCCATCTGCTCCAGGAAGCGGTCGGCGTTATAATTGATCTCCTCCACCGACAGCATCTTGCGCATATCGGTTTTACCGGTGGGGTCGCCCACCATGGTGGTGCCGGTGCCCAGCAGCAGGATAGGGGTATGACCCGCCCGGATCATGTGGTTGATCACCATCAGCTGAAGGAAATGTCCCACATGGAGGCTGTCCGCAGTGGCGTCAAAGCCGATATAGAAGGTGGTCTTTTCGTTATCCAGCTTCTCCCGGATCTTCTCGGGATGGGTCATCTGGGCAATGAGGCCCCGGCGTTCCAGTTCTTCAAAAACCTTGCTCATTTTTTGTTGATCTCCTTTTGTTTTGATGTGGTTTGTGCAAAAGGCCTGAGGAAAAACAAAAAGCCCCCCGCACAAGCTTGTGCAGAGGGCGAAACAATTCGCGGTACCACCTCAGTTCAGCAGGACGTCACCGTACCTGCCCTTTGGAAGTTCCAACTGAAACTCCCGTGATATAACGGTCACACCCGGCAAGCCCTACTTTATTCCGTTCAGGCCGCAGCTCCAAGAGGTATTTCCCGCGGAGACGGTCGCTTTTTTCCACCATCCAAAAGCTCTCTGAAGGCCGGTTTATCCGCAGTACTGATTCTTTTCACAGCAATTAAGTGGATTATAGATGATTTATTTCCAAAAGTCAAGCCCGCTTTGAAATTGGGGCCCTTGGCAAAGTCCGAAAACAACGGTTCAAACACCATCGGCTCCGGCAAACTCCTTTTCAGCCAGTGTCAGCATCTCCCGGGCGCTTTCCAGAGCCTTGGGGGTGATGTTCTCCCCTACAGTGATTCTGGCCAGCTCCTCCACCCGCTCCTCCGGCGACAAGGAACGCACTTTGGTATAGGTCCGGTCCCCCTGGATCTCTTTACAGATCTTCAGGTGATGGGTACCGTAGGCGGCCACCGGAGCCAGATGGGTCACGCAGAGTACTTGACGGTGACGGGCCACCTCCCGGAGCTTGCGGCCGATTTTCTGAGCCGCCCGGCCACTGACGCCGGTATCGATCTCGTCAAAGATCATGGTACCAATATCATCCCGATCCGCCAGCACGTTCTTCACCGCCAGCATCACCCGGGACAGCTCACCACCGGAAGCGATCTTGGAAAGAGGCTTGGGCTCTTCCCCAGGGTTGGCAGAAATCAGCAGCTCCATCACATCGGCGCCGTTGAGGGCCAGATCCTTTTTTTGACAGGACAGCGCTAACCGGACATGAGGCATATCCAGGTAGGTCAGTTCCTGCTGGATGAGACGGATCAGTTCCGCAGCCGCCTTTTTCCGCCGCTGGGTCAGTTCCCCGGCCATCTTTTCTGCCTGCTGCTCCAACTGCCGCTGCTGCTCCTCCAAAGAAGCAATGCGTTCGTCGGAATGGTCCAGCTGCTCCAGCTCATCGCTGATGCGCTCCAGATAGGCCAAAATATCCGGGATCTCGCCCCCGTATTTCTTTTTCAGCTTTTGGATGTGATCCACCCGGTTTTCAATATCATCCAGCTGCCGGGGATCAAATTGATACTGGTCCAGGCAGTCCCGAACGGTGGAAGACAGCTCCTGCAGATCATAACCGGTCTCGGTGATACGGTCATCATACTCCGACAGCTGCCGCAGATAACGGGAAGCGGTGGACAGCTCCTCCCCCAACAGCTCAAAGGAGCTCAGCAGCCCCTGCTGATCCTCGGTGCCGTTGAGAAGGTCATAGATGGCCCCCAGGGCACTGGTGATCTTTTCGGCGTTGCGTATGATCTCCCGCTGGGAAACAAGCTCCTCCTCTTCTTCCTCGCTCAGTTGGGCGGCGGTGATCTCGTCCACCTGATACCGAAGCATATCCTGACGCTGGAGGCGGTAGCTTTCATCCATTCTGGATTGCTCCAGCTCCTCCCGCACACCGGCAAGACGGCGGAAAATCTCCTGGTATTCCTCCAGACGGATGCCGCCGAAGTTGTCGATAAAGCTGAGGTGACGGTCCGGCGAAAGAAGCTCCTGGCTGTCCCGCTGGCCGTGAACATCAATAAGATGTCCCGCCAGCTGCCGCAGCAGCCCGGTGGTGGCGGGACGTCCTCCGATACGGCAGCTGCCCCGTCCTTCTGTATCCAGTTCCCTGGAGATCATCAGCTGGCCGTCCTCCGCCTCATACCCCAGCTCTTCCACCATGGAGCAGACCTCTTCCGGCAGATCGGTAAACAGAGCGGAAACCAATGCCCGCCGCTCCCCGCTGCGGATGATCTCCCGTGAGGTGCGTCCGCCCAGAACCGCGTTGATGGCGCTGATGAGCATGGTTTTTCCCGCTCCGGTCTCACCGGTAAAGACATTCAGCCCTTCCCTCAGCTCAATGGAGGCTTTCTGGATGATAGCGATATTTTCAATGTAAAGCTGTGAGAGCATCCCTCATCGCCTCCCGCTTCCCGTATTACTGGGATGATCTTCCTGTGATCTGAGAAAGGTAAGCCGCCAATTCCTCGGCATTATGCTCACTGCGCAGCAGCAGGAAGATGGTGTCGTCTCCGGCAATGGTACCCACCAGTCCATTCCAGCTGATGTTGTCGATGGTAGCACAGACAGCGTTGGCCATGCCGGTAAAGCATTTGACCACTACAAAATTACCCGCGTGGTCCACCGTTTTGACCGACTCCATAAAAACGGAATTGACATTGACGGTGAAGGTCTCAGGCTTTCTTTCCTGAGGAACAGTATAATAATAGGTACCATTGGGCGACAGAGCCTTGATCAGCCGCATTTCCCGAATATCCCGGGAAATAGTGGCTTGGGTGGCGGAAAATCCCTCCTGCGCCAGATAGTTCTGCAACTCTTCCTGAGTGGTGACAGTGTGGGCGGCGATAATGTCCAGAATTTTGCTTTGACGTTTTGCTTTCATGTTGATACAATCCTTTCCTGTCAGCACAGCGACAATCTGATTGCTTATCCTCTTTGCTTGATCTTGGTTGTCAGGATCTCAAAGAATTCCTGATCGTGAAAATCCACAAAGCGGGCTTCATATCGGGACTGCTGGATATCAATGACGCAGCCTGGCGGAACCGTGACTCTTCCTCTGCCATCGGCGATAATGGCCAGAGAGGAATCCGGAGACGAAATGGTAATGTGGTTTTCAGCCGAGAAAACCATGGGGCGGATGGAAATGGCATGGGGGCAGATAGGAACCATGACAGTGGCCTTCAGCCGGGGGTCCAGCACAGGTCCGCCCGCCGAAAGCGCATAGGCGGTGGAGCCGGTAGCAGTGGAAAAAATGACCCCGTCTGCCCGGTAGGCGTCGATCTTCCGGCCATTGCAGCGCATTTCAAAGCAGGCGATATTCTCCTCGGGGGTTTTGCTCAGCACGATGTCGTTGAGAGCAAAATCCAGCTCCGGACATTCCTCCCCATCCAATGTGGCAGCCAAAGCGTTACGCACCGTCACATGATAACGCCGCTGACGCAGCTGCTCCAGATACCGGGGAATATGTTCCCGCTCCATCTGCGCCAAAAAGCCCAGATGTCCGGCATTGATGCCCACCACAGGCCGGTTTTCCGCTGAGGCGAACCGGGCGCAGTGGATAATGGTGCCGTCCCCACCAATGGACAACACCATATCACAGCCGGCCAGAAAATCCCGCTGTGATTCCGTCAGCCGCGCGCCCAAATCCTCGCCGCCCGCTTCCAACAGCTCCCGGTCCAGGGGAAACACCAGGTATTCGTCCTTCCCCTGTTCCAGCAGCCGAAGGAGTTCTGCGAGAATCTCCTCCGTTTCTCTCTTGCCGTAATTGGGTACAATAAAAAAGCGCATGGGGACTACCTCCTCTTGGTGACGGGCCGTCAGTGATCCAGCTCCTGGTGGGATTGCTCCACCGTAAGCCTGGCGTCCTCCGCCGTCACCAGAGGCTCTCCCTCCTCCTTGGAAAGAAACAGCAGATACTCAATATTTCCCTCCGGCCCCCGTACCGGAGAATAGGTCAACCCCATGGGACGCAAGCCGATCTCCCAGGCAACCCCCAGGATCTTTTCCAGCACCATCAGGTGGGTGGCAGGGTCCCGGACCACACCTTTTTTCCCCACAAGCTCCCGTCCCGCCTCGAATTGAGGCTTGACAAGGCAAACAACTTTACAGTCATTTTTCAGGAACTTCCACGCCACCGGCAGCACCAGCGCCAGCGAAATGAAGGAAACGTCAATGGAAATAAAGTCCAGCTGCTCCGGCACCTGTTCTTCTGTCAAATACCGGACATTGGTCCGCTCCAGATTCACCACCCGGGGGTCGGTCCGCAGCTTCCAGGCCAGCTGGCCGTAGCCCACATCTATAGCGTACACCTTGCTGGCTCCGTTTTGCAGCATACAGTCGGTAAAGCCGCCGGTGGAGGCCCCGATATCCCCGCAGACGCAGTCCTGTAAAGTGATGGGAAAGGTCTCCATGGATTTTTCCAGCTTCAGCCCGCCCCGGCTGACATACCGAAGAGTCTCCCCCCGCACCTCGATCTGATCGGTTTCACTGACCAGCTGTCCCGGCTTGTCCGCCTTCTGCTGGTTGACATAAACCTGCCCGGCCATAATGATGCCTTTGGCACGGTCACGCCCCGAAACAAGGCCCCGTTCCACCACAGCGGCATCCAGTCTTTTTTTTTCCATATCCTACCCTTTCCCCCTTATACCGGCATCGGCAGAAGGGAGGCAATGAGGATTCCCAGCAGCGCGCCGCCAAACACCTCCAAAGGCGTATGGCCCAAATACTCCTTGAGCTCCTTGTGTCCCACGATATTGTCGGTATTTTCGTTGTATTCCTCTTCGATCTCCTCATTGAGCAGATCAAAAACTTTGCTGATATCCTTGAAGCTGAAGATCATCTTGTTCAGGACCTTTGCCTGTTCTCCCGCCGCCCGGCGGACGCCCATGGCGTCATACATGACCACCGCAGCGAAGCAGAGGGTCAGGGCGAAAAGAGGGGAATCATACCCCTGGAGCTTGGCCATTCCCACTGTAATGGAACAGACCAGAGCGGAATGGGAGCTGGGCATTCCCCCGGCACCGAACAGCCGCTCCGCCCGAAACTCTTTGACCTGAATGAGTGTCAGCAGGGTTTTGATCACCTGCGCCAGGCTCCAGGAAATAAAGGCCAGATTGATGATATAGTTACTTGTAATGGCTTTCCAGGTAGACCCCATGTGGTTCGTCTCCTCATTGATGTTTTGGGACCGGATAAAAGGAGCTTACCGGAAAACCGGTATGCAGCGGCCCCCTTCGTTTATTTTGTTCTCTCCACCAGCTGCCGGGCCATTTCCCGGAAAAATGGCTGGTCCAGACGGGTGCCCGCCAAAGCGCAGGCTCCCTCCTGCGAGATCTGCCGGGCCATTTTTCGGGCGCCCTCCACCCCATACAGGGTGACATAGGTGGTTTTGTGGTTCTGGGCATCGCTGCCTACGGACTTACCCAGCTGTTCCGCCGTGGCGGTGACATCCAGAATATCGTCAATGATCTGAAAGACCAGCCCCAGCTTTTCCCCGTACAGATTGGCAGCAGCCAACTCTTGATCGGATGCTCCCGCAGTCACACAGCCTACCCGGATGCTGGCCCGGATCAGGGCCCCTGTTTTCATTCTGTGAAGGGTGTGGAGCAGCTCCGGGGACAGTTCCTTTCCCTCCTGCTGGATGTCGATCACCTGACCGCCGATCATCCCGCCGGTGCCTGCCGCTGTGGACAAAGCGGCCACCGCGGCACAGATCTGCCGGGCGGACAGCTCTTTCGTGCAGGTGGAAAGGACCTGAAAGGCATGGGTGAGCAAAGCGTCCCCTGCCAGCAGCGCCATCGCTTCTCCGTACTGGATGTGGCAGGAGGGCTTCCCCCGCCGCAGGTCATCGTTATCCATGCAGGGCAGATCATCGTGAATCAGAGAATAGGCGTGAATCATCTCCAGTGCGGCGGCCGCCGGCAGAGCGTGATGAAAATCTCCCCCGCAGGCCTCATGAAAAGCCAGCACCAATACGCCCCGCAGCCGCTTCCCCCCGGAAAGCAGACTGTAGGCCATAGCCTCCTCCACTGTCCTGTGGGGGCCTCCGCTGTGAGGCAGATATTTCGGCAGCGCCTGTTCCACGGCGTCCCGATAAACCTGATACTGTTGTGTATAAGAGTTCAAAACAGATCCCTTCCTCCACTTATTCCAGGGGCTGACGCTGCTCCACGATCTGCTGGGCCGCGTCGATCTGTCCCAGGCATTGCCGGGACAGCTGGAGTCCTTCCTCATACAGCTGGATGGAATCGTCCAGCGTGGTTCCGCTGTCTTCCAGCTTCCGCACGATCTCCTCCATGCGTTTGAGGGCTTGTTCAATGGTCAAGGTTTCTTTTTTCATACAGTCGTTCCATTCTGGTCCTGTTGAGGACCGCAGTCATCCCGCTTTGTCAGCAGCCGTACCTCCGTGACGGAGGAAAAAACCTCTCCGTCCTCCAGTCTGGTACGCAGCGTTTGTCCCGGCAGCGCATCGGCGGCATGACGGAGCACCCGATCTCCCTGCCAGGTGATGGAATATCCCCGCAGCAGCAGGGCGGCGGGGTTGACCAGCTCCAGACGGGCCAGGACGGACAGGGTCTGACTGCGCAGCCGTTCCAGCCGCCGCTGTTGGATGTCCTGCATAGATTTTATCAAATATTCTAAAGTTTGTCTATTTTTTTTCAGTTCATTTCTGGGAGAATTTTGGGACAGCAGCAGGGACAGCCGTTCCGTCCGTCTGCGGATGGATTCCAACTTTCCCCGGTAGCTGTCCTCCAGCCGCCGCTGCCGCCGCAGCACTTCTTCCCGCAGCAGGGAGACGCTGCCGGTCATCAGCTGGCAGGCAGCCGTAGGGGTGGCCGCCCGGGCGTCCGCCACAAAATCCAGGATGGTATAATCCACCTCATGCCCCACAGCGGACACCAGTGGGATCCGGCAGACGGCCGCGCGCCGGGCCAGAGCCTCGTCGTTGAAGGCGGAAAGGTCATCACTGGAGCCGCCTCCACGGGCAATGACACAGCTTTGGCAGAGCCCTTCCCCTTCCATCCGGTCCAGTGCGGCCATCACTGAGGAAGCGGCCTTGTCCCCCTGTACAGCAGCGGGATAGACGATCAGACGCACCATGGGATTGAGCCTGCGGAAGGTGGAGATAATGTCCTGAAGGGCTGCGCCCTCGGGAGAAGTGATGACCCCCACTGTTCTGGGCATGGGGGGCAGCGGCTTTTTCCTGCCCGGGTCGAACAGCCCCTCCTGATACAGCCGCTTTTTCAGTTCCTCCAGTGTTTCTTTATGCATTCCCTTCCCCAGGGTCTGAATGTCGTAAGCGATCAGCTGGAAGTTGCCGTCCCGCTCATAAAGGCTCACCGTTCCCCGGACCACAACGGCGCTGCCCTCCTCCGGCCACTTTTTCAGCTGACCGGCATACCGGCTGAACATGACGCACCGCAGCTGGCTTTCCCCCTCCCGGAGGGAAAAATACAGATGTCCCGAGGCGGAGCGGTAGTAGAGATCACAGATCTCCCCCCGCACCAGCAGGTCCTTCAGCTGCCGCTGCTCCTCCAGCAGGGATTTGACATACCGGGTAAGCTGGGCGACAGAAATCAGTCCCGGTTGATTCATGGCTGTACCTCCCTCTGGGCCAGAAACCCGCCCAGCAGCGCCACACCGCAGGCGTTGTCCGCCGAAAAAGCGGGCTGAGCGAAATACCGTTCCGGCCCCGCCAGACGCTCCCGCAGAAAGCGGTTGGACATCACACCCCCGGAATACAGCACCGGCAGCGGTCCCGTCCGCTCCAGACACCAGTCGGTCATAGCGGTGAGAACACCCGCCAGGTAGGTTTGAATGTAGCAGGCGATATCTGCAGGGGGCACTGCCTCCTTCTGCATCTTCTCCACCTGGTTCTCCATCCCCGACAGGCAGCAGCAGCCGTCTTTGAGAACCGGTTTGCGGACCTTGCCACAGTGCCCGCCCTCCGCCAGACGCTCCAGATGGGGGCCGGCGGGAAAAGGAAGCCCCAGACGGACGCCGGTACGGTCAATGAGCTGTCCTGGACTGATATCCAGAGTATGGGCAAGAATTTCCGCCGACAACACCTTTTGCTGATCCGGGGTGATCCGAAGTCCCTCAAAGGTGCCGCCGGAGACATGAAAGGCCAGAAAGGGCTTGTCTAGCAGCTCCAGCTTTCCGGCGGAATACAGTGCGGCCGCTACATGACCCGCCTGGTGGGAGGTGTAATAAACCGGCACCCGCAGCGCTGCCCCGATACACTCCGCCGCCATCTTCCCCGCCAGGAAGCAGGGCATATAGGAGCCCTCCACCTCTCTGGGACGGTCCGATACGCAGACGGCGGCCACAGGGCAGTCCGTTTCGGCCATCACGCCCCGCACCTGGTCGCTCAGTTGGCGCACATGATGAAAAAGGGCGTCGCTCTGCCGCAAGCCCAGGGCCCCCTCCTTAACAGGGAGCAGCTGTTTGCGCTGCAGGATGACGCCGCTTTCCGGATCGAATACAGCCGCGGAGGTGGTATAGTTGCTGGTATCCAGCCCCAGCACCACGCCCGGCGTCATGGATGATCCTTGCCGCGGACGTATCCGCCCAGAACGCCGTTGACGTAGGAGGCGTCATCCTCGCCGCCGTACTTCTTGGCCAGCTCCACCGCCTCGTTGATGATGGCGCCGGTGGGAACATCCTCCATATAATCAAGCTCGCCGATGGCCAGCCGCAGCACCGACAGCGTCACCTTGGGCAGACGGTTGAGCTTCCATTTAGTGGAATTGGCCTCGATGACCTTGTCAATCTCATCCCGGTGCAGCTGTACGGCCCGTGCCGCTTCCACCGCGTAATCATCAATCTCAATTTCCCGGCATTCGGTGGCGTTTTCCACCAGCTCTGCCACAGGCATATTGTTGAACACCATTTCAAAGACCAGGGCAAAGGCCTGCTCTCTGGCTTCTCTTCTTGTCATGCTTTTCCTCCGTTTTGGTCATTCCTGTTTTTTGCGGGAAGTTTTTCCCCGGACAGCAAACTACCCCCCGTATTCAGCCCTGGACCCGGAAGAAAACCCAAGTCCCCGGAACGGCCGGACCTTCAAAAGATCCGAACCAGCCCCGGGGCCGGTGCTCCCGCGTCCCGCAGGCCGCATAAGGAGGGTGTTTCGTTTTTTCTCAGACTGCGGGAGTTTCTTCGAATTCGATGCCCGCGATGTAAAGGTTCACCTTGGAAACGACGATGCCCGTCATATTCTGGACCGCTTCCTTGACGGCGGACTGGAGCCGCTTGGACAGCTCAGGAATCTTGGCGCCGTTCTTGACGATGATGCGGATGTCGATGGTGGCCACGCCGTCGGTGATATCGATGGAAATGGGCTTCATGGTCTGCTTTTCCAGCAGCCAGCCGGTGAGGTTGGAGCTCATGGGCGCCAGAGAGGCCACGCCTTCCATCTCAGTGACGGTATAGCCCGCGACGGAAGCCAACACATCGTGAGAGATTTTCAGGCTGCCGGCAGTGGACCGGTCCATTTTGATGTCCTGCATATTGTACTACCTCCGGTTCATCTGAGTTTACATTGTCAAAGTTCGTTTCCGGACTGTCCGGAACGGAGAAGCCTGCAACAGAACCTCCTGTTCCACTTCTCCCTTTTCTGTTATTATACCATGTTTTCTCGGTGAAACAACCTATTTGATTTCGATAATTGAAATTTTTTCGTCCGGCAGCGTAACCTCCCCCAGAATGGCGTCCTTGATCTGGGCGGCCTCGCTGTCTGTCATGCCGTCGCACTTGACCAGCACATCGATTTTATCCTCTTCCAGATAAACCATACAGTCGGCAAAGCCCTTGGCCTTGATGAGGTTTTCGATCTTGCCCTCTTTTTCAATGCTCTCGGCCAGATCCGCCGCCCGGGTGGTCAGGGAAGCCATATCCTCATCGGAGAGATCGGCGTCCTCCAGCATATATTTCAGCGCGTCCATGGCTTCATCCCTGGACTTGCTGCGGGAGAGCTTCGCTTCCGCGAAATAAGCTTCCCCATAGGCCGCCGTTTCCGTCACCTCTCCGTCCAGTTCCTCTCCTGCGGCGGCGCTGGCGGCAATGTTTTCCGTGGCGATAAAATCCGTGCCGTTTGACTGCACATACTGCCAGTTGAGGTATACCGCGATGCTCAGGGACAATACCAGCGCGGACAGTATGATATGACGTTTGCTGACAATCATGTTAAGTCTGATCTTCTTCATCCAACCTTCTCCTCCCGTTGTACGTTGGTACATCTTATGGCGCAAGATCCCGGAATATACAACCTTCCCAAACTTTCATCCCGCTGTTTCTCCTGCTGCCGCGCTCATGGGACAGACAGACACCATTGCCGCCGGAATATCCAGCGCCACCCGCACCAGGTCGGTCACCGACAGCACGGTGGAAGGGTCTGAGCCGCCGTCGCAAACCACCACCACCCCCCGGACCTCCGGCTCCATGCGCACCGTCACCAGGGGCGTTTCCCCGTCTGCTCCGTCCACCAACACATAAGTTTGTTCGGTGGTGTTGCGTTCCTGGGTCTTTTGTCCCCCTTCCGCCCGGTCATCCAGGGTTCGGTCCAGGTCATTTTTCTCGGAACGGGCGTAAACATTGCTGTACCCGCTTTTGAGGGTGACCATCACCTCCACCCGCCCCACGCCCGATACCTCCCCCAGCAGGGTCTCCAGCCGCTGCTCCAGGCGGGCGGCATAAAGCTCGCTGTCCTCCTGCTGGATCACCTGTGGCGTCTGGGCGGGCTTTTTCTCCAGAGCCGGGGTCAGGGCGATCAAAAAAATACCTCCAAAGCCCAGCAGCACCAGATACAACAGCTTTTTCTCCGGCAGCAGCTTGCTCCAGTTCAGTTTCATGCTTCCTCCTCCTTATACTGGATTACCAGGGGAAAATCCAGTTGTTTTTCCAGCTGCTCCTGGATCTCCAGATGCTGCTGCATCAGCTGCTGGGGCAGTGTCAGACGGACCCGGAGGGAAGGCTCTCCCGCCTCATCCGTCTCCAGCTCCAGATATACGGTGTACTCCCCTTCTTCCGCCCCCATCCGGGCCATCACCTGACCGATCTCCTCCTCCAACTGCCGTTCCCCTTCCTCTTCCAGCCGCTGGCGAAAGGGCTCTCCGGCCCGCTGGGCCGCCTGCTGCCGCTGCTGCTCCGCCTCCTGCCACTGAATATCCGGTATTTCCCATGACACCGAAGCGGGAAGCAGAAAACAGAGGAGCAAAAAAAGCCCCAGCAGCATCCGCAGTGGTCCCGCCAGAACCTTGGCCGGGGACAAAACCGAAACAATACCGCAGATCATCGCCCCCACACAGATGGCGTATACCCATCGGGCCGCTTCCTCCATCTTTTTTCCTCCTTTCCTATGGGGTCTGAAAGGCGATCATCACCATGGTGGTGGAGATGACCACCAGCAGCAGCTGACAGCAAAGCACCGCCAGCAGCAGCCCCAAAGCTCCCGACAGCTGACGCAGCAGGCTGGAGATGCTGCCGGAGCCCAGAATCCCGCTCATCAGCGCCGCCAGATTCAGGGAAAGATACCACAGAAGAATCCGCAGCAAAAGTGGCAGAAAGGTCAGTACAGTCACCGCCACCCCAAAAGCACCCAGGGTCCCCTTGGCGATTTGCAGATAGCCCTGGGCCGCCACATATAAATCGGAGAGGGCTCCGCCAATGCCGGGGATGAGGCTGCCGATCATAAATTTGGCCGTTTTGACGGTGGCCTGATCCCCTCCCGAAGCCACCACCCCCTGGATGGTCAGCAGTCCGGTAAAGACGGTGAGAAACAGCGTCATGGCCCAGACACCGAAGGACCTCAAGCCCGCTGCGGCATCCTCCAGATGAAATCCGGGACAGGTGACCGAGGTGACGGAAAGGGCCAGGTAAGCACACAGCAGCGGCGCCAGAAAGGCGCTGACAAAGGAAGCCATCAGCTGACAAGCCCCAAAAAGGAGGATGTTGTAAACCGCTCCGGTAAGGGGCTGCCCACCTGCCGTCATCACCCCGGCCAGAATGGGGATAAAGGTGGTGATGAACAGGGAAAAGTCATGGAGGGCGTTGACCACGTCCAGGATACAGTCCACCACCGGACCGGTGATAAAAGCCGCCACAAAGACGCATAAAAGGATCTTCATCACAGCCCCCTGTTCTCCCTGGCTCAGAGAAGAACCCATAGCGTCCAGCACGCTGCACAGAATCAACACCCCCGTCAGCACCAGCAGCGCCTGGGCAGGGGCGGAGATATACTGCCGGATCAGCGCCGTACAGCGGGCCAGCAGGACCTGAGGCCGAAAGCTGTCCAGGGTATCCCGGATGCTTTCCCCCGTCTCCGGCGCTACTTCCCGGGCGGAGGGAGGCACCTGCTGCACCAGTTCCTCCCCATCCCCCTGCTCCAGATATTCGTCCAAAGCCTCCTGAAAGCTGTCCTGGGGCTGAGAGCTTGCTTCCTCTGCCCAGGCGTGGACCATACCGGAGAACAGGATGAGCACCGCAGCGAAAAAAAGAACAAAATGCCTCATCTCCGTCCTCCTATCCCACCGCCGACAGCAGTTGGGAAACCGTTTGCAGCAGCTGGTAAAACAGGGGCAGCGCCAACAGCAGCAGAGCTGTCCGTCCCGCCAGCTCCACCTTCAGGGCGATGGCGCTTTCTCCGGCATCCCGGCAAAGCTGTCCGGCAAATTCCCCCAGAACACAGATCCCCAGCCCCTTGAAAACCACCGTCAGCAGCTCCGAGGGGAGCATGGTGGCCGCCAGCATCCGTTCCAGCTCCTGCCGGATCTCCCCGATCCCCTCCAGCAGGAACAGCAGCGCCGCAATACCGCAGGCCATGGAGATAAGCATGGAAAACTCCGGCCGGTACTGCCGCAGTACCAGGGCCAAAATAGCGGAAATGAGACAAAATACCGCGATCTGTTCCCACGATACCATCATAAGTCAAACACCGTCTTTACCGTCTCAAACAGGTTGCTGATCTCCTGGATCATCATCATCAGTACCACGATCAGACCCGCCAGAGAGGTCATCATCGCCTGCTCCTCCCGGCCGGAGCGGAGCAGCACCTGGTACAGGACCGACACAATGATCCCGATGGCAGCGATGCGAAAGATCAGATCCACATCCATCTTTATCTTCCTCCTTTTTTCACCTTACAGCAGCACCACCGCCGCCAAGCAGCCGCAAAGCAGCCCCAGACGGCGGTACAGGCCGGCGTATCGCTCCTCCCTTTCCAGGGCCCGCTTTCCTCCCCTTCCAAAAAGCTGGATGGCGGAGCGCAGCGCCGTCTGCTGCATCTCCAGCTCCAGGCGGCCCACTGTATCCCACAGGGGAGCAAGCGCCCCCATCACCTCACCATCCTCCTCCAAACCGCAGGCGCTCAGCGTTTGCCGCAGGGCCCAGGAAAAATCCGGCGTCCCCCGGAGGGTTTCCGCCAGCTTTTGGGCAAAGGTCATCCGCTTAAATTCTTCCAAACCCGCCAGCAGTCCCGCAATTTCCCCCGGTGTCCGGCGCAGACAGCCTAACTGAAGGGCAAACTGTTCCCAGTATCGTCCCATCCCCTCCATCAGTTCCCTCCGCTGCCGCAGCTGAGCCGCGCGCCACCATCCATACAGGCCGATGCTGCCTGCCACCATCAGCACTCCCATCTGTCTGAGCATCATATTCCTCCTTTGACAGCAACGCTTCCAGGGTACAGGGCCGGGCGGAAGAACCCAGCAGAGCCACCGTTCCAAAAGCTCCTGTAGCCATCAGCCGCTTTACAATGGGGCTTTCAAAGAGCTCCCTTCGTCCTCCGCAATGGGCTGAGGCCGCAAAGGCCACTCCGCAGCACAATCCCTGAGAGATCTGTTCCGCTTCCTCCAGGCTGCCCACCTCGTCGCAGACGATCAGCTGGGGCGACAGGGTCCGCACCGCCTGGGTGATGGCGGCAGCTTTGGTCAGTCCACACAGGATGTCGCAGCATCCCAGGTCCCGCCTGGGCTCCCCTTCCATCATGGCGGACAGTTCATGACGTTCATCCACCACCGTCACCTTCATACAGGGGCCCGCAAGCCCCATGGAGAGGCTTCTGGCCAGATCCCGCAGCAGGGTCGTTTTGCCGCTTCCCGGCATTCCCGCTATCAAAATCCCCTCTGCCGGGTTCACCCGTTCCAGTAAGGGCAGGGCCGCTCCCGGCACTTCTCTGGAAATGCGGATGGACAGGGAAGAAATTTCCCGGCAGGCGGCCTGTCCCTGTTGATCTGCCGTCATTACACCGCACACACCCGCCCGGTCCCCCCAGGAGGTGGTGACAAAGCCCTGGGACAGCTCCTGCTGATGGGTATGAACGGAAAATTCGCACAGCCGGTAGAAGCAGTCCTCCACCTCCCGCCGGGACAGGGTCCAGTCCCCCTGGGCGGGAAAGCTATGAAGGCGGCCTGTCCGGGACAGAAACCGGCTGCCGCTTCCATCAAATACGGATACCGGGCAGCCTGTCCGCAGGCGAAGCTCCTGGATCCGCGCCAGTTCCCCTTCCGGCAGCTTTCTCAGCGCGGCGGCCAGCTGTTCCGGCAGCAGCCTGAGCGCCTTTTCCAGTTCCTCCATGTTGGTCATGGACATCCCTCCTCCTGGTCGTTGGTCCCAGTATATGAAAAAGCGGACAGGTTTTAGAACCATTACTTCTGTTTTGTTTTATCAGTGAAAAAGTCACCGCTTCTTTCCAAAAAAGCGTGGCTGTTCCGGGACTCTTGCCGCTGAAATGAAATGTTCCTCTTTTTCTCTCCCCGCAGCTTGGATATGAAAAATTTCCAGCCCTTATTCCATCAGTATTTCTTTTTGAGAAAAGGATAGATTTGACCGATTCCCATTTTTGGGAAGTGCAGCATTTTACCGGCGTTATCTTAAAAAAGCAAAAAACAGAACCATCCTTCGACAGCTCCATTTCCTGGATTTTATCGCCAATATCCTTAAAAATTCCGCCTTAAAATAAAATTAACCAAATTATCATTGAAAGATCGCCCAAAATATGCTACTCTTTAATAAGTTCAGGAGCAGGATCTTTCGGTCTTGTTCCACTGTTTTCTATCGGTCCAACAAGCGGTTTTTCACCGTTAAAGCATAAAAGGAGGAGTTTTTCATGGATCAGATTGATCACAAGATTTTGACTTGCCTCAAGGATAACGCCCGTCAAAAGGCTTCCGCCATCAGTGACGAGATCAATCTTTCTGTTTCTTCGGTCATCGACCGTATCCATAAAATGGAAACTTCCGGAATTATTCAGGGATATACTGTCGTTCTGGATCAAAAGCGCCTGGGCAATGATGTCACCGCGGTGATGGAAGTCAGCCTGGAGCATCCCAACTATTATGATGATTTTGTCAAAATGGTGCAGGAGAACAAGAATATCGTTTCCTGCTATTACCTCACCGGGGATTATGACTTTATTCTCAAGATCCTCACCCACTCCTCAGACAGCCTGGAGCAGATCCACCGGCAGATCAAGAGTATTCAGGGGGTTTCCGCCACTCATACTCATTTCGTGCTGAAAACAGTCAAGAGCGACATTGCTGCCATCCCTGATCCTGAGCAGGTCTGACCCTCGCCCCGCCGGGCAGCACACCGCCAATGACAGAACCGGCTGGCCAGAGTGGTGATAACAAAGAGCTGAACAGCGTCCTCCCTTTGCCGGCGGTTTCGGCGTACAAAAAACGAGCCATGAAACGAAAGCATCCCGCTTTGGTTTCATGGCTCATTTTCATTGGCGCCAAAGGCTTATCCTGTTTTCTAAATTCCTACATCGTCGCCGGAAAAATGACGCACCAGGTAATTCAGCACTACCACGATCAAAATCAAGATGACCGCAAGCGCGGCTGTCAGCAGAATCTTCCCTTCCTCCTGAGTGGAAAATACCACTGTGCCGATGGTCTCATTCCCCACCGACCACAGCAGGGAGGAAAGGGTGATCTCCGACAAAGTGGGCGCTACCACCAGGAAAAAAGAACTGTACAGGCTGGGCATCAGCAGCGGCAGCATGATTTTTTGGAAGGTTCGCAGATGAGAGGCTCCGGAAACTCTGGATGCCTCCTCCAGGGAGCGGTCAATCTGACTGATGGCGCCGGAAATGTTGTTGTATCCCAGATTCATAAAGCGGGCGACGTAGGCGATCAAAAGAATCCAGATGGTTCCGTACAGCTTGACCCCCACCACCGGCAGCGGCTGGGCAAAGGCCAGGATCATCGCCAGGGCAATAATGGTACCGGGCACAGCGTAAGGCAGCGTCACCATCACCTGCATCAGGCGCACACCATGAAACCGCCGGATCCCTCCTTTGATGGCCACATAGGCCACTGCCAGGGCAATCACCGTTACAAGCAGTCCGGATACCGCCGACAAAAACAGACTGTTGCCAAAGGCCCTCTTGATATTGGACAGGTCCAGCAGCCGTGCGAAATTCCGCAGGGTGATATTGCCTGGGCCAAAGGGCAAACCGAAGGTTTTGGTCAGCGCTGTTACCACGGTAGCCGCAATGGGCGCCACTGTGGTGACGGTAAATATCAGCGTCAGGAAAGTGAACAAAGGCCATTTGCCTTTTCCCAGGGGAGAAGGCTTTGCCGCCGTGCTCTTTCCCGCTACCACCACATATTTGTTGGTGCGCAGCACCCGGTTGTAAGCCCACAACCCTGCCAGACCAAACAGCGCCAGCAGCAGTGAATAAGCGGACGCCAGCTGAAGATTATTGGGAAGGTCGGGGCGATTGATGAGATAATAGATCTGTGTTGTCATCAGGCGGATCTGGTTGGGCGCGCCCAGCACTGCGGATACGCCGAAATCCGCCAGAATGAACATAAAAACCAGCAGCGTCGCCCCCATAATGGAAGGCGTGAGCAGCGGCAGGGTGACATCCATCATGGTGCGCCATGGATTTGCTCCGGACACTCTTGCCGCTTCCTCAATGGTGGAATCGATTTTTTTCATAGCCGGCAGTACCACCACATAGGGCACGGCATACCGGTAGATGGTCATGACAAAAACCATTCCTCCCAAAGTATACAGGTTAATGGGAGCGTCGGTAAGGCCAAAGAGCTTCATCAGCCATTCGTTGAAGAAGCCCACCGGCCCCAGAATAAAGGTCCAGGCCACCGCCCCGATAAAGGGAGGGATCAGGTAAGGAATGGCCAGCAAGGTTTTCCAGTGGCGCTTTCCGGGGACATCAGTGCGCACCACCGCCCAGGCCAAAAAGACCCCCAGCGCGGTGGACAAAATGGTGGATGGAATCACCACCACCAGTGTGTTTTTGACACTTTTGAGGATGCCGGGGTCCTGAAAAACCGCCAGATAGTTCCCCAAGCCAATTCCGTCAGCAGTCTGAAAACTGTTCCAGATCAGCACCAAAGAGGGATACACCACCACAAAGGTAAGCAGTACCACCGTCACCCACCAGATGAGTGTGGGAGCCATCTCTTCCAAATTCCACCGCTGCCGGAGCTTTTCCCGTGAAGAGTTCAAACACATCCTTCTTTCTGTCGCTTTTTCCGGATGTACCGGATGGATTGTGTCCGCTGTCGGCTGTTTCACAGACAGCGCCCCTCATGTTCTGCCATGAGGCGGCAGGCTGTCAGGAAACAGGCTCAGTTGGCGGTAAAGATGGTTTCGAACTGTTCACGGATGGCGGAGGAATCCTGGATGAAGGAATCCAGGGCCATATCCATCACCTTGATATCGCTGACGTTGGGGGCCCCTTCCGGCACACCCACATTTTCGCTGACGGGGATATATCCCTGCTCCACAAAGAACTTCTGTCCATCCTCCGAGAGCATATAATCCATCAGCGCCCGGCAGGCGGCCTGATTCTCCTCAGGCACATTGGAAAGCATCGCCACGGGAGTGGGAACCATCACCGCTCCGGATTCCGGCCAGATGATCTCCACCGGGGCTCCCTCATTCTGGGCGTTGCGGATCATAAAATCCACCACCGACACCGCCATATACTCTCCTGAGGAGATCTTGGTCTGGAGGTTGCCGTTGGACTGCTCAAATTTGATGTCATTGGCCTTCATGTCCTCATAGAACTGCCAGCCCAGCTGATCGTTGTTTACATGGGCCACCAGTGTGGTAAAGGCTCCGCCGGAGTAGCTGGGATTGGCCATGGCGAATTTTCCGCTGAGGGCGGGATCGCACAAATCATACCAGTCCTTGATCTCCACTGTATTCTTCAGGGTATTGACAGCGATGATGTTGAAGATCTGCCGCACCTCAAAGGCCATGGAGTCATTGTAATTGAATTTACTGTCGATCTGATCCGCTCCGGCCGGGGTGTAGTGCTCAATGAGTCCCTGTTCATCCAGCTGGTACAGGTACCCGATATCGGCAAACCAGAGCACGTTGGCTTCTGTGCTGCCGGTCTGCAATTCCGCGTTCAGCTTGGCGATGACGTCGCCGGTGCCGGAACGGAAGAGGGAGTAGTCATAGCCGGTTTTGGCTTTGAAATCCTCCAGCATATCGGTCACCAGGTCCTGGGATTCCGAGGTGTATACCACCACTGTTCCCTTCTTCTCCTCGCTCTGGGAACCGGCCGCGGAGGCAGGATCTGTTTTTTCAGAACAGCCTGCAACCGACAGGGCCAGCAGAGCCGCGGCAGCCAGCGCAGCCGCTTTTTTCATTTGGCGTTTCATCAAACACGCCTCCTTCTGAATATTTGCTGTTTTGCACAGCTTTTTTTATTATACCACAAATATACGTCCATAGTTTGAATAATTTTCTTTCCTGAAAGTCTTTTTAGAACCGGTTTTGGAGGCAACCCCTTTTTTAAATGACTTTTCTTCTGTCTGTCCATCTTTTTGGTTGCAAAGGGAAAGGTCCCATGGTACAATAATCCCACAAGGAAAGCGATATGTTTTTCGCCTCCAGGCAGGGTCCCGGCTCAGGTCGGTATCCGGACGCTGTGGATGAACACACAGCGGCTTATCCTTCTCAAAACATCCCTGACAAAGGAGATTATCTCTATGGACAAAACACAGCTGCTCAAAGGTATCCGGTTGTTTGTGCTGGATATGGACGGAACATTTTATCTGGGAGACAAAATTATTGAAGGTTCTCTGGATTTCCTGGAAACAGTCCGTAAAACCGGACGAAAATTCCTGTTTTTCACCAATAACTCCTCCAAGATCCCCTCTGTTTATGTAGAAAAGCTGGCAAAGATGAACTGCCATGTCACAGAAAAGGATGTCATGACCTCCGGGGATGTGACCATCAAATATCTCCAGACCCATTATCCAGGCAAAACCGTTTATCTGCTGGGGACCCCGGTGCTGGAAGAAAGCTTTCGCAGCGCCGGTATCTCCCTGACAAACGAGCAGCCTGATATTGTGGTGGTGGGCTTTGACATGACCCTCACCTACGAAAAACTGGAGCGGGCCTGCACCTTCATCCGCAATGGCGCGCTGTTTCTGGCTACCCACCTGGATATCAACTGTCCCACCGAGGATGGCTTTATTCCCGACTGCGGCAGTATGTGCGCCATGATCTCCCTTTCCACCGGCAAAAAGCCCAAGTATTTGGGCAAGCCTTTCCCTGAAACGGTGGAAATGATCCTGGCGGAAACCGGCTTCAAGCGCCACGAGATCGCTTTTGTGGGCGACCGGCTTTATACCGACGTCGCCACCGGCGTCAAAAACGGGGCCAAGGGCTTACTGGTGCTGACCGGCGAGACCAAACTGGTGGATGTTGAAAATTCTGAGGTTCAGCCTGACGCGATTTTCTTTTCCCTCAAAGATATTGCGGATCATCTGGAAGAATAAAGCCTGTTCGTGGTTACCTCACCAAAGGCTGCCAGACAAAAAGCAATCGCCTGTCAAACCATGGAAAAAGGAACCGGGATAAGCACCGGTAAGACGCCTCTTTCACTGCTGCGGTGAAACTAACACTGCTGTATTTCAGGGAAAGGAAAGCACACTGGAACATTTGATTCCTGTTGTTTTCCAGAATGAACGGCAGCGACGCACAAGGAAGATTGAACAGCGTTACAGGAAGTTTTCCGGCAGCCTGAATGCCATAGGTGAGAGATAGGCATCGCTGCAAACAGCTAAAGCCGCTCCATTTCCATGGAAAAATGACAGACTCTCCCCCACCAGCAATAAATTTTCGAGACAATATTTTCCCCTCAAACAAGTAAAGCAGCCGCCTTCGTCCTGGCAGGATGGAGACGGCTGCTTTTGGTTCAGATGGAGAAGTATGGAACCACATTTCCCGGGAAATCCGAAAAAATGCAGTAAAAAAGCCGTTTTTAAGCTGTAAAGCAAAATAGCTTCACATCTAAAAACGGCTCTTCTTTGTCTGTCAGGTCACTTTTTCTTCGGTCAGATAACGGAATCCGTAGCCCTGGATCTCGCCTGCCTCCAGCGTAATGACAAACGCCTCAGGATCAAACTCCTTGATGATCTCCTCCGCCTTGTGGTACTCATTGGAACGAACGGCACAGAGCATCACCTGACGCTCCTCCCCGGAATAAGCGCCGACGCCCCGTAAAAAGGTAACACCACGGTAGAGATCCACCAGGATTTTTTTGCTCATTTCCTCCACCTTGGAGGAGAAAACCAACAGCACCTTTCCATTGTCCATACCGTAAAGGATACTGTCCAGTGCTTTGGCGGAAGCAAAGATACAAATCAGTCCATACAGACCCGCTTCAATGTTGTGGAACACCATCATGGAACAGATCAGCACCACCACATCAATGCCCATCATGACTTTTCCAATGGGAACATGACGGTAGCGCCGCTGGATCAGACGGGAGAGAATATCGGTGCCTCCTGTAGTGGAGCCCCGCATAAAGATGATGGCCAATCCCACGCCGATGCCCAGACCGCCGAACAGTGCCGCCAGAATGTATTCCCCTTTGTAGATGGGAAAATAGGGCGCCACATAGTCCAGCATGATGGTGAGGATCAAAACAGATTTCAGCGTCTTGACGGTAAAATCTTTCCCCAGAAAGAACCAGGCCAGCAGCAGCAGCGGTATATTGATGGCCATCGTCACCATACCAAGAGGAAGGCCGAACAAGTAATTGAGAATAACGGCAATACCGGATACTCCTCCAGGAGCGATTTCACTGGGAGCCGAAAAACAGCTCAGACCCACAGCAAAAAACAAGGAGCCTACAACGTCATAGACAATATCCCCCAGATACCGTCTGATGTTCCCTTTTTCCTTATTCAATACAATCACGACCCTCCTCACAAACACATTTATACTGTCTTTTGCTCCTCTGCTGCCAGAATAGCCTGAAACAGCTGATGAAGCCGCTCCACTCGGCCGGAAAGATACAAAAAGCCAAACAGTGCCTCTACGCCTGTTGCCCGGCGATATTGGGCTGGATCGCTATGTTTCGGGGCCTTGGTGTTATGGGCATTGCGGCCCCGTTTATAAACAGCCTCCTCTTCCTCTGTCAGCAGCGGCGCCAACACCTGGTAGGCGTCGGATTGAGCCTTGGCACACACCAGTTCCACCGCCATGGAGTGAAGCTGACCCACCGGGCGATTACCAAGCCCAAGCAGGTATTCCCGCACCAACAGCTCATAAACACCGTCCCCGATAAAGGCCAAGTTCAAGGGGCTGAGCAGCTGAGGGGCGGTGTGCTCCCCGTGAAGAGCCTCCATAGGCCACTTCCTTTCCGTTTTGACAATCTGTCAATTGATGAAATCGAACTCAAAGCCCAGAATACGAACGGTATCCCCTTCCTGGATTCCCATCTCCTCCAGCTTGTCGATGATGCCGCTGCTGCGCAGCACCCGCTGGAAATATTGAAGGGATTCATAGTCGTCCACATTCACCATACCCAGGGTGTGCATCAGCCAATCGGCCTCCACCTCATAGACGCCGTCCTCATCCACTGTGATCTTGAACTGGTTCTTTTCCTGACGCTCCATCGGTACAGGAGCGGGCTCCGGCTCATATTCCACAATGGGCGGAAGGGTTTGCAGCTTCTGTGCGATGGCATAAACCAGTTCCCGGGTTCCGGTGGCGGAAGCGGCGGAAATAGGATAGAACTCATACCCCTGTTCCTCCACAAAGCGGCGGAACTCCTCCACCTGCTCCGGCTGGGCGATATCGCACTTGTTTCCCGCCACCAGCATGGGACGGGCGGCCAGGTCTGGATTATATTTTTCCAGCTCCTCGTTGATGATGCGGAAATCCTCCTTGGGGTCCCGCCCCTCACAGCCGGAGACATCCACCACATGGACGATCAGACGGCAGCGGTCCACATGGCGCAGAAACTCATGGCCCAGGCCAACCCCTTCGCTGGCCCCCTCGATGAGGCCGGGAATATCCGCCATCACAAAGTTATGGTCCTCATCCACCTTCACCACACCCAGCACAGGGGTCAGGGTGGTGAAATGATAGTTGGCGATCTGAGGCTTCGCCTCGCTGACCACCGAAACCAGGGTGGATTTACCCACATTGGGGAATCCCGCCAGGCCCACGTCCGCCAGCAGCTTCAGCTCCAGCTCCACATCAAATTTCTCTCCCGGAAAGCCCCCTTTGGCAAAACGGGGAATCTGCCGGGTAGGGGTGGCAAAATGGCTGTTGCCCCAGCCGCCCTTTCCGCCCTGGGCCACCACCGCCGGTTCTGTCCCGGAGAGGTCCGCCAGGATTCTTCCTGTGCCCGCTTCCCGGACCACAGTGCCTCTGGGCACCCGGATGATCAGATCAGGAGCGCCCTTACCGGAGCACTTTCTGGTTCCGCCCGGCTGGCCGTTCTCAGCGAAATACCGTTTTTTATATTTGAAATTCAGCAGGCTGTTTACATTGGTGTCCGCTACAAACACCACGTTGCCGCCCCGTCCGCCGTCTCCGCCGTCCGGGCCGCCTGCGGCCACATATTTTTCCCGATGGAAGGAAACCGCGCCGGGACCGCCGTCCCCCGCCTTGATGGTGATGAGCTCCTTATCGACAAACATTGCCGCACCTCCTCTTGCGCCCTCCAGGGGAGGGCAATGTGTGGTTCTTTTTCTTTTATTTTATCCCAAAAAGGAAACAAATCCCGACGCAAGCGCCGGGATTTGCACCGTGATACTCTTTGTTTCCTTACGCAGTGTAGACGGAAACCTTCTTGCGGTCCTTGCCCATGCGCTCGAACCGAACCTTGCCGTCAGCAAGAGCAAAGAGGGTATCGTCAGAACCGATACCGACATTCTCACCGGGATGGATGTGAGTGCCTCTCTGACGAACCAAGATGTTGCCAGCGAGAACGTGCTGTCCGTCCGCTCTCTTGACACCAAGCCGTTTGGACTCGGAATCACGACCGTTTTTAGTGGAGCCTACGCCTTTTTTATGTGCCATCTGTCAAACACCTCACTTTGCTGCGTTAATCGCGGTAATCTCTACCTTGGTATAGGGCTGTCTGTGGCCCATCTTTCTCTTGGAGTCCTTCTTGGGACGATAGGTGAGAACGGTGATCTTCTTGCCCTTGCCGTTCTTGATGACCTTGCCGTCCACGGCAGCGCCGGCAACATAAGGAGCGCCGAAGGAAACATTGCCCTCCTCGCCTACTGCCAGAACTTTGTCGAAAGTGATGGTGGAATCAGCCTCAACGTCCAGCTTCTCGACGTAGATAACGTCGCCAGCCTTGACGGTGTACTGCTTTCCGCCGGTTTCCAGGATCGCGTACATAGTGTTGGTCCTCTTTCTGTTTAGACTCGCTGTGGAGTACTGGCGGCGCAGGGCGCACTTCGAGCCAGCCACAAGCGGCGTTATTTAGTTTATCATATCCACACTGGCTTGTCAACACCCTTTTGCCGCTTCCAGAGCCATTTCAGCGGCGGTTACCGTGTTTTTCATCAGCATGGAAATGGTCATGGGGCCCACGCCTCCCGGCACCGGAGTGATGTAGCCGGCCACCGGCTCCACCGCCTCATAATCCACATCGCCGCAGAGCTTGCCGTTCTCGTCCCGGTCCATCCCCACATCGATGACCAGCGCTCCGGGCTTGACCATATCCGCTCCCACAAACTTCGCTTTGCCGATGGCCACAATGAGAATATCCGCCCGGCGGGCCACTTCGGCCAGATTCTTTGTCCGGCTGTGGCAGATAGTGACGGTGGCGTTCTGATGGAGCATCAGCATGGCCATAGGCTTGCCCACGATATTGCTGCGGCCGATCACCACGCATTCCTTTCCTTCCACCGGTACGCCGGTACTGCGGATCAGTTCCAGGATACCCGCCGGAGTACAGGGCAAAAACCGGTAATCACCGATCATGATCCGTCCCACATTCTGGGGATGGAAGGCGTCCACATCCTTCCGGGGGTCAATCGCCTCCAGCACCACCTTCTCCCGGATATGCCGGGGCAAGGGCAGTTGTACCAGAATGCCGTGGATCTGGCTGCGGTTGTTGAGACGGTTTACCAGCTCCAGCAGCTCTTCTTCCGTAGTCTCCCCGGGGAGGGCGTATTCCTCGGAATAGATTCCCAGCTGCTGGCAGGCTTTCTTTTTATTGTTGACATACACTCTGGAGGCTTGGTCATCTCCCACGATCACCACTGCCAAACCGGGCTGCATTCCCTGCTCAGTCAGGCGCGCCACGTCCTCCTTCAGTTTTTCCCGAAACGCGGCGGAAACCGCCTTGCCGTCAATGCGAATTCCCATGGTTCCCTCCCCTTTCTGTCCCTTTATTTCTTGGTTTTGCGCTCTGACAAACCTCTTTATCAGACTTCAAATAAAATTCACCGCTGCTTGGAATATTCCTTTCTGTCACAGGGGGATTTTCCGTTTATTCCTTGGGTTCCTCCTGGGTGCTTTGAGAAACTTCCTCAGCATTTTCTTCCCCTTCCTGCTGGGAAATTTGCTCCCCTCCCTCTGAGATATCCGTCTCATCTTTCACAGAAGAATCCTGTTCACCGTTTTCCTCCGGCTCATCTTCTGCTCTCTGCTCAGGGGTATCCTCCGGAACATCCTTGATGCCTTTTGCGGCACGGTCCGCTTTTGCCATCGCCAAAGCACTTTCTTCGGTATTGACATACAGCCGCAGCCAGGAGGGACTATCCTCCTTGCCCGCCCGGAAGTGGAACACGATCAGCAGTACAGCCGAGAGCAAAAACAGCGCCATTCCCAGCCACTGTGATACCCGGATCACACCCCAGGGGGTTTCGGTCACCAGACTGTCGGTGCGCAGCTGTTCGATGAAGAACCGGCCCAGACCGTACCAGGCCATGTATCCCAATGCCACCTGACCGTCGTACTTCCGCCGGGGTGTGAGAACATAAGCCAGCAGCAAAAAGCCCAGGGTGTTCCACACAAACTCATAAAAGAAGGTTGGGTGGACCGGCAGCGTAGGATCCACTGTTTGGCCCAGCTTGGCCAATTCCTCCACCACACTGGGTCTGGAGAGATACTCCTCAATGACCGGGGATGTCATACCCCAGGGAAGAGTGGTATTGGAGCCAAAAGCCTCAATATTGAAGAAATTGCCCCAGCGGCCGATACCCTGTCCCATCAGCAGTGCCGGCAGACAAACGTCCAGCATGGGAATCAGCGGTACCTTTTTGAGCCAGCTTACCAGCGCACCCACCAGAATGGCACCGATGACACCGCCGTAAATGGCCAGTCCGCCTTCCCGGAAGGCGAAAATCTTCATAGGATCGTCCTTATACATGGCATCCCACTGGAAAATCACATAATAGGCCCGGGCACCGATCACACCGCCGACCACGGCGCAAAGAAGGATGTCAAAACCATCATCGGGGTGAATACCCACCTGTCTGGAGTGACGGTAGAAATAGGCCACTCCCACCAAAAATGCCAATGCGAAAGTAATACCATACCAATAAATCGGAAAGTCACCGATGGAAAAGGCTACCCGGTTCAGTTCAATGGTGATGCCCAAACCGGGAAAGCTCAGTGTGTTGGTCATATGTCTTTCTCCGTTTCCCTGTTCATTTTAGCCTTCCGCTTCATCCTTCTGCTCCACAGGATGGATGATGGACACCGCGCTGTACTCCGGAGAAAAATCATCCAGCAGACAATAATTCAGATCCTCCAGGGTCAGATCCTGCACCAGTTGGAGAAGGTCGTACATATTTTCCATCCCGGAAAAATGGGTCAGCACCATCAGACCAGCCACCGACTCAGACTTGCAGTACATTCCGATATACCGGCCATAAGCCGCCTTGCGGCACCGCTCAAAGGCTTCCGGATCGATTCCCTCGTCCCGAAGGTGGTTTACCTCCAGGCAGATCTTTTCATAGACCTGACCGGGGTCCCGGCTTTCTCCGCCATACATGGAAACCAGATAGTCACGGCCGCCCAGCACCTCGTAGGAAAAGGTGGAGTTGATCAGACCGCTGTCATACAGCTCCCGGTAAAGGGGTGAGGATTCTCCACAGATGATCTCCAGCAGAATCTCGCAAAGGACCTGCTTTTTCAGATTTTCCAGACTGTTGCCCGCGTTGCCCTTGAAACCGATCTGGAACATGGGAACCGATACAGGCAGGGACTGCTCCGCCAGATGGGTGCACACTTCCCGGGGTTCCTCCGGCTTGCGCCACTGGATGGTGATGTCCTCGCCGGGCTTCAGAATCTCGTCCGCCAGCTCCAGCACATCCTTGGGGTCGAAATTGCCCGCCACAGCCAGCACCATATTATTGAGATTATAGAAGGTATGATAGCACCGGTACAGCAGATCGGCGTCGATCTGAGCAATAGACTCAGTGGTACCAGCAATATCCAGCCGCACAGGATTTTCCTGATACAGCGCTTCCAGCAGATTGAACATAGCCCGCCAGTCGGGACTGTCGTCATACATCCGGATCTCCTGGCCGATGATCCCCTGCTCCTTCTCCACTGTCTGCTGGGTGAAATAGGGATGGGTCACCAGTTCCATCAGCACCTGCATGGACTGACGGAAGTTGTCGGTGCAGCTGAACAGATAGGCAGTCCGGTCGAAGGAGGTATAAGCGTTGGCGCTGGCGCCTGTCTTGGCGTATTTGGCGAAAGCGTCTCCATCCTCAGATTCGAACATCTTGTGTTCCAGAAAATGGGCGATTCCCGCCGGAACGGTGACAAAGTCATCCTCCTTCTGTGTTTTGAAGGTGGTGTCAATGGAGCCGATTTTGGCGGCAAACAGCGCGTAAGCGGTGGAAAAGCCCTCCATGGGGCAGAGAAGAATGGTCAGCCCCGAGGGATGCTCTACCTTGGTATACTGTTGGCGCAGCGCCTGGGACGCAATGATTTTATTATTCATGGGAATCCTCCTTACTGGTGAGGAAATAAACAGTGTCCAGAGTGACCTGACCGGCAGCTTTGATAACCTGTTCCCGGGTGATGGCACGCACTGCCTCCACATCCTCTTCGGGAGAAGCGGGCTGCTCATACCACAAAATCTGCATCAGATACCAGCTCTCAATAGCAGCCAGGCTGTCCCCCACCGATTTCAGCGAATTGATATAGGCAAGCTTGGTGTTCTCCAGCTCTTCCCCATCAAAATCCCCCTGGGAAACAAGAGAAAGCTGCCGGAGAATCTCATCCTTTGCCTGCTCCTTATTGTCTTTTTCCAGACCGATATCCACCATCATGATTCCCGTGGCGGCGTCAAAGCGGGCGGCGCAATAATAGCACAAGCTCAGTTTCTCCCGGACATGGATAAACAGGCGGGAGAAGGGGGTTCCGCCATAAAGGGCGGACATGAGCTTCATGGCGGTGCGCTCCTGCCGTCCCTGGATGGAACCGGTGCGGAAACCCAGAACCATTTTGGACTGGGCAATTTCCATCTCCTTCTTCCCTTCCTTTACCTGAGAAGCCCGCTCCACAGCGGGAGAAGGTGTATAAAGGCGGGGATGGCGCTGCTGCTTCTGCCACAGCTGGCGGAACTGCTCCTTTGCCAGTGTGGGATCACCGCAGCCAACAAACATGATCTCCACCCGGGCGGTATCCACGATCTGGGCGTACCGGGAGGCGGCCATCTGAGAGGTAAGCTTTCTCGCCTGCTCTACTGTGCCATATTTGGAAATGGCCAGAGGGGTGCCCTCGTTCATCAGCGCCATACACTGGTTGATGGCGTAGGTGCGCTTTTCATTGATCTCCGCTTCGATGGTATCGATCAGGTTCTGACGTTCCAGCTGGAAATCTTCTTGCGGGAAAGCGCCGTCGGTGATATTGGGCTCCAGCACCATATCTCCCAGCAGCTTGGCGCACTGGCCGGAAATTTTCTCTTCGTTCAATGTATACTGGTCATCCACAAAGGTGATGGAGGAGGACAAAATCTGATATTCTCCGCTGCGGGTGACGTCGCTGCTGAGGGCCGCGCCATACAGATTGCACAGCGCCTGCTCCAGACGGGTAAAGTCAGGGCAGCTTTTGCTTCCTCTCCTCAGCAAAAAAGGAATCACAGCGGTGCAGGACGCGGTCTCTTCCTCCAGCGGGACGATAAAGTTGACAGAAATACTGTTGTGCCGGAACTTGTCATCCCGGACGCTGGAGAAGAACACGCCTTCCGCCAGCTGCTCACGATTAAGCTTTTGATTCATTAACAGCTTCGATCTCCATTCTTTGGATTTTTGGGCCGTCTGTCCAGTGAGAACAGCCAGCCGTCCAAAATAAGCATTGCGATTACTGGGTTATTATATCACAATTTTGCCCTTTTGTATTGGCATAATTTCTCTTTTACAGATTGTTCACAGCCAGAGGCCTGTGTTCTCCTGTTACAGACGCCAACCTCCCCGAAAATCCTGATGCGAAAAAGAATCTGTCAAAAAAGCTTGCATTTCGTCAAAAGCTGTGATATTATAGTGAAGCTGTTTCTGGGTGTGGCGCAGATGGTAGCGCGCTACCTTGGGGTGGTAGAGGCCGTGGGTTCAAATCCCGCCACTCAGACCAGTTTGAATGTTCATAACGCAACTGAACATTCCTATGTAAAGGAGTAGTCCGAAAGGGCTGCTCCTTTTCTCGTTTATCCGGCTTTTCCAACCAGATATTCTATTTCTACGCCCTGTCTGCTGTTGAGAACGACATTCTCCGGCAGAACGGGGCTTTGCGGTAAATCCAATACGCCGACAAACTTGTAGTGGATCACAAGGCGCTGCGTCCTGTTTTTTCCTGTCCCCTGAATGTGGTAGACATCAATCCGTTCTACCAATTCGTGAAGCATAGTAGGCGTTAAGGTTTTCATCTGCATAAACTTCCGAACCGCTTTTAGAAACTGATTTTTTGAATACACCCGGCTGTCCTCTTTGTCGCAGATGCTTTCCAGCTCTGCGATTTCTTTTTTGAGGGATTGCTGCTCCTCGTCATACCTTTGCGACAGCTTCATGAAGCGTTCATCGGAGAGTTTACCGCTTACATTGTCCTCGTAGGTGCGCTCAAAAAGCATATCAACCTCACTGTATCGTGCGTTCAGTTCTGCCAGCTTTTGCTTGCGGAAGCGTTTTTCACGCTCATAATCCTGCGAGGTTTTCCGGGCAAGCAATTCAGCAAACTCTTCCTCATTTTCCTGTAGGTAGCTTACCATACGGTTCAGTTCTAAAAGGACAACCTGTTCCAACGAATCGGCACGAACGTAGTGCGTTTCATTACAGGTGCCACGGTTTCCCCGGTAGTTTGAACAGTTGAAATACTCAATGGCGCTGTTCGGATGATTGATATTGTAATGCAGCTTATGCCCGCAGTCGGCGCAGTATAAAAGCCCTGCAAACATATTTTTTTCGCTGTTTTTAGGCTGTCTGCGCTTTGTGCCTGCACGGATTTTCTGCACCGTTTCCCATGTGCTGCGGTCAATAATCGGCTCATGGTGATTCTCAAACACCCTTTGATTTTCTTCCGGGTTTTCGCGGCGGCGTTTGTCCTTGAATGACTTGGAATAGGTTTTGAAATTGATGAGAACGCCGGTATATTCCTGTAAGGTTAGGATTTTGGTAATGGTTGTTTTGCACCATTTACAGGGATTGTCCTGTGTTTTCTTCCCACCTTTACGGATTCCTTTTTTCGCCCAATAATAGGTAGGGGTTAAAATACCGCTTTCCTGTAAAATCCGTGCGGTGGTTTCAATCCCGTTCCCCTCAATACAAAGACGATAGATTTTGCGGACTACTTCGGCGGCTTCCTCATCAATGATCCACTGTTTTGGGTTTTCCGGGTCTTTCTTGTAGCCCTCCGCATTGGTGTAAAAGGTATCAATCTCGGTGATTTCAGGATAGGTGAAAGTCTGCGTAATCAGGCTCCCGTCCGGGCGATAAAGCTGGAAGCCAGCACCCGCATACGGAATTACCTTGCCAGTTTCCGCGTCCACCTTAACAATTTTGATATACGATTCAAAGTTGGCGTTATTGATTAGGAAGCGGTAGGTTTGCCCGTCCTGCGCGATATACACCTCAAATTCT
This sequence comes from Angelakisella massiliensis, assembly GCF_900104675.1. GTDB lineage: Bacteria > Bacillota > Clostridia > Oscillospirales > Ruminococcaceae > Angelakisella > Angelakisella massiliensis. Next base: position 2,185,801 of record NZ_LT629945.1, on the reverse strand, counting down.
ATGAGTTCCCTGCCGGGCCAGCCGAGTGTTTGGCGAACCGTGTAAATCCCGTATGGGAGATCAACGCTTTGGCAGAAACCATTTTCGTCGCAGATAAGATAATCGCGCTCGGTTTCTTTCGCCGCCTCATAACTGCCCGCCGATTTCAGGAACACTTCAAATTCCGCACCTGCTTCCGGCGTTTCAATCTGTGTTTCGCCATCGTCGGTATGCTTGATAATGGCGATATTGCCCTTAATGATTTCTTCCGTTGCGTCAATCGCGGTATCGTTCAGTTCAATGGTATAAAGCTCCGGCTCTGCGCCTACATGATAGACGGTGGGGTCTAAAAGATAGCCCTCACTTGGATTGATCTCACGAATCGACCAGTCCGAATCACAGACGTAATACTGTGTCGTAAACTGGCTATTCTCGTCGGTGGTATAGCTGTCAATCAGGGTTTCGCCCTTGTAGATTCCATAGGTGGCTCCGGCAAGAGAAGCGTCGCCCTGTGCTGTCCCGGTTTCGCTATCGCTCTTTGTAACCGTTACGCGGAATTTCTTGAGGATATTGTGGAAGCTCTTTTGCGTAACCTTATTCCATTCAATAGTTGCGCTCTGTGCTTCGGGGACGACGTATCGAATGTCAACATCTACCTCCTCCAGCACATAGCCCGTGCCGATCAATACGTCCTCAAAACGCGCTACGCCTGCGGAATCCGCCACCGCATATTCGTCAACCTCCAAACCGGAAAGGGACGTGCCATATAAGTGGAATGTTGTGCCTTCCACCAGCCCGTCCTCACTGGTCTTGGTTACTTCCAAATCGCCGCGCTTCAAAGTGTTATTGAAATGCACGGTAGCGGTTTGGCCGCTTACGATAGTAACGCGTTGCGATTGCTGCGGCTCGTAGCGGTCAATCGATTGCTCGGTTAATCGGCCTGTACCGGCACCAGCACATAATCCGAAGCGGAAAGTGCGTTGATAACCAGCATACCGAGGGACGGGTTGCAGTCGAGCAGCACATAGTCGTAGGGCTTTTTGATACTGTTCACATAGCGCCGCAATACGGTTTCGCGGCTTAATGTGTTCACAAGACTCACTTCCACAGCCGATAACGTGCGGTTTGCCGGAATAAAATCAAAGCCCTCGTGATGGTGCAGGATTTCCGGGTGGCTGCTATTCTCCGTATCTGCCACAACATCATTCAAGGCGTTGCCAAGCGTTACAGGCAGGTCGTGGGGCTTTCTTTGCCCAAGCATTTTGGTGAGATCACCTTGCGGGTCAACATCTACCAGCAGAACATTTTTCCCGTTCATGGCCAGTCCTGCGCCGATGTTATATACGCTGGTGCTTTTTCCAACGCCGCCTTTCTGATTGGCTACTGCAATGACCTTTGGTTTTGCCATAGGCGGTTTCCTCCTTTTTCATAGATTTAGCCCCCCATTGGCAAGATGGAGGGCTATGTACGGAGGAAATGAAAAAGCCGCCTATTCTATGGCAGAATAAGCGGCGATTTTCGAACAGGGTAATATGTAGTTTTCAGATTTTCTTTGTAGGGGCATACATCACTTTTAAGAGCAGTTCGTCTACGCAGCCGGAATCCCGATTGTCCCGGAGAAGGACATTTCGCAGCCGGTTGAGGCTTTGAATCACGATAGCAGCTTCATCGGACGTATATGCAACAAAATATTTTTGCTTTTTCATCTGGCTCGCCTCCTTTGTGCTTTCATTATATATGGAGGGGAGGATAGCCGCAAATGTGCAATTTTCATGCTTGGTTTGAGTAGTAAAGTGGTTATAACATTAGATTTTCTCGGTGAAATATATTCGTCTGCTGCCAAAAACCTTGATTTCATGCGGGTTTGCGAAAGTGTCGTTATGAACATCGGTACCAAATACCGCAGAGGAGAAATCCTCTGCGGTATTTTTGTTGTCAATGGAAACCACCGGCTCTGCCGGTGGAGGCATCCCATAAAAAGCTTTAGCTTCAAGCATCGATCGAAGCGAGCTACAAGGAGCAAATTTTCGTCCATGGAAAAACTTCCAAGGAACGTCAATTGCCCGTTTACGGGCTGCGGAGCAAGTGATGCAAGCGAAGTAACATTCAGTGCGTCTTAAGACGCGGGCCGGTAATATGCCCTTCTAGGGCTGATGCAAACCACCAGTTGAACTGGTGGTTTTGATTATTGAGCTGATCGCTTTCAAGGCTCCCCCTCTAGCTTTTCCGCCACAGGGGGAGCCTTACCATCTTATATGCAACTGTCATCAAAAGAGCCTTAGCCTTGGCCGGAGCGGGCTGATTCTGCACCGGAGGAGCAGCTTTGGCAGGCTCCACCTTTTCCGGTTTGTGGAGGCTTATCTACCTTTCCGGCATCGGAAATACTCTGTTTATCGTCAGCCATCCAAAAAACCGTCTTCGTTGTGAACCGGAAAAGCCAGCCCGAGATGGCTGGCCTGTGGTGGAGCATTTTTCTTTTCGCATTGGGATATGTGAAAACGTCACCTATAACCTTTGGGATGGTAAAATCGTTTAGAGTATGGTATATTTTTTATGAAGATCGTAAATCAAAATTTTTTGATGATGTTTGCAAGGAGGAAGAGTGAGCAAGAACGAAATCATTCTTGTCCTTGTTTTCAGTATAACTTCTGCTATAATTCTATGATCGTTTGTAACCACTGTTTGGCATATAGGGAAAGGGGTTCACAATATGACAAAGCGATTTGAAGTTTTTTTAATCGTTTGTCTTTCCATTTCCACTTTAATCTTTGCACTACTCTGGCAAAGCCAAAAAAATAATAAGGATGATATCAGGGCATTGGCACAGGCAAGTGCCGCTGATGCTTGTATCCAGTTTACGGAATATCAAACTGATGGCTGCGAAAGCAGCTATTGGTACGGGGTTGCGGCCTTTCACTCTTTTCAGCAAGCATATCATTCATTGACGGAAGAAACAAATAAAGCGGTCAACTACACTTTCTGCAATGAAGTATATGGGTGTTTGGTTTTGAGTCCAGAAATTAGTCAATCTCATATTTCAGAAATCATTGAAACTATGAGTATTCTTTCGTTGGATGTCGAGGATGAAAATGGGTATATTAAGATGTCAGAACTCCGAAATAGTCTAAAACATTGAGTACATCATGATAAAAACAAGGTGGGAACATCCATTAAGATGTTCTCACCTTGTTCGTTAGCCCTGCTTCTCATTACCTTGTTCCTGGTGTGCTTTCTGCTCGGCAAACTCCCGTTGTCCTTCCTCGCTCTCGAAAAAAGCCTGTATCTCCGGAAGCAGGACACAGGCCAGGGCGTCTTTTTTCATATCCTGCGTGGAATTGGAAACAGACGTGTGTATCAAAACATTCTCTTGATGATACTGCGCATTTTTTGTTTTCAAGTTTATATAGCAGTCTGTGTGGGGGCATAGCTTGATGCTACGCCTTTTTTCCGTTTCCATCAGAATACCCTTATTGGGATTTTTTCGATCCGGCACCTAAAAGGTACCGATATAATACTGAAGTATCACCTTCCGGACAGGGACTCAGAAAAGAAAAGCCCCGCACGGGACGCTCTCTCCTGCGGGACTTGTTCTTTAAAGACTTGATTCTCCATGATCTTGCTGTCCAACAGCAAATGTGTTCTCCCACTCTCCCCCATTGCTGCTGGACCGGCAAAACAGAAAGTAACTTTACCATCAATATAAAGGGATTGTTTCACTGACAAACCATCAATCCAAAAATGTTACGCTGTCATCTTCTCCGATAGCAAGCTTCAGGTAAGTAATTGTATCACCCTCATAAATACTGTAGATCCCCAAAAAGTCGGTATCGGGGGCGAGTTCCTTTTTGCTGTAGGCTGTACCATTAAAGACAATGTCAGGACCGTCGGTCAACACGCCAATTGCAGACTCCGTTTCCACGGTAACCCCTTCACAGGCCACAAATACCTTGATGAGGTTATCTTCCAGTGTAGTTCCCTTTGGGGCGTCAGCGGTAATCGCCTTGCAGGTGACAACAGAGCCGTCGCCAAAGGAACAGCCGCTCCCCAGGCTGATCATGGCGTGATAGTCGCCTGCGATGGTAAGACCGCCGTTAAAGGTGCAGTTGTCAAAATAGATATTGCTGCGCAGTTCATTGGCCCCATCCCGTGTGCTGGCCGGATCCACGGTGACTGTAACCATTTTATCAAAGGTCACATCGTAAACCTCGGTCTGTTCACCGGCCTTCAGCTGGTAATCGTATTGTACTTCGGCCTGTGCCTGGGTGTTATCAGCTTCAGAATCCCCGGAGTGTGCGGAATCATTGGTCTTTGTACAGGCGCAGAGCGCCAGCAGCAGACACCCCGCAAGGCAAACAGCAAGCCATTTGTTTCGTTTCATTATAATATCCTCCCCTTGGTCAGCCTGAGCTGACATTTTTTTCAGCATACCACGGCTGAAGAATAAAGTGGTGCGCAGACAGCGCACTATACTTTCACTGATACTGAATATGGAATGAAGCACTGGACAGCTGTTCCTGCGCCAATGGCTGGTGCTGCTGACTGAGGGTAAGAAGCGTGAGCCAGGGGCATTCCAGCAAGGGTGTGAGATCAGTCAGAGGATCTTCCCGCAGATCCAAATCCGTCATTACGGGAAACTCCGGCAAAAATGACAAGTCACTCACACCCGTTTGCCCCAGATTTACAAAACGCAGATTCGGCAGCAGCGCCAGTGCTTCGGGGTGAGAAACGGTACTGCCGTACAGATCCAGATCCTGAAGCTTTTGGAAACCCACAAAGCAGGACAAATCGACTGCCGGAGTGGAATACAGCCGCAATTCCGTCAAATTGGTCAGCCCTGCCAATGTTTCCACCGCGCCGCCGGGCAACTCCCCCACAATCAGGCGGGAAAGGTTGGGACAAGACTTCAAAGGCGAGAAATCAGCCACCCAGGTGCTGCGCACATTGAGAGATTGGATGCCGCTGCCTTCAAAAACCTCCACAGAGGTGATACCGGTAGCATCCAGTGTCACCTCCTGCAAGGCGGTCAGCTGGGCCAACGCTTCCACTGAGCGCACGGGATTCTCTCCCAAATCCAACACCCGCAGCCCCGTCAGACCGGACAGTGGGTCCAAATCGGCAATCTGATTGCCTGTAAGACTGAGATACTCCAGCGGCAGATGGGCCAGAGGAGACAGATCGGTAATCTGCTGATAATCCAGAACCAGCACTCGCAGATTGGTGCATTTTTCCAAAAGCTTCAAATCTTCGTCACTGATATCCCCGTGGACAGTTTCCACTGCATAATGGTCGTGGGCGGAAACGGCCAACTCCTCATGTTCCTGGATGGTCCCCACTTGCGTTTGTCCGCACACCAGCAACTGCTTCACCTCTCCCAACCGCTCCACCGGGATAGGCTCTCCCTCATTGAGCTGCAATTCCTGGCGAAGAGCATCCTCCAACAGAGGAGACTGGGGTTGTACATTACCAGCACTGCCCCACAAAAGGCCAAGGATCATGGTGATACAGGCCATACCGACAACTGCTGCTGCAGCCCGGTACCACCGCTGATATTTTAATGCCCTGCACACCGCTCGGACAGAGGAATAACGGTTTTGGGGATCGAAGGCCGTACAGCGCCGGATGACATGGCGCAGCGGTCCAGCTTTCTCACCGGGTGATGAGGGCTCAAAGCTGCCTGTACACAAAAAGCGCATCAGCATCCCCAGACTATAGATATCTGAGCGCTGATCTGTTTGCTGATAACCGAATTGCTCCGGCGGAGCGGTCGCTTTTGTCCCCAGAAAGACCGTATCTCCCTGTTTGTCCGGTTGGTGGAGACGAGCGGCGCCCAAATCGATCAGATGGCAGCGGCCGGACTGATCCAAAACCACGTTCTGGGGCTTTACATCCCGGCATATGACCGGCGGATGTTGACTATGCAGGTAATGCAGCACCTGACACAAAGATAAGGCTATTGTCCGTATCTTTTCTGGAGAGAGGGGGCCCTGAGCCGTCACCTGCTCATAGAGACTGACGCCCTCCACATACTCCCGCACCAGGTACTCCATTCCTTCCCACTGCAGATAAGCCAACGGACGTGGGATTTGAGGATGCCGCAGCCTGCGCAGCAAATCATATTCCTGTTTCAGCGGGTCCTCCCGTCCCGCAGGCTGAATTTTCAGTACAGCAAACCAGCCTGCCTGATCCTGTATGAGATATACCTGGCGTTCTCCATCCTTCAGACAGGATAAAGCGGTGTACTGGGCACTCAAACCAGGAGGCAGTTGGAGGCAATCCAGTACCTGAGACTGATACTCCCGCAAAAACTGTTCTCTCTTCTCCATATCAGGTCTCCTTGCCAAAAAGGCTCCGTTCCGGCAGGGAGGAAAGCAGTTCCTCTGTTTCCAAAAGGGTCATTTTCTGATTGAGGGCAAAAATCACAGCGGCATCCCGGCGCACCTTGGGATATAGAGCGCCGCAGCCTCCCACCGCCAGCAGCCGCTGGGTCTCTTTCAGGGAAAGCTGCAACGCAAGCGCTGTTCGAAGCAGGATATCCCGCCCGGGTACCCGTTCGCCTCTCAGAATCTGATACCCATAGGACTTGCTGATGTCCGCTCCAGCGATCCACTGGGGAGCCGACATTCCCGCTTGTTCCAGCATCTCCCGCAAAATCCGGGCGCAGGTAGGTGCCGCCCATTTTTGGTTTAAAAAGGCTTCCCCGCTTTCCCGGCTGCGTAACCTGTGGAGCAGTTTGCTGGTAGTTTCCGGCATACGCTTTCCTCCTTTCCAGAGTCATTTTTATTATAGCAATAATTGTCAGGAAACCAAAGAAAATTTTATTTTTCCTTTTTGAGAGGGTTTCGGAAACAGAACCCCATGCGATTTTCCCCCTTTTGTCAAAATCCCCTGTACAAGTTGTTCCTTTTTATCTCTGGGTGGAATACGAATTCTGGCATCAGAATCATAGCCCTTCCCATAAAACGCATCATTTTGTTTTTTAACTCCCTGGACACTGCCAGTGAAACTTGTTATACTGAAAATAGCCTTAAACAATTTCAAACGTTGGCAACAAAAATCCCCACTAGAATTGATCCATTTTAACTTTTAAGGAGGCTGTCAACAATGATCGTTACCACCACCCCTTCCATTGAAGGAAAGAAAATTACCGATTATAAAGGTATCGTATTTGGAGAAGTGATCTCCGGCGTGGATGTTATCAAGGATTTTACCGCCGGACTGAGCAACTTTTTCGGCGGACGCTCCTCTACATATGAAGACGAGCTGATGAGAGCCAGAGAAACCGCCCTTCACGAGCTGGAACAGCGTGCTTCCTCCATGGGGGCCAATGCTGTGGTGGGCGTGGATGTGGACTATGAGGTGCTGGGCGCCAATAACGGAATGCTGATGGTCACCGCCAGCGGAACCGCTGTAGTGGTGGAATAAATCTATTTCTCTGCCCCTTTTCCGCTTTCTGATTCATAATAACAGCTGAACGATATCCTTTTTATGATTTTGAACTGATTTTGCAAAAACGAGTTTTCCACAGACTGAAGCAGGCGTTTGTCCTGCTTTTTTCTGATTTATTTTCTTTTTGTGCTTTTTCATGATTGGATGGAACCTTTTCTCCCCTTCCGGCGTATCTGTTTTTGGAAGGAGGCGGTAAGATGCTGGATCAGATGATCGCCCGGTACGGCAGACGGCTTTATGGTTTGTGTGTAACCCTCTGTGCCGGTTCTTCCATCGAGCCGGAAGAGCTTTATCAGGAAACCTGGCTGCGGGCACTGGAACGGTGGGAGCAATATGATTCCGCCCGTCCTTTCGAGCCGTGGCTGACACAGATCTGCGTCAATCTCTACCGCTCCTCCCTGCGGCGTTTTCTCCGCAGCCCCATCTGGAACGGCTTTTCTACCGGAGAGGAAAAGGAGCGGACGCTGGAATCGGTGGCAGCTGCGGAACAGGAGGATTATACGGCGCTGCGCCAGGCGGTGGAGAATTTGCCTGACCGGCTGCGTATGACAGTGATCCTTTTTTATTACCGGGACCGCGATTTGGAAGAAACCGCCCGGATTCTGGCAGTCCCCACCGGAACGGTAAAATCCCGCCTCAATCGTGCCCGTCAACTGCTGAGAAAGGAGCTTGCGGATGAAACAGATTTATTCCTTTGAACAGTTCTCTCCTCCCCCTCTCAGCGAGGCGGAACTTGTTTTGATGGCAGCGCGCAGGCGCAGGCAGCGGGAACTGCTGGCAGCGGCTGTGGCGGCGGCTTTGTGGCAGATTTGTTTGATGCTCAGTTTTTGGCTTCTCTTCCCCTTTGCTCCCCAGCTGGCGCTGTATCTGTTGGCGGCAGATCTGCTGTCTCTGGCGGCCGCGGCCACAGCGGGCATCATCTTTTTACAAAAAAGGAGGCGGTTGTTGTGGCAATGACAGCGATGATGATGATCCCCATTTTGTTGGTGGTGATCTTTCCCTTGATCTGCTGTGTGGTCATCGGCGTCTTCGTCTATCGTGACGCTTCCAAACGGCGGATGAACAAAGTTTTATGGGCTTTGGTAGCAGCCCTTACACCGGCTTTTGTGGGGCTGATCATCTATCTCATCGTTCGGGAAAGCGGCAGCGGCCTTCAGTGCCCCGGATGCGGCGAACCTGTAACCCCTCAATACGCCGTCTGCCCTCAATGCGGGTTTCGCCTGAGGGAAAATTGTCCCCAGTGCGGCGCCGCTGTGGAAGCCGGCTGGAAGCTTTGTCCCCAATGCGCGGCTCCCCTGCCTCAGACATCCGCTCCTGTAAAGAAGGAACGATCATCTTTGAGCCGAATGCTGCTGACCATCATCGCGGTTTTTCTGGTTCTGGCAGTGCTGCTGGCTGTAGTGGGACTGATCACCTTCGGCTCCGGCTCCGGATCCATCAACACCATATACAATTACGCTCCTTCCTCCCCCCAGGTGGAGGAATGGCTGGAACAGTGCCGGCAGCAGGATCCTGACGGAGTTTACGCCCTACGGTATCAGCGAAAGGATGGGGAGATTCTGGAAACCCAATATCTCATCTATCGTCCCGCCGCTGAACATGACACCGATATCAGCACCAGTCAAAGCAGCAGTATCTTTGGCGCAGCGGTGGAAGTGGGATACTTCTCCTCCACCTCCCCGGACAGTTCCGGCTATTCCCTGCTGCAAATCACCACCAGAGGCAACCGATATATGGGGCTGAAAGTCCAGCTGGATGGAACGGACCTTCCGGTACAGGTATCGGAAAGCAGCGAACCCCTGGCGCCCTTCGTGCTCAAGTCCAACAGTGAAAATTCATAAAAATGACCGCATTTCCCGCTTTCACAGGAAAAAAGCTTTTACTTCATTTTATCGGTTTTCTTTTTGTTCTTATTATTGGCGGCACCGGAATCGTATGAACGCGGTTCCGGTGTTTGCTTTTGATGGAAAAATCGCTTTGCGCTTCCTTTTTGTCTCCCTTCATTTTCCGGGCTGTACCACAGCCTTTTCGCTCATAATAATTTCAGGCAGGTTCTGAAAAGAGGAAATTTCAATTTTATTGACCCATCCTCATGCGCCTGTCCTGAAAGCTTGTGATGAAAGGAGATAAACTGTATGGAACCCCGTCCCGATCCCAAAGCGCCTCCTCTGCCGGATGTGCTCCCTGATACCAAAGGCCCCCAGGATGAACCGCCTCCTTTGGTTTCTCTTTCCGGGAACTGCACCAGCGATCTGCCTTCCCTGGAACAGCAGGCTCAACTGGCGGCCCATTTTACCGGCGATCCGCGTCAAAGATAAGCTGTGCTTATAGCTATCAGCCCATGGCGCAAAATATCTTAAAAGAATTTGTAAAATTTTATCACAATTGGGCATTTATCCAAAAAAGTTTCCACCCCTCAACTGGGACTTGCTTTTTTCCTCCGCAGCAGATAAACTAGAAGTATCATTCAGCAAGGAGGCTGTCCAAATGGTTTGGAATTTGTCCGGCTGCCGGTCAAAAGCGGGATATTTTCTGATTCCTGCCCATGGTGCAGGCTGTGGGGACAAATGTACACCGAAGTTGCTGAATTTGACAAAGGTAGTGCGCGTTGGAACTGGTTTCAGTGAGGACGTGTAAGTAAAAGGACGTAGTGTAAACTGCGTCCTTTTTGTTTTGCCCGAGGAAAGGAGTTTTTGAAGGTGAAAAAGGTTGCGATCATCATGGGAAGCGACAGCGACTTCCCTGTTGTGAAAAAAGCGGTGGACATGCTGGATCAGCTGGGCATTCCCCGGGAGGTCCGGGTCCTCTCCGCTCACCGCACCCCGGCGGAAGCCTGTGAATTTGCCGCTTCCGCTAAGGACAACGGCTTTGGGGTATTGATTTCCGCCGCAGGCATGGCTGCTCATTTGGGAGGCGTGCTGGCTGCCAACACCACTCTGCCTGTGATTGGTGTTCCCATCAAGGGCGGCGCCATGGATGGTCTGGACGCTCTGCTTGCCACCGTACAGATGCCTTCCGGTATCCCTGTGGCCACCGTCGCCCTCAACGGCGCGGCCAACGCCGCTGTACTGGCCGCTCAGATGCTGGCTCTCAGCGATCCGGAGCTGGCCACCCGCCTGGAAGCCATGCGGGAAGAGATGCGTCAAACCGTTCTGGAAAAGGACCGGAAAATGCAGGAGCAGTGCCAATAACTTTTTTGCCATACACAGCCGCCCGGCGGCTGGGATCCATATAAAAAATCAAAACATATTTGGGAGGAAACGATCATGAAGAAACTGGAGCAGCTGTACGAAGGAAAAGCCAAGAAGGTCTATAAGACTGACGATGAGAATCTCTACATCGTGGATTATAAGGACGACGCTACCGCCTTCAACGGCCTGAAGAAGGGCACCATCGTAGGCAAGGGCGTCATCAACAACCGTGTAACCAACCATCTGATGAAGCTGCTGGAAAAAAACGGCATTCCCACCCATTTTGTGGAGGAGATCTCCGACCGGGAGACCGTTGTCAAAAAGGTGACTATCGTTCCTCTGGAAGTGATTGTGCGCAACATCGCCGCCGGTTCCCTGGCCAAGCGTCTGGGACTGGAGGAAGGCACCAAGATGGATTCCACCGTGCTGGAGTTCTGCTATAAGGACGACGCTCTGGGCGATCCTATGGTCAACGAGTATCACATCCTGGCCATGCACTACGCCACCAAGGAAGAGCTGGATCTGATTTCCTCCTATTCCCTGAAGATCAACCAGATTCTTTCCGATTACCTCAAGGATGCCGGCATTGAGCTGATCGATTTTAAGCTGGAGTTCGGCAAGACCCCCGACGGCACCATCATCCTGGCGGACGAGATCTCCCCCGACACCTGCCGTTTCTGGGACAGCAAGACCGGTGAGAAGCTGGACAAGGACCGTTTCAGAAGAGACCTGGGCAATGTGGAAGGCGCTTATCATGAGATCATGAAGCGTCTGCTGGGTGAGTAATCCCCGTTTGTTTTGATTCTTTGAGTACTGCGAGGAGTAGCAATATGTTTTCTAAGCTTCATGAAGAGTGTGGTGTTTTCGGCATCTATCGCAATGACCCTGATGTAGACGTGGTGGCCTGCGCCTACCATGCCCTTTATGCGCTGCAGCACCGGGGCCAGGAAAGCTGCGGTATTGCCATCAATGACGATGGTGTCATCAGCGGTTATAAGGATATCGGCCTGGTCAACGAGGTCTTCACCAAGCTGGTGCTGGACCGTCTGCCCCGGGGTAATATCGCCGTGGCACACTGCCGCTACGGCACCACCGGCAACCAGAACCGGATGAATGCCCAGCCCCTGATCATCAACCATGTAAAAGGCTCCATGGCCCTGGCTCACAACGGCAACCTCACCAATGCCGGAGAACTGCGGGAGCACCTGGAGCTGGAAGGAGCCATCTTCCACACCACCAGCGATACCGAAGTAATCGCCCATATCATCACCCGGGAGCGGATCGGCACCCCTTCCATCGAGGCCGCTGTCAGCTCCGCCATGAACAAGCTCAAAGGCGCTTATTCCCTGGTTATTTCCTCCCCCCAAAAACTGATTGCCGTTCGTGATCCCCAGGGCTTCCGCCCTCTGTGCATCGGCAAGCTGGAAAACAGCTATGTCTTTGCCTCGGAAAGCTGCGCTCTGGACAGTATCGGCGCCACCTTCCTGCGGGATGTGGAACCCGGCGAGATCGTTATTGTGGATAAAGAAGGACTGCGGAGCATCCGGGAGCACTGCGGCGAGCCCAGCTCTCTGTGTGTCTTTGAATTTATCTACTTCGCCCGTCCCGATTCGGTCATCGACGGCAGCTGCGTCCATATGGCCCGGCAGCGGGCCGGCGCCTTCCTGGCTCTGGAGCATCCTGTTCAGGCGGATGTGGTCATTGGTGTGCCCGATTCCGGTCTGGACGCCGCTCTGGGTTATGCCAAGCAGTCCGGTATCCCCTATGATATCGGCTTTATCAAGAACAAATACATTGCCCGTACCTTTATCCAACCCACCCAGAAGCAGCGGGAAAATGCGGTGCGCATCAAGCTCAACCCCATCGCCTCGGTGGTGCGGGGCAAACGGGTGGTCCTCATCGACGATTCCATCGTTCGCGGCACCACCAGCGCCCGGATCGTCAAGCTGCTCCGTGAGGCGGGAGCCACCGAGGTCCATATGCGGGTCTCCGCTCCCCCCTTCCTCAATCCCTGCTACTTCGGCACCGATATCGACTCCCGGGAGCACCTCATCGCCTGCAACCACACCGTGGAGGAGATCGCCAAAATGATCGATGTGGACAGCCTGGGCTTCCTCAGTACCGACAATGTGGTCAAACTGGCGGATGCCAGCCATTGCGGCTTCTGCACCGGCTGCTTCACCGGCAAGTATCCCATCCCCGTCCCCGACAAAATGGAAAAATGTAAGTTTGAACGGAAGCTGGGCAAAACCGGCGAATGATCACCGAGGAGGGTAATTCTCTGATGAAAAGCTACAGCGAAAGCTATAAAGAGGCCGGTGTGGATATTACCGCCGGCTACAAAGCGGTCAACCTGATGAAAGAGCATGTGGCCCGCACCATGACCCAGGGGGTGCTGTCCGGCATCGGCGGCTTCGGCGGCCTGTTCCAGCTGGATCTGGGCGAGATCCGCCACCCCGTACTGGTCAGCGGCACCGACGGCGTGGGCACCAAGCTGAAACTGGCGTTTTTGCTGGACAAGCATGACACTGTGGGCATCGACTGTGTTGCCATGTGCGTCAACGACGTCATCTGCTGCGGCGCCAAGCCTCTGTTTTTCCTGGACTATGTGGCGGTGGGCAAGAACGTCCCTGAGCGGGTGGCCGCCATTGTAAGCGGCGTGGCCGAGGGCTGTGTCCAGTCCGGCTCCGCCCTCATCGGCGGCGAAACAGCGGAAATGCCCGGCTTCTATCCCCCCGACGAATACGACCTGGCGGGCTTTTCCGTGGGCGTGGTGGACAAGGAGAAGATCATCGACCACAGCGCTGTCCGTCCCGGAGACGCCATCCTGGCTCTCCCCTCCTCCGGCGTTCACTCCAACGGCTTCTCCCTGGTGCGGAAGGTCTTCGATGTGGAGCATTCCGACCTGACCCTTTACAGCGACGAGCTGGGGGCCACTCTGGGTGAAACCCTGCTTACCCCCACCCGCATCTATGTCAAACCCATGCTGGCGCTGATGGAGCAGGTGGAGGTGAAGTCTATCTCTCACATCACCGGCGGCGGCTTCTATGAGAATATCCCCCGCAGCCTGCCTGAGGGATGCACCGCCCATATTGACCGTACAACTCTTAAAACTCCTCCCATCTTTGATCTGATCCGCCGCAAGGGCAACATCCCTGAGCGGGATATGTTCAACACCTTCAACATGGGCGTTGGCATGAGCGTGGTGGTTGCCCCCGACAAGGCGGACGAAGCGGTGCGCATCCTTCGTGCCCAGGGCGTGGACGCCTACATCATGGGCCAGATCGTTCCCGGAGAGGGCGGCGTGGAAGTATGATCAACATTGCTGTCTTTGTCTCCGGCGGCGGCACCAATCTCCAGGCTCTGCTGGACGCCCAGGATGCCGGCATGCTGCCCCACGGCCGTATCTCCCTGGTCCTCTCCAGCCGGGACGGAGTCTATGCCCTGGAACGGGCCAAAAACCATGGCGTTCCCACGGTAGTGGTCTCCCGGAAGGCATATCCCTCTTCTCAGGCATTTGACCAGGCCATTCTGGATGAGCTGGAAAAAAACAACATCCAGTTGATCGTCCTGGCGGGATTTCTCTCCATTCTGGGGCCGGAGCTGGTTGCCCGATATGATCATCGGATCATCAATGTTCATCCTTCCCTCATCCCCTCCTTCTGCGGAGCGGGCTTCTACGGTCTGAAGGTTCATCAGGCGGCTTTGGATTATGGAGTGAAGGTCACCGGCGCTACCGTCCATTATGTCAATGAGATCCCCGATGGCGGAGAGATCATTCTCCAGAAGGCAGTGGATGTCCTGCCCGGCGACACCCCGGAGATTCTCCAAAAGCGGGTGATGGAGCAGGCGGAATGGAAGCTGCTGCCCGCTGCGGCGGAGCTGGTCTGCCGCAGGCTCAGCGGAGAAAACGCCTGAGGCAATCTCCCTTATACACAAGAATCGTCAAAATCAAGGAGGAACTGTCGGATGAAACTTTTGGACCTGGCACAGACCCTTCGTGACAATACCTATCCCGGCCGGGGCATTCTGCTGGGAAAAAGCGCCTGCGGCAATTATGGCGTCATCGCCTACTTCATCATGGGCCGCAGCGTCAACAGCCGCAACCGTGTTTTTGTGGAACAGGATGGCGGCATCCGCACCCAGGCCTTTGATCCCGCCAAGCTGGCGGACCCCTCTCTGATCATTTACGCTCCCGTGCGGGTGCTGGGTGACCGGACCATCGTCACCAACGGCGATCAGACTGATACCGTTTACGACTACCTCAGTCAGGGCAAAACCTTTGAGGAAGCCCTGGAGACCCGAACCTTTGAGCCGGATGGCCCCAACTACACCCCCCGCATTTCCGGTCTGGTGACAGTACGGGATGGAAATCTGTCCTACAAGCTGTCCATCCTCAAGAGCGCCGGCGGCAACCCTGACAGCTGCCAGCGGTTTACCTTTGATTACGCTCAGTCTTTGGCGGGACAGGGTCATTTTATCCACACCTACCGCTGCGACGGCAACCCCATCCCCTCCTTTGAGGGAGAGCCGGAGACTGTCGCACTTTCCGGAGATCTGGACGCTTTCGGGGATCTTGTATGGGAAAACCTCAATGAGGACAACAAGGTTTCTCTCTTTGTCCGGTACATTGACCTGAGGGACGGCAGCTGCCGCACCCGTATTTACAACAAAAACAACTGATTTTCAGGGAGGTAGGATCGTCATGGCAAATGAACTGGAACTGAAATATGGCTGCAACCCCAACCAAAAGCCCGCCCGCATTTTCATGCAGGACGGCAGTGATCTTCCTATCAAAGTGCTCTGCGGCCGTCCCGGCTATATCAACTTCCTGGACGCCTTCAACGGCTGGCAGCTGGTGCGGGAGCTGAAAGCTGCTACCGGTCTTCCCGCCGCCGCCAGCTTCAAGCATGTCAGCCCCGCGGGCGCGGCAGTGGGTCTGCCCCTGACCGACACCCTTAAAAAAATCTATTTCACCGATAATGTGGAGCTCTCTCCCCTGGCCTGTGCCTATGCCCGTGCCAGAGGCGCCGACCGGATGTCCTCCTTCGGCGACTGGATCTCTTTGAGCGACGTCTGTGACCTGCCCACCGCCCAGCTGATTGCCAAGGAGGTCTCCGACGGCATCATCGCTCCCGGCTACACCGAGGAAGCTCTGGCGGTGCTCAAGGGCAAGAAGAAGGGCAATTACAATATCGTGGAGATCGATCCCAATTATGAGCCCGCCGCCATTGAGCGCAAGGATGTGTTCGGTATCACCTTTGAGCAGGGACACAACAATTTGAAGATTGACGGCGAAATGCTCAGCAACCTAGTCACCGAGAACAAGAATCTCCCTGAGGAGGCCAAGCGGGATCTGGTCATCGCCCTTATCACCCTCAAATACACCCAGTCCAACTCCGTCTGCTACGCTGTGGACGGCCAGGTCATCGGCGTGGGCGCCGGCCAGCAGAGCCGTATCCACTGCACCCGTCTGGCAGGCAATAAGGCGGACATCTGGCATCTGCGGCAGCATCCCAAGGTGCTGGGCCTCCAGTTCGTTCCCGGCCTTGGCCGTGCCAACCGGGACAACGCCATCGACGTTTACATCTCCGACGAGTGTGATGATGTGCTGGGGGACGATGTGTGGCAGAACTTCTTCACCGTTCGTCCCGAGCCTCTGACCGCCGCTGAAAAGAAGGAATGGCTCGCCTCCTTCACCGGTGTTTCCCTGGGCAGCGACGCCTTCTTCCCCTTCGGTGACAACGTGGAGCGGGCCCGCCGCAGCGGTGTTTCCTACATTGCCCAACCGGGCGGCTCCATCCGGGATGATCAGGTCATTGAAACCTGCAACCGGTACGGCATTGCCATGGCTTTCACCGGCATCCGTTTGTTCCATCACTAATCACCTGCGGGAAAGGAAGCTGACTTATGAAACTGATGGTTGTGGGCGGCGGCGGCCGCGAACACGCCCTCATCAAAAAGCTCCGGGAAAATCCCCGGGTCACTGAAATTTACGCGCTGCCGGGAAATGGCGGCATCTCCTATGACGCCACCTGCGTTCCTATCGCCGCCACCGACCTGGACGGCATCACTCAATTTGCTCAGAGCCATGAGATCGACTTTGCTGTGGTAGCCCCCGACGATCCCCTGGTGCTGGGGGCGGTGGACCGGCTGGCGGAGGTGGGCATCCCCGCTTTCGGCCCCCGGGCCAATGCTGCTATTATTGAGGGCAGCAAGGTCTTTTCCAAAAACCTCATGAAGAAATACCACATCCCCACTGCGGAATACGAGGTCTTTACCGACCCCATGGCGGCGGAGGATTATATCGAGGCCAAAAACCGCTTCCCTGTGGTCATCAAGGCCGATGGTTTGGCCCTGGGCAAGGGTGTTCTCATCGCCCAGACCATGGAGGAGGCCCGGGAGGCCCTCCATACCATCATGACCGATAAAATTTTCGGCAAGAGCGGCAACTCCGTAGTGGTGGAGGAATTCCTCACCGGCCCCGAGGTGTCGGTACTGGCCTTTACCGACGGTGAAACCATGATCCCCATGGTTTCCAGCATGGACCACAAACGGGCCATGGATGGGGACCAGGGACTGAACACCGGCGGCATGGGAACCATTGCCCCCAATCCCTACTATACCCCGGAAATCGCCCGGGAGTGCATGGAGACCATCTTCCTGCCCACCATGAAGGCCATGAATGCTGAGGGACGCACCTTCCGGGGCTGCCTTTACTTCGGCCTGATGCTCACTCCCAACGGTCCCAAGGTCATTGAGTACAACTGCCGCTTTGGCGATCCTGAAACTCAGGTGGTACTGCCCCTGCTGAAATCCGACCTGCTGACCATTATGGAAGCCACAGCAGAAGGACGGCTGAAAGAAGTACCGGTGGAATTCTCCGATGAAAATGCCTGCTGCGTGGTGCTGGCCTCCGGCGGCTACCCTACCAAATATGAAAAGGGACTGCCCATCTCCGGCCTCACCGATGGCAATGTTCCCGGCGCTTTGGTCTATCATGCCGGCACCGCTCTCAAGGATGGCCAGCTGGTCACCTCCGGCGGACGGGTGCTGGGTGTGACCGCCACCGCTCCTTCCCTGCCCCAGGCTATCGACGCCGCCTATGCCGCGGCAAAACAGATCACCTTCCCCGCCATGCAGATGCGTCATGACATCGGCCAGCGGGCTCTGAAGGCGCTGAAATCTGATCAAGGAGTGTAATCCCATGTCTGTTTACCGTATCTATGTGGAGAAAAAGCCCGCCTTCGCACAGGAGGCCGCTGCTCTCCTTTCGGATATCCGTACCCTGCTGCAAATTACCTCCCTGGAGGAGCTGCGGCTTCTGAACCGTTACGATGTAGAGGGCATCGATGAGGCCCTCTTTGACAGCTGCCGCTCCACCGTCTTTTCCGAGCCCCAGCTGGACAACACCTACAGCCAGCTGCCTGCCTGGGATGGCCCCATCTTCGCTGTGGAGTACCTGCCCGGTCAGTTTGATCAGCGGGCGGATTCCTGCGCCCAGTGTATCCAGATCGTTTCCCAAGGAGAGCGACCCACGGTTCGTACCGCCCGGGTCTATCTCCTCAAAGGAAACCTGACCCAGGAGCAGCTGGCCGCTATCAAAAAACACGTCATCAACCCGGTGGAAAGCCGGGAGGCCTCTCTGGAGACAGTGGAGACCCTGAACATTCCCTATGACATTCCCACCAGCGTTCCCACCCTCACCGGCTTTTTGCAGCTGGACGAGGCAAAGCTGGCCCAGTTTGTCAAAGACTATGGCCTAGCCATGGATCTGGATGACATCAAGTTCTGCCAGAACTATTTCCGCAGCGAGGGCAAGGACCCCACCCTCACCGAGATTCGCATGATCGACACCTACTGGTCCGACCACTGCCGCCACACCACCTTCGGCACCATTCTGGACAGCGCCGACATCAAAGACCCTGCTGTACAGGCTGCCTGGGACCGGTGTAAGGAGATGCGGGAGGAGCTGGGCCGTCAAAAGCCCATGACCCTCATGGAGCTGGCCACCCTGGGCGGACGGTATCTGAAGTCCAAGGGACTGCTGGACAAGCTGGATGAATCAGAGGAAATCAACGCCTGCACCGTCAAAATGGATGTTGAGGTGGAGGGCAAAACCGAAAAATGGCTCTTCCTCTTTAAAAATGAGACCCACAACCATCCCACTGAGATCGAGCCTTTCGGCGGCGCTGCCACCTGCATCGGCGGAGCCATCCGGGACCCATTAAGCGGACGGGCCTATGTCTATCAGGCCATGCGTGTCACCGGTGCTGCCGATCCCCTGCTGCCGGTTTCCCAGACCATGGAGGGCAAGCTGCCTCAGCGGAAGCTGGTGACCACCGCTGCCGCCGGTTACAGCTCCTACGGCAACCAGATCGGTCTTGCCACTGGACAGGTGGATGAGCTGTACCATCCCGGCTATGTGGCCAAGCGGATGGAGATCGGCGCTGTGGTAGGCGCGGCTCCGGTGGAGAATGTCCGCCGTGAGGTCCCCGCCCCCGGCGATATCGTGGTACTGTTGGGCGGACGCACCGGCCGTGATGGCTGCGGCGGCGCCACCGGCTCCTCCAAGTCCCATAACCTGGGCTCCCTTACCCACTGCGGCGCAGAGGTCCAGAAGGGCAACGCCCCCGAGGAGCGGAAACTCCAGCGGCTGTTCCGCAATCCCGAGGCTACCCGCCTCATCAAGCGCTGCAACGACTTCGGCGCCGGCGGTGTTTCCGTAGCCATCGGTGAGCTGGCGGACGGCCTGCACATCAACCTCAACGCGGTTCCCAGAAAATATGACGGCCTGGACGGCACCGAGCTGGCCATCTCCGAATCTCAGGAGAGAATGGCTGTGGTGCTGGCCCCCGAGACAGTGGACCAGTTTATCGCCCTGGCCAACGCTGAAAATCTGGAAGCCACTGTGGTGGCCACCGTCACCCAGGAGCCCCGGCTGACCATGGAGTGGAACGGCGTGACCATTGTGGACCTGAGCCGGGAGTTCTTGAATTCCAACGGCGCGGAGAAGCACGCTTCTGTTACGGTACTGGCCCCGGAGAAGATTTCCCGGGAAATTTCCGGCACTACCCTCACCGAGAAGCTGGAAAACCTGGTTTCCGACCTGAATGTTTGCTCCAAGCAGGGGCTTTCTGAGCGCTTTGACTCCACTATCGGCGCAAATACTGTGCTGATGCCCTTCGGCGGCAAATATCAGCTCACACCCGCTCAGGCCATGGCGGCAAAGATCCCCGTACTGGGCCTGGAAACCAAGACCTGCTCGGTGATGGCCTATGGCTTCAATCCCTTCCTCATGGAGCAGAATCCCTTCCTGGGCGCCTATCTGGCGGTAATGGAATCGGTCTGCAAAGTGGTAGCCACCGGCGGTGACTGGGAGCAGTGCTACCTCACCTTCCAGGAATACTTTGAGCGCCTGGGCACCGATCCCACCCGTTGGGGCAAGCCTTTTGCCGCCCTTCTGGGTTCCATCAAGGCTCAGGATGAGTTGGGCATCGCCTCCATCGGCGGCAAGGATTCCATGTCCGGTTCCTTTGAGAAGATCGACGTTCCTCCCACCCTGGTCTCCTTCGCGGTGTCCATCTGCAATACCGACTGGATCATCTCCCCTGAGTTCAAGAAAGCCGGTTCCAGAGTGGTGCTGCTGACCACCAAGACTGAGGAGGACGGTTCCTTTGACGCCGAGAATCTGAAAGCGAACTTCCGTCTGGTATCCGACCTCATCCGCTCCGGCAAGGTTCTCTCCGCCAGCACCCCCGGTTACGGCGGCATCTGGGAGACCCTGTTCAAGCGTACCCTGGGCAACGGCATCGGCTTTGCTCTGGCGAAAGATGTGGATGCGGACCGTCTCTTTGACTACGCCTACGGCTCCTTTGTGCTGGAGCTGGCGGAGGACGCTCCCATGGTTGGCACATTGCTGGGTCATACCATCAGCGACTATGTGCTGCGCTGCGGCGGACAGGACATTTCTCTGGAACAGCTCCAGGCACGCTATCAGGGCAAGCTGGAGAGTGTGTTCCCCGTCTTCCCTGCCGCTCAAAAGGCAGAACCGGTGAAAGCCTTCTCCTGGGAAGCCAAAGAGCACGCCGCCCCCAAAATCGGCTTTGCCCGTCCCCGGGTGCTCATTCCCGTGTTCCCCGGTACCAACTGCGAATATGACACCGCCAGAGCCATGGAGGATGCGGGAGCCGCGGCAAAGATCATCGTGGTCAACAACCTTTCCGCCCATGGCATCACCCAATCGATAGAGGAAATGGCTGCGGAGATCGCCAAGAGCCAGATCATCTTCATCCCCGGCGGCTTCTCCGGCGGCGACGAACCGGACGGTTCCGGTAAGTTCATTACCGCTTTCTTCCGCAACCCTGCGGTGAAAGATGCCGTCCATAAACTGCTGGATGAGCGGGATGGCCTGATGTGCGGCGTCTGCAACGGCTTCCAGGCCCTTATCAAGCTGGGACTGGTGCCCTACGGTCACATTATCGACACAGACGAGCACTGCCCCACCCTTACTTACAATATCATCGCCCGTCACCAGTCCAAATTGGTGACCACCCGAGTGGCTTCCAACAAATCTCCCTGGCTTAGCAACTGTAAAGTTGGAGAGCTTCACACCGTTGCCATCTCCCACGGAGAGGGCCGGTTTGTGGCGGATGAGCAGTTGATTGAGAAGTTGGCGGCAAACGGCCAGATCGCCACCCAGTATTGTGATCTCAGCGGTCAGCCCACTATGGATATCCGTTATAATCCCAACGGCTCCGCCTTTGCCATCGAGGGCATCACCTCCCCTGACGGCCGGATTTTCGGCAAAATGGGCCACAGCGAGCGGAAGGGCGACAACCTCTATAAGAATGTGGAGGGCAACAAGGATAACGGTATGTTCCGCGGCGCGGTACTTTACTATCAGGTATAACCGTTCTCCTTCCTGTCCATAAAGAATCCAAGAGCTCGGTTCCCTTAAAACGGGAGCTGGGCTCTTTTCCTATTGCTGCAAAAATACAGAGCTTGTGACTTTTACAGACTTTATTGCCTTATCCACAGCAAAGGCAAAAATCATACTGATTTTTCCAAAAAGATTTCAAATTCAAATTAATTTCTGCTATAATAAGTTTATTTGATAAAGAAAGAGAAAGGCGGTCGGAAATAAATGAAGACCAGTTGGAAGCGCAGTGTCAGCTACAGTTTAAAAAAGCTGATCACCTCCCCCGCCTCCTAATAAGAAAACATGAGAGAGTCCAGTAAAATCAATGTTTTCAGAGGCAAGGAACACGATGTGAAGTCAAAAAATCAAACACTGGCAGGACAAAGGGTGCTGATGTGAAATATCAGCACCCTTTTCCTGTCCCAAACGCCATAGGAAATCCTATGGCGTTTTTTACTTTCCATCAAGTACACGGAAAATTGTATTGAAAGGGGTGAGAAATCGAAGGTATTTCTTCATGTAGGAAATGCAAATTAAGTGTCCATAGGTTTTCTCACATAGAGAAGCAGGTGGGCACAGAATTGAATTTTCCCCGAAAACGAACACTTTTCCAGACCGCCGGAGGGAGGTGAGATTAATATCGGCTATTCGGTACGGCCTTCCCTGCGGCGGCAGGGTTACTGTACTGAGATGCTTCAGCTGGCTCTGTTCCAGTGCCGCAAAATGGGGATGGAACGGGCTTTGGTCACCTGCGACAAAGTGAATATCGCTTCCGCTGGGGTCATCCGGAAAAACGGCGGCCTGCTGGAGAACGAAATTCCTGATGAAAATGGAGAGCTTGTCTGCCGTTTCTGGATCGACTTGAATGGAAAATCCCCTCAATGATTTTAAACCGGCGGCTGTTTTCCATTGAGCAGAGGAATCAAAAAAGCTCTTTTTTGATATTGGCTATTTCTGTACCGGACTTTCCTCTCTCCCTGTTATTCATAGAAGCAAATATTTCTCAAACAGGTACAGTTTTTCTCTTCAAAGGATAAATTCCCTTTGCCGGGGAATAATTTTCTGGAAAATGGACAGCGTGACAGACTTTTCTTCACGCTGTCCATTTTTAACACGATCCATCCTTTGCACTTTTGCATCCTGCGTCGTTCGCTCTGCTATCTTTCAAAGCTGCCACCCAAAAAGGAGAGCTCCTCCAGGCTGTTAGGTTGGTTTCAGTTCCCGGACGTTTTCAGCCATTATTTATTTGTCTGTGTATCAAGGGTGACTGCTGGAAAAATTGTGAAACAGAACTCATATTTTGCACTATTGACCAAAAATTTTCTCTCAGATTGATACAGTCTTTTATCTTAAAATATGTTAAGATAGTAGTGAAAGGAAGGGATCCCCATGGCGCAACAAAATATTTTTTCTTTTTTCCATGAACAACTTTGTATCTCCTCCTATATGGAATTGGTACAGAAAAAAATGTCCCAAATTAAAACACTCCCCTCCGGAGAGTTTCACATCAGTCAAAAGGCCGCCGATCATTTGTGGCATATGTTTGATGGCGCCGCCCCTGATATCATCGCCAGAGGTCACAATCTCACCACAAAGCCGCCCAAAGTTGCAAGGGGAACATTGCCCACAATGGAACAAGCCTCCTCTATGCTGGAGATCTGCATCCAGTGGCTGAAGCTGCTGGTAGATGAAGCCGCTGTTTCCAGGGATATCTTATCTTCCAAGGAAATGTGTTCCCGGCTGCTTCTCATTGAGAACGACATTATTGACCATTCCTTAAAAAAGACCATCGCCTGAAATGGTCCTATCCTTCCCTTTCAGTCAGCTGGTTCATTTTAACAAACAACAGTAATAAGTAAAAACCGGAGCTCCCAACCAAATGTCAGGAAGCTCCGGTTTGTTTTTTGGAGATGCAGACGGAATGATTCCATAAGAAAACGCGCCCCGATGATAAACATCAGAGCGCGTTTTTTGGCATGGAAAACCTTGGATTTCTTTACTGTGCGGAAGCACATCCACTGCAGGTACCATTACCCGCAATATGAATGACTTTGGTGGGACAGGCTTCGGCACACTTGCCGCAGTTGGTGCACTTGTCCGGATCGATGGAGGCCAGATTGTCCTTGACAGTAATGGCTCCAAACTCACAGGTCTTCTGACACTTCATGCAGCCGATGCAGCCAGCAGTACAAACCTTTCTCACCTGAGCGCCCTTGTCGTGGGAAGAGCAGCAAACCCGAACCAGGCTGTCAGACTTCACCAGCGCAATGAGCAGCTGAGGACAAGCTTTGGCGCAAGCGCCGCAGCCGGTGCAAAGGTCACGGTCCACTACGGCCAGGCCATTCTCAATGGAAAGAGCGCCAAATTTGCAGACATTGACGCAGTCTCCAAAGCCCAGGCAGCCATAGGTGCAGCCTCTGCGGCCCTTATAGAAGGTGCTGCAGGCTTTGCAGGTTTTGGGACCCTGATAGTCCATCTTGTACTCCGCGGTATCAAAGGTAGCGGCGCACTTGACAAAAGCCTTTACATCCTGTACTCCGGCAAACTCCACGCCCAGGATCTCACTGATCTGACGGGCAACAGGC
Organism: Angelakisella massiliensis; assembly: GCF_900104675.1. GTDB lineage: Bacteria > Bacillota > Clostridia > Oscillospirales > Ruminococcaceae > Angelakisella > Angelakisella massiliensis. The sequence continues at coordinate 2,161,679 of NZ_LT629945.1, read as the reverse complement.
TCACCGCCGGGGATACACAGATTGGTTTTGGCGTTGGGGTCCTCCGCCAGCTTTTTGGCGTAATCATCGCAGCCGGCAAAGCCGCAGGCGCCGCAGTTGGCACCGGGCAGAACAGCGCGAACATCTTCTGCGGTCTGATTGACGGGAACAGCCATCAGCTTAGCGGCGATGACCAGAATCACGCCCAGAATCAAACCGATTACAGATACGGTTACAACAGCCAACATTACATTGCTTCCCCCTTTACTTAATCATGTTCTCGATCAGGCCGCCAAATCCCATAAAGGACATGGAGACGATGGAGGCAGCAACCAGAGTGATGGGAATACCCTTGAAGTTCTCAGAAATCTTGGAGCCCTCAATACGCATCCGAACGCCGCAGAACAGCACCATAGCCAGCAGGAAGCCGATACCGGCGCCCAGGGAGTTGACCATGGATTCCGCAAAGTTGTACTCCTCAGAGATGTTCAGCACGGTAACACCCAGCACTGCGCAGTTGGTGGTGATCAGGGGCAGATAAATACCCAAGGCAGCATGCAGAACAGGGACATATTTCTTCAGGATCATCTCCACCAGCTGTACCAGCGCGGCGATAACCAGAATGAATACCACAGTCTGCATATAGTCCATACCATTGGGAGCCAGAATATAGCTGTAGATGGGCCAGGTAGCGGCAGTAGCCATCAGCATAACAAATGTAACGGCAATGCTCATGCCCACTGCGGAATCCAGCTTCTTGGAAACACCCAGGAAGGGACAAATACCCATAAACTTGGCCAGAACGAAGTTGTTGACCAAGATGGCGCTAAAAAGAATAACAATCAGTTCTTTTACCATAGATCAGCACCCCTCTTTCTGAGCACCATGGCAGGCAGCAGCGGAAGGGCAGCCTTCGCAGGAGAAGGATTTCTTCTTAATAGCCTTACCCTTAGTGAGCTTGTTGACCAGTGCGATAATGCAGCCGAAGGCAAAGAAGCCGCCGGGAGCCATTGTCATAATGGATACGGGATCAATGGCAGCAGGCAGGATCTGGATGCCGCACCAGGTACCGGCACCAAAGATCTCACGGATGGTACCCATGGCAGCCAGGGCCAGAGTAAATCCGATGCCCATGCCGATGCCGTCCAGAGCGGAATCCACAACGGAGTTCTTGTTGGCGAACATCTCGGCACGGCCCAGAATGATGCAGTTAACCACGATCAGGGGGATGAAGATACCCAGCGTATCATAAAGGCTCTTGGTGAAAGCCTGCATCAGCAGCTGCACTACGGTAACAAAGCCGGCGATCAGCACGATGTAGCAAGGGATACGCACCTTGTCAGGAATGATCTTTTTCAGCGCGGAAATAACGATATTGGAGCAGACCAGCACGAAGGTGGCCGCAATACCCATGCCGACACCATTGAGAACAGAGGTGGAAGTAGCCAGTGTGGGGCAGGTACCCAGCACCAGCACCAGCACCGGGTTCTCTTTGATGATGCCGTTGAGTAAAATCTTCAGCTTGTTGTTCTTATTGCTCATTGCTCTTACGCTCCTTTCGAAGCATTAAAGGCAGTAAAGGCTTTCTGAACCGCTTCGTTGACAGCATTGGAGGAAACGGTGGCGCCGGAAACAGCGTCAGGAGTTTCACCCGCGCCCTTGCCTACCCAAGTGTCGGTATAAGCAGCTTCGCTGGTCTTGGTACCAACGCCCTTGGTCTCTACATCAGCATTGACACTCATGGCGGTGATCTTGCCATCAGCACCGATGGTCACAGTAACGATCACATCGCCCATGTAACCCTTACCGGTGGTGGTGATCTCCATGCTGCCATCCTCGTAAGCAATGGCCTTCTCAGTACCCTCCAGGGTCACCTCGGTACCGCTGGCGGCAGGAGCCTCAGAGGCTTCAGAGGAGGTTTCCTCAGCAGGAGCGGAAGAAACCAGTCCGGCAGCCAGCTGCAGCGCCTGGTCAACAGCCTTCTTGAAACCGTCGGAAGACTGGGTAGCGCCGGAAACAGCGGTGATGCCGTCGGTGCTGTCCTTGCCCTTATACTGATCGGTGTAAGCAGCCTCACCAGTCTGAGTGCCCAGGCCGGCAGTCTCACTGTTCTCGCCCAGCGCAACGCCTACGATCTTGCCATCCAGACCAATTCCGGTATAGACCTGCATCTTGGTGGGAGCGCCCATATAGCCCTGAGCCTCGGTGACAATGAGATAGCCCTCATCGCCGGCCTTCATGGCCTTGACAGCGCCGTCCAGGGTGATCTCCTCAAAGTTCTCCACGTTGGGGAAGATTGCCTGCTCGGGGGTAGTGGTATCGCCGGTGCTCACTTCCACGCCGGCCAGCTCGCCATAAGCCTTGAAAGCATTCTGGACGTTGGTCTTGAAAGCGGTGGAAGAAATGGTAGCGCCGGAAACAGCCTCAACGCCATCCAGGGTGGAATCCTTACCCTTGTACTGATCGGTATAGGCGGGCTCACCGGTCTTGGTGCCCAAGCCGGCAGTCTCGCTGTTGCTCATCAGCTTGACAGAATCAATGGTACCATCAGACTTGATACCTACCATGACCTGCATGGGGCCGCCGTAGCCCTTGGCCTCGGCAGTGATAACATAACCGGCGCCGTTGACAGCCTTGTATGCGTCCACAACACCCTCAACAGTGGTCTCTACCTTCTCAAACTTGTCGGCATCGGCCAGAACCTCGATCCGGGCAGCGTCAGCCTCCGCAGCCTTGGCAGCCTCAATGATGGGTTCAGTCGTATTGTAAGTCAGTACCAGCGCCCCGGAAATTACCACGCAAATGCCGGTCAATACCGCAGCGGGTACCACAAATTCCTTCACAAATTTCATTTAGAAACACCTCCGAATGGCATCTTTTTAATCGCTCCGTCGATATGCGGGGTTACGATGTTCATCAGCATGATAGCAAAGGACATACCCTCCGGATAAGTACCATAGGCGCGGATCAGCACAGTAATAACGCCGATGCCGATACCATAGATCACCTTGCCGGGCTCCCGGACAGGAGAAGTGACATAGTCTGTGGCCATAAAGAACGCACCCAGCATGGTACCGCCGGAAACCAGCATATACCAGGGATTCAGGCCTGTCACCAGAGACATGACGAACACTGTCACCAACACAGTAACAGGAATGGTAGCGGTGATGACTTTCTTCCAGATCAGATAGATGCCGCCCACCAGCAGCGCAATGGCGCAGGTTTCACCCAGAGAACCACCGCGGATACCCAGCAGCATATTGATCATGTCAGGAGCATCGGAGACCTTGGCGTCAGCCGCAGTCAAAATTGCCAGAGGAGTAGCGCCGGAAACAGCATCCACCGGGCCTCCAACAAAATTGATGGGATCAGCCCAAGTGGTCATCCGGCCGGAAAATGAAATCAGCAGGAAAATACGGGCTGCGATGGCAGGGTTTACAAAGTTGTCGCCAATACCGCCGAAAAGCTGCTTGACAACAATGATCGCCATAGCATCCGCCAGGATCACCATCCACACCGGAAGAGTGGAAGGCACATTGAAAGCGATGAGCATACCGGTGACCACAGCACTCCAGTCGGAGATGGTGCAGTCCAGATGCATCAGCTTACGATAGATATACTCAAAGAACACGGAAAAAGCAACGGAAACCAGGACCAGCACCAGCGCCCGAACGCCGAAAATCAGCGTCGCGGCAATTGCCGCCGGGACCATGGCCGCCGCCACATTCATCATAATGGAACTGGTGGACACCCCATCCTTTACATGAGGAGAGGGCGTTACGATCAGCTTGTTCTCCAAAGATCACACCCCCTTAATTACTTTGCTCACGGAGCAGCTGTTTGCCCAGACGGTTACTCATAACCAGATCTCTCTTTGCAGGGCAGACATAGGCACAGCAGCCGCACTCCATGCACAGATTCACTTTCAGTGCACGAAGCTTGTCCACATTGCCGGAGCGATAGGCTTTATCCAGCTGGGCGGGAGCAAGGTTGAAGGGGCATGCCCGCATACATCTGCCGCAGCGGATGCAGGCGGTCTCAGGCTCCTGTACGCTGTCTTTCTCATCAAACGCCAAAATACCATTGTTGTTTTTCAGCAGCGGAGCGTCATCGCTGGTGACCACGATACCCATCATGGGACCGCCCATAATGATCTTTCTGGGCTCGGTCTTATAGCCGCCGCAGAAGGCGATGATATCCTTATAAGAGGCGCCCAGAGGAGCAATGACGTTCTTGGGCTCCGCAATGGCGCTGCCATCTACGGTAATCAGCTTCTCCACCAGCGGCATACCGGTTTCGAGATAATCGGCGATTTTGGTCAAAGTAGCAACATTGTCCACAATAACGCCCACATCGGCAGGGAGCTTTCCTTCCGGAACCACCTTGCCGGTGCACTCAAAGATGATCACCTTCTCGGCGCCCTGGGGGTACTTGGAACGAAGGGTCTTGACCGATACCCCATCCATGGATGCAGTAGCTTCGGTCAGCTTGGCGATAGCCTCGGGCTTGTTGTCCTCAATGGCGATGATCGCCTCGTCCAGCTCCAGGTACTTCTTGACGATCTCGATGCCTTTGACCAGCTTATCGGTCTGTTCCAGCATCAGACGCAGGTCGCAGGTGAGGTAGGGCTCGCATTCCGCACCGTTGACTACCAGGGTCTTGACTTCACTGAGGTTCTTGGGATTAAGCTTGATGTGAGTGGGAAAGCCCGCTCCGCCCAGTCCAACCAGTCCGCAGTCCCGTACCGCCTTGATCAGATCCGCGTGGCTGTTGACCACAGGAGGCTGAAGATCAGGGCAAACGGTCTGCTCCTTGTCGGCAGCGATCACAACCGCCTTGCACTTGGCGCCGGAAGAGGTGACGAAATCAGAGATCTCGGCCACAGTACCGGATACGCTGGAGAAGATCGGGGAAGACATAAAAGCATCACTGTCGCCGATCCGCTGACCGACAGTCACAGTATCCTTCACCTTCACAAGCGGCGTACATGGAGCGCCCATATGCTGGATCATGGGAATGACAACCCGATCCGGCACCGGCATTCTCACAGACTCGCTGGCAGAGGTATTCTTGCAATGCTTCACCTTCACACCATTAAGAGCTTTGCTGAATTCTGATGGCACTTGCACATCCCTCCAAAATCTCATTTCAGATTGAGCCGATTGATATATGGCATAACGGCTTTTAACACGATGCCGGTTACGATCCCCATGCCGATCCCGGAAAGCACCAGCAGGGGCAAAAGATAAAAAATCGTTGTTGTTCCCAACAGGTACCGGGAAAGGATCAACTGGCCGACATTATGTCCAATTGCGCCGAAAATGCTTAGGATGAGATAATTTTTTGAAATCTCCGGCAGCAGCGACAGCAGGAGCATGACACACACCGATGTCAGTCCCCCCGAAAGGCTCAGGGCCGAGGCCACAAATCCCCTCAGGAGAAAGACGGAAAACGCCTTGAGCACGGCAATCGTAAGGCCCTCCCGGACCCCCAGCGTGAACAGGGCATACATGGTAACAATATTGGATAGCCCCAGCTTGACCCCAGGGGGCAGCATGGGCAGTACCGGCAGCATCGACTCAAAGATGCTCAGTACCAATGCGACGGCAAAAAGCATCCCTGTAAAGGCCACCCGTCTGGCGAGCCCACCACTGCGTTTTGATTGGGTCATGGAAACACTCCTAAAAAAATTGCAAACTGTCTGCGGAGACCGGCTTCTGACTTTTCCGTAAAAAGGGAGCGGAAATCCCCGCTCTCCCCTGCTTTCCGGAAAAAAGACACAGAACAACTGGCGAAGAATTAACTCCTTCGCCAGCATTCCTTGCTATAAAACAGATCTGCGCCGGCTGTCAGTCTTCCTTGTGGTCGTGGCAGCCGCACTCGTCGTCGCAGCACTCACAGTCGTCCAGATCGAACTCCAACAGTTCGCCGCAATTGGGGCAATTCACAGCGCCCTCTTCCAGCAGATCCTCGTCGATACAAACTGTTTCGCCGCAGCTGGGGCATTCAACCTCGTAGATCTCGCCGTCCAGGTCCTCGTCATCACACTCGTCCTCGTCGCCGTAAAGATCATCCTCTACCGCGGCCAGGTCGTCATCGATTTCGTCCACCTGCTGGGCCATTTCGCCCATGGTGTCCTCCAGGTCGCTGACAGTCAGCGCCATGTCCTCCAGAACATCAATGACATTTTTGAGGATCTTTCCCTCAGTGGTAGCGTCGTCCAGCTTCAGGCCGTCGGCCAGACCCTTCAGATACGCGACTTTTTCAGTAATGGTCATCATGATGGATACCTCCATTAAAAAGTGGGTTGGGTTTATACCCGCTCCATATATTCACCAGTCCGGGTGTCCACACGGATGGTCTCGCCCTCATTGACAAACAGGGGCACCTTGATCTCCGCGCCGGTCTCCAGAACGGCGGGCTTGGTTGCGTTGGTGGCAGTGTTGCCGGCGAAACCGGGGTCAGTCTTGGTGACCACCAGCTCGATGAAATAGGGCGGCTCCACGCCAAAAACAGTACCCTTGTAGGAAAGGATCTTTACATCAGTATTCTCTTTGACAAACTTGAAGTTGTCGCTGAGGATGTTCTTGCTGATGGGCAGATTCTCATAGGTCTCGTTGTCCATAAAGTAGTACAGATCGCCATCCTGGTACAGATACTGCATATCCTTACGCTCAATGTAAGCGGTGGGGAACTTTTCGGTGGGGCTGAAGGTCTTTTCAACCACAGCGCCGGTGATAACATTCTTGATCTTGGTGCGGACGAAAGCGGCGCCCTTACCGGGTTTTACATGCTGAAATTCAATGATCTGAAAGACGTTGCCGTCCATGTCAAAGGTGACGCCGTTTCTGAAATCGCCAGCAGAAATCATACAAGTACCTCCAAATTTAACTTGGGCCACAAACGCAGGAACAGCCTCCCCGGACCCGGTGGGACCGGATGACGCCGTTCTTTCCATTTATAACCTTTTTGTCTTTCTTTATGAATATGATTTTAACATAACACGCTACTGCTTTGCAAGTCTTTTCGAGACTCCCAGTTATTTTTTCCTCCATCCGGAGACAGATTTTACATAATATCCCCCGCAGCCCGCCGGTTTTATCCCGGAAGGTGCTGCTTCATTTCCAGATAAATCGCCTGCATCCGGGCGGCATCCTCCGTCTGTGTCCCCGCAGACTCACAAATGATGACAGGTTCACAGTCATAATGAAGGATCTGCTCCGCCAAAGGCTCAAACTCCGGGCCATAGAGCGCATCCTCAAAGGTCAGGTGGCGCTTTTCCCCACCCTTTTCCGTATACTCGATCTTGGAAAAATGGGAATGAAAGCGGCGGGTCCGCTCCAAGCCCAGCCGGTCCGCCATCAGACGAAACGCGGCGGCAAAATCCTCTTTTGTCCGCATTCCACCCAGGGTACGGGCGTTTAGGTGTCCCCAGTCAATACAGGGAACCAGCCGCTCATCCAGGGTACACAGCTCCAGCACTTCCTCCAGGGTCCCCAGCTGATTGATCTTGCCCATCGTCTCGGGACAAAGGGTGATATCCCCCAGCTGTGCCTCATCCAGAGCCTTCAGCGCCCGGGACATGGTGTCCTTGGCCAGCTCCAAAGCCTGCTGCCTGGTGATCTTGGAGCAGCTGCCGGAATGAACCACCACCCGGTCCGCCCCCAACAGCTTGGCTGCTGCCGCGGACTCCAGGATATAGCGGATACTTCCGTCCCGTTTCTCCTCCTCCACACTGGAAAGGGAGATGTAATAAGGTGCGTGGAGGGACATACGCAAACCTTTGGCGGCAAAACCCGCTTTCAGCGCCGCCGCCGTGTCGGGATTGACCCGTACTCCCCTGCCGCATTGGTATTCAAAGGCGTTTACTCCCATCCGCTCCAGGTACTCCGGCAGCTGGATGGTCTTTTTATACCCCATGGCGGCAAAGCTGTCCGCTGTTCCCGCCGGACCAAACCATACCATTATCCTCTCCCCTTTCTTTTGCGGTATGCCCGCAGAATAGGCCGCTCCAGTGTCCGTTTGACCCGGAAAAAGGCCATGGGTTCCGGCTCCATAGGCTCCACCAGCACAGCGGTACATCCTGCCAGCCGGGCGCAAAGAATATCGGTAAAAATCTGGTCCCCAATGACCGCTGTTTCTTCCGGGCGGACTCCCAGCTTGCCCAAAGCCTGCCGCAGAGGACCTCCCAAAGGTTTATGGGCGTCCGCGATATACTCCAGCCCCAGTCCCTCCGCAAAGGGAGCCACCCGCTCTTCGGTGTTATTGGACAGGATCATCAGCCGTAAACCGCTGTTTCGCTGCCGCTCCAACCATCCCAGAACCTCTTTGTGGGGGGTGGGATTGTCATGGGTGGTGAGGGTGTTGTCCACATCCAGAAGGGCCACTGTAAGACCCCGCTGCTGGAAAAACTCCGTGGGGATCTGATAGATCCGCTTAAAGTCCGCATGGGGAAAAAATACCGACACCGTTTCCTCTCCTTTTTGAGGCGTACTTTTCCGGACAAGAAAAAGCGGACGCCATACAGCGCCCGCTTCAACCTGCTTTGTTCCGCAAATTATTTGAACTTGCGCTTACGAGCAGCCTCCGACTTCTTCTTGCGCTTTACAGAAGGCTTCTCATAGTGCTCTCTCTTGCGAACCTCGGCCAAAACACCGGATTTAGCACAGGATCTCTTAAAACGGCGCAGGGCGCTGTCCAGAGACTCATGCTCTTTGATTCTGATTTCTGCCATTGATCTATCCCTCCCCACGCCGCACGGCAGGAGTTATATCAACCTGTGAACAGGACGATACCTATCAGGCAAAACCTGATGTAACAACGATTATTATACAACAGATTCTTTCTCTCTGTCAAGCATTTTTCCAGAGATATTCCCAAACGGCAACCACTAAGATTAGTTTGCAGGGACCATGTAGAAATACATGGCACCCCGCAAGCTAATTTTTTTATGCCAGAAAAGAGGTGAAATCATGGCAAGCTACGCTTTCGCCACTCTCCAGGCCCGGCAAAAGCTCCAGGAGCTCTGGGAGCAAGGCATGGCGGTCGAGGACATGTCCACCGCCCTGGAGGTCCCCCTGTCCACTCTCTACACGGAACTGCGCCGGGGCCGCTCCGGGGACCGCCTCCCTGACCAACGATTGCAATATGACGCCTCCCTTGCCCAGCTCAGGATGCAGCAGGAACTTGAGCGGCGGGGAAAGCAGAGCCGCTAAGAGATGCACCCGCTTTTCACAAAATCAAAGGAGGCACACCATGAAACCCATTATTTTGAGGACACGGGCCAGCACCGATGAGTGCATCGGCACCGTCCGGCTCACCCCGGAGGCGGAGAAAGTTGTCAGGCGGCTCCGCTTTAAGACCGGATTGCCCATCCGCCAGATTGTTTCTGAAATCATCGTCCAGGCGGAAAGCCTCATTGACATTTCCGGGGACGATGACGAGGACGAAACCGAACAATAAGGAGGACATACCAATGAAAACCCCTGTTTTGAACATCGCCACCGGCAAGACCGTGGACTATCACGGGGAGCCCTGCCTGGTGCTGGAGCACCGCAAGGACGGCACCCTCATGCTGCACCTGGACCAGATGACCCACGCCTTTGGCAGCACCAACAACTTTGCCGCCAGCTCTCTGCGGGCCCACCTCAATGGTCCCTACCTGCGGAGCCTCACGGACGGCAACCCAGATGAGATCATCACCCGCACCGTGGACCTCACCGCTCTCAACGGCTCCAAAGAGTACGGCACCTGTGAGTGCAAGGTGGCCCCGCTCACCCTGGATGAGCTCCGCAAGTACCATGACATCCTGCCCCTGCCGGAGCGCTTTGAGTGGTCCGTCACCCCCTGGAGCACCCCCAAGGTCAATGAGGATGAAACCTGGGTCATGGGCCTGCACTCCAATGGCAGTATCAACTACAGCCGCTGCAACCTCTCCGTCGGGTCCCGCCCCGCTTTCCTCATTCCCTCCTCCCTCACCGTGGAGGTTGAGGACACCAACCCCCTGGAACAGTACAGCATCCGTGAGCTGGCGGAGGAGCTTTTCCGCCGCATCAACAGCTAAGGGGTGAGCTCCATGGCCACCCATGAAACCACCCGGGGAGCTGCCAGGCGGAAACACCGCCGCAACTATGGCCCGGTCATCATCCTGGCGCTGGTGTGCGCCGCCATTTTCACCGCTGGTTATTGCGTGGGGGTGAGGGCCGCTGACAAAGCGGTCCCCACTCTCCCGGAGCCGGTCCTGGAAAGCACCAGCACGCCGGAGCCCGCCGATGAGCCAAGCGTGACCCCCTCCACGGAGGAGGTCCTCTGGCGGGATGACATAGTGACAGACGGCAACCTCCTGGACTATGACCTCCAGGTGACCATGCAGGCCTGTTGTGAGGAGTACGGCGTCCCATACGCTCTGGCGCTGGCCGTGGCCGATGTGGAAAGCCGCTTTGACCCGGATGCCGCCAGCAGCACCAATGACTATGGCCTCATGCAAATCAACAAGGTCAATCATGGGTGGCTCCTGGAGCAAGGGATTGACCCCATGACACCAGCCGGAAACATTGAGGCCGGTGTCCTGTTCCTCTCCGACTACCTCACCGCCTACGGGGACCCGGAAATGGCCATCATGGCCTACAACTGCGGCCCCTCCGGCGCTCAAAAGCTGTGGGCCTCTGGTACATACCACACGGAGCACTCCATCAAGGTCATGGACCGCTTTGACTACTGGACAAGCATTTTGGAGGACTGAGCCATGCCGTATTACTGGACCTGCCCCTATTGTGGGGCCAACCTGGACCCCGGAGAGAAATGTGACTGCCAAGAAAACGCAAAGGAGGATGACATCCATGATGGAAATGAAAATCACCGTTGAGGCTCCCGATCTGGCCGCCTCTATCTTGAAACTGGCTGAGGCCATCGCCTCCGGCCCGGACCCGGCGCTGCTCATCCCGGATGAGCCGTTGCCGGTTTCCGCCTATCCCACTACGCCCGCCCCTGTGGCTCCTGTGCCCCCCGTGGCGGCTCCTGTGAGCCCTGCGCCGGTAAACCCTACCCCGGGACCTGCGCCCACTATGGCGGCTCCTGTGGTGGCCCCCAGCCCCTCTCCCACGCCTGTGACCAATGCGCCGACTGCTGGCCCGACATCTGCCGCCCCTGGTAACACCCCCGCCCCCGCTGTGCCTGTTGCGGGAGCCCCCACCTATACCCTGGACCAAATCTCCCGGGCCGGTGCCTCCCTGGTTGACGCCGGGAAGATGCAGCAGCTTTTGGAGCTCCTGGGCCGCTATGGCGTGCAGGCCGTCACCCAGCTCAAGCCGGAGCAGTATGGCGCTTTCGCCACGGAGCTCCGGGGCCTGGGCGCTCAGATTTAAGGAGGTGCCCCATGCCTCCTGAGAAACACGCTTTGCTTTCTGCCTCCTCCGCCTCCCGCTGGCTCAAGTGTACGGCGGCCCCCCGCTTTGAGGAGGGGCTGCCGGAGAACACCAGCGAGTATGCGGAGGAGGGCCGCCTGGCCCACGCCATTGGTGAGCTCAAGGTCCTCAAGAAATGCACCCCCATGAGCACCCGGACCTACAACACCCGGCTCAATAAGCTCAAGAAAAACCCCCTCTATGACCCGGAGATGGACAAGACCACGGACCTCTACCTGGAGCACATCACGGAGCAGGTCATGGACTATGACAGCGCCCCCACCGTGGCCGTGGAGGTCCGGGTGGACTTTTCGGACTATGTGCCGGAGGGCTTTGGCACCTGTGACTGCTGCATCATCGGCGGCGATCTGCTGAGCATCACCGACTACAAGCACGGCAAGGGCGTCCCGGTTTCCGCCGTGGGCAACCCGCAAATGAAACTTTACGCCCTGGGAGCGCTCAGGCGCTATGCCGCCGTGTTCGGTGACACCATCAAGCGGGTCCGCATGACCATTGACCAACCCCGGCTGGACAGCTACACCACGGATGAAATCACCGTGGAGGAGCTGAGGGCCTGGGGCGAGAGTATCAAGCCCATCGCCCAGCGGGCCTTTTCCGGTCTGGGTGAGTTTGTTCCCGGTGACCATTGCCGCTTTTGCCGTGGCAAGGCCCAATGCCGGGCCCGTGCCAATGTCAACACCGCCCTGGAGGACTTCAAGGACTGTGTGCCTGCCGGAGCATGGGAAGAAAAGGCGGAGGCCCATGTTGCTGCCGGTGGGGTGGTAAACGGCACGCCGCCCCCGCTCCTCACGGATGCTGAGATTGGCGATCTGCTGGAGCGTGGGGCTCACCTTGTCCAATGGTACAAAGACCTGGAGGAATACGCCACGGAGGCTTTGAAAAACGGCAAGGAAATCCCTGGCTGGAAACTGGTGGCGGGCCGGAGCAATCGGACCTTTACCGACCAGGACGCCGCCATCCAGGCCGTCATTGCCGCTGGATATGATGAGGCCCTGGTCTATGACCGTAAGCCCAAGACGCTCTCTGAGCTGGAGAAACTCATGGGCAAAAAAGAATTTGCGGAGAAGATTGGTAGCTTTGTGACCAAGCCCCTGGGCAAGCCCACCCTTGCCCCGGCCTCTGACAAGCGGGAGGCCTATGCCCCCGCCGCTGCTGATTTTGCTGGGGTGGCATCCGATGCTTAAATATAACACCTGCGCCCACGCCCGGCCAAGGCTCCACCCATTCACTCCTGCGGACCTCAAAGACCATGACCCGGTTTACCCGGTGGCTCCCTGCTGCAAGAAAGCGGTGAGCTACAAGGTGGCGGAGCCCAGGAGCTACATTTCCGCCATCCCTGACCGGGACCGCTGTGAAAGCTGCCCCATGTTTACGGACCCAGACACACTCATCTCCATGCAGGCGGACACATTCCATGCGGACATCTACATGGACCGGCTGCTGGACCTGCCTGTCACGAACATCCGAAAGCTCATCAAGCTCATCCTCTCTGACACCTGGGCCAACGCTGAGGCCGTTGAACGGCTGACCGCCTATCTGGAGAACATTGTGGAGGAGAGCAAACAGGCCTGGAAACTGGCCTCTCAAGAGTATGTGGATAACTACCGCAGCACCACATACCTCAAGAGCTATCTCCCCAAAAAGGAAGTGGCGGAGATAACCAAGAACAACAAGCGCCTGACCCGCAAGGTCAGGGCCGCCAAGGCCCGGCATGACCGCTGGGCGAAAATCCAGTCTATCTGGGCAGATGCCCGTGATACGAAACACCCAATGAATTAAGAAAAGGAGATCAAGGACTATGTATCAGAATGACCCCATGAAAGTGCTGACCGGAGAGGTGCGCCTCTCCTACTGCAACCTGACCACCCCCCGGGCCGCCCAGCAGGGCGGTGAGCCCAAGTATTCCGTCACCCTGCTCATCCCCAAGACGGACACGGCCACCAAGGCAGATATTGATGCCGCCATCAACGCCGCCGCTCAGGAGGCCTTGACCAAGGTGTGGAACGGTGCCCGGCCCCCCATCATGGCTATCCCTGTCTGGGATGGGGACGGCGTGCGGAAATCCGGCGTGCCCTTTGGCGATGAGTGCAAGGGCCACTGGGTCATCACCGCCAGCACCAAGAACAAGCCCCAGGTGGTGGGCATCGACAACATCAACTGTGAGCTGGCCCCCTCCGACATTTACAGCGGCATGTATGGCCGTGTGACCATCCGCTTTTTCGGCTACTCCAACAGCGGAAACAAGGGCGTGGGCTGTGGTCTGGGCAATGTCCTCAAGACCCGTGACGGGGAGCCCCTGAGCGGCCAGGCATCTGCCGCCTCTGACTTTGCGGGCATCGGTGCCTCCCCTGTGGCGGCCCCTGCTGCTCCCGTACCCGGCACCCCGTACACCGGCCACGCTGGGGCCATCCCCACCAACACGCCGCCCTGGAACGGCGGCAACGGCATCAACCCCATCACTGGTCAGCCCATGTAAGGAGGCCCACTCATGCACCATCTCAGCATTGACCTTGAAACCTACTCCAGCGTGCCGCTGGCAAAGGCCGGTGCCCAGAAGTACATCCAGAGCCCGGACTTTGAAATCCTGCTCTTTGCGTTCGGCCTGGATGGTGCGCCTGTTGAAATCATCGACCTGGCACGGGGGGAGCGGCTCCCCCCGTGGCTGGTCCAGGCTATCACCAGCCCGGAGTATATCAAGCACGCCTACAACGCCCCCTTTGAGTGGGGCTGCCTCTCAAAGTATATGGGCACCCTGCCCCCCAACCAATGGCGCTGCACCATGTTCCATGGCCTCTACTGCGGCTACACGGCAGGCCTGGATGCCACTGGCAAGGCCCTGGGGCTCCCCCAGGACAAGCAAAAGCTCAACACCGGCAAGGCCCTCATCCGCTATTTCTGCATACCCTGCAAGCCCACAAAGGCCAACGGCCAGAGGACCCGCAACCTGCCCCAGCACGACCCCGCAAAATGGGAGCTTTTCAAAGAGTATTGCAAGCAGGATGTGGTCACGGAAATGGAGATTGAGCGGCGGCTCTCAGCGTTTATGCCCCCGGACTGGGTGCAGAAACAATGGGAAACGGACCTCATCATCAACGCCCGGGGCGTGGCCGTTGACCTGGAGCTGGTCACCGGGGCCCTATACCTGGGTGACACCGTGCGCCAAAACCTCACAGCGGAGGCCGTGCGGCTCTCCGGCCTGTCCAACCCCAACAGCGTGGCCCAGCTCTCCGCATGGCTCCAGGAGGAGATTGGTGAGGAGCTGGCCGATCTGAGAAAGGACACCGTGGCCCGCCTGCTGGGCCGTGACAATAACAGCGCCCAGGTGAGCCGCATGTTGGAAATCCGGCAAGAGCTGGGCAAGACCTCCACCAAAAAGTATGACGCCATAGAGGCCGCCGTCTGCGAGGATGGCCGGGTCCGGGGGCTGCTCCAATTCTATGGAGCAAACCGGACGGGCCGCTGGGCCGGGCGGCTGGTGCAGGTGCAAAACCTGCCCCGGACCTACACGGAGCCGCTGGACCTGGCCCGTGAGCTGGTCAAGACCCGCAAGCTGGACGCCCTGCGGCTCATCTATGGCAGCGTGCCTGACACCCTCAGCCAGCTCATCCGCACGGCCTTTGTGGCCCCGGAGGGGCATGTCCTCATTGATGCTGACTTTTCAGCCATTGAGGCCCGTGTCATCTCCTGGCTGGCCGGTGAACAATGGCGGCTGGAGGTGTTCCGCACTCACGGCAAAATCTATGAGGCCTCTGCCTCTCAGATGTTCGGCGTGCCTCTGGAGCTCATCAAAAAAGGAAACCCAGAGTATGCGCTCCGGCAAAAGGGCAAGGTGGCTGAGCTGGCCCTGGGCTACCAGGGCAGCACCGGGGCCCTCATCACCATGGGAGCCCTGGACATGGGGCTCACTGAGGAGGAGCTGCCGGACATCGTGAGCCGCTGGAGAGAGGCCAACAAGCGCATCCGTGACCTCTGGTATTCCATGGACAATGCCGCCGTCCAGGTCATCACGGAGGGCGGCAGCGTGGGCGTCAATGGCCTGCTGCTGGCCCGTGAGTATGACTATGACAACGGCACCGACTGCCTCACCATCCTGCTCCCATCCGGGCGCAAGCTCTACTACATCAACCCCAGCATTGGCCAGAACGAATGGGGGCGGCCCTCCATCTCCTACATGGGCATGGACCAGAAAACCAAGCGGTGGAAACGCATCGAAACCTACGGCGGCAAGCTGGTGGAGAACTGCGTGCAGGCCATCGCCCGGGACTGCCTGGCCGCATCCATTGACCGGCTGGAGGCCGCCGGGCTCCCGGTGGTGTTCCATGTGCATGATGAGGTGGTCATTGATGTGGCCCCCTTTGCAGATGAGGACACCATGCTTTCCACCGTCTGCTCCATCATGGGGGAGCCGGTGCCCTGGGCACCTGATCTGCCCCTCAAAGCTGCTGGCTGGGTGGGCTACTACTTCACCAAGGATTAAAAGGGAGGCGCATAAAATGCCTAAATATTGTTACAAGGAAATAAATTTCCGGCCTGACAGTTTACGCCTCATCGACACCATCAACGGGGTCATACAGGGACTTTCTCAAGGACAAGGGCCGGGACCTCAAGATTGGCAAGGACCACGCCCTGGCCCGGCGGCTGGAGGAGCTGGTCATGGTCCAGGGCTTTGCCCCCGGAGCCGCCCTTGCGGAAATCCGAAACAACGGGGAAGTCTATGACACCGTGATATGTGAGAACACGCTCTATAATTACATCTACCGTGGGGATGTGTTCCTCCACCTCACCCCGGAGCACCTGCACAACAAGGGCCGCCGCCACTACGCCGCCAAGAGCAAGCGGCAGGCCGCCCGGAGCTCCAACGGCAAGAGCATTGAAAACCGCCCCCAGGAGGTCAAGGGCCGGGGCAGTTTTGGGCATTGGGAAATGGACAGTATCATGGGGTGCAAGGGCTCCAAAAAGACCCTCCTGGTCCTCACCGAGCGCCGGACCCGTATGGGCATTGTGATGCTGCTGGAGGACCACACGGCGGCCAGCGTAGTCAAGGCCATCAACAGCCTGGAGCGCCGTTTTGGCAAGCTGTTCTATAAGCTGTTCAAGAGCATCACGGTGGACAATGGCTGTGAGTTTCAAGACTTCGAGGGCATCGAGGCCGCCCACCGGCGCAAGGGCAAGCGGACCATTGTGTTTTTCTGCCACCCATACAGCGCCTTTGAGCGGGGGTCCAATGAGAACATGAACAGACTGATTAGACGGTTTTTCCCCAAGGGCACCAGCTTTGACACCGTAAAGCCGGAGGAGGTGAGGGCGGCAGAGAGGTGGGTGAACAACTACCCCCGCAAGCTGCTGGGGTGGCAATCGGCGGCCACGCTCTTTGAAAAAGAGCTCCTGTCCGCTTGACGGGGAATAAGAAAAGCAGCCGGATGAGATTTACCCATCCGGCTGGCTTGCCATGTTATTTTGTTGTGAAAACGCCCAACAGGGGCGCTTTTTATTTATGCGCTTTGCTGTTTTTTCTTGATTTATGCAAATTTCTATTGACTTTTAGCGAGATATTCCCAAACAGGAACAAAAAATCCCGGATATTATTTGGCTACAATGTTCAGCAGCTTGCCCTTGACGTAAATTTCCTTGACCACGCTCTTGCCTTCCAGGGCTTGGCGGACAGCCTCGTTCTCCATAGCAGCAGCCTTCACTTCCTCCTGGGAAGCGTCGGGAGAAACCATCAGACGAGCCTTGATCTTGCCGCA
This sequence comes from Angelakisella massiliensis, assembly GCF_900104675.1. GTDB lineage: Bacteria > Bacillota > Clostridia > Oscillospirales > Ruminococcaceae > Angelakisella > Angelakisella massiliensis. The sequence continues at coordinate 2,144,530 of NZ_LT629945.1, read as the reverse complement.
GATCTGTACGACAATTTCCACCTGCTCATCCACACACTTGGCGGGATCATACTGAGGCCAGGTCATATAGGTGAGCAATGTGGTGTTGCCCATCCGCTCATTGAGCTCCTCGGTCAGGTGAGGGGCGAAGGGATTGAGCAGGGTGATAAAGGTAGCCATTTCCCCTCTGGTGATGCTTCCCTTGTCGCTGATCTCATTGAGCAGGGACATGAGCGCCGCGATGGCGGTATTGAACTTCAGGTTCTCGATATCCTCGGAAACCTTTTTGATGGTCTTGTGGAAAGAGCTCTCCAGTTCCTTGGAATAGCCTTCCTCATCGGTCATCACATCAAACAGTCCGCAAACACGCTCCAAAAAGCGCTTGCAGCCCTTGATGGAAGAGGTCTTCCAGGGAGCGGTCTTTTCAAAGTCGCCGATGAACATCTCATACAGACGCATGGTGTCCGCGCCGTACTGGTCGATGACCGCGTCGGGATTGACCACGTTGCCCCGGGATTTGGACATCTTCTCGCCGTTCTCACCCAGGATCATGCCGTGGCTGGTACGCTTCTTATAAGGCTCGGGCGTTCCCACCACGCCGATATCATACAGGAACTTGTGCCAGAACCTGGAATAGAGTAGGTGCAGAGTGGTGTGCTCCATACCGCCGTTGTACCAATCCACCGGCAGCCAGTAATCCAGCGCTTCTCTGGAGGCCAAAGCCTTGTCGTTGTGGGGATCGCAGTACCGCATGAAGTACCAGGAGGAACCGGCCCACTGAGGCATGGTGTCCGTTTCCCGCTTGGCGGGGCCGTGGCAGTGAGGACACTCCACATTCACCCAATCATCCAGATGGGCCAGGGGGGATTCGCCGTTGTCGGTGGGCTCGTAGCTCTGGACCTCCGGCAGACGCAGGGGCAGCTCGCTCTCATCCAGCGGCACATAACCGCACTTCTCGCAGTAAATCACAGGAATGGGCTCACCCCAGTAACGCTGACGGGAGAACACCCAGTCTCTCAGCTTATAGTTGACCTTGGGATGACCCTTGCCGTTTTCCTCCAGCCACTGGATGATCTTCTTTTTGGCTTCCTCCACAGTCAGGCCGTCCAGGATGCCGGAATTGACCATCACGCCGGTCTCACAATCGGTAAAGGCCGCTTCCTCCACATTGCCGCCCTTGACCACTTCGATGATGGGCAGGCCGAATTTCTTGGCAAACTCCCAGTCTCTGGTATCATGGGCGGGAACAGCCATAATGGCTCCGGTGCCGTAGGTCATCAGGACATAGTCGGAAATAAAGATGGGAATCTCTTTTCCGGTGACAGGGTTGATGCCCCGGACCCCTTCCAGCTGTACGCCGGTCTTGTCCTTGGCCACTTCGGTGCGCTCAAAATCAGACTTCTTGGCGGAAGCCTCCTGATAAGCCCGCACCGCATCCATATTGCCGATGCGGTCAGCCCACTTCTCAATATAAGGATGCTCCGGAGAAATAACCATATAGGTGGCGCCGTACAGGGTATCGGGACGGGTGGTATAAACTGTCAGAAGATCCCCGGCGGTGGTGCCGAAATTCACCTCGGCGCCGGTGGAGCGGCCGATCCAGTTGATCTGGGAGGTCTTGACCCGGTCGATGTAGTCCACCAGACCCAGGTCATCGATGAGACGCTGGGCATACTCGGTGATGCGGAGCATCCACTGGCTCTTGACCTTGTGAACCACTTCGCTGCCGCACCGCTCACAAACACCGTTGACTACCTCTTCATTGGCCAGCACGCATTTGCAGGAGGTGCACCAGTTGACGGACATCTCCTTTTTATACGCCAGGCCCTTCTTGAAAAGCTGCAGGAAGATCCACTGGGTCCATTTATAATAATTGGGGTCCGTGGTGTTGATCTCCCGGCTCCAGTCAAAGGAAAGGCCCAGGCTCTTCAGCTGCTCCTTGAAGTGCGCCACATTCTTCTCGGTGACGATTTCAGGATGAATATGATTTTTAATGGCAAAGTTTTCGGTAGGCAGGCCGAAAGCATCCCATCCCATGGGATACAGAACATTATAGCCTTCCAGACGGCGCTTTCTGGCCACGATATCCAGCGCGGTATAGGACCGGGGATGGCCCACATGAAGTCCCTGACCGGAAGGATACGGGAACTCCACCAGTGCGTAATACTTGGGCTTGGAATAATCGTTGGAGGCGGCGAAGCACTGCTCGTCGTCCCAACGTTTTTGCCATTTTGCTTCGATTTCCTTAAAATCGTACTTCAACGTATACCACCCTTTTGTGTTTATACTTCTTTTGATCCGCGCAGCGGCGGGACGCTCAAAAACAACCTTAATCGGCGGTCAGCAGATCGTCGATATCAATGCGGGGAGCATCGGACCACAACCGCTCGATGCTGTAAAACTCCCGGGTCTCCTTATAAAAGATGTGGACCACCACATCATAGTAATCCATCAGAATCCACAGCGCGGACTGATAACCCTCCACCCGCTTGGGCTCCAGGCCCATCTTGGACAGGTGATCCTCCACCTCTTCCGCCAGTGCCTTCACCTGGGTGTTGCTGCTGCCGGAAGAGATGACAAAATAATCCCCGATGGTGGACAGATCCTTGATCTTCAGCGCGGTGATATCCAGCGCCTTTTTCCGGTCCAGAACAGTAACGATTTCCCGCATAAGTTCTTCAGGGGTTAAATTCATTGAAATCCTCCATTACGCTTTTTTAGGCAATATTCATTATAAGCTTCTATGGTATCCCGGCAGATGAGTTCTCCCCTTCCCGCCAGGTCCGCCACAATAAACTGCAAAGCGCCGTAAACGCCATCCTCCAGGGACCGCTCCGCCCGCTGCCGCATTTCTTCCACATCAGGATAGTGCCGGTCAGACGAGGTGAGGTCCGCCAGATAGACAATCCGCTCCAGCAGCGTCATCCCTTTCCTGGCAGTGGTATGGTACCGCACCGCGCCCACCAGACGCTGATCGGTGATGCCCCACTGCTTCTGGATATACAGAGCCCCCGCGTAGCTGTGAAGCAGCTGAGGCTGCTGCCGGAACTGGATTTCATTTATTATACCAGACTCCAACACCATTTGCAATAAAACATCCTTGTCCATGTTCTTGCAAACATCATGTAAAATACCGCCCGCTGCCGCCAGATTGGGGTCACAGCCATACAGCTGGGCCAGATGGGCCGCCTGCTGTTCCACACACAGGGTATGGTGGAAGCGGTAATCGCTGAGCAAAGGACGAACCAGCGCCCGCAGCTGTTCCAGATCATAGGGAGCGCGGTACAGCTCATGGTCCTGAATGTAGGAGAGAACTGTGGGAGGAACCCGGTCGCTTTTTCTGGTATCCCGCAGCTGCTGCCGCACTTCGGTGGAAGAAAGCTCCTCCACGGGATTTTCCATGAGAATGGAATGGATTCCTTCCTCCTCCAGTGTCTTCTGCTGCCGCCGAAGGGCGTCCAAATCATCTTCCTGTCTGGATGCCACCAAAAGCTCGGCCATCCCACCAATCTCCTGCCACTGCCGCCACTCACGGAAGGTGAGAAACATATCGGTACCCATCATCAGCAGCAGCCGGTCATGGGGATATTTTTCCCTCAGGTAGGTCATGGTGTCTACCGTATAGCTTTTTCCTCCCCGGTTCAGTTCAAAATCCTCTACCGACAGCCAGGGCAAGCCCTCCGCCGCCAGACGGCACATAGCAGCCCGATCCTCTCCCGGCGCCAGATCCGGCGCCAGCTTATGAGGCGGATATGCCGCCGGAACCAGCAATACCCGGTCCGCGCCAAAACGCTCCTTGGCCCAACGGCAGATCCCCAGATGTCCGTTATGGATCGGATTGAAGCTGCCTCCATATACAACAATGGACGCCATGAAATTCCTTTCCCTCCCTGAAGACTGCCGGCCTGTGAGCCATCATTTTCAGTCTTCCCACTCATTTTCCACAATTTCTTCAGAACCCGCTTTTTAATCCAGCTGGATCACAGGCTCCTTCTCATTGCGCCGGTACAGCACCAGACGGCGGCCGATCACCTGGACCGGCTCAGAATTAGTAGCTTCGGTCAGTACGCCCATAGCCTCTCTGGGGGTCTCGGGAGCGGTTTCCAGAACATGGAGCTTGATCAGCTCCCGGGCAGTGAGGGCATCATCCACCTGCTTGATCAGCTGATCATTGATGCCTCCCTTGCCGATCTGCAAAATAGTTTCCATCGTATTGGCGAGGCTGCGCAGCTTCGCCCGCTGTTTGGATGTAAGCAAATTGATTTCTCCTTTTTGATCAAATTCTAAAATTCAAGCTTCCGGCCATGATGCCGGAGCTGTTGGATCATTTTTACTTCCGGTGCCGCTCCTCCATCAAACGGCTGAACTGACGCAGGGCGTTGCCCCGGTGGCTGACGGCATCCTTCCGCTCCCCGTCCAGCTGAGCGAAACTCTCCTCCCCCACCAGGAACAACGGATCATAGCCGAAGCCGTTGTCCCCCTGCAGGGCAAAGGCGATATGGCCCTCGCAGGTTCCCTGGCAATGGATGACCTCTTCCGGGGACAGCACACAGCAGATAGCGCTGACAAAACGGGCTGTCCGCCGCTGCATAGGTACTCCTTCCAGCTCCCGGAGCAGCTTGCGGTTGTTGGCGGCATCGTCATGGCCCTCCCCGGCATAACGGGCGGACCATACACCAGGAGCGCCATTCAGTGCGTCCACACACAGTCCGGAATCATCCGCCACGGTGGGCAGACCGGTCCGCTCAAAAATAGCCCGGGCCTTTTTTTCCGCGTTCTCAGCAAAGGTGACGCCGTCCTCCTCCACCTCAATACCGGGGCAGACTTCCTCCTGGCTGACCACCTCATAACCCAGGGGCGCCAGAATCCGGTCAAATTCCCGCAGCTTGTGCGCGTTGCGGGTAGCGATGATGATCTTCATCCCTCTCCCTCCTCAAACAGCAGCGCCGTGGCATAATCCCAGGCGGAGAAGGGCTTGAGGTCGTCCATCTGCTCCCCCACACCCACAAACTTGATGGGAAGGCCCAGCTGATCCCGGATGGAAATGACCACGCCGCCCTTGGCGGTACCGTCCAGCTTGGTCAGGACGATGCCGGTGACGCCGCAGGCCTGAGCAAACAACTTTGCCTGATTCAGACCGTTCTGACCGGTGGTGGCATCCAGCACCAGCAGCACCTCCTTGGAACTGTCCGGGGCTTCCCGGGCGATGACCCGCCCCATCTTCTCCAGCTCATCCATGAGGTTTTTCTTGTTATGGAGCCGTCCGGCGGTATCGCAGAGGATCACGTCCACGCCACGGGCCTTACCGGCGGAAATGGTGTCAAACACCACCGCTGCCGGGTCAGCCCCTTCCGCGTGACGCACGATCTGACAGCCGCACCGCTGGGCCCAGATCTCCAGCTGCTCCCCGGCGGCTGCCCGGAAGGTGTCGGCGGCGCCCATAAGCACCGTCTTGCCCTGCTGCTGCAAATAGTGGGTCAGCTTGCCGATGGTGGTGGTTTTGCCCACGCCGTTGACCCCCACCATGAGGATCACCGCCGGCTTGCCGCTCAGGTCCAGTTCCTCGTCCGGGGAAAGGATCTCCACGATCACATCCCGCAGGTGACTGCGGAGATTATCGGAGCGGATCTCCTTCTTTTTCAGTTTTGCTCCCAGCATGGAGCAGATCTTCCCGGCGGTGGCCACGCTGACATCCGAGAGGATGAGGATTTCCTCCAGCTCCTCCAGGGTCTCCTCAGTGATCTTGCCGGAAAAGCTGTCGATCTGCATGGACAGATTGTTCCGTGTTTTTTTCAGCCCTTTGGTCAGAAAACTCAGAAATCCCATTGGTCCGCTCCTTCTTCCTTATAGTTTCAGGTTCAGCTTCTGCTCCAGCTCGCTGATATTCAGCCTCAGCAGCTTGGAGACGCCTTCCTCCTCCATGGTAACACCGTAGAGGACATCCGCTTCCTCCATGGTGCCACGGCGGTGGGTGATGGCGATAAACTGGGTCCGGTCGGTCATCCGCCGGAGATAGGCGGCGAACTTACCCACATTGACGTCGTCCAGAGCCGCTTCGATCTCATCAATGAGAACAAAAGGCGCGGGACTTACCTTGAGGATGGCAAAATAGATACAGATAGCGATAAACGCCTGCTCACCACCGGAGAGGGCGGAAAGGTTCTTGATGATCTTGCCCGGGGGCTGCACAAAAATATCGATGCCGCTTTCCAGGGCGTCGGTGGGATCGGTCAGCTTCAGCTCGCCCTTGCCGCCGCCGAACAGCTCCTCGAAGATCTGGCCGAAATTGCGGTTGATTGCCGCGAACTTATCCCGGAAAATCATGGTCATCTGAGCTGCCAGCTCGGTGATCATCCGGGTCAGCTCCGCCTTGGACCGCTCCACATCTCCGATCTGTTCTTTCATAAACTCATACCGCTGAGCGATTTCCTTATACTCCTCAATGGCGGAGAGGTTGACGCTGCCCAAAGCCTTGATGCGGCCCCGCAGCTCTCCCAACCTCCGCTGGGCGGCGGCGCTGTCCTCCAGGGGAATGGCCTGATCCGCCGCCTCGCTGCGGGTCAGCTCATACTCATCCCACAGCTTGGAGGCCAGAGCATCGTGATCGGCGGAAACAGAGCGGCTCCGCTCCTCCAGCCTTCCCTGCTCTCCCGCCGCTGCTTCCCGCTGGACGGTGGCATCCCGCTCCTCCTGGCGCAGGACAGTAGCCTGTCCCTCATACTGCTGCTGTTCGGTCAGCTTTCGCTGGATCTCCTGGTTCTTTTCCTCGATGAGCCGCTGACCATCCCCGGTCATAGCCTGAATAGAGGCGATCTCCTCCCGGATATGGGCGTTTGCCTCCTCCAAGCTCTGACGGCGCTCTGTCAGCTCCTCTTTTCTGGCGGCGCTGCCTTCCTTCTGCTGACGCAGAGTATCCAAAGCATTCTGCGCCATCTGACAGTCTTTTTCCAGCTCCGCCAGACGCACCTGACCGGTGGTAATCTTCTCGCCAGTCTCCTCCTGACCCCGGACCAGAGCATCCCGCTCACCCTGAGTTTCAGTCAGCTGCGCCGTCAGCTGATCCCGGCTCTGCTCCATCTGGCGCACCAGATCTCCGGAGCTGACCCCCTGTTCCTTAAGGGTCTCCATCCGGGCAGTCAGCTGGTCAAACTCCTTTGCCGCCTGCTTGCCCCGCTCCTCCGCCTCGGAGATGCTCATGGACAGGCGCTTGTCCTCTGCTGATGCCTGAATCAGGTCTTCTCCTGCGGTGCGGGCTTCCCCGTCCACACCGGCCAGCAGAGCCTCAATGGAAGCGATTTCCTTACGGGCCGCTGCCAGCTGCTGCTCCAGCTCATCGGACTGGGCGGTGATCTCCTTGGCTTCGGCGGTGAGGCTGTCGATCTCGTTTTTCCGGCTGAGGATGCTGCCGCTGCGCCCCACCGAACCACCGGTGAGAGAACCGCCTGCGTTGACCACCTGGCCGTCCAGGGTGACTACCCGGTAACGGCTGCCGGAAGCCTTTCCGATGGCGATGGCAGCATCCAGATCCTCCGCGATAATGATCCGTCCCAGCACCCAGTCCACAATGGACCGGTACCGGTCCTTGCACCGGACCAGCCGGGCCGCTACATCAATATAGCCCTCCTTTGTCTCCAAAGCAGGCTCTTTCAACTGATTGCCCCGGATGGTGCTCACCGGCAGGAAGGTGGCCCGTCCGCCCTTCCGCTCCACCAGCAGGGAGATGGCCCGTTTGGCCACACTCTCGTCCGCCACCACAATGTTCTGCATGGCGGCTCCCATGGCGATCTCAATGGCGGTGGCATATTGCTGGTCCACCTGAATAAGGGAGGAAAGAGGGCCTTCCACTCCCCGCAGAGCGCCGGAACCGGCGGCTTTCATCACCATTTTCACACTGCCGGAAAAGCCTTCCATGTTCCTTTCCATGTCGGTAAGAACCTGGGCACGCTGAAGCTTCTCCCCGGCGGCCTTTTCCAGGCTCCGCTGGCGGGCTTCCAGCTGGGCGATCTTTTCCTTTTTGCCGGAAAGCTTATATTCATAGCCGCTGCGGGTGTTGTGCAGCCCCTGGATACGCTCCTGGAGCTCCTCCATGAACTGCTTGTTTTCCTGCTGCTCCTGACGCAGACGCAGCAGCCCCTCGTCCTTTTCCTGAGACTGACTGCGGAGCACCTCCAACCGGGCCAAAGTCTCCTGAGCCAGAGTAGCCGCTGTCTCGCTGGAAACCCGCGCCCGTGCGATCTCCTCCTGCATCTGGGTACGCTGAAGTTCCAGCGCCTCAATGCGCTTGGCGAAAAGCTGGATCTGCTCCCGCTGCTGACGGGCAGTCTCCCGCAGCTGCTCCAGACCTTCCTTCTCCGCTGTCAGCTGGCGGCGCCGCTCAGACAGCTCCTCTTCCCGGGCTGCCAGCTGCTGCTCCATCTGGTCGGCGGTGGCGGCGCTGCTTTCCAGCTCCTGCCGGATGCTTTGGATGGAGGCGTCGTTATGTACGATATCATTCTCCTTAACGGCGATATCAGTACGGGCATTGGCCAGACGCTCCTCCAGCTCCTTGATCTCAGTCCGCTTGCGGTCCATATAAATGGTGCAGTCCTGTTGACGGCTGGTGTTCTCCTCCAGCTTGGCTTCGATCTCATCCAGACGGCTTTGAGCGGAGGCCCGGTCCCGCTTCGCGATCAGCAGCTTATCCTCCAGCTCCCGCAGCTGCTCCCGCAGCTTGTCCATCTTTTCCAGCCACAGGGAAATCTCCAGGGACTTCTTCTCCTGGGCCAGCACCAGAAACTGCTGGGCCTTGTCGGACTGGGCCTTCAGCGGGGCCACCCGCCCTTCCAGCTCTCCCATAATGTCCCGCAGACGCACCAGATTTTCCTCCGCCTGCTCCAGACGACGCTCCGCCTCTCCCTTGCGGTAGCGGAACTTGGAAATACCGGCGGCTTCCTCAAAAATCTCCCGCCGCTGGGTACTTTTGGCGCTGACGATCTCAGCGATCTTGCCCTGCTCGATGATGGAGTAACCGTCACGGCCCAAGCCGGTGTCCATAAAAATTTCATGGATATCCCGCAGGCGCACCGGACTGCCGTTGATCAGGTACTCGCTTTCGCCGCTGCGGTACAGCTTTCGGGTGATGATCACCTCGTCATTGTCCACCTCAATGGTCCGGTCCCTGTTATCGATGGTAATGGACACCCAGGCATAGCCCTGAGGCTTCCGGTTTTGCGTGCCTCCAAAGATAACGTCCTCCATCTTGGCTCCCCGGAGGGATTTGCTGGACTGCTCGCCAAACACCCATTTGACCGCGTCGCTGACGTTGCTTTTACCGCTGCCGTTGGGGCCCACCACGGCGGTGATGCCGTCCTCAAAGGTCAGCTTCGTCCGGTCGGCAAAAGACTTGAAGCCCTGTAATTCAATGGCCCTTAATTTCAATGGTGTGCCTCCACTTCCAAAGTATAATCCAGCAGCTGATCCGCCACCTCTACCGTAATCCGGCAACCCGCCTGTTCCAGCCGGCGGATATTTCGCCGCTTTTGTCCCAGCACCTGGGACGCCTTTCGCCGGGAAACCCGCAACAGCAGCCGTTTTTCTCCCAGCGCCTCCGCTTCCGCCAGCAACCGGCGGAAGTATCGCTCATTCTGACAAAGCTCCCCCAATGCCGGGTGGAAACAGCCTCCCACCGCCTGGCTTTCCAGGAGCTCCGAGGTCTGGAGCCCCAGGCGTATTACCTGGATTCCCCGCTGTTCAAACAGCTCCAGCAGATCGGCGCAGAGGGGAACAGTCTCCTCCACCCCCGGCGGATGATACCGTCCCGCCAGCATTTCCTCTTCCAGCTGGGTACCGGAAAGGACCACCGTAGGATAGATCCGCATGGTGTCCGGCTCCAGTTTCGCCAGGGCACGGCCTGTTTCCAGGTCCTTTTCCCGGCTGCTGCCGTAAAGGCCGGTCATCATCTGCAGCCCCAGGGAAAAGCCCCGGGACCGGATGAGACGGGACGCTCTGACCACTGAAGCGCTGTCATGTCCCCGCCGGTTCAGTTCCAGCACCCGGTCATCCATGCTTTGGGCGCCCAACTCAATGGCCGTGACACCATAATGCTCCAGCAGATCCAGAATCTCCCCATCCACTGCATCAGGACGGGTGGAAATCCGGATGCCCTTCACCCTGGGATGCGCCCGAAAGGACTGCACCCCTTTCAAAAGCCCTACCATCCGCTCTCTGGGGATGGCGGTGAAGCTGCCGCCGAAAAAGGCGATTTCCACCTTTCCCACCCGTACCGGAAGATGTGCCAGCGCCTCCCCACACAACGCCGCCGCTTCCTCAGGTGTGGGCATGCCGCCGCTGCCGGAGATGGTTCGCTGGTTGCAGAAGCTGCACTGCTGGGGACATCCCTCATGGGGAACAAAGATCGGAATATTCCCCGCCACGGTCAGCCTTTCAGTTCGCCCATCAGCTCCAGGGCTTCCTTGGCCGCCAGCTGTTCGGCGCCTTTCTTGCTGTGAGAAGCGCCTCTGCCGATGACGTTGCTGTTGAGACGGACCTCCACCTCAAAATGCTTGTCGTGGTCCGGTCCTTCTTCCCCCACCAGGACGTAGGTAACCTTCTCCTCCGGGTTTTGCTGGATGATCTCCTGGAGCATGGTTTTATAATCTACAAAGGCGTGGCGGGTGCTCCGCTCCAGCTCCTCTGTGGCAAAGCGGAGAATAAACTCCCGGGCAGGCTCAAATCCGCCGTCCAGGTAAATGGCGCAGATAAGAGCCTCAAAGGCGTCGGAGACGATGGAAGCCCGGTTGCGGCCCCCCATCTGCTCCTCACCCTTACCCAGCAGCAGTTCCTCTCCCAGCTTGATCTCCTGGGCGAAGCGGAACAGGGATTTTTCACAGACGATCCCCGCCCGGATTCGGGTCAGATCCCCTTCATCCAAATGATAGCGGTGGAAAATATAGTCCGACACCGCCAGGGACAAAATGGCGTCCCCCAGAAATTCCATCCGCTCGTTGCTCTCCGGTTTTTCCCGGGATTCGTTGGAGTAGGAGGAATGGGTCAGTGCCCGCCGCAGATATTGGGGATTCTTAAAAGTATATTGGATGCGTTCTTCCAGTGACACGGATGTTCCTCCTTTATCAGTCCTGCCGGGAATCAGGGGCCGCCTCGGACTGAGCGGCTTCCATCACCGCCAGACCTTCCTCAATGCCCTTGATGATGTTGCCGTCGCAGCACCGCTTGGCCTGACGGATGGCGTTCTTGATGGCCTTGGCGTCGGAAGAGCCGTGAGCTTTGATCACCGGTTTCCGGGCGCCCATGAGCATAGCGCCGCCATGTTCCTTATAATCAAACTTTTTCTTGAATTCCTTCAGCTGGCCGCTTACCAGCACCGCTCCCAGCTTGGTGGCAAAGTTGGTCAGAAAGATGCCCTTCAGCTCGTTCTGGAACATCTTACCCATGCCTTCCACCATCTTCAGCAGCACATTGCCAGTGAAGCCGTCGCACACCGCCACATCACAGCCGCCCAGAGGGATCTCCCGGGGCTCGATATTGCCGATGTAGTTGAGGTGGCTGTCCCGAAGCAGGCGGTTGGTTTCCACCTGAAGATCGGTGCCCTTGCTGTCCTCGGTGCCGATATTCACCAGACCCACCCGGGGCTTCTCCACCCCGTAGACCCGGTTCATATAGATGGAGCCCATCATGGCGAACTGACGGAGCATCTCGGGGCGGCACTCGGAATTGGCTCCGGAATCCGCCAGCATATAGCAGCCGGTCTGGCTGGGGATGACGGTGCCGATCATGGCCCGTTTGATGCCCTTGATCCGCTTGACGATCAGGGACGCTCCCACCACCAGCGCTCCGGTGCTTCCGGCGCTTACAAAGGCGTCGCCGGAGCCATCCGCCAGCAGCTGGAATCCCTTGCACATGGAGGAATCACTGTATTGTTTCAGAAGCTTAGTTGGTTCCTCCTCCACCGGCATGACGCCGGGAGCATGGACGATCTCCATCCCCTTGAGGTCCACCTGATTTTCCTGAGCCGCAGCCTTGATCTTTTCCTCATCGCCGGTGAGGATGATCTCCACCCCCAGCTCATCGATGGCCTGACGGCAGCCCTTTATGATTTCCACCGGGGCATGATCCCCGCCGAAAGCGTCTACAATGATCTTCATCGCTCCACAACTTCCTTCCCGCAAAGCCCATTACAGAGCCGTTTGTTCACAGTATTCCTTCATTTGTTCCAGAGCCCGCTGCGCCAGCGCCTGATACCGCTGCTCCTTGCTTCGGATGTGCTCCGGCAAAGCCGGCAGGATACCCATATTGCTGCCCATGGGCTGAAAATCCACCACGCCCGGGTTGCTGATATACCGGCACAGGGCGCCGGTCATGGTTTCCGCCGGAGGTACAGGGGCCTGTCCGCCCCGCAGCTCCACCGCCAGGCTCCGGCCTGCCACAATACCGCTGACCGCCGATTCGATGTATCCTTCCACACCGGTGATCTGTCCCGCAAAGCGCAGTCCGGGCCGCTCCTTTAACCGGAAGGTGCCATCCAGCAGCCGGGGAGAATCCAGAAACGTGTTCCGGTGCATCACTCCATACCGGGCAAACTCCGCGTGCTCCAGGCCGGGGATCATGGAAAACACCCGCTTCTGTTCCGGGAACAGGAGATTGGTCTGGAAGCCCACGATATTATAAAGGGTCCCCTCGTTGTTCTCCCGCCGCAGCTGGAGATTGGCCCAGGGGCGTTTGCCGGTGCGGGGGTCCTTGATGCCCACCGGGCGCATGGGGCCGAAGCGGATGGTATCTTTTCCCCTTTTGGCCATTACCTCAATGGGCATGCAGCCTTCGTACACCTTAAAATATTCCCACTCAAAGGGTTTTAATTCCACCGTTTTGGCGGTAATAAGAGCTTCGTAAAAGCGCTCATATTCCTCCTGAGTGAAAGGACAGTTGATGTAATCCGCATCTCCCCGCTCATACCGGGTGGCAAAAAAGGTCTTTTCATGGTCCAAAGATTCATAAGTGACAATGGGCGCCGAAGCGTCATAAAAGCTGAGATACCGCTCCCCGCACAGCTTGCCGATGGCATCAGAAAGGGCCTGGGAAGTGAGGGGGCCGGTGGCCACGATTACCGGGTCCTCCGCCGGCAGCTCCGTCACCTCTTCCCGCTCCACGGTGATGAGGGGATGGGCCATGATTTTCTCCGTCATCAAAGCGGAAAACTTCTCCCGGTCCACCGCCAACGCTCCTCCGGCGGAAACAGCAGTTTCCCCGGCGCAGGCAAGCACCAGGGAACCCATCAGACGCATCTCTTCTTTCAGCAGCCCTGCGGCGGAAATCAGCCGGGTGGCCTTGAGGGAATTGGAGCAGACCAGCTCCCCCAGGCCGGGGTTTTTGTGGGCGGGGCTGTACCGCTGAGGCTTCATTTCCTTGAGCAGCACCGGAATACCGCTGTTTGCCAAAGCCCATGCAGCCTCACAGCCGGCAAGACCGCCGCCGATGACCATCACCTGCTTCATTCCTCGTCCGCTCCCTTTTCATAGCCGCAGCCTTCCTTGAGGCAGTGGACCTTTTTCATTTTGCCTGTGGTACGGAACAGGGTGGAGCCGCACTTGGGGCATTTATCCGCCAGGGGGGTATCCCAGGTCATAAAGCCGCACTTGGGGTTATCCTCGCAGCCATAATAGCCTCTGCCTGCCTTGGACTTTTTGGCCAGCACCCGCTTGCCGCAGACAGGGCAGGTACCGGGTGTCTCCTGTACCAGCTTCTTGGTGTTGCGGCACTCGGGGAAACCGGGACAAGCCAGGAATTTGCCGAAGCGGCCATGCTTGATGACCATTTTCCGGCCGCATAGCTCGCAGACCACGTCGGTCTCCTCATCCGGCACCTTCATCCGGGTACCGTCCATATTCTTCTCTGCCTGCTGGAGGGTGGCGTCAAAGTCCTGGTAGAAATCTTCCATCATCTTCTCCCAGTCCACTTCGCCGTCCTCCACCTGGTCCAGCTTGCTCTCCATATCGGCGGTAAAGGCGGCATCCACGATCTTGGGGAACTGCTCCTCCATCAGCTTGGTGGTCACTTCACCCAGGGCGGTGGGCTTGAGGGCCTTCTGCTCCCGCTCCACATAACCTCTGGTCTGGATGGTGGACAGGGTTGTGGCATAGGTACTGGGGCGTCCGATACCGTTTTCTTCCAGCTCCTTAATAAGGGAAGCCTCGGTGTACCGGGGTGGGGGCTGGGTAAAATGCTGGTTGGGTTTCAGCTCATTCACAGCCAGCTGCTCTTCCTCAGTGAGGGTGGGCAGACGGCCGCCGCCCTCCTCATTGCTGTCGGTGGTTTCGGTATAAAGGACTGTAAAGCCATCAAACTTTACATTGAATCCTGATGCCTTGAACAGGTGTTTTCCGGCGGAAATATCCACAGAAACAGTATCCAGCAGGGCGTTTGCCATCTGACTGGCAATAAACCGTTCCCAGATGAGCTTATACAGCTTATACTGCTCTGTTGTCAGGTTGGCCTTCACCTTCTCCGGGGCCAGCTCGATCATGGTGGGACGGATGGCTTCATGGGCATCCTGGGCGTTCTTCTTGGTTTTGAACACCCGGGGCTTGGACAGCGCGTAGGCCTCTCCATAGGTAGCGCGGATGTACTTATCCGCCTCCGCCAGCGCCTCATCGGAAATGCGCAGAGAGTCGGTTCTCATATAAGTGATCAGACCCACCGCTCCCAGGCCGTCGATCTCCACACCTTCATACAGCTCCTGGGCCACCTTCATGGTCCGCTTGGCCTGATAGCTCAGACGGCGGGAAGCATCCTGCTGGAGCGTGGAGGTGATAAAGGGCGGAGCGGGAGATTTCTTCCGCACACCCTTTTTGATATTGGAAACAGTGAATGGGGTATCTTTGATCTCCGCCAGAATGGCTTCCGCCTGCTCCTGGGTCTTGATCTCCTGCTTCTTGCCATCCGCGCCGTAGTACTTGGCGGGAAAAGGCTTCTTTTCCTCCCGTTTGCCCTCGGTGCGGGAAAGCATGGCGTCGATGGACCAGTATTCCTCCGGCTTGAAGGCCCGGATCTCTTCTTCCCGGTCCACGATCATCCGCACTGCCACAGATTGCACCCGTCCGGCGGAAAGACGGGGACGGATCTTTTTCCACAGGAAGGGACTGATCTTATAGCCCACGATCCGGTCCAGCACACGGCGGGCCTGCTGGGCATCCACCAGCTGCATATCCAGCTTCCGGGGATGATCCATACCATTTTTAACACCGGTACGGGTGATCTCATTGAAGGTGACCCGGTTGGGCTGGTTGGTATCCACCCCCAGGATCTCCGCCAAATGCCAGGAAATCGCCTCTCCTTCCCGGTCAGGGTCGGTGGCCAGATAGACCGTCTCACTCTTTTTGGCGGCGGATTTCAGCTTTTTGATCAAATCCTCTTTACCCTTGATGGGCTCGTATTTAGGTTGGAAGTGGTTCTCCACATCCACACCCAGCTTGCTTTTGGGCAAATCCCGGACATGGCCCATGGAGGCCATTACCTCATAACCGCTGCCCAGATATTTTTTGATGGTGTTCGCCTTGGCCGGCGACTCAACGATCACAAGTTTTGACATTTCATAACCTACCTATAAACTAAGATATGCAAGTCTGCTCCTGCTGAAAAAACAAAATTCTTCAGCAGACTCCCCGCAAAGGCTTCCTCCTAACGGCTGAAGCGTCTGCCGGGATGGGTCCTGACCAGACCAAAGATCTCCAGCTGTGTCAGGTTCGCCAAAACCACCGGAACAGGCAGACCGGTCTGTTCCACTATCCTGTCGGCGGAAACCGGCTCCTCCCCCAGCAGTTCAAAGATCCTGCGCTGGTTTTCGGTGAGATAGGAAGGGGCTTCTGTCTTCCCTCCCTTTGGCGCTTCGCTCCCACAGGCCTTTTTCTGCTTCTGGGGACGGCTGGAAGCTCCCTTCTGTCCATTATATACACTTGGCGTGGGATTATCAAACGAAATTTGCAGCGGAGGCTGCTCCTTTGGCTCGGAAAAGGTGAGCCAGGGATACTGAGCCAGAATTTCCTCCCAGCTGCTCACCGGCAGCGCCCCCTGACCGATGAGCCAGTTGGGTCCGGCGGACTGGGGAGAATAGATACTGCCCGGCACCGCGAATACATCCCGGTTCTGGGTGACGGCGTGGCCGGCGGTGATGAGCGAACCGCTGTGCCGTGTCCCCTCCACCACCAGGGTACCCAAAGACAGTCCGGAAATAATGCGGTTGCGCAGCGGGAAAAAGAAGGGCTGCGCCCCCTCCTGTGGGGGATATTCCGAAACCACCGCTCCCCCATGCTCCAGGATGGCCCTGTGGAGAGGACGATGCTGAGCGGGATAGACGGTATCGATGCCGTTGCCCAGTACCGCAATGGTGCGGCCTCCCGCCTTCAGAGCGGCTTCCTGACTGATGGAATCGATGCCCAGAGCCAGACCGCTGACAATGATGACGCCCCGGCGGGCCAGCTCCCAGCTGAATTCCTCAGCGGCACGGCGGCCATAATCGGTGCATTTCCGGGTTCCGACAACAGCAATGGCCGGCTGTTCGTCTATCTCTCCCAGCTCTCCCAACACATATAATACGGCGGGAAAGCTGTAAATATTGCGCAGACGGGCAGGATATTGGGGACTGTCCGGCGTCAGCACCTGGCAACCCAGCTTCCAGCACCGCTCCAGGGTGCGCTCCGCCCACTGTTCATAGCGGCTGCGCTCACTCAGTTTTGACAGCTCGGTTTTGGTGAAGGGCTCACCCGGCTCCATTTGGGGAACGTAGGCCGCCAACAGCCGTTCCGGAGAACCGAAGCGCTCCAGCAGTTTCTGGCCTCTGGTAGTGCCGTAGCCAAAGATCCGCTGAAAAATCATCCATTCCAGCGTACTGCTCATTCCCCGTTCCTCCCTTCCAGTCTGCTCCTATTCTTTGCCGGAAATCTCCCACATCAGCACTGTGGCAGCCACAGCGGCGTTGAGAGACTCTGTCTCCCCCTTCATAGGGATGTACACCTTGCCCCCACAGGCTTCCAGCACCTGGGGCGAAACACCATTGCCCTCATTGCCGATCACCACTGCCAGACCGGCGGAAGGACGTTCCATCCCTCCAGGGGTAACAGCGGAGGCATCCAGAGCGGCGGCATATACTCCCATCCCCTTCCGGCGCAGTGTTTCAATCAATTCCGGCAGGTCCCCGCAGCAGAAAGGAGGACGGCGAAAGACGCTGCCCATGGTACTGCGCAGCACCTTGGGAGAAAAGGGGTCCGGACAACCGGGAGAAAGAACCACCGCCGTCACACCAAAGGCCTCGGCACAGCGGACAATCGTGCCCAAGTTTCCCGGGTCCTGAAGATGGTCCAGCAGCAGAAAGCGACCTCCCTGATCCCAGTCCGGTTCCACCGCGACAGGTATCTCACACAGGCAGTAGATCCCCTGACTGTTCTCCGTCTGGGCGATGTGGGCTGACACTGATGGGGAAAGCAGACAGGCACGCCCGGCTTGGGCTGCCAGAGGGGCCAGTTCCTCCTCATGGCGCTGCCAGGCGCTTTCCTCCGCCAACAGCAGCGGTACCCGAAGGCCCGCCCGTTTGGCTTCCAGACACAGCCGAAGGCCCTCAGCAAAAAGCAGTCCCTCTTTTTTCCGCTCCCGGCTGCCGGAGGCCACCTTGCGGCAGAGGCGCACAGCGGGATTGTCCCGTGAGGTGATCTTTTCCATCATACGTCCTTTCCCACTGCTGCAGCACTGGGAGAGCAAAAAAGAAACCATCCTTTTCCCCTCTCCGGCTCCAGCTCCTGTCCTGTGAAGATGATGTAAAAAACGCCCGCATCACAACAGGACGCGGGCGTTAACATACGACTTACAGAGCCGCCTTCGCCTGTTCCACCAGAGCAGTGAACGCAGCGGCATCATTGATAGCCAGCTCAGAAAGCATCTTGCGGTTCAGGTTGATACCGGCCTTCTTCAGTCCGTTCATGAACTGGGAGTAGTTCATGCCGTTGGTACGGCAGGCAGCAGAGATCCGGGTGATCCAGAGCTTTCTGAAATCACGCTTCTTCTGCTTTCTGCCGATGTAGGCATAGTTGCCGGACTTCATGACAGCCTGTTTGGCCATCTTGAAGTGGGTGCTCTTAGCGCCAAAATAGCCCTTGGCCAGCTTCAGTACCTTTTTTCTTCTCTTGCGGGTCATCATCGCTCTCTTTACACGAGCCATATCTAGTTACCTCCGTTTGTGGTGTTGATTTCTGTCCTGTATACGCGCCGTTTACGCTTATTTGTGGTTGGGAAGCAGCAGCTTGATGGCGCCCACGTTGGTCTTGTCCGCATAGGTACCCTGTCTCAGGCTTCTCTTGCGCTTGGTGGTCTTCTTGTTGAGGATGTGGGACTTGAAGGCTTTGGCTCTCTTGAGCTTGCCGGTCTTAGTGAGTTTGAAGCGCTTCTTCGCACCGGAATGAGTTTTCAGCTTAGGCATTTTCTTTTCCTCCCAAATTGTTACTTAGCGGTCTTTGCCGACAGGAACATGATCATGCTGCGACCTTCCAGCTTGGGCATCTTTTCCACTGTGCCCCACTCGGCGCAGGCGTCGGCAAACTTCTGCATGATGTCGCCGCCCAGATTGGCATGAGCCATCTCTCTGCCGCGGAAGCGGATGGATACCTTCACTCTGTCGCCACCGGTCAGGAATCTCTTGGCGTGACCAACCTTGGTCTCAAAATCGTGGGTATCGATGTTCAGGGAGAGACGCACTTCCTTGACGTCGATGACCTTCTGATTTTTCTTGGCTTCCTTTTCCTTTTTCGCCTGCTCGAAACGATACTTGCCGTAATCCATGATCCGGCAGACAGGCGGTGTGGCCTGAGGAGCGATCTTTACAAGATCCAGATCTTTTTCTGCGGCCAGATCCAGCGCCGCCCGCAGGGACAGAATACCCAGCTGAGCGCCGTCAGAGCCGATGACCCGCACCTCTTTATCCCGGATCTCCTCGTTGATCTGCAGTTCCTTGTTGCTAATGGCAAAGCACCTCCAATTTACAAATAAACTACAAAGCGCGGACGATCTTCACCGTCCGCGCTCAACATTACAAACCACAGGCTTTTTACCGGAGCCTGCTGCACTTGTAGTATTGACCATGCCTGATAAAAAGACCGGCAGGTGAGAACGACTGAAGCTGTTCTGCTTTGTTTTCTAAAATAGAATATCAGAACTTCTCTTCCCTGTCAAGACTTTTTTGAATTTTTTCCGGCTGGTCAGCGTTTTATGATTTCTCCCGACCTTATCGGGCTGGTGTTGGGCCTGTGCCCTCTCAGAACAGCGTCATCTGGCTGCTTTCCGGCAGTCCAGCCAGAGTGCCGTGCTCCCGCAGCAATTCAATGACCGACTTGGAGGCGCCGGAACGGGTGGAAACCTCATCGATGGACAGATAGGGCCCCTGCTCCCCCGCTTTTTGCAGGCTGACGGCGGCGGCCAATCCCAGGCCCTTGAGGCTGGAGAAAGGCAGCCGGATCTTCCCGTCCTCAATGCGGTAGAGCCGGGCGTCGGAACGGTACAGATCCACCGGCAGCAGCTGGATGCCCCGCTTTAACATCTCATAGGTGATCTGGAACATTTCCAGTTGACCGTCCTCCTTGGCCGTCCGGTCATTGCCCTTGGCGTAGAGGTTGTCGATGCAGCTTTTTACAAATTCCGGCCCCTTGATGGCAGCGTTTGCGTCAAAGTCCTCTCCGCGGATGGAGAAAATCACCGCGTAAAACTCCTTGGGATAATAGACCTTGTACCACCCCAGGCGGATGGCGGAAATGACATAGGCGGCGGCGTGGGCCTTGGGGAACATATACTTGATCTTCAGGCAGCTGTCGATATACCACTCCGGCACCCCATGGTCCCGCATATCCTGTTTCATCTCCTCGGTGAGGAGGGTGGGAGCTTTGCCTTTACGGGTGATCTCCATGATCTTGAAGGCGGTTTTAGGCTCCAGGCC
The DNA here is from genome assembly GCF_900104675.1 of Angelakisella massiliensis. Taxonomy (GTDB): domain Bacteria; phylum Bacillota; class Clostridia; order Oscillospirales; family Ruminococcaceae; genus Angelakisella; species Angelakisella massiliensis. The sequence goes on along the minus strand of NZ_LT629945.1, from coordinate 2,124,588 downwards.
GTAGTGGAGCAGGGTGGTCATGATGCTGTCACGGGTGCCGATCACATTGGAAATGGTGCAGGTGCCATCGGCAATCAGATCCTTGGCGTTGCCCAGCCAAACATCGGTGCCGTGGGACAGGCCGGAAATCTGGAGCAGATCGGCAAACTTCTTGGGCTTGGATTCCACCAGCATTCCCCGGACGAAGGGAGTACCCATCTCCGGCAAGGCCAGACTGCCCGTTTCGCAGCGGATATCACTCAGATCCACCCCCAAAGCCTCAGAGGAGGTGAACAGACTGTATACCTTATCATCACTCATGGGAATATCCGTCAGCTTCACGCCGGTGTAGTCCTCCATATATTTGAACAGGGTGGGAGCATCGTGTCCCAGCTCGTCCAGCTTGAGGATGGTGTCATGGAGAGAATGGAAGTCGAAGTGGGTGGTGACGGTGGTGGAGTTGGGATCGTCCGCCGGGTGCTGCACCGGGCAGAAATCGTAAATTTCATAGTTGCTGGGCACAACCACCATGCCGCCGGGATGCTGGCCGGTGGTGCGCTTGATGCCGGTGCATCCCTTCACCAGCCGGTTCTCTTCGGCGTTGGTGACCGTCAGCCCCCTCTCGTCCAGGTAATGCTTCACATAGCCGTAAGCGGTCTTTTCCGCCACGGTGGAGATGGTGCCGGCCTTGAACACATGGGACTGGCCGAACAGCTTTTCGGTGAAGGCGTGGGACCGGGACTGATATTCGCCGGAGAAGTTCAGGTCGATATCAGGGGCCTTGTCGCCGTCGAAGCCCAGGAAGGTTTCAAAGGGAATCTCATGTCCGTCCTGATTCATCAGGGTACCGCACTCCGGGCAGTTTTTGGGAGGCAGATCGAAGCCGGAGCCCACCGAACCATCGGTAATAAATTCGCTGTGCTTGCACTTGGGGCAGACATAGTGGGGAGACAGCGGGTTTACCTCGGAGATTCCCGCCATGATAGCCACAAAGGAGGAGCCTACCGAACCACGGGAACCGACAGAATAGCCGTTATCCACCGATTCCTTCACCAGCTTCTGGGCGATCATGTACAGCACCGAGAAACCATGCTTGGTGATGGAGCTCAGCTCCCGGTCCAGCCGTTTTTCCACGATTTCAGGCAGGGGCTTGCCGTAAATCTCCTCCGCTCGCTCATGGGTGATGCGGATCAGGTCCTCCTCGGCTCCCTCGATGGTGGGGGTATATGTACCATCGGGAATGGGTTTGAGACGGTCACACATATCAGCGATACGGTTGGGATTGTCAATAACCAGCTTGCGGGCGGTCTCCTCGTCCAGATAGCTGAACTCATCCAGCATCTGCCGGGTGGTGCGGAAATAGAGGGGCGCCTGCTGGCCGGCATCCTTGAAGCCCTGGGAGGCCATGAGGATCTCCCGGAACTTGCTGTCCTGCTCATCAATAAAGTGGACGTCTCCTGTGGCTACCACCGGCTTATCCAGGGCCTTACCCAGGCGAATGATAGTGCGGTTGAACTCCCGCAGGTCCTCCTCGCTGCTGACCATCCCTTCCCGAAGCATATAGGCGTTATTGCCCAGAGGCTGCACCTCCAGGTAATCATAGAAGGAAGCGATCTGCTGCAGTTCGTCCCAGCTCTTCCCCTCCACAATGGCGGAGAACAGTTCCCCTGCCTCACAGGCGGAACCCACAATGATTCCCTCCCGGTGCTTTTCCAGCACGCTCTTGGGGATACGGGGCTTTTTATAATAGTAGTCCAGGTGGCCGAAGGAAACCAACTTATACAGGTTTTTCAGTCCCACCGAGTTTTTGGCCAGCAAGATGATGTGATAGCTCTTTCCTTTGTAGCCTCCCTCGGTGTTCAGGGCGCTGTTGAGATCCCATACCTGGGTGATCTGCTTCTCCTCCGCCGCTTTCTGGAGCATCTTGATGAAAATTTCCGCCAGCACCCGGGCATCGTCGTCCGCCCGGTGGTGGTGCTGCTGATCCACTCCCAGATGATCCGCCAGAATGTTCAGCTTGTGCTTTTTCAGCTCCGGATACAATCCACGGGCCAAAATCAGGGTATCCACACTGGCCAGGGGGCGCTGAATGCCGCAGCGGCTCATAGCCGCCCGCAAAAATCCCATGTCAAAGGAGGCGTTATGGGCCACCAGCACAGAGCAGTCGCCGCAGAAGTCGAAAAACCGCTCCAGCGCTTCCTTTTCCTTGGGGGCGCCTGCCACCATTTCATCTGTAATACTGGTGAGCTTTACAATCTCCGGGGGGATGGATTTTTCCGGGTCCACAAAGAGATCGAAGCGATCCAGCACCTGATAACCCCGCATCCGCACCGCGCCGATCTCGGTGATCCGCTCAGTAGCGGCGGAAAGGCCGGTGGTCTCCAGGTCAAAGACGATGTATTCCCCATCCAGAGGCTCCTTGCAGCTGCCGGTGACCACGGGGATCATGTCGTTGACAAAATACCCTTCCACTCCATAGATCACCTTGAAATCTGGATTGGATTTCCGGGCCTTTGCTTCCGCTCCCATGGCCTCAGGAAACGCCTGGACCACCCCATGGTCGGTGATGGCGATGGCGCTGTGGCCCCACTGGGCCGCCCGGGCCACCAGCTGAGCCGCCGGTGTGACGCCATCCATCATGGACATGGTGGTATGGCAGTGGAGCTCCACCCGTTTGTCCGGTTCGTCGTCGGTCACCTGCTTTTTCTTGACGCTGGTGATGGCCATGGGCTTGATGGTCACGTCCCGGTCATATTTGTCGTAGCCGGCTTCGCCATAGACCACCACAGTGGCGCCCACCTTCAAAGGCTCCAGCGCTTTGGCCTTCTCCTTATCCTCAAAAATTTTCAGATTGATGGAGCTGGTGTAGTCGGTGATGCTCACCGTCATAATGATCTTGGTACCATCCCGATTCTCCCGGGATGCCACATCAAAAATATCTCCCCAGACGGTGACCCGTCCGCTTTCGGCATTGACTTCCTTAAGCGCAATGGGGTTGTCCCGGATCTCCCGGCCTGTAACTGCCACAGCGGAGCCCTCCACAAAGGGAAAGCCCTCAAAGCGATTGCCGCGGCTCTTTCTGGGACGGGGCTGAGCGCTCTCCCCTGTCCGTTTGGGGGCGGAGGCAGGACGAGCAGCCGCCGGAGACGGAGCAGCGCGGTTTTCTGAAACAGGCTGCGGGGCATCCAGCTGGGTGACGCCGGTGAACTCCACCTTGGCATGAACACCAAAGTCCCTGGCGATAATGGTGGAGATCTTCTGATCCACCTGCTGTTCCAATAAAAAGGCTGCCCCGCCGTTGCGCAGCTCAATGGAAAAAAGGCCGTCCTTCCAGACAGCCTGCGCGCCGGAGAAAAAGCCGTTGATCGGCTCCCCCTCCTCGATCAATTCCGTTGTGATGTTGGGCAGGTAGCTGCCATCCAGCAGCTGGGAATCAAAACGGGCCTGGATGACAAAATCCCGCAGCCCCAGGGACCGCCTCAGACGGTCCTCAGCCCGGTAAATCTCCTCTTTGGGGATGATCCCCTCCGGCTCCAGCCGAGCCATCATCTTATCCCTGGCCGCTGAAAGAGAAAGCTCCGCCACCGGTGCTTGTCCCAGTACCGGCAGCTTTTCCCCCTCCAGATACCGGGAAAAGATCTCCTCAAAACACTTCACGCGTTCCTCACACTTTCCTTGACCGTTACAGCTGCTCTACCTCCTGGAGCAGCGCTTCCACCAGATGTTCCGCGGGAACCCGGCGGATCACCTGACCCTTGCGGAACAGGGTACATTCGGGATAGCCCCCCGCAACACCAATATCAGCATCCTTGGCTTCTCCGGGACCGTTGACGATACAGCCCATCACCGCCACCTTGATATCCTTGGTGCAGTCTTTGAGGGCTTCCTCCACCTGAGTGGCAATAGAAACCAGGTCGATCTTGCACCGGCCGCAGGTGGGACAGGAAACAAAACGGGGGCCGCTGCGATCCAACCCCAGGCTCCGGAGAATATCCCTTCCGGCAGCCACCTCCCGCACCGGGTCCGCTGTCAGGGAAACCCGGATGGTATCCCCGATGCCGTCGCACAGCAGCGAGCCCATAGCGGCGGCGGACTTGATCAGTCCCATCCGCTCGGTTCCCGCTTCGGTCACCCCCAGATGGAGGGGGCAATCCCGAAGCTCTGAAATCATCCGGTAAGCCTGGATGGTCTCATAGACATCGGAGGATTTGATGGCCACCAGATAATCATAGAAATCATATTTTTCCAGCAGGGCAATATTGAGCATAGCGCTCTCCACCAGTGCCTGAGCGGTGGGGCGCTGATATTTCGCCAGGATTTCCTTTTCCAGAGAGCCGGAATTGACCCCGATACGGATCGGCACGCCATTTGCCCGGCAGGCATCCACCACCGCTTTCACCCGGTCGGCGTCACCAATATTGCCGGGATTGATCCGCACTTTATCGGCTCCGGCGTAGGCGGATTCGATAGCCAGGCGGTAATTATACTGGATATCCGCCACCACCGGCATGGGAGAAGCCTCTTTGATGGCGGGAATCAGACCCACATCATGGATACCCGGAATAGCCACACGGATGATGTCGCAGCCCGCCTCATACAGCTGTTTTGTCTGGCGGACATTTCCCTCTATATCCTCCGGATGGGCGTTGAGCATGGACTGGACCGAAACGGGAGCGTCCCCGCCTACAAACAGATTTCCAATTTTCAGCTTCCTGGTATTTTTCCATTCCATAGCCCTCAAATGCCTCCTGTTATCAGTTTCGCGATGTCGTTGAATGTGACCACTGCAATCAGCCCCAGCAGCAATACCAGACCAGCGCCATGGACATAGGCCTCATACCGGGCTGGAATAGGCTTGCGGCGGATGATCTCGATGAGCAGGAAAAAGAGCCGTCCACCATCCAGGGCCGGGATAGGCAGAAGGTTGAAAACACCGATGTTGATGGTGATAAAGGCCACCATCAAAAGCAGGGTCTGCAATCCCTGGGAGGAAGCCTCCCCAATAACCGCCGCTGTTCCCACAGGGCCGGACAGATCCTTGAGGCCAAAGCGTCCGGTGAGAATATCCATCAGGGAATACCACACCTGTTTGACCACCGAAGAAGTCCATCCAGCGGCATAAGAGACCGTGCGCAGAGGATTATTCTCTTCCCCGTAAAAGACAAAATCCAGTTGAATGGTCTCATTTTCCATGGTAAAAGGAACCTGAGACAGTCCCACCCGCTGTCCGCTCTTTTGCTGGAGACCCTCAGCGTCCCCATAGCGGATCACTTCCAGATCCATCACACCATCCTGGTCCCGGATCATCTGGAAAACCACATCATTATAATTGGGGGTGGAATAACCGTTGACCTTGACAATCCGGTCAAAGGGCTGGAGGTACTCCGACACAGCGGTCCCCTCCTCCACCTTGGCCACCACATTGGTGCCCAGCAGATCCATCTGACTGGCCAGCGCCAGCAAAATGAAAAAGCCCAGCACAATGTTCATGGCCGCTCCCGCAAAGAGGATGATAAACCGCTGCCAGGCAGGCTTTTCACAGAAGGCACGGCCATCGGAAGGAATCGGTCTGCCCTCTTCATCCTCCATGCCGTCCTCCCCTTCCATGGCCACATAGCCGCCGATGGGAAGCAGACGAATGGAATACTCCGTTTCCTTACCCTGCCAGCCTACCAGACGGGGGCCCATTCCGAAGGAGAATTCATTGACCCGTACGCCAAAGAGCTTGGCGAAAATAAAGTGTCCGCACTCATGCAGGGTAATGATCACACCAAAAGTCAATAAAGTTAAAAGAAAGGTGAGCAAAGGATCACACTCCATTTGTTATCAGGATCTTTCCCGCCGCAGAGAAGGCGAGGTATTGCCCCCGCCTTGCCTGTCGTTCCCTTTCTAGGGAGCCGCCCGCCCGACGGGAGCAGTTCCTATTATACACGGGAGATATGAAATTTATATGACCGAAATCAGAGGGAAGAACTTAAAAATTAAAAACATGACCGGAGAAATAAACAGCACGCTGTCAAAGCGGTCCATGATCCCTCCGTGGCCCGGCATGATATTGCCGAAATCCTTGATGCCGTTCTGCCGCTTGATGACCGATGCCGACAAATCTCCCAGCACACCCAGCAAAGACAAAACAGGGGTGACCAGCAGAATCCGCACCAGATGCACCTCAACCAAATGGTCAAAGTATCCCAGAGGTATCAGCGCGGAGGAGATTTCCTGGAACAGAAACGCCACCAGCAGATTGCCCAGCACAGCATTGATCACACCGCCCACCAGGCCCTCCACCGTCTTTTTGGGGCTGATGTGGGGACATAATTTGTGCTTGCCTAAAAAAGTGCCCACAAAGTATCCGCCCGCGTCACTCCACCAGGCAGAACCAAATGCCATCACCAGATAGAATACACCCAGCTGAGCGGTAGAACGGTCCCGAATGCTCACCAGACAATAGAAGGACACTGTCACCAGCAGCGTCATCATCAGACAGTAGGAAAGATCTCTGGTATCCATCCGGTCGTGATGAGCCAGCAGATAGCAAAAGCAGAAGATGGCATACACACAGCAGCAAGGGGCAAACAGTTCCAGTAAAGGACCGGCGTTGACAAAAATGAGAAACGCGCTGAAAGCGATACTCACCGCTGTCAGTGTCCTGTATCGTGTCATGTTGGCGGCATGGAACAGCTCCATCACCGCAAGACCACAGATCAGGGATGCCAGAAGATTGACCAGCAGCGTATCAAAAAAGCACAGCACCACCGCCAGTACCAAAAGACCGATGACAGCTGTCGTCACTCGTTGCTTCATGGTTCAAACCCCTCCAAATCGTCTGTTTCTGCCTGTGTATTCCCACAAAGCCCAGTTCAGGTGCTCCGGGGTGAAATCCGGCCACAGCACATGCATGAAAACAAGCTCCGCATAAGCAGACTGCCACAACATAAAGTTGGACAAACGCATTTCTCCGCTGGGGCGGATGATCACATCCGGGTCCGGCTGTCCCGCTGTGTATAAAGCAGCGGAAAAGTGTCCCTCATCGATCTCTTCCGGGCGCAGTTCTCCCCGGACACAGGCCTCCGCCAGCTTTCGGGCGCCATGAACAATCTCGTCCCTGCCCCCGTAGTTGAGCGCTATATTCACCGTAATACCGGTGTTGTTCCTGCTTCCTTCTTCCGCCCGTTCAATCGCCCGGCGCAGTTCTTCCGACAGCGGACTACGGTCCCCCAGAATACAAAGCCTCGCGTTTTCATCCTTATGCTGCTCAAGCTCGCCTAAGTACCGGCGCAGCAGCGACATCAGCGCATCCACCTCATCTTTTGGGCGTTTCCAGTTCTCGGTGGAAAAGGCATACGCCGTCACTGCCCCGATCCCCAATGTCCGGGCATAGCGTATGATCTTGCCGAAGGTTTTCGCGCCCTCCTGATGTCCCATATTCCGGGGCAGTCCCCTTTTGGCGGCCCAGCGGCCGTTGCCGTCCATAATAATGCCGATATGTCTTGGCAGCAGCTCCCGGGACGGTGGTGTCGGTGCGGTCTCGTTCATGGCTGAAACAGTCTCCTTTTTTGGCTCTTTACAAGCAATTGCCGGCGGCAGGGACCTCCCGGGCCTGCCACCGGCCATGCATACGTTGTTATCGCGGACAAGCAGAAGGAAACCGGCTTATACCTCCATGATCTCCTTTTCCTTGTTGGCGGAAATCTTGTCGATCTCCTCGCAGAAACGGTCCGTCATCTTCTGGACCTTCTGCTCTGCTGCCTTCTGATCGTCCTCGGTAATCTCGCTGTTTTTCTTCATCGCCTTGAGCTTGTCGTTGGCGTCGCGGCGGATGGAACGGATGGCCACTTTGGCATCCTCACCCTGCTTGCGGATGGACTTGCACAGCTCTTTTCTGCGCTCCTCAGTCAGCTGCGGAAAGGGCACCCGAACCACAGCGCCGTCTTTGGAGGGATTGATACCCAGGTCAGAAGCCTGGATGGCTTTTTCAATGGCTTTGAGAACGCTCTTGTCATAAGGCTGGATCACCAGAATACGAGCTTCGGACACCGAGATGGAGGCCAGCTGGTTGATTCTGGTGGGAGTGCCGTAATAGTCCACCATGATCCGGTCCAGGATGGCGGGGTTGGCCCGGCCCGCCCGGATGGAAGCATACTCGTTGGTGAGAACATTGATGGTTTTGGTCATTTTTTCTTCATAGGCTTTAATTTCCGGGATCATGCTTCTACCTCCTTGACGATGGTGCCGATGGTTTCGCCGCAAACGGCACGATAAATATTTTCAGGGTCTTTGAGACTGAATACCAGAATAGGCATCCGGTTGTCCCGGCACAGGGACGCGGCGGTCATATCCATCACCGACAGCTTCTTGTTGAGCACATCGCTGAAGGAAAGAACATCATATTTGACCGCATCGCTGTACTTGTTGGGGTCCTTGTCATAAACGCCGCCCACCATGGTGGCCTTGAAAATGATATCGGCGTCCACCTCCGCAGCCCTCAGAGCTGCAGTGGTATCGGTGGAGAAAAAGGGGTTGCCGGTGCCGCAGCCGAAGATGACCACACGGCCCTTCTCCAGGTGCCGTACTGCCCGGTTGCGGATATAGGGTTCCGCGATGGCCTGCATGGTGATGGCAGTCTGTACCCGTACAGTCACGCCCAGTGCTTCCAGGGCGTCGGCCAGGGCCAGGCTGTTGATGACGGTGGCCAGCATACCCATATGATCGGCCCGGGTGCGGTCCATCTGTCCGCTGGAGCGGCCTCTCCAGAAGTTGCCGCCCCCCACGACGATACCTACCTCCACGCCCAGATCGACGCATTTTTTAATACTCTTGCAGATGGTTACTACTGTGTCGTAATCGATGCCGAAGCCGTTGGCACCGGCCAGCGCCTCGCCGCTCAGCTTCAGTACGATCCGTTTATAGCTGGGGACCATGTTCTCAGCTTCCTTTCTGATATTCGTCCTTTTCAGAGCCTTCCTGCCGAAGTTTCTCTGATCGTGTACTATTTTAACCTATGGGAAGATTTCTGTAAAGGTCCGGTGCATATTTTTCCTTTTCTTCTGACTTTCACAGAAAACAGCTGCCAGAAAATCCTCTCTTTCGCTGTTCTTTTCCTGTGGTTATTATAGCATCTTTTCCTCCGAATTACCACAAAATTTGTCGTTTTGTCCCATAAGATTCCTCTTTCCTGTTGACGCACCGGCATTTATGCTGTAATCTGACCATAGTGTACTACACCTAAGACAGAACGGGATGTTGCTATGAAACAGAGCAAAAAACTTTGGCTTTTGTCATTGATCGCGGTACTGATTGTTGGAACGGTCAGCTGGATCGTACATATGGAAACACACTACGGAAGTTCCACCCTTGTTCCGATGGATATGACAGCGGAGGAAATTTTGGAGGAGATGCCGGCCTTGGAGATCACAGAAGAGGACAAGGCTTTGTATCGGGCGGTTCTCTCCATGCCACAGGTGCAAAGCGCTCTGACAGAGGAGAAACAGCTGGGATCGGATTCAGATCTTGTAGAAATTTCTCCTTCCGAGGCTCTCACAGCACTGCATCCTTTTCTCCCGGATAGCTATACGGAGATTTTGGAACTAAGCGTGACAGGTGGTGCGTCCACCTATCTGTCCGTGCTCCATGGGCCGCAACAGCGCACGATCTGGCATTTCCATGACGGCACCATCAGCAAAACCATCGCTGTCTATGATGTTCATGAAGGAGATACACCCGATTTGAAAGCCGCATATTCCAACGACAGTGATGGCATCCAAAAAGAAGTGATGAAGCATCTCTGGTTTTCCTGGCTTGCATCATAAATCCGCGCCCATCGGGGCGCGAAACCGGGGGTATCACCGCTGGTTTCATCAGGAAGCAGGCGGCGTATCCAGGGGGTATTGGATACCCCCTGGATACGTGTCGAACTTTTTCGATACGCTCAGGAGCTCTGTCACATGACAGAGCCCCCTCAACTTTTTTATTTTTTCTGGTTTACAAACCGCCGGTGAATGTCCTTATAAATGAGAGGCAAAGTTTTTGAACCTCGAAAATCTGGCTGAACGGCTGCAGCCGGATGTGCCTTGTTAAAGTGTGCAATTCATGGAAGCATTTCAAATGGCCAGCAAACTTGAAGCTGCCTGGGAGGTAAAGACAATGAAACAAATTTTGGAAACATCCCGCCTGCTGCTGACGGAACTGACCTGCGATGACCTGCCAGTGCTGGAGGAAACTCTCCGCAGCCCTGCTGTCACTGCTGTATATCAGCATTCTTTTTCACCGGAGGATGCGGTCCAATGGCTGGAGTGCCAGCAAAAGCGCTATCAGCAGGACGGTTTCGGCCTGTGGGCCGTCCGGCGCAAAGCAGACGGCGCTTTTGTGGGCCAGGCGGGCCTCACCTGGCAGGACTGTGAGGGTGTACGGGTATTGGAGGCTGGCTGGATGGTGCATCCCGCTTTTGAGGGGCAGGGATATGCTTCCGAAGCCGCCCGTGGATGCATCCGCCACGCTTTTTCCGTTCTTGGCGCCGAGGAGGTGTGCGCCATTATCCGGCCGGAGAATCTTTCCTCCATCCATGTGGCCCAGGCTCTTGGAATGAGGGTAAGGAAGCGTTTTACAGCCGTTTATTTTGCCGGCCCCATGGAGCACCTGCTTTTTTCTTTATCCAAGGATGCCCCGCTCCTCTCCCCTCCCCCAAAAGGCATTCTGATCCGGGACTACAAACCGGAATATTGTGCTGCCATGGCTTCTCTTTTTCATGAGACGGTGCATCTGGCAGCCGCCCGGGATTACAGTCCGCCTCAGCTGGATGCCTGGTCCCCCGCACCGCCGGACCCTGCCCTTTGGAATCCCAGCTTTCTGGAACATCGGACGCTGGTGGCCCTGATGGGAGAGACTGTAGTGGGGTTTGGAGACATGACATGGGAGGGCTATCTGGACCGCCTGTATGTCAGCGCCCACCACCAGGGAATGGGGATCGCCTCTGCCATTTGTGACCGGCTGGAAGCGCCTTTTCAGGGACAGCGGATCACCGTTCACGCCTCCATCACAGCCCGGCCCTTTTTTGAGAAGCGGGGCTACCGGGTATTGCGGCAGCAGCAGGTTGCCCGCCGGGGACAGCTGCTGACCAATTTTGTGATGGAACGGCCCGGTTCTTCCAGCTTTGCTCCATAACATCACTTATTTTTTCAAAACGCAGGAAAGCACTTTTCCTTTTTGACATTAAATCCCCTGCTTTGCCCCTGAACAGCAAGGAGCACGGCCTCCCTTGGTGGAGAAAGCCGCGCTCCTGTTTTTTTGATGATTTTTTACAGTTTTTCAGAATCCTGCCTGCTGCTGTCAGCCTGCGTTGGAAGCTGCGATCTTTACCTTGCTGAAAAGCTCGGAGATCACTTTTCTGGTCTCCTCATCATAGGCGAACACCTCATCATTGGCATTGTCTCTTTGAGGAGTGTAGGCGTTGATGCCCTCATAGTCGCCGCCTTCTCCGGACAGTTCCTCCATCACTTCCTTATTGGGAGAGGTGTAACCTACATAGCTGGAGTTGTCCATTGCTCCCTCATAGCTGGAGACATAGTTGATAAAGGCGTGAGCCAGATCAGGGTTCTCGGCGTTTTTGGGGATAACCATGGCGTCAGACCAGAGGTTGGTGCCGCTTTCCGGCATAAAGAAGCCCATCTGAGGATTCTCGCTCATAATATAAGCGGCGTCGCCGGAGTAAATTAGTCCCAGCGCTTTGCGTCCCTGGGCCATGGAGTCAATGATCTCATCAGTGACGATCTCCGGCTCCATGGTGTTGACGCATTGGAGCAGCCAGTTGTAAGCCGCCTCCAGCTCCGCCTGATCGCTGGTGTTCATGGAACAGCCCAGGGCCTTGAGCGCCATCATGAAGGAATCCCGCTCGGAATCGTAAAGATAGATATCTCCCTTATACTTTTCATTCAGGAAGATATTGAATCCTTCCGCTTCCAGATCCTCCAGGCTCACCTTCTCGGTATCGTAAACGATACCCACGGTACCCCAGAAATAAGGAACGGAATAATCGTTATTGGGATCATAGGGCAGGCCCTTGACTTCATCCACCAGCAGGTCCATGCAGTCCAGTTTGGATTTGTCCAGAGGCTGGAGCATATCCTCCTGAATCAGCCGCTCGATCATATAGTCGCTGGGCACCAGAATATCGTAGGCCTCACCGTTGGCCACTTTGATGTACATCTGCTCATTGGAATCAAAAATATCCATCACCACACGGGCTCCGGTGGCGGCTTCAAAGTTGGCAATGAGATTCTCACCGGTATACTCGCCCCAGTTGTAAACCCGGAGGGTCTGACCGGCAAATTCTCCTTCACCGCTCGCCCCGGAGGAGCCTCCGCATCCGGCGGAAAGGACGGTGAGGACCAGAGCCATCACCAATGCGCAAAATTTTTTCATTTCTTCTTCTCCCTTCTTGCTCTCAGCAGTGGTTCTAAATTGATTGCCACAAGCACCAGGGTAATGAGCACCACCACCAGGGTAGACATGGCGTTGATGCTGGGATTGACCCGCTTGCTCATGGTATACACCATAATACTCAGGTTCTTGACGCCGCCGCCGGTGACAAAATAGGAAATAATAAAATCGTCAAAGGACATGGTGAAGGCGATCAGCGCCCCCGAAACGATTCCCGGCATCAGCTGAGGCACCAGCACCATAAACAGCGACTGCCAGGGGGTTGCCCCCAGGTCCATGGCGGCGTCGGCCAGGTTGGGGTCCAGTGCCCGCAGACGGGGCATGACGCTGAGGATCACATAAGGAATACAAAAGGCGATATGTGCCAGCAGCATCGTCACAAATCCCCGTTCAATACGCAGGGTGATAAACAGGAGCATCAGGCCGATGGCGGTGACGATCTCCGGGTTCATAATGGGAAAATCATTCAGCTGCAGCACCAAGCGCCGCACCAGCCGCCGGGATTTGGACAGGCCGATGGCGGTGATGGTCCCCACAAAGGTGGAGATCGCTGTGGCCAGCACCGCGATGATAATGGTGGTATACAGGGATTCCATCATATCCCGGCTCTGGAACATCTTGGTGTACCACATGGTACTGAACCCGCTGAAGTGGGTCAGGGATTTGCTGTCATTGAAGGAGAACACGATCATGAACACAATGGGCAGGTAAAAAAACAGCAGCGTCAGGCCCATCAAAAACTTGCCGATTGGTCTTTTTTGTTTTTTCACAGCCGGTCCTCCTCTCTGCCGCCGCTGCGGTCCAAACGCCGCACAGCGTACATACTGAGCATCATCACCATCACCATGATCAGGGAGATGGCGCTGCCGAAGTTCCACTCGCCCACGGTGATGAACTGATTCTCAATGACATTGCCGATGAGGAAATATTGTCCGCCGCCCAAAAGCTTTGGAATAAAGAAGGAGCTGACCGCAGGCAGGAACACCAGGGTAATGCCGCTGACCACACCCGGCAGGGACAAGGGAAATACCACCCGCCAGAAGGTCTGGAACCGGTCCGCTCCCAGATCCGCGCTGGCCTCCAGCAGAGAGTGGTCCAGCTTGCACAGGGAGGTATTGATCTGCAAAATCATAAAGGGGATGAAGTTATATACCATTCCCAACAGCACCGCGCCCTCGGTGTACAGCAGTTTGGGTTCCCCGAAACCAAGCAGACCCAGCAGCTTCTGGAGAATGCCCCCGTCGGAGAGCAGACCGATCCAGGCGTAGGTGCGCACCAGCATATTGATCCACATAGGCAGGGTGATGGCCAGGATCAGGATATTCCGCACACGGTCGTTACTGCGGGCGATGAAATAGGCCACCGGATATCCCAGCACCCCGCAGATAAGGGTGGTTTTGAAGGCGATGACCAGCGAACGCCACAGCACCAGCAAAAAGTCCGGATCGGTGAAAAACTTGGCGAAATGCTCCAGTGTCAGGGAAAACTGGATGAACTCATTGCCCGGCTTGGTAAAGGCGTACAGGATAATGAGCAGCAAAGGCAGCAGGATCATCAGCGCCGCCCAGACGATATAGGGAATGGCAAGCTGAGAAAACTTTTTCATTCAGAACACCATCTTTTCCATCACATGAATATCCTCGGGGAAGAAGGTCAGCCCCACTTCCCTGCCTTCCTCCACATAGTCGGTGGTATGGATTTTGAACTCCCGGCCTGTAGTGGAGAAGGTGATGTTATATACCCCTTCCTGGATATTTTCGTCATCAAAGTCGTAGTCCACCGAGATATCCACCGATTCGTTCTCATCCGTCAGCTTCCAGGCCTGAGCGCTGGCCCAGGTCTTCAGGTCGGTATCCAGGGCCACTGATTCCTTGATCTCATCCACCGCCTTGAAGAAGTTGAAGGCCATGACAGCCTCATTGGCTTTCTCATTGCGGACAAAGGGCTGATTGACCACAAAAATGGTCCGCTGCACCGAGGTGCCGGAGGAAGTGGAGAAGGTGACGGGATAGCTGCCCAGCTTCTTTTCCAGCTTGCAGTCGATGTGGCTGATGGAGATATACTCGTCTGTCTCCGGGTTCCAGGCCTGAGCGTCGGACCGGGCGACGATCTCCTTTTCATCCAGCTGGTCCAGGTCCTCAATGTCCACATAAAAGTCGTTGGCGCTGATCTTTTCCTTGCCGTTTTGGGAGGTGACGTCCCGGTTGCCGATGACGTGCATCTTCACCGTGACAGTGGTACCGGGGACCGTCTCCACGATCACCTCGTAATGGACCCCTTTGAACAACACACTGAGGACCTCACCGGTGAGCTTGCCCTTGTCCGGTTCCACAATGTCGATATCCTCCGGGCGGATGACCACATCCACCTTTTCATTGGGACGGAAGCCGTGGTCCACACAGTCGAAGGTGATGTCGTCAAAGCGGACCTTGTAATCCTCCACCATCACAGCGGGCAGGATGTTGCTCTCGCCGATGAAATTGGCCACATAGCGGTTGGCCGGTTCGTTGTAGATCTCCAGCGGGCTGCCCACCTGACAGATCTCGCCGTCCTTCATCACCACGATCTTGTCGGACATGGTGAGGGCTTCCTCCTGGTCGTGGGTGACGTAAACAAAGGTGATGCCTACCTCCTGCTGAATGCGCTTGAGCTCATACTGCATCTCTTTACGCAGCTTCAGGTCCAGCGCCCCCAGGGGCTCATCCAGCAGCAGCACCTTGGGCTCATTGACCAGCGCCCGGGCGATTGCCACCCGCTGCTGCTGACCGCCGGAAAGGAGAGTGACGTTCTTGTCCTCATACCCCTCCATACCGATGAGCTTGAGCATCTTCATCACCTTCTGCTGGATGACGTCCTTGCTCATCTTTTTGATTTTCAGGCCGAAGGCGATATTCTGATAAACATTCATATGGGGGAACAGGGCGTATTTCTGAAACACCGTGTTCAGCTCCCGTTTGTAGGGAGGAACACCGGCGATATCCTGTCCGTCAAAGATCACCTGGCCCTCTGTCGCCTCCAGGAAGCCGCCCAGAATCCGCAGCAGCGTGGTTTTACCGCAGCCGCTGGGCCCCAGCAGGGTGACAAACTCATTTTCACAAATATCCAGATTGACCCCTTTCAGGACGATCTGACCGTCAAACTCCTTGACGATATTGCGGAACTGGATCAGTTTTTTAGGCTCCATCTTTCCGTCCTCCTCCTCAAAAAATAGGCGGCGTTGTGACCCACAGGATCTTCGCGTCGCTGCTGCCGGTGTTGATCAGATAATGGCTGGTCCTTCCATTGAGATAAAATGTTTCTCTGGGCCTCAGGCGGTATTTCTTGTTTCCCCGCACCAGCGTAGGGCTTCCCTGAAGCACATAACCAAGCTCCTGTCCCCCATGGCTTTCCAGCACCATGCTTTCACAGCCGGGATGAAGGGTCAGGAGAATCGGTTCCATATCATTTTTCTGGGCGTTGGGCACGATCCACTGAATGGTATAAGGCTCCCGCTCATCCACGAAATAATCCTGTTCTGAAAAAACGATCTGTTCCTCTTCTTCCGTCTGAAAAAAGGAGGACAGATCGGTCCCCAGAGCCTCCAGGATATCCTCCAGGGTAGAAATACTGGGGCTGGTAAGATCCCGTTCCAGCTGGGATAAAAAGCCCTTGGTCAGTTCACTGCGGGAAGCCAGCTCCTCCAGCGTCAAGCCGTTGGAAATCCGCAGCTCCCGAATCTTTTTCCCGATATCCACAGCGTCCCCCTTTGTTTTGTGTCAGTAAACTTTCTGTTTGAATTTACGAAACAAGGATATTATATCGTTTTTCCCGCAAAAATCAACACCTTTTTCTTCATATTTGGAAATTTTACCGTGAAAACACAAAACACAGCCCCTTAAGAGCCCAAAACAGCTCTCAGAGACTGTGTTTCTTCGCTTTTCTCTGTTTCAGACCGCCGCAGACAGCTCCTCAGCGGTCATTTCCCTGCCCGGCTTTCTGTACCAGCCACCGGAACAATTCCTCAAACACCGGATATTTATCATACAGACATTCAGGATGCCACTGTACCGCCAGCAGTTTTCCATCCTCTGATTCCAGCGCCTCCACTACTCCATCGCTGGCCCGGCCTGCGGCCCGCAAACCCTTGCCCAATACTCTGGCGGCCTGATGATGGAAGGTATTGACCGCCAACCGGTCAGTTCCCAGCACCTGGAACAGAAGGCTGTCCCGGTCCACATTCACCCAATGGGTCAGCTCACTGCGAATATCATAGCTCTGGCAATGGCTGATGCTTCCCTCAATCTGGCTGGGGATATCCTGCCACAGATTTCCCCCCAGGGCGACGTTCAATACCTGGAGACCCCGGCAAACTCCCAGGATGGGGCGGCCCAAACGAACCATCTCCCGGATCAGGGCAAATTCAAACTGATCGTTGTCCCGGTGCATCTCCGTCACCTGGCGGACAGGCTCCTCCTTATAAAGGAGCGGATTGACGTCCGCCCCGCCAGGCAGCAGCAATCCGTCGATACCCGCCGCATACTCCGCCGCGTATTCCGCTCCAATGGCGGGAAGCATCACAGGTATTCCTCCCGCTTCCCGAATGGCATGAATATAATTCTGATTGGTTTTGTAAACCGGGGAAAAATCAGGAACAGCCATCTCCATGCTGGTGACTCCGATAACAGGGCGCATAACAGTTCTCCTTTTCCATGAAATATCGGCGCCTCCGTTGGGACCCTTATCCCTCCGGCCGGCGGCATCAGTAACCAAAAAGCCATTGCCCCCAAATAAATCCTGAGCCAGCCGGTGAAACAAAACTTGTAAGGAAAGCTTTGGCCTGTTGGAATATCCTGATGCTGATTAAATCAGACTATTCCCTGCGGACAGAATGGTTTTCCCTGAAACGGATACCTTCCCCCGGAGACTTTTCCCCTTGCTTTTGAGGAAAGGACCTTGCATCTCTGCTCCTATGAAAATAAGGCCCGTCCCCCAAAAGAACAAAAGTGAAAAACCAACTGTCAAACCTGCCCCGCAAGTCTGGCCGGCAACTGCTGATGACACAGGCAGTATCCATTTTTATCTTGTCCGGCTTTTGGGCTCTTGATTACTGAGATTATTCTTTTATTATAATAACCCTCGACATTTTTGTAAAGAAGTCCTGTTCTTTTCCCACAGGGCAAAACATATGTTCTTTACTAAAAAATTGTCAGATCAATCCGTATTGCAAAACTGCCACCATTCCCGACAGCACCGCCAAAGCGGAAATACACAGCACCATGGAGCAGGAAACCCAGTGCTCCATCTGTTCCAGCCACTCCACATCACAAAACAGCTTGGCAAGCTTTTTCATTGAATAAACCACCCTTCCTTAAAAAACATTTGTTCTGACTGTATTCTATCATAATCGAACAAATGTTTCAAGCCCTCTTTTCGTCTTTTTTCGACTTTTTTCCTTTCCGGGCCTTCCGAAAAAGCCTGCGATTATTGCTATTTCATGCCCTTTTTTCGAAAGATCCTTGAAGATTTTTCCTTGACAATATATTTTATGCGGGTTAAAATATCGATTGTGCCGTTTGATTGAGAGGAAAAACGTCTGCAAATCGATCCTCTGTGTACGATGGAAGAAAGCTGAATAAAACTCTCGCTCTGTCACTTGTGATGAAGCAAGGGACGAAAGAAACAGCCGCCTGGTACGATTGTCCTCGCGGTTTTTTTGTCGCTTTGCTGCTGTTGGAGAAAGAAAGGAGAACCTTCGTGAGTCAACCACAAACCGCATCTGAAAACAAAATGGGCGTCATGCCTGTGGGACGGCTGCTGCTGTCCATGTCTCTGCCGCTGATGATCTCCATGCTGGTGCAGGCCCTCTACAATGTTGTAGACAGTATGTTCGTTTCCCGCCTCAGTGAGGAAGCGCTGACTGCTGTTTCCCTGGCCTTCCCCGCCCAGAATCTGATGATCTCGGTGGGTGTGGGTACCGGCGTTGGTATCAACGCCCTGCTGTCCCGGAGCCTGGGAGAAAAGAATTTCCACATGGCTAATAAAACCGCCATGAACAGCTTGCTGCTGGCACTTGGCAGCGCTCTTGTCTTCCTGCTACTGGGAGTATTTTGCGCCAAAACCTTTTTCCTGGCTCAAACAAATATACCGGAAATCGTGGACGGCGGTATCGCGTATCTGCGCATCTGCTGCATCTTTTCTTTTGGTATGTTCTTCCAGATCACCCTGGAGCGGCTGCTGCAGGCCACAGGGCGCACCTTTTATACTATGATCACCCAGGGCCTGGGCGCCATTATCAACATCATTCTGGACCCGATCATGATCTTCGGCCTGTTCGGCTTCCCCAAAATGGGCGTGGCTGGCGCCGCTGTAGCTACCGTACTGGGGCAGATCATCGCCGCCTTCCTGGCCCTGTTCTTCAACCTGACCAAAAACCATGACATCACCTTTTCCTTCCGTGACTTCCGCCCCGATGGCCGGGTCATTCGCCGTATCTACTCTGTCGGTGTCCCCTCTATCATCATGTCCTCCATTGGCTCGGTGATGACTTTCGGCATGAACAAGATCCTCATTTCCTTCAGTTCCACCGCAGCCGCGGTATTCGGCGTTTATTTCAAGCTTCAGAGCTTTGTTTTTATGCCGGTATTCGGCCTGAACAACGGCATGGTGCCCATCCTTTCCTATAACTACGGCGCCCGTCACCCCGACCGTATGGTACGCACCATCAAACTGAGCGTCTGTTTTGCTGTCTGCCTGATGTTGGTGGGAGTTGCCGCTTTCTGGCTGATTCCCACACAGCTGCTGTCCATTTTCAACGCTTCCGAAACCATGATCTCCATCGGTGTACCGGCGCTGAGAATCATCAGCATTAGCTTTTTGCTGGCGGGTTTCAGCATTTGCATTCTTTCCGTCTGTCAGTCTCTGGGACATGGCCTTTTGAGCCTGTCGGTATCGGTGGTTCGTCAGCTGCTGGTACTGCTCCCCAGCGCCTTTGTCCTTTCCCGCATCGGAGGATTGGATCTGGTATGGTGGGCTTTCCCCTTTGCGGAATTGTTCTCTACCGGACTTTGCCTCGTTTACATGAAGCGGATGTATGACCATGAAATCCGTCCCCTGGAGCTGGAACAATAATTTCTGATTCAAAGCATCACAGCAAGCAGGAAACTGAGCCGAAACAACGGCAGGTTTCCTGCTTTTTTAATGTCACAATTTTCTATTAAGCCGATTGTCTCCGGCTGGCTGTGCAGGGGGACATTACTGGTATCTGTTTGAAAACACACTGAATTTTATTGATCCCCCATCACTTGCTCCGCTGGTCGTAAACGGGCAACCGCTGTACTGACAAAAGCTTTTTATTGGTAATCACTCTCTGTGAGCAGCTCGCTTCACTCCATACTTGAACCTAACGCTTTTTATGAGGTACCTCCACCGGCAGAGCCGGTGGTTTCCATTGATAACAAAAGTGCCTGCCGTCCATTTGCTGGAACCGGCAGGCACTTTATGCTGCTCAAGCTGTCTCTGAAGCAGAAGACGCCTTTCGCAGAAAATTCAATTTTGATCCACTGTCCAAAACTCACTGTCCATGAGCCTGGCGCTGCTGAGCCACCATCATATCCTTGATCTTCATCAAACGGGCCAGATTACCACGTTCGTTTTCATCCAGCTTCATGGTGATGCTCTTGATGGTCTCCTGGAGGGATGGAATCTGAACATACTCCAGCGCGTTTACACGGCGGCGGGTCTTTTCGATCTCCTCCGCCAGCAGCTGTGCGCTCTTTTCCATCTGAGCCAGTTCCAGCAGGGCGGGAAGCACCTCTTTGAGCGCTGCCACTGAATCATCCAGCTCACCGGAGGTGGACACCAAACCATAGGGATAGATGTCCCCTTCCCCACCGGCGGACTGGGTGAATTTGAACACCGGCACATCCACGCTCATCATGTTGGCACTGCCCACTTCCAGCTCCACCTGTTCTTTGGGGAGCATCAGGGCCTCTTCCAGCATTTCCGGGCTCATCACGGCGCTGGCGATGGCAAAACCATCGTAAACGCCCATGATCTTTTTCTCCACTTCCTCCCGCAGCTCCTTGTTGCGGCGGACAAGCTCCAGAAACTTTTTCATCAGGTCGTCCCGCTTGTCCTTGAGCAGCTTGTGGCCGCGGGTGGAGGTCTTGAGACGTGTTTTCAGACGGCTCAATTCCATCCGGGTGGGGTTCACCTGTAAAATTGCCATGCTGCCCCCTCCTTACTGACCGTCGGTCTCTTTGGGGAGATACTTTTCAATGAACTCCGGTTTGATTCTCTTCAGCTCCGTCTTGGGCAGAATGGAGAGCAGCTTCCAGCCGATGTTCAGGGTCTCTTCGATGCTGCGGTTGGTCTCGTAGCCCTGAGAGACATACTCCTTCTCAAAGGCGTCGGCAAACTTGGCGTACAGCTTGTCGGTATCGGACAAGGCCGCTTCACCCAAAATGGTCATCAGCTCCTTGGCGTCCTTACCACGGGCATAAGCCGCGAACAGCTGGTTCATGGTGTTGGCGTGGTCCTCACGGGTCTTGCCAACGCCGATACCCTTATCCTTCAGACGGGACAGGCTGGGCAGCACGTCAATAGGAGGCATGATGTTCTTCCGGTACAGCTCACGGGACAGAATGATCTGGCCCTCGGTGATGTAGCCGGTCAGGTCGGGAATGGGATGGGTCTTGTCATCCTCAGGCATGGAGAGGATGGGGATCATGGTGATGGAACCCTGGCTGTCATCCCGGCGGCCTGCTCTCTCATACAGAGAGGCAAGGTCGGTATACAGATAACCGGGATAGCCGCGGCGTCCGGGAACCTCTTTCCGGGCAGCGGATACCTCACGAAGAGCCTCGGCGTAGTTGGTAATGTCGGTCATGATAACCAGAACGTGCATATCCTTCTTAAACGCCAGATACTCCGCGGCGGTCAGCGCCATACGGGGGGTGGAAATACGCTCAATGGCCGGGTCGTTGGCCAGGTTGATGAACAGCACAGCACGGTCGATGGCGCCGGTGCGCTTGAAGTCGCTGATAAAGAACTCCGATTCCTCAAAGGTGATACCGATGGCGCAGAACACCACGGCGAACTTGGAATCGGTACCCAGCACCTTGGCCTGACGGGCGATCTGGGCCGCCAGTTTGGCGTGAGGCAGACCGGAACCGGAGAAGATGGGCAGCTTCTGGCCTCTGACCAGGGTGTTCAGGCCATCAATGGCGGAAACACCGGTCTGGATGAACTCCTCAGGATAGGTACGGGCGGCGGGGTTCATGGGCAGGCCGTTGATGTCGATGCGTTCCTCAGGAATCAGCTGAGGGCCTCCGTCGATGGGCTCGCCCATGCCGGAGAAGATGCGGCCCAGCATATCCTCGGAAACACCCAGCTCCAGGCTGCGGCCAAAGAACCGGACCTTGCTGTACTCCAGGTTGATACCGGTGGAGCTTTCAAACAGCTGCACCAGAACATTGGAGCCATTGACCTCCAGCACCTTGCAGCGGCGGCGCTCCCCGTTGGGCAGCTCGATCTCACCCAGCTCGTTATAGGTGACCCCTTCCACATCCTTTACCAGCATCAGAGGGCCTGCCACTTCCTGTATCGTACGATATTCCTTCATCATGACGCGGACACCTCCTTGTTGGTCAGAGCCTTCATCTCATCCTCCAGCTCCTGGGCTGTGGCGGCGGCGTAAGCTTCAAACTCATCCTCCTCCACATACTTGGCACGGGCGATCTTTTCCCTGGTATCCATGGCGAAGATGTCGTTGACGGCAGCTCCGGCAGCCAGTGCCTGCTGGGATTCGTGATAGAACTTCAGCACCAGTTCCAGAATACCATACTGCTTCTTCAGGGAGGTGTAGGTATCCACGCCGTCAAAGGCGTTCTGCTGCAGGTAGTCCTCACGGATACTCCGGGCAGCTTCCAGGGTCAGACGGTCCGCGGGAGACAGAGAATCGTAACCAACCAGCTTGACGATCTCCTCCAGCTCACTTTCCACCTGGAGGATGGACATGGTCTCGCTGTGAAGCTTGGTCCAGTTGGGATTGATGTTCTCATTGAGCCACTGGCCGATGGTGTCGTTGTACAGGGAGTAGGAAGTCAGCCAGTTGATGGCGGGGAAATGACGCTTATAGGCCAGGCTGGAATCCAGGCCCCAGAACACCTTGACGATACGGAGGGTAGCCTGCACGACGGGGTCGGAGTTGTCGCCGCCGGCGGGAGAAACAGCGCCGATAGCGGTCAGAGAACCTTCACGCTTTTCGCTGCCCAGGCAGATGACACGGCCAGCCCGCTCATAGAACTGAGCCAGACGGGATGTGAGGTAAGCGGGATAACCTTCCTCACCGGGCATCTCCTCCAGACGGCCGGACATCTCACGGAGAGCCTCAGCCCAACGGGAGGTGGAGTCGGCCATGATGGCTACGGCATAGCCCATATCCCGGAAATACTCCGCAATGGTGATACCGGTATAGATGGACGCCTCACGGGCGGCCACGGGCATATCGGAGGTGTTGGCGATGAGGACGGTACGCTTCATGATGGACTCCCCTGTTTTGGGGTCCTTCAGCTCGGGAAACTCCCGCAGAACGTCGGTCATCTCGTTGCCGCGCTCACCGCAGCCGATGTAAACCACGATGTCCACGTCGCTCCACTTGGCCATCTGGTGCTGCACCACGGTTTTACCGGAACCGAAGGGACCGGGAACTGCCGCTGTACCGCCCCGGGCGATGGGAAACAGGGTGTCGATGACACGCTGACCTGTAACCATGGGGATATCGGGGGACATCTTGTGGTCCACCGGACGCTGACGGCGCACAGGCCATTTCCGCAGCATGGTAATGGGCACCAGACTGCCGTCGGCCTTTTTCACCTGAGCCACCGGCTGTACAATGGTGAACTCACCGGCCTCAATGCTGGCGATCTCACCTTCCACACCGAAGGGAATCATGATTTTGTGGGAAACAACAGAGGTCTCCTGAACGGTGCCGATGATATCGCCGGCCACCACATGGGCTCCCACTTCCACTGTGGGCACAAACTCCCACTTGCGGTCATGGTCCAGGGCGGTAACATCGATACCACGGGCGATATTGCTGCCGGTCATCTCCTTGATGCGCTCCAGAGGGCGCTGGATGCCGTCGAAAATCATTTCCAGAATACCGGGAGCCAGCTCCACGGAAAGAGGAGCGCCGGTAGAAGTCACTTCGTCGCCGGGGCCCAGACCGGAAGTCTCCTCGTAGACCTGGATGGAGGCCTTGTCGCCTCTCATCTCGATGATCTCACCGATCAGACCCATGCGGCCGACGCGGACCACGTCGAACATATTGGCGTCACGCATCCCCTCCGCCACAACGAGGGGGCCGGACACCTTTACGATTTTTCCTTGGCTCACTGCTTTTCACCTACTATCTTTCTTTTGGTTTGTCAGGGCGGGATCAGTCCTTGAACAGGATATCCGCACCCACCGCACGCTCCACGCTCTTTTTGACATTGCTCATGCCCAGACCCATGGTACCCTGACGGCCGGGAATGGGGATGATGGCGGGAAGCTCGCGGTCCTTATACTTGTCGAGCACTGAGGCAATGGGAGCCAGCGTCTGCTCGGTGATAAAGATGATGCCGTAATTTTGAGTATACAGGCGGTCGATGATGTCCTCCGCCTCCCGGGGATCGGTCACCTCATGGACATCAAAGCCTACCGCCTTGAAGCCCAGGACGCTTTCCTTCTCCCCGATGACGGCGATCTTACTACGCATAGACATCACGCAGCCTTTCTGTGATTTGCTCCGACGGTACCCCCGCCAGCTTGGAGGCCAGCACGATCCGTGCCGCCTTGGTCTCGCATTCCTTGGCGTACAGGTACGCTACCAAAGGCTCAATGCCGAAGGGGATCAAACGGGCCCGATCCAGCATCGCCACCATGTGGTTGTCGCACAGCTTCTCAAACAAGGTCAGGGAGCGCTCCGCCCGGATGGCGTCATAACAGGGCTCCAAAGTTTTGCCGTAGGGGGTGGTGGACAGATAGCCCAGCAGCTCGTCATAGCCTCTGGGATAAAGCTCCAGCAGCCGTCTGACAGAAATGCTGCCCCCCTCCGCCAGAATCTTTTTGAGGGCCATAGCGTCCTTGCCCATCCGTTTGAGACGGATGACTGTACGGATGTTGGCGATATCCACCTGAGCCTCCACAAAGGAAGTCAGAAAAGGATTGCCGAAATCATGGGCCTTTTTCGCCATGGTCTCCAGCATCGCCCGGTCCACCAGAATATCCACCGCCTGGGGATCTCCTGTACGGGCCAGAAGCTCTGCCGCCTCCAGCGCCGCCTTGCCCATGGCCTGGGGCACACGGTTGAATCGGCCTTCCGCCAGCTCCCGGAGCAGCTCCTCCGCGGGAACATTTCCCAGTGGGCTGAGCAGGTTTTCAATTGCGCCGCCGGTCTTTTTGCCTTTGACGGCGGTTTTCAGGTTATGCCCGTCATATTTCAGACGGAAGATCTCCACTACCTCCGGGTCGGGGGCGATGGACGCTACCAGTTCGTATGTCTCCTTGAGATTATTGCGGAAGGCCGCCTCATAATCCCCCATGGAGTATCCCTGGCAGATGGCTGCGTCACTGAGGACCTTGAAGGCTTCCTCGGCGTTCTTGGCGTCCACCATCTTGGCAAAGTCCCGGCCGGTGACCATGCCGTTTTCCTTGGCACGCACCCTGGCTGTCGCCTGGAGATAGTCTGTATCACGATAGGGTTTCAAGGCTGCACCTCCTTCGTTTTGAAAATTTTGCCGGGATCAGGCATTTTCAAACAGAATTCTGGAAACCTCCGGCTCCAGTTCCTCTTTCGCGCCTGAAACCAGCACCTCGAAGGTGCAGTTGGTCTCTACATTTCCCTCCCGCAGGCGAAAGCCTCCGGCAAAGGAACCGGTCTCCTTGGACAGGGTCACATGGGGCCCCGCGCCCCGGACACCAAGCGTTTTTTCCACCACGGCTACAGCCGCGCCCGCCAACGGTGACCGTCCGCTCTGGGCAGCCAGCTTCTTTTCAATGGCCGCCACCAAAGCGGTGCCGATGGAAGCCCGGTCAGCGGGATTGAGGATCAGCTCCGCGTCGCCGGTGATGTTTTCTACCGCCAGATGGGTAAACAAGGCGACTTTTTGCTCATCGGACAGACCGCACAGCTTCTTCATTGCCCCAGCAAAGGCCGCGTCAATGGCCGCCCGCCGGGTTTGAAGCTTTTTGTTCCGCTCCTCGATACCCGCCTGGGAAGCCGCCCGGAGAGCCATAGCCTCACATTGAGCTTTGGCGGAGTCCAGGATGGCCTGCCGCTCTTTCTCCGCCTGGGCACGGTAATCCGCCAGGATCTTGTCCCGGTTCTCCTCCCCGGCTTTGAGAATGGCAGCAGCGGATTCTTTGGCATCCTCGTCGATCTTTCGGAGGATGGCATTAATATCGTTCATGGTTATACCGCCTCTCAAACTTCAGTCTGGTGATTACATTCTCACAACAGGCAGATTGAAGATGAGCAGCATGGAAACCAGCAGGGCCAGAATGGCGTAGGTCTCAACCATGGCGGCGGCGACCATACCCTTGGAAACCTGATCAGGTCTCTTGGCAACGATGCTGACGCCAGCGGCGGCCACACGGCCCTGGCACTTACCGGAAACATAACCCACAAAAGCCACAGGCAGGCAGGCGGCGAAGAAGTAAGCGCCGGTGCCCAGGGTCAGCTGACCAATGGAGCCGTCCAGCATACCGGTTTTCATGATGACCAGGAAGCCGGTGATAAAGCCGTAAATACCCTGGGTGGCAGGCAGAGCCTGGAGCACCAGCAGCTGAGCGAACTTGCCGGGATCTTCAGCGATGACGCCGCTCATGGCTTCACCCACATATCCAACACCTTTGGAAGAGCCCATACCGGACAGGATTACCGCGATGGCAACGCCAGCGTAAGCGAGGAAGGTACCCATGTTCATGATGATTTCCATAATCAGTCAGCCTCCTGTTTGTTGACTACATAATATTTTGTATCAGTTCGCAGCGGACGGAACGGATGGCCGCCGCCTTCAAAAAACTTCCCGAAAAATTCCACATACTGGAGACGGGAGGTGTGTACGTAGGAACCCAGGGCGTTGATGCCCAGGTTGACCACATGGCCCAGCACAAATACCGCCAGGAACAGAATGAAACCAACTATTCCGCCTCCGGCAATGGTGCCCATGGTGTTGATGACGGTGGCGATAACGCCGGTAGCAAGGCCCAGTGCCATGATTCTGGAATAGGACAGCACATCGGAGAAATAGCCGGTGATGTCATACAGGCTCATGACGCCGGAAATCAGCTTCATGATGGGATTCTTTTTCTCCCGGCCCTGAGTGAGCACCAGCCCCGCAGCACCGCCAATAGCCATCCACTTGCCCACTGTGGCGAAAGGCTCGCCCAGCAGCAGCAGAGGCAGTCCGATGAGGACGAAATACCACAGTCCCACATCAAAGAACGCCTGCCACGGATGTCCACGCTTGACCATCAGATACGCCTTCAGGCCCATACCCACAAACAGATGCAGCGCGCCAAAAATAAAGGACAGCGCCAGGATGGTGATGGGGTCTTTCAGGGGATCGATCAGGGTTGGAACGCTGATCTCCAATCCCAGGAAGGTCTGGGCAAAAGCGGGAATGGAATCTCCGAACCAGCTGCCGTACACCGCGCCCCAGAAGATGGTGGAGATACCGCAATATCCCAGCATCTTCATCAGCTTGCTGCCGGTCCATTTGGCTCCCAGCAGTCCTGCCACTGTCAGGATGATGCCGTATCCGGCGTCCGAAAGCATCATGCCGAAAAACAGGAAGAAGAAGGGGGCCATAAAGGGGTCCGGGTCCACGCTGCCGTAAATCGGCAAAGAGTACATCTCAGTGGCGGCCTCAAAAGGCTCCACCAGTTTGTTGTTCTTGAGCAAAATGGGAACATCATCGGTCTCTGCCGGCTGGTGATACTCATAATAGCAGGGGTAGGAGGACAATACTCTGTCCACCTCTTCCTTCCGCCGCACCGGCACCCAGGCCGCCAGCAGATAGGTCTTTCCGGTCTCCAGGGTATCCTGACGGACCTGCGTCCGCTGGATGCGAACCTGGACGCTGTCATATGCCAGCTTTAACTTTTCTCCCTGCTTTGCCAGCTCCTTGAGGGATTTTTCCTGTAAAGCAATTTCCCTTTGCAGCTCATCGATCTGGGTGCGGCACCGCCGTGACGCCTCTCCCGCTGTTCCCTTCCAGTCTTCCAAAGACACCCGGATGGCGCCGTTCTGCCGCAGAAGATCATCCGTCTCAGCAGCGGCAGTTTTGTGGCACAAAACCGCCAGATACCGCTGCTCACCGTCTTCACTGATCACGCTGAGATAGGCAGGCAGTCCCGCCTCCTCCACAGCCTGTTCCAGCGTCTGCTGCGGAACCTGGACCGGCACCGTCATCAGCTGAACCTGGGTACTGCGGGTGGAAAGCTGGTCCAGGGGAAGATCCAGCTTTTTCCACGGCTCCAAAGAGGACTGGCGGAACTGGATCTTGCCCACCTGACTTTTTTTCTCCCCCATCTCCCGCTGGAGGGTCTCCACCTGCTGACACAGCGCTTCCGCTTCCTCCAGCACCTTCTGATCCTCCAGGCGGTCAAAGGCTACCTTGGGCTTCTGCTGAAGCAGCTTCTGCTTCTCGAAATAAGGAGAAAGAACATTGATGGCAGATGCCAGCCGGGCCTGGGTTTGTTCCAGTCCGTAGAGATCCACCACCGGGCGCTCCATCATCTCCTGCAGCTGCTCATAGCCATCCATCGTCTCAGGATCGGTGATCTGCAGGCAGCCGCAGCGCATCAGCTCTCCCAGAACCTGCTGAGCATCGCCGGAAAGACCATAGAGGAAAAGTTTTTCCATTCTTTCAATCATTTGGTTTCCACGATCCTCTCAACAATAAGTGCGGCCGCATGATCCACTCTGGCAGAAGCCAAATCAGCCAGCTGACTGCTCTGCGCTTCCGCCTCAGCCAGCCTCCGGGCCGTCAGGGCTTCCGCCGATTCCCGGGCCTGCTGGAGCAATTGGGCCGCCTGCTGCTCGCCTTCCGCTTTTGCCTGGGCAATCATTGCCTTGCCCGTTTTGTGGGCCTCCGCTTCCAGCTGCGCCGCCTGAGCCTGTGCCTGGCGCTTCTGTTCCGCCGCGGCTTCCTCCGCTTGCCTGATCTTGGTTACCACCTCAATCATTCTTCCATCACCACCTTATACTTTCAGAGTAGTATTCGCAAAAAAGGGACAAATTAACGCCCCTCCCCGGGGGGCCGCCGGATAAGCTCCGGACCGGTATCACCGGCCAGCTGCGGCAGCCTCCCCACGCAACGGTCCCCATTGTTATCATCGACAGTTTTTCCGGGATGTTTACAAATATCTGGCCGTTGCATAGTACAAATTATACCATATCAGTCTGCCTTTCACTATTCACAAATGTAACAATTCCCCCCTCAAGTTTTGTACAACTTTTTTGTGTTTCCAGGGTATTCCAGCGACGAAACTATGCATTTTTCCTATCCTTTTCCCATTTCTCTTAAATTTTTTACAGAATGGATTTGGACTGGGGTACAGAAAAACCCCGGCCTTGCGCCGGGGCTCTCTCCTTCACGACCCGTTTTCTTCATGCTGTAAAATATTTTTAAGCTCAGCCAAAAAAGAATTGATGTCCTTGAACTGACGATAGACCGACGCAAAGCGAACATAGGCCACCTGATCGATCCCCTTCAGCTTTTCCATGCACAGTTCCCCGATCTGTGAGGAAGGAACCTCCCGTTCCAGCCGGTTCTGAAGGGTCAGCTGAATATCCGCCACCGCATCCTCCAGTACCGACAGGCTTACCGGACGCTTTTCACAGGATTTGATCATTCCCCGCAGCAGCTTGTCGCGGGAAAAAACCTCTCTGGAACCATCCTTTTTGATAACCATCAGCGGGGTTGTTTCCACCACCTCGTAGGTAGTGAATCGTTTTTCGCAGCTCAGACACTCCCGACGACGGCGAATCCGTTCCCCCTCGTCAGCAGGCCTTGTGTCGATCACCTTGCTTTCGGCATAACCGCAAAATGGGCATTTCACACCCAAACACTCCTCTCCAGCCCCGCCTTGTTAATATTATAGCAAACCTTTCTTTTTCAGACAAGACTTTTCCCAATATTTTTTGTAAATAATCCCCAAAGTGTACCAAATTCAACCCTGTTTCTCTTCGCTGCTCTCCCAAAGCCTGCGCAGCCTTTCAATGGAATTGGTCAATTGGGATGAATTACTGTAGCTGTCCTGATACAGCTCCAGCACCATGTCTCCCCCATAATTCATCTGCCGCAGCCGCCGGAAAAAGGCCTCAAAATCCATCGTCCCTTCCCCCACCGGCAGGCAGTCGCACTGAGGGCTGTTGTCACTGATATGAATATGGGCCAGGTGCTCTCCCATGACATCCAGCATCTGTTCCACCGTCACGCCGGAGCGGATAGCCTGCTTGACATCCAGGGTGAATTTGGCATCCGGCACGGCCTGGGCGATCCGCTCAAACAATTGGGGATAGCGGCTCAGGCAGCGGGCCACATTTTCCTGGGCAACATATAAACCAAAGCTTCTGCCCAGCTGATGAAGGCGGGCATATCGCTCCACATACTGTTCCATACTGGCCCCCGGCTTGTTGTGGTGGCCATGGAGGATCAGATATTTCCCGCCCAGCTCTCCTAAAATCTCAAAGTACCTTTTATAGATCTCCATCCCGTCAGAAAAACGCCTGGGATAATTGGAAAAGAAAAACATGGGCTCCATCCCAGAAGTGAAGGGATGGATGGAAGTTACTTTTATTTCATAAGCCTCCAGCTGACGCTTCAGCTGCCGGACAAACTCCGGGGTTGTTTCACAAAATGCATTGAAAAAAATCTCCACACAGTCAGACCCCAGCCTGATGGCCTGATCCAGCGCTTGTTCCGTTTCCAGTGGATAGAAGGTTGCCGTGGAAATGCCTATATTCAAAATCCTCCCGCCTTTTCCAGGAATGTTTGAGGAAGCAAAAGCCGCTTATTTAAAGTCCTTTGCTCAGGGTTATTGCTTCCTCATAGTTTACTACACAAAAGCTTTTTATTCAATAGGCCGTACCGCTTGAACTTTCATCCGGTTTGAAGCTCTTCCCCTTCCCATCATATGCAAAAGGGGCAGGTTTCAAATGAAACCTGCCCCTGCGCGCAAAAAATTTTCAGGCCATCCGTCTCTTGGAGGGATGTTTTTCCTCCCACCAAACCCAAAGCGGGCCGGTGATACAGACAGAGGAATACAAACCGGAAACAATACCGGCGATCATGGGGATGGCAAAGGTGATAATGCTGTTCATATCATACATCCAGGCAACCACAGCAACTACCACCATGGACAGCACAGTGGCGAAAGATGTACCAAAGGCACGGCCCAGAGACTGGTTGATGGACTCATTGACCAGCTTCGGCAAGGGCGTACGCTTACCCATCAGCCGCTCATTTTCACGAATACGGTCATAGATTACGATGGTATCATTGAGGGAGTAGCCCAGAATGGTCAATACCACCGCAATAAAGCTGTCGTTAAGGGGAATGCGCAGGAAAACGAAAATCGCGAAAACCATCAGCACATCGTGGAGCAGCGCCAGCATTGCCATCACACCGGCAGACCAGCCGCCGATGTTGCGGAATCTCCAGGCGATATATACCACCATCAGCACAGAGGCCAGCAGCACGGCAAGGATGGATTTGAGGAAAAACTCCTTACCAATGGTAGCGTCCACATTGTTGATGCTCAGCGCTTCCAGGCCGGCATCGGGATACATTTCTTCCAGCTTGGCGGTAATGGCGGACTGGGTCTCCACATCCACGCCCTGCTTCTGCGCCAGCGCGATGGTGAAGGTGGTCATGCCGGTACCGGCGGTGCTGCCGGTCTGTACAGAGGTAACGCTGCCGGTTACATCCTCAACCGCGCTTTCAATGGCAGCGGGGTCCACCGTGCCGGTATAGGAATAGGTCATCATGGAGCCGCCTTTGAACTGGATATCCAGCTCCACTCCCAAAGTCAGGCAGAACACCAGGCAAAGGGCCAGCAGCCCCAGGGAGATGCTGAAAAAGATTTTTCTTTTGCCGATGAAATCAAACATTCTTCGCACCTCCATAGAACCAGGGTTTTCTGAAGCATTTCAGCTGAGAAATGGACCGGAGCATCAGCCGGGACAGATAAACGCCCATGATCATGTTGGCCACCACACCCATCAGCAGTGTATAGCCGAAGGAATAGATGGAACCGGCGGTCGCCTGACCAAACATAAAGAAGATGGGACGCAGCACCCGCACGCAGATGCTCTCCGGTGGGCCAAAAGCGCCCATGAGGATCACAGCGACGATGATGACGGTGACATTGCCGTCCAGGATGGCGGAGAAGGCCCGCTCAAAGCCCTGGCTGACAGCGCCGTCCACAGTCTTGCCGCTGCGGATCTCCTCTTTGATACGCTCTGCGGAAATGATGTTAGCGTCCACACCCATACCGATACCAAGAATAATACCGGCGATACCGGGCAGGGTGAGGGTGAAGGATTCATAAACCGGGAACACACGGGTAACGGCCGCAATCATAAACACGACCTGACCGATCAGCGCGAAAACCGCTACAAAGCCCGGCAGACGATAATAGAGGATCATATACAGGCATACCAGCACAAAAGCGATGATACCGGCATTGACCATGGCATCCTTGGCGTTGAGGCCCAGGGTGGGAGAAATGGAGCTGTAATTTTCGGTGGTCATCTTGAAGGGCAGCGCGCCGCCGTTGATTTTCTCGGCCAGATCCTGAGCCGATTCAGCAGTGAAGTCTCCTTCGATCATGCCTTCTCCCTGGCTGATGACGCTGTTGACTGTGGGGAAGGAAATGAGGGTGTTGTCCATCCAGATGGAAATGATCTTGCCCAGATTTCTTTCTGTAGCCTCCGCGAACTTGGTCTTGCCCTCATCGGTGAGCTTGAACTCTACCACAGGACGGCTGACACCATATTCATCCCGGTACACCGCCACCTGAGCGCTGACCAGATCCTTACCTTCCAGCACTACCGTACCGGTGGGATTGCCCTGCTCATCCACCTCCAGACCTTCCCGGAAGGTAAGCATGGCGGTGTCGCCCAGCTCCTTGATCGCCTCCTCAGGATCAAACTCCGTCTCCCCTACCTTCCAGGGAAAACGGACAATGATCCGGTCTGTGGCTGTATCGGTGTACACCTCATAATCGGTGATGCCCCGGGCGATCAGACGAATTTCCATAATGGATTCCGCCGACCGCATCTCTTCTTCCGTGGCATCATAGCCATCGGCAGGGGTAAAGGTGGCGTCCACGCCGCCCCGGATATCAATACCCCAGCGAATGGTATCGGCGCCCTTGATGTAGGTCTCGCCGCCGATGCTCAAACCAAACATCGTCAGATAGGCGATGACCAGAATGAGCGCGGCCGCTACAAAAAACGGCCATTTTTTCGCTCTTTTCATTGACAGTCCTCCTATGTCCGCACCGGCAGGGGGAGATGACCTCCTCCGGCGCAAATATTACCCCGGACAAAAAGAAAAGCCCGTTTTGTCCAGGCGATCATGTGGCCTATTATAGGACAGCTTCCTGCGAAAGTCAACGTTAAACCACAAAAAACACCGCAATGACACATAATTTCCCCACCGAGGTCCAAAGAGAAAGAAAAGCGGACAAACGCTTTGGGCAGGTCTGATCCTTTTGAATCTTATTTTCCACTGTTCTCCCCGAATCATACAAAAACGGACGTCAGAAAAACTCCAACGCCCGCTTTTTGCCTTGCTTTTAAATTTTTCTCCGCTCAGATGCTGATGGTGAGATAATACTCCGCCGAAGCGATCTTCACACACAGGCACAGCAGCTCTGTTGCCTTTCTCAGCTCCTCTACCGACGGATAGCTGGGAGCAATACGGATGTTCCGGTCATAGGGATCGATCCCGTAAGGGAAGGTCGCCCCGGCGCCGGTGAGTTTGACCCCGGCCTCAGCACACAGCTGCACTGTCCGCTTGGCGCAGTTCTCCAGTGTATCCAGAGAAATGAAGTATCCGCCTGTAGGATCGGTCCATGTAGCAATCTCCAGGCCATCCAGCTCACGGGAAAGGATCTCCTCCACCGCGGCAAACTTGGGAGCCAGTATCGCGGCGTGTTTCTTCATATGCTCCTTCATTCCCTGGAAGCTGCCGAAATACCGCACATGCATCAGCTGGCAGATCTTGTCGTATCCAATGGTTTGAATGGAAAGCTGCTGCTCTGTCAGGCGCATATTGGCCCGGGAACCGGCCATAGCCGCCAATCCGGCGCCGGCAAAGGAGATTTTGGAGGTGGAACCGAAGATGAAAATCATATTTTCCTTGCCCCGCTGCTTGAGCAGATGGAACAGATCCGTCAGCTGTTCATCCTCCCCCTTGAAGGAATGGATGCAGTAAGCGTTATCCCAGAAAATGCGGAAATCCCGGGCGGCGGGACACAGACGGGAAAAACGTTCCACTGTCCGCTTGGAATATGTAACACCGGTGGGATTGGAGTATTTGGGAACACACCAGATCCCCTTTACCGCGGGATCGTTGTTGACATAGTCCTCTACCAGATCCATGTCGGGGCCTTCCGGACCCATGGGGATGGTGATCATCTTGATGCCGAAATGCTGGCAGATGGCAAAATGACGGTCGTAACCGGGAGCGGGACAAAGGAACTTGATTTCAGGCTCTTTGCACCAGGGCTTATCGGAACCGTAAACGCCCAGATTCAGGGCTCTGGAAACTGTATCGAACATCAGATTCAGGCTGGAGTTTCCCCCGATGATCACCTCATCCTCTTCCACGCCCAGCATATCGGCCATCATTTTTTTCGCTTCCGGAATGCCGGTGAGAGAACCATAATTCCGGCAATCAATACCGCTGTCCGAAAAAGCGCCCCGGGCACTGCTCAGGGTATCCAGCATCCCCGCAGCCAGATCCAGCTGATCGCTGTTGGGCTTACCTCTGGACATATCCAGGGTCAGCTTTTGGCTTTGAAAATCCTCATATTCCTTCCGCAGCTCTGCAAGCAGTCTTTCCAGCTTTGCTGTTCCCATCTGACGCATCGGTTCCATCCTATACAGCTCCTCTTAAAAGTCGTTTCTCCTATTGTAGTGGATACGACGATATTTTGCAAGATATTTTTTTCTTTTCTTGCATATTCTATGCATCTTTCAGAATTGTTGACAGAAAAAGCGTTTAATATGAAACTTTTTCTTGACGCAAAATTCAAAAAAATATTGCTTTTCGCAGGTATTTTCCAGAAGATTTCCAAATGTGAAATACAAATTTCCTCCCTTACTTTGCCTATGGAAGAAAAACACCATTTGCTCTCTCCGTTTCCATTTTCAGTAGGGAAAGCGATCATCCGCTCCAGTGCGGAAAGGGGGATCTCCCACCTTTCGCCAATTTTCTTTATGCTATAATGAAAAAAATGACCTTCTGCTGGATATTACAGTTGAAAAGCTTTTCACAAGGAGTCAGGCCTATGCTGAAAAAAGAACAATTTGTTCAACTGGCACAGCAATATATGGATACCATCTTCCGATTAGCTTTCAGTTATCTGAAAAGCCGACCGGACGCTGATGATGTCACGCAAACTGTGCTGCTGCGTCTTTATCAATCGGATAAGGATTTTCAAAGCGACTGCCATCTGAAGCATTGGCTGATCCGCGTTACCATCAATGAATGCAAAAAGTATTGGCGTTCCCCCTGGAGACGAGCGGAGGATCTTTCTGATTACATCAATTCGCTGACATTTGAAGGGCCCCGGGAAAATGACCTCCTGGAAGCTGTGCTGGCTCTGGATACAAAATACCGGATCATCATCTACCTTTATTATTATGAAGGCTACACCGTAGAAGAGATCGCGGAGCTGCTGAAGCTGCCCCAGGGGACTGTGGGGACACGACTGAAACGGGCAAGAGAACGCCTGCGAAAGAATTTATCGGAGGAGGCATCCACATGAGGGAAGAAATTCGCCGGGCCTTTTCCCCGCTTCATGCCTCCCAAAGCACCTTGGAGGAGGTTTTGAAGATGGCGGAAACAAAAAAAGAGCCGCAAAACATCACACCAAAGAAAATCGTACGAACCGTTCTTATCGCTGCGGTACTGACCGCTGCTTTGCTGACACTCACCGCTTTCACGGTGGATTATGTACTCAATCATCGGGAAATTTTCTTCTTTGATTCCCTGGAAGCTCTGACGCAACAGCAATCGGAAGATCATCCCGACGCAGCGGCATCCTACGCTGTTCCAGGTACAGCGGAAGAAAGTAAGGATGTGGAAACACCATCAGAATATGTTTCCAGAGCTATGGAACAAGGGCTGCTGGAAAATGAGACCCTCCTTTCTCAAAAGGAAGGAGACTATAGCCGTGACGGTTGGGAGCGGCAGGTCATCCGCAGCAGTGAGGATAGTTTTTATGGAAATGTAGTGACAGAATACCGTACAGCTGGGGATTACGCCCAGAAAATGGTTGTAGAGGACCTGCTGGACTGGGACCTCACCTTCCTTGCGGAAAAGATGACGCCTATGGATGGGGGGCAAATCGCTGTTCTGTGCCGCTCTGAAAAAGATGGGCAGCTGCTGTGGGTAAAAACACATCTCGGCTACATCCCCAGGGAAGGAAGCCGCTTTTCCCTCTCCTATGAGTACAACACCTTCTTTGACAGCGGGGAAGATCCAGAATATATCCTTAACAGCTCCTATGACCGGAGTGAAGTTTTTGTCACCCAGGACAATGTGGAAGTGCTCATCCAGGAATATGACGGACAAATTTGGTGCTCCGCTGTAAACAGGTACAAAACCGTCAGCATCTATGCCACAGGCTGCACCTTTGAGGAAATGAAGGATATCCTCAACCAGCTGGACCTGCGTACCGTTCTTATCTGAGACGGGACAGCCAACCTTCCCAAAGCACAAATAAAACAGGGACTATGGGGAAAACACATTACCCATAGTCCCTGTTTTTATAGCCGCAAAATCTCGGTAAAGGCCAAGCGGATTCATCTCAGACTTTTCTGTCTGCCGCCGCTTTCCTTTTTCGCTTTGAAACAAAAAGCTTTTATGAGAATGGGAAAAGGACCTGAAGCAAATGCTTCAGGTCCTTACCTTGTGGCGGAAAGAGAGGGATTCGAACCCTCGGTGCGCTATTAACGCACACACGATTTCCAGTCGTGCGCCTTAGACCAGCTCAGCCATCTTTCCGAGTGCGTCTAAAACGTGTTACCGTTTTATCCAGTTTTGTGTCAGGAGGTGCCCGACGAGTTATTATTATATCCGATAGTTTTGGAAAAATCAACCCCTTTTTCGAATTTTTTAAATTATTTTTTTCTCTCTTTTTTCTCCCCTCCCCTGACAGTCCATAATAGTATCCTTTCCTCCAAGCAAAGAAATGTTTTTCCCGGGTTTTAAAAGAAAAGGATTGCACAAAATCCCCTTCCATAATATAATAAGTGTAATTATCGGGGCCCCTTTACAGGGTTCCGTTTTTATCCGGCGGAAAAACTTCCGCCCATCATGTTGAAAGAGGGATTTTCAAATGCAGCACACCGAGATCCGGGCATTGTTCGCCAGTGTGAACAACTACATTGATTCCGACGTCACCGTTTGCGGCTGGGTCAAGACCATTCGCAACTCCAAGGCGCTGGGTTTTATTGAGCTGAACGACGGCACCTACTTCCGCAATCTTCAGATCGTTTTTGAGGACAGCAAGATCGATAATTTCACTGAAATCTCCAAGCAGAATGTGGGAGCCGCCCTGGTGGTTCGGGGCAATATCGTCCTGACCCCCAACGCAAAGCAGCCCTTCGAAATCCATGCATCCCAGATCCAGGTGGAAGGCGTTTCCTCCCCTGAATATCCTCTCCAGAAGAAAAAGCACAGTCTGGAATATCTCCGCACCATCCAGCATCTTCGTCCCCGGACCAATACCTTCAGCGCGGTGTTCCGGGTACGTTCCGTGGCCGCTTATGCCATTCATAAGTTCTTTAACGAGAGAGGCTTTGTTTACGCTCACACCCCCATCATCACCGGCAGCGACTGTGAAGGCGCAGGTGAAATGTTCCGGCTGTCTGTGCTGGACCCCAATGATCCTCCCCGTACTCCCGACGGCCAGGTAGATTATAGTCAGGACTTCTTCGGCAAACCCACCAACCTCACTGTTTCCGGTCAGCTGGAAGCGGAATGCATGGCGATGGCTTTCTCCAAGGTTTACACCTTCGGTCCTACCTTCCGGGCAGAGCGTTCCAACACTGCTCGGCATGCGGCTGAGTTCTGGATGATCGAGCCGGAAATCGCTTTTGCCGACCTGGAAGACGATATGCAGCTGGCCTCTGACATGATCAAGTTTGTCCTCAAGTATGTGATGGACAACTGCCCGGAGGAGATCGCCTTCTTCAATCAGTTCTATGACAAGGATCTGATCAACCGCCTGACCGGTATTATAGAGGCTGACTTCGGCCGCATCACCTATACGGAGGCTGTGGAAAAGCTGGAGCAGGTAAAAGATCAGTTTGAGTATCCTGTCTATTGGGGCTGCGACCTGCAGACAGAGCACGAACGGTACCTCACTGAGAAGATTTTCGGCAAACCGGTCTTCGTTACCGATTATCCCAAGGAAATCAAGGCTTTCTATATGCGAATGAACGACGATAACAAAACCGTAGCCGCTGTGGACCTGCTGGTTCCCGGCGTTGGTGAGATCATCGGCGGCTCCCAGCGTGAAGAGCGTCTTGACCGCTTGATGGACCGCATCCATGAACTGGGGCTGCGGGAAGAGGATTACTGGTGGTATCTGGATCTGCGGCGCTTCGGCGGCACCAAGCACGCGGGATATGGCCTGGGCTTTGAGCGGCTGATCATGTACATCACCGGCATCAACAACATCCGTGATGTGCTTCCCTTCCCCAGAACCACCGGCTTTGCTGAATTCTGATGCTGCTCAGTTTCAGATTATGAAAAGAAAACGCTCCGTGCAGATTTTTTCTGTGCGGAGCGTTTTTATGCTTTTGAGTATGGCAAAAGCTTTGATAGCTTTTTGAGCAGGTAATCAAACAGCCCTGGGATACACGCTGTTGTCTGGATATGCCTGCTGAGGGCAGCTCAAAAAAGCGATAGATAAACTAAAACACTCCCCCACAGTTCTTTTTCTGCGGAGAGTGTTTTTTCATTGTAATCATATCCTGTTTCTGGCTGGGACAAACTTACCGGCCAAGCTGGTTTGCATAAAAAAGGGAGGCTTTTAGAAGCAGTCAAAAAGGGCCAGCCATAAACAGAAGCTCTCTGAATAAAAGTATCCCGGTGTGATATTTTACCCTTTATCAACCGTGCATGATACATTAAAAAAGATTTTTACTGCTGTTTAAAGCATCAACCGATATCATACTTTTTTCCAAGCTGATACACACTAGGCAAAACCGAACCGGCGATGTGGATGAAATGTTTTTCCGTTCAGATTTTAAGAAAAAGCATTTCCAGCGCATCCACATCAGTCCGTTTTTAACCTTCAGCAATCCATCAGGAAGCACTCAGCTGGCGGATACTGTTTTCTTTCCGATCCAGTTGATACAGGTGCTGACCGTCCAGTGTCAGCAGATATGTACCGGAAATCGTGCGGGTGCTGCGGTCATATACATTCATCCGGAAGCTGGCCTGTCCATCCACCATCACATAGCCTTCATCAGCACAAATCACATAATCTTCCATACTCTCCCCCGGAAGATCCAGTTCCTGGGGAGAAGCCTTTTGTAACATATCCACCGCTTCCTCCATGGAGATGCTTTCCACTTTTGCCTGGGACACCTGCCCTTCACCTTTGGAAACCACAACCTCACAGGTATTTTCTGTCCACTGCAGATTCAGCTGGAAGATACCCTCTTCGCTTTCCAGGTTCTTGCCTATTAAAACTTCTCCTTCCGCTTGGGAGAAGTCCGGCGTTTCTTGGATCACTCCCTCCTGGTCGATTACCTGGCATCCATACTCCGTATCCATTACGTCCACATAAGTTTTCACTGCCTGCACACCAGATACAAGCTCTGTGTAGGTATAATTGGACACACCGGTTTCC
This sequence comes from Angelakisella massiliensis, assembly GCF_900104675.1. GTDB lineage: Bacteria > Bacillota > Clostridia > Oscillospirales > Ruminococcaceae > Angelakisella > Angelakisella massiliensis. The sequence continues at coordinate 2,085,039 of NZ_LT629945.1, read as the reverse complement.
TCGTCTGTCTGAGTGTCTGCGATCTTGCCCTGAAATTGTTCTTCTGTTGTGCCGAATGCGGGCAGCGTATCCTGTCCTACCTCATAAGTGGTAGGCAGCGGCTGAGCCCCGCATCCTGCCAACATCAAACCAACACCAATACCCAAGAAACACGGAAACGCTTTTTTATGAAACGATGATCTCATAGAGTCAATTCTCTCCTCTGTTATCATACCTGATTTCAACCCGGTCTCCCTGTTGAAGGACCTGACTGAAACTTCCCTCCCGGCCATTGACCTCAAGGCGCACCGGACGATCCAGATGCTGAAAATCAATACCGGAATACTCCAACAGATCCATCAGATAATAGGGACCTCCATCCGGTTTGCCGGGCAAAGTCAATGGATTACCATTAAAGACCAGGCTGCAAGCCGCGGGTTCCTTCATTACACCGACAGACGTATCCGCAGTTTGGGGATTTTCTTTCACCTGCGGAACAAAAGTGGTTGTCAACGGCTCGTCTGCACCCACTTCCTCCTCCGGCTGCAGCTCCACGCCGCCCTGGAAAACCTTTTGTCCATTTACACGCCGCATTACTTCGCCCGCCAATACCCGCCGGTCCTGACCAGCCTTGGCCGGAATAAACTCCACCTGATCTCCCGCATGTACCACCGTAGAGGAAGAAACCTCGCTGCCATTGATACGAAGCTGTGCAGGAACTGCCGGTTCCCCCGGAAAAACCATGCGTTTTCCATCCACGTTTAAAACCATGCTCCGTCCGTTCTTTCCCAACAGATCCCGATACCCATAACCGTTCATCATCAGCAGCTCCAGAACAGTCAGGGTTCCGTTACGAAACAGCTTGGCCGGTTTGCCATTGAGAAGGATCCGGTAACTGTCACTGATCAGTCCAAGTCCTGCAGAGATGGCGATACCCAAAGGAGTTGTGTATTCCGGGTCCTCCAGCTCCACTACATCGGAACAGGCGCTGGTTTTGAAATGGTTTCCCGACAGCGCCGCCCGACGGTCATTGATCCCAAGGGATTTTGCTACCCGTTCCCGCAGGCCCAGCAGTTTACTGCCTCCCCCTGCCAGGAAAAGAGCCGACGGCGGCCCGCCGTTGAGCTGCTGTATCCTGGCGGCGATCTCATCCGCCAGCCCCTGAACCGCGGCGTCAATGGAATCCATCAGTTCATCTGTTTCACACTGCTGCTGCTGCCCAAGAACATCTGTGAACACGACAGACCCGCCCTGTTCCAGCTGAAGCTTCATATCCTCGGCCGTGGTATAGTCCACCAGATAGGCCCTCATAATGGCTTCGGTGATTTCATCTCCCGCCACTGTGGCCATGGTGTAACCTACCACACCGCCATCCCGGCAGATGGCAATATCAGATGTGCCGGCCCCAATGTCCACCAGCGCCAAATTCAGCAGCCGAATATCCTTGGGGATTGCCGCGTTCAAAGCCGCGATAGGCTCCAGTGTCAGGCTGGCTACTTCCAACCCTGCTTTTGCCATCACCGCATACAGGCTGTCAATCACTTCACTGGGGAGAAAGGTGGCTACTACATCCACCTCCATATGCTTGCCGGTATGCCCCAGCAGGCTGCTCATGGGATAGCCATCCAAAGCAAGCCGGGTCACTGTATATCCTACCAAAAATAACCGCTGAGGCTCCCCTTCCAACGGCCGCAAGGCCTCCTCACCATTGGCCACAGCCGCTGCTTCCAGTTGTCCCAGGCGCTCTGTACCAATGGTCTCGGGCCGCTCCAGTTCCAGCTCCCCATGGCCATGCTCCATGCGAAGGGAACGCCCGGCAGCCGCTACACAAGCCTTGGTCAGCTTTCTTCCTGTTTTGGCCTCCAGCCGTGCGGTAACTTCCATCACCGCTGAAGCAACCTGAGCGATATCCTCAATCTGTCCATCCATCATGGAGCGCTTTTGGTGGGGTTGTTTGTCCACAGCAAGAATCCGGACACGCCCTTGATCCACTTCTCCCAGCATACCAATTACACTTCTGGTACCTATATCCAACGCGTAGATCGGCTCCTGAGGAGAAAAATTTTCCAATGGCGTCTCTGTTTTCAACATGGTATTCCTCCTTGCCCATTTCCAAACCAGTTCAGGAATCGGAACGCTTTGTGAGGCTGATGTCCCCATAGCGTCCTTTTTCCACATCTCCTACAATATGCCCGTCCATGAGGGTGATCACCCGCTTGCGGAGCATATTGACAAAGGCTTTTGCATGGGTTGCCATAATGACAGTTGTTCCCCGGTGATTCATCTCCTCCAGCAAATGAAAGACATCCCAGGTGGTATCCTCATCCAGATTTGCCGTCAGCTCATCCAGCACCAAAATAGCGGGACTGTTGATGATTGCCCCTGCCAGCTCAATTCTGCGGCATTCTCCCAGAGACAATTCCAGGGGATACCGCTCTTCCACACCGGAAAGACCTACCATTGCCAGCACTTTCTGCACTCTTTGCTGCACCGAACCTATCGCCCGGCCGTCTCTGACCATGGCAATGGCAGTCAGGTTCTCTTGTATCGTCCGTTGCTTGACCAGCTGGGAAAGCTGGGGGACCCTGCCAAAAAAACAATGCTTACGCTGCCAGATGCGTCTGGAAAATCCGTTCATGGGAGCCCCATTGAGGTACACCGTACCATAGTCCGGCGAAATCTCCCCGGAAATCAGCTTCAGCAGCGTGGTTTTTCCCGCCCCGCTGCTGCCTGTCACAAATACAAATTCCCCCTGCTTGACACTGAGATTAACGTCCTCAACAGCGGCAATTCTTTTTTTGTCCTGTTCATAATATTTGCTGACTGCTGCTAATTGTATCTCTGGCATATGCCGCTCCTTTTTCTCCTTAAACAGTGTGCCTCTCAAAGCTGTCAAAAAGATATCCTGGCCACTCTGTTTCCCTGCAGCGGGACGCACACTTCATGCCATCATAACACAGAAATCCCCTGCCCTATCATTGCCGGCAGGGGAATTTCCATGTTGCAGCGAATCATCCTTCCTGCGTGTGAGGCGGATCAAAGGTGTTTTCCTTGATCCGTTTCGGCATAGAAAGATTTGTCTCCACCTATCTTTATACTCAACTGGCGATCCAGTTTCAACACCCGATCCAGCAGATGCCGATTTTGATCCACCGCTTTTCTCAGGCTCTTGGTCATAGGCGTAGTTCCTTCGGCCTCGCCGGAAAGCAGCGCCCTCAATACACGTCCATCTTCTTCAGACAGTTTTCTCTGTATCTGCCGTCTCATATTCTGATATTCCCGAAGCTGATTGATGGGCTCCTGACGCATCCCCAGAAACATCCGTATGGAAACCTGATCCTGTCTTTGGATCGCCTCAGACAGTTCCTCTGTCAGTTCCATTACTTCAGAGAGGGCCTCATAGCGCTTTCTTTCTGTTGCCAAAGCTGCCGCAGCTACCTGCTCATCCATTTTTTATTCCCCTCTCAACGGACCGATACCGTGCTCTTTTCCGCTTGGCGGAAAGCATCCCGCAGCTCCGATACCATTGAAAGCACACGTTCCAGCTCTTCCTTATTTCGCCCTGCCTTTACCCGACTGAGCTCATAGCAGAAATATTCATACAACCGGTCCAGATTGGCACTGATGGGATAACTGTGGTCCAAGGTGTCGGATAAGTAGCGGATAATCGCCACCGCTCTGTCCACTGCCGCTTCAAACGTGCTGTAACGCTCCTGTCCCAGGTCCAGATCAGCCTGTTTGAGGCGCTTGACCAGCTCATCATAGAGCAGCAGCAGCAGTTCTCCCTGCGTCATGGTATTCAGCGAATCTTCACGGTAGCGCTGATAGCCTCGCATATCCATAAATTTTGCGGTCCTTTCTTTTGATCAGAGCTGTGCTCAGCCTGTAAGCCCAGCCAAAGCGGAGCTCTGGGAATTCATCTGATTGATCAGCATTTCCAGCTGGGTGAACTTATTGGTATAATAATCCACCTTATCAGACATCTTGCTCTGCCATTTTGAAATCTGGCTATCAATTTCCTCCATTTTGTTGAGCATCTCATTGTCCAGCGCGGCGGTGGGAGAATACTGAGAGCCGGCTTTTTCAATCAAAATGCCCTTGACCGCGCCGGTGGTAGCGGCGTAACGGTCTGTTACCTTTTGGATGGATGCCATCAGTCCATCGGTGGAAGAGCCATACTCTTTGCTCTTGGTAAAGGCATTTTTGACGCCGTCCAGATCGCTCTCCAAAGCCTGGCGAAGGGCCTCTTCATCCAGATTGATGGTAGTCAGGCCATCTTCATAGCTGGTTTCGATACCAATAGAACGCAGATACGAGCCATCGGATCCGCTGGGAACCACCGCGGAACGCAGAGCGCTGTAAAGGGAGGACAAATCCCGATCCATAAACAGGATGCCGGTTTTTGCTTTTTCCTCGTAAGCCTTGATTTCGCTTTCGCTCATATCAGCTTCATCTTCCGCTGTCAGCGGCTCATAGCCGGAGCCATTGGACTGCTGCAGGGGCATATCGGAATAAGCCTTCTTGACCTCGGTAACCATTGCGTTATAATCCTCAACCATCTGTTTGATGGCGTCCACAATGGTGTCCGTATCTGTCTTGCTGGAGAAGGTCACACTTTCATTTTCATCAATCAGATTGCCTTCTTCATTGACATTGAAAGTACCGTCCAGCGTAACGGTCAAACCATCCAGATCCACACTGTTCGTGCTGCGGGTATAGGTAGTGGTTTTGCCGTTGACCGTCGCCACAAAAACGGCATCCTGGCCGGAGGTATAGTTTTCGGATTGGATGACATCGCCATTCTCGTCCACTGTCGCCCCGAACAATTTCGCCGCCAGGTTTTCCGTTCCGTCCGCGGTCTGCTCACCAATGCGGATCTGCTGTGCCGCGCCGGTCTGTTTGGCCGTGAGAACAAACTCATTGGTCAGCTTGGAGTAGGTAACATTGACACCAGCGCTGGAATTGGAATTGATGTCATTGATAACGGTTTCCAGCGCGGTATCGTCCTGATAGGTGCCGATCTTGACACCATTGATCTCCACATCGTATTCATACCGGTAGCTGCCGTCATCATGGATGAGATAGCCATCCTTATCCACTTTATTGCCTGCTTCATCCAGATAGGTGCCGTCTTCCTGGAGGACCGGGCTGCCCTCGCCCTGAATCTTTCTTCCGCCGGTGCTTCCCAGCAGATCTCCCAGGCTTTTGCCCACATTCAGATAGGATGTAAGCTGATCATTGCCTTCACCGAAAAGGATCTCTCCCACTCCGGTTTCAGTGGAACGGATGGAGAAGGTATCACCCTCCTGTACCTTAAAAGCAAAGGAGTTGGGATCGGAAACCAGCTGTACCTCCACCCGGCTGCTGCCGTCCTCCTTCTTTCCAAAGGCGCCGTCTATGGCCTGCTGCACAGCATCCTTTGTGGCCTCGCTCCAGGTCTGTCCATTCTTTCTGGAGATTTCCCCCAAAGTAATGGTTTTTGTCTGGCCGTTGAGGGTGACAGAAAAGGTTTTTCCGGAAAGATATTCCGCCTTGGAAGCATAATGATCCGCCACTTCTACATCCGTTTTCATGGTGAATTCACTCTCTTGACCGGATACAGCGCTGGTAAGGTCAGACACCATACCGGCAAAATCCCCGCTGGCGCCCTTGATATATACACTGTCACCGCCGGAATCCTTGTTGCTCAGTGTTACAGTGCCGTCAGCGCTTACATTCACCCCAATCAGCTCCGAGGCGCTCACCTCGTCGCCATCCTGATTTTTCAGCTTCTGCTCAGACAATTTTTCTTCCAGCGCTTTCTGGAACTTAGCTGTATCCAGAGTGCCGTCGGCATTGGAAAAGTCCTCTGTCTCCCCAAAATCCAGAACAACGTTCTGATTTCCATAGGCAATAGCCAGCGAACCGCTCATTTTGCTCAGGGTCATGGGGGTACTCAGGTCCACATGATCGCCCTTGGCCACTGTACCCTGTGCTCCCAGCGAAACCGCTGAACTGCTGTAGCGGCTGGTTGTCGCCAACTGCTTGACGCCGTTGAGCACCACCTGACTGCTGCTTTTGCCGGAGGCAGTCACCAGGTCCGCGTACTTACCCTTGGGGGTAGTGATAACAGAATTATTGAAAAAGCTGGCACTGAACAGATTGGTGGTGGAATTATAAGACATATATTTTCTGGAAAACTCCACCAACTTATTGGAAATGCTCTGATAAGCATCCTGCTGCCACTGCAGTTTGGTGCGATCCTGCTGCAAACCGAGGATCTTCTGCTTGTAGCTTTCCACCATACCTTCGATCATGGACTCTGTATCCAAACCGCTGGCCAAACCGGATATGATATTGCTGTTGCGGCTGCCATAAATACTGCTGCTGGAAGAACTGCTGCCAAGCAGACTTGATATAGACGCCATTTTTCTTCACTCCTTACTGCGGCAACTCAAATGTTCCAAGACATCCATAGCGTTGATTGACAAAACATTCCGTTTTCAGTAAAATGATGATTGTTATTTGATCTGGTAGCCTTGCCTACTACCCTATTTGATATATCGTCCGTTCCGCCCGAAAATTAAGTGCCGGCAAGGCATTTTTATCTCAATACCTTTCCGGCATCAGCGGCGGCAAAGAAGAAGGGAGAATATAGGGTATGTCCTCTGCCATCATCGCAATTACCAATCAGAAAGGCGGCGTAGGTAAGACTACGACTGCCGCCGCTTTGTTATCCTGCCTGCATAAAAGAGGATTCCGTGTTCTGGGGGTGGATCTGGACCCCCAGGGCAGTTTGGGATTCAGTATGGGGCTGGATATTGAACATTGTCACACTCTTTATGACGTCTTTCGGGGCGATCTTGAACCTCAGCAGGTGCTTGCTCACACAGACATCTGTGACCTGCTGCCTTCCAATATTCTGCTTTCGGCGGCGGAACTGGAGTTTAACAAGCCCGGCCGGGAATTTTTACTGAAAACCGCCCTTTCAAAGCTGGAGGAAAACTATGATTTCATCATCATCGATACCCCCCCTGCCCTGAATATTCTCACTGTCAACGCCTATGTGGCTTCAGACAATTTGATTATTCCCATGGCGCCGGAGGTCCTCAGCCTGCTGGGCGTCTCCCAAATCAAGGAAACCGTCAAGAGCGTACGCAATTATTACAACTCCCGCCTGAAAGTCATGGGTATTCTTCTCAACCGCTTTAATCCCCGTCTGAACCTGAGCCAGGAGATGCTGGAGCTGGCGGAACAGATCGCTCAGCAGCTGCAGTCCAAGGTCTTCGTCAGCAAAATCCACAACAGTGTCGCGGCGGCAGAAGCGCCTGCCCACGGTTTGAGCGTGGTGGATTACGCTCCCCGCTCCAAGCCGGCACTGGATTTTGCGGCTTTGTGTGAAGAAATTACAGGGATCCAGGGCAAAGGGGAGATGAAATAATGGCAACCAAGAAAAGCGCCAAAACCAGCAAAACCGATCACGTTCTGCATCTGCTCTCTTCCCCTGACGAGGAACCATCACCGGCTGTTTCTCAGCGGGAAAACTCTGCTCCCACACCGGTACAGCCCGTTCCCGCTCCGGTACAGTCACAGCTTTCCCCTCCTATTCTGGAAGTTGCCCGCACCAATAACGAAGCGGTGGAAGGGAAAATCCACGACGCTCTGGAGCAGGCTTTGATGCAGGAGCTGGAGCAGCAGCCTCCCAAGCCGGCGGAAACGGCCGCCCCCGTTGTCCCTGCCGCTCCCACTGAGGAGGACCTTCCACCCGCTGTACCCCTGCCCAATACGAATACTCCGGAGCCCTCTGCTTCTGATCTGTCAGATGCCTCCGCTTGCGATACTGATACCGTTCCTCCCTCCCCCACCGATGAGGAAGCATTGTCTCCTCAAATCACCGGGGATCTGTCCGATTCTTCTGCTGCTTCCACACCGCCCCGCATGGAGTGGGAAATTTCTCTTGCTGACGGAGCCCGTTTCATCAATGTGATGCCTATACTGGTGGAAGAAAAGCTGGAGCGGTATGTAAAGCTGTTCCATCTTTGCAATTGTCCCCGCTGCCTGGCCGACGCTATGGCTTTGGCCCTTTCAAGGCTGCCTGCCAAATATGTCGTGCTGTCTGAAGGCGCCTGTGCTCCCATGATGAATCTGTACCGGGCAAAGTACGAGTCTACCGTAACCGCACAGGTTATTTTCGCCTGCAAGGAGGTTTTGGAACATCCCCGCCACCAGCTGGATGACCATTGACACCCACAGCCTCCCGGAAAGGATGTTTTGTCGTCCCCAATGGTTTTTTGCTATTGATGGGATGAGGGCATAAAACAAATATTTTCTCCAAAATACAACGCCTGCCATGACCACTGCTGATCATGACAGGCGTTTGTTTGTACTGCAACAGACATTTTCCGGTATCAGCCGCACTGTGATTCAGCGTCGCCGCTGCCCGAAAATCCGTTTTATTTGTTCATCTGAAGCTGTTTGCTCAGTTCTGGGGCAGCTGTCTGGTTGGGATTGGGCCGGGTAATTTCATTCCAGATCCGGTTCACTTCCTCCATGCAGTTGAAGTAAAGACTGGTAAGAAGATTGGTTGGAATACCCAACTCCCCTGCCAGCTGATCGATCCGGCTCCAATCCGCCCGCTCATAGCTGATGGCCAGGTCATAAAGCATTCCGCACCGGCCCTTGTGCTCCAGCAAAGCGTCTTTGATCTCCTGACGCAGAGGGATCTGGGCAAGAATTTCGTCCAGCGGAGCATCTATGAGGTAATTGAGGGTAGAAAACATACCCATCAGATAGGCGTCCGGCTTGGAGATGGGCATCTGCTGGGCATAGTTCATCAGGCTGCTGCAAAAATTGGCCCGCATAAAGGACAGGCGCAGGAACTCTTCCGCCCCTTCCTCAATGGGATTCTCCGCATTGCTGGCGCTGAGAAGATATGCCCACTGCCGCAGCTCACTCAAGCCCATGATCACAATGGACTGACGGACCGAAGTCACTTCCCGGCGAGCGGCAAAATAGCAGGAGTTCACCATCTTCAGCAGTCCATAAGTAAGGGTGGCATCCACTGAAATGATCTGCTCGATCTCCACCACATCCGGCTCCTCCTGGGTGATGGCCATCAACAGCCGGAAGAAATTGCTCTGAAGATATCCGCTGCTGTGAGCCTTTGTGGTCAGCTTTGCCGCCACATAGGGGCCTTCCATAGCGTCCACACCCAGCTTGATGGCCTTCTGATACAGATCCTCCCGATCAATATCAATGGCGATGCACTGCTTGCTCATGCTGTGGGCAATGTCCACAATGTTTTTCAGCGTCACCATGGGTGTGCTCTTCAGGTTCAGCTTGATATAGTCAATGCTGTCCAGCAGCGCCAGATACCGGGGGGCAAACTGGAACTCATTGACCGCTACCCGATACCCTTCCTTTACATACTGCTGCACCAAATGCATTGCCAGAGGATGAATGATCACACTGTCATCGATCTGGATCACCAGCTCATTTTTGTCGAAGAGCCTGGGGGTCTTTTTCATCAGCAGTGTGGTGGTAAAGGTCATAAAATTCAGCGAACCACGAAGAAGCTTATCGGTGTTCTGGGTCAAAAAGCTGTAAATGGTGTCCGCGGCGGCAAAGTCGTTGGAAGCCGGCACGGCGTTTTTGTCATCACCAAAGGCTGTGTTTTCACCATGGTACTGAATCTCATAACCGATGATCTTACTGTCCCGATCCTTGATAGGCTGGCGAACAATATACTTGCTCATGCAACGCTCCCCCTTTATTTCTCCGCGGCGCTCCGCTCCAGAAGTTCATCCACCACTTTGATCAAATGGCCGATCTCCGGCTTGCTCAACTGCTCGTCAGCGCCCAACTGCTTTCCCTTGATCCGCATCTCATCAGTAATCAGCGAGGAGAATATGATCAGCGGTATCTTTTTAAAGTTGGGGCTGGATTTGATCAGCTTGGTCAGACGATGTCCATCCATCTGCGGCATCTCCAGGTCGGTGATCACCAGGGACACGTTGGGCCTGGGATCCTCCTCCTCTTTCCACTGCTGCAGCGCATCCCAAAGCTCCTGGCCATTGGCAAACATCTTCAGATTGGTATACCCCGCCTTGGTCAGCGCCTGCTTGATCATGGTGGAAAGCAGAATGGAATCCTCCGCTATCCAGATGGGGTGGGTATCCCGGGACCGCTCTCCCAGGGCCTCCACCTCCGACATCTGAATGGTGGTCTGCGGCGCGATCTCCGCAACGATCCGCTCAAAGTCCAGAATCGTCACCAGATGCCCTTCACACTGTGCAATTCCGGTAGCTACTCCATCAGGTCCGCCGGAAACGGTTCGATCAGGCTTCTGGATATCCTGCCAGGAGATCCGGCAGATCCCTACCACTGTATGTACCCGGAAGGCAATGAGGGTTTTGTTGAAGTAGGTGATAATAAACAGATCCTTGGGCTTCTTCTCCGTTGGATGCCCGGTAAGATATTCCGGCAGATCGACCACGGTGATCACCGCGTCCCTGGGCTTGAAAATTCCCTCTACCGCCGGATGGGAATGGGGCATAAAATGTACCGGTGCAGACATCATGATTTCCCGCACCTTTGCCACGTTGATCCCGTACAGGCTGCCGTCAATGGTAAACTGCAAAATCTCGATCTCATTGGTGCCTGATTCCAGCAAGATCCCCTTTTTTTCCTGTTCCATGATGTATGTCCCCCGCTTTCTTCTCCCTTTTCTTTTTACAGGATGGATTCCGGCTTGCCGTAGCTGTGAATGTAGCCTTGCCCTGTAGCCGCGTCAAAGCGCAGGGTTCTGGCCACCGTTCCTCCCACATCTTCCTTGAGCAGGCGGATTCCCTCCCGTTTGAGGTTGAGATGAACGCTTTCAATGTTCCGCTGTCCGATATTGCCCAGGCTCCCGCCCCCGGGAATCTCAAACATTTTGGCGCCTCCGGCAATTTTTGCCACGATCCGGATCCGTTTTGCTCCCCAGCTTTCCATCTGCTTGAGGGTTTCCCGGATACCAGTGTCAGCATATTTCATCGGAGATTTGCGCCCGGTCTCCATGTTCAGCGGCAGCATGATATGAACCAATGCCGCCAGCTTGATGGCAGGATCATACAGACAGATCCCAATGCAGGACCCCAGAGCGTAGGTGACCAGTTCGCCGCTGCCCTGGATAATTTTCATGTCCGCGATGCCCACCACAACCTTATTGCTATTCATCCAATACCCCCAAACGCTTGAGCAAAAAATTGAGGGAACGGATGTCGGGAGAAAGAAGGATCCGGCAAGGCATGGTATGTCCTTCACAGATCAGCTCCGCTCCGATGGCCATAATATAATCAGACTGACCGCCAAACTCCGCCATAGGCACAGCGATAATAGCCCCCTGCATATCAACCGCGAAAGCCGGCACCGACAGCTTGATGGTCATATTGGTCAGGCCGGACAGAGCGTTGATAAAAGCGGAAATCATGATATTCCCCACTTCCACCAGTGCGGAAATATCCAGCTCATCAAGCTGATCATATTCTCCGATCTGATGGCCCACCATCCGCTGCAGGGCCACATTGACAAACTCCATTTTCTGAACCGCCAGCATGATGCCGCCGATTTCCCCTTCCACCCGTGCCAAAACACCGGCTGTAACCGTTTCCGGGCCGCCGATCCACTCAATGGCTTCGTTATAGCCCATGATTCGAACCTCCGGCGTTTCCATGTGGACGGTGCATCCCAGCATAGAAGAAAGGGCGGTGGCGGCATTGCCGGTGCCGATGCTGCCAATCTCTCTGAGGGTATCCAGCTCCAGGCCGTTGAGTTCACTATAATCTTTCATCTTTGCGTCCCGCCTTTTAAGTGGTCAGATTGTTGATGGTGGTCTCCACCTCATCGGCGGTGGTTACCATCCGCAAGGCATAGGTGTAGGCTCTCTGAGCTTCAATAACCTTTCCCAGCTCCGCAGCCAGATCTGTATTGGAGGATTCCAGATATCCCTGCAATACAGTAATATCCTCCGCCTCAATATCCCCATTCTTCTTGGAAGCCACAAAACGGCTGCTGTCTACATGCTGCAGGCCATCCTGATACTGGATGGTGAATACCCCAACCGGCTGAAGCTTCTTCGGATCGGTCACCTTGATGGGTTCCTCATCCGCGTCCAGCACCAAACGGCCCTGGCCGTCACTGAGATACCAGCCGTCCCCATCATCTCCATCAAAGGAGGCGAGGGTAAAGGACCCATCCCTGGTATAGGAAATTTCCTCGGTATCCGGATCATACAGGGCAAAAAAGCCTTCCCCTTCAATGGCATAATCCAGGTTTCTTCCTGTTTGAGTCAGCCCCACAGAGCTGAAATCCGTGGCGGTGGAAGCCATCAAGGTACCGCTGCCCTTGGGAAGACGCTCCCCATCCACACCATCTACCATATCATACATCAGTGCCTGAAAGGAAGGCTTTTCCGCTTTGAATCCATAAGTGTTGACATTGGCAATATTGTTTCCGTGAACATCCATCTGCTTCATTTGCTGAGAAGCCCCTGTCACAGCACTGTAAAATCCCTGAATCATCCTGATCTCCCCCTGTCCGTTACATTCTTCCCAGCTCTGAGGTGGCCTTGGTCAGCACACCGTCATAGAGCTTGAGCACCTGGGCCGCGCTTTGCAGCGCCCGCTGCGCGCTCATCATCTGGCTCATTTCCCGGATCATATCCACATTGGAGCTCTCCAGGCTCTTCCAGATCACCGGTGTATCCGCTTCCCGCGCTCCCTGGCCGCCGGCGTCAAAAAGTCCGCTTTCGCTGATGGTCAGACGGTCATTGTCCCGGAAGGTAAACACACCCACCTTGCCGTAATATTCGCCGTCCTCCTGGCCATAAATTCCTCCCCGGGAATCCACCCGGATCTGGTCGGTATCCAGTTGGATGGGCCGTTTATCCTCATCCAGCACCCGTCCATAACCAGGCAGGTACAGATAACCGTTTTTATCCAGAGAAAAACTGCCGTTTCTGGTATATTCCACACCGTTATCGGTGCGGATCGCGAAGAACCCCTCTCCCTGGATGGCGAAATCCAGGTTGGAACCGGTTTCTTCCAATGCCCCCTGGCCATAGTCTATGGTCATTTCACCGGGAGCCAGCATACTGCTGCTCTGACCGATCACCTGATTGCCGCTCTTATCGGAATTTCCTATACGGCTGATGAGCACCTCACCAAAGGTGGTATCTGTATACTGCTGCTGCTTATAACCCGGAGTGCTGAGGTTGGTCATGTTGTTGCCCACCACATCCAGTCTTCTGCTCTGGGAAAGCATCCCGGAAGTAAGATCATAAAATCCTCTTGTCATATCAAAACCATTCCTTTCCTGGCGTTTACTGCTCCATTCGTTCCTTCAGAAAGATTCGCAGTCGCTGAATGGCGTGACTGTGGATCTGTGAAACACGGGGAGGGCTGACATCCATCACCCGGGCGATCTCCTTCATGGTCAGCTCTTTTTCATAATAAAGGGACAGCACCAGCCGCTCGTTGGGCCGCAGGGATTTGATTCCTTCAGCCAGGCATTCATGCAGTTCCTTCTCCTCACACAGCTCTTCCGGAGAATCTTCGCCGCCTTTTTTCTCTGCCATGGCCCCGGAAACACTGCCGTAGTTTTCCAGCAGCGCTTCAAAAGAGAGAAGATTGGCTCCCGCTGTGTCGGAGAGCATCTTTTCGTACTCTTCCTTGGTGACGCCCAGATAGTCCGCCACCTCCTGACTGACCGGCATATGGCCCAGCTCAATGGAAAGCTCTTCCACCGCCCGGCTCATTCGGTTGGCGGTCTGCCGCAGCTGTCGGGGCATCCAGTCCTGTTTGCGGCTCAGGTCGATGATCATGCCCCTGAGGCGTTTAGCCACATAGGTTTCCAGCTTGACGCCTTTGGATGGATCAAAGCGGTCCACCGCGCTCAGCAGCGCCAGCACCCCTTCATGGATCACATCATCCAGCTGACTGAAGCTGCTGTAAAGGCCACAGGTACGCAGCGCCACACGGCGGATCTGATCCTCGAAGCGCAGCACCAGCTCCCACTTCAGCTCGTTGTCCCCTGTTTCCTTATAACGACGGATAAGCTCGTCATTATCCAGCTGCTTCAGATCCTCCTTTACTTCCCGCGGCGTTTGGGAAACGACGGGGATTTCTTGTGTCGCGATACTCATGGACTGACCATCCTTTTTTTGTTAGCAAATTAAGCCCGCTGCTGCTGCGGCTGGAGAGAAATATTCCCGATGGCCTGGATCTGCACATCACTGGTGATCTCATTGAAAGACAGCACATAAACATCGGGATAAAACTGGGAAATCATCCGGCTGACATAGACACGGATGACCTGGCTGGTAAGCACCACCGGCGTCTGAGAAAGCTCCTCGAACTTTTTGCGAAGGTCCCCCAGCTGAGCAATCATCTGCTGCATCACATCGGGGCTCAGCGCCAGATATACTCCATGCTCCTTCTTGGTGAGGGCAGAGAGGATCTTGGTTTCCAGCTCCGCATCCAGCGTCACCACCCGCAGCTGACCATTGTCGCAGAACTTTCTGGTAATGGTACGGCTCAAAGCGCTGCGCACCTGTTCGGTAATCAGATCCAAATCCCGGGTGGTAGAACCAGCGTCCACAATGGTTTCCAGAATCACGCTCAGATCCTTGATGGGAATACCTTCCTTCAAAAGACTGCGGAGAATCTTTTCCAGGTTGGCGTAGGTCACCACATTGGGGATGGCGTCCGCCACCAGATCCGGTTCCGTCTTCTTCAGATTTTCCACCAGCTGCATTGTCTCAGTACGATTAAGCAGCTCGTAAGCGTGCTTTTTGATGGTTTCAGACAGGTGGGTAAGCATTACCGTCAAGGGAGAAATGACCGTGTAGCCATAAATCTCCGCCATCTCTTTGTTCTCCGGCAAAATCCAGCGGGACGGAATACCATAGGCAGGTTCCACTGTCTCAATGCCGTCGATCTCACCGGAGGGACTGGAGGGCTCCAGAGCCAGATAGTAGTCCACCAGAATTTCTCCCCGGGCTACCTCCTCTCCCCTGATACGGATCACATACTGATTGGTACCCAAAGAGGCTCCGTCATGGAGACGGATGGAGGGAATGACAAAGCCCATATCCTGAGCGTACTGCCGCCGGAAAATCACAATCCGGTTGATCAGCTTGCCGCCGCTGTGCTCGTCCACCAGCGGAATAAGGCTGTAACCGAATTCCATCTCAATGGGCTCCACCGTCAGCAGCGAGTAAACATTATTGATATCCTTGTAATAATCCGCCTCGCTGACCGCTTGGGTCTCCGGCACAGGCGCCGCGGTTTCCGCAGCCTCCTGCTGGGCTACAGCAGCTTCCTGGGACATCCGCTGACTTCCGATGTATCCTCCAACGCACAAAGCCGTACCCACAAACACCAGTGGTACTGTGGGTGAACCCGGGATCAGTCCCAGCACCACCAGAATGATACCGGTGGAGAGGATCGCCCGAGGCTGCGCCTTGAACTGGTGAACCACATCTTCATTCAAGCTGCCGTCGGAAACAGAACGGGTGACGATCATACCCGTTGCGGTGGAAATCATCAGCGCCGGCAGCTGTGAAACCAGTCCATCACCGATGGTGGCAATGGAATAAACACTCATGACAGAGGCCAGATCGCCTCCACCCTGAACCACGCCAATAATGATGCCCGCCACAAAGTTGATGGCGGTGATGATCAGAGACATTACCGCGTCGCCCTTGACGATCTTGGTTGCACCGTCCATGGCTCCGTAAAAATCCGCTTCCTTCTGGATCTTTTCCCGGCGCGCTCTAGCCTGTTTTTCATCAATCATGCCGGAATTGAGGTCCGCGTCAATGGCCATCTGCTTACCGGGCATAGCGTCCAGGGTGAAACGGGCCGCCACTTCAGCGACACGTTCCGCGCCCTTTGTAATGACGATAAACTGTACCAAAACAATAATCAGAAAGATCAGTACACCGATGACGATATTGCCCTGGGTAATAAGCTGTCCGAAAGAACGGATCACTACACCGGCGTCTCCTCCCTGGGAAAGGATCTTCCGGGTGGAAGAAACGTTAAGCCCCAAGCGAAACAGAGTGGTGATCAACAGCAGCGAGGGAAAGATGGAAAAATCCAGCGCTTCTGAAATGTTCATCGTGATCATGAGGATCATGATGGACAAAGAGATATTCACAACAATCAAAATATCCAGCATAAAGGTAGGCAGCGGTATGACCAAAAACAATACCACTACCACCACAAGCAAGGATACAGCGTTGTTCATGATTCGTTTCATAGCTTACAGGTTCCTACTTTCTCGCCCTATTTCATCTTTTCTTCCAGCCGGTAGAGGTACACCAGGACCTCCGCCACCGCATTATACAGCTCCGGGGGGATCTGCTGGTTGACCTCTGTGGTGGCATAAAGCGCCCGGGCCAGGGGTACATTTTCAATCACTGCCACATGATGCTGCTCCGCCATCTTCACGATCCGCAGCGCCAGATAATCCTGTCCCTTCGCCAGCACCACCGGGGCCTGATCCGTCTCAGCATGATACCGCAGCGCCACAGCAAAATGGGTGGGATTTCGGATCACCACATCCGCCTGGGGCACCTGCTGCATCATCCGGGACTGAGCCATCCGCCGCTGGAGCTGTTTGATTTTGCCCTTTACCTGAGGATCGCCCTCTGTCTGTTTATATTCCTCTTTGATCTCCTGCTTTGACATCCGCAGCTGACGTTCATAATCCCACCACTGATAGAAAACATCCGCTCCCGCAAGGACAATGTATGCCAGCAGGATCTGCATCACCAGCTGAAAGGAAAGACCGAACAAATGGGATGCCGCAGAGGGCAGATCGGTGTAAAAGTATTTGGGGAAAAGCGTCACCACGTCGGACAGAAAACTGTAAATGAGCCAAAGGAGCAGGCTGATCTTCAGGATGCCTTTGAGCGCCTCAATGAGGCTGCGCAGGGAAAACAGCCGTTTGATTCCCTGAATGGGGTTGAGGCGTTCCCACTTTGGCTTGAGTGCTTCTTTGGAAATGAGCATTTTGGTTTGAAACAATGTAGCCGCCACACCCATCGCCACCGCCGCCGCCAGAATCGGTCCGCCTGCCTTGACAAAAGTGAGCACAAACTGTTCCAGCAGCTCCCTGAGCTGATCTGTTACAGGCAGTTCCGGCTGAGAAGCCAAAACCATACAATAACGAAGGAAATTTTCCAGCTGTTCCACCGCTCCGGGCCCCATCAGGCGGATCACGCCGAAGCTGCACAGCAGCACCAGGACCGAAACCGCATCGTTGCTGAAAAAGATATTGCCTTTTTCCCGTTCATCCCGCCGTCGTTTAGGGGTTGCTTTTTCAGTTTTGGAACTGTCGGCCAAGCCAACCACCTCCCATATCGGCCAAGGGAAAAACGGTTATGGACCCACCAAAACCGCAAACAGCTGCTGCAGCCGGGAGAGCATCTGGAGCTCCACATCCAGTAAAAACTCATTGATGGGTGTCAGAAAGAGAAAGAAAAGTCCCAATCCAATGATTACCTTCAGCTCCATATTGATTACAAAAGCGTTGATCTGAGGGATCGCTTTCATCAGCATTCCCATTCCGATTTCACCCAGCAGCTCCGCCGCCAGAATCGGCAGCGCCAGCTTCACAGCCAAAACCATACAGGAAAGAAAAATCTCTGCTATGTATGAGGCTGCCGCTTCCCCCAGCGCCGCTGTCCCGTAAGGCAGCAGTTCTCCGGAAAGGGTCAAAATCCGAACGAGGGTGTAATGTCCATTCTCCGCAAAAAAGTCCAGGATCAATAAAATATTCAGCAGCGATCCTGTCACCGTCATATTGGTCTGCATACTGGCGTCGTAAATCTGCGCCATGGTCATGCCCATCTGGGTATCGATGATCTCTCCTCCCATTTGGGCCACAGACAAAAACAGACGGATCACAAAGCTCAGGGCGAATCCAACAGCCAGTTCCAGCAGCATCATTGCTGTAAAGGCCACCAGATTGGAAGGAAGCGGCGGCGCCGTTCCGTTCCACAGCCCGAAGGCGACAGCAGACAAGCCCATAATAAATCCTGCCTTCACCAAACCCGGCACCTGCTGCTGGCCCCAAAGCGGGTTAAACAGGACAAAGCCCGACATCCGCATGAAAATCAATTCCATTAAAAACAATTGGGCCCAATCCACCATCGCTCCGCCTTTACATCAAAGTGAACAGATATCTGGAAAAATCCAGCAGCGTCTCCAACATCCATTCGCCGCCCACCAGAAGAACCAATACCACTACCAGCAGTTTGAGCACAAAGGAAAGGGACTGCTCATGAATCTGAGTGACCGCCTGGAAAATGGCTACAATAATACCCACCAGCATACTTAGAAGCAGAATGGGTCCTCCCAGCTTCAGTGCGACGCCCACTCCCTGGCGCAGTACATCCACTACGTCCATCCAGGCCTACCTCCTTCCCTCATCGGAAACCCTGTACCAGTGTGGAAAACAGCAGCTCCCAACCATCCAGGGCAATAAACAGCAGCAGCTTAAAGGGCATGGAGATCATTGATGGCGGCAGCATGATCATTCCCATGGACATCAGCGTGGAAGCAACCACCACATCAATGAGCACAAAAGGTATGTACAGATAAAAACCGATCATAAAAGCCCGTTTCAGCTCGCTGGTCATAAAAGCAGGAACCAAAACACGCAGCGGGATATCCTGTACATTCTCCCCCTGAGGAACATCTATCTTGGCCAGACCGCAGAACAGCTCCAGAGAGCTTTTTTCCGTCTGCCGGGCCATGAACTCCTTCAGCGGCTGCTCTGCCCGGGTAAAGAACTCCTCCTGGGTGATTTCCTCAGCCATATAAGGCTCATAGGCATCCACCCGAATGTCATCCACCACCGGCGACATGGTAAAGAGGGTCAGAAACAAGGCCATTCCGATCAGCACCATGTTGGGCGGATTCTGCTGCAGACCCATGGCGGAGCGCAGAAAGGAAAATGAGATGATGTATCTGGTAAAAGAAGTCATCATCACCACCATGGATGGCAGAAGGGTAAGAAGAGTGGTAATAAAGATGATTTGGAGAGTTTGCACCTGTTCGCCGTTGACATTAATCAGCGCGTCCATTTTTTTCCTCTCCTTCCCCATCGGGCTTTTGCCGCAAAATTTTGTTCCGAAGCAGCTGCTCAAAGGTCTCCGCTGCCGGTGTGACGGACTGCCGCTCCGCTGACAGCCATCTTTCAGCTTCTTCCCTGGTAAAACGGTTCAGACAGGTGATGCCCCCAGGTGTACAGCCCAAAAGGTAGCAGTCATCGCCAACCTTCACCAACAGCAGTTTCTGGTCCTTTCCCACAGGTATCTGTTCCAGAATCGTCATGGAGCGCCGGAACAGACGGCCCGTTCCTCCGGAAGCTGACCGACCGGCCACATGGCGGGTGAACAGATAAGCCAAAACCAGAATCGCTGCTGTCACAAACAGCGTCCGCAGCACATCCATCAACTCTGTGGTCATGGTGTTTACTTGCTGCCCAGAATGGTGGTGACAGTTTTCATCAGCCGGTCCTCTTTAAAGGGCTTGACGATGAAGTCCTTGATGCCTGCCTGTACCGCCTCCAGCACCATAGCCTCCTGGCCCATGGCGGAGCACATAACCACATTGGCGTTTTTGTCACCGGCACGGATCTCCTTGAGGGCTGCCAGGCCATCCATGTTGGGCATCGTGATATCCATCAGCACCAGATCGGGCTGGAGTTGTTTATACTTCTCCACTGCGTCCATTCCGTCCACCGCTTCATGGATGTCGCTGTATCCGTTTTTGGTCAGTATGTCGCGAATCACCTTCCGCATAAAAGCGGCATCATCAACAATCAAAATCTTGGCCATTTTTCTCATCCTTTTCTGTAGGTTTTCCTTTGTAGTTTATGCTTCAGCTCTTTTGAGCCAGATCCAACAAATGGGGCTGCTTGAGCACCTCGGTGATACGCACACCAAAGTTGTCATCAATGACCACCACATCTCCCCGTGCCACACACAGTCCGTTGACCAGAATGTCCACCTGATCTCCAGCCAGCTTGTCCAGCACCACCAGAGAGCCTTTGGAGAAGGTGAGGATTTCCTCCACCTTTCTTCTGGTGCGGCCGATCTCCACCGAGATTTCCAGGGGAACGGACATGATCAGATCCAGATTCCGTGCCTGTTCCTCTCCCAGTGTTTTGGTCAAATCCAATTCCGGCAGCTGTACCGGCTTTGTATTGATCACCTTGGGAGCCGGCTGATAAAGAGGCTGAGGCTGCTGGTAAACAGGCTGCTGATAGACCGGCTGCTGCTGATAAGCAGGTTGTGCCTGTACAGGCTGTTGGTAAACGGGGGGCTGCTGATAAACCGGCTGAGGCTGTGCCGGTACCGGCTGCTGATAGGGTGCGGGAGCGGGCTGGACAGGAGACACTTGCTGCGCTGCCATCTCGGCCGACATGCCGCCCATCAGACGCTCGATTTCCTCCTGGCTGAGTTTTCCGCCAGATGGATTCTGCTCTGCTTGGGGAGGAGGTGTCTGCTGTGCGGCCATACCGCCCATCAGGCGCTCGATCTCCTCCTGGCTGAGCTTGCCGCCGGAGGGATTCTGCTGTGTCTGCGGCGGCGTTTGCTGACCGGATGGCGCTGCGCCGCCCATCAGGCGCTCAATTTCCTCCTGGCTGAGCGTACCACCGGAAGAACCGGTTTCCGCCTGCTGCGCCGCAGGCTGCTGTGGCTGCTCCGGAGCGGAAACTGTTTTGGGTGCCGCGCTGGCTGACAGGCTGTCTTCTCCCATACCAAAACCGGAAAGCAGTTCCCGTGCCAAATCCACCGACATAACATTGACAAATTCGCTCTGCAAAATGTTTTCGATGCGCAGCATGAAGCGCACAACCACCAGCAAACCGTCCGCCGTGCGGAAATGGTCATTTTTAAACTGCGCCAAATCATCCAGGGTGTAGGATGTGGGGGTTGAGATATTCACCGGCCGGCCCAGAAAATCCGAGAGAGCGGTGGATGCTGCTCCCATCATCTGATTCATCACTTCGCACACCGCGCTGATGGTCAGATCATTGAGCTCAAACTCCTCTTCCGGCATTTCCGAACCCATCAGGATATCCACAATCACCTTGACGTCGTTGCGTTTGAGCAGCATGATATTGCTGCCTTCCAGTCCGGAAACATATTTGATTTCCACCGCAATGGCCGGCTCCAGATCTCCCAGACTGAACTCCTCCACCGGTACCACGGATACCATCGGCGTGGTGATATCCACCCTGTGATCCAGCAGATTTGAAACCGCGGTGGCCGAGGAACCCAGGCTGATATTCATCACTTCGCCAATGGCATCCAATTCCATCGCGTTAAATACTTTTTGTTCCATAGCCCTTACTTTTCCCTTCTTCCATGATCCTCATAGGTCTCCACAACTTTGACCGCCATATAGTCGTTTTGCGTACCTATTTTTCCACTGAACCACGGCCTGCCTCCCACATAAAGCTGAACAGGCTCCGAAGCCGCGTGTCCCAAATCAATCACATCGCCCACATGGAGGCAATAGATATCCTGAAGCTGCAAAGTGGTACGGCCCAATTCGGCGGTGAGCTCCAGCTGGGAATCCCGGAGAATTCCCATAATTTCTTCGGAGTTGTCTTCTCCTCCGCCCCGGCCGGTCTGATTCCCGGATGTGATCTTGCCGAAAATATTGGTGAGCATCATCCCCGGCAAGCAGATATTCATCTGTCCGGAAACGTTGGGAAACCGGATGCTGACTCCAACAATAACCACTGTTTCATCCACGCCGATGAGCTGCACCAACGTTGGATTGGTTTCAACCCGGCGGAATTTGAAGTCGACATCCAGATAATTTTCCCAACTGTTCCCCAGTATCTGGATCATGTCCTTAACGATACTCTCATAAAGCTTCAGCTCCAGATCGGTCATGTTGTAGCCGGCGGAAATCCTCATTCCCAAATTTCCGTCACCACCCATCAGACGATCCATCATACTGAGCATCAGCGAAGTAGTGAAATGGAACAGTACAGGGGTCTCCTCCTGCTGAGGCTTCTTTTCAATTTCCACCTCTGCCAGGGAAAGTACATCGCCTTCGGAAAGGGCGTTGGAAAACTCGTAATACCGCTGCTCCTCCACCGACTCCACCTCGATTTCACAGGTGGTATGGAGAAGACCGTTGATTCTGGAGTTGAGTATCCGGGTATAATTTTCAAAAATGCTCCCCAGCATCTTCAACCGGTCTTTGGTAAACTTACGGGGGCTGTAAAAATCATACTTGCGGTACTTTTTCTCCCCACTCTTTTCTTTTGTTGCCTCCAGATCCATTTCCCCGCTCCGCGCGGCCTTGAGCAGGCTGTCAATCTGACTTTGTGACAGAACCTCCGCCATTTTTCTCACCTCCCGTCCGGTTACAGCTACTGGTGATGCTTACAACGGCCTTTCGCCGCCGTTTCGCCGCAGTCTCATTCATTGGCTTGTTCGCTCCGCATGGTATAATACTGTGTAATACTGTCTCCATATTCGCCGTCCAGCTGCAGACCGCTTACCACCAGCTCTACCCGGCGGTTTTTCTCCCGATCCGCGGAAGTGTCGTTTTCCGCCACAGGACGCCATTGACCATATCCCACACTGACCAGTCTTGCTGGATCAATGATATTTTTCTCCTGTAAATAAATCGTCACCATCGTGGCCCGATTGGAGGCCAGAAAGCGGTCCGCTTCCACATTATTGGGACGGTCGGGTACCATCTGCGCGGTATGTCCCAAAACCCGGATCTCATTGATGGATTCCCCTGCTTCGGACAGTGGCAGGGCGATTTGATCCAATACCTTTTTTCCGTCTTCCCGCAGCACATAACTGTCCCCGTCAAAAAACACTGTATCGTCAAAGGATACAAAGACATATCCGCTTCCTCTGGTGAGACTTGCTTTGTCGCTCAATCCAGATTCGGCGATATATTGAGACAACGTCTGGTAAAGCTCATCCATATTCTGATCAATTTCTGTTTGAGTGACACCGCCGCCCTGTTCCTGGTTGACAACTTCCTCTATATTCTGGCTGGGATTAAGGGACGCCACCAGGGCGATCCATTTGTTCTTATCCATATTGGACATGGAATACAGCATCACGAAAAAGCATAACAGCAGCGTTACCATGTCGCCATAGGTATCCATCCAGTTGGCGCCGCCACTGCCACCTTTCTTTTTTTTCATCAGTTCCATCCCCCCAACATCAGCTCAGCGACATCATCACTGCGCCTGGTCGTTTTGTCCCTGCCCACGTTTCGCCTTTTTTCCATTTCCCGCGCCGCGATCTCTCTGTTTCTGATTCATAAAGGTCAGCAGACGCTCACGGAGGAACTTGGGATTCTCACCGGACTGGATGGCCATAATTCCTTCCAGAATAATCTCCCGGCAAACCACTTCCTCCTCATCCCGGGCCGCCAGATTGGCCGCAATGGGATTGAACAGTACATGGGCCAGCAAAGAGCCGTAAAAGGTGGTGATCAGAGCCACGCCCATATTGGGTCCGATAGAGCTCATATCAGCGGCTTCCAGATTGAAAAGCATTTTGATCAGACCGATCAGTGTTCCCACCATACCGAAGGCGGGAGCGGCATTGGAGCCCCGCTCATACATGGCGATTACTTCTCCATGACGTTCCGAGGTCTGTTCAATATCATTGGTAAGGATGCTGCGTACCCGGTCCGGATCGGTGGCATCCACGATCAGCATGATCGCCTGCTTGAAAAAAGGATCTTCCTGCTGGTTGGCCCTTTCTTCCAGAGCCAGCAGACCGTTTTTACGGGCGATCTGCGCCAGCTCCGTCAGTTCATCGATGTATTTCTCCGGATCAAAGGTTTTGGTATGGAGCATGATGCGGAAGTGAGACACAATGGAACGTACCTGCTTGGGATAGCAAGCCACAACCACCGCAAAGGTGCCGCCCAAAACGATCAGGGCGCTGGCAGGATCCAGAAAAAGCTTCAGGGCGTCCAGATTGAGCCAGGAATCAGCCCCCAAATCCACCACAATGCCAAAGCCTACAAAGAATACGGCCAACAGCATACCGATCAAGTATACGATATTCATATCTCGTCCTCTGTTTCTCCGATGTCCGGCTTATTCAGCTGCGCTTGTCTGAAACGGTGATCGCCCGGTGAATATCCTGTATCTTCGCGTTATACTCCGCGATCTTCTGGATAATTTCGTCCACCTTGTCCTGCACAATGTAGTAGTCATGGTTCATCATAACAATCTTGCTTTCGGGAATCAGTTCGATATACTCAATCTGGTTGTGGTTGAGCAAAAACTTCTCACCGTTCATTTTCTTCAGCACGATCATAAAACTCACCCTCCTGCGTTTTCCCCGGCGGACCTGACGGCCCGCCGGTTCACCGAGCCGACCCTATGGGATCAGCGTTTCATATTCACCAGTTCCTCCAGCATGGAGTCAGTTACCGTAACGATACGGGTATTGGCCTGATAGCCTCTCTGATAAGTAATCATATTGGCAAACTCGGTAGCCAAATCGGTACCAGAACCTTCCCGGAAGCCAGGAAGCAGGGACGCGCCGCCTGAGCCCAGCATGGTGCTCAAATCGCCCTGTGTCTTGTTGTTGAGATACTGCCCGCCCAGAGAACCGCCGGGAGCACAGATGCTCAGATCACCGGCGCCCTCCAAAGCCTGATAATAAGGTCCTTCGGTGTGGGTCAGACCGCTGGGATTGGGAACAGTACCCAAAGCGATATAGCCGATGGTCACCGGATCTTTGGTTTTGCCGTTGAAACAGGTGATCTTACCGCTGGCATCAATGCTCAGGCTGTTGTAGCTGATGCAGTCGTAGTCATCGTATTTGTCATAATTGTTGGTACCGTCAGCGTTTACGCCGGGATAAATGGCATCACCCACGCTGGCTCCTGCCGGCTCTCCATCCTTGGTGGCTGCTCTGGGCAGACGGATGGGCACCAGCTGGGTGCTGATGGCGTCTCCCGTCAAACCAGGAGTGGTGTTCTTGCCGTTTTCATCGCCGTTGCAGGTAACAAAGCCATAGACAATGTTGCCGTAGCCATCGGTGAGATAGCCGTTGTTATCAACACGCAAATCGCCCACTCTGGTAAGCAGCAGCTTATCCAGGTTATCCAGATCCACACCTTCCTTGCTGCCTACCAGCAGGAAACCGTCTCCCTGGATTGCCACATCGGCGGCATTGCCGGTGGATTCCAAATTCATGGAGGACATATCCAGGTCGATGGTACCCACGCTGCATCCATAACCGGTCTGGCGGGGATTGGTTCCGCCTATGGTATCTGTTCCGTTGGAACCAGCTGCCTGAGTGGAATAAATGCTTTCTTTAAAGGTGACCCGACCAGCCTTGTAGCCAGGTGTATTGACGTTTGCCACGTTGTTGCCCACCACAGTCAGGGCATCCATATGGGCCTTCAGGCCCGCAATACCTGCGCTCATCGCTCCTGTAAGAGCCATAATTAACCATACTCCTTTGTCTTTTGCCTTGAGGCGCGTTACCGGGAAACGATCAATCGGATCCTTCCCGAAGCATCCTTTCGGTCCTGCTTCCTGTTTTTACAGAATCACCGCGCCGTCAATGTTGGTAAAAATATTTTCTTTCATTTCATCCTGGGACATCGTGGTGATGACCCGGTTGTTGGGGACGTTGATAATAAAAGCCAGACTGCGGTCCAAAGCCAGAATGTTGGTAGCGCCTTTTGCCTGCGCCCGCTCCACCGAATCGGTAAGCCTGCTGACCAGATGGGGCGTCACTTCGATTCCTCGTTCTTCCGCCCGTTCCATGGCGTGTTTGGAAAAAGCCACCTGATGGGCCTGTGCTTTCTCCAGCTCCTGCTGGAACGTACCGCCGGAAGATGTGCTGCCGCAGCTGCCGGTATCCACTTTTTGTGCCGCGGGGTCCAGAGCAATCTGCCTTGTTACACCATCAATCATCGGCGTTTTCATCCTTTCGCCCTGTTTACTCAGTAGTGGGCGGAACCTCGCTGCCACCTTCGGTGCCGTCTCCGCCTTCTCCTTCGCCTTCACCCTCGCCGCCATCCGGTTCTTCCGGAACCTCCGGCAATGTACCCACTGCCATGATGTCGCTGAGGGCATACATTTCTCCATCCACAAAGATGACCGAAATTCCCTGATAGGTTCCTGTACCTGTTACAGTGCCGACGATTTCTTCCAGCTTGTTGTCATCATCCAAACGGCCTACTGTAACGGTTTTGCCCACCAGTGACGCGGCATAGTTGAGGGTGCTGGCATCCACCATGGCCTCCACGCTGTCCTTCACAGTGGCAAGCATCTCTACTGTAGACATCTGTACCAGCTGGTTGAGCATCTCGCTGGTATCCGCAGTATTATCCATTGTTTGGTTCTGGAGCTGCTGGACCATCAACTGAAGAAAGTCCTCAAATTCCAGCCCAGAATCATCCGGATCCTTGACGGTGATGCCCAGTTTGCCCAAATCCTCATCGGTAGGCGCCGCTGTGGTTCGGGATGTATAGGCGCTGTTCCCCGCCATCGTATCCAGAGACAGCGGCATAAATTCACTGCTCATATTTTCTTTCCTTCCTTTCAGACTTCCAATGGAACAAGTCCCAAACGAAGCTGATGCAAAAACTCATCTGTCCGTTCCTGGGACCGGCGGTGCTGTTGCTGCTGCTGTTGCTGCTCCTGTCCGCTGTGTCCCTCTCCCTGGCGCTGCTGCCATGGCTGTCCATCGGTATTCTGGTGGTGTACCTCCACATGAACCTCTCCCTGACGCCCATTCTGCAGCATCATTCCCAATGTGCCGGAATGTTCGCTGAGCAGCTTGGCTGCCTGGTTGTTGTCAGTATGAAGCACCACATGGAGCGCCCCTTCACCATCCTGGAGCAGTTCCACTGTCACTTCGCCCAGATGTTCCGGACTCAGCTTCAGCTCCAACCGTTGAGCACCGCTGTCCAAAGCCTGAGAGATCTCCCCAGACAGACGGTTGTCAAAATCCTCCGCCTGTGTATCCAATGGAACGTCACCCACTCGCTGGGGCATGGACTCCACCCCTTCAAACAAGGGCTGTTCTGTCTGTCCGGCGCGGGAAGCGGAAACCTGAACATCTGTCAGATGTCCATGAAAAGAATCATCCTTTTCTTCCGCCATGGCACTGCCATTTCCCTGGGACCGGGCACCCTGCCCCTGCTGGATCTGAGGATTTTGTTCTTCCGGCGCCTGTACCAGCTGAGAAACCTTGTCCGTCATCGGCTGCGTTTCCGGCATTCCATCCTGGGGCTGTGCTGCCGCGGCAGGATCAGCTGTCTCTGCTGTCTGGAGCACCTGGGAAATCGCCGGTGCCGCAGGCATCGCCTCTCCCTGGACTGACGCCAGTGGTGTCATGCCTTCCATCACCGCATCGGCCGTCTGAAAGGTCTGCATCCCTGCTGCCAGCTGGGCCTGAGAAGTCAGCCACTGACCTGAGGTCATCGCGGCGGTGCTTTCCGCGGCGGATGGATTCTCCTGTGCCGAAACACCCTGAGGATTTTTATCCTCCTGTCTGTCGGCCTCTGTTTTTTTCTCCTCCAGCAGGCTGTGGAAACCGCTTTTCTCCTCTGTCTGCTCCGGTTTGGAAGCTGACTGGGACATCTGCGGCTGGATCGTTTGACTGGCCGCGTAAGTCATCTGCAAAATCATATCGTTCATCTTCATCTTGTCTCACCTCCTTTCGCCGCTTTTCAGAACACAGCAAATCTTTATGCGCCCGCAGACATGACACGCTGGGCGGCTACCAATTCTTCAATAAAAATTTCTTCGCTCTTTTCCACCTCTTTGAGATAGGTGGTATGTTTCTTTTCCCGAAGCTTTTCCAGGGAAGTGGTGTCCTGGCGGGCCAGGATCATTTGAGCCCGTTTTTCCTCCGCCTCCTGCTGAAAGGCAAGAAGCTGCTGGGTGTTTTGTTCCACTTCCTTCTCCCAAAAGCGCAGATCATTTTCAAAACGGAGGGCCTCCGCAATGGTGATTCCCTCGGCTTCCGCGCTGCGGAACTCCTGATTGCAGGAGCGATACGCCTCCTTGGTTTGGGCCAGCTTCAGTTCCTGGCGGCGCACCCGATCGGTCAGGATGGCATATTCATTTTGCAGCTCATCCAGAACCTGCTGCTTGTAACCCAAAACCGAATCCAAAGAAAACTTGAAGTTTTTCATCGTTCAGCCGCTCCTTTTACAAAAGATTGCGCATGACCTCCAGGTCCTCTTCATAGGAGAAGGTTTCATTGACACCCTGCATCAAAAACTGATTGATGCCATCGATCTTGCTCAGCGCATAGTCCAGCTTGGCGTTGGTGCCCGCCTTGTAAGCGCCGATGGAAACAAGGTCCGCATTTTTTTCATAGACCGCCATTACATCCCGGATCTGCGCCGCCAGCCGTTTATGCTCATCGGAAACGATATCCGCCATCAGACGGGAAATGCTGGCGCTGATGTCGATGGCGGGAAAATGACTGCTGTTGGCCAGCTTTCTTGAAAGGACGATATGACCATCCAAAATACCCCGCACAGTATCGGCGATGGGCTCGTTGGTATCGTCACCTTCCACCAGCACGGTATAAACCCCGGTGATGGAACCCTTCTGGAAATTTCCGCTGCGCTCCAGCAGCTTTGGAAGCTGGGCATAAATGGAGGGAGTATAACCACGGGAGACGGGAGGCTCCCCCACCGCCAAACCGATTTCCCGCTGAGCCATGGCAAAACGGGTCAATGAATCCATCATCAGCAGTACGTCATACCCCTGATCACGGAAATACTCTGCAATGCCAGTGGCCACGGAAGGACATTGTTTACGAAGCATGGCAGGCTGATCGGATGTTGCCACTACCAGTACAGAACGTCTCATGCCCTCAGGTCCCAGATCCTTTTCCATAAATTCCAGCACCTCACGGCCACGCTCTCCCACCAGGGCAATCACATTGATATCCGCTTTGACGTTTTTTGCGATCATACCCATCAGGGTACTTTTTCCCACTCCGGAGCCTGCAAAAATGCCCACACGTTGGCCTTTGCCGATGGTGAGCATGCTGTCAATAGCCTTGACGCCAAACTCCATTCGCTGGCGGATGGGAGGACGGGTCATGGGGTTGATATATTGGTTATTCTCCACACAGAAAAGCGTTCCTTCCGGGAATGGCCCCTTGCCGTCGATGGGCTGTCCCAGGGCGTTGATCACACGTCCTTTCAGAAAAGGACCCATCATCAGGCTGAGCCTCCTGCCGGTGTTGCGGACAAAGTTACCAGCGGAGATGCCGCTCATATCTGAATAAGGCATCAGCAGAAGGTGGTCATTTTTAAAACCCACCACCTCTGCCATCACCTGTCCGCCGGAGCTGCCATTGTAAATCTGGCAGATATCCCCCACCGCGGCCCGTCCCGAGGCTTCAATGGACATTCCCACAATGTTTTCAATTTTTCCGGTATAGCTGATGGTTTCAGCCTCCCGTACCTGCTGAATCATTTTCTGAAACATCCATTTCACCTTCTTTCCGGACCACTGGATGTGGATTGATCCAAAAGATCATCTGCACCGTCACTCTTCACTGAGTATGTTTCTGATATTCTGAAGCTGTGTAGACGCGCTGGCGTCAATGATTTCATCAGGCATCTCAATAATACAGGTGCCCGCCTCATCCTCCGGCATGGGGATGATCTTGATATGCTCTGAAAGTCCCGCAAGGGAGGTCATCAGTTCCGGTGTGATCTGAGCAAGCTCCTTGGCGCTGTAACCGCCCACATAAATGTGGACCCATTGGCGGCGTTTGAGCTTTTCGGTGGCCACCTGAATCATTCGGGCAATAACGGCGCAGCTGCTTTTAAGGCTGATATGGATCACCTTTTCCGCAACCGCAATGCTCAGATCCCGCATTTCATCCTGATATTGCTGGAGCATTTCATCCCGGGCCTCCGTGGCCTTGACCAGGAACTGCTGCACCTGCTCCGTCTGATCATGCATCTGCTGTTCCAGATTGCGCTGACCTTCCACCTGAGCTTTCCGCAGGCCTTCCTCATAGCCCTGACGGTATCCATCCGCCTTGGCCTCTTCCCGGATTTGCGCTGCCTCTTCTTCTCCCCGGCGTCTGTATTCCTCCAGCAGCTCCTCGGCCCGGCGCTGAGCGTCTTCCATGATCTCCTGGGCCTGCACCTTGGCGAAACTGACTACCGATCCGCCGTTTTCCGGCTGCTGCTCCTGCTTTTGTTCGGCAGAATCCTGCTGTTCATCCTTGCCTTCAGCCGCGTCATCTGTGTCCACGGCGATTTCATCCACGTCCTGGAACACAAATTGGTTCACCGCCGGCTTCAGGAAGCTTTTGAAAATACTAGGCAATGATCTCGTCCTTTCCACCCTTGATAATGATCAGCTCGTTTTTCTCCTCCAGGTCCCGGATGACAGAAACGATGCGCTGCTGTGCCTCTTCCACATCCCGGATGCGGACGTTGGTGGTAATGTCCAGATCGTCCCGGATACTCTGGGCCATTCTGCTGGACATATTGGAAAATATCTTGTGGGCCACATCGTTGTTGCTGCCTTTGAGGGCCAAAACCAGATCCCTGGGATTGCACTCCCGCAGGAAGCGCTGCACCGAGCGGTCGTCCATGGTGATAATATCCTCGAACACGAACATCCGCTTGCGAATCTCATCCGCCAGTTCCTTGTTGCGTTCAGAGAGATGATCGAAGATGCTCTTCTCACTGGCGCGATCCAGATTGTTCATGATGCTGGCGACATAATCCACGCCGCCCACCTTGACATTGTTGGTGCTGACCAGATTGGTGAATTTCTTTTCCATCTCCGCCTCGATGATCTTGACAGCGGTAGGAGAAGCGCTTTCCATGTT
Source organism: Angelakisella massiliensis (assembly GCF_900104675.1). Taxonomy (GTDB): domain Bacteria; phylum Bacillota; class Clostridia; order Oscillospirales; family Ruminococcaceae; genus Angelakisella; species Angelakisella massiliensis. Next base: position 2,054,174 of record NZ_LT629945.1, on the reverse strand, counting down.
AGCGATCCGCTCCACTACATTCATCTGTATATCCGGGTCCAGCTCCTCAATAACGGCAGCAGACTTTTCCGGATCCACATAAGAAAGTACCAAAGCGATGGTCTGAGGTCTTTCATGCTGAAGCGCCGCATACAGAGACTTCTCATCCGCCTTGTTGAGGAAGGAAAACTCTCTGTTTTTCAGGGTCTTGGTCACCTTGTCCAACAGGTTGTCCGCAGCCTGAACGCCGTAAGCCTTTTTCAGTACCTCTCTGGCATACTCCAGGCCGCCTTCTGTTACCGCCTTGTTGGTCTGGCACATTTGATAATATTCCTTGAGCACCTCTTCAGTGGTCTCGGAATCCACATATCCCAGCTTAGCGACCTCCAATGTGATCTGCTCCACATCTTCAGGATCCATATACTGATATAACTGGGAGGCTTTGTCCGCGCCCAGCGAAACGATCACCGCAGCCGCCTTCTGCTGCCTGGCCAGTTTCTGAGACCCGTGGCCGTTTTTCACACCAGCCGCTCCTGCTGTGTCGCTCATTCTGTACTATCTCCTTCCCGCAGCCAGCTCTTGACCATCTGCGCCGCGATCTCAGGATTTTCCTCCGCAAACTTGCGGACATCCTTCCGCAGCTCCATGCTCTTTTCCGTCTGCATATCCATGATCTCGGCTCCCTCCTTTATAGTGCGAGCCCGCTCCCGTGCCTGAGCATCCTGCAGCGCCTTCTCAGCCAGACGCGCCTTCTTCTTGCGTCTGCGATGAGAAATCAGCAGCACCAACAGCAGGATCAGCACCAGAGCTCCGCCGCCTATAGCGGCATACAGCACCCATTCAGGCAGCTCCTCCGGAGAAGGAAGAGGAAGCACGCTGGGCTGATAGAAAGGAGCAACCAGCACATGGATTTTTTCCTGCTGCTGCACAGCACTGATACCGGCTGCCCGGGCAATATGAGCGTACAGATCCTCCTCGCTCACCGATCCGCCCGCATCGGCATTGATGGTTACAGAAACCATCAGGTCGGTAACGGTTCCGGCCATATGCTCCGTCTGCTGCTTCTGCTGGTCCACAAGATACTCTTTTTCACCGGAAATGCTGGAAGCCGTTTCGTTCCCGTTTGTTTCCAGCTCATCTTCATTATAAGTAGGAATATCAGAATTGGTCTCGCTGCCGGCTATACCACCTGCAACAGTACCATCATCCCGGACCACCTGCTGATCATAAATCTTTTTGCCGATGATCCCTTCGCCGCCGGTACTGCCGCCCTGTGCCCAATCTTCCAGGCTGTAGTCGGTCGCGTCGGTATAAATACGGTCAACATTGATATTGCTGTTGACACTCACACGGACATTGTCTGTACCGTACAGCGGAGCCAGCACCTGCATGATGTTGGTCCGCACAGTATTGTTGACCTGGGTCTCCAGCTGAAGCTTCAGCTGGGAAGAATCCTGAATATTGCCCACGGTATCAGACGGGGAATACACATTGCCGTAGGAGTCCACAATGCTGATGTTCTCCACCTTCAGCCCCTGAAGGGCACGGCTGACCAAGGTCTGGATTCCTTTGGCCTGGGTGGCTTCCAGGGTTCTTCCGGCCTTCATGGTCACCGCTACATAGGCGGAAGCCTCCACCACGTTGCCTGCATCCAGCACATAGGTATTGTCTTCTCCCGGCGTAAACTGAACTACCGCATCCTGCACACCATCCATACTGCGGATGACGGCGGCGGTGCGGTCCTGTAATTCATAAAGAATCAATGTATTTCTTTCAGCCTCAGTGGTCAGGCTTCCCACATGGTCAAAATATGTGGAGTAGGCAAAACCGGAATTGGGATAACCTTGTGTCAGCAGCTGCGCCTTCAAACTGTTTTCCTGGTCCTCCGGCACCAAAATGGTGTTATTGCCGCTTATTTTAAAATCTGTGATCCCCTGATCGGAGATGTAGGAAACAATTGCCGTCAAATCGCTTTGATTGAGTTCGGTAAACAGTGTGGCATAGGGCTTGTTGATCTGATATGCCACCAGAATCCCGATGACCGCCAGCATCAGCACCAGCAAAACAGCCAGAGCGATTTTAACGTTTTTCCCTGTATTCTTCCAAAAACGCTTTCCACTTTCCAGAAAGCCCTTTACCTTCTCTTGCACAGCTCTTGCCCTCGCTCATTACATACTAATGCGCATCAGTTCGCTGTAGGCATCCAGCGCCTTGTTGCGCAGCTGCACCAGCAGTTCCACCGATACAGCCGCCTCAGTAGAGGCAATCATCAGCTCAGCAGGGTTATCCAACTGACCAGTAGCCAACAGATACTGTGCCTGATTTTTCTGGGCGTCAGTTTCTTTCACGTTCTCCACCGCTGACTGAAAAATATCCGCGAAGGGAATTGCCGGTCCCGCTTGACGCTGTATGTCCCGGCCTTCTTCCACCGAGCCGCTGCCCCAAAGGGGCTGAATCGTTTCCATAGCCGGCATATTCATTGATACTCACTCCGTTTTCCATTTATCTTCCGATTTCCAGACCTTTTGCGACCACCTGCTTGAGTACATTGAAGGCGGTGACATTGGCTGCGTAAGCCTGGTTGACCGCCATGGCATCCGCCATCTCTTTAATCAGGTCTACATTGGGCAGCTCCACATACCCATCCTCGTTGGCGTCGGGATGGGTGGGATCATATTCCAGCTTCAGATCCGAATCATCTTCCACAATTTCCGCTACTCTGACGCCGCCCCGGGTACCATTATCCGCATTTCCTCTGGCCCGGTTGAGAATCGTCTCGAAAGGCGTCTGCGCGCCCTGGGTTTCCAGCACCACCATCTTACGACGATAGGCGCCTCCCTCTTCGGTGCGTGTGGTGTTGACGTTAGTGATGTTTTCTGAAATTACATCCAGTCTCGCCTGCTGCGCCGTCAATCCGGAACCCACTATGCTCATTGAATTCAGAAAAGCCATCACGCATCCTCCTTATCCACGAATCGCTGTACGGAGCAATGAAAAATCACTGGAAATGGCATCCATCACATATTGCAGCTGGTATCCATTTCTCGCCAATTCCACTGCCTGCTCTGTGATATTCACACCATTGTCATCCATTCTTGCACTTTCGTCCGCCTGGTGCACCTCAACAGCAGAATCTTCAATCGCCTGACGGAAGGAAGAAGAGGTGCATTTGGACTTTTGTGCAGCGTTTTGAATGGCTTTTTCCAGTGAATCTTCAAAGGTTACATATTGATTTTTGTATCCAGGGGTCTCTATATTTGCAATGTTATTCAGTATACAGGACTGCTTCGTCCATAAATATTCCATTGACCTCTGCATGAGCAAATTTGAGTTAGTAATCATGAAACTCATGATTTTTTTAGCTCCTTTGTCTAATTTGAGAGCGATATCTCGACATCTTTCGACATCTACGGCTCAAAAAAATTGTGCGCCAATAACATAATGACACATTATGTTACTAAACCGGTTCCACGGTTTTATCAACGCGATTTATATTTTAGACCATTCATCTCAGCTTTTCAAGGTTGTACCGATTATACAAACAATTTTTTACCTTTTGCACGAATGTTGTCAGATAAGGTGTGAATTTATTGTTACAATAAATTGCCGTCACCTAATTTTTTGTGTAATCTATGTAAAATTTAATATAGGGTATATGACTTTATTTCTTAAAAACCATCTCTCCTTGACCTCGAAAACGACATAATGTACCAATTATGTTGTCATTTCAGTCTTCCCGTGGTCAGCCCAAGGGACCCCCGGTGCCTGCACTGCTTTTGTCTGTAACACTATACAGACACAGATTGTACCGACGCTTCGCCGCCCCAAAGCATCTGCCAAATGACTAACCCGCTTTTCTTTTTGTACAAAAATTCTTACAAACGGACATCTTGTTTCCAGCACTGCACCTGTATAACTGCACAGCCACAGGGCACCAGATATTGTTTTGACTGATCTTCCTCCGTTATCTGCTGCAAAACCGGTACACCAAATTTCCTTTGCTCCCGTACACAGTCTCCCAAAAGCCAGCGGAGCACAACAGAGGGGTAAAATGCTCCCAATCTTCTGTTTATTAATGTGTTTGTGTTGGCTGAATGGGATACCCACAATGCATAACCTTTACAGAACATATGAAAGCTGCTCTTGCCGGATCTTGGGAGCACTGTTCTTTTCGGTTTTCCTTTCGCCCTGCCAAAGACCCTCACCGTTATAATCGCCGGCGAGGGCCTCGGTACCATCTGACATGATTTCAGCTGTGTGGGACAAGAGGAAATCATACTGATCAAATTTTCACTCAAACAAATAAAGCCCGAACCTTTTCTCTTTCGCCGCCTGCCGCTGCTCAGCAGTCCCAAGCAGCACTGTTTCTTCCGCTGGCCAGCAGAAAAACTATCTTGCTGACCACACCTTTTGGCTTTTGGGCAAACAAGGAATCCGGATTGCTTTTATGATCCGCTGCAGGGATGATGCAGCTGCAGATTGAATACCGCTTCCCGGATCATGCTTTCCTCTTCACGGAGAAGATCTGTAAACCTGGCACCATAGAGAGGCACCTGCTCCTCCGACTGATTGCGGTGCAAAATGGTTACAGAGAGCAGCAATGGCTGAGCTGTCACCGGTACCACCAGCTGAGCCACTTCCCCTTCCTCCAGCGGCTGTCCACAATAAAAGGCAATTCCGCCGCAGCTTAAATCATGGCTGAGAATTGGACGGCGTCCCTGCCACTTGCCGGTAATGGGATACAAAAAACTGGGAAAACGCACTGGCATCCGCAGATTCTTACGGAGGTTTCCGTCCAGTTCCCGCACAGCTTTCACCAAAACGGAATGACCATTCCAGCGAAGGATCTGGCCTTCCGCGGCAATATATTTGTCGGAGGTACCCACCAGCCTGATGCTGGTGTGCCCCATCACGCATTCCAGATCCTCCGGGTCCACTTGCAGCTGCCAGGTGGGCGCGTCCAGTCCCTGGAAAGATGTGCAATGGGCTACCGGTCTGCCCTTGCTGTCCAGGATCAGATATCTATAAGTCATGATTGTCCCCCGCCTTTCTGCTGTGACTGAGCCATTCTTTCCTGACGCTGTCTTCTGTATTTCTCCGGATCACTGGGATCAAAATTGAGAAAATAAAGATAAATATCCACAATCGCCTCATACAGCTCTTCCGGAATCTCCCGTCCCAGCTCCATCTGGGAGAGAATGGTGGCAAGGGAGTTGTCCTCATAAACGGGTACACCGTTTTCCATGGCCACCTCTACCATTTTTTCCGCCAGGTTGCCCATTCCAGAGGCAACAATCACCGGCACACCTTTATCCGCCCCATATTGAAGCGCAACCGCACGCTCTGCTTTTGAGCGGGCAGCGGAATCAGATTTTGACATTGACGCTTCGCTTCCCTTCAAACAGACCCGGGAACACATCGGTAATGGCCAACGGTTTTTCCGCCTTGGCCACACGAATATTTTTTCCCTTCAAGCCATGATCCTCCAAAATATTCCGTAAATCCTCCGCCACCAGCGCCTGATGCTCTGCCAGCTTGGCCGGACCATATACCTCCAGGTCCACCTGCTCCTCCTGAGAGGCAATGGCCAGTTCCAAAAATCCCAGATCCTGTACATCCATCTTAAACAGGAACTGCGCTTTGCCTGATCCGCCCTTGGCGCTGTTATGACCCTGGGATTTTTCCGCGTCCGGATCCACCCAATACTCTGCATACACCATTTTATTTTCCCACTCCATGGGAATAATGCCATGGCGCAGCGGCATATACACACTTTCATTCAGGAGGATCGCCCGGAGAATCTCCTGGAACGCCTCTTTGGCCTGGCTTCCAAATTCTCCCCGCAGGGCTTTGGCGCTCAGCTGGGCGAACCGGCGGGCAAATACGTCCTCGCTTACCGCCTGGGTAAAGCTGTTGTCCTTGAGCAGCTTCAGCAGCGCCGCGTCATCCAGCTTGTTCAGACCGGATAAAAAGTCATTGTAGCCGCTCAGCTGCCGGAACGCCATCAGCAGCCCTTTCTCGTCACCATTTTCATATCGGGTGACATTGAGCATCAAAAGGCTGATGAGCTTTCTGGCCGTACCCATATCGTGGGTCCGTTCCACATAAGCTGCCAGATAAGGCATGATCTTGCTCTGAAGCAGCTTCAGATTCTCTTCCCGGCTGCCCGCTTTCAGACCGTTTTCCAATTGGGCAGACATCTCCACCAGACGTCCGGCCCAGCTTTTAGGCATATGCTCACAAAGCTGCTTGAGCAGCATCGAAAGATTATTCGCAATATGCTCACTGGAGGAAAAATCGCTGTATCGTTTGAGAAAAAGGAGTATGGCCCGATGCACATTTTCCCCGGACATTTTTTGATACTCCTGCCGCAGCAAAGAAAGCAGCGGACCGGAAAAGCGATTGCCGGCTTCCATCTGCCGCAGAAAAAACTTGCGGAATCCATCGGCATCCAGATGGAGCATTTGAAGGAACCCGGCCATTTCCTGGGCAATTCCCTCCGACAATCCCGGCGCGGAAATCTGTCCCCGCAGCCCATTGATGGCACGGGCCATCTCCTCCTGAACATCAGGAGCCTCCCGCAGCACCTGAAGATAAAATTGCAGATTGGAATCGTAACGATGTACGCCGGGCTGCAATGTGTTTTTAGCACCGTTTGCCTCCGTCCTAGCATCGCTGCGCCCTACCTGAGTGGCATCCGGTATATTTTGCACCGTGGTATCCGTCGGTTTGACTGTTGCGGATGCAACACGATTATTATTGGCTCCATCATAATTGGGAACCGGATTTGTCACTCCCATCAGGTTTGCCATGGTATCACCCTTGCTTTCCTGTTTTTGATCTGATCTATCCTCTTCATCTGTTTTCCCTTTGCCACAGACAGCAGCTTCACATTTGCTTCAGCCCGGTCTTATTTTTTAAGAAAATGAGCCGATAAATAAGCAGAAGTTATGTTAAAAGGAAGGATTCTGCTTATGGATACAGGTAACGACAGCATTCTGGAAGCATTTCTGTATGAAACCAACGGTCTGCTGGAACAATTGGACAGCATCGTACTTGCCGCTGAGCAAGAGGACACATTTTCCGACGAGGATATCAATACCATCTTCCGCATTATGCACACCATCAAAGGTTCCGCGGCCATGATGGAATTCAACTCACTGATGACCATCGCGCACCGGGCGGAGGATATGTTTGCCATTATTCGGGAAAAATCCATCTCCGTCGTTCCCGAGGCACTGCGTCCGGAACTGTTTGATCTGTTGTTTCAGACCATTGACTTCTTCCGTTCCCAGATGGAACAAATCGAAAATGGACAACCTCTAACACAAAATATCGACAGCTTACAGCAAAAGATTAATAGCTTTATTGAGCAAATTTCACCAAATGCTTCTCCTGACAAGTCCGCCTCCTCCGGGGCCTCCCAGGGGGCCGTTTCGTCCGAGCCGGGATTCCCCTATTGCCTGCAGGTATTTTTCGACGAAGGCTGCGGAATGGAAAATTTGCGGGCCCTGATGCTGGTGACTTCCATTCAGGAAATCTGCGGTGAATCTGATTTTTCCTTTGAGCCCGCGGATGTGGAGCATAACTCTGCTACCGCAGCCCAGATTGCGGAATCCGGTTTTCTCCTCTGCTTCCGTAATCAGACGGACCGGGACAATGCCATTCACGCAGTCACCGGCGCCGGAGCAGTACGCACCTATCAGGCCATTGACCAGCCTGCTCCCGCCCCCGCTCCTGCTCCTGCCCCCACTCCCGCTGCTGTTGCTGCTGCGCCAGTTCCCGCGGCACAGCCTGTATCCGCTGCTGCGGAAACTCCTCAAATCGAAAAGGCCCCGCCTGCTGCTCCTGTACCGGCCGCTGCCGCCAAGACCGAAGGCGTCAGCCACCACAAGGAAAGCTTGATCAGCGTCAATCTCAGTAAGCTGGACCATCTGGCTGCTGTAGTGGGAGAGATCGTGATTACCGAATCCATGATCACCTCTTCCCCTGATCTGAAAGGACTGAAGCTGGATGCTTTCACCAAATCCACCAGACAGCTGCGCAAGCTGACCGATGAGCTGCAGGACGTGTCCATGTCTCTGCGGATGGTGCCCGTTTCCGGCACTTTCCAAAAGATGAACCGTATTGTAAGAGACATGTGCAAAAAGCTCAACAAGCAGGCTCGTTTGACCCTGGTGGGCGAGGACACTGAGGTAGATAAAACCATTGTGGACAGCATCGGCGATCCTATCATGCATATTGTCCGCAATTCCATGGACCACGGTATCGAGTGCACCGCTGAAGAGCGGATCGCCGCCGGAAAGGATCCTGTGGGCGAAATCATTCTTTCCGCCCGCCATACCGGCAGCGAAGTGATCATTGAGGTCAAGGATGACGGACAGGGGGTAAATTATGAAAAGACCCTCAACAAAGCCATCCGTCAGGGGCTTGCTTCGCCCGACAGGGAATATTCCCACAAGGATATCCTCAACTTCCTTCTTGCTCCCGGCTTTTCCACCAACACAGAGGTAACAGAGTTTTCCGGCCGTGGTGTGGGCATGGATGTGGTGAAGAAAAATGTAGAGGATATCGGCGGAACGGTGACCATTTCCAGCGAACCTGGAAAAGGGATGACCACCACCCTGAAAATCCCTCTGACCATGGCTATTATGAATGGTATGGAGGTATCGGTAGGTCCTTCCACCTTTACCATTCCCATCCATAACATCCGCCAGTCCTTCAAGGTAACCAGCGCCGATCTGACCCATGATGCCGCGGGAGGAGAACTGTTCAAGAGAATGGGCAGCTTCTACCCGGTAATAAGAATGAATGAATTGTATCAAATCGAAGGCGGTCGTTCCAACATTGAGGATGGTATTCTCATCTGGCTGGAGGCCGGAGAAAGCTCTTATTGTCTGTTTGTGGACGAGTTGCTGGGAGAACAGCAGGTTGTGGTCAAGCCTCTGCCCGCCTATCTCAACAGCTTTAACATCAAGCAGCGGGGTATCGCCGGCTGCACCATTCTGGGAGACGGAAACATCAGCATCATCCTGGATGTGGGCAATTTTTACTTGTCCGCTCTGGAACAGACAGGAGGCATTTAAAATATGGAAGAGCATTATCTGGTGGAAGCAGAAGAAGGCGCTTTGACCGTCCCATCTGAATTGGAAGATGCGGAAAGAAAAGAGAAATATCTTTTGTTCACATCCAATCAGCTTCTTTTCGGCGTGCAGGTGAAATATACTCTGGAGATCATCAATGGCTATTCCTTCACCACACTGCCTTTGGTCCCCTCTTATATCCGGGGAATCATCAATCTGCGGGGACAGATCATTCCCATTATTGATGTCCGCTCCATGCTGGGCGGTGAAAAAACGGAAAATGACTGCATTGTCACTTTGAACATCGAGGACAATATCCTGGGCCTGCTGGTAGACAGCGTGGAAAGAATCATTGAGCTGGATCCTTCCACTATTCTTCCCAGTCCTTCCAAAACCCTCAACGGGCTGGTATCCGGCATGTGCTCACTGTCGGATGAGCAGACCATGCTGTTGTTGGACTGCGCTCAACTGCTGCGGCAGCCTTAAAGAGGAAAGGGCTGAAAACCATGGATTTTTTCAATGATTTGACTGTCTCTGATGCAGATTTCCAACGACTGGTGGACTTTATCCAAAAAAACTATGGCATCGATCTGAGCAAAAAGAGGACTTTGATCACCGGCCGCCTTTCCCATGCTCTCAAACAAAAAGGCTATACCAAGCTGGATCCTTTTCTGGATCGTCTGTTCACCACCCGCGATCCTGCGGATCTGGAATTGGTTCTCAACAAGCTGACAACCAATTATACCTATTTTCTTCGGGAAAAGGATCATTTTACCTTTTTCCAGTCCCATATCCTGCCGGAGCTGGTCAAGAAGCATCAAAAAGATCATACACTGTCCATTTGGAGCGCCGGATGCTCCAGCGGTGAAGAGCCATATACCCTGTCCATCTATTTGAAGGATTTTTTTGGAAGCCAAGCCTCCCTGTGGGATACCCGGGTTCTGGCTACTGACATTTCCCAGCAGGCCCTGGCCAAAGCCCAGGCCGGAGTTTATCAGCTCCCTGCGGATATGCCCCAGCAATGGCTGAAACAATATTTTGTAAAACAGGTAGATTCCACTCTCTATACGGTTGCTCCGGTGATCCGTAAAAATGTTATTTTCCGTTCCTTCAACCTGATGGATCCCATTAAGTTCAAATTAAAATTTGATGTTATTTTCTGCCGCAACGTGATGATCTATTTTAATCAGGAAACCAGGGATGCTCTGGTTTCCCGCTTCTGCAACGCACTCAACCCCAATGGATATTTGTTCATCAGCCATTCGGAGTCTCTGGGACACAATCCGTTGTTCCGTCTGGTGGCTCCTTCAGTTTATCAAAAAAAATAACAGGGATATCCATGAAGCGCTGAAAGGTTTGGAAGGAAACAAGGATTTCTTCCCTCCATCTTCCCTTGCCTTGATCAGGTACCGCATTTTTCCCAGTACCAACACAGATCGGTATTTCAGGAGATCGCGGTTCATTCTATCTGCTTCAAAAGCAGCACTGCTATCCCTGATTCCAAAAGGAGGATACCCTGATGTTTTCCACTTCAAATCCCATCCGCGTTCTGGTGGTGGATGACTCCGCCGTAGCCCGGAACCTGATTACCAAGGGACTGGCGTCTCATCCCAATATTCAGGTGATAGGAACTGCTATCAATGCTTTGGACGCAAAAAATAAAATTCTTCGTTTTTCGCCTGATGTCGTTACCATGGATGTGGAGATGCCGGGTACCAGCGGAATTGATTTTCTCAAACAGTTTTTGCCCTCCCATCCCCTTCCGGTGATCTTGGTATCCTCCCTGAATCTTCGGGTGTTTGACGCTCTGGCAGCTGGAGCGGTGGACTTTGTCCGCAAGCCGGACGGAACCGAAAGCGTTTCTTCTTTCATCCATTCTCTGGCTCAAAAAATTACCATCGCCTCCTGCGCCAAGGTTCGCAGTCCCGTTGTCCGCAGCACCACTCCCCCCAGCCCTGCTGCCCATACTCCTCAACCAGCGGCTTCTCCCCTGCTGGGAAACATCCCCGGCAGCTTCCTCAACGATACCATTATCGGATTAGGCGCCTCTACCGGAGGTACAGAAGCCACGCTGGAGGTGCTGAAGCGTTTGCCGGCAGATATTCCCGGCATGGTGATTGTTCAGCATATGCCTGTTGGCTTCACCCAAATGTACGCCCAACGCCTCAATCGCCTGTGCCAGATGGAGGTGCGTGAAGCGGTTCATGGGGATGAGATTCACCGGGGTTTGGCTCTGATCGCTCCGGCGGATTATCAAACCCGGGTGGTGCGTATCGGCAACCGGTATACTGTTTCCTGCCTGCCGGGAGAAAAGGTCAGCGGACATCGTCCTTCGGTGGATGTACTGTTTTCTTCCATGGCTTCAGCAGTCAAGTGTCACATGGTAGGCATTATTATGACTGGCATGGGACGGGATGGCGCCAGCGGACTGCTGGAAATGCGAAAAGCAGGCGCTTACACCATCGGACAGGATAAAGATTCCTGTGTGGTGTACGGAATGCCCGGGGTCGCTCAGGAAATTGGGGCGGTAACGATACAGGCCTCTTGTGAGAATATCGCCAGCGTCCTGATGACACATCTGAAAAAGGGCAATGGATAACGTAAAATAGGACCATCATAAAAACTCCCGGGAACGAGGACGAACATCGTTTCCCGGGAGTTTTTCTTTGCACCAAAATTTTTTCCAACCTTTTTGAAAAGATAAAACCAGTTTCCGGTTTGAACATGAAATGGAACAAATCGCCTGTAAAAGCTGTATTTATCTTTTTAGCAGAACATCAGGCATCATTCTTCCATCTGCTTGCCCAGAAAGGCTGCCGCTGCCTGGATCAGCTTCACTTCCACCTCCCGGGCGTCATCACTGGTACCGTTTGCCAGGAACAGAATACTGCCGCAAACATCTCCAGCCGCGATAATGGGGCTCTGGGCCAGGCAGTAATGGTCCACACCCTCCACCGGCTGTAATTTCTTTTCTCCGTTTCCGGCGTTGTAGCTTTTGCGGTTCTCAATCATATCCTCCAGAGAAGTGGAGATGCGCCGCTCAAGTATTTCTTTTTTTGATACCCCTGCCGCAGCCACCACATGGTCCCGATCACAGACCAGCACCGGAAAACCAGAGGTTTTATACAATACATCGGCGTAGGCGGACGCGAAGTTACCCAGCTCGCCGATGGGGGAATACTTCTTAAAAATAACCTCGCCGTCATTATCAGTAAAAATCTCCAGCGGATCTCCCTCACGGATACGCATCGTTCTGCGAATCTCCTTGGGGATCACGACTCTGCCCAAATCATCAATCCGCCGCACAATCCCTGTCGCCTTCATGAAAAAATCCTCCTTCTATTAAAACGGGTTGCCGTTTTTTTCTTTTAGCTGTATTGTGCGCAGAATGGAAAAAGTTATGTATCTTTTTCTCCATGGCAGGTCCTGGAAATCATATTTCAACTATCTGTGCTGCCTGATCGTGACTGATTGCATTGACATGGCCGGCCTTGTCTGCCCGCTTTTTGAAGGACTGGATAGTGGTGAGCTGGCCGTCGGTAAGCTGTTTGCCATGTCAGACTTAAAATTTACCGTGGTTTCTCTTTCTTTCTCCGGCAGTCTGCCGCATTTGAGGAGGCTGTCGATGTCCCCCTTCAGCTGCACCTCGATATGGTCCTCGTACACCCTGATTTTCTCGATGACCAGCTGCAGGTCCTTCCGGTCCAGCTTTTCCTTGCGGAGGATGTCGTCGAAGACCTCCAGGGCGGTTTTGGCGGTGCGGTTTACCTGGAGGATGGTGTTGCGTTTGTCCACCGCCATTTGCAGCTGGCGGCGGATTCCCTCCATCCGCCGGGTCAGGTCGCTTTCCAGCTCGTCGTAGGTCTCCTCCAGGATGGCCTCCTGGTCCGGGTGCTTCATGATGTCCCGCACCCGCTGCCGCTTGGTGGCCTTCAGCTCCTCCTGGAGGTCCGCCAGCACCTCCTCCAGATTGGCGGCGCTCCGCTCCGTCTCCGCCACGTCCTCCTCCTCCCGGGCAAGGTCGGCGTTGAGGCGCTCCACCATGGCGGCGGAATTCTCCCGCACCAGGGCCACATAGCCCTTGACGATCTCGTCCAGCTTATCCACCCGGATGTGGTGGCTGGTGCATCCGGCCCGGCCCTGGCGGTGGTAGGTGCCGCAGGTATAGGCGGGCTTCAGGTCCCGGCGGCTCATGGCGAACATGGGAGCGCCGCAGTCCCCGCACTCCAGAAAGCCGGAATAGACATTGTCGTTGACCTTGGTGCCCCGGTAGTTGGAACGGGTCCGCTGCTCCCGCAGGGCCCGGGTCACCGCGAAGGTGCGGTAGTCGATAATGGGCTGATGGTGGTTTTCAATGACGATCTGCTCCATCTCATCCCGGCGTATGTCCTTGCCGTTGATTTTGGCCCGAGTGTACTTCCCCTGACGGAGAGTACCAATGTAAAAATCGTTGTCCAGAATCCCCTGGACCGTGACGATGGCCCAGGCGGACTTCGCCTCCCGTCGGCACTCCTCCCCCACCGCCTCCTTGCGCATCCGCTCGGACATCCGGGGGGTGGGTATGCCCTGGGCGGTAAGATGGTTGGCGATTTTTTTATAGCCCCAACCCTCGTCGTTATAGAGGCGGAAAATTTCCCGCACCACCTCTGCCTCGGTGGGCACCACCTCAAACTGCTGCTTGCTGTTGATGATGTAACCATAGGGGGCAGCGCAGATCCACTGGCCGTCCTGCTGGCGGCGGCGGACCACCGAACGGACCTTTTTGCTGGTGTCGGTGACCGGCATTTCGTTGATGAGAAACTGAAACTGAATCTTCAGCCAATCGTCGCCACCCGGGAAATCGATGTTGTCCCCGATAGAAATGATCCGCACACCGGCGTCCCGCAGGTCCTCCAGCTCCACCAGTCCCCGGCTGTTCCGCCGGGAAAAACGGGAGAAGTCCTTGACGATGAGGATGTCCTTTTGGTGGGCCATCAGCTCCCGGCGCATGGTCTGATACCCTTCCCGCTGCTCGAAGGTGTAGCCGGACCGGTCCCTGTCCTCATAAAAGGTGAGGGTGCTGTCGGGAAACTGACGTTTGACAAAATCCGAGATGATGGCTTTCTGGTTTTCGATGGAGGTGTTGTCCCGGTCCAGTTCCTCATCCACCGAGATACGGCAGTAACCGGCAATATCAAACCGTTCTATCATCCGCCCTCACCTCTCCCCGGGGCGTGGTCCGGTTTCTTTCGGCTTTTCTCCATGGTCCCGCTCCTTTCTATCCATATAGATTCAAACTCAATTCCATATTTACAGATAACATTGTACCGTATCTCCTCCCCAAAAGCAAGGGCCAAGGCAGGGGAAACCGATGGAAAATCCCCGCTCTCCCCTCCGCACACCGCTAAAATCCCAGCGCCACCGATTCCATTTCCTCTCCCCCTTCCAGTTCCCGCCGAGCGCTCTGCCTGCGGTTGCTCCGCAGCAGGTCCAGCGTCAGGGGGTACAAATCTTCCTCCCCCGACAGGAACACGCTCACCAGATATTTCTGCTCCTTGTACTGCTGATACAGCGGCTTCAAACTTTCCCGCAGAGCTTCGTCCTCTTTTTCCTCCCGGGTCAGCCACACTTCCACGATCTTGCTGTCATCCCTGACACGGATTTTCAACCATCTATCACCCCTGGCATATCGTTGTGACTTTATTTTTCACCATTTTGTACCCTTCTAAACTCATCGTCACAGCTTCGGCTGCCATGTGATCCCCTCCTCTCCTTTCTGCCCCAGCGCCCTCTTTTTCTCCCGCTGCTTTTTTCGGAGCTTCCGGTCGGTGTGAGGATGACCGGAGGGAGTATCTGCGTTGGACTGCTGGGTCATTTCCAAAGAACGACCCAAGTGAACAAGATCGCCAGCAAGGCTGCCGCCGATATCAGAATCAGACCGTAGACCGGACTCCATTCCAGATGCGGGAATGTCAGTGAGGGAAGAGAGAAACGCCTCTCGTTCCGGTTCCCAGCCTGTCGTACCATCCATTGTATCTGCTGCAGGGATTTGTCCATTTCCGTCAACGTCTGGTTGATGGTGTACAGCTGAGAGGACGTCCCGGAGGAGCGGATCTGATCCCAGAGAAGACTCAGCAGTTCGGTCTGTCGTTCCACATTCCGCTCCAGACTGCGAAGGCTCTGACGCATTTGCTCCATCTCTTTGGGCAGACAGCACTGAATCACAATGGGCTGCACTGGAGTATTCGATGTCGGATTCTCCGGACGCTGGTTCTTCGGCGGAAGGGAATTTCGCTCTTTGAGTTCGTCCAGTGAGTATCGCTGCTCGTATGGTGAATTCAAGTTCCATCGCTCCTTTCAGATACTTGGGTTCATGCAGCCGGTTGTCCCGGCACTTCTTCCCCTGGGGTGTGGTGTAGGTGATGCTTGTCCGGCTGTCGCTCCATCTTACCTGATAGCCCTGGTCTTCCATCAGCGAGAGAAACTCCTTCCGGGTTGCGGCTCTGGTCATACACCGGTCAATGGCATTCATCAACTGGAACTTCCAGCTCTCTCCCCGGGCGGCGGCGTGATACTCCCCACCGGAGAGAGCGGAGGAGCGTGTGTGTTCGCTTTCCTCAAACATTGGCAGGTTCAGCTCTTTGCAGATGAGGTCGTTCTGACAGCGGAGATTTTCCAGCTCTCTTTGTGATACATGGAGCTTTCGCCCTTCTTCCATGCTGACGCTGTTGATGATGAGGTGGGAGTGGATATGCTCCCGATCCACATGGGTGCAAACAAGCACTTCCCAGTCCTGAAAGAATCCTGCCAGTCGGACCGCTGCCTGGTGAGCAGTGACAGGATCCACCAGTGCTTCTTTTGGGAAGGACTGCACCAGATGATAATACAGCCGACCGGATTCCTTGTGGTGGAGCAGCTTGGTGCTGAGGAAGTCATCATAGGCACTTTTGGCTTGACAGTTCACACCGGAGATCAGAGACTGACCTTGCCACAGAGTCTTTTGTTCCTGGGCTGCATAGCGCATGACTGCTGCCATACCGCTGCGGTTCTGTCCCTTGGGCGAGTTGACGAAATGAACAATGGCTATTTTCTCCACCTCCCACGCTCCTGGATTTCCCGGAGAGCGGTACTCACTTTTGCCAGCTCATCGACGGTCTGATCCAGGTACACGGTTTGGATCTTTCCCATATTGTCCAGGGCAGTCAGACGGTTGAGATTGGTTCCGATAGCCCGGAGCTGACGGTGCACCTCTTTCAGGTCCTCCACCACAACCACCTGCCTGCCCAGACAGCAGCGAGTGACATAGTCGCTCTGGGAAAGACGGGCCAGCTTTGCTTTCTCCCGGATAGTCTCCAGATCCTTTGTGGAGACCCGGATGCTGAAGGTTGTGTCTTTGATGGTGTTTTCCTCCTTTCCAAAGTGGGTCCGGGCTTCCGCCCGGAAAGGGTGTTTGGCGGGGCGGCGGCTGTGGCGGCGTCCAGACAAACGCGATGCTGGCTCCCTCCTCAAAGGAGGGAAATCTCGGCTCCTGGTACCGCGGCTATTCCGCTTCTTTTTGCAGCAGCTGGAGAAACTCCTCCACCGAATCAACAACACCGTTTTGCCGGAGCATCTGATAGCGTAGCAGATCGCAGCAAGTGCGGAAATTGATTTCCGTCCATTCCAGCAGCAAATCCATGGCGACCAGCTGTTGGGAGGAGGTGAGGGAGGTATGGCGCTGTGGATTTCGCAGATAACGCCACAGGGTCTGTTCATCGGGGGATGCACTGCCCAGCTGTTCTTCCATCCCGTTTTTGACATATTGGAGTGTCTCCTGCCGGGACTGCTGAATCAGGGATTTGAGAAACTGGTTATGCGCGGTATGAAAATCTTTCATTGTGATACCTCCTGTTGGTTTGTTTGCGACAGCTGTGACGGCTGCGACGGGAAATCTGATACTGGTAAACTATCTGTTTTACCGTCATTGCTGACGCAGCCGACGCGAACCATGGTCAGAGACAGTTCCCGGCGGGTGTGAGTGCGGCGGCTGGAGAGCCTGATTCCCAGCTGAGACAGTTCCTGCTGCCGGCGGATCAGCTTTTTTATCAGCACATTGGGCTGGATCGTTTCTCCGGACAAATCGGCTATGGATGTCGCTAGCTCAGTGGCGGTTCCAGTGAAGTCACCATGCTGTTTCAGAAAAGAGAGAAGATCCTCAATGAGGGGATCAGTTTTCTGCTCCGGCAGCGGTTCCTGGCTGTCCTCCCGCAGTTCCCAGCGGTGGGTGTCTTCATCGAATGCCAGGGACAGCTCCCGGTAGGGGATGTCTCTGCCTGTGCAGAAGAGGGTTGCGGTGCCGGTGCTGCGCTTGTCCTTGCGGAGTACAAAGTTCCCGTCTGTGGCGCCGCTGATGCCGGTAGTGCCGGAGATCATGTTCATGGGGTCGTCGTCGTTCATCTTTCTCAGATGATGGATGAGCAGCAGAGCAATTCCATGGCGGTCAGCCAACTGCTTGAGAACTCCCAGATCTCGATAGTCGCTGGCGTAAGGGTTTGAGTCTTTCATGGGATTGCGGACACGCTGGAGGGTGTCGATGACTACCAGCACGGTATCCGGATGTTCTGCCAGGAAGGATTCCAGCTGTTCTTCCAAACCCTCATGGAGTTTTTCAGACAGGATGGAGAAAAAGAGGTTCCCTGGAGCATCGTCCGTCAGGTCCAGCAGACGGTTTTGGATCCGGGCGTAGCTGTCCTCCAGACAAAGATAGAGAACGGAGCCCTTCTGCGTGGGGAAGTCCCAGAGCTTTTCTCCCTGAGTCACACAAAGACAGATCCAGAGGGACAGCCATGATTTTCCCACCTTGGGCGCACCGGCCAGCACATGAAGTCCCTGGGGTAACAGCTCATGGATCACAAATCGGATGGGCGGCAGGATGGTATTTGCCAGTGTTTCGCCATCCACATATTGTAGGCGTTTTTTCATGGGTAACTCCTTTCTTTCGAATTGAGGGAAACCGGTGGTTTCATATTCCCCTCATCTATCAGGACACGAAAAAGGAGTTTGTAAACCAGAAAATAAAAAAGCCAAAGGGCTCTGTTACTGGACAGAGCCCTTCAGCTGGTTGTGAAGCTTTTTCAGTCGCTTTGAGACAGCCATTTTGGAAACACCAAGGATTTTACCTATCGCTTCCATGGTCAGTTCCTGGTCATACCGCAATGAGATCAGCTGCTGCTCCTCATCGCTTAATGCTGAAACTGCCTTTCGCAGATTTTCAAGACGGAGGTTTCTCAAGACCAGATCCTCTGAGGAATCATAGGTGGTGTGCCAGGACAGCACCGTTTCAAAATCACTTTTACTAAGATGCCTTCTGTCCTGTCGCTCCTGTGCCTGCTGCCTCTTTCGGTCCTGGCTGAGAAAGTCTGCGACCTCCTTTGGCACTGATAAATGCTTCCCGTTATATTCAATTGAAACGTAATCCATATGCATCCTTTCCGCTTTCCGCGGAAAAGCGCACACCTGCGCTGCCGGCACAGCGCCAAATACTGTGGACGTTCATGAAAATTCCCATCGTAACGGGATCAATTTTGCCCTACGGGGTCCATGAATGTCTGAGGTCACACAGGGTGTGAACCTCACCGGAAAGCTGCAGATTCAGGCTTTCGCCTGAGTTCAGTATAGAACAAATGTTCGTTTCCGTCAATGCTAAGGCGGAATATGTTTCGTAAAAATAAAGAGACATGGTTTGCAGATCTCTGGTAGGATGAAGTTGCGACACACCATTTAAAAGGAGACAGCAAACCATGTCCGAGAAGATTGTACAGCTAAACGAGGAAGTAATCAAGGGGCAGCTCAAGGAGCTGGTGCGAGGCAGCGTAGAGGAAACGCTCAACGAGTTGCTGGAGGCCGAGGCAGAGAAATTGACCCAAGCGGCCCGGTACGAGCGCAACGAGCAGCGCCAGGGCTACCGGAGCGGCCACTATAACCGCAACCTCACCACCACTTCCGGGGATGTCACTCTCAAGGTGCCTAAGCTCAAGGGAATCTCCTTTGATACTGCCATCATTGAACGGTATCGCCGCCGGGAGAGCAGTGTGGAAGAGGCTCTCATTGAGATGTACCTGGCCGGCGTATCCGTCCGGCGTGTGGAGGACATCACCGAGGCCCTCTGGGGCAGCAAGGTCTCTCCCTCCACCATCAGTGAGCTGAGCAAAAAAGCGTATGTCCATATTGAGGATTGGCGGAACCGTCCTCTGCAGGGCGGACGCTATCCGTATGTCTATGTGGATGGGATCTACCTGCGCCGCAACTGGGGCGGAGAGTTTGAAAATGTAGCTATTCTGGTAGCGATTGCGGTCAATGAGGACGGATACCGTGAGGTTTTAGGTGCCGCTGAGGGTATGAAAGAGGACAAAGCCAGTTGGGTCAGCTTCTTCCAGTGGCTGCGTGGCCGTGGCCTAGACGGGGTTAAACTGGTGGTTGGTGACAAATGCCTTGGTATGCTGGAGGCTGTAGGCGAAGTGTTTCCTGAGGCCAGATACCAGCGGTGTACTGTCCACTTTTACCGCAATGTGTTCTCAGTCACGCCTCGCTCCAAGGTGAAGCTGGTAGCTAAAATGCTCAAGGCGATCCACGCTCAGGAGAGCAAGAAAGCTGCACGTGAAAAGGCTAAAGCTGTGGTGGAGGAAATGCGCTCCATGAAACTGAAAGAGGCCGCCAAGAAGGTGGAGAATGGCATTGAGGAAACCCTGACTTACTGCGATTTTCCCAGTGAGCACTGGACCCGTATCCGTACTAACAATGTCATTGAACGGCTGAACCGGGAGATCCGCCGCCGGACCCGTGTGGTTGGCAGCTTCCCGGACGGCAACTCGGCACTGATGCTGGTCTGTGCCCGGCTCCGCCATGTGGCTGGTACCCAGTGGGGCAACAAGAAGTATATGAACATGAAATACCTGGAGTCTCCCCTAGAGAACACCTCTATTGCTGGCAGACTTCATTGTTCAGGCCAGAGATTACAAATCAATTTGCACAAAATCCTTGACCCCTTTTGGCTTTCAGGCTCTGTGAAATAGTATCACACCATATCAGATTCCATCAAAACTTACCAGGTCATCTTTGGTCACAACTTTTATCTCTCAGCGGTAGAATCTCTGGTTTCTTGCTACAACAAAGGCAGTAAGGTTTCCGTACCAACGCTGTATCGAAACTTCGTAGGTTGTTCCGTGGGACTTAAAACCCACAAACTTGCACTAGGCAATAGTTTGGCGGTTCAGATTTTCCAGATACACAAAACTGCGACCAGGATTACAATACCGCACTAACCACTCTAACTTTGCTCTTTATCTGTGTCGCTCTTACATGGCAAACCTTTACAGCTTGGGGGGGCAGTTTTGAAGCCTTCGAAAATCCACTTTCAAATAATATTCTTCGCATGTCAAGTTCTTGCCTAATTGCATGTGTGCTCTTACCTTTTGATACTGGATCTTTTATCATCAGTATACCTAACCTACCACTCTTAAATCATTCGGCTATCTCCCTTAAAAGTCTATTAAGATAGCTGATCTTTAAGCATGGGTGAATTTTTGTTTGACGCCATGTGGCTTATTATACTTCCTTTGGCGATATATCGTCTCTCTAAAGTCAGGAAACAGGGCATCCCATCTACGACAGAGGAATGTCTCTTCCTGCCATGGCATTAGACCTCAAAGGGATGTCTACGGATATCATGTTCTTCCTACATAAGTTGAAAATCCGGGTCGAGAATATCCAGTCTCAGTCCGAATTTCTTTTGTATACTTTAGCGAAATGAGAACCCTAACTCTGCTGGGGAGAGTAAAAAAGCTTTAGTTTCAAGCATCAAGAGAAGCGAAAAGAGATCGACAACTTTACTATTGTCAGAAAGTTGATCTTAGATAAACAGTGCCCACTTACAGGCTGTTGGGCAAGTGGCATTTTTTCAGTGCCTCTTAAGAGACTTGCCGGTACGATGTTCTTCTAGGACTTACACAAGCCCCCGGCTAAGCCGGGGAGGTCATAACTTTATCAACGAATCTTATTCTGGATACCGCCTTCGCATATGCGAGAATAATTGCATATTTCTTAACCGGTCTCGAGGCCCGCGACAGCTTCCTCATTCCGCCTCGTCAATCAAAGGGAAGAGATTTTCTTCAGTAAAATCACAAACATACTCCACAGTAGAAACGCCGGCAGGAATACGGTGATACACGGCTGCGGATCGATCCATCAATAGTTCGAAAAGGGTCTTTGCGGCTAGATCTTCATGTTGGTCAACAATCGTAATGGGAACAGAGAATCGCTGAAGCTGAGGATCACCGAAGGTAAGTACAGCGCATTGTTCAGGTATGGCTACTTTCCTGCTCTTCAAATAATCTATAACACCATAGGCAATCACAGTGGATGAACAGATGATAGCTGTTGTCCCTCTGGATTGCATTTTAGCTGCTATCTGCGTACTCCATTGCCACAGCTCCCTGGAAGAAATATAATCATCTTCTAAAAACTCATTCAATACCAAGGAGTCTTTTCCCGTTTGAGAAAAAAGTTCTGAAAAGGCGGCGTAGACGGGCTTGGATGAGCGCAAGCCTATCCATCCGATACAACGGTGCCCTTGCGCAATTAAATAGTGTGCCAGCATTGCTCCAGATTGAGAATAATTGATGAGCACTTGATCGCCAATGGGATGATTCTTTTGAGAAACGAGGGTAACGATAGGAATTTTCTCTGCGATGTTCCGTGCTGAATCGATTTTTCGAGGCGGCATCAGACAAATGACACCCAATACATTTTTCGGATTGATATGGTCCCAAAACCATTGCTCACGCTGGGGTGAGAAAGAGGTGATATATAGGAGCATGGGGCAAGCTCGCTTTTGCGCCATTATTTGTAAAGACTGAAAAAGTCTTAATTGTTCTTCCCGATAAAGAGCTTCTGCCAGAATCCAAATTTCTTTGTTTTCAAACAGTTGTTCTTTATTTTTTCGATAACCTAGTACCGACGCGGTTTCCAACACCTTTTTTACGGTATCAGGCGCAAACGCGTTTTCCTTATTGCCGTTTAGGATCAAAGAGACAGTGGCCTTTGATACACCGGAAATTTGCGCGATTTGGGTCAAAGTAACCTTCCCTCTTTGCGTCATAAATCCATTCCCCATTCTTATCTTCCAGGCGGCCCAGTAGACCCCCTAACAATCAGCTCATTTGTAAATTCTGTAGTTGTAATGCCCGTAGGTTCAGAATAGTTGGCACCGCAAATTTGCCGGTAAAGCATACGAAAAGCCAACAGTCCTTTTTCCCATATATGGTGTTCTATTGTCGTTAAATCTATTCCTGGTTGGGAGGATTGAATCAGGTTGTCTACACCGCAAACGCTATAATCCGCCGGAACAGAATATCCCTTTTCATGGATAGCTTGTAAAACACCGTATGCGGCTGCATCACTGTTTGCGATTATAGCGGTTACATCACGGGGACCGTTTAAACATTCCAAAGTCATTTCATAACCGCTTTTGATGCTCAAACCATACATTCCTAATTCCAGCTCGCCTTTCCATTCCCTTTCAGTGACAAATAATTCCGCCGAAGGACATTTACGGCGAAAGGTATCTATGACGCCTTCTTTCCGAATCGAACTAGGGTATCCCCACCGATCAGATTTAGAGTGTAAATAGGCAACCCGCCGATGTCCCAGATCAATGATATGCTCAGCAAGCATCACGCCGGCGCCATAATTATCGGTTTTGACAATATCCAGCGGCACATCAAGATCGTTATTGCCAAAAATCACAACGGGTAATTGATTGGAAATTTGTACAATCCATTCCAAATTATGGGGTGTAAAAGTGAAAATAACTCCTGCAATATCACTGTGCAACAGATAGGAAATGCAACGCATCTCCCGTGCTTCTTCATAATAGCTCTGAAAACATAAGGTATCGAAGCCTTTGGAATTGGCCGCCTGGTCAATTGCTTGAATGATCGTACTGTAATAGCTGTAACTTGCAATAGAAGGAGTAATGATGGCCAGGACTTTTTTTTCAAAAATCCCCCCGGGGGTGGCGGTACTTTCCTCCGTGATATAGCCAAGATATTTTGCCGCCGCACAAACTCTGGCAACAGTACTTTCAGCGAAAGACACCTTGGAATCCCCTTTTAGAATCAGCGAAG
This sequence comes from Angelakisella massiliensis, assembly GCF_900104675.1. Lineage (GTDB taxonomy): Bacteria > Bacillota > Clostridia > Oscillospirales > Ruminococcaceae > Angelakisella > Angelakisella massiliensis. Next base: position 2,030,971 of record NZ_LT629945.1, on the reverse strand, counting down.
CTGCCGCTTGGGAAACCCCTGCCAATTGTGCAACTTGCGCTAATGTTGCTCGAGATGATTTTGGCAAGAAACTCACATCCCTTTTGTCATTCTGGAAAACCATGTTGTCAAAAATAAATCTATTTTAATTAAAGCAAATTTTACGTTTTTTTTCAATAAGGGAATTTGGAAATGCGCAAAATATATTTAATGTTTACTCAATATATGTACAAAAATAAAGCTTGTTATGTATATTATATATAAAATAATATCAGCTTTTATCTAAATAATAGATTAATTTTACAACAATTGTGTGATAACCTAATATTGTACTAAGAGATTTTTAATTAATGTTTAAAAATCTTCAATAAGAGCCGAGAGATGAGAAAGGAGCTTTGTCATGAAAAAGAAGAAATGGTTAGCGTTTCTGATATCAGTGGTCATGCTGCTGTCTTCTTGTGGAAGCACTTCTGCTTCCTCACAGTCGGCCCCTGCGTCGGATGGTTCATCGACAGGAACTGCTGAACCAGCACAGCTGGATACGCTGAAAATCGGCCTGGCGGCTTTTCCTACAACACTGGACCCCAACTATGGTATTGGCATTGCCAGTATTAAAGTGTTTTATAATATGTTTGACACCCTGCTTTTTACAGACAAAGAAGGCAATATTACTGGCCAATTGGCGGAAAGTTGGGAATGGCTGGATGATACCACGCTGAATATCAAACTCAGACCCAATGTTACTTTTCACAACGGGGAGGCTTGTACAGCTGAAGATGTTAAATTTACTTTTGATAGAATCCTAAATGGGTATGGCGACGGTACCATTTCGGTTTTGTATGAAACTCTTGAATCGGTGGACATCATTGACGATTTAACGCTCCAATTCCATCTGTCGTCTCCAGACGCCGCATTTGAGGATCGGCTGGGGTCCATTTGGGGCGCAAGCATCATCCCAAAGGATTATACCACCGAAGTTGGAGACGAGGCTTTCGCTACCGCTCCCATTGGGACAGGCCCATACAAAATGGTCAGCTACTCCCCTGAGAAATATGTTCTGGAAAGGTATGACGGATTTTGGGGAGAAGCTCCGGAAGCAAGAGAAATACAATTTATTCTTTATCCGGAGCCTTCTGCACGGGTAACCGCCTTGATGACCGGAGAAGTTGACATTATTAATGATGTTGGCACAGATATGCGCGACACAGTGGACCAGACTCCCGGTTTGAATGTGGTGGGAACCGGTATCAAAAACATTCACATCTATGTATTTCAAACACAAAAAGACAATATCATGTCCAACGAGAAATTCAGACAGGCAGTAACTATTGCGATTAACAGGCAAATGCTTGTGGACAGTCTATGGACCGATTACGCTACTGTTCCAAATGGTCATCAATTCACATCCTACGGCGATTTGTACCTGGAGGATTATCCTGGAATCGAATATGATTTGGAAAAGGCGCGTCAGTTGGTTCAGGAATCCGGCTATGATGGCAACGAAGTGATCAAAATTCAGTTCAAGCAGGGCTATTATACCAACGGAGATCAAGCTGCTCAAGCAATTTGCAGCATGCTGGGCGAAATCGGTGTCAAGGCGCAGGTGGAGTATGAAGATAGCTTCAGCTGGGAGTTTGATTATATTCATGCATGGTCTTCGGCTTCCAGATTCGATAATCCTTTGGGTGCGCTCTGGCTGCTCTTTGGCCCTGGTTCCAATCCTGTTACACAGGGCTGCTGGACTCCCACTGAGGAATTTCTGGCGGCGGGAGATACACTGATCCACAGCTCCGACCTACAGCAGCAGCAGCAGGCAGCCTGGAAACTGATGGAGGTATTTGATACTTATTGCCCAGGTACCTACCTATACCAGGCGGAAGATCTGTATGGTATTCGTGATGGACTTCAGTGGGATCTGACCTATTGTGAAAATCAGATTATGCCTTTCCGTGCCGGTGATATTCGAGCAACCTCGTAAAGTAATGTAATATCTTGGACGCCCGATTCATCTTTATCACAAAATGAATCGGGCGTTTTTACTCACACAGATGTCCAAGGAGGTTTTTTATGAACTATCTTTTGGAAGTAGATAACCTGCGAACCTATTATTATTCAAAAAAGCGGATTGTTCCTGCGGTAGATGGCGTTTCATTTCACTTGGAAAAAGGCGAAGTGCTGGGACTGGTGGGAGAATCGGGTTGCGGAAAAAGCACCGTCGTCAGAGCTATTACCGGCTTGATTGACCCCACCTATGCTCGTGTGGAAGAAGGAACAGCACTGTTTTGCGACGCAGACCTGTTAAAAATGAAGGAGAAGGAGCTTTCCAAAATCCGTGGCAAAGAAATCTCCATGGTATTTCAAAACCCTCTGTCCGCTCTTAATCCCGTGTATACTATTGGTAATCAGCTGACGGAAGCTTTGACCACTCATTTTTCTGTATCAAGAAAAGAGGCCCAGGACCGTGCGGTGGAATTATTGCGGTTGGTTCATATCCCCTCTCCAGAAACCAGACTGAAAGAATATCCCCATCAACTTTCAGGCGGGATGCAGCAGCGAGTGCTGATTGCAATCGCGCTGGCTTGTAATCCCCAATTAGTGATTGCGGATGAACCTACCACAGCGCTTGACGTGACCATACAGGCTCAGATATTGGATTTATTGAAGGAACTGCGCAGCAGGTTGGGCATGGCCATTATCTTGATCACCCACAACATGGGAGTGGTAGCGGCAATGTGCGACCGTATGCTGGTGATGTATGGCGGCGTAGTGGTGGAGGAGGGTTCTTGCAGAACGGTCTTTGCCTCTCCCAGTCATCCATACACCAAAGGGCTGTTGGCATCCATCCCCAGTGTCACAGAGGACCGGCAGAGGTTGTACTCCATCAAAGGTCAGGTGCCAGTTTTTTCGGTTCCTGTTTCTCAATGTAGGTTCTTGGACCGATGTGAATCTTGTACCGAGCGTTGCCGCAAGGAAGAACCGCCGCTTTTTTCTCTGCCCAATGGCAGCAAGTGTAGATGCTGGTTGATGGAGGAGCGGCAGGGGAAAGAAAACGATTAATGCAGCGGAGGTGAAATAATGAATCGGGACATAATTCTGTCCGTATCCGGTCTAAAAAAATACTTTCCTGTACGTCGTGGCTTGATTTTACAAAAAACGGTAGGTCAGGTAAAAGCCGTGGATGACGTTTCTTTTCAAGTATATCGCGGGGAGACTCTGGGGATTATTGGAGAATCCGGTTGTGGAAAGACTACTTTGGCCAGAATGATTATGGGTTTGGAAAAGCAAACGGAAGGAGAAATCACTTTTTTGGGGAAAAAAATTGATACGGAGATGCCTGCCGATCTTCGCAAAAAAATTCAGATGGTGTTTCAGGACCCGTATTCTTCCCTCGATCCCAGAATGAATATCCGGCGCATTATTGAGGAACCTCTGCGTGTACATACCAAATTATCCGCCAATGAAAAAAGGCAGATTCTTTTGCCTTTGCTGAAGAATGTTGGCATTGATGAAAATGCTTTGCAGAAATATCCCCATGAATTCTCCGGTGGGCAGCGTCAAAGAATCGGTATCGCTAGAGCTTTGATTCTTCAGCCGGAATTATTACTTTGTGATGAACCTGTCAGCGCATTGGACGTATCCATTCAGGCACAGATTTTAAATCTGTTCAAAGATTTGGAGGAGACATATCATCTGACAATGATTTTTGTTTCCCATGATATGAGTGTAATTCGTCATATCAGTGACCGGATCATTGTGATGTATCTGGGGCAGATTATGGAAATCGCCCCCAAAAAAGAACTGTTTGATCATACCCTGCATCCCTATTCTCAAGCGCTGATGAGTGCGATTCCTGTAGCTGACCCTGAAAGACAAAGAGCGCGCATACCTCTCAAAGGCGAAATCCCCAGTCCACTAAACGCTCCCCCCGGATGCCCTTTTTCCGGCCGGTGCGCCAAAGCAAAGGAAATATGCCATTGTCAAAAGCCTGGCCTCCGGCATACATCGGCGCAGCATTATGTTGCCTGCCACCTGTTTGCGGAAGGATGTGAGGAGACTTTATGAAACGCTATGTATTGATGCGTGTTTTGAAAGCGATATTGACCATTTGGTTTGTTTATACGTTGGTCTTTTTCCTGGCGCGACTGACGGGAGATCCTGTGGAATGGATGACGGCAGCCGGTGGAGCATCGGAAGAAGCAAAACAACAACTTAGACACAACCTTGGATTGGATCTTCCACTATCCACTCAATATATTCGTTCTCTCGCAGGACTCTTTACCGGTGACAGTGGCAACAGCTACTATTATGCCCGTCCAGTTTCAGAGCTGTTCGCAGAAAGAATCGGCTATACATTGTCCCTGGGTGGAATTGTATTTTTGGTTACGATTTTCATCGGTGTTCCTTTGGGGGTCTTCGCCGCCGTCAAACATAATCGTCCCGCTGATCGTTTGACGATGGCGGTTGCAATCGTAGGCAATACGATGCCTAATTTTGTATTGGGAATTTTATTGATTTTTTTCTTTTCACTGAAGTTGCGGATGTTTCCCAGTGGAAATATTGGAGAACCGTTATGGCGGTACTACGTATTGCCAGTGATCGCATTGGCGGTTGTGCCAACAGCATCAGCCGCGCGATTAACGAGAAGCTCCTTATTGGACGTTGTTCGTCAGGATTATTTGGATTCAGCCCGGGCAAAGGGTGTACGGGAATGGAAAGTAATTTTCAAACATGGCTTACGAAACGCGCTGATACCAGTGATTACCATTTTAGGCGCACAGCTTAGCACCCTCATTGGCGGCTCAGTAGTTGTGGAAACAGTGTTTGCGTGGCCCGGTATTGGTACACTGATTGTCAACAGCGCGCAACAAAGAGACTTCCCAGTTGTGGTATTTGGTGTTCTGGTGATTGCAAGTTCGGTTACCATTGTAAATCTGCTGGTGGATTTGTCTTATGGCTTACTTGATCCCAGAATCCGGGACAGCTATTGAGGTGAGAGTAATGAAAAATCCGAAACGATATCGCAGGCAATATGGTATCCCCATTTTTATTCTGTTTTTAATCATAACCTTTGTTGCAATCATGATTTTATCCTTACTGGCTCCTGTAATTGCTCCGGTGGATTTAGCAGTCACTGATCTGCCTAACAGGCTGAAAGATCCCGTTTTTCGAGATCCTGATTCTCCTTATTTGTTTGGAACTGATGATTTGGGGCGGGATTTGGCAATTCGACTTCTTTATGGAACGCGGACCACCATCATGATCTCCTTTTCCGGAATGATTATTGCTACAGCCATAGGGGCGGTTTTCGGTATTATTGCCGGATTATGCGGCGGAACAGTGGACATTATCATTTCTTTTCTCACAGATGTGCGGCTATCTGTTCCTACAACCTTTATCGGTATTATTTGCGCTTGCATTTTGGGAGCCAATTCCTTTACCATCATTTTGGTAATCGCTTTGACAGGATGGTCCTCTTTCTGCAGGCTGGTCAGGAGCCAGATCATTCAACTCAAACATGTAAAATTCATTGAAAGCAGCAGGGCCATAGGCGCCTCCGGTCTGAGGATTCTTTTTGAACATATCCTTGTTAATATAGCATCCCCATTGATTGTGCAGGCTACTATGAGTTTGAGTGAATTTATTTTGCTGGAAAGCACCTTGTCTTTTTTGGGGCTGGGAATTCAGCCGCCCAATACATCATTGGGGGTGCTTGTAAGCACAGGAAGAAACTATATGTTAACCCAGTGGTGGTTGGCAATTATACCCAGTATGGTTATTATTCTGCTGATTTTCCAGATTTCCCTGATCGGAGATTGGCTCAGAGACAAACTGGATCCAAAGTTGCAGAACATGACTTAACAGAAAGGAGAACGCCAAATGTCAGTACAGATCTCCCCCAAACTTTGCGCTCATCGTGGGTTCAATGTGGTGGCTCCGGAAAATACCTTGCCCGCTTTTATGTGCGCTTATGCACTGGGAGCGGATGAAATCGAATTTGATTTATGGCCTGATGCCGAAGGAAAGCTCATAGTTTGCCATGATCCAACCGTGAACCGTACAACAAACGGACAGGGTGAAATCAATGTATTATCTACAAAATATCTCAAAGGTCTTGACGCGGGAATAAAATTTTCTCCTGACTACAGTGGGGTTTGTCTTCCATCATTTGAAGAGGTGCTTCGCTTATTAGGCGGCAAGGTGAAAATGAATATCCATATCAAATCTCTATGCCGGCCCATGATCAGCGATACAAAGATGCTGGAACGTGGACGTCTGCTGGAAGATATTTATTTACACCAACGCAGCGCCCCCAAATATCTTCTCCCGGAAAAAGGTGCCGTCATCCCAGAGATGGAAAGCAGAAATCTTCCCCCTTATACCGAAAGCGTTTTCCAAAAAATTCTGGATTTGATTGACCAATATCAGTGTAGAAATTGGGTCTATTTTACAGGAGAAAAGGATGTGCTGACAACAGCTTTAAAAATGGCTCCGGATATAGAGCGCTGCTGCCTGGAAGGACATATGAATTTCAGCATCATCCAACATGCATTGGAACTTCAGTGCCGGCGGGTACAGTTTTGTAAGCTCTTTCTGACGGAGGAGATGATCAAAGAAGCTCACAAAAATAATTTGATTTGTAATCTGTTCTGGTCCGATACACCGGAAGAGGCAAAATATTATGTTAACAAAGGCATTGATGTGGTACTGACAAACCACTGTCTCGCACTAAAAAAACATTTTGGCTAAATGAAAGCTGTAATAATTTATCAACAAAATAAAATTGAGATGATACTCACCTTATCCACCTTATCACTTATCCCTTATCATTCTACCTTATCAAACGGTATGCATCTATGACAAAAGGGCGACAGTGGGTTTTGACCACACTGTCGCCCTCTGCATATTCTTCCTGAAATAAATCACTGAAGAGATTATTTTTTGGCGGTATCATCGTTAATCTCGATGACATCTTCTTCCACTTCTTTTTTGGCATTCTCATCAATGCCTAAAGTGTTCTGCACCTTTTTCTTCGCTCTGCGCCAGTAAATACCGATCACGGCACCCACCGCAACAACCACGCCGGCAACAACCTGAATGGTGTAGGTCATCACCGAGGGGTCCAGATAGGCAAAGGCGGTGGTGGAAAACATGACCATCAATCCAACAGCTAACAGCAAACGATTGAACAATTTCATAGATTAAATATCCCCTTTACTTTTTCTCACAGCAACACCCGCTGAATCTTTGTATATTCTACAAAATGTTTTATTCTGCGTCAAGAGTAAAAACGACCAATCGTTTAACCGCCATTCGTCAATCGTTCCATAAAATGCTGTTTATTCTGGTGCGGAGTTGTTGTAGGACGCCCCAAATCTGCCCGGGCTCCATTGGCACAGCGCACCTCCAGAAATGTCAAACAATTTTCTGTTTTTGCTTCTTGAAGAATGGCATGAAGCTGTTCCTCATTGTCTGCGAAAGCAGTCTTCTGGTATCCACAAGCTTTGGCGAGCATCTGCCAGTCCACGGTTCCAGACACTGTAGGCATACCGCCAACTGTCTCATGGGCCTGGTTATTGATTAAGATGTGTACCAAGTTTGTCGGATGATTGGCTCCAATCACTGCCATGGAACCCATGTGCATGAGAGCCGCTCCGTCGCCATCCAGACACCAAATTTTTTCTGTGGGCTTCTGTAAAGCAATACCTAAGGCAATGGAACTGCTGTGTCCCATGGAGCCCACCGTCAAAAAATCACATTGATGTCCCTGCCTCAAAGCCTCACGGGCTTCAAACAACTCACGGCTGGCTTTACCCGTGGTAGATACAATAATATCGTCCCCAGTCACCGCAATAATGTCTTTGATTGCCTGCTCCCGTGTCATGGAAAAGTTGTTGACATAACGGACCTTCTGATCATACTGTAATGCGCCCTTACGGACCACAAAAGCAACCTGATGTCCTGAAGCGAGCCAAGGCTTCCATTCTTCCATCTGTGCCGCTACCTGATTGACTGTGGTATCCGGACCAACGACCAAGGTCTTGATCTCCATATCTTCCAACAGCTTCAGCGTTACTTCGCCCTGATAAATATGCTGCGGCTCATCATGAACCCCCGGCTCGCCTCTCCAGCCAACCACAAAAATACAGGGGATTGCATATACCTTATCATTCATCAGCGACGCAACAGGATTGATGATATTCCCTTCCCCGCTGTTCTGCATATAGACCAGTGGGATCTTTCCTGTAGCCAAATAGTATCCGGCAGCTAAAGCGGTACAATTCCCCTCATTCGCCGCAATCAAATGTTTGTGGGGATCAATCCCATAGGTATTCATCAGGTAATCGCACAGCGCTTTCAACTGTGAATCCGGAACACCTACAAAGAATTCCACTCCAATTTGGTCCAAAAAGCTTTTAATTTCCATTTCAGGCCTCTTTTCTCAGTTTCCTGCCAGGATGTGCTGATACAACTCTCTCAAAGCTTCTTCTGTCAAAGCTACCGGATTATTTTTGAGTCTCACCGGATTAACAGATTTTGATAGGAGGTCAATTTTTTCCTGTGTCCAAGAGCTGGGCGGCCCAAGACGCAATTTTCCCAGAAGATCGCTAATGTAATCCGCAGCTTCTTCCGCACTGCTGCATCCCATGGCTTCGGCCAGCTTTTGAAACTCACCTTTTACATAATCCGCGCCTCTGCCGTCTACACAAAGCTCCATATGTCCAATCATATACCGCCAAAGATGAGGCAAGCAAAGCGCCGCACTATGTCCATGAGCAAAACCATACAAAGAGGTAAGCTTATAGCTCATGGCATGTCCAGCCGTTGTTTGGGTGATATCAATTGCTTTACCTGCAAGATTTGCCGCTGACAACATCGCTGCGGCCGCTTGCTCATCACCATTCAGATAAGGCTCCATATTAACGATAATGTTCCGAATTGCTTTTAAGGAGTATTCCATACTTTGATCTGTGGAATTTACGGACCAGCCGGATTCGATGCTGTGGCAAAGAGCATCCATCATTGTGGCTTTCTTTTGATATTCCGGCAGGGTCTTCAGCAAGGATGGTGCGAAAAGTACCGCCGATGGAATGCAACTGACATGATTAATCGACTGCTTGTTCCCCTGATAATAGATCACCGCATACCTGGTCGCTTCACTACCTGTTCCGGCGGTGGTTGGGATCGCCAAAAACGGGATCTCATTGGGAACGATCTCCTGCTCCAAATAGTTTTTGCTCGGGTCCATGTTGCTGTACAATTTGATACATTTGGCTACATCCATGGCGCTGCCGCCACCGACCGCAACGATCAATTCTCCCTGAAAACGGCGGAACGCTTCCACTCCTGCAACTACGGATTCATACAGAGGATTGGGATGGAAATCGCTGAACCGCTCCACTTGAATCTGATATTTCTCAGGCAACATCGTAAAAAAATGATCCAGCGACAGTAGTTTAATGGATTGATCACAGACCAAAAACAATTTACGGATTTGTTTTTGCTGCAAATAATCCAACAAGGCTTGAAAATCATCGGATGATTTTAAAATCTGTTGTTCCATATCTTCTCCTAATCGGGCTCTCAAACTTCCTCTGGGATAAGTGTGATAATATCTTTAATCGGCATACACTTATCATCCGCTTCCTTGGCGCGGTGATGCTCCAGAATTGTCCTTGCAGTTTCCTGCATTGCGGGAAAACCACTGCGGGTAAGCTGATTGGCATAAATCACAACATTAACGCCTCTCTGCTTAAATTCCTCTTCTGTCACCGCATTGAAAGAAGTGGGGACCACCACAATGGGCGTTGTTTTATCCTCAACACGGAATTTTTCCACAAATTCAAAAATCTCCGCAGGGTCTTTCTTACGGCTGTGAATCATGACACCATCGGCGCCAGCTTTTACATAAGCAAACGCTCTGGTCAACGCGTCTTCCATCCCCTGCTCCAAAATCAAGCTTTCGATTCTGGCGACGATCATAAAATCTCTGGTTTTTTGCGCCTTTTTTCCCATGGCGATCTTGTGACAGAAATTTTCAATGGTATCCTGTGTTTGGGCAACTTCGGTACCGAAAAGAGAGTTCTTTTTCAGTCCGGTTTTATCCTCAATGATAATCATAGAAACGCCCATACGTTCCAGTGTTTTGACTGTGTATACAAAGTGCTCCGTTAACCCACCGGTATCTCCATCAAAAATAATGGGCTTGGTCGTCACTTCCATGATATCATCAATGGTACGGAATCTGGAGGTCATATCAACCAACTCAATATCCGGCTTTCCTTTTGCAGTGGAATCGCAAAGGCTGGAAACCCACATGGCATCAAATTGCCGCGCTTCACCATTTTGATAGACTACGGTTTTCTCCGCAATCAGCCCTGTGATACCACTATGGGCCTCAATCGCTGTAACCAAACCTTTCATCTCAATGGATTTTTTTAACCGGGAACGACGCATATCAGGAAGTGACAATTGATAACGAGTCCGAGACTCCAACTCACGATACTTTTCTGAATTGGAATAAGGGAATTCCACCAGCTGGCCACCGTAACCGGCCAATACTTCCAGCACTTCATCCCGGATAGGCTTCTGGAAGCCTGTGCGCCAGTCATCACCGTGAACAACATAATCCGGCTTGTATTGCTCCAGATTATTGCGATAGCTGAGCGTATTCTGGCATACCACCTGATATACCCCTGCTATATTCTCAAACAAAGCTTTCCGCTCCTCATAAGGCAAAAGTGGGAAACGCTTATAGCTGCACACCGCTTCATCAGACAATACACCGATGATTACCCGGCCTAACTTTCTGGCCTTATTGATGATCGTGATATGACCGCTGTGTACCATATCTGTGGAGAAGCACAGATATACAGTGCGGTTCTCCAACTCCTTCAATCTGGCAGAAACTACCGCCAAGTCTTCCGGAGTATCGATTTCATTACAAAGGGCGCCCCGCACATCCATGGGATAGATTTCGCAGACATCAGAAATTTGATTGAACGCATTCTCTCCGTAGCAGGCGACTTCACCTCTTTCACAGAAAGCACACATTTCACTGAGCCACAATTCCCAATCTTTTTCTTTCAGCTTATACAAAGGCTGAGCTGCCATTGCATGATCAAAAAACTCTATCCCCACCTTACGGATCCGGTCCCCCAAAACCACCGCTTTGAAGTCTTTCTCCGGAAGCTCCACAGTGGAACTGACAGTCATCACACTGATGGGAGATTCCAGGACCTGATCCAGAATCAGTTCTTCAAAGACCAGATCTCCATGCATCAGTACAATATCATCTCCACGAAGCTTGTCCTGGGCCAGATAAATGGAGTAAATATAGTTTGTTTCCGAATAACGGTCATTGTGAACGAAAGTATATTCCAATGGAAGGTTCAAGGAATAACAGTAGTCCATCAGAATATCTGAAAAAGGTCCCGTTGTCATCACAACGTCCTTAATCCCCGCTTTAGCCAGCAATTTCAACTGTCTGCTGAGGATCGTCTCGTTTCCCAAAATCTCTGTCATACATTTGGGATGCTCACTGGTGAAATGCCCCATTCTGGTTCCTTTTCCAGAATTCAAAATCAGCGCTTTCATAATTCTATTTCCTCGCTTTTCTTCTATCTTTGAACACAAGCATGCTTACTGGCCGCTGTTTTTCCTGCTCTGGATCTTTTTCTGCAGGCTTTGGAGAATATAAGCGCCTCCAATCTCCCCGCTTTTTCCCATATTGTAAAGGTATTCATCGGTAAGCTGTGCAATTTTCCGCTCATAATCTTCTGCATGATCCAACATTTCAGCCAAGACCCTTCCCGCTTGGTCAGCCGCATCAGGCTCCAGCTGAACGCCGATTTCGCTCCGCAGTGTAAGGTTGAGGGGCTGAGGAATGACTTTTGCATAGTTTGGATTGGATACCTTCATCGGTGTATTAATGGACAAAACCGGCTTCCTGGTGGCAAAAGCATATTCAAAGGCAATACCAGACCAGTCGCTTACCAAAACATCAGCACTGTACACAGTTTCATTGGAAGAGAAATCTGTTTGAAGAATCAGGCAGCTTTCAGGAATATCTTTATACTTTTCCAGTAGTACATTCCATCTGGCGCCATAACGCTTGACATATTCCGGGTGAGGACGGACTATGATCTGCCAACCATCACGAAGGGATGATTGCAAAATCTGATCCAGACAACTGTCCAGAATATTATCTTCCTGCCAGGACGGCGCAATCAGAATCTTTTTGACTTCCTGATTTTTGTAACGCGCCTCATTTTCCAGATAATGCTTCCGCATATTCTCGATTACGCCATAACCACATTCAATAATTTTTTTCTGTGGAAGATGGTAAATTTCCTCACTTTTCCGAATTTCCTCTACCTGTCCCTTTCCTGTGCAGAAAATGGTATCATAGTGATCCAACGCACCATCCCGCAATGTCATAATAAAACTGAGAGGGGCGTGGAACATATAGACGTATTCGGCGTCCTTCCGAATATAGCTGCGTTTGATATGGAAGTTTTCCAGATCCGTCATGGTCATAACCACCATGTCCGCATCCATCTTCATCATCAAGGTAATGAGACGTCTTTCACCAATGTAATACGGTTTGATACGCGGCTGCTCCGCCGCCTTCTGGAAAATTGCATCCTTGGGATCGCTGGTGATATAGTGGATGGTGACATTGGAATGGTTCAGCAGATAGTCGATCACGTTCTCAAAGTATTTATAGAACCCACTCCGCTCCGAATAAAACACCAAATGCTTATTTGCAATGGAGAAAAAGCGCTTGTAATCCGCTTTTTCCCTTTGCTTTTCCTCCTTGGAGCGTTTACCACCCAAAGACGAAATCTTCGCCAGCTCCTGACGGCTTTTCTCCAGCGCCTCATAGTCGATGTACTTTTTTGGGGGAATCACGGTATTCAGTATAATCTGTTGGAGAATGGTGAAGAGATTGCTGCAAATCCAGTAAATGCCCACACCCAAGGGGACAAAGGCACCCAGCACCAGTGAGATAGCAATAGAAAAACCATTGGTCATCCACTGCTCTGCTTTTCCCTGTTCTCTTTGAAGAGGATTCAGATGGTTTTGTGCCAGGCCCAACAGCAATGCTGCTCCACCGGCTGCCAACGGCATCAGTAAAGCGGCTCCTCCAACCTCTGAGGGAATTTGAACCAGTATGGTGTTGTCTTCTCCCTCCAGCATCCCCCGTACGGCGCCGATCACACCGATGAGGAGGATCAGCTGGATGAACATCGGAATGGTGCTGGCCAGGGGATGGTAGTTTTCCCGCTTATAAAGAACCTGTGTCTCTTCGGCAATGGTATCTTTGTCACCATAGTATTTCAGCTTCAGTTGGTTCAGTTCGGGGGTGAGCTGAACCATTTTGATACTATTGCGCTGGACCCACATGGAGACGGGGAAAAGGATGACTTTTGTCAGCGCAGTAAATACTGCAATCGCAATTCCATAATTCCGTACAGCCAGAAAGCATACAGATAATAGCGCTCCTAATGGGATACCCAGCAATTCCGTTATATAACCCATTGTGATCTCTTCATCTTCCTTTACCGTTTAATCAAAATTTACGCTTCAGGCACCTGCACTTCCACTGTGCGTCCGCTGGTGTAATATGCACCGTCTATTTCAACGATTGCTTCCACTGTGATGGTTTTTCCCGCATATTTTTCAGCTGGAAGCCCATATCTGAAACCAGCATAAAGATATTGTGGATTATCAAAATAATCAGCAACATCCTGTCTGCTTACAGATTGTGCCCAATAGGTATCTTCTTTTCCGTCGCAATAAACCGTTACATAAACATTTTGATGCAACGTATCCTGCCCTTCCAAAAAGATCCAGCCACGTCCTGTAACGAAATCCTCTGCTACTTCCATCGTGGAACTCATATTAAGGGAAACATCATCACTTTGAATTTTTTCAAATTGTTGTTTCATCTGCTCAGAGGCATTACTCTGTAAAAATGAAGTTCCATCTTTCTCCATTCTCAAATTAAGGTTGATGAGCATCGTATCATTTTCATTTTCCTGGCAGTAAAGATATAAATCATAAACTCCAGTTGGCAACTGAACAAGAGAAGCATCATGAGCATAGCGAAATGTGCGATCACTCTTTTCCCCAAATATCACACTATCTTCAAGGGTCCACACAGTATTCGCTGTTACCGCATAACTGCCATTGGGATTTTTAAATATAATCGATACAGGTTTTGCATCTTGGGGATCTTCACTTTCACAAAAGGCCCATCCGCTTGTGACATATTCGTCAGCAATTCCGCCAAGGTACTCTTGGGAAAAATCATATTTCCCCGTTTTTGTAGAGCTCAGGGTATTGAACTCAACAGGGTGCAAAGGTGTGTTAAAAAAGAAATTGGAAATTATGCTGTTGGAACACAGCAAATACGCCACAAAAGCAATAATCCCACTTGCCAAAAAAACTTTCTTTTTAATACTCATAAGGGACCTCCAACAAATCAAAATTTCCAAGTCCCAACTGTGTCAAAATCGCTCTTAACGTATTAACGCCAGACAAATCCATCAAGTTTTCGTTGGGAGTTCCCTGTGTATAACAAGCCATCAGAATTCTTGCTTTTTCTTCTATGGGAAAATCTACATTTCCGCCGCCTCTCGCGCCATGATCGGAACAAATAATGACGACAGAATTCGGATCGTCTTTCATAATATTATCTACCGCATCTTCTATTAGGGTTGTAATATATTTTAATTGTCCCAGATAATTTTCCAAACGATCCCAATTGTGCCATTCGCTGGCTGATACATTTCCTCCATGCTCGTCAAACAAAAACGGTTGATGAGGAGATTTTACATACGAGAGCGTAAATTGAGATGTATTTGGTACTTGAACCATATGATCCATTTCCACCAAATACTTTTCCATCTGCACTCTTTCTGACGCCGAATTGCCATTGGCCAAAGGATACATCATGCTCTTTTGGAGAAAAAGTGTTTCCAAAGTATATCCCTCTATAGATGTTGTTTCCTTTTCTGCCGAATCTTCTTTCGGAATGCCCAACCATGTTGTATCTCCCACACCATTGATTGAATATCCTTTCTCCTTTAAAAATGTATATAAATAAGGAGTTTCTCTAAGCATTTCCTGCTCGGCAACCGGTGTACCTGAGTCAACAACATATTCCAGGTTCAACATATTCGTTAAAACGATATTAGTCACCGGATATTCATTTCTCGATTCATCAGAAACCACAAAATTATGTTCTGTTAGAAAATCTCTGAAATCTTTATTGTCATAGCCATAATATTCTTCCAATTGATGAAAGCTGGCATACTCATCAAAAATGAGAAGGTAAATGTTCGGCTGGTTTCCTGTGGAACTTTCTTCCTTCAGCACTGCTTCATCTGTTTGCAGTTCATCAGGAGAGTCTGCGCGCACATTCATTTTTTGTATGCCGCCCGGGATCGCTGTAATAATATTTATTACAACCAAGCCGCTGAATAAAATTGGAACGAGCATTTGCGATATTTCCACAACGGGTTTTGGCGCTTTTGCTGTAAACCACCAAGCAAACACAACAAACAGCAATAAGACTGTGGGAAGAATATGCCAATAGCGTGCGAAGGGCAATATCTTTCTGATTACGTTTTCCAGTGAGGCATAGTTATAAAATAAGAAAAGAAATATTGCGGATAGAACGCCCGCTTTCCTCAATGGGACTTTGCAAATCCAAAAAAGTGCCAAAAGCACCACTCCCCACAACATCAATTCTGCCATGGGAAACAAAATATCTGTCAAGGAAACCTCTTTAATATTGGAAGCATATAAAAAAATCCACGGATATGCTGCCGTTACCATCACAGTCAAAACCGCCATTCCCAGTTCCGACCACGATATTTTCTTCCTAATCAATCTTCTGACCCTTCTTTCGCATCAACTGTTAAACCGGTAAAATTTCATCCTGAATAAAAAAGTGCGTGATCTCCCGTTGACTATATTTTTCTTCTGCACCAACCAAAATTGACACTTGGCGCAAATCACGGATCGCAATGGGCAATAGTATTTCCCATCCTGTATCAGGTTCTGTTTCCAATCCAAAATAATCAACTATATCCTGGCGATAATATTGTTTCGCCACGAACACTCCCTCGGGGGGGGGGGGGTACACTTCAATAATACTTTCTCTCCCGGAGCGCAAAGCGCCCATCCTTTGCAATAGGTGCAATCTTTACCGGAAACCTTCAACGGCTTTACCAACTCAATATTGTACTGCAAATCCGATGGGGTATCTATGTAGGTATCGCCGTCAATTTGCATAGGAGCAGCCCAGGGTATTTTCCGTAATTCTCTGTCCCAAGATATTTCGCTTCTCAGCACTTTTCGCCCATTGGAAACCACACCGGAAGGTATCACACCGCTGACCAACGCCCCTGCTGCAACAACCGCTCCTTCATGAACCACTGAACCTTTTAAGAGCTGTGTATGTCTGCAAATCCATACATGATCTTCCACAATAATATCCGCTCCAGGATTGACGCGAACTCCCGTCTCTTTATCGATAATCGAATGAAAATCTGATGTTAGCAACTCCACACAACTACTGATCATACAATCTTTTCCAATGCTAATTTTATGGCCATCCTCAGCCATAGAAATCGTCATTTGAACAATTGTAGTGTTTTCACCAATTAAAACACAATTCCTACTCCCTTCTATAAAAATATTCAGCTCTTCGTCAATAACTACACTTGGATCAATTAAAATAATATTTTCGTTACCTTTGATTCGAATGTTGAGCTTACCGTTAAAGTCATTGTCAGGTAATTGATTTGCTTTTCCCTGAACGAAAATAATACCTCCACATTCTCTTTCTCGCTCTTCCATACAACTCTCCTGTTTTACACGCGATTCCATTTCCTCAGCAATTGGTAACAACGGAACATCAATACTTTTAATTGACGCTTGAAAGGAATTTTCATGCGACGAAAAGCCAGCACCGCCTTATAACCGGTAGAATTCCGAATGCTTTGAAGCTCTCTTTCCAATTCTTCCACATGATTCTCCAGCTCCGCATTGAATTGACTGTCAATTTTCGCTTTTCCTTCTATTCTTTCACCCAACAAATATCCTTGATAGATCCGCCTCGCATCAAATAAATGCCCTTTATTCTGCGTTTCCACATTATCAAAACGCTGATATAGTAATTGATAATCCCCTGTCATTTGAGAAATTGTTTTATGCCGCAAATTCTTAACGTGATCTGTCATCTGCTCCAGCATTTCAGGATTCAGGCGAATTTTATCTACCTGATGTAAAATCTCCTGCGTAGTGGCATCATGTGGAACAATCCAACCGCATTTCATTTCTTTGACACGGTCAGCCAACGCTCCCAGATCCGTCACCAATACTGGCCTGCCACAGACTACTGCCTCAGAAAGTGTATAGCAAAAAGTCTCCGGCCATATGGGTAAAATGCAAACCAAATCAATTTGGTATAACTCAAACAAATCATGTAAATCTTCCCGGCGATACCAGTTGGTTTTAAAAAGATTTTCCTGTTGCAAATAAGCCAGATCCCGATCTCCTATTCCTCCGAAAATAAACCAGTTTATATGTTTGTTCCCTTGTTTAATCATAGAATAGGCAATCTGACTACCTTTCGCGACATTCAAACCACCAATAAATGCTACATTAAATAATTTTGTTTTGGCTGAGTGCGTTATCTGAAACTGGAAACAACTACTAGAAATTATAAAAGTCTCTTTATTTTGCACTGCCATGCGTAAAGTCCATGTTCCTAAATGGAGACTATTTGGGGGAAGATGGATTGAAAACCCACTATAGCGATAACGACGATCAACAACTGCCAGGTCTTCCCGTACGCTAATTGAAACAGGCACTACAAGCCGCTCTTCATCACAAGAAAGAACGAGGAATAACCGTGAGTTGCTGCTTTCTACATTTTCCAGGTAACACCAACCCCAAATTTTTCCTTTTTGTATTTGCTCTTGTGGAGATTCTATATGAAAACGAAGCTGTTCATTCTGTGAAAATCGCGAATAAAAGGCTGAGATTCGCTCAGGACAATCATACCCATGCTCAATTACTCGAATTTTTTCTTTCAAACTAGGATAATAATAAGCAAAAATGTTTTTTGCATTTTCAGAAGGCGTTATCAATAAATCGCAAGATTCCAGAACTTCCAAATGCTCTTTTCGCCATTTTTCTAAAAAATTAATATCAGAATTAATATGAAACAACTTTTGAAGGCACTGCTGGCAATGTTCTGGATTAGTTTTTCCAATACATAGTCTTTCATCATTCTCCAAAAGTTTAATGGAGGGGCATATTGTATAAAAGTCATGCAAAGTAGCAATGAGTGGAATTTTTCGGGCTTTTGTAACACGATATAAATCCAAAGTCAAAGAATAAGTATGATGAATATGGACCAAGTCAATCTCAAAAGCACTAAGTATGTCTTTATATAAAGTTTCAAACGACTTATGATAATAAATAGGATAAGCCGAAACCCTGCCTATATAGAACTTAAAAGAAAACTGCTTTTGACCAATATAAGCTGTTAATCTCAGATAATCCCCATCTCTGGCAGCAACAAAAACATTGTATTCCTGTTTTAGACCCATCACCAAATCTTTGACATGGAATTGTGTGCCACCTATATTGTTTTGTGCATCAGGCCGAAAATCCGCCTGTATCAAATACAATATATTTTTTTTTCCATTCTCCATTGACAGATAGAGCTGTGCATTATGTACCCAATCAAAATTCTGTACATTTTCCGCCAATTCAAGCGTTTTCTCCATTTGCGTCCCATATTTTTTATATAGAATTTGACTGCTAGAGGATAAATTTGAATTTTTTTCTTTTTCAGTAAAGGATGCAGTACCTTTATGATAGATAAAAACATCATCGCACAAAATATGGCGATACCCCAGCTGTTGACTTCTTAGGCAAAAATCCACTTCTTCCCCATAACCTTTTCGATAAGCCTGGGCATCGAACACTCCGGTTTCTTCCCACACCTGCCGACGTATATACAGACAAAAGCCAACTCCTACCCCAATTTCCGGTCTTTCCCTAAAGCTGATTTGGTGAAGTTTCTGACCCAAACGCTCTATAGAAATGTGATCTTCTGCCTGAGAAAGCGGAATTGTACAATGGGAAGCATTGTTGCTCATTGGAGTTACCGTTCCTACAGACGGGTCTGAATATGCTGCCTGACAAAGCCCTTCAACCCAGCCATCAGTAACGATTGTGTCCGAGTTGAGCAAAATAATATCCCCCGTTGCTCGCTCGACTGCTCGGTTCACAGTAGCTGCAAATCCTAAATTCTCTTCATTGCTCAACAAAATGATTTCACAGTGAGCTTTCTTCACTTGTTTCAAAAAAGCAGCTATCCTTGAATCAGTACTTTTATCATCGATGATTATTAACTTCGTTTCGGAAATATCCGTATGTGCAAGCACACTATCAACACATAATACAAGGCTTTCATACGCATTATATACGGGAATAATTATTGTAAGCTGTTGCTGGCAGCTATTCACCTAATATCCTCTCTCTTCCTCTTTAATTCCTATCCTAAGGTGCTTTATTTTTCCCCTCTGAGTTTGGCTGCAATTCTCTGTAATTTCAATGCAACTTTCCAGGATCTAGATCTGTATATAGCAGATAGTTCATTCTGCAAATCCTGAATCTTTTTTTCATATTCATTACGGGCAACGATCTCTTCGGCCATTTCATGACGATACCATTTGTAATAACTGCGCTCCTGCTCCACTACAGCAGGGTCTGTGTTTTCAAAATAATCCATCAAATCCTGACGCTTTCTCATCAACAGTCGTTCTTCTTTTGCAATCTTCTCTCCATTATCATAGAAATTATAAATCGATGGAATTGTATAATAAGTTTGTTGTCCTTCCTCATCCTGACGTTTAATATACCATTCTCTCAACTCATATAAATTAGGATTACCTTTTCCCTGCAGATTCAACATAATCTCCTGGTTTCCAGAATCAAAACCAGAAAAATGATAAAATTTCAGCGGCATACCATTTACAAAATAGCGCCCGTCTTTTTCCTTCGTTACTGTTCTGGTTGTTATGTTCCAAGTAGAAACATTATAGCCTGGGTCTCGCAAAATATGAATTCCCTCAAACATCGCTGGAGCTAAATCTCCCCATCTTTGATCTGTAAAAAGCCCATTCGGAATATCATCATAACAAAATTTTACTAAACGATCGCGCCACCACCGCGCAAACTTAAGACCATTAGGAGAATTTCGGACTGCATAAAAACCAAAATTATAAATACCATGTTTCAGTGAACAAATTTCATTATTAATAATGTCCCGTTCTGTAGATTCAGGAATGGTTTGATGTGGAGTCAACAACACGTCGTATTGATCCAAAAGTTGCTCCATTTCATGCAAATCATCAAAAACTGCAATATCAGGGTCCAAATAAACTACTTTATCTGATCCTTTTTCCAAGAAATTAACCAAGGCCTGTCCTTTAACCGCTGTACACAATTCTACCACAGTATGAATATAAATCCATTGTGAAAGATGCTTTACTGGAATTCCTAACTGATCTACTGTGATAATCTCATCAAATGGTTCTTTTGACCAATCAATGTCTTCTAACACACGATCTGATAAAACTAAGCTAAATTTGGCATCCTTGCAATACTGTTTTACAGATTTGGCCAAAACGCGGGCCTTCGCCAAATAATTATTGTTAATACTAGTATAAAAATGCATACAATTCTCTCCCTTTACACTTCGTCATCGTGGATACCAAATATTTTTTTATAAATATGCCAAACTTTCGGTTGGCGAATTCTTTCCAATAGCCTTTTCATCTTATCCTCTTTTTCACCCCAAAGTGTACGTTCATTTTCCTGTTCAGCACGTAACTGGAGTATTGTTGCTTTGAGTTCTTCTAATATAGCACCGGACTCTACGTTTTTTTTCTGTTCCTCATGCAGAAAAGTTTCTAATGACGAGCTTTTTACTCTTTCTTCTTGTAGTACTTGATTTAATTTATTTTCTTTTTCTCGGGATTCATTTAAAAAAGATTGCAGTAATTCACTTTTTGCTCTTTCTGCTTGCAATACTTGATCTAATTTGCTTTCTTTCTCTCGAGATTCTTCAAGGAAAATTCCTAACTGCTTACTCTTATTACGTTCTGCTTCCAGCACAGTATTCAGCTTTACCATATCGCTTTGTACCGCTTTTTGTAACTCTAACTTTTCATTGCATACCTTTTGCATATATTCTTCTAGGTAATCAATGGTTTTCGAATTCCAAAACAATAATTCCCATTCTAGGTATATTTTATCAAGGCCAGCAGGTAAAGTTAGAATAATCTGGTGATTATTTTTATTAAATAACATTTCTACATCTGTCACATTCAAACCGTTAGAGTACCAATCATCTAAAATTTCACCGGTATACGCATTTTTGGCAACAAAGCTTTTAATGATCACATTATGCATTGGAAAAGAAATCATCATTTTTTCAGGAAATACATTTTTTCGTGATGGAACACTAATTGGAGCAGCAAATTTCGTACCTTGGTAATACTCTTTGTGAAGCGTTTCCGACAAAATCTCTTCTCCTGGATACTGGTAATAAAACTCTATTCCTTGAGAAGTTGCGGGCAAATTGGTCAATTTCATTTTTACTGGAAATTTATCATCATCTTGCAGGGAAAGAGAAAATAAAAATTGATATGCGTCTGGATATTCTCTTAACTTTAGACCTTCCGCAATCTCCATAGAAACATCTTCATAGCTATTATTAATTTCAATATCACCAACGGCTTTTTGAATTGCTCCCTGATATTCTATTTTCAATCCAAGTCGACGAAAAATTTTAACCAGTGAATTATAGGTGAAAAAATGAATATGCGTGTCATCCAATAACCCCAAAGGAGTATATTCCCATTTGTTATTGATCAAATTTAAGATAATCGCATTATGAGCAATATTAGGGACTGAAATATATAATTTGCCCATGGGATTGAGCATTTTTGATGCTTCTTGCAAAACTTCCTCAGGATTACGTAAGTGTTCCAAAACATCTAAGATTACAACCGCATCATATGTCTGTTGTCTAAACTTTTTTGTCCATATAAGTTTTTCAATATCGCCTACAGACGGCCCAATCAATGCGTTTTCTGCATATATTTGAGCTTTACATCCAGATTCTTCATCTAATTCTACAATATCCACACAACAGCCTTTTTCTGCCAAAGACTTTGTCAAATACCCCATGGATGAGCCTAACTCCAACACTTTGCTTTTTGGAGGAATCATGTCTCTTGCCCAAGCATTTGTAGAGCCCTCATCAATTATATATCCAAAATCATATTTACCCAATGACTCATCTCCTTAATACAAATCGTTACTGACTCGTAGAAAATACGGATACTTCAGCATCCACATCTAGCACTGCAGAATTCGCACCAGGATTGACGATCTTAATATTCAGCACCTGATACATCCAGGTAATAACCTGAAATTGATCGATTGTTCCCTGCGAAACCGCAGTTCCTACAATATAATCCCCTTCTAACAGCTTTGGTAATTTGAAACGATATTCTGATTTTACTGCTGTATGGGGACGTACAGAAAAAGTGGACTTTTCTCCACAAATAGCGGAATTACAGTTAATAATCCACTGACCTTTTGTGCTTTCTATAACAAACCCCGTGATACACTGGGTAATTTCAATATCGCTTTCAAAAACAGTAACAAATGTATATTCTTCATCTACCTCTAATTCATCAGTTATTTCTCCCTCTTTATTCAGGAAAAAAGCCGTTAGAATACGAACATGATCATTTAATTGGCTTTCCACAGAATGATGAATTGGAGGATAATCTTCCAGTTCAAATGTACCTAAATCATAGTTTCGTTTCTCTTTCTCCGTTTCTGGAGAAAAAAATCTTCTGCCTCCACTTTTAGTTTTGATACTGTTGGCGTATGCATTGCAAACCATTTTGCTTTCTCCAAGCATCTGCTGTTCGCCTTGCTCGATCCACAACACACGGGAACACATCTGGCGAACGCTGGATGTATCATGCGACACAAAAAGGATGGTCACTCCCCGGGCTTTTAGTTCATCAAATTTTTTAAAACATTTATTCTGAAAAAACGCGTCACCAACACTAAGCGCTTCGTCTACAATAAGAATATCCGGCTCTACGTTAATTGCAACCGCAAAAGCCAGCCTGGCAAACATACCGCTAGAATATGTCTTCACTGGCTGGTTAATAAAGTCACCAATATCTGCAAAATTCAAGATGCTTTCCAAGCGTTTTTCCATCTCTGTCTTGGAATAACCCATCATAGTCCCATTTAAGTAAACATTTTCAATGCCTGTATATTCTGGATTAAAACCAGCGCCCAGCTCCAACAGGGCAGAAATCTTCCCGTTAACTTCGATTATGCCATTGGAGGGAACAATCACTCTGGTTAAAAGTTTCAGCAAAGTAGATTTTCCTGAACCATTGGTACCAATGATACCCAAAGTTTCACCCTTATAGACTTCAAAAGAAATATTATTCAGTGCATAGTGATCTCGATGATAGATCTTCTTGGTGAAGCTTAGGGATTCTTTCAGACGGTCAATAGGTTTATCATAGAGCGGATACACTTTACTCACGTTTTGAACTCGAATAATGGCTTGTTTTTCCATGGGTTATAATCTCTCCAGTTATAACATATCCACAAAATGTGGACGAAGTTTCTTAAATACCACCGCACCAAATGCGAAAAGTAAGGTTGCACAAATCCAAAAATAAAGACTTTGCCAATAGTGTTCCCAAAACCAAACCTTTGTTACAAAAGTCTCTCGATATCCTTGACAAATATAAAACATTGGATTCAGCTTCAATACAGATAATACAAGTGGATCCATCGTTTCCGGGGCCCAAAATATCGGGGTCATCCAAAAACCAATTTGAATAAATACATTTACCAAATTCACAGTATCCTTGATAAATACTGCGATTGCAGATAGAAACCATCCCAATCCTGTCAACAGATAGATTGTGCAAATAAAATAATAGATCACTTGCAAATTGTAGACGGATGGAAAAATTCCATAGAACAGATTAATTAAAAAAATTAGCACAATAAACGCTATATGTACATATGCTGAAGAAATAATTTTGACCAGCGGAATAATACTAACACGAAAATCAACTTTTTTCAGCAAGTAGCTATACTCTCTCATACATCCAGCTGTCGTACTTAAAACTTCTGAGAAAAAAGCCCACACCAAATACGCTGGCACAAACCAAACAATAAACGGCGCATCATCTACCGGTGGATTTTTAAAGCCCGCCTGGAATACGAACCAAAATACTAAAATTGTCACCAAAGGCTGAACAAACGCCCAAACTATTCCTAAAAGTGATGAGGCAAATTTTGCTCTTACATCATTTTTAGCCAATCCCCACAGAATTGTTCTGTCTCTGAAAATATCAATCAGAAACCTTATAAAATCTTTAATTGTATCCACCATAAATTTCTACCTCTCTACATGGCTTTTCCAGTGGATGCTTATAATTTGCCGCACTGTTGATGATTTACTTCTGATAACACTGCCATATACCTCTTCAACGCATCCTGCCATGTGGGAAGACGATGAAATCCCATTTGTTCCAGTTTATCTTTGCTCATGCGGGAATTGAGCGGCCGCACTGCACGAGTAGGATACTCACTGGTAGGAATGTGATGGACTGTAACTCTTTTCCCAGCAATCTTAAAGATTTCTTCTGCAAACTCAGCCCAGGAACATACCCCTTCATTGGTAGCATGGTATATGCCATATTTCTCGGTCTCTATCATATCACATAGTAACGGAGCCAAATCAGCAGTATATGTTGGAGAACCAATTTGATCACATACTACATTTAGCTCTGTTTTCGTTTCTGCCAACCGCAACATTGTTTTCACAAAATTGTTGCCGTTTATGCCAAACACCCAAGATATCCGTACAATATAATATCGATCCAGAAGCTCCCGAACTGCCAACTCACCGCCTAATTTAGTTGCACCATATGCCCCTAAAGGGCCAGTTGGATCTTCCGGTTCATAAAAACAATCTCCATCTCCCGGGAACACATAATCAGTAGAAATATAAAGCATTTTCGCTCCAATTTCTCGACATGCTTTTGCAATATTCCTTGGGCCTTCTGTGTTTACAGCCTTTACCATTTCCAACTCATCTTCAGCCCGATCTACCGCAGTCCAAGCAGAGCAGTGAATGACAGCATCAGGATGATAATTTACAATATAATCATGGGTTGCCTGCTCATTCGTAATGTCAAAATCTTTGCGATCCACACCAACGTGATCAATCTTTCGGGATGACAACACCTTGCATACATCATATCCTAATTGTCCGCCAACACCTGTTACCAAGACCTTCATCTATTTTCCCTCTACTCTCATATTTTCCCTTTTTGAATCAGTTTGACCAGAAATGTAAAAAAAATATTAGGTATCCGCAATGCAACAATTTCAAAGCAGCTTGTTTTCAGATTTACCTGGCGATATTTTATTAACCCCCAAATGCCTCCCCGTTCCCGCTTGTAGTTCTTCTTTCTCGCTTGGGCCCATTTCTGCGCCCGGTTCAGCTCTGTGATTTGGAAGCGGCTGCTTAACTCATTTATTCTCTCACAAAACAATAAAATATATTTCTCATAATAATCCTGTTTTGTTGATATCTTCGCCAAAACCCCTGTTTGATTTCCTCCATGAATGCGATAACAAATCAGTGGCTCCGGATCTGATATGACCTTTCCCTTTGTGGATGCATAGAACGCTAAGAAATGATCATGCACCATCGTTTCCGGAAAAGGGCAAGCTTGCTTTGCCACGGAGGCATCCATTAACATTGTACATCCGATTACAAAATTGCGATAAATCAATGAGTCTGTAAGATCATTTCCTGAGAGGAAGCGGTGATGAGGACGTACTTGCGTGATACTCTTCGCCTGCACCTGCCCCTCTCTGCCAATAACAAAAACATCACTGCAGGCCAAGACCGCTTTTTCACTGGAAAGAATGGTTTGTAACCGCTCCAGCTTTTCAGGTAACCATACATCATCCTGGTCACAATAAGCAAAGTACTCCCCAACAGCCTCTGTTGTAAGCCGTTCAAAAGTTTTATTGGAACCCAGGTTTTTTTCATTCCTGCTGATTATTACTGGAAACGCAGAGATACAGTCCTGTACACAGGACTGTATCTCCTCAAACGATACCGCAGAAGAGCAATCATCTCGCACATAGAGCTGTAAATGCGGATATGTTTGGGCATTCAGCGATAACAGCTGTTCCCTTAACCACTCTATTTTGGGCTCGTAAACAGCCATTAAAATAGAGATTAGCGGCTTATCGATTTCCATACATCCGCTCATAATAAGTTTGATACTCTCCATTGATAATATTTTCCCACCAACTACGGTGATCCAAGTACCACTGAACCGTTTTTTCGATCCCGTTTTCAAATTTTGTAGCCGGCAGCCATCCCAATTGCTCATGGATAAAGGTGGGATCAATGGCGTACCGCATATCATGCCCCTTCCGATCTGTTACATAGGTAATCAGGCTTTCGGGCTTTCCTAAAATCTGAAGAATTTTCTTGACGATATCAATATTGCGCATCTCATTATGACCGCCAATATTATAAACTTGTCCTACTTTTCCATGCTCCAAAATCAAATCAATGGCAATACAATGGTCTTCCACATACAGCCAATCTCTCACATTGACGCCTTTACCATACACCGGCAGTGGCTTATCCGCCAACGCATTGGCAATCATAAGGGGAATCAGCTTTTCAGGGAACTGATAAGGGCCATAATTATTGGAGCATCGGCTGATGGTAATGGGCATTCCATAAGTACGATGGTAAGCATTACACAGCAGATCAGCAGACGCCTTGGATGCGGAATAAGGGCTGGAAGTATGCAGAGGAGTCTTTTCAGTGAAAAATAAATCCGGACGATCCAGCGGCAGGTCCCCATAGACCTCATCTGTAGAAACCTGATGATAGCGCTTCACATCATATTTCCGACTGGCATCCAGCAGAACCTGAGTCCCCATTACGTTGGTCTCCAGAAAAACAGCTGGATTTTCAATGGAACGATCCACATGACTTTCCGCCGCAAAATTTACCACTACATCTGGCTTTTCTGCTTCAAAAATCTCATAAACCGCTTTTCTGTCTGCTATATCCGCCCTCACAAACTTAAAATTGGGATCGTTCATAACAGGAGCTAATGTTTCCAAATTCCCTGCGTAAGTCAATTTATCCAAGCAGACTAGATTATAATCCGGATGTGCCTGCCTCATATGGAAAATAAAATTACTACCTATAAATCCGGCTCCGCCAGTAATTAATACCTTCATTGCAATTCTCCTTAAAAACCAGTTACAGCATCTTTGAAAAACGGGGCATTTGCGTCCTTTTGGGAAAGAACTGGATCAGTAATCCCCCATTCCACCCCTAACTCAGGATCATTCCAGCGAATTCCTCCATCCGCTTCCGGTGCGTAATAGTTATCAGCTTTATAAAGGAATTCTACCTCATCCGTCAGCGTGACAAAGCCATGCCCAAATCCCCGGGGAATCAATAACTGTTTTTTATTCTCCTCAGACAGCTCCACCGCAACCCACTGCTTGTATGTAGGACTCAACGGACGTAAATCTACAGCAACATCCAACACAGCTCCCCTTACGCACCGAACCAGTTTAGCCTGTGCCTTTTCTCCCCGCTGAAAATGGATTCCACGCAAAGTGCCCTTTACTGTAGAGGATGAATGATTATCCTGTACAAAATCATAATAGAGTCCTGCCTCTTCAAAAACCCTTTTAGACCAGCTTTCCATGAAAAAACCGCGGTGATCACCAAAAACTTTCGGCACTACAATAATGACTCCATCTAATTTTGTTTTCATCAATTCCATTGCCCTAATGCCTCTCAATATAAGATTTTATTCTCCGCGACAGCTCTCAGATGAGCGCCATAAGGCGACTTACCATAAGCCTCTGCAGATTTTATCAAAGTTTCTCGGGATATCCACTGATTATGATAAGCAATTTCCTCCAAGGCCGCAATTGCGTTTCCTGTTCTGGTCTCCACTACCCGTACAAACTCTGTGGCATCTGCCAAAGAATCCATCGTTCCTGTATCCAGCCAAGCGTAACCTCGTCCCAATGTTACAACATTGAGCTTCCCTTCCTCCAGGTAGATTCGATTCAAATCCGTAATTTCCAATTCACCACGCTTGGAAGGCTTCAGCTTTTTAGCACGCTCGCAGACTTGATGGTCATAGAAGTAAAGTCCTGTTACAGCGTAATTTGATTTGGGATGGGTCGGTTTTTCTTCAATGGAGATCGCTTTGCCAGCGCCATCAAATTCCACCACTCCGAAGCGCTCAGGATCTTCTACATAGTAACCAAAGACAGTGGCTCCTTCCTCTTGTTGGACAGCTTTTCGTAGATGCTGCTTCAAACCCGCCCCATAAAAAATATTGTCCCCCAGGATCATGGCGCAGCGATCATCGCCTATAAATTTCTCTCCCAGAATAAACGCTTGCGCCAGTCCGTCAGGAGAAGGTTGAACCTGATAGCAAAGGTGAATCCCATACTGACTGCCGTCTCCCAGCAGACGCTCAAAATTAGGAAAGTCCTGCGGAGTGGAAATAATGAGGATATCACGGATTCCAGCCAACATTAATGTCGATAACGGATAATAAATCATTGGTTTATCATAAACAGGAAGTAATTGCTTGGAAGTTACCATGGTAAGAGGATACAAACGTGTACCACTGCCCCCAGCTAAAATGATACCTTTCATCAAATAGCCCTCCATTTTGTGCAAGTCTCACTATTCTATTGAGCAAAATATATATACATCTTTATATTACCATAATCTCTGTTTGATGTAAATGAAAAACCTTTTAATCTTTTGCATATTCCGCTAATCTTTTTACCCTTTGTTTGTGGCACTGTTTTCTTTGATCCATTGGTAATAGTTTACTGGCTACTTTTCAACAAACTCCAGCGGCATTTCGCCCGTATTGCACCATGGACCATCATTCGCATTACCACACCGTATTTTTTCTTATAGTGCTTATCGTAAAACAACTCCATAGCCTGATAAAAATGCTGAATAATGATGGGATTTTGTGATTGCAAACCGCTCTGCCCCTTTAGATGAACCATTGTACTTCCTGCGTAATAAACCACCTGGTATCCTGCCTGCTTGACACGATAACATAAATCCAGATCTTCTCCATACATAAAGAAGCTTTCATCAAAACCCTTTATTCCTTGGAAAATCTCTTTGGGAATCATCAAATATGCGCCTGATACCGCATCCACTTCCGTAGTTTGATCAGGGTCCAGATAGGATAATCTGTATCCTCCAAAATGACGGTTATGAGGGAAGCATCGATCCAGCTTCGTAAAGTAGCACAATGAATTAAAGGGAGTTGGGAACCCTCTTTTGCAGCCATGATCCAATGAGCCATCTTGCAACAGAGTTTTGATTCCTAATACTCCTATTTCAGGATGGTTAACTAAATAGTCCCAACTTTTTTGAATGGTATCCGCTTCCACAATTGTGTCGGAATTCAAAAATAAAAGTATTTTTCCCGCTGCTTTGGAGGCGCCAATGTTGCAGGCATGTCCAAATCCATGATTTTCCACGCCTGAAAAAATTCGCACATTAGGATGAGATAATGAGAATATCTCTTCCTTTTTACTGGAATTATCCACAACTATCACTTCATAGGAGAATGTTTCATGCACGGAACTGGCCAGGACATATTTTACTGTTTGGGTACACAATTCCTTGGTATTGTAATTAACAATGATAATTGACAGATCCATTGCTCACTTGCCTTTCATTTTTACAAAATTCAAATTTCCCATGGATCTCACTTAATCTATCCGATATTCTTTCGTTTGATATTATACATCACTGGCTTTCATCCTGCAATTTCATTCCAATATTTTCTTTACTGGAAAGGTATCAAACCTGAGCCAAAGGCACCGATGAACCTTCTCTCCACATTCATCCGGACCCTTCTCCACCTGTTCACTGCTTTTGAATGGAAGGCAAAGGGTTCTCTTCCAGAATCGAAAACCATACCAGATGCTCTAGAATCTAAATATAAAAGCTCTGATATAACATCCATTGATTTCAATCAGTATCAGGATACAATGCAAACCCCCATTTTTCCCCACGGAGAATAATATCGTCGCGATCAATATAGTTGGATAGCACTAGGCGATGATAAAATCGTTCCAGCGATAAAACTGTAACACTATTTTCCAAAATTTTCAATCCTGTTTCTTACCCGGCTCTCATTTGATTCCAAAGATACAGCCTTCCGCCCGCCTCCGCCAGAAAACTCAGCTCATCATCATAAAAACAAGCATCCTTTCTGTTCCCGCACGGTAGCTGTCCGCTTGGTCCAGAAAGGATGCTGTCATAGTTTATGAGGTCGAAGTTACAGTTTCTCTATTATTTTTTACCTGGCTCAAGCCTTTCATCCAAAGGACACTCCTCAAACAAAGGCCCTTTCCCCTGAAGGCGCAAAACGCTTTTGAAACCCAGCTCCCGGAGAAGCTCCACCGCTCTGTCAAACTGGAAATCCAACTGATCCGCCACATGGCAGTCGGAGTTGATAATCACCGGAGCTTTCAGTTCCGCCAGCTTCCGCAGCATCCAGATGGTCAGGTAAGGCTGATTCTTTTTGCCGTTCCGGTAGCCCGCCGTATTGACTTCAAAGGGGATTCCCGCCTTTACCGCCTCTTCCAGGGCGCTCAGAGCAATGCGCTGATACTCCGGAGAGTCTTCATCAAAGAATCGGCCGCCGTCATTGAGCTTGCGGATCAGATCAAAATGTCCCAGAATATCCCCTTGTCCCTCAAAGGCGTTTCGGACGCTTTCCTGATAAAACCTTTCGGCCATTTTCAGGCCGTCCCCACCGAACATCTCATTTTTGCAGGCTTCCAGCTCATCCGCCGAGAGGTCCACTTCATAATACCGGTCGTTTTGTTCATCCCGTATGTAGTGTACTGAAGCGATTCGGTAGCGGATGGGCAGCTCCTCTTTGGATGCGGAAGGCGGCAGCTGAAAATCCACAGGAGAGATCACCCGATAAAGATCCTGCTCCATGCCGATCACCAGGTCCAGCCGGTCTCCATAAAGCTTTTTAAGCCGCTCCAGCTCCCCCAGATAGGCAGGATACTCCTCCAGCTTCATGCAATAGCTCAGGTCGAAAGCGGTAAAGGCGTGTCCGGTGATTCCCAGGGAGACAAAGCCCTTGCTGATGGCGGAAAGCACCTGCTCCTCCGGCGTGCTTTTGCCGTCGCAAAATGTGGTATGGGTATGCGCATTGGAACAAATTTTCATCCTTCCCATCATCCTTTACAAGAACACACAATGTTTCCGGGGAAGCGTAACGGTCACCTTTTCTCCCTGAGGCAGGGGCTCTCCGGAACGGAACAGGACGTCCACGTCCACAGCCTGAGAATCTTTCACCACAGTATACCGCAGGATGCTGCCGTGGGGCAAGCTGGTCTCCACTTCCCCCTGGAACTGGTATACATCCTCCCCGCTTTCGGGATGATTGAGCTCCATCACTTCCGGGCGGAACGCCACATGCTCGCAGTCCACCTTGCTGCCTGTCAGGCGCTGGAAGGCTTCGGCGTCCAGGATATTGTAATGGCCGATGAAATTGGCCGCGAAACCGGTGCTGGGTTTGGTATACAGCTCCACAGGCGTGCCGGACTGCTCGATCCTGCCCACATTGAACAGATGGATGTGATCGCTCATCACCATAGCTTCGTCCTGGTCATGGGTAACAAAAAGAGTGGTAATTTTCAGCTCCTGCTGAATGCGGCGGATCTCGATCTGGAGGTTGCGGCGCAGCAGGGCGTCAATGGCGCTCAGGGGTTCATCCAGCAGCAGCACCTTGGGCTCCATCACAATCGCTCTGGCCAGTGCCACACGCTGCTGCTGGCCGCCGCTGAGCTGGTGGGGATAGCAATCCGTCTTGTCCGCCAGGCCCACAATTTCCAATACATTTTTGACCTTCTGGCTGATGACGGTTTTGTTCATCCGCTGAATCTGCAAACCAAAAGCCACATTCTGAGCCACGGTCAGATTGGGAAAAAGGCTGTACTGCTGAAAAACCATCCCGATCCCACGGTCCTTTACCGGCACATGGGTAATGTCCTTCTGGTCCAGGTAGATCTTTCCGCTGCTCACTTCCTCCAGCCCCGCCAGGCAGCGGAGCAGTGTGCTTTTTCCGCATCCGGAGGGTCCCAGCAGCGTGACCAGCTCCCCCTGCTCCACCTCCAGCTGAATATCCCGCAGGACATGATTGGAGCCAAAATATTTGTTGACCTTTTCAAATAAAATATATGCCATAACTTATTTTTTCACCCCGTTTTTCTTGGTACGGTTCTGGATGCCATAGGCCAGCGCGGAAACCAGCAGCGTGGTTCCAAACATAATCAGCACAATGACGCTGGAATACTGTCCGGCCTGATTTCTGGCGGCGTACAGCAACTGCTGGCCGGTGATGTATTTGCTGCCGGCGATGATCTTGACCACCACATAGTCGCTGAAAACCACGGACATGGCCAGCAGGGAGGAAACCATGATGCCCGACAGCATATTGGGCACGATGATCCGCACGAAGGCGTACAGCTTTCCCGCTCCCAGAATCTCCGCCGCTTCAATGAGCTGGGGGATGTTGATGGCGTCCATGTTGTTGCGGATTCCCTGATACACATAAGTCCAATGGTATTAAGTCAAGAGGGTGATTCACGGAAACAACAGAAGAAAACGCCATAGGAGAGCTATGTGAGCAGCCAAAAGGCAACACCAACCAAAGCCCTGCCCCTAAGAAAATTTGAAACAGGGCTTGGACATCAGAGTGGAAAGCGGTACGCTTAGCCCTCCGATGGGATATACAGGCGGTTGTCTTTCAGCAGCCGAAAGACCAACCGAACCAGTTTTCTGGCAGTTAAAGCGAGTGCGCGTTTATGCTGGTACTTGTTGACCTCTTTGAATTTGAGGTCATAGTAACGCCGGAACTCGGAGTCGCATCTTCTCACAGAGTTGGCAGCTTCCAGCAGGTAGTAGCGGAGATAGCGGTTGCCGGATTTAATCATTCGGGAGTGCTCCGCTTCAAATTCACCGGACTGGTGCTGTGTCCAGACAAGGCCGGCAAACTTGGCGACAGAGGCTTGGGAATCGAAACGGTGGATATCACCAATTTCAGCAATAATACCGGCGGAGTAAACCTTACCAATGCCAGGGATGGAAGTTAGAGTGTTTGGGATAATTTCAAACTGTTGTTCAATGGCTTTGTCCAGAACCTTAACCTGTTCCTTCAGTGCCCGCATAGAGGCGATGGAAACAGACATTGCCTGGTTCACGGTGTCGTTCACTGTCTTGGGCAGACGGTAAGAGCCTTTGGCCGCAGCCCGTACTGCTCTGGCAGTGGCATCTGGATCGACAAATCTGCCCCGGCCTGCTTGAGCAATAAAGTCGGTCAGTTCATCCAGATCAGTATTTGCCAGATCATCCACAGTTTCAAAATGCTCCATGAGAGCAATGGTAGTGGCGCTGGTGTTTTGAATGTCTTTCTCCTGAGCAATACCAGAGCATTTTAGGAATAAGTAGTTGGCAAACCTCTGCTTCTCCCGTGTCAGATTCTGAATGACATCAAATCTGGCTCTGGTGAGGGTTCTGAGAGCCTGGTAGCGATAGTCGTCCATATAGACCTCCTTGGCGATTCTGCCAAAACGGAGATGGTCGGCAATCACAAAGGCATCCACAAAGTCATTTTTGGGCAGATCTGGATAGGCTTCCTTGAATTTTTTGACTTGCTTGGGATTGAGGACATGGATCTTCCGCTGGAACCGGCTCAGGCTGCCATCCTCCCGGAGGGCATACACAAGGTTGTTCCCGTAGATAGAGGTGGCTTCCAGGCCAATCACCACATCACTGAGCCGCATGGAGCTGAGTGCCGACACAATTCTCTCTGACAACATTTTAGCACCACCAAGATTGTTCTGCACAGAAACGCTACTGTGCTTGCTTCCATCCGGCTTCATCAGGTAGGCGACATTGCTCCTGCTGCTCACATCAATGCCAACGAATAATGGGTTCACGATTTTCACCTCCCCGCATGGAGATTTCAGGCCAGCAGGCTTGGAGATACCCATGATAACCGGAGCATCCGCAACCTCGCGTATCAGAATCATTCCAGAGCAGACCAATGCGATATCCCTCACTGCTGAAAGGGCGACCCACACTCTGGCAAACAGCCAATGAGTTTGCAGCTAACTTCCGGCTCAGGGAAACTGACTTATTTTGAAGCAGCCCTACGGCTCAACCAGGAGGTAGAGAACTTGACCCTGCTGTCCTACAGCTATTGTATCACGGGCATCTCTAAGCCTGCTGATATCTGAATTATTAACTTTCAAACTTATTATACGAGGGAGGATGATGATGGAATAGACACAGGTCAGCATCACGATCCGGTTGCTGAAAATGGTATGGCTGCCCGCATACAGAGACAGCACCGAAATGGCCAGGATGACCCCTTTGAGGGTATAGGGAAGCATGCACAGGCTCTGGATATATTTTTCCAGCCGGGGGTCATACAAAATCGCTGTATAGAGAGCCAGAATCACCACGATGCCGCTCAAAATGATGGGGGCGATGCTGATGATGAGGCCTCGGGCCATGGCGGGCCAGAACTTGGCGTCGCTGAACACCTGTTCATAGTAATCCAGGGTCCAGCTGGAGGGGAGGATGCCGGTCCAGCTCTTGGTAAAGGAGTAAATACCGGTAGCCCCCAGCGGCAGGATCAGAAAGCAGGCGGTAAGGATCAGCCACACATAGGCGACGATAGGGGCGGGAGTTTTCCAGTTGGCGTACAGGGTATTCAGCGAGGTGTACGGGCAGACCTTCATACGGTCATCACTATCATTCCAGCTCACCCAGATGTGGCCCTCCGCGCAGAACATCAACACGCGGTAGGTCTTGCCGTGCCGCAGCCCCATCGAACCGTCCTTCCCGATGAACGTCATCTCCATCGGATTCACATACTGCCGTTCAACAATCATCTGTCTTTCTCCTTTCAGCTTTTCATCGCATACTTAGCCACAAACCGCGTGGCAGTCAACGCCAGCTCATCATCGCTCTCTGCGGTTTCCCATTCGAGATTCTTGTCAAAGTAACCGGTCTCGTCAACGGTGTCTACCGTGATGTCAAGCGATTCATCACAATCATTCACGAAGACTGCGATCCAATACTTCCCGAGCAGACATCCGTAACAGCCGGTACTGTCAATATACCAGCCGGGGAACCTGAACTTCCGAGCGAACTCTGCCACACGCGGGTGGGTTAGCGGTTGATACGCTACCGACATCTCAATCCCTCCTGTTCGCATAGCGCATGACAATCCGTGCTGCTTGCCGTAGAGCGCGGGCCTGAACGGTCAACCAATCCTCGCCCATCAGGGGCAGCTCGCCGTCGCGGGTTTTCTTCTTCTGGGATTCAGTGCAGAGCCGCTCGCAGATGTCACCGTCGTAGACCTCCGCGCAGCCGCCGTAGCTGTACTGCTCCCAGTCCCGAGCGCCGTTCAGCAGGTCGGTCTCTGCAACCTTCCCGATGCGGACCGAATCATCGGTGATGTGCAACCGGTCTACGTAGTCATCGAACATCTCAACCGCGTAGCCCTTGACGCCCTTGTCCCAAGCGGACCGGGCAGAGTGGGCGGAGATGTCCTTCTTGATGTCAGCAATACGCCTCTGCATAACTCACAGCCTCCTCTTTGCAGTCTTTGAAGTAGTCATCGGCGAAGTCGTGCAAGCAGTCTTCGTGGATGAGCTGCCCGTCGATGTTGTACACGGTCTCGCCCTCGTAAATCTCGCCGCCGCAGTAATCACAGTAGGCGATGGGCTTTTCTTCGGGCGGTTCAAGCGGACGTTCCGGCAGATACTCAAACATTATCGCAGCCCTCCTCCAATCTGGTGCTCCACCGAGCAGCTTTCTCCCGGATGATGCGAGCGACCTCATCACGGTCAAAGCCGAGGACTGCCGCGCAGAGCAGGACATCGGCGAACTCCTCATTCAGATTGCGGGACGCATCGCCGGTGGTCATCGGCGTCGGGTTGCTCTTGTCGAGCGTCCGGCGCATCTTCAGCGCAGCCTGCGCCAGCTCTGTGGCTTCCTCAGCCAAACCTGCCAGCAGCTCACAGCAGCCGAGCAGGGTATTGATACCGGTAATCTCAGCGCCCCAATCTTCAAGCGCCTTCTCGATGGGCTGCTTATCAAATTCAATTGTTTCCATTGCTCACAGCCTCCTTCTGAGCATCTGCCGCGACTTCCGGCTCAGGCAGCTCGCCAAGCATTGCCAGAATGTGCGCGTGAG
Organism: Angelakisella massiliensis; assembly: GCF_900104675.1. Classification (GTDB taxonomy): domain Bacteria; phylum Bacillota; class Clostridia; order Oscillospirales; family Ruminococcaceae; genus Angelakisella; species Angelakisella massiliensis. Next base: position 1,994,492 of record NZ_LT629945.1, on the reverse strand, counting down.
GGATTTTGTGCTTTAGCCCGTTGGTGATGAACTCGCGTTCGGCACAACCCTTCACCAGTTCATAGAAAGTCGAGAACTTCACGTCCACGCGGTCTTCAGCGGCGAACGCATCAAGAATTCCCATAGTCTTGTCCTCCTTTGCAAAATGAAAAAGGCCCGCATTTCTGCGGGCCTTTCGGCATATAGGCAAATTCAGCTAACTATCAATAACATTTTACTTAACAAAAGACTCAGATGAACACTATATGCCGCATTCATCTGAGCCTTAAATTATTAAAAGATTCGTTTAAATCATTTTTTAACTGGAATTCAGGCTTACCCATCCCAACTTCTGAAAGAAAAAAATTACAGATACATATTTTTTATGATGTCTCAGGAATTTTATAAATGCATCAAATTTAGATACATTGACTACACATCGCCTCTATTGTGCCAGGAGCGCATCGGATTCCTCCACCGCCGCATCCATAATTGCCTGCGCATCTGCAGACGGATCAATCAAACATTCTGTCAGCGCATCTAAAAGTAACGAGTTGACTTTGGGAAAATTTTCTGCCATTGGTCTGGGGATCGCAGTTTCCAATTGGTCTACAGCGACACGGAACAGTGGCTGTTCTTTATAGAAATCCTGCATCACTGTATCACCCTTGGCACTGATTCTGGCAGGCAGATAGCCGGTTGCAATGCTGGATTTTATTGTCTGTTCCTTGGAAGTTACAAATTTCATAAATTCCCATGCAGCATAAGCCTGTTCCTCTGTGATTCCATTGACCATTACCAAGTTTGCTCCTCCTGTCGGCACAGAACCTTCTCCACCATTGGGAATGAAGCCAGCACCAAGCTCAAAACCATTTTCTTTTGCAATTTGTACATAATAAGCCAAATCCGCCGTGGAACCTAAAATCATAGCACTTCTTTGATTTTGAAATTCCAGCTTTGCCTGACTGGTTGCGTCTCCACCTGTGGTGTTTTTAAAAACGTTTTCTCTGATCCCCTGCTGATAAAGTTCCATCGCTTTCATGGCCTTGGGAGAATTGAAAACCGCTTCAGTCTCCTCTTCATTTAACAGTCTGCCGCCATAGGAATCTACCAATGCCTCGTAAGTCCATGTAGTAATTGGAGTAGACAGTCCAATTACTTCTCCTTGGGTCAATTTTCTGGAAAACTCCAGCAGTTCGTCCATGGTTTTGGGTGCATCCTTCCCCAAACCAGCCTTTTCAAACAAGGTAGCATTATAATATATAAGCGGCGTACTGCGTAGATAAGGTAATCCGTAGGTTTTTCCGTCTACTTGCGTATTGGACAACAAACCAGGAATAAAATCATCCAAGTCAAAATTGTCTTGCTCCATATAGGGATCCAGCGGCTGTGTCATACCATTTTCCGCAAAATTCTTGATAACAGTAATTTCATTAAGCGTAACTGCTGGAGGATTTTTCGCCGCAAAAGCGGACTGGACTTTTGTATGGAGGTCATTGTAGCTGCCTCCTTGATATTCCGCTTTCACAATGATTTCATCTTGGGAAGCATTGAATTCTTCCACCAAACGATTTGTATTCTCCTCAACAGTACCTCCAAAAGCATACCAAAACTCGATGATAATCGGTTCATTCCCTCTAGAAGGAGCAGATGACTGATCCCCTTCTGTCTCCGTCTGCGCTGTGGATGATCCGCAAGCTGTCGCTGCAAGCAGCACGGAACTTGCCAAAATGATAGCCAAAACACGCTTAAACATACAAATCTTCCTTTCTCTTTAAATTATTTACTGGAATAGACAAATGCCTTAATGATTTGACGTTGCGCTACAAAGAAAAGAATCAATATTGGAATGACCAAAATTACATTGCCTGCCATCAGAACATTCCATGCAACACCTCCCTCGACTTCCCGAAGCTTTGCAATTCCAATAGGTAAAGTCCTTACCGTATCATTTGTGGTCATAATCAGCGGCCAAAAATAATCGTTCCAATGACTGATAAAACTGAATAATCCTGCTGTTACCATTGATGATTTTGCTAACGGCACCATAATTTTTGTTATAATTTGAAATTCGCTGGCACTGTCGATTCGAGCAGCGTCCACAATCTCCTGAGGAATCTGCATAAACGACTGCCTTAACAGAAAAATGGTGAAAGCGCTGCCTGCAAAAGGCAAAATCAATGCTCCATAGGTATTTAGCAATCCCCATTGGCTCATTAGCAAATAGATCGGAAGAAAAATAAGCTGACTTGGAATCATCATTGTTATCATCGTAAGGCCAAAAAGCAGATTTTTTCCATAAAAACTGCACCTGGCATAAGCATATGCCGCAGGAATCGCCACCAAAAATTGCAACACCAAGATCCCCACTGTACTCACTATACTATTCCAGATATAGTGAAGAAATGGACCCGACTGCCATGCTGCCGCAAAGTTCTCCCAATGCAGTTCGTCCAGAATCCATTTAGGTGGGATCAGAATGGTGTCCCCCAACGATTTAAAAGCGGTCAATATCATCCATACAAACGGCAAACAGAAAATAATGCCTACAATAACCATTGCAACACCATTGAGTATCCGCAGCAGAATTTTTACTGACTTATTTTTTTTATACATATTTGTACTCCAATCCATTTAGTCACTAGCATAATTCACCTTATTGCTCAGAATCTTGAAGTAAAAGAATGTAATAATAGCTAGAATCACAAATAAAACTACACCTGCGGCGGAAGCAGAACCAATTTCGAAATAGTCAAAAGCCACTTTATAAATGTAATAAACCAAGGTATTGGTGGAGTTTAATGGGCCACCCTTTGTCATAATAGCAATTGTTTCAAACACCTTAGCAGAAGTAATGAGATTGACAATCACCAAAAAGAAAAGCGTGGGTGAAACCATTGGAACTGTGATTTGCAAAAACGTTTTCCAACTCGGTCTGGCATCCATAGCGACTGATTCATAAATGCTTTTGGGAATGCTTTGCAATCCCCCTATAATGACCAAAGTATCATATCCGACCAATTTCCATATTCCCACTAAAATGATGGACAAAAGCGCTGTATCTGGGTGGTTGATCCACTGGCATTTCTCAAATCCCAGTAATCCTAAAAAATAATTGAGCAACCCATAGTCAACATCCATCAGCCACATCCATACAAAAGATACCGAAACAAAAGAGATAATATAAGGACTAAACACTAATCCTTGTATCATCGTATGAATGAAGCTGTTTTTGTTCAGCCACACTGCAAGCAGCAACGCTATAATGACTGTAAAGAATACAACAGTACCCATATAAATCAAAGAATTTGAGATAACTTCCAAAAATTCATCACTGCTAAATAAAGACTTAAAATTTTGAAAGCCTACAAAATCCTTTGTGGGACTAATGAGATTCCACTCAAAAAAGCTGAGATACATATTGTAAAGAATCGGATAAATGTAAAATACCAGAAAGAACACAATAGATGGGGCAACTAAGAAATAGGGTAAAATTTTTCTTTTTTTCTTTCCGCCTTTCAAAATTACACCGCCCCTTTTATTCAAGTATAAATTCACAGTTTAAATCTTCATTGGGATAGGAAAGGTCAGAATACTTAGTATAACGTTTCATTTTTTGAGTAAGCTGATCCACTCCTACCAATCGATCCTTCAAAGATTTTGTCTCAATGGTACCTCTGTGTCCATCAAAGCACAGTATTCTATAGTCAAGATGGCTTAAGAAATCCCCAGTTTGTATGAACAACCATCCTCTTTGTTTTACAATGGAATGAAGATGATTATGTCCATTAATGTAAATACCCTTTGGCTTTTGGTTCAAAATGTCCCACATATTTTCATGCAACTGGAGTTTTCTTTCGTCGGAACGCCTTGTAGTATTGCTGACCGGATGATGGGCAATAATAAAAATCGGTTTTGTTGACTTTCTTACTTTCTCCTGTAACCATAGATATTCCTCATCATCCATGATACCGATCCAGTCATCTACTCTGCTTTCAAGAGTCGTATCAACAAAATAAAGGTTTGCTTGCGGCATATCAACAGCATAATACCGTTTTTTCTGAGATATTTTTATAAAATCCTCCTTGCTGCATCCATAGGTATCATGGTTTCCCATAACAAAATAAAATGGTGAATTCAGTAGCTCTGACAAATCTATCAAATTTTTCAGGTCCTGTAATGTTCCTGAATTTGTTAAATCTCCCACACAAATATAAGCATCGGCTTTTTCCTCTGCCAAACATTGAAATAATGTTTGAAATAAAGTGTTTCGTATTTGAATTCCTTCGGCATCGCTGCTCTCCAAAGTGGGGTAATGAAGATCCCCCAGTAAAACCAGCTTCATAGTCAAATCCTTTCTCTTACATTTTAAGGTATAACGTTTCATTTTTTGCAAACTCTCTTTTGCTATCTTTATTAAACCACTTAATTCGCATAATATCAATAGTTTTTTTTAATAATCAAAGTAAAAAATAGTTATTTTGTATTATTGTACATAATCTTTAAATCAGATTTGTAAAAAGCTCTATATATCTAAATCTTTGTTCAAAACTTGCATTTTCTTATTCCTCTAAGATTTTGTCATTGGCAACATAGGTAGTAGGAATATTTAGGTGGCAGGGTTCACTCGCTGCCTCCTCATTAATCCTTTTCATAAGTAGCATCACAATATTTTTGGCAACCACCTTTGAGGGAAAATGAACATAAGAAATTTTGGGGGAAAGAATATCCGCAATATCTCCACAGTCAAATCCGATCAAAAGAATATTTCGATTTTCCTTTAGCAACATATCATCAATAGCTTTTTTACAGCCCAACACTGTACGATAGCCTGTAGCAATTACAGCTGTAACTTTTTTGTATCGAAGGAAAAAATCTAAACAGGCATTGTAACTGGCCGTTTTTCCAGGGGTCTTACAAACCTGAATATAATTTTTGTTGATGGTTAAACCTTCATCAAGATACGCCTGCTCATAGCCTTTGATCCTTTCAAGTGTTGGCTGTGTATCAGGAGAAGCCACAACCAGTCCAATATTATGATGTCCCGCTGAAAACGCCTGCTTTACAGCGGTATAGGTTGCTTGATAATTATCGATCATCACCGTATCACAATTTAGTCCCGGAATGATTGCATTAAAAATAATTATTGGAAGTCCTCGATGGCTTGTCTCCACCAAACGCTCGAAACCATCCCGTTGTGATTTCTCACTAGGCATAATAATAAGACCATCCACCTGCCTGGACATTAAAAATTCCAACTTCTCCAGTTCCAGTGATGGATCTGAATGATGAAAACAAATAATTGAGCTATATTGCTGCATAGTAAGCATACTTTCTACCGTTTCAATAATAGCTGTAGAAAGTATATTTCCCATATCCGGTATCAAAATTCCTATTGTGTGGGCACTATTGGTGCGTAAACCACGAGCAATACTGTTGACCTGATATCCTAGTTCTTCAATAGCTGCACGAATCTTCTCACAATTCTTTTGACTAACCGGTTTGTTGTTCAAATATTTTGATACTGTTCCCTGAGAAAGGCCGGTTACTCTACAAACATCTTTTATCGTCGCAGCCATTTTACGCTCCTCCACGCCTGAATATATGTCATAGAAACCTTAAATACAACAACGCTGACAATTCCACACTGGAACACACTGAAAAAAATGGAGATATTTTAACTAATTTTATCCTATCTTAACTTTGAATTTCTGTCAACATAAAATCCTTCGTTGATAATTTTCGCAAGGTCTATGGTTCATCTTTTCACATTTCTACTTTGAATCTGCCAAAAAATGTTCGTCCAAAGCAACATAACTATCTCTTATTCTCAAAAAGTCACTTCTGCAATATTCGCCGACTTTAATTTAAATCTATGCTGAATCGTTAACCAACATTTTAGTATCCAAGACAATCTTCTTATCCATTATAAAAACAAATTCGGATATTGTTAGGCATCTAAGACATACAAACAAAATTTCAAATATTTTCAAAGTTGCTTCAAATATCTTCGGTTTTGAGTTGTATTCTTATGGTCGCAGGATGAATTATAAAATCTGAATCCCCTTGCATATAGATCATTTATATGCAAGGGGATTTTCGTGTAAATAGCATTTTTTCTTTAATGCGTTTTCAGAAATATGATGGGCCACAAGAATTTTTTAATCCAAAGGACACTCCTCAAACAAAGGCCCTTTTCCCTGAAGGCGCAAAACGCTTTTGAAGCCCAGCTCCCGGAGAAGCTCCACCGCTCTGTCAAACTGGAAATCCAACTGATCCGCCACATGACAGTCGGAGGTGATAATCACCGGGGCTTTCAGTTCCGCCAACTTTTGGACAAGCATGGCACGTCCGCTTACTACGGTCGGGGACAGGTTATGTAAAATTTCATCATACCCATCGCTTTTACTTTGGAACCTGAGCGTTCAGATTATCTAAAAAATGATTTTGGGGAAATATTTTTCTTGCCTGATCCGTCCCTTTCTCCCCCCATCTCCATTGATTCACACAAAAGTCCGAATAGACGTATGGTGTGCAGCATCTGTCCGGGTTCTTGTTGATTTTTTCTGATGTGGAGCGGCCTGTCATCATTTCTTTATTTGTCTGAGGTCAGATAAAATATACAAAAGATGTTCGTTTCTACATCTTTGCTCACTTTCACAAAATAGGCACACCTTATTTCCACACTGAACCCATCACTTATCACGAATTCCCAAAGACTTCTTTAGTGATTCTAATAAACTCTTCAGCAATTTTTGTAGGAGCTCCTTCCCGCCGGGTTGCCACTACAAAATCCCAATTTACCGGATGCTTCCCGGTGGAAAGGTAGACAGGCGCAAATCGCGTTTCAAAAAAGCGGGAACACATATCGGTGCAAAAACAAACTCCCATCCCTTGGGCGGCCATGGAAATCGCTGTTTCCACATTGGTCACCGACATCATTTCAGGGTGGATTCCTGCGTCTGCCAGCATCTGAGCAGCCACCTGCCCGGTACGCATAGCACTTGAAACCAGAATAAACAGTTCATGTTCCAGCTCTTTAAGGTCGATCCAAGGAAAACGATATCCACGTCTCCAGACTCCCCGCTTTATATAAGGGGAGTCTTTTTCCATGCAGAGCACTACCTCCTCTGTGGAGACATATTCATGCCGGAATTCCTGTGAATATGGTCCGGAGACAGTAAAAACCACCAAATCCACGATGCCTTCTCTCAGCGCTTGTTCCAACTGGGGCGTTCCCGATTCCATCACCTGAATATGGCATCCGGGGTATTTCTCCCGCAGGGCTGGAAGAACATTAGGCAGTACATAACGGCCCCGGGCAGGCGTGACACCAACAGAGATATTTCCGCCTCCTTGCTGGGCAATATCCAGCATCGTATCTTCCAGGCGCTGATTCAGCTGGATCATCTGCCTGGCCAGCTGGATATACTGCTTACCGGCATAAGTCAGCACTAACCGCTTGCCGGATCTTTCAAACAACTTCACTCCCAGTTCCTGTTCCAACCCCTGAAGGAACCGGCTCAAAGATGGCTGGGTAATACCAAGCTCCTCTGCTGCCCGATAAATGGTGCGGTGACGTTCTATGGCCAGCACATATTCTGCTTCTTTCAGGTGCATTTCTCTCCCCTCCTCCTGGTTTGATTGTAGCAGAAATACCGGCAATTGTATACGTCTAAAACATATAAAATATGATCTGTATGCATTTTACAACATTCCAACTGCGTGATACAGTATAGGCAAGCCAAACGAAAGGATTGTGATGGATAAAATGGCATCGGAATTACGGGTCATTGGAGAAATTGCACCTGGAAGACCTACTGTTCTTTGCATTGCAGGCTCCATGATTGATCCATGTGTATACGATCAAATGGAGGTTCCGGAGAGCTTCTGCGCGGGCAAAGTAGATTTTTATCATTCCCCCGGTCCATATGACGCTATGAGCATTGCCTCATCGATTTTGGAGTATTATGACGAGCACCAGCTGGGACCATTGGTACTGGTGGGATATTCCGCCGGCGGCGTGATTGCCATGGCTGCCGCCTGTCAAGCGCCGGAGAAGGTAAAAGGGCTCTTACTGTCCAATACCGGTCCCTGTACCATAGGCCATGGGGATGTAAATCTTCCTCAGCGTATTCTGGAACAGTGGAATGATCAGGATTTTCGGAACAGTTTTATTGACCGGTGTTTCAGCAGACCGGTCCCTCCTTTTCTGCGGCTGAGGCTGGAGGAGTATATCAATACCATCCAGTGTCAGGCAGCCCATGATCTTTCCAAATCTCTCCGACAGCTGGACTTGCGGGAACCTCTGAGGCGGGTTGATTGCCCTGTGGTGATCGCTCACGGCATTGATGATAAAACCCGTACCTTGGCTCACGCGCAAATGATTATGGACAGTATTCCCCACGCAAAACTTCGCCCCATCCCCGGTGGACACACCATTATGGTTGAAAATAAAGCTGGTTGGCAGGCTGCCTTGGACGAACTTCTGGTTGATGTTGCGGAACGATCCGCTGTTTAAAAACAAATAAAGAGGAGTGTGGGTTTATGCTAGCGGCAATAGGATTTGGTATTATTATTGTCATGATGTACATGATACTCCGGGAAAAGGCACTGCCGGCAGTATGTTTTGTTTTTCTGCCCATTATCGGCGCTTTTCTCGCTGGCTTTTCGGTGGAAGAGATTGCGGAGTTTGTAAAAACAGGTATCGGCACCACCTGGAGCAACGCTATTCTGTTTGTCTTCTCCATCATTTTCTTTGGCGTTATGAACGATGCAGGACTGTTTGATAAGTTGGTGGACGGACTGCTGAAGGTTGCCGGAACCAACGTAATTATGATCATGGTGGCCACTACTGTTATTGCCATTATCGGTCATATGGACGGCGCCACCGCCTCCACTTACCTCATCACCATCCCTGTTATGCTTCCCATCTTCAAGCGGCTCAATCTGCGTCCTACGGTTTTGCTGCTTTTGGTCAGCGCCGCTACCGGTGTCATGAACCTGGTACCCTGGGGAGGCCCCACCATCCGTGCCGCTACTGCCATTGGCGTGGATGCCAATGATCTGTGGATCGCCATGATCCCCATGCAGATTTTCGGATTGGTCATTACTCTTGCGCTGGCGGTATTCTTTGGTTTTGTGGAACAAAAGCGAATTGCTGTACTGGGAACCACCGGCGGAAGCGGTTCCCTCTCTGAAGTGACCGTCAACGCCAGCAGCACTGGCTGCTATGGCGGTACTGTAGACGAATCCCTCAAGCGTCCAAAACTCCTTTGGTTCAACCTGCTGCTGACCATTGCTGTCATCGTTTTGCTGGTGGTAAACATCTTCCCATCTTATGTCGTATTTATGTTTGGCATGCTGATTGCTTTGATGGTAAACTATCCTGACATCAAAGTTCAGCAGCAGCGGATCCAGGCGCACGCTCCCGGCTGCATCGGCCTGGTGGTCACTCTGATCGGTGCCGGTGTTTTCTTGGGTGTTTTCTCCAATTCCGGCATGATTGAGGCCATGACCAATTTCCTCATCGCCCTCCTTCCCGAATCGCTCCAGCAGTATCTCCACATTATCGTCAGCATTTTGGGCGCTCCCATCGGTATGATCATGGGACCTGACCCTTATTATTACGGTGTGCTTCCCATCATTGCAGGAACCGTGGAACGCTTTGGCATTACCCCCGTACAGGTTGCTCACGCCATGCTGATTGGTGATAATGTAGCGCTGGCTGTCAGCCCCTGCGTTCCCACTACCTTCCTGGCCATGGGCCTTGCCGGAGTAGAGCTGAAAGACCATATTAAGTTCTCCTTTAAGTGGCTGTGGGGAATCAGTATCCTCATGATGGTGTTCGCTCTGGTCGTGGGGATGATTTAACTTCTCTCTGTTTCTCCCGATTCACCAAACAAATTCATAATCGCTTTCTTCTGATTCAATCTCTCATACTCTCAAACGCAGAAAAGTGGTCCCCCAAGGTCTTTTTGAATTCCAATCACAAAAGGACCTTGGGGGATTGCTTTTAGGGTATCCAGTATTCCTGGTTCCGCACCGTCCCGCTCCCCTCCATGAAAAAAATCCTTCTTTTGTTAAAATGGATTGCCTTTTTTCACTTGGAATGCATTGCGCACAGAAGCAAAATGGAAAAGTTCCGTCTTTTCTCCCTGGAATGCGCCGGAAATTATATTTTAATGGTTCCTGCTGACTCCCCTTTGGAGCACACAGCCTGCAGTTGCCGTCTTTTTTGTTTTTCCCTTGTACCAACAGTCTTGTTTGTGCTACACTAAAGATGTTGTTCTGACTGTATAAATAAGATGTTTGAGACAGAAAGCCTCATTTTTCGATATCAGGTTCCAACAGCCAGAAACAGAACAGGAGGTTCCGGCAATGATCATCGACAGTAAAAAATACAGCGGTCCCTGCTGCTGCGGAAAAGAACATCAGATGCTCACCCGTATGGTGGTGATCGAATCCAGCTGCCTGAAGGATTTTGACAGCTGGCTGGAGAAATGCGGTTTGGAGGGCCCGAGGGCTGCCATCTATGACACGAATACTTATTACGCCAAAGGGCTGAATCGTCCCTCTGTCCAGCAGGAGATCATTTTGGATGCCAAAGGACTTCACGCGGATGAAAAAGCCACTGCCCAGGTGCTTTCTCAGTTGAGCAATGAAATCCGGGTATTGGTTGCGGTTGGCAGTGGAACCATTCACGATATCACCCGCTATTGCTCCAAAAAGCTGGGGCTTTCGTTTGTTGCTTGTCCTACTGCGGCCAGCGTGGATGGATTTTGTTCTACCGTTTGCGCCATGACCTGGGAAGGCTTCAAAAAAACCCTGCCTGGTATTGCGCCCGTTTTGGTTCTGGCTGATCTGGATGTGATTCAGGAGGCTCCTTTCCGTCTGACTCTGTCCGGGGTGGGAGATATCATTGGAAAATACACCGCTTTGGCGGATTGGAAAATCGCCCATGTCCTTGCGGGAGAATATTTCTGCCCGGTGATTGAGGACATGACACGGCAGGCAGTCCATGCTGTGCTGGGCTGCGCCAGACAACTGAAGGACAAGGACCCTCATGCTTATGAGCAGCTGACCTATGGGCTTCTTCTTTCCGGCCTGGCAATGCAGATGATGGGTAACTCCCGTCCTGCTTCCGGCGCAGAGCACCATATCTCCCATCTGCTGGAAATGGAGCCGGTGGGACTAGGGGCTGTCTCCCATGCCCTTCATGGTGAAAAAGTAGGCGTTGGCTGCATCAAAGTTGCCGCTGAATACCATCGTTTGGAAAAAATAGAGGAGATCGGGCCGATGCTGCATCCCTATCGGCCCCTTACCGCAGACTATGTCAGCGCCTTTTTTGGTGAGCAGCTTTGCCCCAGTATCCTTGCTGAAAACACTCCCGATTCCATGACCGAAATCACTCCTTCCAAAGTGGAGGCTGCCTGGCCGGAGATCCGTTCTGTCATCCGGGAGATCCCCAGCGAGGAAGAGCTGTTCTCCCTGTATGCCGACATAGGCGCTAAAAAAACTCTTGCTGATCTGGAAGTGCCGGAAGAGCTGCTGCCCAAACTGCTGGAATATGCTCCCTGTGTACGCAACCGTATGACCTTCCTGCGTATTCGCAAAATGCTGCTGAAAGAAATCTGATCAGCACTCTCATGGCCGGATACACCGCATATATGATGCTTCTGGATTTTTAGTATGGTATCTGGTATAATGAAGAAACGTGTCAAGGCGCTTTGACACACTTCCAGGGGGATATCTCATTCCCCCGCAGGCGCACATCAAGGGATAAAAAGCATCCTGTTTTCCATTTAAAGTTTCTTTATCGGCTGAACTGCATAGGTAAAGGAACCAGTTCCAAAGGAAACGCCTATCTTAAACATATCGGGGGAATTGTAATGAACGCCAAGAAGCCGCTCCCATCCATCGACCAGTGGCTCAAGGAAGCGAAAAACCATGAAAGTGCATCCAAGGTGGGAATGTATCTGACCCACAATGGAATTGTTCGTCAAACCGCCAAGGCTGCCGTTCGTCAGGGAGCCGCTGATACCAGCCCTGTTACCGGTATGATCTTTTCCTATGATCAGGCCAAGGTAGACGCTGTTATCGCGGATACCTATAAAATGGACGGGGTGTACTACATCAAGGTCTGGCTCAATGAGGGTCAGCTCCAGGTAGGCGACGATATCATGTATGTTCTCATTGGCGGCGATATCCGCCCCAGAGTGGTAGACGCCCTCCAATACCTGGTGGGCAGAATCAAAAATGAATGTGTAACAGAAACTGAGCTCTATCAGTAAAGTGCTGAACAGCAATCCTGTGCAAAAAACGTTCCCTGTACCGACATCAGCCGGCACAGGGAACGCTCTTTTTATGTACTTTTATATCCCCCAGAGAGGACTTTCATCAGCTTCCGCTCTGGCTATCCTCTGCGGTACGGATGGCATTGGGATAGATCCGTGCGATCACTTCGTCTCCATAATGCTCATCCATATATTGCTGCCAGGATGCCTCCGCCGCAATACCACTGCTTCTCTGATCATACCGGGCCAGCGCCATGGCGCTTACGGAAACATTGGCCGCCATGAAAACCACCAGCAGCCAGGTAATCACTTTTCCAGGTTTCATGGGAATCTTTTCGATCCACTTGGAGAAATGGGGGTAAAGCCCCTTCATCCAGACCACAGCCGCAATTCCCCAAAAGAAACAGTACAGCAGATTGATTCGTCCACCCAGATTGAAAGGAATTTTGCTGTAGTCCCAAAACACGGCGCCAAAGCAGATCTCGGTAAAAACGCTGCACAGATATTCATACGCTCCGCCCAGAAAAGTACCCACTAAAAACAGGAACCGGTCAGAACGATCCTTGTATTTATACAGCAAAGCCGTTGCGGCGCCCAGAGCGATCCCCCATACCAGGCTGAAAGGCCCCCATACCACACTGCTTCGGCTCATCCAGACCCCTGCTGTCAGTCTGCAGAAGATCGTTTCGGTAATATCTCCCAAAAAAGCTCCGATAAAAAACAGCAGAAAGATCTTATAAAATCCCGCTCCCTGAGCAAAAACCGCGGAAGTAACCTTTTCCCGTTTTTTCTCCACCGGCTGGTAAAACTTTTCCATACGGCGGCGGGTCGTATAGGAGATCCAATTCTGAAGCTTGCCGGTGAGCACTGTAATATGGCTGTCCATCCGCTCCAGACCAGGCATCGTTCCCGGACGCCCATAAAGAGCGATCAGAGAGCCCAGCGCATCCACCGCCGTTACTGCCACCAGTACACCGATCACAATTTTTCCCGCTGTGGCAGGAATCATGTTATAGAGCCGCAGCAAAACAGGGGAACCCCATTGGACAGACACCGAGCCCAATACGCCCCACAAAATGGAGTAAGGCAGACAGATATAACCATCCAGCTGGAAGGGCATCGAGGAATAATCCCACCATTTTCCATAGCGGGAACGCTCCAGCAAATGTCCTGCGATCCATTCCAAAACGGTGGCATAAATGGCGCTTCCCAAAAACAGAAACAGCCAATTGCCCCGCAGTTCTGCCAAGCTGAAGGTCAGCAGCATTCCCGCAAAACCATACAGCGCGCAAACAGGGCCATCCAATAGTCCCCGGTTGACAAAGCGCTTGCGCTTAATGGTTGCCGCTACTGTTTCCAGCACCCATCCTAAAAATCCATAACAAAAAAACAGCCATAGCATCTGTCTGATCATACCACACTACCAGCAGCCCTTTTGGGGCGCATTTATCCTTTCCTGATCATAATTGGGCTTTCCAGTGTTTGCTGCAATGATTCTTTATGAGCACATATGTACAGGTCTTATCCCCATTGGTCAAGGCAAGGAACCTTCGGCAAAATATCCGGCCGGATACAAAGGTGCCGGATATGAAAGATCAGCGTTTTTTTGCCATTTTCCCAGCGCTCTCTTACAAAAAATCACTTTGCGATTATGATAACATATTTGCACATAAATTTCACCCTGTCATCAGAAAAAACAAAACCAAGGCTTATATTTTGAAAAGAACCCATGAGCACCCCGGAATCTGTCTGAGCCGTTCTTGGCATCAGTTCAGTGGCTCATCGCTTTTTCTTGCAGCCCACAATCCGCCTGTATTTTTCCTGCTCTTCATTTTTTATTCTGTCATTTACACATTTTCGTTTTTATCCCTTCAGGGATAGCAGCTCCTCTGGTGAACCAAGACCTTTAACAGAAAAGCGGGCCCGGCTGATACGCGTGGACCCGCTTTCATTTTCCTTCATCATTGACAGAACTATTTGGATACGGGGATGCTCATTCAGCTTCCAATTTCCAGCAGGTTCTGACATAACGGCACCAATTGGCTGCTGAAGCACAGCAGACGCCGCTGTCCGTTGCCATAAGCATCATACACCTGCGTTGCCTCATTGGCATAAACCCACAATCCCACCTGTTCCGTTCCTTTCAGATCCCGGACATAAATGGTGTACCGGGGGGTCCGGTCGCTGACTGCCTGTTCCACCTCTTCCAGATCATCCACAAGCTCTCCCTGCCGGATGGTCAGCTCCAGCAGGCCCATCTCCTCAGGGGAGAGGTTCCGTCCCTCAACACCATCCGTGAGATAAACCTGATGATCCGCCTCAAAAAATGTCGCCAGATTTTCCAGGGTATACAGCCGGTTGGACAAACACTCATGAAGCTCTTCCAGCTCATCCTCCGTCCTTTTGCTGTAATAAACAGCGCCATCCATTGTCAGGACTTTTCCCACCTCATAAGAGGCCTGGCTGCCATCCGCGAAATAGAATGTACCCGAAATTTTTCCAGGCGCTTCACCGGGAAACTCCCCACGGACCAAAGGAATTGCCCCCAGCCACTGATTGAGCTGGAACAGCAGATCCGGATCTGTGATGCTTATATTTCTCCAGCAATCATCTTCCACTGTCACTTCCGTCAAAATAGCGGGAGACCGAAGCCTCATAACCTCCTCCCGGTCATAGATGCGCACAAGCTCACCGGGCGCGAATAGCCGGGATAAGATCCAGCCGCTCAGCAGCACCATAGCCACACCGTATAACGCCAGCCACAGCCGCCTCCGCTCCATAGATGTCATGCGCCGCCTCCTATTCATCACTGCTGCAGCCACGCCGAGCCCGGCCCCCATACCAGTTTTGAGGTTCATCCTGGCGCTGGAAATAGATGATCACCTTTGTTCCTCCCCCTGAAACTGATTCCAGGCCAATATCGCCCCCCTGAGCGACCATGATCTCCTTGCAGATGGAAAGGCCCAAACCGCTTCCGCCCAATGGCGCTGAGGAGGAACGGGAGAAAGGCTCAAACAGATGGGCGATCACTGTCTCATCCACCCCATCCCCATCATCCTCTATCATCAGCCGCACCGGCAATGTGGCAGTGGTGATGGAAATACACCGGCATCCGCTGTGAACAATGCAATTATCCAACAGATTCAGCAGCACTTCCCGAATCTTTTCCCGATCATAATAGACCTGGAGAGAACTGCACCGGCAGTGAAGCGCAATACCGCTGCGCTCCAAACGGGGATGAAGCAGCTGGGCACATTCATCACAAAGCCGCTCCAGTGAAAACCAGCTGGGGGAAAATTCATACTCCGTCCGCTGAAGCCGGGAAATGTTGATCATATTTTCCACCGCCATCAGCAGATGCTGCCCAGCCTGCTGAATATAGCAGGCACTCATGTTCACATCTTCATCCTGGCTCATCCGCTGGATGATCTCCGAATAACCGATGATGGACGTCAGCGGTGTTTTCAGCTGGTGTGTAACGCTGTTAAAAAACAAATTCTGCCGTTCCTTTTCCTCCCCCAGCCGCTGGATATTGTAGCGGTTGGCCTGCTCCATGGCGGAAAAAGCCTGCTCCAACTCCGCGAACTCTTTGCGGAATACCTCCAGATGCAGCTGCGCGGGCTTGCCTTCCTTCACCTTCTCAAAGGCCTGCACCAATCCCTGGACCGGCTGGGAAACGATCCCCGCCAGCAGGGAGCTGCATCCGTAACAGATTCCCGCCATCATCAGCACCAGAATCCCCAGCAGCGGCAAAGCCTGTTCCAGCGGCGTCAGATCTCCCTGAGCGGTGAGATAGCGAATCACTCCCACTGTCTCCCCGTCTTCCGTATAGACCGGGCTGGAAAAGGAAATATAGGCTTTTCCGGGACCTCCTCTGAAAAACTGGTAGGCTTTAACCCCCTCCACCGCACTGTGGACGTCCTCGGTCACATCTACCTGCTGTATGGAATTGGAATCAGCCAGCAGATCACCCTCAGCGGAATAAAGCTGGATGCGAAGGCTGGAAATCTCCGCCAGCGTCCCGCACAGGATCTTGGCTGAGGAGCGCAGCTGCTCCCGCTGGATCTTGCTGTCACCCTGGTATTTCAGACGGTCCATCAGATAGACCTGGCTCATATAGCTTTCGCTGGTCAGCAGGCGCACCTGGGCCTGACGCATCAGCGTTACGATAATGCTCAGCGCCAGCGCGCAGCACAGCGCCAATACCGGCAGCAGGAACAACAAGTTCATTTGAATAATTCTGCGGCGAAGTTGTTTCTGGATCATGCCGTCACCTCAAAACGGTAACCCACACCATACAATGTTCTGATATACTCTCCCGCCGGCCCCAGCTTTTGGCGCAGACGCTGAATGAGCAGATCCACCGAGCGGCTGCTGCCCATATAGCTGTAGCCCCAGATATTCTCCAGCAGTTCTTCCCTGCCCAATACCCGGCGGCGGTTGTTGACCAGATAGCACAGCAGGTCAAATTCCCGATAGGTCAGCGTCACCTGCCGCTGTTCCACCCATACGCTGCGGCTTGCGGCGTCCAGGGTCAGGATACCATACTGTTTTTTCTCCTCTTCCACTTTTTTTGTTTTTTTACCATCAGCGGCCCCATCGGCACCATTTTCGCCACGGGTCAGGCTGATGCGCCGCCAAAGGGAACGGACCCGCAGCACCAGCTCCTTATTATCAAAAGGCTTGGTGATATAATCATCCGCCCCCAGCTCCAGGCCCAGAATTTTGTTAATCCGCTTGTCACTGGCGGTGATAAAAATGACGGCTGCCGAATGATCGATCTCCTGAATTTTGCGCAGCACATCATACCCGTCCATATCCGGCAGCATAATATCCAGCAGCACGATGTCCGGGTGTTCATTGCCATAGGCTTCCACCGCTCCCGCGCCGGTATCGGCACAAACTGTATCATATCCTTCCAGTTTCAGGTTCATACGGATCAAATTGACAATGTGGGGTTCATCATCCACGATCAGTACCTTCATCTGGGCCGCCTTTCTTTTTTCTCAAGATGTCTCTTTCCTATCTGTCTTATTAATTTTACACCATTATTAAATTTTTGTCTATATTGTCCCTAAAATCAAGGTGTTTGTCCGATTTTTTTAGTAAAAAAGGGCCCTTTTGGGACCCTTTTTTGTTGAAAAGACACCATTTGTTCAATTTTGATTTTGAAACAAAAGTACAGGGAGTCTCCCTGTGTGTTCCCCAAAAACTCAGGTCACAATCTTGGTATGATCGTCGCTGCCGTCATCCTCATAGACCAGGAACTCCCGGACCTGGAGGAAAACATCCTCGTTGCCATACAGCGCGTCATAGCTGTGGCTGTCGGCAATCACCCGCACCTGCTCGCCATTGATATCGATACGGCAGTCGTTGACATCGCCCAGATAGAACATGGAATGGATCTTGCCGTGAAGCTCTCCTTTTTCCAGGGAAAGACGGATATTCTCAGGACGGATGGCGACCACCACCTGGCCGGTAAGCGGACCGTCATAAGCCAGCGACTGTCCGAGGCCGGTCAATTCCACGCGGCCATCCTTTACCTGGCCTTTGATAAAGTTGATCTTGCCCACGAAGTCCGCCACAAACTGGTTGGCGGGATGGCGGTAGATCTCCAGCGGCGAACCTACCTGCTGGATGATGCCTCTGTTGATGACAATGACCCGGTCGGACATAGCCATAGCCTCGGTCTGGTCATGGGTCACATACACAACGGTGATGCCGAAATTCTTCTGGATTTCCTTGATCTCAAAGCGCATGCTTTCCCGAAGCTTCGCGTCCAGGTTGGACAGCGGCTCATCCAGCAGCAGCAACTTCGGTTCCGCCACCAGCGCACGCCCCAGTGCCACACGCTGCTGCTGGCCGCCGGAAAGCTGATTGGGCATTCTGTTGGCATATTGGCTCAGATGAACAGCGTCCAGAATCCATTCCACCTTCTGCTTGATGGTGGCCTTATCCAGCTTTTTGATCTTCAGCGGATATGCCACATTATCAAAGACCGTCATATGGGGCCAGACGGCATAGGACTGGAATACCATACCGATATCCCGGCGCTCCGGCGGCACAAAGGTTTTTTCGGAGCTGACTACTTTGCCGTCAATGCTGATTTCGCCTGATGTGGGTTTTTCAAAACCGGCGATCATCCGCAGCATGGTGGTCTTTCCGCAGCCGGAAGGTCCCAGCAGTGTGATGAATTCCTTGTCCTGGAATACCTGGTCGAACTCCTTGAGTACCACCACGTCTCCAAAGGCTTTGGTCACATTTTTAATGGTAATGGTAGACATGATCTTTTCCCCCTTGTCAGCGTCAAATGGAAAACTCTCCCTTAGTCAGCTTGTTCAGCAGCCAGTTGGCCAGCACCACCAGAACCAGAATTGCGGTGGCCAATGCCGCGGCCGTCTGCTGACTATGGTAGGTTTGGTAAGTGAACAGCTCATAGCCCAGGGTCTTGGTATCTGTGGAGTAAAGCAGCGTGGACATGGTCAGCTCATAGAAGCAGGGCATAAAGATGAGGAACCAGCCTGCCACCACAGAAGGGGCGATCAGGGGAATGGTCACATCCTTGAAGCTTCTCAGCCAGCTGCCGCCGGAGATGAGAGACGCCTCCTCCAGGGAGGGATGGATCTGGCTCATGGCCGATACCACCGTTCTCATACCCATAAGCAGATACTTGATCAGATAGGCGATGATCATAATCCACATGGTGTTGTAAATATTGATACCGAACCGGCCGGACATGGTCATAATCAGTGCCAGGGCGATGACCACGCTGGGCGTTCCGCTGCCGACTGTAATGAGAAAATCGGGGATGCTCTTTCCACGGACATTGGTCCGCTGCAGGAGATAAGACATGACACAGGAGATGAGAATACCGATGGTGGCCGCCAGCACCGCAAACACCAAGCTGTTTTTCGCGGAGCTGAGAATGGCTTTTCGGGTAGCGATCCGTTCCCAGAACTTGAGGGTGAAGTTATCGGTGATCAGTTTGCCGTTCTCAAAGCTGAGCAGCGGCTTACCCATATTGACAGTAAAGGAAGTGAGCGCCACGGTGGCAAAGGGGATAACAACCACAATAATGGCGAACAGCACTACCAGCAGCGTTACCGGCAGACGCCATTTTCCCAGGTCCACGATATTGGGGCGAGTAGATTTGCCGGAAACGGTGATGTACTGCTTTTTGCCCACAACAAAGGTGGATACATACAATACCAGATTGGCCACCACCATCAGAAATACCGCCAATGTTGTAGCGTCGGTGAGTCCTTCCTGGCTGCCGATATTGACAAACTCAATGATTCGGGTGGTAACCGTATGGACCTGTCCCGGTGCGCCGATAATGGAAGGAATGCCATAGCAGGACGCCGCCGAAACGAACACCAGCAGCGCCGCCGCCACCAGGCTGGGAGCCATCATGGGCAGGGTAACGGTCATCACCGTCTTCAGCGGAGAAGCGCCGGAAATCTTGGACGCTTCCTCCAGAGAGGGGTCCATCTTCTCCATCGCCCGGGAGATGGTGATAAAGGCATAGGGATAGTAGAAGGAGGTAAGTACCCACACCAGTCCCCCCACGCTGTAGATATTGAAGGGGTTCTCCGCCAGATTGAACAGATTTTTGAGAAATACATTCAGGTTGCCCACCGAAGGATTGAGCAGACGCAGCCACGCCATAGCGCCAACATAGGGGGGTACCATGTAGGTCATGACAAAGAGGGTGCGGAAAAACTTTTTGCCGTACAGATTGGTCCGTCCCACCAGCCAGGCCAGGGGGAAAGCGATCATCACGCCAAAGATCATGGACAGCCCGCCGGTGATCAGGGTATTTTTCAGCGCGCTCCAGTTAATGGGATAGGTGTACACCCGGCGAAACGCCTCCAGGGAAAAGCTGCCCTCAGACATAAAGGCACGGTACACCAGATAGAGCATGGGGAAAACCTCAAAGACCACCAAAAACGCCACAATAGCAAGAATGATGATCCATTTTACGTCCAGGTAGAACCTTTTTTCCCTGACTGCTGCGGTCGCTTTAGCCATTTGTATCACTCCTTACTGCGTATATGGCGGCCCTTGGGAAAAACGCAAAAGCCGGGCGGGAAACTGCCGGGAAGAGCCCTCGGCAATCCCCCGCCCATTCAGTTCATCTCAAAGCAAACAAGGGATCTTCACGTCTGTCAGCCGGTGATAGTGACCGCTTCCTGGAACTTGGTGCGGATCTCTTCCCGCTGCCGGAAGCAGTTTTCCCAGTTGACGGGCATGGTGTTCTCCAGAATCTCCTTGGTGGGAATAGCGTCATAAGGCGGCTCCGGATAATCGCTGCGCACGGAATGCATCCAGCCGGCCACGATGTTCTTCTGTCCCTCGGTGGACAGGAACCAGTCGGTAATGGCCTCGCAGGCAGCGGTGTTGTTATTGGCGCTCTTGGAAGCTTCCACAGTCATAATGGTGGAGGGGATATTGATGGTGCCGTCGATGGGATAGATCACTTCCAGCTTGGAGCCTTCTTCTTCTCTCTTCTTGAGGATGGATTCCTCCAGAATCATGATAACATCGCACTCGCCGGTTTCCAGCTTGGTCAGAGCCACGGAGCCGGATTCCACCATCACGCCCTGAGCGCCCAGCGCGTCAAAATACTCATAGCCGTATTTGTCCTTCAGCGCAGTAACACTGGCCTGAGCGGTGCCGGAGGTCAGCGGATTGGACATGGAGATTTTGCCTTTGACGGAGGTATCGTAAGCGAAATCATAAAAGCTGTTGG
The DNA here is from genome assembly GCF_900104675.1 of Angelakisella massiliensis. GTDB lineage: Bacteria > Bacillota > Clostridia > Oscillospirales > Ruminococcaceae > Angelakisella > Angelakisella massiliensis. The sequence continues at coordinate 1,973,465 of NZ_LT629945.1, read as the reverse complement.
GGATTTCATCCTTGCTCTTCAGCTCAGGATTGTAGCCCAGCACCATGTTGCAGACACGAACGGGATACCAGTAGCCATCCTTGTCATACTCAAATGCCAGCGAAGAGGCCTCGGGGGAAACATAAGGATGCAGCCAGCCGCCTTCCATCAGTTCCAGGGAGTAAGCAGGCTCCGCCACCATCATCATGTCGCAGCCCAGTTTGCCGGTATCCATCTCAGCGGCGATCTTGGCCTGGAGGTTGCCGGTACCGCCATAGAAGAATTCAATGTCGCAGTCCGGGAAGGCTTCTTCCAGCGCTTCATCCATCGCTTCAATGATGTCCTCATACATGGAGGTGTAGATCATCACCTTGCCGGTGACCCCCTCGCCAGCAGGAGCTTCCTCCGGCGCTTCGGTGCCGGAAGGCGTTCCGGAAGACCCGGCGGGCTCGCTGGCCTCAGAACCGCCGCAGCCTGCCATCATGGTCAGCGCCATGGCCAGTGCCATCAATATGGCGAGAAATCTTTTACGCAACATTTCTTTTCCTCCTTTTGCTTCTCAAATAGGTCTGCCGGCAGCCTTCCTCTTATTGGCTGCCAAGCTGTGAGGAACAGATATGTTCGGTTAAAGTATCTATATTTTCCTCACAATTACATTGTAATTTATAAATAATTCATAGCTACAACATAATTGTATCAGAATTGTATCATTTTCTCCCAACATTTACAGGAGGATGCCCGGGTTGTGGCTGGAGCGCTTTTGTCCTTCCCGCTTTTTTCCATGGATTTGTGAAATATTTTACTTTACAAACGGTTGGAATGGAACTATTATAGTCATGCAATCTAAAAATTGCAATCTTAAATCACTTGGAACAGGAGGTTTTGCTGCATGAAGCACGCTGTAATACTTTACCGGGAGGTGAAGCCGCCGAATCTGTCTTTACCATGTTTCAGTATTCCAGTATCCCCGTGGTGATCCGGCGGGTCACGCCGATCTACTGACAGTCCGTTTCCGCGGACCAAAAGCTGAAATATCTTCGGGGCAAGGTGAAATTCCCGACCGGCAGTGATAGTCTGCCAACTGCAAGAGCAGCCGAAACGGTGCAATTCCGTTACCGACGGTTACAGTCCGGATGAGAGAGGATATGACAAGCTCGGCCGCTCAGGCGCCATGCTTGTGCGGACCGTCCTTAATTCAAATCATATCCATAAAGGAGCATTATGGAAAACACCATTACCGTCAGAAAAAACTCGTCTTCCCGGAACGTGCGTATGCTCACAATGACTGCCGTTCTTTCCGCCATCGCGTTTGTGCTGGCCTTTTTTGAATTTCCCGTTCCACTGTCGCCATCCTTCGCAAGGATGGACTTGTCTGACCTGCCCGCCCTTATCGGTTCCTTTGCTTACGGGCCGGGAGCGGGAGTGACCATTGAACTGATTAAAAATGCTCTGCAGCTGCCCACCACCGCCACCGGCGGTATTGGAGAACTTGCCAATTTCCTCATGGGCGGCGCTTTTGTGGCGATTGCAGGGTTTATCTATAAATTTCACAAAACAAAGCGGACCGCCTGTATCGCCTGCCTCATCGCCAGCGTAGGCATGGGCGTCACAGCGGCGGTGGTAAACTATTTTATCCTGCTGCCCGCCTTTGAGGCATTTATGCCTCTGGATCAGCTGATCGCCTCCTTCAGCGAGATGATCCCCTTTATCAAAACAAAGCTGGATGTTGTGCTCTTCAACGCCTTCCCCTTCAACCTCCTGAAAGGACTGGCCATCAGCGCCGTTACCATGGTGCTCTACAAAAGGCTCACCCCGGTGCTCAAGGGCAGACAATAACAGGAGGAATGTTTCATGGAAGCCAAAGATTATCTGCGTTACATTGTGGAAGAAATCCATTCCACCGTCTTCGCCACTGTCAACCGGGAAGGCCGGCCTATTACCTGTGCCATTGATATGATGGACTATGATGCGGACAGCCTTTACTTTTTGACCGCAAAGGGAAAACACTTTTACGATCGGCTCAAGGCAAATGAAAACATCGCATTCACCGCCATGAAAGGCAAGGATACACTCTCCTGTATCGCTGTTTCGGTACAGGGGAAAACCCGGGAAATCGGGCCTGAAAAAATTCCGGACCTTTTTGCGAAAAATCCCTACATGGCCCAAATCTATCCCAATGAGAGCTCCCGAAATACTCTGACAGTATTTCAAATCTATCAGGGAACAGGAGAATGGTTCGATCTCACTCACCTTCCTCCGGAGCGGGCCTCTTTCGCTTTTGGCGGAGCCTCCCAGCAAAGCTGCGGTTATTTTATCACCTCCCAATGTACCGGCTGCGGCCTCTGCCATACCAGATGCCCTGAGAAATGTATCGATCTCAGCAGCAATCCAGCGGTGATCCATCAGGAGCACTGCATCCATTGCGGAAACTGCATGGAAGTTTGCCCTGCCGGAGCGATCCAGCGGCTGTAATCATCCAAAAATATCATGAAAACAAGCCTGGGGAGAAAAGAACTCCTCAGGCTTGCTTTTTGTTCTCAAACAGTTTGGACTGTCATTACAAAATATCGATATATTCCCCGTTGAGTGCCTTGTTCATGCTGCGCACCGCGCAGAATTTGCCGCACATGGAGCAGCTGTCATCATGCTCCGGTGAGCGGTCCGCACGGATGGCACGGGCCGTATCAGGGTCGATGGCACAGGCCCATTGCCCTTCCCAATCCAGGGCACGGCGGGCGTCGCCCATCCGGTCGTCTATTTCCCGGGCGCCCCGCACTCCCTTTGCAATATCCGCCGCGTGAGCCGCGATCTTGCTGGCGATGATTCCCTGCTTAACATCCTCCAGGTTGGGCAGCGCCAAATGCTCCGCAGGCGTGACATAGCACAGAAAAGCCGCGCCGTTCATGGCCGCGATGGCGCCCCCGATGGCGCCGGTGATATGATCGTAGCCGGGAGCGATATCCGTCACCAGGGGGCCCAGAACATAGAAGGGAGCGCCCATACAAAGGGTCTGCTGCACCTTCATGTTGGCGGCGATCTGATCCATAGGCACATGGCCGGGGCCTTCCACCAGCACCTGGACATCCTTTTCCCATGCCCGCTTGGTCAGTTCTCCCAGACGTACCAGCTCCTCAATCTGACAAACATCGGTGGCGTCGGACAGACAGCCGGGACGGCAAGCGTCTCCCAGAGAAATGGTCACATCATATTCCCGGCAGATGTCCAGGATTTCATCATAATACTGATAAAAGGGATTCTCTTCCCCGGTCATGCACATCCAGGCGAACACCAAAGACCCACCCCGGGACACAATATTCATCCGCCGCTTGTGCAGACGGATCTGATCGATGGTTTTGCGGGTAATACCGCAGTGAAGTGTAACGAAATCCACTCCATCCTGGGCGTGAAGGCGTACTACGTCAATAAAATCCTTGGCGGAAAGAGTAGCCAGGTCCCGCTGATAGTGGATCACGCTGTCATAAACCGGCACTGTGCCGATCATGGCGGGACACTCCGCTGTCAGCTTCCGGCGGAAGGGTTGGGTATTGCCGTGGCTGGACAGGTCCATAATAGCCTCCGCCCCCATATGGACAGCGGAAAGGACCTTTTCCATCTCCACATCATAATCCTTGCAGTCCCGGGAAACCCCCAGATTGACGTTGATTTTTGTGCGCAGCATGGAACCGATTCCTTCCGGGTCCAAACAGGTATGAAGACGGTTGGCGGGAATAACGACTTTTCCGGAAGCCACCAGCGGCAGCAGCTCCTCTGTGGTCATCCGCTCCTTGCGGGCCACCGTTTCCATCTGCGGCGTAACGATTCCTTTCCGTGCGGCATCCATCTGTGTAGTGTAGCAGCGTTCCATCTTTTTTCTCCTTTTTTCGGAAATTATGCTGGGAAAATGTATCGGCCTGTCCGTAAACAGAAGCCCTCTCCCCTTTGGGCGGCCCTTCAGCCCGATGCCGGAAAGCGGAAACGCGGCAACAAAAAAAGCAGATGCGCCAACTTCCACGCATCTGCCTTGTTTCAGAGTGCATCCCTACGTTGGCATTACCCAAATCAGGTTCCCGGGTCGGAGTTGATGACTCCCTCTCAGCCTGCACACAAGCTCCCCACGTTTTTTATTATACCTTCGGCCTTTTTTCTTGTCAATTCTTTCCCCTTGGCAGATCAGCTGCGAATATCCGGAGCATAACCCGCCATCCCGGTCTCATTCCACAAACGAATGGCTCATGATATAAAATTCCTCCTGGCTTGGCCGCCATTCCTTTTTCATCGGTTCCAGTCCGGCGTCGTACTTTTCCGCCTCCTCAGGAGAAATCGCCATAGCAGGGCTGTCATGATAGACCCACTTACTCCCTTTCAAAGCCCCTTCCGTCAGCTCCTTGACCAGCATTGCGGCCGGATATTTTTCCCCTTCCACCGAAACCTGATATTTTTTGCAGCACTGAAAGCCCCGGCTTACATAATTGGCGGGGCTGCCGAAAATAACGATCACCTCATAGCCGAGGGCTTTCGCCTGCTCAAAGGAATGCTCCATCAGCCTTTTGCCATATCCCATCCGCTGATATTCCGGCAGAACGCAAACCGGTCCAAAGGTCAGAATATCCTTGCGCTCTCCATGCTCCCCTTCCAGCACGGCTTTGGTATACATAATATTGCCGATCACCTGGCCATCCAGTTCCAATACAAAATCCAGCTGGGGCAGAAAATCCGGATGCTGCCGCATAATGTGAACCAGATAGTGCTCCACACAACCAGGGATATATTGATTATAAAAAGCCTTTCGGGTCATTTCCTCCACCTTTTGGAAATCCTCCGGACGCTCATTGCGAATATTAATCATTTCCACATCCTCCTGTTTTCTGATTCACTTTTTTCACTATATCATATGAAGCATTTCCAAACAAGGATTTCCCCCTTCCATCCTTTCATTCTTCCCTTTCAAGTAAGGCTTTTCCTTTTTTCGGTTTACCTGAGGGGAAAAATATGCTATAGTGAAAGAACGCCCTGGAAAACTCTCCGAGGGAAGCAATTTGTTGTTCCATAGTACAGCATGGAAGGAGCTTTTTTCATCATGCCTTGGGAATATATCGTTATGTCCGCCATCCAGTCCGTCTCCCGTCTGGGAACGGTGGTGATGGACCCCTTGTTCGCTTTTTTCACCTTTCTGGGTGAGGAGACCTTTTTATTGGTCGCTGTTTTCAGCATCTACTGGTGCGGGAATAAAAAGTTCGGAGAATATCTTTTTCTCTCCCTCTACAGTTCCATTGCCGCCAACGGCATCCTCAAGGACCTGGTACGCCGTCCCCGGCCCTTCCTTACTCCCGGATGGGAAGAGCTGCGCTATGTTCAGATCGACAATCCCCTGATCAATACAGTTTCCCTGGGCGAATCCTTTTCCTTTCCCAGCGGCCATTCCCAATGCGCCGGCGGCTTTTTTACCGCTGTCGCTTTATGGGTTCGGAAACGGTGGGTCACTGTGCTGGCCGTGCTGGCCATTCTGGCGGTGATGACCTCCCGGGTTTATCTGGGGGTCCATTTCCTCGGGGATGTGCTGGTGGGCGCCGCGCTGGGCATTATCGCTTCCCTGGTCAGCTGGTGGTTCTTTGAGCGTTATTACCACTGTAAAGTTGCGTTGTTTGCCTGCGCGGTGGGAATTTCCTGTGTAGCGCTGCTTCTCTCCCCCTCTCCTGATACGGTCAAAACCATTGGTGTCGGCATCGGCGCCCTGGGCGGCATGGCTCTGGAGGACCGCAAGGTTCATTTCACTACCAATGGTCCTGTGGGGGGAAAGGTGCTGCGTCTGGTAATGGGCGCCGCTATTTTGATGGTCATTCGTGCGGGGCTGAAGCTGGTACTGCCGGATGCGCTCATTTTTGACGGGCTGCGGTATGCTGTAGTCGGCTTCGCCGCCACCGGTCTTTGGCCCTGGGCCTTTACCGCATTGGGGCTGTAAGAGAGTTTTTGCTTCCTGTCGTATTCTTTGAAAAGGAGCTGTCGGCATGGCATTTTTTCATAAGAACGAGACTGATTCTTCATCAGAACCCAAGCGCTTTGTCCGCCTGGTGATGGAGGAATCCTCTGACGGTGGCTGTTGTGAAGTATGGGCGGATCGTCAGACCGGCGTCCAGTACTTTGTCCGTGAAACGCTGGACGGCTGTGGAATAACGCCTTTGCTGGACCGGGAAGGCAAGGTGCTTTGGACAGATCCCGCCTTTCTTCCCTCAAAGGATGTATAAAAGACTTTTACTTTTATCCCGGAGAAAAATCCCTTGACATTTTGCATTTGCAGTGATAAAGTAAAAACAATCACAGACAAAGACTGCGAAGAGGAGTAGTAAGCAGGAGCTTCGATGCCCAGAGAGCGGCGGGTTGGTGGAACGCCGCGGTCGGAACTTGCTGAAGTAGCCTCAGAGTCGCGGACCGAACCGGCAGCATCTGCCTCAGTAGACTCCGACGTGCTTCCCCCACGTTACAAGGGGTACAAAATCGAAACCGCTCGTTTCCGTTTTGGTTAAAGTGCGTACCCTTTCAGGGGTACGAATTCAGGTGGTACCGCGTGTCACACGTCCTGTTCTTTACAGGACGTGTTTTTTTATTCTCTTGCCACCCCGGGAAACGGCCTTCACCACAACGCTGGAAGGAGAATGTACCATGATCGAGAAATTTATCGGCAGAACAGACTACGCTACTTATGAGGATTTCAAGGCAAACTACCGCCTGCGTTATCCTGCCAACTTCAACTTTGCCACCCATGTGGTGGACGCCTGGAGCGCTGAGGAACCGGATAAACTGGCGCTGCTGTACTGCAACGATCATGGGGAGGAACGTTATTTCACCTTCCGGGACATCTCCCGCCTTTCCCGAAAAGCTGCCTGCTATCTTCGCAGCCTGGGCATCGGCAAGGGTGACCGGGTCATCATCCAGCTGAAGCGCCGGTGGGAATACTGGGTCACCGCTGTGGCTCTCCACCGCCTGGGGGCTATCCTTATCCCCTGTTCCTATCAGATGGCTGCCAAAGACCTTGTTTACCGCATCAATGCTGCCGAAGTTAAACTGCTCATCGCTGTGGAGGACCCATGGGTATTGCAGCAGGTGGAGGAGAGCCGCGGCCAGTGTCCCACCCTGGAAAACATCGCCCTGGTGGGAGCTCCCCGGGAAGGGTGGCTGGATTTCTCCAGGGGTTTGGAGGAAGCGGATGACAGCTTCATCATTGATTCCACCCTCACTGCCGAGGACCCCATGATCATCTATTTCACCTCCGGCACCACCGGTTATCCTAAAATGGTGGTCCATCGCCAGTCCTATCCCCTGGGACACATCCCCACCGCCGCCTACTGGCAGCAGGTGGAAAATAATGGACTGCATCTGACGGTGGTGGATTCCGGCTGGGCCAAGTTCGGCTGGGGCTGCATCTATGGGCAGTGGCTGGCCGGTACCGCCATGCTGGGCTATGATGCCGACAACAAATTCAATCCCCGCAACCTGATCAATGTGATCGCCCGATATAAGCCCACCACCATCTGCGTCCCCGGCACTATCTACCGCTTTATGATGCGGGAAGGGCTGACCCGGGAGGATTTCGCTTCGGTCCATCACTGCTGCACCGCCGGTGAGCCCCTTTCTCCGGAAATTGTCCGGGAATTTGAGGAAGTGACCGGGCTGACCATCCATGAAGGCTATGGTCAGTCGGAAAGCAGCGTGCTGGTGGCAAACTACGGCTGGTTCCCGCCCAAGGCCGGTTCCATGGGCAAGCCTTCTCCCCTGTATGATATCGCTCTCATCAATGGTGACGGCAAGCCTTGCCTGCCCGGTGAGGAAGGTGAGTTGGTGGTCCGAAACCTGGGTATCTATTTCCCGGAAGGGCTGTTCTACGGCTATATGCGGGATGGCAAAGTGGTGCCCGCCTACGATGAAAACTATGTTTATCACACCGGTGATGTGTGCTGGATGGATGAGGAAGGATACTACTGGTTTGTGGGCCGCAATGACGATATGATCAAATGCTCCGCCTACCGGATCGGTCCCTTCGAGATCGAAAGCGTGCTGATGACCCATCCTTCCGTTCGGGAGTGTGCCATTACCGGCGCGCCGGACCCCATCCGCGGCCAGGTGGTTAAAGCCACTATTGTGCTGGAAAAGGGCTGGGAGCCCACTGAGGCCCTGACCAAGGAGCTGCAGAACTACGTCAAAAAGCAGACTGCCCCCTATAAATACCCCCGTGCGGTGGAATATGTGGCGGAGCTGCCCAAAACCACTTCCGGCAAAATTATCCGTAATAAACTCCGGGAAGCCTCCAACCATCTGGCACAGCTCCAGGCCAAAGCCTGAACCTGTTTAAGTTCTGCTCACTCACAGCCCAGGCGGTCATACCCCCGGTTTCCCGTTCCAATGGTTGTGGGGCGTGGTATAAAAATCAGGCATCTCTCCTGATTTTTGTCATGAATTTTATTTGTCTCTTCAAATAGGTTTTTTTACAGTCTGAGGCGGCAATACCTGATGTATTGCCGTCTCTTTTCCGCATCAAAACCCGCTTTCCGAAAGGAGCTCCTATGTATAAAGCATCTCAGCGCCGCACCCTTACAGGGGACTTCGGGCTGCTGGAATATACGCTCACCCGCAAAAAGGTGAAAAATATCAATCTCAGGGTCCATCCGGACGGAGAGGTATTGGTTTCCGCTCCCTCCCGCTGCCCCCAAAGGGAAATCGACCTTTTTCTGCGTTCCCGGATCCAGTGGATCCGTCAGGTACAAAGCCGCTGTATGCCTGCCCAAAATTCCATGCTCCCTTATTCTTCCGGGCAAACCCTCCTCTGCCTGGGCCGCAGAATCACTTTGCAGCTGCACACAGGACCCCAACGGGTGGAAATGGAGCAGAATGAGCTTCATCTCACTTTGCCGCAGCCGCAAAATCAGGAGATGGTGCGGCGGATGCTGGAGAGGTTCTCTGATGATTACTGCCGCCAAATTTTCTCCACGCTGCTGGATCAAGTGTATCCCATCACAAAGCCCTGGAACATCCCTTTTCCCACCCTGCGCATCCGCCTGATGACCAGCCGCTGGGGCAGCTGCATTCCCGGAAAAAGGGTAATCACCCTCAACAAAGCCTTGATTCAAGCTCCTGTGGAATGCGTGGAGTATGTGATTCTTCATGAACTGGCTCATTTTCTGCATCCCGATCACTCTTCCCGCTTCCACCGGCAGATGGATCTGTGGCTGCCGGACTGGAAAGCAAAACGGGCGCTGCTGCGGGATGTTCCCGTCACCTTCTGGTACAGCCGGGAAAAGCTTTCGGAAGAACCTACAGAAACCAAAGAAATCTGATTCGATCCCATATTTTCCGGTGGTCACGGCAAACACGCCTGAAAGGGACGGATATATAGAAATTCCGTTTCCATATCAGCATTTGTGTTTTCATCTCTCCTGGCCCATTCGCCCTGTGTGCACGGGGAACAATAATACTATAAAATCAAGGCATGACAGGAACGCTCTGTTTCCCATCATGCCTTTTGATTTTTTCTTTTATTTTTACCGGCAGGCGGACGCCGCTGCCCGAATCACCAGAGAATCTCCCTGGGTATCGCAAATCACCCGGTCTCCCGGTCCAATGCGTCCTGCCAGAATATCATCCGCCAGAGGGTCCTCCACCCTGCTGTGGACCGCCCGGCGAAGAGGACGCGCGCCATAGGGCTGATCGTAACCGGCCCGGGCAATCAGTTCTGCCGCCGCCGGGGTGAACTCCGCTATGATATCCATCTTTTCCAGGCGGGCCCGGACCTCTTCCAGCTGCATGGCGGCAATGGTCCTCAGCTCCTCCTTGCTCAGAGGATGGAACAGTACGATCTCATCCAGCCGGTTGAGGAACTCCGGACGGAAGGTCTGACGCACCTGCGCCATTACCTCATCATAATACTCCGGCTTTTCTCCCGGAGCAGGGCGGCTGCGGAAACCCATGCTTCTCCGATTGGTTATAAAGGAAGCGCCCACATTGGAAGTGAGGATGATGACGGCATTGCGGAAAACCGCCTTTCTTCCCTGGCTGTCAGTCAGCTGGCCTTCCTCCAGAATTTGCAGCAGCAGATTGCAGACATCCGGATGGGCCTTCTCGATCTCGTCAAAAAGCACCACCGCATAGGGTTTGCGCCGGATCTTTTCGGTGAGCTGTCCCCCCTCATCATACCCAAGATAACCGGGAGGCGCGCCAATAAGGCGGGAAACACTGTGCTTTTCCATATATTCCGACATATCCAAACGAATCACGCTGTTGGGGTCCCCCAGCAGGCATTCTCCCAGGGCCCGGCACAGCTGGGTTTTTCCTACCCCTGTAGGCCCCAGGAACATAAAACTGCCCACCGGTCTTGCAGGGTCTCTCAGACCTACCCGGCCCCGCCGTATGGCACTGCACACCAGTTTCACCGCTTCATCCTGGCCCACCATCCGATGGCGGATCTCCTCTTCCAGACGGGACAGGCGCTGCCCCTGCTCTTCGCTGACCCGCCCCAGATCAATGCCGGTGGTTTGAGAAACTACCTGGGCAATTTCTTCCCGGCTGATGGAAAGAGGACCTCTGCGCCGGCCTGCCGTAAGGCGCTGGCGGGAAGCCGCTTCGTCAATCAGGTCAATGGCCTTATCCGGCAGAAAACGGCCGCTGTCGTACCGGGAGGAAAGGGTCACCGCCGCCTCGATGGCCTCATTGGTAATGCGCACCCCATGATGGCGCTCATACCGCTCCCGCAGTCCCCGGATAATAGCGATTGCGTCCTCCTGGGAAGGCTCCTCTACCAAAACGCTTTGGAAGCGCCGCTCTAACGCGCCGTCACGTTCAATGGTTTTGCGGTACTCCGCCGTTGTGGTGGCCCCCACCACCTGAAATTCTCCCCGGGCCAGCTGAGGTTTCATAATATTGGCCGCATCCACAGCTCCTTCCGCCGCACCCACTCCCATAATGGTATGGAGTTCATCGACGAAAAGGATGATGTTGCCCGCCGCCACTACTTCTTCCATAATGGCCCGGATACGCTCCTCAAAATCTCCCCGGTACTTGGTTCCTGCCACCACCGCCGTCAAATCCACTGTTACCAGACGTTTGGCAGCCAGTTCCTCCGGCACCGCGCCTGATACCATCCGCTGGGCCAGCCCCTCCACGATAGCCGTTTTTCCAACCCCTGTCTCTCCAATGAGGCAGGGATTATTTTTTGTCCTCCGGGTAAGGATCTGCACTACCCGCTGAATTTCCCTCTCCCTGCCGATTACCGGGTCCAATACACCGTTTCGGGCAAGCTCGGTCAGATCCCGGCCATATTTGTCCAGCACCGGTGTTCTGCCGCCTCCACCGGTTTTGACAGGACGGGAGGGGGTACGACGGCTTTTTTCCTGTGTGCCGATATCCCCCGGGTCCGCCGTCATGGCTTCCTCAATGAGCCGGGTCACTTCTCCGCTGTCCAGCCCGCTGTCCAGAAGATAGCGAAGCGCAAAGCTGCCCGGTTCCCGCACCATCGCCAACAGCAGGTGTTCCGTCCCTGCCAGCAGCAATCCCATCCCTTTGGATTCCACTGAGGCTCGTTCCATGATTTTCCGGCAATGGGCCGAGAAATCATCCGGAGACAGCACGGAAGCTACTCCTCTGCCCATGGTGCGCACCACCGCCCGGTTTACCTGGTCATAGGTTATGTGTTTTCTTGCCAGAATGCCGGCTGCCACACCGCTGCTTTCCCGCAGCAGCCCCAAAAGCAGATGTTCACTGCCTACATAGGTATGCCCCAACTGCTGCGCAATAAAAATTGAATGATTGACCGCGTTGTTGGCTTTTACTGTATAACCGCTGAAGTGATACATGATTCAAGCTCCTGTTCCCATCGTAATGGTATCCTCATGAAACAAGGGGCAGCACCCCCGGCAGAAGAAAAACAAGCTGCAGTCAGATGAGTGCATTTTTCTTTTGCTGCCTGCCGTTTTTCCTGTCTCTCCCTTAAGAACTTACACCGGCAAGGGGATCTGACGCCATCAGATTGAGCACATTCCTTGCGCCATCTGAAAGCATCGTCCTGTCCCGCCGCCTTGGTTCTCAACATCATGAAAGATCGCCGGAAGCCGTCTCTATCCATCCTATTGAGCGGACCTCCTCACTTATGCTCTCCAAAGCAGCAAGCTTTCCTTCTCCCTTGACGCTCTGGAACCTGCAGCCCCCTCTTTGCATAGGATATTCTGCCCGGAAAGAAGCCGGTTCAAACCAAAATCAGATTTTCCCCGAAAAATGACCTGTCCCGGCGAACCTTTTCGGGATTTGCCGCATAGGATGGTCATGAAATACACGAGACGGAGGTCATGTCAAATGTGTGGAAACTGCGGAAACTGTGGAAATTGCAGAAACCCTCTCTTTTCCCTCAACGGCCAGGAAATCCTGGTGCTGATGGTGATTCTGTGGCTCTATTACGGCAACAACAATGGCAGCTCCTGCCCCTGCAATCGCTGCGGCGGATGCTGCTGCCAGTAATGTAAAGCCGGCCCGGCGGCGGATGCCGCCTGTCCATAAAAAAACATCGATATGGAGGTACACTGTAATGTGCAATTGTGGATGCAACAAGGGACTGTTCGGTTTGGATGATTCCACCCTGCTGATCATCATCATTCTTCTGCTCCTGTTCTGCAACGGCGGCTGCGGCAATAGCTACGGCAACGGCTGCGGATGCGGCGGCAACTGGAATGACAATGGCTGCGACAACGGTTGCGGCAATGGCTGCGGATGCGGCTGCAGCTGCTGATGTCCTGACCAGGTCCTGCTGTTAAGCAGGAAAAGGCCCCTGGGACTAAAGTCCCAGGGGCCTGAGCATACCGAAAGAGTTCAGCACGCTTCCAGGGAGGGCCAGAATGTCGGTGAGCATTTCCAGAGGGTACCCACAATTTTCCTGTTTCTCATCCTCACAACCACTGGTCAAATGCATTTCCAAATTCTGTGCCGCGGCTGATTTCATTTTCCCCAAACAGCCTGCGGGAGGGAAGATCCCATAAAGGGACAAGCTTCTTCCCATCAGCAAAGGACTGGGGGCAGCCCAAAGCAACTGCAAACAGGCCCCCCAGACCGCTGAAAACAGCGAGACCGGAGGGCCTGAAATAAACGGTTAAAAAGAGATCAAATGGAAATTTCGTAAGCCACCTTATAAAGGTACTGGTCGATATCCTTGGTCATTTCCAAAGCATCATTAATATCAAAGTCCACCACACGGTTATTCTGGACACCCACCACACGGTTGCCCTTACCCTGCTCCAGCAGTTCTACCGCCCGGTAGCCCATCACGCTGGCGTACACTCTTTCCTTGGCTGTAGGAGTACCGCCACGCTGAACATGACCCAATACAGTCAGGCGGGATTCAATACCGGTCTTTTCCTCAATGTATTCGCAGATGCGCTTGCTGTCTCCCACACCCTCGGCAACAATGACAATGAAATGATGCTTGCCGGTTTTGAGGGTCTCCTTCATACGGTCGATAACGTCTACATCCACATTGAATTCCCGCTCAGGAATCAGCACCGCGATAGCGCCGCAGGCAATGCCCGCATGCAGGGCAATGTGACCCGCCCGGCGTCCCATCACTTCCACCACGGAGCAGCGGTCATGAGATTGGGAAGTATCCCGCAGACGGTCCACACTCTCCACCACAGTGTTCACCGCGGTATCGAAGCCGATGGTATATTCAGTGGAAGCAATATCATTATCAATGGTACCGGGGATACCGATACAGGGGATGCCCCGATTGGACAAGGCTCTGGCACCGCGATAGGAACCGTCACCGCCGATGACCACCAGGCCGTCGATGCCCATTTTATGGCACATCTCCACGCCCTTGATCTGGCCTTCTTCCTTGACAAATTCCGGACAGCGGGCTGTATACAGAACTGTGCCGCCCCTTTGGATAATATCACAGACACTGCGGAGGTTCATTTCCTCAATGTCGCCGTTGATCAGCCCCTGGTAACCCCGCCGGATACCAACCACACGATGGCCCTTGACATTACCGGCACGCACTACCGCGCGGACAGCCGCGTTCATGCCCGGTGCGTCGCCGCCGCTGGTGAGGACGCCAATGGTTTTCTTCTCGTATTGCATCTCGATGACCTCCTGTGATTTGATTTCAGATCATTTCCGCATCTTTACTTTTATTTTTCTTTATTCCAACCCTTATTATAGCCGCAAATCTATGGGACGTATATTGAAACTTTTACCTAAGATCAAAAGCATTCACACTAAATTTTTAACATTTTCACTACCAAGCACCCGTTCCAGCTCCGCCACCACAAAGGGTTCCGCTGTTGTCCAAAGATTTTGGGGAGCCCGCAGCATCTTGCCGCTGTCTACCGCCCGAAAATATACCGGTGTGGAGCCATCAAAGATTTGCAGCAGCAGCCGCACCTTTTTCATCACAGGCGCTTCCATGGAGGGAACCCGCAAATACAATCCTTCCTTTCCGGTTTTAGTCCGGGCGGCAGGCGCACTTTCGGTTTTGGCAGCCGGAGTTTTTCCCGCCCCGCCCGAAGCCAGACGCTGTGCCACTGTCTGAATCCGCTCCAGAATCAGCTTGGGCGCTTCTTCCTCCCGCACCGATACCCGGCCTGTGGCAAATACCGCCTCCCCCACATTCATGGAGGCGGCAAACTGCTCATAAACCCGGGCAAATACCAGCACCTCAATGGAGCCGCTGCTGTCTTCTATGGTCAGAAAGGCCATATTTTCATTATTGCGGGTCAGCTTCAGCCGTTTGGCCGCCACAATGCCCAGAACATCCACCGTTTGGTTATCATATCGTTGGTTTACCTCCGGATCATGGAGGCGATTGAGGCGGACTGCACCATACTGCTCATAAAGATGAGCATACTGGTTCATGGGATGGCCGGACAGATACAGTCCCGTTACCTCCTTCTCCATCGCCAGCAATTCACTGTGATCAAATTCATCAGCAGGGGGCAGCTGGATCTCCTCCGCGGACTGGACATCGCCAAACAAGCTGGTCTGTCCCACACTCTTCCACTGATACTGCTCCGCCAGAATATCTCCCACCCTGGGATATCCCTGAAGCATCTGACGGCGGGTCGCCCCCAGCCCGTCCAGGGCACCGCTCTTAATGAGGCTCTCAATGGACCGCTTGTTCAGCTCTGAGCCGTACAGGCGCTGGTAGAAATCGGTAAAGCTGGTGAAAGCTCCCTTCTTTCTCTCCTCCAGAATCTGCCGGATGATACCGGCACCCAAATTCTTCACTGCCAGCAGACCGAAACGGATCCCTTCCTCCGTAACAGTGAAGCCCTCGCCGCTGCGGTTGATGTCCGGCGGCAGCGTGGGAATACTCAGCTTGCCGCACTCGTCAATATATTCAATGACCTTATCCGTGTTGTCCAGAATGCTGGTCAGCAGCGCTGCCATATACTCCCGTGGATAATGACACCGCAGCCAGGCGGTCTGATAAGCCACCACCGCATAGGCCGCAGCGTGGGATTTATTGAATGCGTAGGCCGCGAAACTGCTCATTTCATCGAAAATCTGATTGGCAATTTCCGGGGAAATGCCGTTTTTTCCGCATCCGGCAATAAAGTTCCCCCGCTCCTTTTCCATGACGTCGGCTTTCTTTTTGGCCATGGCGCGGCGCACCAGATCCGCCTGTCCATAACTGTAGCCTGCCAGCTCCCGGCAAATCTGCATCACCTGCTCCTGATAAACGATGCATCCGTAAGTAACATCCAGAATGGGCTTCAGCTGCGGTGTGCGATAGGTGACCTTCTCGGGATGATGCCGGTTCTCAATATATTTTGGAATAGATTCCATGGGGCCGGGACGATAAAGGGAAATCGCCGCGATGAGATCTTCCACCGATTCAGGGCGCAGCTGCATGAGCATTTTGCGCATCCCGCCGGATTCAAACTGGAATACTCCGCCGGTGTTGCCCTGAGAAAGCATCTCAAACACTGCCGGATCCTCCAGAGATATACTGTCGATATGAAAATCTGGATCGTGGGAAGTCCGGATCATTTTCTCCGCATCGGCAATGACCGTCAGGTTCCGCAGACCCAGAAAATCCATCTTCAGCAGCCCCAGCTCCTCCAGGGTAGTCATGGTAAACTGGGTGACAATGGATTCATCATTCTTTGCCAGCGGCACATAGCTTTCCACAGTATCCCGGGTGATGACCACACCGGCGGCGTGAGTGGAGGCGTGCCGGGGCATTCCTTCCACCTTCCGGGCCAGGTCGATCAGTTCCGCCACACGGGGGTCCTGTTCCATCAGGGCCTGAAGCTCCTTGCTGGCGCTGACCGCCTTATCCAGGGTGATATGCAGCTCCATGGGCACCAGCTTGGCCACCTGATCCACCTGAGGATAGCTCATCCCCAAAGCCCGGCCCACATCCCGGATCGCTCCCCGGGCGGCCATGGTACCAAAGGTGACGATCTGGGCCACATGATCCGCCCCATACTTACGCACCACATAGTCGATCACCTCAGGACGGCGGACATAGCAGAAGTCAATGTCAAAATCCGGCATACTTACCCGTTCCGGGTTGAGGAAACGCTCAAAGAGCAGCTGGAATTTCATGGGGTCGATGCCGGTAATGCCGATACAATAGGCCGCCAGACTGCCGGCGCCGGAGCCACGCCCCGGTCCCACCGGAATCCCCTTGGAACGGGCATAGTTGATGAAGTCGAAGACGATGAGATAATAATCTACATATCCCATCCGTTCCACCACACCCAGCTCATATTCCAGACGCTGGCGCACTTCCTCCGGTGGATTGGGACCATAATGCCGCTCCAGGCCCTCATAGCACAGCCGACGGAAATAATGGACATTGTCCTCCCCATTGGGCGCCTGGAAATAGGGCAGCTTGGTCTTGCCGAACTCAAACTCCACCTGGCACATATCGGCGATCTTCTGGGTGTTGGAAATAGCGGAAGGCACCGCCGAAAACAGCTGGGCCATCTCCTCACCGCTTTTGAGATAAAACTCCTGGGTGGGAAACTCCAGCGCAGAGCCTTCCCCTACCGTTTTTCCCGTCTGGATACAGATCAGAAGGTTCTGCATCCGGGCGTCGTCCCGGGTGAGGTAATGAGCGTCATTGGTTGCCACCAGACCTATGCCGGTTTCCTGAGAAAGGCGGATGAG
Organism: Angelakisella massiliensis; assembly: GCF_900104675.1. GTDB lineage: Bacteria > Bacillota > Clostridia > Oscillospirales > Ruminococcaceae > Angelakisella > Angelakisella massiliensis. The sequence goes on along the minus strand of NZ_LT629945.1, from coordinate 1,956,341 downwards.
GTCCGGCAAAATCCGCTGCTGCTCCTCAATGCCGTGGTTCTGAATCTCAATATAATAATGATCCGGTCCAAACTGCTCCAAGTACCAAAGGGCTGTCTCCTTTGCCCCCTCATAATCCCCGTTCATCAGCGCCCGGGGAATTTCTCCCGCCAGACAGGCGGACAGGCAGATGAGGCCCTCGGTGTGGCCTTCAAGCAGCTGCCGGTCGATTCGGGGTTTGGAGTAAAAGCCCTCAATAAAGCCCTGGGAAACCAGATGGGTCAGGTTGCGGTAACCGGTGTTGTTTTCGCACAGCAGCACCAGGTGGTACGGCTTACCATCCAGCCGGGCTTCCTTATCAAAACGGGAACGGGGCGCCACATAGACCTCACAGCCGATAATGGGCTTGATGCCCTGCTTTTTCGCTTCCTTATAAAAATCAATAACGCCGTACATCACCCCATGATCGGTGATGGCTACGGCATTCTGTCCCAGCTCCTTGGCCCTGGCCGCCAATCCCTTGATGCGGCAGGCTCCATCCAGCAAGCTGTATTCAGAGTGGACATGAAGATGTACAAAATCCGGCATGATGATGGGTCCCTTTCCTTGTTTCTACTGTCGGCATTATTGATCCTGTTCTTTCCCAGCCAACTGGCTGAGACGTTTGAGACGATGGTTGACCCCGGACCTGGACAGTCCCAGCGCTTCCGCCAGCTCCCGAAGAGATGCCTCCGGCATTTCCAGACGCAGCCGTGCCGTCTCCCGCAGCTCGTCCGGCAGCGCTTCCAGCCCTTGCTCCTTTGTGAGGCGGCGGATATCCGCAATCTGCGCCGAAGCCGCTCCCACCACCTTGTCAATGTTGGCACTGTCGCAGTTAAACGCCCGGTTAGCGGCATTGCGCCGCTCCTTGAGTACCTTGATACCCATCAGTTCCAGAGACATCTTGGAGCAGTGCATAAAAGTAAGCAGGTCCTCCATCTGCTCACTGTCGTGAAAATATACTACCGGCAGTCCCCGCCGTTTGGTTTGGCGGGGAATAAATCCCACCTCGCTGAGAATCCCTGTCAGTACAGGTTCCAGCTCCTCCCGGGGAAGGGCAAATTCCAGGTGGTAATCCCGGTTAAGGTCCGATAAACCGCCGCAGGCCAAAAAAGCGCCGCAAACAAAGGCCGCTGTTCCTTCATCGCCTCCCAGCAAATCGTAGGTGACCCCCTCCGGGTAAAGCATGGCAAAATAATTCAGCAGATTTCGCCGGTCCCCCACCTGATCCAGCCGCACATTATAGGCGATATGGCCAGCATTATCCGTTTCCACTGTGGTGATGGTCCCCTCCAGGGGGATCAGCTTGGGAATCATGGAGGCATACAGCCGGGCGGCTCCGCTCTCCATGGTGCTCAGCTGTACTCCTTCCTGACTGTACTGCTGCCCAAAGCAAATCAGGCCGAAAGCCAGCTGATTGCGGAAGCGGCTGCGGAGGTGGCGGTCCGAAAGAATTTCATTTTTGGCTTGGGATGTATAAGACATAGCCTCGCGCTCCTGTCATAGGTTCTGGATCAGGGTAAAAATCGCACTTCCGGCTCCAGCTGGAATCCGGTCTGCTCCTTCACTGTTTTGGTCACATGGGCCATAACGGCCTTGATCTGAGCGCAGGTAGCCCCGCCCCGGTTGATGACAAAACCGGCATGCTTCTCACTGACCCGAGCACAGCCGACAGTATATCCCTTTAATCCGCACTGGTCGATAAGGGCGGAGGCATAGGCCCCCTCAGGCCGCTTGAAGGTGCTGCCGGCGCTGCCGTATTCCAGTGGCTGCTTGGACCGGCGGCGCTCCATATAATCCTCCATCCGGGCGGAGATTTCCTCCTTTTTCCCGGGATGGAGGCGGAAAACCGCCGAGAGAATCAAGCATTGGCGGCCGGAAAACATACTGTGCCGGTAAGAAAAAGCCAGCTCTTCTCCAGACGCTTGCCGGAGGTTTCCTTCCTCGTCCAGATACCGGACGGTGGTCACTACATCTTTCAGCTCTCCCCCGTAGGCGCCGGCGTTCATATATACACCGCCCCCCACCGAACCAGGGATGCCATAAGCAAACTCCAGCCCTGACAGCCCTTCATCCCGGGCCATCCGGCACAGGTCTGTCAGCAGCGCGCCGCTTTGGGCTGTGATCTCCCCTGGTGCGGTGAGGCACAGGCGGTTATAGGATTTACCCAAATGGAGTACAGCCAGGGGCAGCGGATCATCCGACACCAAAAGGTTGGAACCTCTGCCCAGGTAAAAGACCGGCTTTTCATACTGTCGGCAGTATTTCGCGGCAGCCACTGCTTCCTCTTCACTCCGGGGCTCAATAAAAACCGGTGCTTCCCCTCCCACGCGGAAAGTGGTGTGAAGGGCCATGGGCTCATCCTCCATAAAAGGAATCTCCGCCGTTTTCAACGCCTCTGCCAAACAGGAAAAACCTTTATTCTTCAAGCCGTCTCCGCCTTTCTCTCATTCAATCTCCTGGCCGGACTTTTTCAGCTTCTCCAGCCGCTGCAGATAGCTGTCACAGTTGCGTCCGCCTACCAGTTTTTCCACCGTTTGCCCCGCCCGAAGCAGGGGCTCCATCCGGACGCCGGTTTCAATTCCCATGCCGTCCAACAAATATACCAGATCCTCGGTGGAAATGTTGCCGCTGGCATTCTTGAATACGCTGCATCCGCCGATTCCCGCCAGGGAAGCGTCCACCTTCTGAATCCCCGCCTGCAGGGCCGCCAAAGTATTGGCAAGACCCATTCCTCTGGTGTTGTGGGGATGGAATGCCCATGCCTTCACCTGCGGGAACCGCTGCTGCATCTGTTCAAAGTATTCATAAACCATGGCAGGGGTGGCCATCCCCGCCGTATCGTTGAGGGAGATTTCCTCCGCGCCGCAGTTGAGGAAGCTTTCAATAATCATGCTCAGTCGTTCCAGAGGCACCTGTCCGTCATAGGGGGAGAGGAAGGCCAGAGAGATGGACCCCAGCAGCGCCACACCGTTATCCGCCGCCAGCCTGCCGATTTCCTCAAAGCCTTTGACCCCTTCGGCGATACTCTTGCCGGTCATCAGCTGATAATGCTTTTCGCTGCCGGAAATGTTGATCTTGAACTTGCGGCAGCCGCTGTCAATGGCCTGTCGGGCACCCTCGGGGGTCTGGAGCAACGCGCGATATACCACGCCCTGACGCCGTGCCATCCGGCGGAACACCTCCGGCGTTTTGCTCATCTTCCACTGATCCTCAGACGCGCCGGGCACAAAGGAGCCTACTTCAATTTCCCGGATTCCCGCATCCGCAATCTGCTCCAGCAGCTCCAGTTTGTCCTCAGTTTCGATCTCAAAAGGCAGGCTCTGAAAGCCGTCCCTGGTAGAGACTTCACACACGGTAATGGACTTTGGATAACACAGCATCGCTCATTCCTCCTTATGTAATTTTGATCTTCCTTTTTCGGCCTTACATAGCCGGAACAATCACTCCGGCAGCTCCACACCCCGGAGTTTTTTCACTCCCTGACGGAACCGCTCATAATCTCCGTTGAGGACCAAATCTTCCGGATAACCTTCCTCCTCAACCAGGCGGATACACCAATCCACCTGCCCGATAGCGGCAGCAAAATGAGCGTCAGAGGAAAGCACCAGCGGCACCTTGTATTCCTTGCACAAGCGGACGATCTGGCGGCAGTTTTCCTCGCAGCCCTGGCGCACAATATGGGAAGAAGCATTGATTTCCACCACTTTGTTGTGATCCCGGAAGGCCCGGATCACAGTGGGGTAATCAGGTTTGAACTTTTCCTGCCCCAGATGGCCGATACAGTCCACATAGGGATTCTCCACCACCTTCAGCCAAATGTTGGTATACTCCTCCTGTGTCAGCCCTTCCGGCACAATTCCCCCATGCATGGAGGCAATGACCCAATCCAGATGTTCCAGAACACTTTCCGGAAGGTCCAGTGTTCCATCCGGCAGCACATTGGCCTCGCATCCCCTGAGCACCACAACGCCATCCAGCACCTGCGGCACAAAGCGGGGAAGATTCATATGGTACCAAATGATCGGCGCGGCATCCATAGCCGGGCCATGTTCTGTTGCCGCCAAAAAGCGATGTCCCAGGCGCTTTGCCTGGGCCACGTTTTCCAGCAGGGTGCTGAAGGCGTGCTGACAAATCAGCGTATGTGTATGGGTATCGCCGCAAATATTCATAAAATTCCGTTTCCTTTCCAAGTCGCGCCGCCGAAACAGCGCCGTTCTATCCTATGCGAGAAGTTCCCGCGGCTTTCCGCCTTGCAGCGCAAAACCGCGGGAAAAGGCATAACGGCTTCCCTCTGCGTCCGCCGTCTGTTTCTCTGTTAAAAGAAATCGAACTGATCCGCCTTCTTCTGAGGACTGCCGGCAGGGATATCGTCCCCCATTCCAAGGCGCTCCAGCAGCTCATGGGCCGCGTTATAGCCCATCTTTTTCTGACGGTTGTTCATAGCCGCCACCTCGATGATGATGGCCAGGTTCCGGCCGGGCTTGACCGGAATGGTCAGAGAAGGCACCGAAATACCCAAAATATCGGTGAACTCATTTTCCATCCCCATCCGGTCATATACTTTGGACTGATTCCAGATCTCCAGATTGATCAGCATATCAATATTTTCCGTCACCTTGACCGAACCGATACCGAAGATGCGGCGGACATTGATGATGCCGATGCCGCGAAGCTCCAGAAAATGGCGGATATTCTCCGGGGAAGAACCTACCAGGGTTTTGCTGGATACCCGGCGGATCTCCACCGCGTCGTCAGCGATGAGGCGGTGTCCACGCTTGACCAGCTCAATGGCGGTCTCGCTCTTGCCAACGCCGCTGTCACCCAGCAGCAGCACACCTTCGCCGTATACCTCCACCAAAACGCCATGGCGGGTAACTCTGGGGGCCAGCTCAATATTCAGCATGGCATTGAGGGCGGAAGCGAAGTTGGAGGTAGCCTCCGGGGTCACCAGCACCGGTACCTTATACTTTTTGGCCTTCTCCAGCATCAGCTCGGTAGGCGAAAAGTTCCGGCTGATGATGACCGCCACCGGTGTAGCCGCGAAAAACTTCTCCAGCGCCTGCTCCTGTACCTCCGGGCTCTGCTGGCTGAGGAAGGTCATTTCGCTCTTGCCCATCAGCTGAATGCGTTTATTGTCAAAATACTCAAAAAAGCCTACCAGCTGAAGACCCGGCCGGTTGATATCGGCGCTGGAAATAAGGATTTCACCGCTTTCCTCAGGCATATATACCACACCGATGTTCAGCTTGCCGATCAGCTTGCTCAGAGGGACTGTAAACTGCTGCATACTCATGGTCCTGATCCCTGCCTTTTTCTTGATAAATCCCAGTTTTTTGGAGAATAGATGCTCATACCATCGTTTTTACAGTAAGACGGGGATATTTTCCCAGGGCTTTACCCGGTAAAAGCTGCCTTTTCTTCCTGACGCCATCAGCTTTTGCCCCATTGCAAAACCCCGCCGGGAAAGTGGGACGGCATCCGCCATCATCCCCATCAATGATCTTGCAACCATTATACCGTAGTTTTACCATGGTTTCAAATCTTTTTCCCGCTTTGACCAAACAGGAGCAAAATTTTACCGTTTTCCTCAGTCTTTTTCCCCCAGCGGTTGTGAGAGGCCAAAAGCTATGGTATAATAACTGTGTCATCCCATCTATTACAGTTTGCGTTTTTATTTTCCGGAATGGCGCCGCACTCGGCGGCTGCCGTCCACACGGCGCGTTAGTTAGACGAGGTGTATCATGCGAATCGCTCTTTTTACCGAAACCTACCTGCCCCATATCAACGGCGTGGTGACCCATGTAAAAATCCTCAAGGAAGGTCTGGAACAGCTGGGCCATGAAGTGCTGGTAGTTACTGCTGACGCCAATACTTCCCACCACTATGTAGCGGATGGTGTTCTCCATTGTCCCGCCCACACCTCCCGTAAATTTTACGGCTACAGTGTGGCGCTGCCCATCAGCCGCACCCGTCTGAAAATGGTTCAGAAGTTTGACCCTGATATCATTCATATCCACAATGAATTCGGCATCGGTTTTTCCGGGGTGCTGTGTGCCAAACTGCTGGGGGTACCGCTGATTTACACCCTGCACACCATGTATGATGATTACATCTATTATGTTGCCCCAAAGGTTTTGGCCAAACCCACCACTCGTCTCTCCCACCGGTATATGCGCTTTTTCGCCAAGCAGGCGGAGGAAGTAACCGGTCCCTCTCAGAAGTGTGAGGAATATTTCCGCAAAACCGGGCTGCGCAAGGGGGTCAATGTCATCCCCAACGCCGTGGAAGTGGACCAATTTTCGGTGAAGGATATTACAGAGGAACAAAAGCTGCTCCTTCGTCAGCAGCATCACATCCGTTCCGATGCCATGGTAGCCTGCTTTGTAGGGCGGCTGGGCCGGGAAAAAAGCGTGGATGTGCTGCTTGACTATTGGGCTCAGGCTGTCCGGCCGGAGGACAACATCCATCTGCTGATTATCGGTGACGGTCCTGTTCGGGAGGAACTGGAGCAACAGGCTCAGCGCCTGGGGCTGACAGAGCTGGTCACATTCGCCGGAAAAGTTCCCCATGAGCAGCTCCCTCCCTACTATGCTCTTTGTGATGTGTACGTCACCGCATCTCTCTCCGACACCAATTCCATTTCCATGCTGGAAGGAATGTGTGCCGGCCTTCCGGTATTGCAGCGGACCGATCCTCTCAACGCCGATCAGGTACAGGATGGCCGCAACGGCTATAACTTCAACAATGCCGAAGAAATGGCCGATAAGCTGCGGCAGATCAAAACCATGGACCCGGAGATTCTGCGGCAGTTCAAGGAATCTGTCATTGCTTCCATCCGCAACAGCGGCGCGCGGGATCTGGCGCAGCACACCCTGAGCGTTTATGAAAAGGCCCTGGCGGAATATCGGGAGAAAGTTTGGGGCGTGGAGCGGCTGATGGGACGGAACATCGGACGGATGTAAAATATATTGTGCCACCTCCCCTTATTCTCCTTATTTGCCTGATCTGAAAGGATCATTAAGGATCATTGACGGCAATGACGCAGCGGGGTGGGGAGCTTCCCGGCTTCCGGGCTTCTTGCAGCAGGAAGATTGCCGGAATTGTGGCCTGTCTCATTAAAAACGAAAAATACAAGGGGGTTTTGTAATACCCCAGAGGATGTGTTGAATAGATGGAACAGCTCAAAAAGTATTATGATGTGCTCATCGTAGGCGGCGGTATCGGCGGTTTGATGGCTGCGCACCGCTTGACCGAAAAAGCGCCTCAGCTGAAGGTTTGTCTGGTGGAACAGGGAAATTCCCTGGAAAACCGGAAGTGCCCCATTGTTACCAAACAGACCGATCACTGCATCCGCTGCAAGTCCTGCGCCATTATGGAAGGACTGGGCGGCGCCGGAGCATTCTCCGACGGAAAATATGTCATCTCAACCGAATACGGCGGCTGGCTGACCAGCTTCCTGGAGCCGGAAGTGGTTTTGGATTATATCGAGCAGGCGGACAGGATCCTGGTCTCCTACGGTGCTACCACCGAGCGGTATATGCCCAACAACGACCTGAAAAAACTGTGCCTGCAATATGACCTGCATATGCTCCAGGCTCAGCTGAAGCATCTGGGTACCGATTCCAACTTTGCCACTATGGTCAAGATGGTGCAGGATCTTTCCACCCGCTGCCATATCGTTCCCCGCACACAGGTGACGGATGTAGACATCAACACCCGGGAAGTGACCATGATCTCCGGCGGTGAACTGCTCCATACCACAGCGGGACAGATCATTTTTGCTGTGGGCCGGGCCGGAAGCAATCTGTTCACCTCCTGGTGCCACCGCAACCATATCCCCATGAGCAACAATCAGGTGGATATTGGCGTTCGGGTGGAGCTGCCCGCCATGGTGTGGGAGGATTTTTCCAAAAAAATCTATGAGCCCAAGATCATTTACCGCAGCAAGGGCTACGGCGATACCACCCGGATGTTCTGCTTCAATGAGCGGGGCAGCGTGGTGACCGAAAATACCGACGGCGTTCTCACTGTCAACGGACATTCTTACCGCGATCCCGCCCGCAAAACCCAGAACTCCAACTTCGCCCTGCTCTCCACCATCCGCTTTACGCAGCCCTTCCGGGAGCCCATCGAATACGCCCGCCATGTGGCCAGCCTGGCCAACCTCATCAGCGGCGGCGGCGTCATGGTACAGCGGCTGGGAGACCTGATGAACGGGCGGCGCACCGATGAAAAGCGCCTGCGCCAGTCCAACACCCGCCCCACGCTCAACGCCGTTCCCGGCGACCTGAGCCTCTGCATTCCCAAGCGGCAGCTGGACAATATCGTGGAGACCCTTTATCAGCTGGATAAGATCGCGCCTGGTACCGCCAACTATGATACACTGCTTTACGGTATCGAATGTAAATATTATTCCGCCCGCCCCGACTGTGATGACTTTGAGCTTCGGGGGCATCCCGGCTTCTATGCCATTGGGGACGGAGCCGGATTCACCCGTTCCCTCTCCCAGGCATCCGCCAACGGCCTGTATGTCGCGGACCGCATCTGCCAAAAGCAAAACGGATAAAATTTTCGGGACAGGCCCGTCTGAGTGTCAGGGTCTGTCCCTTTTTTACCTTTTTGAAGAAGAGCCTGGCGGCAAAAGTTTAAAAAAAGACCTTCGGCCCTGCATAACCAAGCCGAAAGTCCTTTTCAAACATTTTATTTTTTGACAGGATAAATCATATCCTCCACCCGCCAGTTTTTGAGCACCTGCTTCATATTCTCAGCGATCTTGCGGGCCCCGGGCAGATCATGCTCCAGATAATTGCCGCATTCGGCGGAACACTGTGCCCCTGGAATCGCTCCCTCATAACCGGCAATGAAATCCATGGTTTCCCGCACCAGATCCAGCGCCCGCTGACGGCTGATGCTGTCCCGGGTGAGAAAATAAAAACCGGTACGGCAGCCCATAGGTCCCACATAAACAATGGCGTCTGTTTCAGGGGAATTGCGGACATAGGTGGCAAACAGATGCTCCACCGTATGCATTGCCCCATTCTCCAGGTAAACACCGCAATTGGGGCGCACCATGCGGATGTCATAGGTAATGACATCTCCATCCACCCGGGAGACATACATCCCCGGCATGAGGATATCGTGATCAATACAGAAGCTTGCGATTTGTTTCATTCCAAAATCTCCTTTTGATGAAAGATTCAGTCTTTTGTTGTCGTTTTATCTGTGGGAAACTTTTCAGGGGCGTTTGTGTGATCGGCCGCTCTGGCGAATGGCGTCAAACCCTTGCGGCCGGCGCTGTCCCGGATGGGAATGGTACAGGAACCCAGGAAAAAGATGGGATCAAACAACGTCCCTGTCACTACCAGCTCCCAATTGCTCAGACTACCTACCTGGGCAAACAGAACCACAAGCATATTGATTGCCGCTGTCACAGCACAGGTGAGGAACGCCAGCCGCAGTGTCGCCCCTCCCACCTTCCGGTTATAGCAGAACCAGGCAATGGCCAGGCAAAACAGGGAACACAGCGCTGATAATATCACTGTTGCTGTGGGCAAGCGCATGGTTCCATAATAATAAGACAAAACGATGATAGCAAGCTTTGCCTGGGAGTAAACAGTGAGCATCAGAATCATAATGGTTTTGGTCATAGCAAAAGGTCCTCTTTATTCTTTGTCTTTGGTTTCTCCATTTTCCAGCTTATCCCCGGTCAAAAGGGTGAATACCCCCCGATAGACAGCGGCCGGGTCTTCCAAAAAGCGGCGGCGAATGGCTTCACATTCCTCCCGTCCCGGCATAAACATCCGCAGCGAAAGCAGATCTGTACCGATATCGGTGATGGTCATGGTGATTTGATAACCATCGGAGGTTTTCTCGATCTGAACCTGATTTTCCCGCTGCCGGCGCAGCTGCTGGATCACCTGGGTCAGGGCTCGTGTAGCCCGCTCCTTGACGGAAACCGGCAGCTGGCCTTCAAAAGCGGCGGCTGTCTGTTCGCCCAGAGGCGAAAGGACATAGCCGCTCCCCTCCTGGCGGAGATGATCGGAACGAAGCAGGTATTCCCAAGCGCTCATCAGCTCAAAATAATTGACCAAAGCCTCCTGTTGAAGGGCCAGGTTCAATTCATCCACCGTTACAGGCTGCCCTGCTTTTCCAATGATATAGCAAAGCAGAATAATGATCTCATGGCTGGTGGTAACGCTTCCGGGACGGACCCCTTCCGTAAAAGCCCGATATTCCATCCTCCCGAACCCTCCTGTCATAACTGCGGCATCGGCCGTTTGGGGGTATCACTTCATAAAAGAACCGGGAAATTATCCCGTAAACGTCTGCGAGCATCTGTCAACCTGAAATCCCACAGCAAAATTCTCTGATCCACCCTGGCGGACGCCTTACTGAATCCCATTTTACACGAAATTCGGGGAAAAATACAGCCCTTTCTCATAAAAATCCCTTCTCCGCCATTTTGCTGACTGAGATGGTTCTTCTCTCCTGCCTGACGGACCCGATTTGACAAAAAACCTCCCCTTGCAGGTCCTCTTTATCGGACTTATGGAAGTCTGTTCAAACTCTCAGCCCAATGGCACGCCGTTATCAAAAGGATCTGATCACATGAAATGGAAACACAAAAAAATTTATCTGCCGCTGCTGGTCTTGGCGACAGTGGTAATGACCATCGGCGCCATCCCGCTGACCCGCCTCCTGCTCCAGCCGGAATTTCGCCTGCGCTTGGCCGACTGGGTGGAGCGGGCAGGTCCATGGGGCGTTGTGGGGCTTTTCTGCCTTCAGGTACTCCAGGTGATCGTGGCCTTTCTTCCTGGGGAACCCATGGAACTGGCGGCAGGTGCTCTCTACGGCACCGCAGGTGGTCTGCTGCTGTGTCTGGCGGGAGTGGTAACCGGTACTACCGCCATCTTTCTCACTGTGCGGCGCCACGGCAGGGAGCGGGTACTGCGCAGCAGCATCGGACCCAAATTGGCTAAATACGACTTTCTCCACAATGAGCAGAAATTGCGGACCCTGATTTTTCTGTTATACTTCATCCCCGGCACCCCTAAGGATGCTCTGGTTTACGTCTGTGCCCTGACCCGCATTTCTTTATGGGAATTTCTGCTGCTCTCCACACTGGCGCGGATTCCTTCTGTGGTCAGCTCTACCCTGGCCGGCGCTTCTCTTGCTTCCGGCAATATTCCGTTAATGATCGGCGTTTTCATCGTTACAGGCGTGATTGGTCTGGCTGGAATCGCCCTTCACAATCGCCTGGTGGAGCAAAAGGGACGACAAAATCAGCCTCCTCAATCCGCTGATCAGAATCATCCCGCTTCCTGAAGTCCATCTCCCCTGTTGGATTGGCGAGTCCTCCCGTCATCAGCCCTTGTATCATCTGTTCCGCCCGCATCGGCAGTCTTACCAGTTCTTGGGGCGGTTCATTTTCAGCAGCGTCATCTACAAGCCTGTGATTTCGGTTTTATAAATCGTTTTCATATCCCCAAAGCACTCCATTTTCCTTTTTCCTGTATCCCCGTTTCATCCCCTCGCTGTTCCCAGCCTGGTATAGCTGAAGCTTTTTTGTCCAATGACTGTACCGCAAATTTCTTTCTGAAAAACAGCGGGTATCCTCTCCCTGTGAGGATACCCGCTGTTTTTCTGTTTCCCTTTTATAGCCGCTGCATTTTTTGCCTGTCATCAGCAGGCATACCGTTTCACCAGTTCCACCAGAAGCTCTACTACCTTCTCCATGGACTGAATGGAAATATACTCATACCGCCCATGGAAGTTTTCTCCGCCGGTGCACAGATTGGGACAGGGCAGCCCCATATAGGACAACCGGCAGCCGTCCGTGCCTCCCCGGATGGGGGAAACAATGGGTGTCACGCCTACTGCCTCCATGGCGGCTTTCGCGTTATCAATCAGATGGAAGTGAGGCAAAACTTTCTCTTTCATATTATAGTAGCTGTCCCGAAGTTCCAGCTCCACCGTACCAGGACCATATTTTTGGTTGAGATAATCGCAGATGGCGGTCATCCGCTCCTTCTTCTGCTGGAATTTCTCCTGGTCATGATCCCGGATAATATACTCCATCCGTGCCAGCTCGACATCTCCCGACATCCCGTCCAGATGGAAGAATCCCTCGTAGCCGGAGGTGCAGATGGGATTTTCAAACACCGGCAGCATCTGATGAAATTCCATGGCGATGAGAAGGGCGTTTTTCATTTTGCCCTTGGCGGAACCGGTATGGACGCTTTTGCCGTGCACCCGGATCTTAGCGCCGGCGGCATTGAAGTTTTCATACTCCAGTTCGCCCAAGCGGCCTCCATCCACTGTATAAGCATAATCCGCCCCAAAACCAGCTATATCAAAGTTATTCACGCCACAGCCCACTTCCTCATCAGGAGTAAAGGCAATGCGGATCTCTCCATGAGGGATCTCCGGGTGGGTCAGCAGCGTTTCCGCCATGGTCATGATCTCCGCCACGCCGGCCTTGTCATCAGCCCCCAACAGAGTGGTACCGTCAGTTACAATCAGGTCCTGCCCCACATACTGTTCCAGGCTGTCAAAATCTTTGGGAGAAAGAAAAATCTGTCTCTCTTCATTGAGCAGGATGTCTCCGCCGTCATAATTCCGGACGATCCGCGGGGTCACATGTGCGCCGCTGACCCCGGGAACTGTATCCATATGGGCGATAAAGCCCAGTACTGCACGTCCCTGTGTATTGGCGGGAATGGACGCATAAACATAACAATGTTTGTCCACCCGGACATCTTTGGCGCCCATCTGCCGCAGTTCCTCCGCAAGCTGATTTGCCAGGTCAAATTGCTTTTCACTGCTGGGATTTGTTTCCATATCCGATACCGATTGGGTATCCACTGCTGCATACCGGAGGAATTTTTCCACTACATTATTGATCATGATATTCATCCTTTCTTTTTTCTGGTTTTGACTGCTTTATGAGGTAAGGTTCAGTCTCCTGACTATCATTTTCAGAGAAATACTGCCTGTCTGGTCACCAGCACCACATCCAATCTACTGGACTATCGACAGTATAATGGCCCGCCGTTATAACAGCTGCCCCAGTATCCAGATATTTTTCATTTCTGCCATTGTGCTGGTCTGGAGACAGAGAATATCCTATGGGCGAGCCCGATGAAGGCTTCTCGGGCACTGAAAAGCACCTGCACATAACCCGTAAAAAACACCTGTACAGCCATTGTCAGCGTCAGCAACACCCTGCGGCTGTATAGCCCAACTTTTTCGCCAAAGGGTTTTCAGTACGTTTCCGGAAGCGACGAAACAACAAAAATATATTCGTATCTTCCGCTTTTCCCCACTCCTAAGGCTGCAAACTTTTTGAGAGGTATTTCCTCTCTTTATTTCCGAAAAAATTTGCTTCCATGGATGGTCTGAAAAAATCGTCTGCTGTGACCTATTGGCAAATGAAAACAGATGAAAGTTTCCCGCAAAGATGTACAGGATCGCCTTTCATCCGCTGTTGGTGCCGCTTGGAAAATGCCTGAACTTAGCTTATATTATATCAGATCTACCGATTAAAAGATAGCTGTCATCATCCATATTCCATCTTTTTGTCACATTCTTCTGCCTTTTATGAAACACCAAATTTCTCTGTCTCAAAAGTGTCCACGCTTTTTATCTAAGGAACCTGCTGTAAAACAGCACAGCAAATTTCCTTCTCTATGATGCAATCACGACCAATATCACCTTCCTTTTTTCCGCATAAACAAAAAGCCGGACATTTTGCCTCATTAAAAGCAAAACATCCGGTTTTCAGCACCATGATCTGATGTTTTATCCGTTTACCAAAATAGTTTGCGGGAAAATCCCCCGTCTTAACAATGGACCAGGGCTATTCCAGCTCCTCCTCCAAAGCCTCCACAATATCTGACGCCTTGGGAGGACAACCTGCTACACAGCGGGTAAAATTTCCGCAGCAGCTGCCAATGCCTACCTGATCCAATGCTTTTCCCCGGTAGTCCTGCCCAATATACAGCTGCTCCCCCAAGCGTCCCAGCAGTTCCTTATCCTCCAGACGGGCCAGCGCATGAATCAGCGCCGCATAACAAGCGGAACAGGCGGAAGATGCATGGACAAGACGCTCCAAACGGCGAACCCGACGGCTGGAAACAGCGGCACTTCCCTGTTCACTGTGGTTAAGCTCCATCAGCGACATTTGCTCAAGATCGCAGCAGCCGCATCCCAACTCCGCCGCCATGGATATGTAAGGAATCTCCTGGGGCTGATAGCCCAGCAGACTGGCGCCGTAAGCATCCAGCAAAACCGGATCCCAACCGCAGTACATCCGGTTTGCGGCCACCGGCGTTCCTCCCTCCTCAAAATCCAAATCTCCGCACAGGCCGTCCACCACCGTCAGATGGCAGGGAAGAGCCTTATTGAGAGCGGCAATGGGCCGGTGAAGTCCCAGGGAATGAAACTCCCGTTTGGAACGGTCGGAAATGCAGCCCTTCATATTCTTAAGGGCACAGGTTATCTTCGTTTGGCAATGCCCCTTGAGAACGGGAAAATTGATCAGATAATCCGCCTCCAGAGCTGTTCTGGAAATTTGTATCGAAATGCCGTTTACCGTTTTTGTTTCATAGGCATCCTTTTTTACATCCACCAGCGGCACCCCATAAAATTGTGCCACTGTTTCATAACCGCACACCCGGAACGCTTCCCTGGTTTGATCTCCGATCCAGGAGCTCTCCAGAATCACCATGCGGTCGACGCCCTTTTCCCTCAGATAACGGATGGTTTCCCCCACAATGCCGGGATGTGTTGTGGCACCGGATTCAGCCGGCTTGGAAACCGCCAAATTGGGCTTGAGAACCACCAGTCCTCCAGGCGGAATTTCCTGCTCCGGTCGGACAGCCTCCAACAGCGCCCGGGTCATCACCCCGGGATCGCTGCCGTACACCTCATAAATTTTGCTGCGGTCCATTCCGCGACCTCCTTACCAGGGATTTCCTCCCCGTCCCCGCATATTCTTCCGGAAGTTTCTTCTGGTATCACGATACCGGAAATAGTTGCGGATGGAATCAATAAAGTCCTTTCCAAAAAACAGCAGGAAGTTGGCTACGGCAAAAAGGATGGTGATGCGGTTGGACCATCCGCCGAACAAAAATCCCAGGGCGAACAGGACCCAGTCTACATAAGCCAAATATTTTGCTTTTACAGGCAGGACGAAAAAGATCAAAAACTCCGAATCCGGAAACAGCTGCGCAAAAGCCAGGAAAAGGGACAAATTAAGCCACTGATTGCTGCCATATCCTGTAATAAGCGCGGCGGCTATGGCAAAAAGCATTCCAAAAAGGTAATAGATGTTAAACCGGAAGGAACCCCAGGCCCCCTCCAGAGAATTGCCGATGAAGTAATAGAAATAAAGGCTGAACAGCAGCCAGAATGGACTGTTGTTGGGCGGAATAAAAATAAATGTGATCAGACGCCATACCCCTCCATGAAGCAGGGCGTTCCGGCTCAGATCCAGCCAGGATATTACAGGGATATAAAGCATGTATTGAAGGAAATATACCGCCAGCATTGTGCTGCATACATACATCATCAGATTATGGATGGCATAGCGGCCAAACCGCAGCTGCCATCGGTTCAGCAGTCTGTTCATGAGCATCGCTCCTTTTTTCTTTTTCACCATGCTTTTATAGCACAGTGGTACGTCATGGGACAAAAAGTCTGATCCTTCCGCCCACTTTTCTCGTTTTCAGTATACCATCAACCCCTGAGATTGGAAAGGCTGTCCACAATAAATTTCCATCCTGCTCATGTTTTTGTCACAATAGCGGGACGTTTTCTTTTTCCGCTAATCCGCTGGCTGGCGTCAGGAATGCGGAGCCGTCCCCCTCAAAATCCCTCTGATCTTCGTAAAAACAAAAGCTTTTACACACTCCGTCTTGTTTCCTCCTGATTTTTCCGGCAATCCGATGATACCAGATGGAATCATCTTTTTTTGTCTTTTTAAGGGATGAGCGGGTTGTTTTTCTCTTTTTAGTGATTGGCGGAAGACAGGCTTTCTTACTGAAAGCGCCCTGCCGGTCTGCAAATGTATAACTGAGCAAACAGGAGAAAACAAAAGCAATACAAAGCTATTTTCTCAAAACCGCCTTGACCCATTGTTGTGAAGCTTTGGGGAGCGTGATATGGTTTCATCAAACAAAGCGCCGGAAAACTTTCCCTTCCCCCGCAAAGATCAAAGAATCACCTGCTGCCGCTCCGGCAACAATAAAGCGGAAAGGACCCGGCAAACTACCGTTGACCGAAAGGAGAGCATTGCTTGAAAACACACAACGAACCTTTGGAACAGCTTTTAAATGAGCTTTCCACAGACTCCCAAAAGGGCCTGCGTCTCCAGCAGATTTCATCCCTGCAGAACCAGTATGGATTAAACCGCTTGCAGGAAAAGAAGAAAAAGACCACCTTTCAGCGCTTTCTGGACCAGTTCAAGGATGTGATGATCCTGATCCTGCTGGGAGCCGCCGTGATTTCCTTTATCACCGCCTTCACCAGCGGAGAATCATCCGAATTTTTTGAACCGGTGCTGATTCTGCTCATCGTGGTCCTCAACGCCATTATGGGCGTTTTTCAGGAAAGCAAAGCAGAGAAAGCGCTGGAAGCCCTCCAGGGGCTATCCGCTCCCCACGCCCGTGTGATCCGGGACGGCGAAGAAAAAATCATAGACGCCGACCAGCTGGTGCCCGGGGACCTGATCCTGCTGGAAGCCGGAGATTTTGTGCCTGCCGACGCCCGGCTGCTGCACAGCTCCTCGCTGAAGGTGGAGGAATCCGCCCTTACTGGTGAATCGGTACCGGCGGAAAAAGACGCCGGCGCACAGGTGCCTGAGGAAGCGCCTATCGGCGACCGGCTGAATATGGTCTACTCCGGCTGCAGCGTCACCTATGGCCGTGCCGCTGCCGTGGTCACCGCCACCGGTATGAACACGGAAATGGGCAAAATCGCCGGACTGCTCAACAATGAGGCCGACACCCAAACTCCTCTCCAGCAGAAACTGGCTCAGCTGGGAAAGTATCTGGGAATTGTGGCACTGGCCGCCTGCGGCGTTATCTTTGTTGTAGGGGTACTGGATGATATCCCGGTAATGGAAATCTTTATGACCTCCGTTTCCTTGGCGGTGTCCGCCATTCCTGAGGGGCTTCCCGCCATCGTCACCATTGTACTGTCTATCGGCGTTCAGCGGATGGTCAAGCGCAATGCCATCATCCGCCGCCTGCCCGCTGTGGAAACTTTGGGCAGCGCCTCCATCATCTGCTCCGATAAAACCGGTACCCTGACCCAAAACCGCATGACACTGGTCAAGGTGTATGCAGACGGTTCCGACGGCCCGGTGGATGCCGGGGACGAAAGTGACCGTGTACGGCGTCTTCTCCGCCTTGGAACCCTGTGCTGCGATGGTTCCGTCACCTTCCAGGATGGCAAGGAACAGCACATCGGCGACCCCACCGAAACCGCCATTGTACTGGCGGCTTATAAGGCGGGGATGCCCAAGGAGGAGCTGAACCGCCAGTCCCCCCGTCTGGGCGAGCTGCCCTTTGATTCCGACCGGAAGCGGATGACCACCATCAATGAGGTGGACGGCAAACTCATTGCCATCGTCAAGGGCGCTTTTGACAGCATCGCTCCCAGATGTGTGGCGGGAGACCTGAAAAAGGCTTCGGAAACCAATGATTCCATGAGCCGCCAGGCGCTTCGGGTACTGGCCCTTGCCTATAAAGAGCTGGACCATGTCCCCTCTGATCCCACCACGGAGGAGCTGGAAAACGGTCTGACCTTCCTGGGGCTGCTGGGCATGATCGACCCGCCCCGTCCGGAAGCCAGAGATGCTGTGGCCGTCTGCCGCAAAGCGGGCATCAAGCCTGTGATGATCACCGGCGACCATGTGGTGACCGCTTCGGCCATTGCCCGGGATCTGGGGATCCTCCAGCCGGGAGATGAGGCCATTACTGGACAGGAATTGAGCGCCATGAGCGACCAACAGCTCAATGACCGGGTGCGGAACATCTCTGTTTATGCCCGGGTTTCTCCTGAGGATAAAATCCGCATCGTCAAAGCTTGGCAGCAGCAGGGTCAGGTGGTATCCATGACCGGTGACGGCGTCAACGACGCTCCCGCCCTCAAAGCGGCCGATATCGGCTGCGCCATGGGCATCACCGGTACTGATGTGGCCAAGGGCGCCGCGGATATGACCCTTACCGACGATAACTTCGCCACCATCGTAGAGGCTGTCAAGGAAGGCCGCGGCATCTACGACAACATCAAAAAAGTGGTTGGATTCCTGCTGGGCACCAATATCGGCGAGGTATTGACGGTATTCTTCGCCATGATCCTGTGGCGGCATACGCCCCTGCTTTCCATGCAGCTGCTGTGGATCAATCTGGTCACTGACAGTCTGCCTGCCGTGGCTTTGGGAATGGAGCCGGTGGAAAAGGACATTATGGAGCGTCCCCCCAAGCCTAAGGACGAAGGGCTGTTTGCCCATGGTCTGGGCATCCGCATTCTCCTTCAGGGCTGTATGTTCGCTCTCCTTACCTTGATCGCTTACCAGCTGGGGCTTCGTTCTACCGGGCTGGAGGCTGGCGGACAGACCATGGCCTTTATCGTATTGGCGGTCTCTCAGGTGGTGCAGGCCTACAATATGCGTTCCCATCACTCGCTGTTCAAAATCGGTCCCTTCACCAATAAAAACCTCAATTTGGCTGCCGCCGTTTCCCTGGGGCTGATGGCGCTGGTGGTCTTTACTCCTTTGTCTGTTTTCTTTGAGCTGGTTACCCTCTCCGGCGGCCTCTACCTGGCGGCATTGGGGCTTTCCCTGGTTCCTCTGGTGGTGATGGAGGTATCCAAAGCTTTGGGTCTGATCCATCATCATGGATGATCCAGTGAAAATGATTCTCCGCTAAGAGAGGTTCCATTTCCCATCTTTCCAAAAAAACAAAGGGACGGTCCCGGCTCGTCTGAGAAAAACCGGGACCGCCATTTGCTGATCAATTGCTTTTTAAAATGGGCGCAGCCTTCTTCCCATTCGTTGCATCAGGCTGCTTTTATACGAAGGAACCCCCGGCTTTTCACAGAAAAGCCGGGGGGTGAGCGTGTCGAAAAAGTTCGACACGCTTCCAGGGGGTATCCCATACCCCCTGGATACGCCGCAGGTTCCTGGCGAAACCAGCGGCGATACCCCCGGTTTCGCGCCCCCGGTGGGCGCGGGTCGTGGTATAAAAATCAGGCACATGTCCTGATTTTTATGATTTTGAATTTTGTTTTTCCTTGGAATCAGTTTTTTCTACAGACTGACCCCCGGCTTTTCACAGAAAAGCCGGGGGTTTTTGCTCAAAGCATATTTTGAATTTTTGGAAAGATCAGTTGCGGCTGAATTCCGCCAGTACCAAATCTTTATTGCGCTCCACAGCCCAGTCGATATTCCACCGGTCCACAAACAGCAGCAGCTGATTTCCTTTGAAATCCTGTACCACCTTTGTACCGGAACTGAGATTGAGAGTTTTGACATCCAATTCCTTGTTTTCGATCCAGCGGATATACTGGAAGGGCAGAGATTCCAAAGCGATCTCCACATTATATTCGTTTTTCAGCCGGTACTGGAGCACATCGAACTGCAGGGTTCCCACCACACCCACGATGACTTCCTCCATGCCGGAGTAAGGCTCATGGAAAATCTGGATGGCGCCCTCCTGAGCGATCTGTTGGGTACCCTTGACAAACTGCTTGCGCTTGAGGGTATCCAGCTGGCGCACCCGGGCAAAATGCTCCGGAGCGAAGGTGGGAATCCCCTCAAACTGGAACTTGTGGCCTGGGGTGCAGATGGTATCGCCGATGGAATAGATGCCGGGATCAAAAACACCGATAATGTCCCCCGCGTAAGCCTCCTCGATCACTTCCCGCTCCTGAGCCATCATCTGCTGAGGCTGGGACAGCTTCAGCTTTTTATCCCCCTGAACATGATAGACCTCCATGTTCTTTTCAAAGCGGCCGGAGCAGATGCGCATAAAGGCGATTCTGTCCCGGTGGGCCTTGTTCATGTTGGCCTGGATTTTGAACACAAAAGCGGAAAACACATCGCTGAAAGGATTGATCTCCCCTTCAGAAGATTTCCGGGGCAGGGGCGAAGTGGTCATTTTCAGGAAATCCCGCAGAAAGGGTTCCACACCGAAATTGGTCAGCGCGGAGCCGAAAAACACAGGGGTCAGCTTGCCATGGCGCACCTGCTCCTGATCAAACTCATAGCTGGCTCCATCCAGCAGCTCTACATCATCTTTCAGGGTGTTGTAATTTTCCTCTCCGATAAGAGCAGACAGATTGGGATCGCTCAGCTCCACTTCGGTGGCCTCCACCTCCCGCTGACCGTTGTTGGCGGTAAAGGAGACGATTTCCCTGCGGTGGCGGTCGTAAACCCCTTTGAATTCCTTGCCGCAGCCGATGGGCCAGTTGACAGGATAGGTCTGGATTCCCAGTTCCTTCTCGATTTCCTCCATCAGATCAAAAGGATTACGGGCATCACGGTCCATTTTATTGATAAAGGTAAAAATGGGGATATCCCGCAGCAGGCAAACCTTGAAGAGCTTCCGGGTCTGCCGCTCCACGCCCTTGGAGGCGTCGATGACCATCACGGCGGAATCCGCTGCCATCAGGGTCCGGTAGGTGTCTTCTGAAAAGTCCTGATGTCCGGGGGTATCCAGGATATTGATGCAATATCCGTCATAATTGAACTGGAGCACAGAGGAGGTAACGGAAATACCTCTCTGCTTTTCTATTTCCATCCAGTCGGACACCGCATGGCGAGCCGTTTTTTTGCCTTTGACGGAACCGGCCAGGGCGATTGCTCCACCATAGAGGAGAAATTTTTCGGTCAAGGTGGTTTTACCCGCGTCAGGGTGGGAAATGATAGCGAAGGTCCTGCGTTTTTCGATCAGCTGCTGATAGTCGGCCAAAAATGATTCCTCCATTGCTTCCATAATGGTCCCCTGCCCGCAAAGCCGCATGGGGAGCCTGTTCATTCACAAATGTTAAGTATAATACAGCCGCCGGGGAATGTCAAACGCTTTTGAAGCCCTTGACTGCGGACGGATTTAAAAATCTGCTTTTCTTATGTTTGATGCGGACCGATCCCCTCTTTTAAGGCTCTCGGCTCACTTTTGGGTGTGCGGGGCGGTGCGTGTGTGGATTTTCAGCCGCCCCACTTTTTATTTGCTCATTCATTATGCGTTTAACGCTATCCCGGAGTTCTTCCAACGTTTCGCATTTTTCAATGAGTTCGAGGATTGCTTTCAGCAGAGCCTCGGTCACATTCACTGTATCCATTCACCTTACTCCCTTCTGTAAGAGATTTTGTATCTCTGCCTTACAAGTATATTGTGCAGCAAATACTTAATGTTGTCAATGTAATAATTTATACCCCTGTAAATGATTTTAATTTTTAATTGACAATATAAAGTGTTTACTGTATGATATGTATGAGGAGATGATAAAGATGACCATAGAGCAGAAGATTAAAATGGCATTGGCATATAGTGGTATTAGCCAAGCAGAGCTTGCAAGGAGAATCGGCACTACCCCGTCAAATTTGAACCAAAAAATTAAAAGAAACACTCTAACTATGGAAGACCTAGAGAAGATCGCTCAGGCTATGGGCGGACAGTGGAAAGCAGAATTTGCTTTCCCTGATGGAACGGTGATTTGATAGGCCTTTGAATGGTATTTTTGTATTTAGTGTCCTTTTTATTGTACACTAAACACACACTTAATAACACACTTTTACATATGTTTTTGACCAACGATATTCTGTTAGGAAAATTCATATATCAATAAACCGGTTTGTTTTCTCATTTTTTATAGGTATAAATTAGGAGAAAAGGAGAGAACAAGGTCCGCTTCCACCGACAGCGTCTGCTCAAATCAAGGAGAACAAAGCCAGGATATCAGAGCCGTTTCTCTCCCTCCATATTCTCTTTTTAGCTGTGTTGGAACATAAGCACGAACCATATTTCAAAGACTCTTCCAGCGGTTGAGCATCACCCGGGTCCGCCCCTTGGCCAAACTCACACCGCTTTATGATAACGGCCCGCTGAAATTAATCCCTTGACAAAGATCTCCTTTTGGCGTTAGGATGAAAAAAATATAAAGCCGCTGTTAAATTTTGTTTTGGCCCCAGCCCTTATTCATTTTTTCAGGCAGAATCCCTGATCTGAAGCTGAAGCGGATGCAGAGACGGACCACTTCATCGCGGCACATCGTGAGGAGCATGATTTATGGTCATAACCGCGCTGCAAAGCGTCCTGATGCTGTTGACACTGATTTTGGCCGGCTGCTTTGCCGCCTCCCGCCCCTGGTTTGGCGAGACGGGCAGCGCTTTATTTTCCAAATTCACTGTTCAGATCGCCATTCCCTGCTATATGTTCTATAATGTTTGGAACACCTGCGGCAGTCGGGAAAAGCTGCTGGAAATGTTTTCCCAGCTGCCCATCCCCTTCTGCATCATTCTGTTGGGATTGGCCATGGGGTTTCTTTTGGCCCGGGTTTGCAGAATTCCCTTGGCGAAAAGAGGCGTATTCATCAATGCCGTTGCCTTTTCCAATACGGTCATTATCGGTTTTCCTGTAGTGGAAGCTTTGTTCGGGGAAGCGGGACTTCCCCAGGGTATGGTTTATTACATGGCCAACACAGTGCTTTTCTGGACTGTCGGGGTCTTTCTGCTCCACAAGGATCACGATCCCGCTGTGCGCCTCTTTTCCCTCTCCGGTCTCCGCTCTATTCTTGCCCCTCCTCTGATGGGTTTTCTGCTGGGCGCGGCAACTGTTCTGGCGGATTTTCACCTTCCTGACTTTCTCATGTCCGCCATCACCATGATCAAGCAGATGGCAACCCCTATGGCGATGATCTTTATCGGCTCGATGATCTACAAGGGCGGTCTCCAAAGCTTTCGTCCCTGTAAAGAACTGCTGCTGGTGATTGCGTGCCGCTTTATTCTGACACCGATGGTGGTGCTGCTGATCTGTCTGCCTATGGGCTTGTCTGCCGACACGCTGCAGATCTTTTTTATCCTTGCCACCATGCCCGCCATGACCCAGTTGGGGATCATGGCCAATGAGGCGGGCAGCGACAGCGGCTTTGCTTCTGTTATTATCACTGTTACCACCGTCATCAGTCTGGCTGCAATACCGGTATATGTCTTTTTGCTGCAGCAGCTTCTTTCGGCTTCCGGTCCGGTGTGAAAAGCAAAGATCATGCGTTTCTCTTTTTCTGAAAAATAAATTCCTTTCGCCGTTTTATTCTTTCCATAAAGTCTGGCTCCTATTGGCAGCCAGGCTTTTTTGTTTTCCAATTTTTTCGCAAAAGCTATTTTGCCAAGGAAACAGAGCGAAACGTTTTCATACGCTTTTCCCTTTGAAACAAACACATTTACGTTGGAACAGAATCGTCTTTCCTCCCGATGCGTTTTTGTATCTGAGACAAATTTTGCAAACAGATTTTTTCAAATAGTTTTGTGTTTGAGTATAAACCTTTGACTTTATCGATTTTCCTTGCTATAATGTTAGCACATCATCTTACTAAAGAAATCCCGTATTTTTCCTTTTATCATCAGTTCCCATTCAGAAAAAAGACTGTGTTCTCCTCGGCAGCACGCTGTTTACACAGTTTTTTCTGCTGTCCGGCAGCGTCGGGCAGATTGATTGGAGGAGGTAGTAAAATGTATCCCATAGAAGAATTTCTGGCCCGGACACCCCGTGTTCCTTTGCTTACCGGTCCAACGCCGCTCCACCCTATGGCCCGCTTTTTCTCAGGACTGGGAGTGGATGCCTATATCAAGCGGGATGATCTGACCGGGATCGGCCCGGGAGGAAACAAGATACGAAGCCTGGAATTTCTGTTGGGCCAAGGGATAGCAGAAGGATGTGACCGTGTTCTGGCAGCTGGGCCGGGGCAATCCAACCTCTGTACTCTCACCGCCGCCGCCTGTGCCAGACTGGGGCTTGAATGCGAACTGATCCATAACTGTTTTCGTCCCAAAGAAATCCAGGGCAATCTGCTTCTTAATGAGCTGCTGCAGGTAAAATCCCATTTTCTTGGGCCTGTTACCAGCGAAGAACGCAGCGCTTATACAGAGCAGCTGTACCAAACCTATCTTCAGCAAGGGGCACATCCCTTTATCATCCGCAATGGGGCAACCAGCGGCCGGGGAGCGCTGGGATATACCGCCGCTGTACAGGAAATGATCA
Organism: Angelakisella massiliensis; assembly: GCF_900104675.1. Classification (GTDB taxonomy): domain Bacteria; phylum Bacillota; class Clostridia; order Oscillospirales; family Ruminococcaceae; genus Angelakisella; species Angelakisella massiliensis. Next base: position 1,932,057 of record NZ_LT629945.1, on the reverse strand, counting down.
CGCAATGCCGGCAGCAAAACATCTCCTCCATGACCATCTTCGCACCGGGAGGAAACGGTGGAGTAGCCGCGGGACTGATATACGGCAACGCTTTGATGGGCAATCCCTTCCGCATTGTGATTGTCAGTGTGGAGGACACCGAAGCTGTTTTGGAAGCACACATCACCACTGCGATCAGAGAGGCGGAAGAAATCACCGGTATCCCTTGTCCCGCCCCGGTGAATCAATTATGTGAGATCACCGACTGTTACCGTGGGGATGGCTGGGGCATGAACACCCCCGACAGTGCTCGCATGGTCAAGGAGTTTGCCCGGCAGGAGGGCATTTTCATCGAAAATATTTACAACAGCAAGGTTCTGGTTGGAATGCGTGATTGGATTATGGAAGGCAAAGCTTCCGGCGCTGTGTGTTATCTGCATACCGGCGGCTTCGGCTCATTATTCAGTCAATATTAAGAGGTGTGTTGTTAAGGAGGAATATCAAATGGAATACGGTTTTTTAACACTGCTGCCCCCCATTATTGCCATTATCGCGGCGGTAGCTTTGCGGAAGGTAGCGGTGGCGCTGCTGATTGGCATCTTTACAGGTGAGCTGATTTTATTCGGGTGGAATCCTTTCACCGCCATTGACGCTTCTCTCAATGAAATACTGACTGTATGTACCGATACGGGAAACCTGAAAACCTTTCTGTTCACCGCTTTGATGGGCGCCTTTGTTATTATGGTGGAGGTATCCGGCGGTGTTGACGGCTTTGTGGCCTATCTTACAGAACAAAGCCAGAAGGTCAAAAGCAAGCGGGCCGCCATGCTGATCGCTTATGTGATCGGCATCATCATCTTCATCGACGGACTGCTGAGCATCATGTTCACCGGCGTCGTCACACGCCCTCTTATCGACAAATACAAGGTTTCCAGAGAAAAGCTGGCTTATATCTGCGACGCCACCTCCGCTCCTGTAAACGCCATTATTCCCCTCAACTCCTGGGGGGCCATGCTCATGGGGCTGATCGCGGCGGAAATCTCAGCGGGTTTTATCACCGGTGATCCCATGACGCTGCTGATTCAAAGCCTGCCCTTCCAGTTTTACAGCATCCTGTCCCTGATTTTTGTTTTGTTCTACATCCTGACCGGTAAGGACTGGGGTCCCATGAAGCGGGCGGAGCTTCGGGTTCAAAACACTGGCGCCCTGTATGATGAAGGTGTTACTCCCCTGCTCAACGACCAGGACGGTATTGAACGGCTGGTTCCTGCCGGCAAGGGTAATAAATGGAATATGATTCTGCCTTTGATCGTACTCATCGGCGGGACCTTCATCGGCTTGTTCGTCACCGGCGGCGGCAGCATCATTGACGGCAGCGGTACCACCGCAATCCTTTACTCCGTCATCATTACCCTTATTTTCATGGGCATCATATATACCCGTCAGAAGATCATGACCTCCAAGCAGTTCAGTGACTATCTCCTCAAGGGTGTCAGCAATATGATCAATCTTGTCTGTCTGCTGGTGCTGGCTTTCGCCATCGGAGCTGTTGTAAAAAAGCTTGAAACGGGTATCTTTATGGCCAGTCTCATTGGAGATCAGGTCAGCGGCGCTCTCTGCCCCGCCATCATTTTTGTGCTGGGCGCGGTAATGGCCTTTGCCACCGGCACCAGCTGGGGAACATTTTCCATCATGATGCCTATCGCCATCCCAATGGCTGTGGCCATGGACGCCAATATTCTGCTGACGATCGGCGCTGTCATTTCAGGCGGTATTTTCGGCGACCACTGCTCACCCATTTCCGATACTACCATCCTTTCTTCCATGTCGGTGGGAACTGATCTGTTTTCCCACGTTAAAACACAGCTGCCCTATGCCCTGGTGACTGCCGCTCTGGCAACAGTTCTTTATGTAGTATGTGGTTTTGCTTTATAAAAACAACGGAACATAAAAGCCATTGGTTAAGAAACCATTCCGTTTAAAACCATAAAACGCGGGATATGTACATACGTTTTATAGGAAAACCTGCGCCTGCTGCGGCACAAAAGCAAAGATATCCAAACTGGTTTGGCCAGTAAGCAGCTTCGTATTCAGAGGGTATCCCATACTCTCCGGATATGTGTCGAATTTTTTCAACACGCTCAAAGCCCCGGAACATCCTTGATTGGGTGTTCCGGGGCTTTTCCATCCTGTTTAATCTATTTTCCTATTCAGCATCAAAGTTCCCTTAACAGCTGTTCCTTCAGCTCCTCAGAAGCAAAAGAACATTCCACCGCGTTTCTGGACAGCTGTTTCAGTTCCTCCATCGTAAAAGCGAACTGTTCCGCCAGCAAACTATACTCCCGGGTGAGGCTGGTGCCGCTGACCGTACGATTATCCGTATTGATGGTGACCAGCACTCCATTGGAAAGGAATTTCCTAATGGGATAATCCTCCAGCCGGGCCACTGCTTTTGTCTGCAGATTGCTGACGGGGCACATCTCCACCCCTACCCTCAGCTGAGCGCAGCGCTTTTGCAGCAACGGATCCTTTTCCATAGCGATACCGTGCCCGATGCGCCGGGCTCCCATTTCCAGAGCGTCCGCCACACTTTGAGCACTCCCGCATTCCCCGGCATGGATGGTATAAGGCAGCCCCAAACGATACGCCTGCTCAAACAAAGGGAAAAATTCCCCGTTGGGCCGGGCGGCTTCATCCCCAGCCAGATCCACACCACATACACCCTGTCCCAGATACTCCCGGGCCAGACGGAACATCTTCTCGTTTTTCTCCTGAGTGTGATGGCGCATGGCGCATAGGATAACGCCGTATTCCACACCGCTTTCCCGCCGGGCAGCATCCAGACCGGAAAGGACCTCCTCCACCGCCTGTCTTGCTGTCAGAGATGAATTTTCCAGCAGCGCCGGGGAAAAACGCACCTCTGCATACCGCACCCCATCCTCTTTGAGAGAGCGGAGAAAGGTATAGGCAGACCGGCGCACCTGCTGAGGTGTATCCATGCACCGGATGGGCAGCTGAAAGCGCTGAAGATACTCCGCCAGACTGGCACAGCTCTCCGGCGCCTGCAGCAGTTCCAGCAGCTTAGGCAGAGGGACGGATTCTCCCTGCTGCTCCAGGGTGTACCGGACAAATTCCGGATCCAGGGAACCGTCAAGATGACAGTGCAGCTCGATTTTGGGCAGCGTCCTCAGATCGTCTTTCACGGTCAAGGCCTCCTTTCAGCTTTCCAAGAATAAAGTGATGGATCAGATCAATGGAGGGCCCGGCAATCACTGCTGTCAGCAGGGTGACTGCTCCGGCTTTGCCCCCCAGCAAAAGCCCCAATCCCAGCATGGAAAATCCAGCAGCCATTTGGAACGGGCAAAAGACCATCCCAACCGGTCCTTTAATACCATAATGACCCCGGTGATGGGCTCCATGCCGATATCCGCAGTAAGAAAGACAGCGATGCCGGTATACAGCAGCAAACAGCCCAGTATAAGCGCGATGATCCGTACCGGCAGCTGCTCTGTGGGGAAAATCAGTCCATACAGCACTGTGCCTATCTGCACACACAGCTGATAGGGCACTACCGCCGCCACCGTACCGATGTTCAGATACCGCCTGCCCACTATCAGCAGCAGCAGGATCATAAAGCCATTGACTGCCGCCGCACAGATTCCCGCCTGGGCGGGGTCCAAACCCAACAGCTGCCGCAGGCCGTCATAAACCAGACCATAAGGATCATTGCCCAACCCGGCGCAGGCATTGAAGGAAAGGCCCACCCCCATCAGCAGGCTGCCCAGCAGCGCCAGCGGAAGCCTTGTCAGAAAGCGTCTGGGCGTGCATCCTGTTTTTTCAGCCCTCATTCGCCGTTTCCCCCAGGGACAACAGATACATTCCTACCTCATAAGCCAGACGAAGAGCGGTGTCCGCCACCTGATCCGGCAGACGGTTGAGATAGTTGTGCACCTCAAAGGCAAAGTCTCCGGTATAGCCGATCTCCCCGAGGACCGGCATCACTTCCTGCCAGCGGATGGTACCGGTAAGGGGCAGAACATGCATCAGGGTATTGTCGGTTTTGCTGTAGGTATCGGATACATGGGTGGCCAGCAGATGCTTCCCCATCAGCCGCAGGCATTGTGCCTGGTCCTGCTCCATAATATCCCCATGCTCAAAGTCCCAGCAGATGCCGATGGAAGAATCGCTGAAGCGTTCCACCAGCTCCACCAGCTCATGGGGATAGGCACAGAACTTCCGACGGGGGGCGATGCCGTAATCGCACATATTTTCCAGCGCCAGCCGCAGTCCCATCCCCTTCATCTGCTCCAGCAAAGGGGCAAAATAATGATAATTTGCCTCTATTGAGGGAGCATAATAGTCCACCCGACCGGCAACAGTCTCCGGATGAAGGACGCAGGTATGGGCTCCCAAACGCTGGCAGCAAACCAGCGAGCGCTGCTGAAGCTGCTGATGACGCTGCCGCTGTTCCTCTGTCAGACGCTGATCCAGAAAATTGTAGAAATAGGCATGGCATTGGCCGAACCGCACCCCCAGCCGGGCTGCGGTTTCCCCCACTCCATGCAGCCAGCGTTCCCATTCTTCCCCCAGAAAAGGAGAACCGGGAAGGGACCAGTCATAAAAGTTCAGGTCAAAAACCCGGAAGCCCGCAGCGCTGACCCTGGTCAAGGTTTCTTCCAAAGAAGCCTTTCTGCCATCGGGCCGGATAAAAAGCAGATTTGTAGATGTCGCCAGCTCCATGGTACTCCTCCCTTAGTCCAGAATGATTTTTTCACTGCCTGCCACAGTGGCAAAATTGATGCAGGCGGTCCAGTGCCCCCTGGTGCCGCGGAAATCCTCTCCGCCCAGCAGGATCGCCAGATAGCCTATCGCCATGGATACCGGAAGATAACCGATCAGGCTGTCCAGCAGCAGTTCCCTGGTCTGGGGCAAGGTCATCCGCCAGGGACCCTCCCCCGGTTCATCGGTGAGTACCACCAGAGGCCGTCCCATCTCCCCGGCAACCTTCCGCAGTTCACAGCTGCGGCTGTAGCCGCCCTCCCGCTGCCGGATAAACTGAAAGGTGACTGTACCGGTCACATCGCTGATAAAGTAGTTCATATGGAGCCAGTCTTCGGTATTGTGGGCGCTGGCGGGCAGGCCGATGGTTTCCAGCTCCTTGGCATAGGCAAAAAAGCTGTTGGCATAATTGGCGGCGATGCCGATAAACTCAAAGGCTCTGGCCTGGCTCAGGCGGGGGGCCAGCTCCCGGGCCTGCTGCTCCCATACCGGCATCAGTTCTTCCAGCTGTTTTGGCAGAGCTGTCAGCTCCTCCCAAAGGGCATCCGCCCGTGCCCGGTCCTCTTCCTCATGGGCAAGCTCCACCGCCAGGGCATACAGCGCCATTACCGACGCCGCGTAGGAGCGCATACCGGGCCCGCCGCACAAGCGGGGAATTTCCATGGTCAGGCCCATGTCTGCCTCACCATAAAGCGGCGAACGTTCATTGCCGGTGATGGCCAGGGTAACGCCGCCAAAGCGGGTGATCCTCTGGGCTGCCTCCACAATGCGGGAGACATTGCCGGAATTGCTGATAAACACATACACAGTACCCGTACCGTTGCGCATCAGGACGCGGCGGCTGTAGCTGCGGGCCACATCCACAGCATACATTACCTCCGCTTCCTTATCGGTAAGCTCCCCGAAAGCCTGGCGGGCGGCCACCGCCGCGCAGTAGCTGTCCCCGCAGCCTACCAGTACCAGCTTGCGGGCGTCTCTCAGCCGTGGATCCGCCGCCAGAGCAGCCGCTTTTTGCCGAAGCACAGGCAAAAGCTCCGTCATCAAGGCCGGCACACTGCCGATCTGTCTGAGCATAGGTGTATTTTCCATTACTGTGTCCGCTCCTTTCCAAAGCAAAAACGCTGGCAGGCTTCCATTACACCTTCATAGCAAGGGGCGGAAGCCACATAATCCGCCGCTTCTTTGGCCGGTTCCTGGGCGTTGCCTACCGCCACGCCGATCCCGGCGGCCCGGAGCATCCCCAGATCGTTGAGATCATCTCCCACCGCCATCACCTGTTCCATGGGGATACCCAGCATCTCCGCCAGTGATTGTACCCCTTTTTCCTTGGTGGAATCCCGGTGCAGCACCTCCAAAGCCTTGTTGGCATACCGTTTATAGCCGAACTCCTCCGGCAGACGGCGGCAGAGGGCCTCCACCGCATCCAGACTGCCATCCCGTACCTTGGCCATGAAAACCAGCTTATCAATCTCCAGGCTTTCCCACATCTTCTCATCAAAGGGGATCACCTCCTGATAGCGGCCAAAATCCCGCTGCTGCTGACGAACATAGTCTGTCAGGCGGCAGGCACGCTCCACACCATTTTTGCTGTAGAGCACCGACATCTCCAGCGCCTCAGCCACCGCAACCGCCTGACGCAGCGGCGCCAGCGGAACAGTGCGGCGAAACACCACCTGACCCCCACGGACGATCACCCCGCCGTTACAGGCAATATAAGGGGTGTCGTCCAGCTCCAGCTGCTTGACATACTCCTCCACCTGGCTTTCCAGCCGGCCTGTAGCGATGGTATATATGATTCCTTGCCGGCGCAGCTGTTTTGCCAGCGCCGGAACTTCGGGATGAAGGATCTCATCTTTCGCGACGATGGTGCCGTCTACATCTGTTACCACCAGTTTAATCATAAGCCGCTCCTTTCCTGCTGACAATAGCTTTGGAAAAAGGCAGACGCCCGACGGGAACTCCCGGCGTCTGCCCCCTCAGCAAAACTGTCAGCTGTTGACTTCTACATACTCCGCCAGCTTGCTGTTGATCTGATTGACAATGTTGTCATGCGTAGTCTGTTTATCCTGACCCTGTGCAAAGTTCTGCATCTCGGTATCAATGATGGTATCGATTTCTCCGGTCACCATATCGAAAGGCTCCTGCACGTTGGGGTTGGAGTTCTGCATGGATGTGGCCGCTGCCTGCATAGGCTCATTTTCCGCCAGGAAGGTCTGCATCCGCTCGCTCTCATACAGCTTGCGGTTGATCGGAATATAGCCGCTGCCGGTGCAGAAGGTATACTGGGCATCCTCGCCTGCCAGATACTGCTGGAAGATCCAGGCAGCGGTCTGACGCAGCTCATCGCCTTTGTTGAAGATCACCACACCGGAACCGCCCACGGCGACGCCGCCCTTGTCATCAGCGCTGACGGTAGGCAGGGCCGCGGTGCCGTAGTTGAGAGCACCACCGGTCAGCTCATCCACCTTGGCAATACGGGCGGAGGACATGATGGCCATAGCGGTCATTCCCATGGCAAACTCTTCATTGATGTTATCCTCAACGGCCTTGTAACCGCCGGTGGCAATCACCTTTTCCCACTCGTCCAGGAACTTCATCAGGCTGCCATCCTCACCAATGGTGGTCTTGGTCATCAGGCCGGTACGTCCGCCCTCGTTGTCGCCCAGGAAATTGTACTCTCCCATACCGCCCAGGAAGTTGAGCAGCTGATAACGCTTTACCTGGACCTCCAGGCCATAGGTCTCCACCTCATCGCCATTTTTGACGGTGAGCTTGTTGATGGCATCCACCATTTCAGCAATGGTAGCGGGAGGAGTCTCGATACCGGCCTGCTGGAACAGATCCTTGTTGTAATAAAGGAGAATGGCGGAGTTGCTGAAGGGCAGTGCGCACAGCTCGTCCATATAGGTGAAGGTGCGGGCTGCGTTGTCCAGAATATCCTCTCTGGGAACGATAATGTTCTCACCAGCGGCATACATATCCTCGGGCTTGACCAAAAGATCATAACCGGCGATGACAGGAATACCGGCGCTGGCTACCTGGCAGACATCAGGGAAGTTGCCCCAGTCCTCTGCCTGGGCCAGTGTTTTCAGCTTTTCAGCAGTATTGGTTCCCTGGAAGCTGGGAGTAACAACAATGCCGTACTCCTTGCCCACAGTCTCATTGAAGTTATTGACAGTGTTCTCCAAAGCGACCGCGCTGGTACCCTCCATGTGATGCCAGAAATCAATGGCCACATCGGTATCGCTCAGGCGCTTGCCGGAATCCACCACCGCAGCGGAGCTGGAGCCGGCTGCCTCACTGGACGAGGACGAGGCTGTGGAACCGCCGCATCCCGCCATACTGACAGTGAGCATGGCCAGCGCTGTCAGAACGCTCAGAAATCTTTTCATTTTCTTGACCTCCCAAGTTGTGACTGTTTGTTGGATCTTTCTTTTTTCTATTCAGCAAGGGATCATCCCTTGACGGAACCGGAAAGCATACCGCCCACGATCTGTTTCTGGAAAATAACGAATACAAAGACCGTGGGAACCAGCACCATCACCGCGGCTGCCATAATGGGGCCGTAGATCGTGCTGCCGTCAGCAGAGTTGAGCATGGTGATTCCCACCTGAACGGTGCGCAGCTTGTCATCATTTGTGACCAGCATGGGCCAGAGGTAGGTGTTCCAGATGCTGACGAAGGAAGAAATATAGACTGTCGCGATCACCGGTTTGGACAAAGGCAGCAGGATCCGGCTGTAAAAGCGAAGATTGCTGCATCCATCAATCCGGGACGCTTCATAAATCTCTTTGGAAAAGGTGAGGTAGTACTGTCTCATCATAAAGATGTTCAGTACCGACAGCAGGAATACCGCCATCATTCCCAGGTAAGTGTCTGTCAGCCCCAGAGAGGCGACGGTTTTGTAATTGGTGACCAGCACCACATCACCGGGGATCATCATGGTGGACATACAGAGCATAAACAGGAAGTTTTTGCCCTTAAACTCGAAGAACGCAAAGGCAAAAGCGGAAAGACTGGCCAGAATCACCCGGATGAAGCTGGAAACACCGGCAAGGATCACAGAGTTGATCATATATCTGCCCAAGGTGGTGATTTGCAGCGCTTTGCGGTAGTTTTCCCACTGAATGGAATCGGGCAGAAGCTTGATGTCCCGGGTAAGGATCTCCGGAGCTTTCATAAAGGACAGGGAGATGGCATAAAGAATGGGAAAAATCAGCAGCAATCCCACTGCAATGGCCAGCAGCTGGAACAAAAAGGACAGCAGCTTCTTTTTGGTTTTGGCCGTCATGAGTAATGCACCCCTTTCTTCTCAAAGGAAAAGCTGATGAGCATCAGCACAAGGGTCAGCAGGAAGGTGATGATTGCCGAGGCGTAAGCGTAGTTGTAGTTCATGTTGTTGAAGGCGTTCTTGTACATATAGTAGATCATCGTAGTGGTGGAGCCCTTGGGGCCGCCCTGCGTCAGGATAATGGGCAGGCCGGACATGATGACGTTTTTCGCCAGGGAGTTGCAGATGAGGAAAAAGACTGTGGGCGAAATCAGCGGCAGAATCACCCGGCGTACCCGCTGGAATCCGGTGGCGCCGTCGATCAGGCAGCTTTCCAGCAGCTCGTTGGGAACACCCCGGATAGCCGCCAGCAAAAACAGGAAATTAAAACCGATATTCATCCAGACGGAAATGGCGCTCAGGGAGAGCATCGCGTATTTGGAATCATTGAGCCAGTTGATTTTGGTTTGAAGCAGCTTATTGATAATGCCGATGTTGGGGTTGTACATGATTTTGAAAATCATGGCGGTAACAGACATGGACATGGCCATGGTGAGAGAAAATATCGTTTCATAAATAGAAGAGGTGCGTGTTTTTTGGTTGGCCACCAAAGCCAGAATCAAAGCGATGATGATGGCCACAGGGGACGCCAGCACTACATATAAAAGAGTGTTGAAAATGGACTGGATAAAAAGCGGGTCCGTCAGCACCTTGACATAATTATCCAAGCCGGCGAATCCCTTTACCACGCCATTGGCGTCCAGCACAAAGAAGCTGGAAAGCACAGTTTTAATAAAGGGATAGAAGGAAAAGATGGTAAAATAAATCAGCGCCGGAGTCAGATATAAGTAGGGTTCCAGTTTGCCGAATTTCTTTCCCATAATGCTCCACCTTTCTGCTCAGTACCGCACCAGGTCCGCCATCCGGTGGGCCAGAGCGGCAATATCAAAGCCGTTGACCTGATCAATCAGTTGTAAGTAGTGCTCCGGAATTCCCGCAGTCCCATTGCGGGCCCCCAGAACAGCACCAGTCATAGAGGCAATGGTATCGGTATCAGATCCGATATTTACCGCTCCAATAATGGCGTCCATGGTGTTGCCTTTGGCTGCCACAAGGATTCCAAAAACACAGGGCACTGCCTCGGAAATATGTAACCCTGAACCAACAACATCCGCCAGTTCTGTTGTAACAGCATCCATATCTCCCGCCGTCATGGCAATATCCACAGCCAGCTTAATCCGCTTGGAAACACTGGGACCCGCCAGAATATTGCAGCTGCCTTCAGACAGTTCCAGTCCCTTTTCCGCTCCATACAATCCAGCCTGAACAATGGAGTAGACATCCGCATTGGCTTCCATGGCGTGACTGACTGCCGCGGCAATGGCGCAGGCGCCGGAGATGGAAAGGTTATTGTTGTGGGTGGGACGGCAGATGGTGATGGCATCGATAATCGCCTTATCCACATTGCCTGGATTAAACAGACCGGCGGGAGAGATCTTCATGGCAGAACCATTGGAAGCCTTGGCATTGTCGCAGCAAATAAAGGCATAAGGATTTTCTCTTTCCACGCCTCTGATCTTATCCACTGCCGCCCGAGTGGTAGGCCCCACATACTGATCGTAAAACTTATGGTCCTCTGACCAGCTAAGCAGCGCCCGGTTCACTGCCTGGTCATCAATGATGCCGCCATTGTCCGCAATGGCTGTAGCGGTATGATAGATCAGGCTGAAATCATCGGTGACGCTTCCTGCCGCCGAACCCCGGGCAAAGGTATCATCAGGAGGAGTAACAATGTCCCGCACTGTACCGCCAAAACGCTGACGAATCATTTCCTTGGTGCGCAGCTCGGTGGCCGCACCCATGGCATCTCCTACCGCAGACGCCAGCAAACTTCCCAAAATCCGTTTTTCCACAAATTTTCCTCCATTCTTCCCGGATCAAAAGCTGATGGATTTGACCCAGGCTCCTTTCACATCGGAGCTCTCATAATCCTCGCAATATTCAATCGGACGGCTATCTCCGTCGTAGGTTACCCGGAGTACATACAGCACCGGATCGCCTTCGCTTACCTTGAAATATTCTGCCAACTGACTGCTGGCCCGAATTGCCCTGAATTTTTCATCCACATAGCTCAAAGTAATGCCCGCTTTATCCCGCAGCACCGCATAGAGGGAATGTTCCTCCAAATGTTCTTTCTGAAAATCAATGTGGGCCACCCGCTGCTGCACCAGAAAGGAACGCTGAAAACAAGCGCATACCTGATTGATATATCGCAGCCGTTCAATCAGCACCACCGGAGCGCCCAACTCGATTTGCAGGTGACGGGACAAGCGGATATCGGCCGGGATCTGCTGGATGGAAATAACCTTGGAGTGGGTGTGCGCTTTTCCAGAAACAACGTTGGAACTGAAACCAGACAGCCGGCGATAGCTGTAGGCGTTGGTGGCCAGCTCCTGCACAAAGGTACCTTTCCCCTGCTCGGTCCACAGGATGCCCTTGGCTACCAGATCATCAATCGCCTTGCGTACCGTCAAACGGCTGACGCCGTATTTCTTGGCGTAATCGCTCTGGCTGGGAATAGATTCACCTGGCAGGAATACTCCGCTGAGAATATCGTCTACAATCTCTTCCTTGATCTGTTTGGTCTTGCTTTCTGTGTTAAACTTCTCCATCCGCTCCATCCCTTTCTGGATTTTATTATAATGCGATCCCATTTGAGCGCAAACGAACCAGGTTTAATGTCAGAATTGCGCCCACCGTTTTTTGAAAAAAATACCTATTTTTCTGCTTTTTTCTCACTTTTTTAGCGGTTCCTGTTTTTTGATAATGCCATGTTGAAAACATTCTGCCGCTGCTTAAATATGAACAAACTTTTTCGCTCCTTGTTGTTGCTATTGCTGGAGCTCAAAATATTTTATCATAATTTTTCTGCATTTTATATTCCGATATCCATCAGCCGTACTTCTTACGGGGCTGTTGGCTCTCCAGCCCCGTTTTTATCAAATGATTGGAAATTTTATCTTTTCCCCCTCTTCAAAAGAGCAAAACCTTTTTCTCAACATAAAGTCCGGGCATCTTGACGAAAGCAGTTTTAGCAGGTATAATACTTTTGCTTACCTTGTGAACAGATCTGTACTTTATCACTTGGGGAGTATGATTAAAAGCAAACTTAAAATGCTAGTGTAGCACAGTCGGTAGTGCAGCTGATTCGTAATCAGCAGGTCGCGTGTTCGAGTCACGTCACTAGCTCCACCGGCCAGGGCCGGAGCCAAGTCGCGCTCCGGCTCTTTTTTTGCGTCCAAAATCGCGGCCCGCGTCCCACTGCCGGAAAGCGTTCAGCGCCGCCAAAAGATCCGTTGACCCACACCCTGACCCACAAGCGGAAATAGCCCGAAAGTACAGGAAATCCCCGGAGAACAGGTTTTGTCTGTTCTCCGGGGATTTTTGTTTGTGCTTCTATGTCTGCTGCCGATAAACGGTTACCCTCTTCCCCTGCTTTTTACACTCCTCGATGACAAACCGGGTGCCGTGGGACTGCCCATCCCAAAAGGCGATTACCTCGTCCGCATAGCGGATGATCTCCTGGTTTCGCCGTAATGGTGCGCTGCGACCATACCGCTGATAGTCCGGCAGAAACTCGGTCAGCTTTAGTCCTGCCTGGTGTGCATACTCTCTGGCACAGGTGTCAATCCCCTTTGCTCCACCGGATACGATCTCCGTCACACCCTGGGGCAGATACTTTTCCAGATTCTGAACCGTCAGGCTTCTTGACCCTATTACAGCAACTTTCATAGCTTCTCCTTGTTGTCCTATCAATAGGACATAATTTCTTACTGCTTAGTATACACTAAAAATGTCCTAAATCAAGACATTCAGGTGTTTGCTATGAAACGAATTATTGATACAGAGAATACCAACATCATCGGCCCGAGGATCAAGGAAGCCAGATCCCGTGCTGGTATGAGCCAAAAGGAACTGTCTGAAAAACTGGAGCTGATGGCAGTGTATACTTGCCGTGGCTCAATTTCCCGTATTGAAAACGGGAAGCGGGCGGTAACCGATATTGAAATCGATGCCATTTCAAAAATTCTGAATGTGTCCCTGGACTTTTTGTTTGGGCGGGAATGAGTTGTAAAAAACACTGGAGCACGAAACCATTGTACTCCAGTGTTTTTCTTTACATCACTTCTGCCATAAAGTTTCCCATCTTCTCCGCTGCCTGTTCCTGCATCTGCCGAGTGGCGTGGGTGTAGGTGCGAAGAGTGAATCCTGCGTCATAGTGCCCCAGCATACTGGACACTGTCTTCACATCTACCCCATTTTGCAGAGCCATGGTAGCGAAGGTGTGCCGGAGATCATGGAACCGGATGTGCTCCAATCTGGTGTCCTTCAGGATCTTCTCATGGAGTTTGGCGATGGAATCCGGGTGATACATCTCTCCCGTCCTGGGTGAAGGGAACATCCAGGGATTGTCCGGGTGCTTTTCATGCTCCTGCCGGAGCAGCTCCACCGCCGACTGGGGAATTGAGATTTTCCGCACCGAGTTCTCTGTCTTGGGACGGCTGATGGTGACATTCCGGTTCCTGTCCCCCACTGCCTGTTTACTCACTGAGATGGTGCGCCGTTCTTCGTCCAGGTCGGACCAGAGCAGGGCGGTGAGCTCTCCCTTACGGATGCCGGTTACCAGTTCCAGATAGAACATGGGCAGGACTCCTCTTTTGTCTGCTGCTTCCAGGTAGGCTTTCATATCCTCTGGGTGCAGAATCTTCATCTCCTGCTTCTGAATCTTGGGAATGATGCAGTCCTCAGTGGGGTTGCGCAGGATCAGCCGCTCCCTGACCGCCCGGTCCAGGGCATTGTGAAGCATCATGTGGATGCCCCGCACTGTACTGTTGCTCAGTCCTGGCTTCTTGCTCTTTTGAGATTTCCGTAGCCTGCCATTCTCCTGAAGATCCTTGTAGAGTTTCTGTATGTCCCGGCTGGTGAGTTCCTTTAGTTTGATTTCTCCGATCCGGGGAATGACATGTGATTCTATACCGCGGTGATAACTGTCTGCGGTTGTGGGTCGGATATTGGGCTTGGCATAAAGTTCATACCACAGCCGCAGCCATTCCGCCACCGTATATTCGTCTGACCGGACAACGTCCAGTTTCTTGCTCTCCTCAATGGCCTTGGCCAGCTTCTCCTTCACCTCTGCCTGGGTCTTGCCCAATACATTTTTAGTGATCCGCTTTCCGGTCTCCGAATCGTAACCGGCTGTGTACCGGCCTTCCCAGCGACCGTCTGAACGCTTGCGGATACTGCCTTCTCCGTTGGCTCGCTTCTTTGCCATCTTTGTTTCCTCCTTTCTTTGTTTATGCGGCGCAGGTTTTGAAGGGCTTAGTTTTCCTCCTGAGATCTCCGCCAGGGCTGTGTCATCTCTTCTTCATCGTAGGAGTAGAGGCCATCTGTTTCCAACTCCCGGCTGATTCCCCAGGCCAGCTTGAAGCCTGCCATGAAGCTCGCCAGAGAAACTTCGTCCCGGATGGCATCCATGGAATCTACGATCAGGAGCAGTTTGCGTTTATCCTCATTACTCATTCTTTTGAGGAACTCTCCACAGGTATCCTCTACTGTCCCACGGAGATCCTCGCATCGGGGTACCCGGAAAAATCTCTGCTTCAGTGCCTGCATATAGTCGTGCATGATTGTCACCTCCTGTCAACCACACAACATACCAGCACTCCCGCTGAATATCCAGACCACAGGGGAAGAGTTATCAGATTGTTATCATTTGTGTATCCATCTTCGAAACCTACCCGAAATCGGCAAAACACCTGTGGACGCCACTCTTGACCCCCGCAAAAGTGGCTTCAAACCGGCATTACTGCTGACTGTGATGTCAGATCTGATGTCCGCATGGACTCCATGATGCCATATCTGACCCCCGCCATTTTCCAAAGTTTAGGTCTCAAAAACCGCATCAAACCGCCATTTCCGGTCCGCGTTGCGGGCCGGTGTGGGCTGCGGTGATGTCACCGCTTTATCCTGCTTCATTTTCGACCCCATATGTCACCCACCATTTTCTGGGGAAAGCCACTCTTTGGGATGGGCTGTGGAACTCATCAAATACAGCGAATTTGTGTATGGGATTTTAGTCTTGCTTGCCTGGATGACCCACACTGACCTGAAAAAATCCTACCTTCTCAAACGCCCTTCAAAAACGGCCAAACAGGGGCTGGTATGGGAGCAGGGGGTTGTTTCCTTACTCCGGCGGCGAAAGCCTCACACAAGCCCACACAGCCGGTCACGCAGGGCGTTCCTGCTTAGCTCTCGCACCCGACGCTTTCTCCCTCTGCACATCCAGGGGTATTTTCTCCAACTGCTGCCGGTAGAATTGCTCCACTGCTTCCTGAATCGGACGGATGGTGAAGAGTAGATTTCCATTTCTCTTTTGACCGTCCTTCATGATGATGCTGGTTGGCTCTGTAGTGATCAGCCCTCGCTCTTCCAGCATCCGCACATACTTTCTTACTGTGTTGGTGCTCATTCTTGTCGTTTTCCCGATGGTTCTGAAACTTGGCCAGCACTGATAAGTACTTCTGTCCTCGCAGACCAGTACAGAAAAAAGAATCCCCGACACCTTCCTTGACAGAAGCTTAAACCGGACCCTATAATGAAGTCATCCAGAGAAAGGAGCATTTCTATGAAGCAGCGATTCTTTTCCCTTCTGATAGCTGTTCTGCTGACAGTGATCATTACGGGCTGTTCTGACCGTTCTGTCGGGGAGTCCGGGAGTTCCACGTTCCCGTCAGAGAGCAGCGCCGGAACCGCATCCCGGTCCGATGCCTTCTATCCTGCAGAAGCCTCCTATCTTGGTTATGATGGTTCCTTGGTCCGGGGGTGGTCGGCCTGGAACCCGGATGGGACCTTCACCTTCCAGAACAAAAACACCCTCACCACTCTGAGTCAGGACAACCAGGTTCTGGACACTGTCACCCTGTTGGAGGACGCTCTCCCGGACAGCGGCTATTTTCTGAGTCGGAGCGACACGTATTTTCTGGCCCTTGCCAATCCTTCCAGCCCGGACACTTCCTACGCCGCCCTCTATTTCACCGACAGCGGCAGGGTCTGTCTTGCCAACCTCACCCTTTTTGACCGACAGGGGAATCTGATCCGTGAATATCCCCGCAGCGAGGTCTATACCTATGATGAATACGATCAAATGGTCTATCTGCTGCCTTGTCCTGAAGGGGAAACAGTCGCCGATACCTATGAGCTGTCGACTAGTACCTTCCACTGGCTGGACGGACATACCGCCATCCTGGACTGCCAGGGCTGGATCGTCCTTTATGACTTTGAGGCAGATTCCGGCCAGATTCTGGATGATATGAGCGAGTTGCTCCGGCAGCAAGGTAAATACGCTGTCTACTACGGAAGCCAGATGGGCGGTGTCCTGGACGGCACCTACTATTACCTCACCCGCCGGCAGGAGGATGTCACCAGTGGATACACCCTCTGGGCCGCAGATGCCGACGGCACCCGGGAGCTGTATGATGGGCAGGGGTTCTGGCACCTGTTCCAGAGTCGGAATGGTCTGGTGCTGGCAAGCGATGTCGATCCCGCCGATCCGGAATCAGACAGCCAGGTCTGGTATCTCGGCACAGGCAGCCCCCAGCTCCGGGAAATCTGGACCGGCAACCTTTCCCTTCCCTTTACCGATACGGGACGGATCACCTTTATCAGCTGGAGAAGATCCGAAGGAAGTACCGTCCTCTACAGCTATGACCCGGCTTCCGATACCCTCTCCTCCCGGGATCTTGGCGAAGATGTCCAGGTGGATGACCTGTTCACGCTGGAGCGGGACGGTTCCCTGCGGCACTACTACTCCCAATTCAAAGACGGAGAGCGCACCAACTGGGTCTATGACACAGCGACAGACACCACCACTTCACTCACCGGTTTTGACGGCGATCTATCCGCGGTACAGTTCAATCCAGACGGAAGCCACTGGACTGAATGGGACTCGTCTTCTCCCGAGCCCCGGCTGCGGATCAGCGTCTGGGAATTCTAACCAAGAAGCTCAATCTAATTAAAGCTTTCTCTTTCTGTTTGATGGGATTGTAGACTTAAACTGTTTAACATCCATTTTCAATCCCATCAGTTTTTGTTTTCATAATCTATGATTTCATTGTGTTTTTCTTTGTTTTATGCGACTCAAGTTTTGCGCATCTAAACTTTGACATTTACTCTTTGAACCAATAACATATTGTGTAAAAGCACCTGTCTATCAAGGCCTTTCCCGACCCACATCCTGACCCATACGGGGAAATGTACCTGTGGAACCAGTGGGGCAAGGGGTGTCAAAGAGTATGTGAAAGGAGATGGGAAAGGGTTAAAAACGCCCATTCAGCGGTGCTTGAAGGGCCTGACTACCTTTCGTAATCAGCAGGTCGCGCGTTCAAGTCGCGTCACTAGCTCCAGAAAATCCCCGTAAACGGCTTGTTTATGGGGATTCTTTGTATCCAAATGTAAGCGGTTCCGGGTTCAGACTCACACCCTGACCCACAAGCGGAAATAGCCCGAAACGATCAGAAATCCCCATTCCTTTTGCTGCTTGCGATAAGCCGTTACTTCTTCCTTCATAGTTTTCTTGTTTCGCTATCATAACCCCTTATAACCCCTTGCATATTCAAAGGCGAGAGGGTATAATAAAAATAAGTGGCATCTGGATCGACAAATCTGCCCCGGCCTGCTTGAGCAATAAAGTCGGTCAGTTCATCCAGATCAGTATTTGCCAGATCATCCACAGTTTCAAAATGCTCCATGAGAGCAATGGTAGTGGCGCTGGTGTTTTGAATGTCTTTCTCCTGAGCAATACCAGAGCATTTTAGGAATAAGTAGTTGGCAAACCTCTGCTTCTCCCGTGTCAGATTCTGAATGACATCAAATCTGGCTCTGGTGAGGGTTCTGAGAGCCTGGTAGCGATAGTCGTCCATATAGACCTCCTTGGCGATTCTGCCAAAACGGAGATGGTCGGCAATCACAAAGGCATCCACAAAGTCATTTTTGGGCAGATCTGGATAGGCTTCCTTGAATTTTTTGACTTGCTTGGGATTGAGGACATGGATCTTCCGCTGGAACCGGCTCAGGCTGCCATCCTCCCGGAGGGCATACACAAGGTTGTTCCCGTAGATAGAGGTGGCTTCCAGGCCAATCACCACATCACTGAGCCGCATGGAGCTGAGTGCCGACACAATTCTCTCTGACAACATTTTAGCACCACCAAGATTGTTCTGCACAGAAACGCTACTGTGCTTGCTTCCATCCGGCTTCATCAGGTAGGCGACATTGCTCCTGCTGCTCACATCAATGCCAACGAATAATGGGTTCACGATTTTCACCTCCCCGCATGGAGATTTCAGGCCAGCAGGCTTGGAGATACCCATGATAACCGGAGCATCCGCAACCTCGCGTATCAGAATCATTCCAGAGCAGACCAATGCGATATCCCTCACTGCTGAAAGGGCGACCCACACTCTGGCAAACAGCCAATGAGTTTGCAGCTAACTTCCGGCTCAGGGAAACTGACTTATTTTGAAGCAGCCCTACGGCTCAACCAGGAGGTAGAGAACTTGACCCTGCTGTCCTACAGCTATTGTATCACGGGCATCTCTAAGCCTGCTGATATCTGAATTATTAACTTTCAAACTTATTATACGAGGAGGTGCGGTATGGACGAGCTACAAAGACAGAAAATGATTCAGGAACTGGAGAAAAAGATTGCGGAATTGCCAGTTGGGTATATCTCAAAGAAGACAATCAATGGCAAGATTCAATATTATCACCAGTGGACGGAGGGCGGGAAAAAGCGTAGCCAGTATCTCCGGGACGGAGAAATGGAACCACTGCGGGAGCAGATCGAACAGCGCAAATCCCTGCAGGCGCAGCTGAAGGAGTTACGGTCCGGAATGCCAAAAGTGCGTCAGCCCAAGCTGGATTTTGAAACCAGCGTGATCATCGGCAAGGGTTTGGAGGCCATGTCTCAAGGGGTGAAAAACTGGGAACTCCGTGACTGCTTTGACCAACTGGAAGGATATCTCTACGGAAAGGAGTATGACCGTGTCTGCCTGGTCTTTGGTCTGCGGCGAACCGGAAAGACAACCATGCTCCGCCAGGCCATTGGCAGAATGACAAAAGAGAATCTGAGCCGTACCGCCTACATCAAAGCCCGAAGGAACGACAACATGGCAATGATGAACCGGGATCTCAAGAAACTGTTCGATGCTGGATTCCGGTATGTGTTTATAGATGAGGTCACTCTGATGGAGGATTTTATCGACTCAGCTGCACTCTTTTCCGATGTATTTGCCGCCATGGGAATGAAGATTGTCCTGTCAGGAACCGATTCTCTGGGATTCTGGCTGGCAATGGACCAGGAACTGTATGATCGGGCAAAACCTATCCACACAACCTTTATCCCATACCGGGAGTACAGCCGCCTGCTTGGAATTGACAGCATTGATGAGTATATCCGCTACGGCGGTACGCTGCGTGCAGGTGAACTGGACTTCGATGATGAGGATGTGAATGCACAGGATGCGTCCTTCCGGGATGATGAGTCCACCCGAAGATACATCGACACAGCGATCTGCCGCAACATTCAGCATTCCCTTGCCTGCTATGAAGCAGGCGGACACTTCCGGCACCTGTATTCTCTGTATGAAGCCGGAGAACTGACCAGCGCCATCAATCGGATCATTGAAGACATGAACCATCGGTTTCTGATCTCAGTTCTCACAGATGATTTTCGCTCCCATGATCTGCGGCTCACTGCCGCGAATCTTCGGAAAGAGCGAGACCCGGAAAAGCGCATAGATGTGCTGGATCGCGTCGATACCGAAGCGGTCACGCGGCGCTTGATGGAGCTGCTGGATATCCGCAACAAAGAAGAGCAGTCCATTGGTATCACACCCGCTCACATTGCAGAAATCAAACAGTATCTTTCCGCATTGGAGCTGATCGTAGACTGTCCCATTGAAACCACTGAGCCTGAAACAAAACCACTGGAACACATCCTCTTCACGCAGCCTGGGATGCGATACTGTCAGGCACAAGCCCTTGTACATGTGCTGCTGAAAGATCCACAGTTCTCGGAACTCAGTGAATATGAAAAAACACGGGTTTCAGATCGTATTCTTGAAGAAGTCCGCGGCCGCATGATGGAAGATATTGTGCTTCTGGAAACCATGAAGGCAGCTGACAGAGATCATCGTATTTTCAAACTGCAGTTTGAGGTCGGTGAGTTTGATATGGTCATCTATGACCAGAAAGAAAACTGTTGTGATATTTTTGAGATCAAACACAGCAGCACACAGGTTCCTCTCCAGTACCGGCATCTCATGGATGAGGACAAATGCCGAAGAACAGAAAAGCGGTTTGGCACAATCCGAGGACGATATGTCCTTTATCGTGGTGAAGATATTCAGATGGAAAACGGAGTGCAGTATCGTAATGTGGAGTCCTACCTGAAAGAACTTCCGGACTTTGAAATGCAGCAGTCAGCTGACCTCACTCCTCAGACACTTGGCCCCGTACTATGAGAGAAAAAGCGCTGATCATAAAATCATAAACATCAATTTCAACTATCCTTTAGAAAAAACCCCCGGAGAAAATGCTCTCCGGGGATTTTCACGGCTATTCTTTTCGGATTTTACATCACTCGTTCCATGAAGTTCCCCATCTTCTCCGCCGCCTGCTCCTGCATCTGCCGGGTGGCGTGGGTGTAGGTACGAAGGGTGAACCCTGCGTCGTAGTGCCCCAGCATCGAGGAGACTGTTTTCACATCCACACCATTCTGCAGCGCCATGGTAGCGAAGGTGTGCCGGAGATCGTGGAACCGGATGTGTTCCAGCCCTGTGTCCTTCAGGATCTTCTCATGGAGTTTGGCAATGGAGTCCGGATGGTACATCTCTCCCGTCTTGGGTGAAGGGAACATCCAAGGATTGTCCGGGTGCTTTTCATGCTCCTGCCGAAGCAGTTCCACTGCTGACTCAGGGATCGAAATCTTCCGCACCGAGTTCTCCGTCTTGGGTCGGCTGATGGCGACATTCCGATGCCTGTCTCCCACCGCCTGCTTACTCACCGAGATGGTGCGCCGTTCCTCGTCCAGATCGGACCAGAGCAGGGCTGTCAGTTCTCCCTTACGGATCCCCGTCACCAGTTCCAGATAGAACATGGCCAGGACTCCTCTTTTGTCTGCTGCCTCCAGATAGGCTTTCATATCCTCGGGATGGAGGATCTTCATCTCCTGCTTCTGGATCTTGGGAATGATGCAGTCCTCGGTGGGGTTGCGCAGGATCAGCCGTTCCTTAACCGCCCGGTCCAGGGCATTGTGCAGCATCATATGGATGCCCCGAACCGTGGCATTACTGAGCCCATTTTGCTGCTTCTTGGATTTGCGCAGACGCCCATTCTCCTGAAGATCTCTATACATCTTTTGGATATCCCGGCTGGTGAGCTTCTTCAGCTTAATTTCTCCGATCCGAGGAATGACATGTGATTCAATACCGCGGTGATAACTGTCTGCGGTTGTGGGTCGGATATTGGGCTTGGCATAAAGTTCATACCACAGCCGCAGCCATTCCGCCACCGTATATTCGTCTGACCGGACAACGTCCAGTTTCTTGCTCTCCTCAATGGCCTTGGCCAGCTTCTCCTTCACCTCTGCCTGGGTCTTGCCCAATACATTTTTAGTGATCCGCTTTCCGGTCTCCGAATCGTAACCGGCTGTGTACCGGCCTTCCCAGCGACCGTCTGAACGCTTGCGGATACTGCCTTCTCCGTTGGCTCGCTTCTTTGCCATCTTTGTTTCCTCCTTTCTTTGTTTATGCGGCGCAGGTTTTGAAGGGCTTAGTTTTCCTCCTGAGATCTCCGCCAGGGCTGTGTCATCTCTTCTTCATCGTAGGAGTAGAGGCCGTCTGCTTCTAACTCCCGGCTGATTCCCCAGGCTAACTTGAAACCTGCTATAAAACTTGCCAGAGAAACTTCGTCCCGGATGGCATCCATGGAATCTACTATCAGGAGAAGTTTGTGTTTGTCCTCATCGCTCATTCTTTTGAGAAACTCTCCACAGGTATCCTCTACTGTCCCACGGAGATCCTCGCATCGGGGTACCCGGAAAAATCTCTGCTTCAGTGCCTGCATATAGTCGTGCATGATTGTCACCTCCTGTCAACCACACAACATACCAGCACTCCCGCTGAATATCCAGACCACAGGGGAAGAGTTATCAGATTGTTATCATTTGTGTATCCATCTTCGAAACCTACCCGAAATCGGCAAAACACCTGTGGACGCCACTCTTGACCCCCGCAAAAGTGGCTTCAAACCGGCATTACTGCTGACTGTGATGTCAGATCTGATGTCCGCATGGACTCCATGATGCCATATCTGACCCCCGCCATTTTCCAAAGTTTAGGTCTCAAAAACCGCATCAAACCGCCATTTCCGGTCCGCGTTGCGGGCCGGTGTGGGCTGCGGTGATGTCACCGCTTTATCCTGCTTCATTTTCGACCCCATATGTCACCCACCATTTTCTGGGGAAAGCCACTCTTTGGGATGGGCTGTGGAACTCATCAAATACAGCGAATTTGTGTATGGGATTTTAGTCTTGCTTGCCTGGATGACCCACACTGACCTGAAAAAATCCTACCTTCTCAAACGCCCTTCAAAAACGGCCAAACAGGGGCTGGTATGGGAGCAGGGGGTTGTTTCCTTACTCCGGCGGCGAAAGCCTCACACAAGCCCACACAGCCGGTCATAGAGGGTATTTCTCCTCTCTGACTGCAAAGGAAAAAGACATGCATGCCCTGACCAACACAACAACAACACCTTACTCTATGCGTGTGTGCAATTCCGTTTGACATATATGTCCAATAGGCCAACCATACGAAAAACAATCATTTTGGTCCGTATGGCAGCATGGAGATTTTGGAATTATCAAAAAGGCCAAGATATTCTCAAAAGATTTAGCTCCAAAAGGAAGAGGGATCAGCTTTTACTGATCCCTCCTCTTGGTAGTAGTTTGTGGTAAAGCTGTCAATCCCACCAGAAGTACCAAACGGTGGACTGCCGCAGCACATCTGCCAGAGCGCCCACAGTGGCGTCCTCCGGCCCCTGGTCAATCACATCGGGGCAGAAGCCGTACTGCTCCACCGCCATATCTATGGCCTCTTTCTCGGAAACAGGGGCCGGGAGCAGGAACTCTAACTCATCATGTGTCATGGCAGCGGGCACCGCCCCATGCTGCTGGGCCCAGTATTTCGCCACTGCCATTAGCGACTGCGTGTCAGGACATTCATTCCAGCCTCCAAAGGGCAGCCAGGCAAAAATTTCCCAGGGATTCTTCACCGGGATTTTGGCCAGGATGAGAGGATAGGTCATCTTGCTGTCGGAATTCCAGTAGCTTGCAAAACGGCGGTTCTCGTATCCGCCCACCATCTCGCCCAGGATCTCCTCATCCCAGTCCATATCGTCATCCTCGGCTTCTTCTTTGCGCTGCCTGATCAGTTCCTCCAGAACTGTTTTTCCGTCCTTGATAGGAGCGGCAAGCATCTTTTTGCGGTATTCCGCTACCTTGTCCGGATCAAAGGCGTAATCGTCCTCGCCATCGCTGTCCGGGTCGGAATTCATAATCAGGCACTCCCACAGGGTATCGTCATCCGCTTTTATCAGCACCGGCACAAATCTCTCTTTGGTACCTTCCCGTTTGGCATAGTTATATGCCGACATGATGGGATCATCGTCCGCCATCGCGGGGAAATAGGTACATTCACAGTTCAGATATTCCATCATGGCCTTCGCAAGCTCCGAAGGCTCCAGAGTGGCCTCATCGAAATCCTGCCCCCGCCAGTTGACGAATCGTTTTTCAATGACTTTTGCCATAGTCTGATAATAGTTCTCGTCAAAGGGAATAAACAGGTAGGCTTCATCCTGGAACTTATCGGAATAATATTGCTCTGAACCGAAATATTCCAAGGCATAGTTGTCAATATCGCTGGGGAAATAAGGACTATCCGCCTCACCATAGTAGTATCCGGCAAAGGCTGCGCCCTCCTTGTTGAACAGCGCCCCAAAGAGCTGTCCTTTCAGCTGGTCCCGAATAAAGCCACGCAGATCGGCGCGGCTCAGATCCGCCATAAACGGCTGCACCTGCTCCCAGTACCGCTCCATGAATTCCGCGCTCATCAGGTCGTGCTCCATGCACCAGCGCAGGTAGATGGCCATGTGGTTGTAGGCACTCAGCTCATCCACCGGCAGGCCTTTTTCCTGAATGGATTCCAGGTGCCAGGCGGCATCGTCCATATCGCCGGTGAACTCCTCCTCTGCAAGCGTTCCTCTGGTGATGGCATTCTGGCGGGTGGGATTGACCACAAAACTGATGCCTGCCATCTTTTCAAGCAGAGCGTCCGCGTCATGCTCCAGTTTATAATTCAACTCGTTCCGATAGAGAGGAATCACCTGATAGAAGTTGACCTCCTCACCGCTGGGCAAAGTGCAGACCTCGCCGTCTTCCTCCACGTCCTGGGGACCAGTCAAAATGGCACCGCAGAGTGTCGTGTTCTCCGCAAAGGGCGACTGCTTGTCCATCGTGTGACCAAAACCCAGCCAGGTATCGCCGGAAATAGGCAGGCGGGCCAGCACCTTCAAGAGGCCAATAGGCCAGTACCACCGCTCATCCTTCAGGGACTGCTCATCCAGTTTCCAGTCCTTCGGCAGGGCGATGGCCAGCTCCGCCCGCTCCAGCTTGTATTCCGCCAGCTCCTCCGGCACATTCATCCGGTGAGCACCCATACCCATGGTCACCAACGTGTAATAGTCCCGCTCTTCAGAGGGAGGAACAACGCAGATGTCCACATGGATGTCAGGGGAAACCAGCTCATGGAACACATTCTCAAACTCGCCAAAGGTGTTTTTGATGTGCTGCTCGATTGCGGACATCTCATCCTCTGTATAAACCTCCGGTTCACTGTTTTCCGCCGAGGACCAGATGGCATCCACCTTTGTGCCGTCTGGATTGAGGAAGATCTGGAAGTACCGATCGTCTCCCGGTTGCTGATAGACAAGACCAATATGGCGGGTCTGGTCCACAAACACACCTGCTAGAATGCCCTCTGGTTCTCCTTCGGGGGTGTAGAGCAGCCATTCCCCGCTGTCCAGCCGTTCCTTGAGCTGCCGCAGCCAGTCTGTTCCCATCTTGGAAAGTCCGGCTTCGTTCATACGGAACGAGAGTTCCACAAGATGTTCCTTCACCGGGTATCGGAATTCACAGCAGGGGGCATTTTTTTCATAGCCATACCGCTCCGGGTGGAACAGTTGATAAAATTCGGCAAGTCCCGCTTCATCTACTCGAATGCAGGCCAGAGCCCGCTGTTTATCATCCACATCTTGGCCCTGCCCCTGCTGGAGCTGTTGATCGGCATCGGGGTTGATCCAATGGTACTCCATCTGTTCCAGAGTGGCTCCGGCTTTGATCTCTTTTTCCAGGGTCAGGAACTCATAATCCCCCGGTTCCAGTTTTAGCCCCTGCCTGACGGCATCCAGCGCGCCTGCCTTGTCGCCAAAGTGCGCCCGCAGCTTGCCCACCTGCAGCCAGATCCAGGGGTAGTCGGGCTCCTCCTGAGCGCCCTTTTCCGCATAGCTGTGCGCTTCTTCCAGCCTGCCGCAGTACATCAGCGCCAGGGAATAGCGGTAGTACCAGGTAGCGCAGCCTGCGGCACTCTTTTCGGAATCCTTCATCCACTCTGCCGCCTGATAGTAATGGATGTAATCGTCCAGATTCAGGCAGGCAAAGGCGTACCAGAGGGCGATCTGCAGATCCTGATGAGCCTGCATTTCGGTGAATCTTCCTTCTTCTACGCCGCTTTTGATAAAATCCTCCAGCCATTGAAGCATTCTCCAGAAGTAGCCGGAAACCCCATCGTCAAAGGATTCCAGCGTTTCGATGTCCTCCGCTGAGAGCAGAGAGCCAGTGTCCTCATGAATATCAGGCTCCGGTTCCTCCTCATCCAGCAGCGGCACGCCGCCCACATCCCGCCGGAATGCGTGGAAGTGCGCCCAAGGCAGGCCGCTTTCTTCAAAGAACGCCTGCGCCGCTGTCAGCACAGCGGGCAGGTCCCAGGCAAGGAAATCCAGATACCCGCAATACAGCCCGGTAGCTCCACCTAGGAAGGTCACGGCTTGTGCTCCCGTCTCCCGCAGGATGGCATCCCGCAGGTCATCCCGGAAGTCCAGAATCGCTTTGCTCCGTTCCTCGCCGGTAAAGCTCTCCAGGGGATAGCAGAGGAACCCCGCCGCGATGCCGTCCTTGTGGTACTCATCCACCGTGTCGCTGCGGGCGGACAGATAGTCGTTGATGAGCGCCGGCAGGCGGCAGGTGCCGGTATAGACATCCAGCCGCCAGTCAGCCTCCGGATCTTCCACAGGTTCCAGCTCATAGGCAAGGAAACTCTTTTCCAGATAGTCGCTGCCATCCCGCCAGAGGGAGAGCCCCATGCTTTGCAGCAGCTCCGGCAGTTCGGAAAGTGGCTTGGCCGGTTCGTCTTTCGGCTGGGCATAAACATCAAACCCAGCAATATAGACGATAGAGGAAACTTCTCCGATGGTTTGATCCACCAGCATAGAGAGGGTCCACCAGACCTTATCTGTGTTCTCTTTCAAGATCGGCGTCAGCTTTTCACAACAGAGAACCAGGTTTACCCGCTGATCCTCTGTTTCCTCTGCCCATATCTGCACATCCTCGGCCCGAACTTCAATCTCTCCAGCTCGCAGCTCGAACCCCTCACAGGGCTGGCGGCCTACCCAGATATTCCAATGCTCCAGCATCGATTCTGGGGCCTGCTTCTGGAAGTACACCAAAGGGAACAGGCGGGAGCGAAGCCCCTCCGGACTGAGGATCAGTTCATACTTTTCACCACCCGTGCCCAGCTCAAAGGAAGTATCCTGAAGGGCTGTTTTGAGTGCGTTACCACATTTTTCAATCAGTTCCTCGCCCCGCTGGTGCGTTTCGTCAGTATCCATGATCTGACGCAGCGACCCCTCGATCTGAGCAAAGGCTGCCCAGGCCTCCTCCGTCCTCTCCCGAAAGTTCTTGGGGAATCGAGGCAGGGACAAACGGCGGCGGCAATCGTCTATGTACTCCTGGGTATCTTTGTCGCCGGGGCGGGCCTTCAGTGCCTTTTCAAAGTAACGCAGGGCGGGGCCTTCCTCATCCAGACAGTAATAGGCCAAAGCGATTCGATAATTCCAGCAGTGATCGCCCGCAAAATACTCCTCGTGGGTAGCCAGAAGTTCCAGCGCCTTTTCAAAAGGCTCCCGTTCTCCTATATCTGCAACGGCAATATATGCCTTGGCCAATTCACTGTCCAGTTCCGGGGTGCGCTCCTCGGCAGGAATCGCTTCCAGGGTGTCGATTACCTTCTGCGCTTCATCCTGTTCAAACCATTGCTGGCATTGTTTCAATAAATCCATATCATGATCTCCTTTTCTATCTTCGGTAGGGATAGGTTTCACTAATAAGCAGAGCTTGTAATTTCAAAGCTGAAATTCATATCTGCATTTATGGTGGCTTCTTCATTTGTGGCTGGTTGTATCACAAACTCAAATGTAGGTTCATAGGCCCCGTCCTGCAAGGTCTCTCCACCAAAAATCTCGATATGATACCAGCCATTTGCAAGCTCAATCATCGGTTTCTTATGCACTCTATAGTAATAAATCAGATCTTTCACCTTTTCAGGCGTAAACTGTTCCAATATGGGCCATGTAAAAAGCATCAGCATATTATGATCTACTTTGAGGGAATAGCCACTTTTTCTAAGCTGCAATCGGTTTCTTTCTTTGCACAGCTCCGGTCTATCACCAGAGAGATTGAACAATATGGTATAGGGATAGTTTTCAATACCGGTCATTGGGATTACAATTCCTTCGGCAAATACCCTGTCGCCGCTTTCGTTTGTGGTAAACTCCATCGCTAAATCATCTGAAAGATGGTTTGCCTGCTTCCAGTTCCCCAGCAACAAAATGTCACCAAGGAGAAAATAATTAACAAGATCGTTTAATACTTCCGTAAACCTATATATCATCCATTATGCCTCCCTCACAATCCTGTTTGCTGCCAGCCGCTCCTGCACCGCGTCAATCGTCTGGTAATATCACCTCTCATCTCCGGGCGATGCCATTCTCCACCCGGATGTCTGTACCCGGATAACAGGACGGAAAAAGTCATAGTCATTGTCAATCTCATTACCCTCCCGAACTTCCGGTTTACAGTGAGGGGAACAGGGTAAATATCCAAGCAAAGGACCCATGCCACCGCAGATATTACAGCCGCCGTCGCCGCCGCAGGTCGTCAATGTTTTCCCGTCTACCAGCTCCCGCTTATAGGGGTCGTAGGCGATAGACAGGCCAAAGAAGTTCGGCTTCTCCGTGTCGTATGGCTTACCTTGATCTTCACCGCTTTCAAAGTGGTGCAGATGCATGGAGTAGTCCAGTCCATCTCCCCATGGGAACAGGGTGCGGCATCCGCCCCCGCACAGATAGGCCCACTCATCCGGCGTGGGGAGACTGGCTGCCAGATCCCACAACAGCGACCGCTGAAACTCCGGGTAGGTCATGGGATGGCACAGCCACGCTCTCCAGCTATCACCATTGCGCTCAAAGCGGACACTTTCATGTATCTCAAAACTCTGGCTGTTCTGGCCCGCCCACTTCTGCAAGTTCTCCAGCCAGTCGGGGTGGGCGGTGATGCGTGGATCGTTCATGGGTACGCTTTCCCAGCCGATCTCCTCCAGTTTCCTGCCCACAAACATGGGGCCAATGGTTACCTGGCGTATCGGGGCCATACCTTGCCGGAGAAATTCCTCCGCAGTGCCTTCATATCCGATTTCCGCAAAAAGTTCCGCCAGTTCCTCCTGATTGGCTTTGTCCATCCCTTGAACAAAGCCCTCCCAGCCAAGAGTCACAGTATCGCCCGGGACAAAGATAAACTCCCGGCTACCTTTTTCAAACAGACCGGTGATGCAGCTTTGTCCCCAGCGGGAAAAGGCGTACAGCTCCTTGAATATCAAATGATAACGGGACGCCAGCGTCTGCATCAGCCAGAGCTTATCGGACAGTTTCAATGTATCAAATTGTGGGCGAAATAAATTCTCGTTCATAGCCATTCCCTCTTTCTGATTCAGGGCGATCCTGTCTCAAATTAAAAAAGCAGTTCACCGAAAAACAGCCTGAGAGTCACAGCAGATAATGATTCAAGCTGTGGCTTGCTGAGAGGAGCGTAGTGAAGGACGATTTCTCCATACAACTCCGTGTTGATGTGGTGTTCTTCCAGATACCGCAGAACCTTTCGGTTGTTCCGCACGATATTCAGGCGAAAACCGGTGTGATCAAGGGCATATTCAAAACAGTCCGGGTCAATCAACTGACTATTGGCTGGATCATTCATTTCCAAACGGAGCATTTCTGCACCGGTCTTGCGTGAGAGCGTAAAATAGCCATCCTCCCATTCAAAGGCCAGGAAGGACAACTCTTCCTCATTATCCAGCTCCCAAGTCATTCTTTTTACAGATAACTCCATTGATTTACCTCATAACTACTCCAAGGTCATTTCACAAAGAACCAACTTATCTTTCTCATCGCTGAGAAAAGCCCGGTTTCCCCATACATCCAGCATATGGAAGGAAGTGTATCCACGGGGCATGGCGAGGTCGATCAACGCCAGATCCGAAAGGCGCAGCACCTTTTGTTTACCCTTCCAGTCATCATTCTTAAAAATGGGAGACAGGATCAGGCAAGTCCTGTCTCCGGAAAATTTTCCGCGCATCCCGTGTTTCCCAGGCAGGCGGCTTAAATTATCTTTGCCCCACAGTTTCTTTTTGAATAGCCCGTTTTCCTCCAGTTCCAGATACCAATAGTAGCCCATGAGAGAAAGACCTGCCGGATTGATGGTGCTGCTTTCCAAAAAGGCATAAAACTGTCCACTCTGTTCCAGTATGGAGCCAATCATAGGGTAGTTGTAGTGAAAGTCTGCCTTGGCAAAATTGCCGCCAGCCCGCTCTACCGCCGCCAAATGGGTCTGTCGGGTTCCTGCTTTGCTGTATACGCAAGAGCCGCTTTCTGCCCAGTGTGCAGTCATGGCTTCAAAGTCTACCGTCAGGGTGGTAAAACTGTTGGTCGCGTCAGCGTAGTTGTCCACCCGGCACACAATAGGGAAAACGCCCTGGCTTCCGGTGACTGCCACCGGCTTGGGAATACCCTGGGCACACCAGTTATCCATGGGGATCGGAATCCACTCTCCATCCATCTGCGGCATCCACCAAAGGGATTTACTGGCCGGGCAAATCAACAGGATTCCTCTGTCGCATGAGAGCAAGACAGGAACTTCCCAAACATCTTGCTGCTCTTCCGGCTCCGGGCTGGGAATCCACCTGGAAACTTCGCCTTTGACCCACAAAACGCCGCTGCACTTTTGCAAGAGATGATAGGTCCAAAACACAATTTCATCCTCGCTGCGGGCTACCATACCTTTGTATCCAGTCGGGCTGTATTTGAAGGAAGTTCCCGTCAGTTCAAATTCCTCGAACTCCCAGTTCTTTATCACTTTTAGTTTCGCTTTCATACTTTCACCTCACAGCAAATCTGCTTTGATACCGCACCGTTCCAGAACCGGCAGAATCTGTTCCGGATTGGAGGACATAAGGGTAATATGCCTCAGATTGGGAAACTGGCGCAGTTCCACCTCCGTAATGATGTTGAGATTAAAGGCTCCATCCTCGCCATCCCAGAACGGACAGAGCTGGGTATAAATCTCGCTGCCGCCATCCATCTCAATTTCTGTGACCTCCGGGGCCAGCCGCGCCGGGACAGGGTATTTCTCCAGCCACTTCCGGATCTCCGGGATGGGTTCATACCCTTCCGCATCAATGTCGATCTTGCGTCGGCTATACTCTCGGGCAAACTCATAGGCGTCCAGTTTAGGAGCCAGTAAGCCTTTCTCATACATCAGGACTTCCAGCACCGCCAGTTTGAAGTTGAAACTGGTAAAGGTGAGCACTGGCTCAGTCGGCTTGGATAACTTGTATTTCTGCGCTTTCGCCGTCTTTTTCTCTGGCTCTTTCCAGCTGATCTGCACCATAGCGGAGAGGGCCTCCAGCTTTGCTTTCTGCGCTGACTGCTCCTCCGGAACAGGACCCGGCAAGCGGGTATAAACGGTAAAGCCGCCTAATTTGAGGGTATGGGCAAAGCCGGCGAAATCCTTCCAGCTGGCCTCCCGGTAGTCCTTGGACCCGATCCAAACCGCTCCGTCAAATGCCTGCCGGACCGCATACTCTCCCTGTGCCGCTACCCGGACACCAAGGGTTTTGATGGTCTGCTCATCTTCATCCAACCAGCCCTGGAGTCCAAGCTCGTCCCACAGGGCAAGGGCCTGGGTATAGGGGCTCTCCCGACCAGTCATGGGGCTTTTCTGTGTTCCATTTTGCAGGACAATGCGGGCGGGCCCTAACTTTTCCGCCAGCTGCGAAAGGGTAAACGGCGGCGTAAATACCGACCCCAGGATGGTCAGGCTGTCTTTTTTGAGAATGATTTTTCGCTCCGTGGTCTTGGGCGGAAGATAGATTGGCAGATTCGGGTACACTTCTTTGTACTCCCGCCATTCCAGCTTTTTGGGCTTGTTTGCCGTCCGCAGGAAACCCCAGAAATCTATGGGATAACGGAACACCGGCCCAACCCTATCCCGCCGGGTGACAATAACCACCGTGTCATCGGTGAGTATTCCGATGTGCTGCATTTTCTCCCCGCCGAACATTCCCGGACGGATACGCAGCACTTCACGGGTGTTTATGTTGATGAGCTGGGCAAAGTCATCGGAAAGGATTTCGCCGTTTCCCTGCACCAGCAGCCAGTCCCCGGTAAACCAGCGCAGTTTCAGCCCCTCGCCCATTCCAGGCAGGAGGGCAATTCGGCACCGCCCGGTGTCCATGTCCAGTTCCAGCAGGCATTCTTCCACTCTTCCCTTGCCGCTGACAGCGTGGGTCATGGCAATGCGGCCTGTACCGGGAACGGGAACGGCCTCGGAAAGATGGTCGTATCCATACAGAGAGAAGGTATGTTTTGTTACCCTGCCGTTTTCCCATCGGTAGATCTGCCCCTTATACCACTCGTTGGAAAAATAGACCCGGCCCAGCCCGTCTGTCGTAATGCCACAATGGTATTTGGTGCTCCATCCATCTTCCGGCAGAGTCCAGTTTTTCACATCCTGGCAGGTGCCTCGGTCAGTCAGTTCGATCCGTGTAGCGTTGGTGGGATCACCCACCCAGAGGGAATGGTCAGCCCAGCACAGAGTCCGGGGTGGACCATCGTATCCAATGGGAGACGGCTCGGCCCAGTTGAGGGTAGCCGGATTCTGGCTCAGTAATGCCCGACCAATGGTTCCGCTTCCAGCGGCTCTGGATGCGGCATAGAGTCCCTGTTCCGGGGAATAGGTAAGGTGCCCAAGGTGCGGCAAGCTATGGGAGCGGATTACTTGCGGCGGACGATGGCGCAGATCGGCCACACAGCCGTTTTTCCATTCTTCTGCATCCTGGCTTTTCCACTCCCCCGCCGCAAAATCACCCGCTACGGAATTGAAGAAATAATCGTACCCATCCTGAAGTATGTATTCCTCGCAGGGCATCAGGGCACCAGGATCCTGCTCCTTGGCATGGTCTCCCCATTTTCTCCCTTGCTGTTTCATCAGGTGACAAGATTGTCCCTGTTTTTTGCAGTAACGTTCCCATTCCCTGCGCTCTTCCTCTGGAATCAGGACAAACAGATACTCGTCCTCATCGTCCAGGTTATACAGCGCCCAGCCGAAGGCAGACAGCTCCTGTCCCAACGCCGCCGCCCCTTTTTCATGGGACAGTTTCATATATTGGATGCCAACGACATCAAAGCGTTCATCCAGCAGCGCCGGGATCTGTGCGCCCCACTTTCTCCGAAGCTCCGCCAGAGTGTCCTGTACGGCTCCGTCAAATTTCAGAATGTCCAGCGCATCATCTATGATTTGTTTGAACTCTGCCATAGGTAGTTTCTCCTTTTCCCATTTCCTACATCATAGCGACAGCCATGTGGTCAAAGCACTGAAAAATCACCAGTCCCTTTCCCGGATGGCCTCCTCCATATCAATGGGAATGCCAAACCACTTCAAAATGTAGTCTAAAGTGACGCCGATGCAGTCCCGGGCCACCGTTTCAATCTCACTGTCGTTTTCGAAAAATTCGTCCTGAAGATCATTGATGCCGCAGACCGCTTCATCCAGCGTGTTCTGTATCACTTCAGTGTCGGTTTCACCGCTCTCCAGCAGATCGATGACCTTCTGGAACTCGTCCCTGACCTTATCTACCAGAAAAGCAGGATAATAATCATCCTGATACATCTCGTCCAGTAATTTATAATTGGGATCAAAGGTTTTCATTTTGTTTCCTCCTATCGAAAAATTTCCTGATACCGCTCTCTTAGTTCCTCCGGAGCTGCTTCCACCACTTTTTGACCGCCCTTGGCGCTGGCTTTGCCCCAGATCACATAGCAGACCGTTTCCCATGCGTATTGCAGCACTTCCTCCGGGCTGGCTTCTTTTTCTTCGGCGGGTTCCTCGTCATCATCGTCATCCTCGTCAGAGGAAAAACCGCTTGGAACGATCTCGGACAGGTGGATTTTTGCCTCCAGCAGAGCGTCCAGGCTTTCTACATTTGCCATCCACGCGGAATAATCCTTGGAATACTTCATGTTCTGCATGGACAGCACCCCACGGACAAACACAGGGACGGTATCGGCGGTAAATCCGAACTGTTTCACATACTCCCGAAGGAATTTTTCCTGCAAGTGGGAGTGCTCATCATCACAGAGATCGAGATAATCCCATACCAGCTGCCGCCACTCTTGTCCCAGCATTCCCAGGGCGAACACGGCAAAACTTCCGGGGAGCGCGCACTGCTCATCGCTGAGATTGGTGTACTGCTCATATTGCCGCATGGCAAGCCGGGCGTACCGTTCCATCAGGGGGTGGAGGCCGGGGTACTGCACGGCACAGGCAAAGAGCTGGTTTACTCCCTTTTTGGGCAGACCTGTGATGGGAAGATACCTCTTTTCCGGTCCTTTGAACTCCAGGGCATAGCTGCAGGGAAAGTCCTCCTGCGAAAGAACCTCGCACAGATAGTCCAACACTTCACGGTAGCATTCCTCCGTGTTGTCCCTGGCAGTGATTCGGATCACGGCAAAGGCATCGTTGGCCGATGCAGTAAAGTGTTCTGTTTTCCTCTTTTGAAGGTTGAGCGGCAGTCTCCCGGTCCCATTTTCCCGGAGCTTTTTTACCATATCAGGCCGGACTTTCTCCACCAATCCCAAGAGATAATTGGTATCCAGATACTGAAAGCTCATGCCATATATCTTATAGCTCACCGCCACATAGCAGGCAAAACGCAGCAGCGGCTCCGGGACCTCCTCTGCACGGATACCTGGTTTCAGGGAATACTCCCGATCCCAGAAGTGATCATCTTCATTGCCTGTCACGGCAAAATACTTCTCCTGCAGCTCCCGTTTCAACAAACCAAGTAAATAGTAATCAATTTCACCCCACCGACTCAGGCGGCGCAGATTTTCGCTGAAGGCAATGGCCTTTTCCGCATCCAGGGTCTCGGCCTGCTGCGCTTCGGTCCATTCCCTCACCAGAGCGTGCACCTCAAAGGGCGCGCCTTCACTGCTGACCACTACCGGCGGCCAGAGAGAATCGAGGCGGGTGATCCTGCCGTCAATGGCATCCTGGATGCACCGGTTAAAGAACGGCTGCAGTGTCTCTCGTGCATCGGGGGTCATCCAGTAACAGCGCCCATCTTCGCTGTTGCGCTTTGGTAAACTCATATCAGGTCACCTCTTTCCCAACAATAAAAATGCCCTGCGTCGCACTGCCCCAAGGGCAGACGAATGCAGGGCATGAAAAGGCCGCATGAAAGCAAAAGCCAGGTGTAAAAGTCCGGCTTTTTTCAATGTTTGAATGTACTGGAGCATCTTGCAAGCCCAAGGAACATGAATATAAAATCTTATTTCTGAGCATCTTTCTCTGCCTTTATTGCCTTTTCTTTTACCCGCTCCATCTCGTCCAGCAATGCATTGACCTGAAACTCTACCATCTCTTCTGCCACCTCTGGGAACAGGAAAGGCATCGTGTCTGGAATAGCCTTATATACCATCATCATAGCCAAAGCCATGTTGCCGAAAAGCCGGGGATCAATGCCATCCATCGGGAGCCCGAAAATGGTTAACAGATTCCGGTAGAAGATGATCTGATCTTGCCGGAAAGCCTGAAAATTCTCTTCTGAGAGGCAGCTGCGTATTTCTTTTTCATCTTCAATGGACAGCACCGCCACGCCGGTTTTTGCTCCATAGCAGCAATTTGTCAGAAAGGTTTTTACGCTTTCTCTCCAGGAGAGGTCAGTATTGTCCATCAGACTCTGTGCATAGGACAACAGCTTGGGCTGCTGGTAGCGGAGAGCCTGGAGGACCAACTCCTCCTTAGAGGAGAAAAAACGGTAAAAGAAGGTCTTGGAGATCCCCGCTTTTCCGCATAGAACATCAATACTGCTGTGAATCAGTCCACGCTCTGCAACACATTGGAGCACTGCCATCAATAACTTGTCCCGGATCTGCTCTCGCTCCTGCTCCGAATAGGATTTCCGTGCCACAGACAGCCCTCCTTATAAAATATAAAAATCAAAAATAGTATTTATAATGCCATTATAAATTATCCCTTACAAAAATACAATCTCAAAACCACCGAACGAAGATGATTTTCTTTGTTTATGCAGCTCAATTCTTGCATACCTGAAACTTGATGTCTCCCCTTTCCGCCGAAAAAAACTATAAAAACACCTGTTTATCATGGTTTTTCTGACCCACAAACGGAAATATCCCCAAAGTACCGGAAAGCAGTTTTTTCTGCTCTGCGGTGTTTTTTCTTTCTGTCATTAGTCCTATGAAGTTTCCCACGCCCTCGTCAACACCTGTCATCAACAGCTTGACACAAATACAATCAGTCTAAACTGCTTTTTCCTTTGAGATATCCCATAATTTGTGATACACTATACTTCGGTGGAATACTCAGAAGCATATGGATATGATCTGGGCACGCTTGTGCTTCTATAATTTCCACTCCCTTTTGCTCACACAGCTTTCGCAGTATTTGTCCGATATCTTTCCTGATCTGACCATATATTGCCATTCGCCGGTACTTTGGCGCAAATACCACATGATATTGGCATCTCCATCTTGTGTGCTGCAAACTTTCTATATCTTTTTCTTTCATAGAAAAGACCTCCTGGTTCTTTATTGTTGCAGTTGGCCGACCGCAACTCTATTCTACCAGAAGGTTTTTTCACTATATAATTTCTTTTACTCTCCCCGGCTTAGCCGGGGGTTCTCTTTTCGCTAAAGCATACTAAAAGAAAAAGTAGAACAGCAATTTGCCATTCTACTTTTATAGCCTAGTTTTTAATTTGTTTTACACTTTACTTTCGTCAACTTCGTCCTGTTCCAATTCAATCACATCTAAAATACCACAATTCAGCGTTTCGCAGATACGAACCAGCGTTTCCATACTGATATTTTTTCCTTTTCCCATGTTGGCAATCATATTTGTGGTAAGACCGGCGGCAAGCCGCAAGTCCTCTTTTCTCATATTACGCTCAACCAGCGTGTGCCAGAGGGGTTTATAGCTTATGTGCATTTATCCTCCTGCCTTTCTCCCGGTTCCGGGGTTCCTGTTCCCATTATATCAAAGTTCTTGCTATTCCACAAACATTTCTTGACACAATCGCCGGTTCCGTCTGGATTGTGCTTTTCCTTTCTTTTCTTGATTACATCTACTTAGCCATAAGCTGACTTATGCTTGAATATCCGCACAGTACTGTATTTCATGGTTTCACGAATTTGATCAGGCTCTCCCGCCCCAACAAGCAATCGGACGCAAAAAGTCTGGAATCGTTGATCTATGGTGAGAATACAATATGCTTCCCTTACTTGGCCAGAAAGGTGCTTTCCAGAATAATGGGCTGTACATAAGGCAGTGGATTATGCGGAGAATCCATGGGATAGACATACAAGCTTCTTACAAGTCAGTCCCCCAGCTTAGCCGGGGGACTGACTATATCTTTTATAAACTTATTCCTGCCTTCTTCGTTTCCGGAAAATGCATCATACGGGCATACCCTTTTAGGGGGACTGAATATTACGATCACAGACCGCTGCTAAAAGGGCCTGTTTTTACGCTTTCATACTTTTTTCGATACTGTTGCCAAACCTGCTTTCATCTTCGCAAACGAAGAGTTTATTTTATCTAAAGATTTTTATTCCCACCGGTAAAACCGCTATTTTTGCTCAATCCAACAAAAAACCTGCTCCGGCAATCAAGTCAGAGCAGGTTTTTTCAGTTAGCTTAGAACAAACGCCATCAGTAGCTTATCGATTTTTACCGATTCACTCTTCACTCTTTACCTCTTTGCTGCGGCGGGTAAACCAGCCGGCGAGGAGTGTCAATATGGCTGCCGGCAGTGTCCAGAGGTTGGCGAAGATGATGCCGCTCCAGCCGGTAGTAAGCAGAACAATGACCACCGCGCCGGCAGCACAGAGAACTGCCGCCAGGCGGGCTCTTCCCCGGCTTTTTCCAAATATGGCCAGCAGCACAGCGATAGCCGCGCACACGGCGCTGAGGAGAACAAAGGGTTTCCCATTGGCAGCATCAGCAGGACCACTGGGTTCTTCCGGCTGGTTTATGGCGGGGGTTTCCGGTTCCTCCGACGGCTGCTGGGATTCATCCGGCTGGGCCACCTCTTCCTGAGCAGGGGGGACGGCGGATTCCGGCGGCATATCCGAAGTTTCCGGCGGCGGGGTTACCTCTTCCAGAACAGGGGGAACGACCGGCTCCAATGGCTCGGTCACCTCTGGCGGCCGGGAATCCGGGCGGTCCGAAGGATCATCACCACTGCCGCCGGAGTCCAGCAGGGCGTTGGTGTACACGATGGAATACAGGGAGAACCGTCTTGCAGAAATGGTCAGGGCAGTGCCGTCCGTGTTAAGAGTGAAATACTCTCCCCACTGGTTTTCAGCAGCAGTGATCTTATCCACCTGACCATCATGCTCCCGCAGGACCAGGTAGTCGCGGCAGTTCTGCAGATCACCGTTCAGAGGGATCACAACCTCCATCAGAAGATTGCTCTCAGTAATAGGCGTCTCTCCCTGTGAAACACCATTTGCATCTTCCCTGGATTTCTCCATAGTCAGATTCAGGGTGAGGCCTGGGACAAAGCCCTGAGTGAGGGCATCCAGCGCCTGCCCCAGCGGGCTGTCCGGTTCAGGCTCCGCGCTGGCTGCTTCCATGCGGATCTCCACCTTACCGCCCCTTTCCACCAGTTTCCGATCCTCAGACGTGTAAACTTCGGTGTAGCCGCCTTCTTCGGACTGGGCGGTGAACAGGTTGTCCAGGTTGCCTACCACCAACGGCGGCGCGCCGTCCTTCACATCCAGGACCGAATTGGTTTTGCCCCTTGGCAGCTGAATCTGAGGGATCTCCTGGTCCTGGTCAACCAACTCCACCTTGGCGGTACGAATGATATCGCCGCTGCTGACCACCAGATTGTACACGCCGGGAAGGATATGATCAAAGGAGAAATGACCATCCACATCAGTGGTGGTATACGCCAGACACACGTTGCCCCGCTTCAGTTCTACCAGAATATCCTGTGCTGGTTCGGGGGGATCTCCCTCCCACACCACTGAACCATCGATATCATAGTTTTCGACCCACTGGGCGGTGAAGGTAACATTGCTCCGTGGCATGATAAATTCGGTGCCGGGCTGGTAGACACTGCCATCATATTCCCAGCCGGTGAACTCATAGCCGTCCCGGCTCAGACTATTCGCTTCGGGCAGGAAGAAGATGTCCCCGGCAAAGCTGTCCGGCAGGGAGGGCAGTGTTCCGTTGATTCCCTCTTCTGCACCGGGCAGGAAGGTAATGGTGTAAAGAACAGGGGCTTTTTTCTTATAAATCTCCAACACGCCCACCTGTCTGGCCCCACCGCTTGCACTATCGCTGTGACGGTAGTTGTCATCAGTGATCTGGGCCAGGATGGCATATCGTCCGGTCTGGACAGGGGCACTCACAATTTCTCCCTCTTCGCTCCGGTAGGAGACGGTGAAGGAATCGAAATCCCTGCCCAATGCCTGGGCGGCAACCTGGGCAGTATGGCTCTGACCATCGTACAAAATACTGTTGTTTTCCACCTGGAAAGTCACCGGTGCGGGATGGATGGAAAATTCCACCTGATCATTGCTCAGGATATAGTTATGGGCCCGTGTGCCGGTGAGTTTGGCAGTAACAGCGTATTTGTCCGCTGCCTCTTTCTCCTCTGCCACAGCGGCCACCTTTTCGCTGCCCTGGTCCGCCTCCAGTACACCTATCAGGCTGGCAGCCTGCGGCGCCTGGGGTACACCATTGTAGACCATGTCCAGATTCCGCCATGTAGCGGTAATAGGCCTGGGGGCAATGAGGAAGGTGTAGCTGAGATCGTCGGTACTGCCGTCCGCCCACTGGCAGTTGGCTTTATCGTCCAGGGCAACAATCACGGTGTATGTACCGGCTTCGGTCTGCACATTATCCGTCACCGTGTAGTAGTCGCTGGGGGTGATGGTATAGGTCTGCTCTTGGCCGCTGTAGATAAATTCCGTATCGTCTGCGGCGGGCTTCTCAATTCCCATCTTGGCAATGGTAAAGGTATAGCTCAGATCGTCGGTACTGCCATCCGCCCACTGGTAGTTGGACTTATCCTTGAGGACAACAGTTACCGTGTGTGTACCGGCATCGGTCTGAACGTTGCCCGTCACCGCGTAGTAGTCGCTGGGGGCGATGGTATAGGTCTGTTCTTTGCCGCTGTAGACAAATTCAGTATTGTCCTCAGCGGGTTTCTCAACCCCCAGCTTGGCAATGGTGAAGGTATAGCTGAGATCGTCGGTACTGCCGTCCGCCCACTGGCAATTGGCCTTATCGTCCAGGGCGACGGTTACGGTGTATGTACCGGCATCGGTCTGAACATTGCCTGTCACCGTGTAGTACTCGCTGGGGGCGATGGCATAGGTCTGTTCCTGGCCGCTGTAGATAAATTTGGTATCGTCCGCGGCGGGCTTCTCAACCTTCCTTGTGCCGATGGAAGCCTCCG
This sequence comes from Angelakisella massiliensis, assembly GCF_900104675.1. Lineage (GTDB taxonomy): Bacteria > Bacillota > Clostridia > Oscillospirales > Ruminococcaceae > Angelakisella > Angelakisella massiliensis. The sequence continues at coordinate 1,891,752 of NZ_LT629945.1, read as the reverse complement.
CCTCCGCCTTTGTTTCGGCAGAGACACTCCCGCCGGCGTTGGCGGTGACGGCGCAGGAGAAGCGGTAGTCTCCGGCGTCTGCGTCCGTTACGGTATAACTGGGTTCAGTTTCGCCATCAATAAGCTGATCGTCCTCGTCGTACCACTGGTAGCTATAATCAATCCCCGTGCTGAGATCGTGACTGGGATGAGCGGTGAAGATCAGGTCGCTCCCCTTCTCATAAATAAAGTTGTTTCCGGTACTGCCGCCATAGGTGGTTTCAATGGTAAGGCCAGTGGGTGCGTTCAGGGTCCAGGCAGCGGTGAGAATGCTGTCTTCCTCCACCGTTTCTTCAAAGTCATATGCTTTGCCGTCCTTCTGCCACTGGGTAAAGGTGTAGCCGGTGCGGATAGGATCGGCAGGCCGGACAGCCTTGCCGCCCTGGACCACCAGCTGGGTCAGCGGTTCGTCTTGCTCTGTGAAGGAGACCTGGAACACCTGCTTTGTCACTGAGACAGGTGAAACATTGGCATTGTTGGAAGTCGCGGTAAAGGTGTAGCTTCCCGGCTTTGTGGCCGTGCAGCCGCCGCCCGAAATCGTCTCTTCGGTTCCGTCGGGCTCCGTCACTGTAACCGTACCGCCGGACACGCCGAACGTCGCCTGGACGGTAAATGTCACGGTCTCAGCTCCCTGCTCACCGCCGGTGACGGTCAGCTGTGGTTTTGTACCATCCACCTGAATCAAGCTGGAGTAACCATCGATGCTGTTGCCCACCTGGTCGGTGACCTTATAATAGAGGTACCACTGACCGCTGGGGGCCTCAACGGTAACTTTGCCATTCTGGATCGGCTGGGCTGTCAGATCGGTGGGAGTGTCCGTGTTGTTCTCCACAAAGGCGGTTTCCACCGTTTTCACACCGCTGCCCACATCGGAAGGAGTAAGGGTGACTTCCACTTTTGACTGCCAGCCGTCTGGAATCTTCGAGAGCTGTACTTGCGGCGGGATGGTGTCGATCCCGGTCACCTCCACCGTATAGGTGGCGCTGTTGCCCACCTTGTCGGTGAGCCTGACCTCATAGGTTCCGTTTTGGGTTACAGCGAAGCTGTCCCCGGTAAACGCAGTCCAACTGTCCGCAGTCGAGAGCTTGTATTCTTGTGTCCGGATGCCGCTGCCGGAATATCCGGTGACGCTGCCGGTTTCATCCACCTGGGGGCTGCGGTCGTCGGTAACGCCGGAAAGGGTCACCGTTTTTTCCTGAGCCCAGCCGCCGGGCACCGAAATTTCGGCGACAGGGGCTTCGGAATCTATCCAGTTGACTATCAGTTCAGCTGAGCCTGTGTTGTTGTTTTTGTCGGTCACCTGGATCTGATACAGGCCATTCCTGGTAGCGGCGAGGGGACCTGTGGTGTCCGGATTTGTGGGATAGGGCTCGCCAGACTTCCGAAGGGGGTAGAGTTTCCCGTCCGCTTCGACTTCCCACTCTCCCGCGCCCGGATTGGTCACTCCCCAGGTCAGCTCCGCCGGGCCTTTTACCCAACCTGTAGGCTGGGTGGTGAACCGGATGGCGGGCATCTGTGCTGTCTCCGGCTTTTTGACCACCGTATAACCGTCTGAGGTTTTGGTGGCAGAATTTCCGGCCCTATCGGTGGCCCGGACATGGAGATATTTTTTTGTCTGCTGCTCTTCGGCGGCGTCATAGGTAAAGCTGTATTTCCCATCCACCGGCTCTGCCGCAGGCTGCCAAGCCTGTTCTGTGGGCTCAGCTTCGGAATCGGTGAACACATACTCCACCGATGCTATCCCGCTGGGGACATCCGAAGCCGTGGCGGACATGACAAGCTGGTTGTAGATTGTCCCGGTTTCCCCGGCTCCGGTGATGTTCAGCACAGGAGCCTCCCGGTCGATGCGGCTGACCAGCACCTTCTTTTCCACGGTTTCATCGCCGCTTTTCAGCACAAAGGTGTAAATGCCGTTGGTATACACCGTCTGGTTCCCGGTAACGGTCTGCGGCTCTCCGACGCTGGGGCCGGTCATGGTAACCTCGGCGTCCGCCGGGGTATAGTCAAGGACGATAGTGCGCTCCTGCGCCCAGTCGTCGTTATCTGCCGTCACAGACAGGGTAGGCATCGGGCTGACAGGATTATCGGGGGTTCCGAAATCAAACTCCTTCGTTGCGTAAGCAGAGGTGCCGTTCCTGCTCCGGTAACCCCACACATGGAGGTACCATTTCCCGGAAGTTTGCCGGGTGGAAACGGTCTTACTATTTTCTGCGGGCAGCCACCCGGTGATGGGGGTATTATCGCTCTCGCTCCAGGTATACTGGAGGCTGGTATAATTTTGGGCGCTGATCTTCGCGCTGGCGGTGCCGTTTGCCAGCTTCTCTTCACTGATGCTCACCGTTGGCCGGACATTGTCCACATTGCCGCCTGCTGTGCCACCGGAGCCGGTGGAGGGACTTCCCACAGTGTCGCACATATCCTTAATTTTGTCGGTACAGCCAATGGAGGTAAGCATCAGTTCACCGGCAGCGCCATCCTTTACAACGCCTTCAAAATAGAGCACGTTGGTGTCCATGCCCCCGGCGTATTGGGCCACACCCCAGCTGGTCTGGACGGTATCGTTGTTGTTCAGGCCGCTGTTTTGGCTGTCCACGATTTCGTCAAAAACCAGGGCGATGGTAAAGGTGTCCCCTACCCGGTAGGTGCTGCCGTCCAGGGGGGCTACCGCCACAAGCTGGGGCTCCACGTCGTCATAGATCTGAATGTGGTGCTGAGCGTTGCGGGTATTCCACTTGTCGCTGCCGGAACCACTGCCGCTGAATCCGGTTGTGATCGATGTGGTATCCGGCGGAAAAGCGATATAGGATCCGGACTGGCCGGAGCGGTATATCGAATGGGTCAGCCTAGATTGAGACGGGAAGTTGACAGGTCCGGGGAACTGATAGCTGAGCCAGGTTGTATATGGAAGGAGAGGCTTTTTCTCCTTGCCATGCTCAAACATGGCCGTGTAATAAACACGGCTTCTGTCGATGGAGTCCGAACCCACAATGGTTCCCTCATCGGGGTGGATGCTGGTATCCAGGGTAGTGCCTGGAAGCATCTGAAGGGCCTGGTAACTTTCCTCCTCCTCCTTGGCCTCAAAGGTCAGATAATAGTGAACGCTCTGGGCGGTGTGTGTCCAGTAGTCTGCACTCTCCGGACTTACAGCAACCGTTTCCACAGCGGAAGAACCGATTTGGCCGTTTTCTGACCAGCCTAAGCCGTCCTTATCATAATCGCCCCGGGTCTTGTCGGCGATCCCGACGGCATATTCATCATACAAGTGGCGGTCCACCGTTTGGTTGGTGGCCATGGTGCGGGTAGCAATCCGCTCCGTCCCCAGCACAGCCCCGCCGTCCACCCGGTAGATCTCCACCTGGTAGGTGCGGTCAGCGTTGCTGTAGGCAGTGGCAGGCTTGCCGCTGTAGGCGGTGTTGGCATTATTTTCCGCAATGGTGATGGTCGCCTCCGCCTGCCCATCGGGTATGGTTACCTGGTCGGCCTTGTGGGTAAAGTGGGTGCCGCCCACCGCCGAGCCGTTGACCGTGCGGTAATAGACCGTCTGCGCCCCGTCGGTGCCGCCGGTGCGGGTGACGGTGAAGGTGTTGTTCCCGTAATTTTTAATGGTGACCGTGCCGTATTGTTTGGCGCCGATACCAAAAGCGGTCTGTTCGCTGTAATAGGTCTTGCCGCCTGCCACCACATAGGCCCGGCAGTAATAGTTCACCCCGTCCACAATATCGTTGGCGGTGACGGAAATGGTACCATCCTTGTTTGCCACCGGCTGCTCAGTGGCGGATCTGCCGTTGTTAATGGTCAGGGTGGGGTTCTGCATCACGCCCCAGACAAAGCCGGTTTCGGTAATGGGATCCGGGCCGGGGTGGGTCAGCTCCGCCGTCAGGCCGAAGCGGTTGGCAGTCCCCTCCTGAACGGCCGTTGGTTTTTCGATGGAGATGGGAAGGGCCTGTACCGTGACGGTGCAGGTTGCCTTTGTGCTGTTGCCCACCTGGTCGGACACGGTGACCTCCACCGTTTTTTCTCCCCCGGTATAGCAGAAGTTCTCGTCCAGGGTGAAGGCGGGTTCCCCCGCAAGGCCGCTTTCCCCGTCGGAGGCGGTAATCCCGGCCCGGATGGCGGCGGCCAGCTGGTTGTTGTCCGTTTCCTCCATGACGGTGACGGGAGCGCAGGAAAGCACAGGCGGGGTCTTATCGATATTTTCCACCTTCACCGTGTAGGTATCGCTCTTTTGCTCCCCATCGGGGGTTTTATAGCTGTAGTCAAAAGCATATTCCCCGTTTTGGGGAACGGTTTTTGTTGGTTCGCTGATCCGGATATCCTGATAGCCCTGGCCGTCTTTGACCTCAACGGTGATCGCCACATCCTCCTTGGTCCAGGAATCGGGGGAGAGGGTATGGCCCAGGCGGGGCTTGAGCACGGGGCGCCCATTCTCCAGGTAAAAGAAGGCCTGGTCGGTGGCCAGGATATTGTCGTCAGCCGACCTTCTCAAAAGGTCGGTAACGGTGTAGACGCCGTCCGGCTGCCCCTTGGGCATGGTGATGACGAACTCCTCCGTCCTCGACCCCTTCTGTCCTATGCCATGGTAGGCTCCAAGGATGAACCCATTGGCGTCGGTAATGGTATATTCGGTTTGACAAGGCAACTCCCAAGACAATGTGATGACCGTCTCGGCGGAGACCTGGACGTCGTCCCCGGTGACCCCCACATTGGTGATGGAGAGGGAGTACTCCTCTACGCTCTGCCGGGAGCCGCCGTCGCAGACCAGCTGCATCCAGTCGATGGAAACAGCCCAGTCCGCCCCATACTGGAAATCTGACCCCTCAGGGGTGTAAATGACAGGGGTAGGCTGCAGGTCCCCCGGACCTGGATCGGCAAAATTCTCCGCGCCCTCGCAGTCCCAGATTTCCACCCGGATGGTGTTGTTTCCCTCCCGCAGGGCGGACAGGGGCACTTCGTAATAGGAGGTGTTCCAGTCACTTTGCAGCCCTGTCAGCGTACCCACCCGGACATCGTTGACAAAGAGCTTGTCATACTCGTAGTGGTAAGCATCGGGTCCCAGCGCTCCCACCCAGTCCACATCATAGGTGCGCACGGCGATATAGCAGCTCTGGGTGGGCAGCTTTCCCTCGGGAATGAAGATGTTTGCCTCAATGGGATGGGGGGCGTCCCCCCGCTTCAAATACCGACCCATGTCGCCGTCCCCCTTCCCGGTGCCGGCGTTGTTTTCGTTGTCCTTATTCACGATATAAGTACCGGGATTTGGCTGCGCCGCGCTCCGGGCAAAGGCGCGGTTCGCCGCGGCTCGGGCCTCCAGCTCAGGATCGGCCGCGAACACGTCCTCCAGGGTCAGCGGCTCCGGGTCATCCTCCAGCCCCGCCTCAAAGGCTCTCTGCATCTCTTCGGTCATGACATCGGAAAAGAGGATTTCCCCCTCCGTGGGTTCGCCCTTGCAGGCGGTTGTGAGGTCGGCTTCCTCGGCTGAACACACCGCGCAGTCAGGATTTACCGCATCCTCCGTGCAGAGGGTTTCACAGGTGCAGGCCGCTTCCGGGGCGGCTCCCTTGCAGGCGGTCAGGTCCGCTCCCTCGGCAGAGCACACCGGGCAGTCCGGATTTACCGCGTCTTCCGTGCAAGGGGTTTCACAGGTGCATTCTGCCCACTCTTCCGCCCCGCCGCAAATTTCGCAGACAAAATTACAGGGTGTGCCTTCCACAGCCGGGACGTAGCCGCAGCTTTCGTCATGCTGGTGCAGGCAGTTCATCGTTTTGACGATACAGCCGCTTTCCTCGCTGCACTGATGATTGCAGGCAGACGGGTCATCCAGGCCGCCGCAGCTCTCGTCGTGGGCAGTATGGACGCATTGCTCCACAGCAGCATAGCAATCGTCGGTGTGTTCATGATTGCAGGGCCGCTCCGGGATGCCCTCGGTGTAGCCGCAGTCAGCGGTATGTTCCGTGTGATGTTCACACAAACCGCTGGCGCCTATGGCAATTCCCCCGTTCTGCAAAACACCACCTTCAGCAAAAGCTGCTGTTCCCAATGATGACAAGGCCATCAATCCGGCCAGCAGCAGACTGCAGATTCGTCTTCTCATTCTGAACCCTCCCGTGATCTTCTTCTCTTAACACAGTTTTCCAGGACAAGGCGCCATGGAAAAGTAAAAAGGTACGCCGCACATACAGCTTTTTCATATGCAAAACACACCTTCGGTTTATTGAACGCCTCATGAAGCACGATGATCCTCTCCTCCAAATGGGGACCAACAGAACCTATGGCTCATACGGCCTGTCCAGTAAATGGCGGTCTCTATTTGTTTGGCCCATAATGCCCACGCCATAAAGCTCCTCATAGAACAATATATTGGACGGAACCGGATCAATGCCTGCGGTATTGCTGCCGATATTCGATGCGCCGGACTGCTTTGAAGTTCCATTGCAGCGAATCGGCGGCAGATACTCACCGCCGCCCGCCTTTGTATTTTTCACCATGGCACTTCCTGTGATGGCCCCGTCGGTCGGGTATGATAATTTTGCCGCCAGTGCTTACATATACCTCGCCGTCCCCTCAGCTGTTGCTGCCGGTCAAACCACTCCCCTTTCCGCAAGGGGCGATGGCTCCACCGGACACAGCACCGTTCTCTGCCGGCCTTCTCGGCCCGATTGCAGCATTCGGTCTGTTTCCGCATAAAGCGGATGATAAGCACAGCAGGACCGTGTACAAATACACAAGAAACAAGGTTGTCTCCCTCTTGACGGTCTTCCTGAGCCTATGCTATGTTCATTATACAAATTGCGGCAAAACCAGGAACCGATTGTTCAAAATTCAAAATAATCTGTGCAAAATTTGCATACTGCTGCCCCTTGCCATATGTGATAATAGAAGAAAGAAACGGTACCGCTGGATCTTCATCTCAGATGCTGCCCTAATTTGAATGGGGAAGATTCTCCGGCTGCCGGACGGCACGGCAGAGAAAGTGAATCGAAGGCGGAACGGTGCTGCTGCGGCAGCCACTGTGGACAGTGCCCAGCGTGTCCTGCCGGAAGTGTATTGGATCTGTGGAATGGGCGGGACGCTGTACTGGCTGATCAATTCTTTTGTCTGTGGGAAGCCAGCTTCATGCTGAATTTGCAGCATATGACGGGAGTAAATGCCTGCCCTGTACGGCGGCAACAATTTCAAAAAGCCTGAGAAAAATATTGGCTGAAGGAGGGTGACACATGGTAGAGCTGTTTATCATGGAGTATTTGACAGTGTTATATATGGTTATGGCATTTCTGTTTATAGACAGCCGGTATTCCCAGCGGCGCACCATTTTTGTCGTTTTCAGCGTCACGATTCTGCTGATGGCGGCGGTGGCCGCTCTGTACCGGACGGTCGATTTGGATACCGCCTTTTGGACCTATGCTGTAACCATCCATATCCCGCTGATACTGCTCCTTTTTACGCTCAGCCAGTTCCGGGGGTGGCGGCTGATCTTTCAGCAGCTCTCCGTCGTCCTGTTCTGTACGCTGATTCACCACATATCAGGCCTGATCTACTACCTGTCTGGCAGCCGCTTCTGGGTACTGGTGCTGTCCTACGCGGTTCTCAGCACCTGGGTCATTTGGTTTCTGGTGCGCTTTTTGCGGCCGCTGTTTTTCCAGATACTGTTGGAGCTGCGCCGGGGCTGGTGGCTGATATGCCTGGTAATGGCAACCTATTACATCATCGCCGTCTACCTGATTCCTGGATATACAGGCTTCGATTCAAGAAGCACCATCATCAAACCGGCCATTGGCCTGCTGATGCTGGGGGTTTATTCCATTTTGATGTTTCTCTTTTCCAACGTTCACAAGGAGGCGGAGGCACGGTACAGTGCGCAGCTGTCGGCTTTGCAGCTGTCTGCCCTCCAGAGCCGCATGGAGGCGGTGAAGGCTGCGGAAAATGCGATCCGCACGGAACGCCACGACCTGCGCCACAGGCTCCAGGCTGCTGCGGAGCTGGTGTCACGAGGAGACAAGGACGCCGCGCTGGACTTTCTGGATGCAGCTCAAAAGCGGCTGGATGAGCAAAAAGAAATCCGCTGGTGCCGTCCGCCGGTGCTGGACGCGGTATTTTCCTCCTACTTCGACCAGGCTAAGAATCAGGGTATCCTGGTGGAAGCAAAGATTTCCCTTCCCGATACCCTTTCCGTAAACGAGGGTGAATTGGCTATTGTTCTGGCCAACGCTTTGGAAAATGCCATCCACGCCAATCTGAACCTACCCCGGGATCAGCGGCTGATCCGCTGTAAAATGACAGGTACTCCCAGCGTCATGCTGGAAATTTCCAACCCTTGTACCGACAATATCTCCTTTGATAACAACGGTCTGCCCATATCTCCAAAGGAAGGACACGGCCTGGGAGTGCAGTCCATCTCCGCTTTTTGCCGGAAAAATGGGGCCGTTTGTTAGTTTGATCTGATAGACGGCTGGTTCCGGCTGAGATTGGTGCTGTAAAAATCACGGAGCTTCACAGATTTATTGATTGTGCTTTTGTTTTGCCTTGAAACGTTATCATTTCACCTGCACGAAGTTTGAGTTCATCATACAATAGTTATGTTCTCAAAGCCAGGAGGTTGTTTATGTCCAAAATACGCCATAATTCCTTTCCGACATCCTGTTTTCTGGGTATTTTGGCCCTGGCAGGCTTTTTTGTCGTTGCCTTTCTCGCCTTGCGGTCTCCCTTGTCCTGCCAACCCAAACTGCATCAGCAGCTGATACAGATTGAACCGGCTGGCCCTACTGAGGACGGAGCCGATATCATTTATCAGAAGATACTGCCGGATTATCGCTGGAGCCAGCCCGTCTGCGCTGTCACCGCCAAGCGGACCCCTTATTTCGTGTATCTGGACGGAATGCTGCTCCATAAATACACCCCCGGTCCATTCGATCATGGCGGGATGATACACTGGATTCCACTGCCCGAAACGGAACTGGCAGGACACACTCTCACCGTGTCCGCTCCTTCGGGAGAACTGACGGTTCTGGCAGGCGATTACGGCGATCTGACCCTTTACTACCTCAACGCCAATGCTGCTGCCCTGATATTTTCAGGATTATTTCTGCTCCTTGGCATTCTCATTGGACTGCTGTCTATGGGAGCCAGAACGGCCATTGGAGTCAAGCGGCTGCAGACACTGCGGTATCTCAGTGGGCTGGTGCTGCTGGTAAGTTTGTGGATATCCATGGATTCGGCAGCGCTTCAAATGGTCCACATCAGCGGCGCAATCATGTATGTATTGGCGATGTACGCTTTTATGACCATGCCGATTTTTATGATTCAGTTCTATCGCAGCATGATGGATCAGGACAGCCGCCTGCTGTGCCTGATCTACCGGCTCCACCTGCTGAATCTCTGTATCTGCGGTCTGCTGCAGATCCTGGGTGTGGCCCAGCTCCATCAGATGCTGCCCCTGACCCATGTACTGATGATCGTAACGCTGTTGTCTCTGCTGCGCCTTCTGGTAACCTGGCTCCATTCCGCATTTTACCGTCAGGCACGGCTGATGCTCAGCGGGTTTGGCGCCCTCGGTTTCTGCTGCGCAATGGGATTTCTGGACTATTATTTGTGGGGAAAGAGATCGTATCTCATTTATTTCAGCATCGGCATACTGCTGCTTGTAGTGTCGCTGCTGGCAGTATCCATTGACTATGTATACCAGGAAATGATCAAGTCCTCCCAGATGAGCTACTATCAGAAGATGGCCAACACAGATCTGATGACGCAGCTGGACAGCCGCACAGCATTTGAAGAGCGGGTTCGCCTCTCCCCCATTCTGAAAGGCCTCTGCGCCTGTATCGTTGTGGACATCAACAATCTGAAGCAGGCAAACGATACCATGGGACATTCGGCCGGCGATGAGCTGATTTGCACAGCCGCTGAGTGTATTCTGTCGGTTTTTAACTCCCTGGGCTGCTGCTATCGTATGGGCGGCGATGAATTCGCGGTACTGCTGCAAAACATCACCGAGTCCCAGGTCAGCAGAGCCCTGTCGGAACTGGAACTGTGCATCAGCCGCAGGAATCTGACGCGTTCCTTCCCGCTGTCGCTGGCCGTGGGGCACGCCATGGGGCAGGATGCTTCTATTGAGCAGATGTTTCGTGAGGCTGATGCCAAAATGTACCAGAATAAGAGTGAGATGAAATACCGTGCCATCGAACTATGAAAACAAAACAATGTATGATTGTTCCCCGTCTGTGGGGAATATGCTGGGGAAAAATCAGGCGATTGTGTCCTGAGCCTTGCCAAAAGGAACTGTTTCAAATGAATTTTTAACCTGCCGTTTTGATTATTTCTCACGCTTTTCAGCGTTCCCTTGTTTTCTCCACACTTTGGGGCTGTATTCTTGCATTCAATGCTCCGATGGGAGATCACCCCATATCCCCGTCATATTCCGATAAATCCTCTCACGTTTTTCATTTCCATGGTATTTTATTATGCAAATCGTAATGAAGCTGCTGATCATTTGCTGCCGCCTGCGCAAAATCAGTGATCGACTGGAGCGGCAATATGATTTCCTGCAAATTGGAACATAAAAAGGGCGGCCCTGCGTAATATGCAAGGCTGCCCTTATCATCAATCTATAGTTTTAGCGAATGCTGCCTGTCAGCTTAATCAGATTCATAAACCGACCATGGTCCGTTTCCATCATCAACCTGTCTTCGACTGCATACGGGTTATCACAAGAAAGCCAGTCATTCCACGCTCTGTCAAAGCAGTCCATCTCAGCGATCCGGAAATCCTTCAGATATGGTTCAAATTTGGGTTTCCACCAATCCATGGAGTGCCACATTTCCAATGCTTCCGCTTCCCAAAGCGGCTTCATCTCTTCCGGAATATGATCATGCACTTCATATTTCATACCCGGAAAAGCAATGGCAACAACGGCGGCATCTTTTTTCAGAATTGGTTTGAGGACCTTTTCAAAATAGGTGTCATTATTGCCGAAATAATGGTAGGAATCCACGCTGATGACCGCATCAAAAAAGCCTTCCGCAAAAGGAAGCTGCAAGGCGTCAAACTGCAAGGGAACGATCAAATCAGAAACTCCGGCCTGCTTGAATCGTTTATAATTCTCTGTGGCATCTGTCCATAAATCCAGCGCAAAAACCTCAACGCCAAATTTTTCTGCCAAAAATACAGAAGTCAAGCCCCGGCCGCATCCCAGATCCAAAACCCGCATTCCTTTTTTCAAAGGTAGATTTGCAGTCAATTCTTCTGCCAGCAGCCACGCGTTAGGACCCATCATATTTTCATTCAAAAATATAATATCCATGGTTGCGTATCTCCTTATTTCCGCTTCCGCTGTTCTTTTGCAAACCGTCTGGCATTTTTCATGCCGCCGATCTCTTTGAACATACGCTCACACTTTTTGACTTCAATCTCCTTGCTGCTCAATCCATCATAACTGGTTTCATGTTCCAGTTTGTGATAGCTCGCCAGGCGGCGGCTATCCAATTCACCGGATTTCACAGCCTCCAGAACAGCACATCCGGGCTCATTGGTGTGTGTGCAGTCACGAAAGCGGCAGTGTTGTGCCAATTCCTCGATGTCCGCAAATGTTTTGGAAAGATCAGCACTTTCCGCGCCCATCTCTCTCATGCCGGGGGTGTCTATTACTACACCACCCAGCGGACAGGGGAACATTTCACGGCCTGTTGTGGTGTGGCGGCCTTTGTCGCCTCTGCCGATCTCCTGTGTTGCGATGACCGGAGCACCCAGCAGTTTATTGATCAAGGTGGATTTTCCCACACCCGATGAGCCGATAAAGGCACAAGTCTGATTTTTTTGGAAATAAGGCAGAAACTTCTCACAAATATCCGTATCAAACATGGAAAGGGTGATCACATCGGAAAAGCAGGAAATTTTTTCAACCTGCTCAATTGCCCCAGATAAATCTTGGCACAGATCCGATTTTGTCAGAACAATGACCGGTACGGCGCCGCTGTCCCAGGCAATGGAAAGATATCGTTCCATGCGATTGAGGCTGAAATTCTGATTGAGGGACATACACAAAAATACGATGTCCACATTGGATGCCACCGGCTGCACCTGTCCCGACAAGCCCACTGCCTTTCGGATAAACAGGCTCTTTCTGGTGAGCACCTGATGAATGACGGCAAGTTCAGCCTGCACATCCACCATCACATAGTCACCGACAGTGGGATATTGGGCAAGCTCCTCTGTGCCGTACCGAAGTTTTCCTGAAATCTCCGCCAGCATTTCGGTCTGCTGGGTGATAATCTTATATTTTCCACGATACTGCGCAATCACTCTTGCCAGCTGATGCTCTGGATATAAAGCTGCTTCTGTTAAAAAACGCGCTGAAACGCCATAATGATTCAATTGATTCAACTTGATAACCTCCATTTTATATTCCCGAAGGAAGGAGGTCTGCGACCATTATTTCGTCATACCTCCTTCCATCATTACAATCTCCTTTTTATTTGTGTTCGTCACAGAAACACGCTCCTTTCGTTTGTAATTGTTTTATTATATCATTTGTTGTGAGTGATAGGAATAGAGAACTTGTAATGAAAGCCACCTGTCAAACTGGTAGTTTATGTCATGCCTAAAAGGACTTGTTACCGGTATGCGTTTTAAGGTGCGCTGCATTTCGCTCTCCTTGCATCACTAGTCCTGCCTCCATGAACAAGCAGTCGCTGTTCTGAGGAAGTTTTTTCATGGATGGTAATCAACCGTTTACAGCCTGTTTCGCTGGGTATTTGAAGCTAAATTTTTTTACAGAATACCCCTACCGGTAAAGCCGATGATTTCCATTGACAAAAAAAACAGATGGACAGAATCCTGCTCTGTCCATCTGTACAATTTGTTTGATGCTCACGTCAGCTGTCACACGAAATGGTAACTATGCACCATGTCCCGGAACAGCTTTCTATACTCCGCTGTCAGACGGTTGCCGCTGTCGATCAGCTGCTGGTCGTTATCCGCTTCGCACAGTTCCGCTAAGGTTCTGCCCCAGCCATCCTCCGGATGTTCCCGCTCATTAAGGATATACATGGTGTAGGCGGTGGAATCCACAATAATTTTATGGATCTCCGGGCTGCGCCGCTCCACCGTGGAGCGAAACACCGCCTGAGCTGACTTTTGCAGCATCTGGTTGGGAATATCTTCCAGTGCGTCCAGGGCCAAAAAAGAAATCAGCACCAGTTTTTGCTTTCCGTAAGGTTCACCGCAAAAACGGGGAGCGTCTCCCAGCAGCGTGCTGGCCAGCAACTCTCCCAACTGTTTTGTCTTGTCCAGGTTTCCGTTCCTTTTATGTTGCAGAAATTCGGCGGCGGAACGTTCTCCTTCACTGACAGGAGAAACCTCCTCCTCGTCTCCCAGATAAATCTTGATGTCCTCGTCAGCAGAAAACATGATTCGCTCCCTCTCCTCTTCGGCCTGCCTGCCGCCGGAAATTTTATTCCTGAGCCAATGCCTCCTCCAGAGCATGTGCCAGTTGATCTGGACAGGATGTAGACTTGAATCCACAACGGATGCCCTTTAAACGGCTGATGGCCTCTTTTGCATCCATTCCCTTAACCAGCGCGGCCACTCCCTGGGTGTTGCCATTGCATCCACCGGTAAAGCGTACCGACTGAATCTGACCATGATCCAACTCCAGCTGAATCAGCTGGGAACATACCCCTCTGGGCTTGTAAGTAAAAGTCATAATGTTCTGGTTCTCCCCTAAATTTGCAATGATTTTTCTTTATTATACACCACATCCGCATTCCAGGCAACTAGCCTGTCCATTAAAATAAAGGATTCCCGAAATTTTTACGGTGCAGAAACCTGGTTTGCCAAATCCCTTGGCGCCGCGTGGTCTGATACCCTTTCTTCCTGTGGAACGCCGGCAACGGCATACTCCTCTGACAGGAGATTTTCTGTACCGCTTTCTCCCCCTTATGGTCAAAAGCCCTTGTTTGTGCTATACTGTGCTGGTAAGAATCTTGGGTCCATCGGAGGGAATTTTTTGTGGAATATCAAATTGATTTCGGCATCTGGGGCAGCATTTTTCCGGTACCTACAGCTGTAGCGGACAGGCATCTGAAATTTTGCAGTGAGCAGCAGCTGAAGGTGCTGCTTTTAGCCCTTCGGGACGCTCCTCATCCGGTGGATGTGCAGTATATCGCAAAACGCTTGGGACTGTCTCCCTCTCAGGTATCCGACTGTTTGGATTACTGGCAGCAGGCGGGACTGTTTTCCACCTCCGCTTCCTCTCAGGATACTCCTTCACCCGCTGTCCGGCAGCCAGCACCGTCCTCTCCATCCTCTGCAACCGTTTCGGAAACGGTCTCCAATGGGGAGCAGAAGATCACCACTGTTCGGGTACGCAGCAAAATGACCCCCTCTCAGATCAGCGAAATGTGCAAAAACGATTCTTCCATTCCCTGGCTGCTGGAGGAATTGCAGCAGCGGCTGGCTCGTCCCCTGTCCCCCGCTGAAACAGAGACGGTGGCCTATCTGTACAGCTACTTTCATCTGACGCCAGATTACATTCTGATGGCGGTGGAATATTGCAAATGTATTGGAAAAACCAGTATGCGCTACATTGAGCGCCTCATCACCGGCTGGGTGGACCAGGGCATTGATACCCATGATAAAGCGGAGGCACATATTCTGGAGCTTTCCCATCGTGCCTCAAACGAAGGACTGATCAAATCCCTCTTCGGGATCCAGGACCGGGAGCTGTCCAAAAAGGAAAAGGATTTTATCCAGTGTTGGTTCCAGGATTACGGCTTTGACGCAGAGCTGATCAAACTGGCCTATGACCGCACGGTGGACAACACAGGCAAAATTTCTTTTCCTTATCTCAACAAAATCCTCACCCAATGGCACCAGCAGGGGATCCGCACACGGGAACAGGCCCTGGCCGAGATGGGCAGCCGTACCTCCCCCGTTTCCCCTGGGGATGACGTTCCATCTTACGATCTGGATGCCATTGAAAAAATCATGGAACGCAACTCAAACCAATAACGCTTCAGGCTGATATAAAGTTTGATAAGGAGGAATCCTCATGGCTCTGAGAGATCCGGCAGAAGCTGCCCGGGAACAGCTGGCCGCCAGCCGGCAGCGCGCACTGGAGCAGGCACAGCAGCGCAGAAATGAAGTCTATTCCCAGCAGCCTCAGTTATATCAAATCGACCGTGAAATTGCCCGCCGGGGAATGGAAATCGCTTCCTCCGCCATGGCCTCCGATGCCCAGGAGCAAATTGAACGTTTGCAACAGGAAATCACCGGATTGCAGCAAGAAAAGCTTCACATCCTGGCCCAGCTGGGGCTGCCGGAAAATTATCTGGAACCGCCTTTCTCCTGCCCCATTTGCCAGGATACCGGTTTTGCCCGGGGGCATCGCTGCCAATGCTGGCAAAAGCTGTATCGCCGTCAGGCGGGAAAAAATCTTCCCGGAGGCGGCCAGATCTATCAGTTTGATAATTTTCAGCTGGATTATTATCCCCAAAGTGATGACAAAGGCGGCAATCCCCGGCGTACCATGGAACATATCCTGATGAAATGTATGGAATACGCTGAGATGGTAGGCCGTGGAGAGGACCCCGGAAGCCTGCTGTTTTGCGGAAAAACAGGCTTGGGCAAAACGCATCTGGCCCTTGCCATCGCGGGACGTGTGGCGGAGCGGGGGCTGCTTGCGGCGTATACTTCCGCCCAAAGCGCAGTAGATCATTATGAGCGGACCCGCTTCAACCGCAGTCCTTCCCGGGAGGATTGGGATTTTCTGTCGGCTGTGGAGAAGGCTGATCTGCTGGTTATTGACGATCTGGGGTCTGAGTTCAACACCGCTTTTACCCAATCTGTGCTGTACAACATCATCAACGACCGGATGATGAATGGGGCGGCTACCATTATCACCACCAATTTGGAGCCCGCAAAATTAACTTCTCAGTATGAACAGCGGATTGCGTCCCGTATTCTCTGCGGCTATACCAGCCTGGTTTTCGCAGGGCGGGATATCCGAATGATGAAGCGGATGGAAGGAAAGTAAATTTTCCAGGTTTTCTTCCGGCATCCGCTGGTGAAAACAAATCAGACATTGGCAGGTCCCGCTTTCTTTACCGAAAGCAGGGCCTGCTGTTTTTACGCAGAAACTCTTCTTTTTCCGCTGTTTGAATGGCACTGCGGATTGTCTGCGCCCACGGATATGGGGCTTTCTTGTTTTCCTTCTCAATGGCATACACAGAATCTTTTCTCCATAAACTAGAGAAAAATGAGAGGAGGGACACCATGGATCGATGCAGTACATCGCAGGCAAAAAAATGGATTCTCACAGGGATTCCCATTTTATTTCTGACAGGCCCACTTTTGCATTTCGCATATGAACTCTCCGGAAAAAATATTTTGATCGCACTGATCGCTCCTGTGAATGAGAGTGTATGGGAACACAGCAAAATGGTTCTCTGGCCGGTGATCCTCTGGTGGGGAGCCTACTGCTGTAAATGCAATTTATTCGGGGCCATCCGTGGCCGATGGCTGACCGGTACAGGCATCGCTTTGCTCACCGCTCTGTCCGTCATGCCGATGCTCTATTATTTTTACACGGAGGCTTTCGGAGTAGAGCTGCTTTGGGCAGACATTTTGATTCTGTTTCTCTCTGTCCTTACAGGGCAGCTGGCAGGATTGCATTTTTATGATCACAGCAGCGGGGATTGCGGTAAAGCCGCTGTCCTCTTTATCATGATAACGGTCCTTCTTTTTGTTTTTTTCACTTTCCGTCCTTCTCACCTGCCTTGGTTCCAGGATGGAAGCACCGGTGTTTTCGGCATCGGTCTTCAGTGATCATCGCTGCCGTTATCTCATCAAGCTGACAGAACAACTCCCTCAAAGGGGAATATCCTGCCGCCCTCTCTCCTTCAAGCTGCCTTCCAAAATCTATTCTGTCCCCCTGGCAATCCATTTTTATTTGCCTTCTGAACTTTTAAGAAAGCCGAAAGCGGAAGATCCATCAGGATCTTCCGCTTTCCATGTAAAAGCAATTATTCTCATTTCCACCTGTGCCAACGGCCACACATCAGGCAAAATCAGTATGCCCGGCGCAGAATCACAGGCTGAGGATATTCCACCCCAAAGGTCTCCACCGTAACGGTTTCCATAATTTCCGGCGTTATCGGGCGATTGATCACAGCACCCAGATCTGTATCCACCGGTTCGATAGGAACCGATTCCAGCCGTTTGATCTCATCCCAGCCTGATACCACCTCACCAATGGCGGTAAAATGTCCCGTCAAGCGAGGATGATCTCCCAGGGTGATGAAAAAACAGCTGCCGGAGGAAAAAGTCGCTCCGTCTCCAGCCATGGCAACAACACCTGTCACAACCGGCGGATTGCCCTTGAAGCCATTTGCCTCGAACTCTCCATCAATGAAGTAATCCAGGTCCGGCCGTCCTTCATCCAGATAACGGGGCTGAATGACAAATCCCGGAACGATCCGGTCAATCGTCATCCCATCGTATGCCCCTGCCGCCGCCAATGAAATGACACTGTTGCAGGCATTGGGGGCCCACTGGGGATGAAGCTGGAAGGCAAAGCTCCCGCCAGACGCCATATGTACTGTAATAATGGGGTCTTTCTGATTTTCCACTGCTTCTCCTCCTGTCTGGTGCCGCAGCTTAGTTTTTCAGTCTGGGGTCCAAAGCGTCCCGCAGGCCATCGCCGATAAGGTTCAGCGAAAGAGCTGTCAGTGCGATCATCAGTCCTGGGAAAAGCATGATGTACTGGGAATAACGCATATATTCCCGGCCCTCAGAAAGCATGGAGCCCAGTTCCGGAGCAGGAGGCTGGATGCCCAGTCCCAGATAGCTCAGCGCGGCAATGGACAAAATGATCTGAGCAACCGCCATGGTAGCCTGGATGATAACCAAGCCCATGGTATTGGGAAGAATCTGCGACACGATAACGGAAATATCGGAAGAACCATAAGCTCTGGCTGCTTCCACATACTCCTGTCCCACCACATTGAGGATCGCGGAGCGTGTCACTCTGGTAAACTGAGGAATCTGAGCAATGATAATGGCAAGAATCAGATTTTCCTTACCAGGCCCCAGAGAGGCGGAAACCGCGATTGCCAGCAGAATGACCGGTATTCCCATAAACATATCCAGAACACGCATGATGATGCTGTCCAGGATTCCTCCGTAAAAAGCCGCCACCGCACCGATGATGATGGAGATACCCAATGCGCAGACTGTGGCGGTCAGCGCCATCTCCAGGGAGTTTCTGGTACCATACAGAACCCGGGCAAAAGTGTCGCGGCCATATCCATCTGTACCAAAGATATGCTCTATGGAGGGAGGTGCAAGGCGGTCGGCGCTGTGACCAATGGCGTCTACTTCATAGTCCACAAACAGATTTGCGAACACAGCGAAGAAGAAAATGATCAGAAACAGCACCAAGCCGATCAGCGCCGCCTTGTTTTTGGAGAAGCGTCTGCAAAACTCCAAAAATTGACTTTTTTTCTTAGGCTTTTTTATTGCTTCCAACTACTTTCACCCGACTTTTTATAATTTTGGATTTCAGACGGGGATCGACATACGCGTACAGCACATCGACCACCAACATGATGACAACATAAATGAAGGCCAGAAACAGTATGGAAGCTGTTGTCTGCGGAATATCCTTCTGTCGGATTGAATTAACGGTAAGCATACCCACGCCGGGAATACCGAAAATAGATTCGATCAGTACCGCGCCGCCCAGCTGATAACCGAAATTGATACCAATAACAGTAATAACGGGCAGCAAGGCGTTGCGGAATGCGTGCTTCCAGATGACCACCCGTTCCGGCAGACCTTTTGCCCGGGCGGTGCGTACATAATCCTGACGGATCGTCTCCAGCATGGAGGAGCGGGTCAGACGGATAATGTTGGCGGCACAGGGCAGGCACAGGGTAAATACCGGCATGATATAGCTTTGCCAGGTCTCCAATCCGGTGGAAGGCAAAATATGCAGCTGCACCGAAAAGATCAGAATTCCCATCAGGGCCAGCCAGAACTGGGGTACCGATGTCATAAACATGGATATGACCGTGCTGACCACATCAAAAATGGAATACTGTTTGATCGCTGACAGCATTCCAATGGGAATACCGATGACCACCGCCAGCACAATGGCCGAAATCGCCAGCTTGATCGTGGTGGGGAAACGAGAGAAAATCTCGTCAAAAACCGGCTCGCCGCTCCGGTAGGAATCACCGAAGTCTCCCTGCACAGCATTGATCACATAATCGCAATAACGCTCCAGAAAAGGATCGTAATATCCCAGCTCTTCATTCAGCTTTTGGATGTCTTCCTTGGTTGCGCCATTGCCCAGAATCGCTGTGGCCGGATCACCGGGAGTAAAGGACATGATGGTAAAAACAATAAATGAAACGCCGATTAATACAGGAATCAACAATAGAATCCTTTTTATGATGTACTTGAGCATTTTATCTTCCTTTCAGCGGGCCGGCAGCCGTCAGAAGACTGTCGGCCCGCTCCATGGATCTACGCACTGTTCTCAGCAAATCACCGTATTCAAATCAGGCTCGTTCCAGATCAGGCGGTCCACTCCAGATCGGCGACCTTGGCGAAGCCCAGAGGATAAGTCCGATTGACCTTCAGGTTGGCATTGTACACGCAGGGGCTCACCTTGAAGTAGACGGGGATCAGGATGGCGTCTTCATACAGAACCTTCTCGATCACTTCATAGTTCTTGGCTCTCTCTGCCTCGTCCAGAATCGCGGTACCCTTGTCGAAAGCAGCGTCCACTTCAGCGTTGTTCAGACGGGAGAAGTTGTAGCCGCCGATGGCGGAGGAATGCAGAGCGTTCTTCCACAGGTCCACATCCAGATCGAAGGACATACCGGTGAAGGTGATGTCATAATTGCCGTTCATCATATCGGAAACCCAGGTGTTGGTCTCCAGCTGCTCCACTTCCATGTTGATGCCGACAGCTTTGTACTGCTCCTGGAGCACTACGCCGATCTTCTTGTACTCATCGCTGCCTGCCACATAGGTGATGGTCTCTCCGTTATAGTTGGACTTGGCCAGATATTCCTTCGCTTTTTCCACATCATAGGGCTTGCAGCGATATACATCGGAGTCACCAGCCCATTCCTCAGTCCACAGGACATCGGTGGATTCCGCCATACCGTCCATAGCCACATCGATGATTTCCTGTCTGTTGGTGGCATAAGCCAGAGCAAGACGGAAGTTTACATCGTCAAAAGGAGCCTTTTCAATGTTGTAAGCAATGTAGCAGCTGCCGATGGTAGGAATCAGCTGGATTCCCAGGTCCTTGTTCTCCTCGACGGAGGAAACAGCGATGGAGGGGATAGAATAGGTCATATCAACGTCGCCGGACTCAACGGCCATCAGAGAAGCGTTGGTATCGGTCAGAACGGTAAAGGTGACATCCTTGATGGGAGCGGAACCGCCGTGCCACTCATCGAAACGGGTCAGCTTCACATCTTGGCCGGTAGCGTACTCCACAAACTTGTAGGGGCCAGTACCAACAGGATTGTAGTTGACATTCTCGCTCTCAGTGGTAGCCTTTTCGTTCATGATCGGAACAAAGCTGGCCACAGACATCAGGAAAGGAACATAGGGTTCGGTGAGCTTGAATACCACAGTATAGTCGTCAGTGGCGGTAACGGTATCAATGCAGGCAGTATAGCTTGCCAGGTTGGTGGAAGTCTTTGCTCTCTCCATGGAAAATACCACGTCGGAAGCTTTCAGCTCCTCGCCATTATGGAACTTGACGCCCTTTTTCAGATTGAAGGTGTACTCAGTACCATCCTCGGACATGGAATAATCGTCCACCAGCACCTTTTCATATTCACCCTCATACTGGTTGAGCAGGCAGTCAAATACGTTCTGATAAACCACTTTATCGATGGTCATACCGCTGTTGTGGGGGTCCAGGGTCTTGATATCCTGGTAAATAGCAATGGTAATGCTGTCTGTGGCAGCACCGCCGGCCATACCGCCGCCGCTTTCCTCAGTGCCGGAAGCGCTGGAGCCTCCACCGGAGCAGCCGCTGAAGATGGATACCACTAAGGCAACGGCCAGCAGCAAACTAAGAAACTTTCTCATGACTGATAACCTCCATACAATCATCTTTCAGTTGATACTGTAACGGACATCCGATTAAAACAACACGCACTTTACGAAATGATTGGGTTCCACTTCCTTTAATGGAACATCCTGGCAGGTGCATTTCTCCGAGGCGAAGGGACATCTGGGCGCAAAACGGCAGCCAGCGGGCGGATTGATGGGAGAAACCAGTTCTCCCGCAATGGCTCTCTTCTTTCTGGCCCCTTTGCGCAGCACCGGCACGGGAATGGAATCCAGCAGCGCTTTGGTATAGGGATGGAGAGGATTTTTAAAGAGCTCCCGGGAGGAGGTCTTTTCTACACACTGACCCAGATACATCACAGCGATGTCATCTGAAATATGTTTTACCACCGACAGGTTGTGGGTGATAAACATATATGTAAGGCCTCTCTCGTCCTGCAGGTCCATCAGAAGATTGAGGATCTGCGCCTGAATAGACACATCCAGCGCCGAAACCGGTTCGTCACATACAATAAACGAAGGATTAAGAGCCAGCGCTCTGGCAATGCCGATCCGCTGCCGCCGTCCTCCATCCAGCTCATGGGGATAGGAATACGCGTACCGGGGGGCGAGACCAACTGTATCCATCAGCTGAGCTACCGCCTCGTCAATGGCAGCCTTTCCCTTGACCAATCCGTTGACCTTCATGGGATGGGCGATTGCCTGGCTGACGGTCATTCTGGGATTGAGAGAGGCGTAAGGATCCTGGAAAATCAGCTGCATCTCGTGGCGCAGCGCCTTCATCTGTTTGGGGCTGCATCCTGTCACCTGTGTGTCCTTATACAGAACCTCACCCTCGGTTGCCGGGATCAGGTTGAGAATCAGACGTCCCAGAGTGGATTTACCGCATCCCGATTCACCCACAACGCCCAGCGTCTTTCCCTTTTCAATCTGAAAGCTGACTCCGTCGACCGCGTGAAGGTAACCGGAAGGGGTATCAAAGTATTTTTTTAAGTTTTTTACCTGAATCAATGGTTCTTCCATGTTTCTTCCTCCACTTAAAAGTCCAGATGACACTTGATCCGGTGGGTACCGAAGACCTTATCCTCTGGGACCTGGGTACGGCAGATATCCATGCAATGAGGACAGCGGGGATGGAATTTGCAGCCGGCAGGCAGCTGTACAGGATCCGGCATCAGACCGTCAACAGGCTTGAGGCGGTCGCTTTCTTCCTCCAGATTGGGGACCGATTGGAACAGGCCCACTGTGTAAGGATGCCGCTTGTCACTTTCATAAATATCCTCGGCCGTGCCCATTTCCACGATCTCTCCGGCATACATGACCGCAACATAATCGCAGAACTCCGCCACAACGCCCAGATCGTGAGTAATGAAAATGATGGTGGTGTTCAGCTTTTCCTTCAGTTCCTCCATCATGTCCAGAATCTGGGACTGGATCGTCACATCAAGAGCGGTGGTAGGCTCATCGGCCAGCAGCAGCTGCGGGTCGCAGGCCAGCGCGATGGCAATTACGATACGCTGCTTCATGCCGCCGGAAAACTGATGGGGATATTCATGCTTGCGTTCCGCCGGAATACCCACCAGCTTGAGGATCTCATCCACACGGTCCTCCACGCCTTTTTTGTCCAGCTTCATATGCTGTTCCACTACTTCCGCGATCTGATCTCCAACGGTAAGCACTGGATTGAGAGAGGTCATGGGGTCCTGGAAGATCATGGTGATCAAGCTGCCCCGAATCATTCTCATCTCATTTTCA
The DNA here is from genome assembly GCF_900104675.1 of Angelakisella massiliensis. Taxonomy (GTDB): domain Bacteria; phylum Bacillota; class Clostridia; order Oscillospirales; family Ruminococcaceae; genus Angelakisella; species Angelakisella massiliensis. The sequence goes on along the minus strand of NZ_LT629945.1, from coordinate 1,868,868 downwards.
GGGGTGTTGGTCAGATCCTTTCCGTTGAAAAGGATGGAACCGCCGGCAATTTTGCCTGTGACCTTGGGAAGCAGCTTCATAATGCTCAAAGCCAACGTGGTTTTACCCGCGCCGGTTTCTCCCACCAGGCCAAGGGTCTTGCCTTTTTCCAGGGAAAAGCTGATTCCGTTAACCGCATGGACAACCTCGTTATCCGTATGGTATTCCACTACCAGGTCCTGGACTTCCAGAATGTTTTTGTTTTCTTCTACCATGGGTTTATCCATCAAATCACGCCTTAACCTTCATAAATTTGTCTTTATCAGATCGCGTCATTCTCTTCCTTGAGCTTGAGATAATACTCCGCGCAGTCAATCGCCTTGGCGCTGTAGTGGGTGCCGGGACCGCCGCCCATGATCAGCGCAACCTTGCAGGCGTCAGCGATCTCCTCAATGGTAGCGCCATACTTCACAGCCTTTTCCACATGGCCGTAAATGCAGGCGTCACAATGAACGCAAATGCCAATGCCGATGCCAATGAGCTCCTTGGTTTTGCGGTCCAGAGCGCCATCCTTCATGGCTTCCTCATACAACGTGCCCTGAGCGGCGCCCGCCTCTCCGGTCAGCTCATACATCCGCTTATTCTTCAGACGCATTTCTCTTACTTCTTTACGGTAATCCAATTTTGATTCCTCCCTTTATTCTTCTTCAGCCGCGGGGGCTTGTTCCTCGCTCTGAATAGGTTCCTTTTGAAAAATTCCGTTCTGAATCATGTTGTATACCTGATTGCAGAACACATATTTCTGCTCAATGGGCTCGCCAGGAAAGTTCCTTTCAAAATACATGGCCACATTGAAAGAAATCGTTACATAGATGTACGCCAGAAAATCCACATCAAATTCATCCCGGATTTTTCCTTCCCGTTTCATCCGTTCAAATTCCCGATGGACATACTCAAAGTAAATTCCGCTTACTTCGGTGTTGAAATAATATTTCTTCATCATGTATTCCGGCGCATGACTGAAGGTATTGTAAAACTGAATCTCCCGCTGGGACAGATAATCCCTCAGATCAGGCCGTGGCACGGAAAACATCCGGTTTTTATAATAGCCGCTGAAAAGCAGGCGATTGATCAGTGAATCAAAGATATAAAAATACAGCTCATCTTTATCGTAAAAATAGTCATAAAAGCTGCCTATGGAAATGTTCAGCTGCTCCGAAAGTGTTCGGATGGTGATATTCTCAAACTTTTCCTCCGTGTACACATCAATGGCGGTTTCAATGATCTCCGCCTGTGCTTTGGACGACAATTTAAAAAAAGCTTTTTTCGGCAAACCTTTTCCTCCCTTTGTCTTGAATGCTTGCTCTGCGCTCGCCTCCAAGTGCGTATGACAAATATCTTACCGGAAATCAATCGGCCCCGTTTTCTCACAAAGGGCTTCCTGCCAAGTCCCCAAAACCGCCAGTCTGCTCAAAGTCAGTTCCGAACACGTTCAGGAAATAAAAGGCATCTTTATCCTCAGCGGGTCACTTTGCAGCAGGATCTTTTAAATATTTCGCTAATTTTTTTAACGGTTTCAGGCTATTTCTATGTCATACAAACAATTTTTTTGATCACGACTACAGTATGCAATATTTTTAACAAAAAATCAATAGGTAAAATGATTTTGATAGAAATATTTTTGTTTTTTCTCCTATTCCTCCCGAACGCGCTCGTTAATTAATTGTTTTTCAAGACTTTTTCCCAAATTTTTCACTAAAATGTTATATTTTCTATTTATTTTTGGTTGTTTTAACTATCAATATTTAAAAATCAATTTTTCAGTTCAAAGAAAATCCACTGTTTTTCCAACTTTGGCTGCCTTCTTTCTTCATTCTTGCGAAGAGAAATTTGATGGATCGAAGAACGCTGTGCATTCTGAAATCGTGTCCGGATCACAAAAGTATTCTGCATTTTGCGCTAAAATATTTTGTAATTCTGCGATATTTTTTGCTTTTTTGCCTTTACCTTTCCACATCTTTGATGCTATAATAATGGCTGTGTCAAAGATGGGGATCTGCCCCGGGCCAAAATGCGAAAACCTTTTCGAACGTGTTCGGGGCAATATGCTCCCCATTTTGGACTGTTGTTTCTTTTTTTACTTTTTTCGCAATATTTCCGCAACGCAAAAAATCAGCGGAGCGGAACAATAATTGGAGGTAATTGCTATGAACTATCCTGCCGAACTCAAGTACACCAAACACCATCTGTGGGTCAAAATGGAGGGAGATATCGCCATTGTAGGTATTTCCGACTTCGCCCAAAACGCTCTTGGAGACCTGGTTTATCTCAATCTGCCCCAGGAGGGGGACACTGTGACCGCTGGGGAAAGCTTCGGCGACGCTGAATCCGTCAAAACCTCTTCTGAGATGATCAGCCCCGTTTCCGGAACCATCTGCGCTGTGAACGAAGATCTGGCAGACGCTCCCGATGATCTGAACATGGCTCCTTACCGCCACTGGATCATTAAGGTGGAGCAGGTCAGCGGTACCGAAGAGCTGCTGGACAGCACCGCTTACGCTGATTTCTGCGCTCAGGCTGAAAACTGATCATTTTCAGGTATCCCGCTTTATGATCGATTTTATCCAAACCTTTTGCAGCGACAGTCTGGATCCCTACTACAATTTGGCTGTGGAGCAGCATCTGATGGAGCTGGTTCCCGCCCGCTGCTGCATCCTTTACCTGTGGCAAAACCAAAATACCGTCGTTATTGGCCGCAACCAAAATCCCTGGCGGGAATGCCGTATGGAGCTGCTGCAAAGGGAGGACGGGCGTCTGGCCCGCCGGCTTTCCGGCGGAGGCGCGGTTTACCACGATGTGGGGAATCTGAATTTCACTTTTCTGCTTGCGGAGAGTGAATACCATGTGCAGCGGCAGTTGACGGTGGTTACCGAGGCCTGTCGGAGCCTGGGGATCCAGGCGGAGCTTTCCGGGCGCAATGATGTACTGGTGGATGGTAAAAAATTCTCCGGCAACGCTTTTTACAAAAACGGTGAAAAAGCTTATCATCATGGTACATTGATGGTGAATGTGGACAAGGAAAAGCTGGGCCGGTACCTGATCCCATCCAAAGCAAAGCTTGAAGCCAAGGGGGTTTCCTCCGTCCGTTCCCGTGTGGCAAATCTGACGGAGTTTTCTCCTGAGCTTACCTGTGAAAAGATGAAGGAGCGTATGATTGAGGCTTTTGCCGACGTTTACGGCCTGACACCCCGGGTTTTGCCGAAAGAGACACTGGATCACACTGTCATCAGCACATTGCAGGCCCACAACAGCAGTTGGGAATGGATCTGCGGTCCCCAGCAGTCTTTTACCTTCACCTGCGAAAAGCGCTTTCCCTGGGGAGAAATCCAGGTACAGCTGGATGTGAAAGGCGGCAGCATAAAGCTGGCAAGGGTCTATTCCGATTCCATGGACTGGACCTGCGCTCCCAGGCTGGAAGCTTGTTTGGCAGGGATACCTTTTGTCAAAACATCCTTGCTGGCTGCCATCCAAATGGAATTTCAAGAACACCCCGTCATTTGTCAGGATCTGTCTTGTATGTTTGCGGAACAGGAGATTTGATGTAACATGAATGACTATCAATTGATCGTATTAGGCGCGGGCCCCGGCGGCTACATTGCCGCGCTGCGGGCGGCAAAACTGGGGCTGCGCACAGCTGTTGTGGAAAATCGGGAAGTGGGCGGTACCTGCCTTAACCGCGGCTGTATCCCCACCAAAACTTTGCTGCATTCTTCAGGGCTTTATCATGAGATGCTCAACAGCCAGTACGCAGCTGTTACGGTGACGGATGCCGCGATAGATCTGCCCCTGCTCAAACAAAGAAAAGAGGAGATTTCCCAGAAATTATCCGCCGGCATCGTTTCCATGTTTAAGGCTGCCAAAGTGGATCTTATTGCGGGAACCGGAAAGGTGATCTCATCTGATACGGTTGAGATCACCACTGATGATGGATGCCGCCGCTGCACAGCGGACAATATTCTGGTGGCCACAGGATCTGTTCCCTCCCGTCCCCCTATCCCTGGTCTGGAGCTTCCTGGAGTGATGACCTCAGACGAGCTGCTGGAAAACTGTGACCAGCCCTTCCGCTCCATGATCATCATCGGCGGCGGCGTGATCGGAGTTGAATTTGCCACCTTCTATACTGATCTTGGCTGTGATGTCACCATTATCGAAGGACTGGACCGCCTGCTGCCCAACATGGACCGGGAAATTGGGCAAAACCTTGCCCAAATCCTGAAAAAAAGAGGCGCCAAGATCTACACCAAAGCAATGGTGGAAGGGGTTAAAAAAGGTGAAGATGGCTTGACCGTACATTTTTCCGCCAAAGGCGCGTCAGAAGCGGTCTCCGGGCAAGCGGTACTTTGTGCCATTGGCCGCCGGCCCAATCTGGAAAACGTTTTTGATTCCCAACTGACTCCTGAGCTGGACGGGCGGAGACTGAAGGTTGATGACCATTACCAGACCTCTATCCCCCACGTTTACGCCATTGGCGACGTCTCCTCTCCTGTTCAGCTGGCTCATGTGGCTTCCGCACAAGGCACCGCCTGTGTGGAGATGCTTTGCGGCCATGCACCCTCAGTGGATGTCTCCATTGTTCCCGGATGCGTCTATTGCCGTCCTGAAATTGCTGTTGTCGGTATCACTGAACAGGAAGGAAAGGATCTGGGATTGCCCATCAAGGCGGCTAAAACCGTCATGTTCAGCAACGCCCGCACCATGATCGATAACAGTGACCGCAGCTTCATCAAGCTGGTAGCCCGTACCGACAATCACCAGCTGGTTGGCGCACAGCTGATGTGTCAGCGGAGTACCGACATGATCTCTCAGCTTTCTCAGGCTATAGCAAACCACCTGACAGTAGAGCAGCTGCTGGGAGCCATGCGGCCTCATCCCACCTTTGAAGAAGCGCTCCATGACTGCCTGGAGACGTTAAAAGACAGTTTATAAAGCGACAATCTGTGATCAAAGGCCCCCGGTTTCATAAGCCGAGGGTCTTTTTCTGTCCCGAACGGGTCTGTTATCAGCATTTACTCAGGCTGGAGGACATCTGTAAAACGGCGAAAGCGCACTTCATATCAGCCCTTCACTGCGTCTGCTTCATCTCCGCCGGCACATAATAGAGCCGGTTTATTTCGCCTCTTTTCCTTTTGAAACTGCCCTTTTGTTCTTCTTTTCCATGTATGACTGGACGATCCTCTCCGTCTATATTCTCAGGTCCGGGCCAGGTGATCATCAAATTCACCAACCGGTGAAACAAAATATGACCGCTTGCGCCGCAGAAGCCGGAAGGATATAATTGATACAGCATCCAGCATAGCGCAGGATTCTGATTTCCTCTCTTCTCCTTACGGGGTTGTTTCTTTTGGGGTGAAAAGGTTTATGAAACTATACCAGGTGCTGTATTTTATCACTGTCTGCAACAATCAAAACAATATTTCCCGGGCTGCTGAAAAGCTGCACATTTCACAGCCGTCCATTTCCAATGCCATACGGGAACTGGAAGAAGAATTCGGCGTTTGCCTTTTTCATCGTATCAATCGAAAACTGTATATCACCGAAGAAGGAGAAGCCTTTTTGAATATGGCTGCCGATCTGTTATCCCGTTCCGAAGAGATCGTTTCAAAAATGCAGGACTTGGGCAACCGGAAAAACCATATCAAAATCGGTATTCCGCCTATGATCGGCTCTCTTCTTTTTCCAACAATTTTTCAGCAGTTTACTCAGCTTTATCCATCCATTGAATTGGAAGCCTTTGAGGATGGATCACTCCAGATTCTCAAACTGATGGAAAAGGACGCGCTGGATGTTGCTATTGTCATTCTCAATAACAGCAATTTGGAACACCTTTACTCCGTCAATATCCTGGATACGGAAATGGTATTCTGCACAAGAAAAGATCACCCTCTTGCTGCACGCCCTGATATTTCTTTTGAAGAGATCGCCCATGAACCGCTTATTCTGCTTAAACCCGGTTCCTATCAGTGCTATATGATCGAAAACTCGCTGAAGGCTTGCGGCATTGTTCCCCGTACCATCCTCCATACCAATCAGCTGTCCACCATCGCAACCTTTCTTCAAAAGGAAATCGCGTCGGCCTTCCTTTTCCGTGAAATTGCCGCCACCATCCCCAACACAGCCGTCATTCCTCTGAAACATCCCATCAAAATCCATATCGGAATGGTGTGGAAAAAAGGGGGATTCATTTACAGTGATACCGCTCACTTTATTGATTTTGTAAAAAACAAAAGCTACTTGCAGCTCTTATAAACATCAAAAGCCGCCGGTTGATTCTCAGTCCATCAGCCGGCGGCCTTTTATTGCCAGAATACATTTTCAGTTCCCATGGGGCGCTCAAAACCTATGGAAGATAAGGTCAGTTTGTACCAACTGTTTTTTCAAAACACAGCAAACAGATCTCCGTTCATCTTTCACCTTCCGCAGGACCTGATACAGCCTGCACATGAATGAAATCATCACCTTACAGAGCCAACCCCGGGCCCGAACTCATGCCATATAAGCATTAAGGATATAATCGGTGAAATAAGGTCTGGGAGCGTAGGAGCTTTGGCAGCCGCTGGCAAAAACAGTGACCAGCTCCAGTTCCGGCACGACATAGATCATCTGCCCACCATAGCCAAAAGCAAAATAGGTGTCATAGCTGGCGGTGGGATAAGGGGTGGTATAACTGCCATATTCCCCGGTGGTATGGGTGCGGATCCACCACTGATATCCATAGGCGCCGGTAGAATCTCCCGGACCCGGATTCTGGATGGAGGTGGACTGCTCAACCCAATCTGAAGGAACCAGCTGCTTGTCTTTCCAAACACCGCCATCCAAAAACAGCTGCCCGAATTTTGCCGCGTCCCTTGCGGAGATGATAACGCCGTTTCCCCCATCCGCAATCCCCTGTGGATCGGTCTGCCAGTAAGCCTGCGGACTGATGCCCATGGGATCAAAAAGGTGCTTTCGGCAATATTCCTCCTGGGTCATACCGGTGGCAGCCTGCAGAACCGCGGAAAGCAGATGTGTATTGCCGGTACTGTAGTTAAAAACCGTTCCCGGAGCGCTGACTAAATTTCGATTCAGGATATAATCCACCCAGTTTTCGGCTGATCGGAATTCGTTCCAGTTGGAGTAACCACTGCCCCATTCATACCACTCCAGGCCGGAAGTATGGGTCAGCAGGTGCCGCAGGGTCAGCTGATGCTTCCTCTCATCCTCCTGCTCCAGCAGCTGCGGCAGATAGTCGGCCACCAGGTCATCGACACCGCCGATATATCCCTCATCAATGGCGATCCCAATGAGCGCGCTGGTAAAGGATTTTGAAGCGGAGTGAATCTGAAAGAGGCTGTTTTCATCATAGCCTTCCTCATAATATTCATCAATGATCACGCCATCCTTCACTGTTACCACCGCATGAATTCCACTGCCCGGCAGAGCGGCATGCAGCGCTTCAAAAACCTCAGGGTCCATATGGTGGTTTTCCGGCTGATCCACCTGCCAGCTGTTGTCAGCTTCCGGCTCTGGCTCCGGAATGATTTCCTCTTCCGGGACGGAAGCCTCCTCCCCGCTCACAGCCAAAACAGAAGAAGCCGGCTGATTATCGGCAGGCGCAGAAAGCGCTCCTCCCTGAGCACAGGAGGAAAGGGAAAAAATCAGTGCTGCGGACAATAAAAAACACAAAATCTTTTTCATCAAACCTACCCCTTTTCCTTTGACCTTTTGCATCCTGCCTGCCGTAAACAAACAGGTTCCTTTCCAAACCCGCAGTGTTACAGCCCCTTCATTTTCCGCAAAATTCGCCTTGCTGGCTTTGAGTACACCGTTTGTTCCTTTTCTTTTTCAGGCAAATCAAATGCGGCTAACTCTTCCGAAATTCAGGTATTTCTCGGGAGGCTTGCTCAGGTCCTGATTTCAGTATAACCTGCCGGAAACATCATATCAAATACTTATGATAAATACATCATCATGCTTTAAAGGCATTTATTGATCATCAAATTGCCCGATGTCTCTGCTGTCAATATTGGCAAGAGCGGACACGGAATTCCATGAAATGTCCGCATTCCCGGCCCGGAGCCGGAGGAGGTTCCATCAAAAAAGAGCCCCATAAGCAAAAAACTTTTCCTGTAGTCTATACCATCAGCTGGATTCCCTTTTTCAAATCCATTTCTTACAAACTGAGGCGACAGACCAAATGATCTGCCGCCTCATCCATAGTACCTGTATTTTGCTTTTATTTGCCCTGCTGATCCTGGGCCAGCTTCCACTCCAGATACTCGTCAAAGGTGCTGGAGCGGTCCACCATGCCGTCGGGATTGAGTTCAATGATCCGGTTGGCAATGGTCTGGATGAACTGATGGTCGTGGGAGGTAAAGAGAAGATTTCCCGGGAAATCCGTCAGGCCGTTATTGACCGCGGTGATGGATTCCAGGTCCAGATGGTTGGTAGGCTGGTCCAGCAGCAGTACATTGGCCTTGGTAAGCATCATCCGGGAGAGCATACACCGCACCTTCTCACCACCGGAGAGGACCTTTACCGGCTTGTATACATCGTCGCCGGAAAAGAGCATCCGTCCCAGGAAGCCCCGCATATAGCTTTCGCTCTCATCGTTGGAATACTGGGCGAACCACTGGAGCATGGTCAGATCGCAGTCATTGAAATAGGCGGAATTGTCCTTGGGGAAGTAGGCCTGGGAGGTGGTGGTACCCCACTTGAAGCTGCCTTCGTCCGGCTCCAGCTCCTCCATCAGGATACGGAACAGAGTGGTGGCCGCCAGCTCATTTTCTCCCACAAAGGCGATTTTGTCCCCTTTGTTCATGCGGAAGGAAACGTTGCACAGCACCTGCACCCCGTCCACAGTCTTGGAAATGCCCTCCACGGTGAGGATCTCCTTGCCCACCTCCCGCTCAGGGCTGAAGGCCACATAGGGATAGCGCCGGGAGGAGGCGGGCATCTCCTCCACCGTCAGCTTGTCCAGCAGCTTGCGGCGGCTGGTGGCCTGGCGAGACTTGGATTTGTTGGCGGAGAACCGGGCAATGAATGCCTGGAGGTCCTTGATCTTCTCCTCCCGCTTCTTGCTCTGGTCCTTGAGCATCCGCTGCATCAGCTTACTGGATTCATACCAGAAGTCATAGTTACCCACATACATCTTCACCTGGTTGTAATCGATATCCACGATATGGGTGCAGATGGTGTTAAGGAAGTGGCGGTCATGGGACACCACAATCAGAGTGCCGGGGAAATCCAGCAAAAAGTCCTCCAGCCAGTTGACCGACCGGATATCCAGGTTGTTGGTAGGCTCGTCCATCAGCAGGATGGCCGGCTGGCCAAACAGTGCCTGGGCCAGCAGCACCTTCACCTTCTCGCCGCCTTTAAGGTCCGCCATCTTCATGTAGTGATAGCTTTCATCCAGCCCCAGTCCCTGGAGCAGGCGTGCCGCCTCGTTCTCCGCTTCCCAGCCGTTGAGCTCCGCAAACTCTCCTTCCAGCTCGGAGGCCAGCACCCCGTCCTCCTCGGAAAAATCCGGTTTGGCGTACAGGGCTTCCTTCTGCTTCATGATCTCATACAGGCGGGGATTGCCCATAATCACGGTTTCCAGCACCTGGTACTGATCGTATTGGAACTGATCCTGCTTGAGCACCGACATCCGGTTTCCGGCAGGAATTTCCACTGTGCCGGTGGTGGGCTCCAGCTCCCCGGAAAGAATCCTCAGAAAGGTGGATTTACCGGCGCCATTGGCTCCTACCACGCCGTAGCAGTTGCCGGGGATAAATTTCAGGTTTGCGCCTGCAAACAGCTTTGTACCGCCGAAAGTCAGGCTGACGTCTGTAACTGTGATCATTCTTTTTGTTCCTCCATCATTCCGGTTTCACCTCTCCTGTCAGGAGAAGCGCATCAAACCCGCATAGTATACCATACCTTTCCCGAAAAGGGAAGGTTTTCTCCCCCTTGAGACCAGCGGCAGCGGAAAATCCTTCTCTTTTTCTTGGGATCACTGTCTTTGGGCCGGGAAGTCCCGTTCAAAAACAGGTTTTCAGGGGAAATCAAAAAATCGGCCCCTTTTCCAGCTGCTCCCGGGAACAAAGAACAAATGGATAATTTCCCGTCACCGGGTCCTTGTCTCTGTAGAGGGCCACCGCCGTCTGTCCATCGGAAAGGATGGCCGCTCCAAAGCCTGCCCCATCACAGCCGCTCAGGTCCAAACTCTCTCTCAGCAGCCTTTTGACCTCTCCCACCCGAGGGTCCGGCCGATGGATACAGGGGGGAATCCGGCCGGTGTTGTCCCGGCGAAGGCGGTCGCACAGCAGATGATCCCGAAGGGTCTCCATTTCCACTCCCGGCTGATCTTTGCCCCATTTCCACAACAGCGCGGTATATTCATCCAGGCGGATGCCGGTAAGGTCTCCCCCGGCGGCGGCAAAATCCCCGAAGCGGCAGAAGAGCTCAAAGGGCCGCAAACCGGTAGATTCCAACAGATATTCCACCGTCAAACAGAACCGGCCGCTGTTCCACAGCCGTTCCAAAGCGTCCTCACACCGGTGAAGAGCCTGACGATTGGCAGGATGGAACCAGGGATTGTCCAAGCACTCATAAGGGGGCTGGGGGTCCCACCGGTATCCCAGCTCCGGCGCCATCTGCCGCAGGCGGGAGCCATGAATCAGCTTGAGAAAGCCCAATTGCAGCATCTGGGGCCGCAGAGCAAAAGCCAGGTCAAAGCTGCGTCCAAAGGTTTCCAGATCTTCATCCGGCAGCCCGGCAATGAGGTCGATATGAATATGACAGTTGCCCATGGCAATCAGGGTGCGAAGATTCCGCTCCAGCCGTTTCATATCGGTGACACGGCTCACCGCGGCCAGGGTTTGGGGATGGAAGCTTTGCAGCCCCGCCTCCATCTGAAACAGTCCTTTGGGCGCCGTGGAAAGCAGCGCCAGCGTTTCCTCATCAAAAAGATCCGCTCCCACCTCAAAATGGAAACAAACTCCCTTTGGGATCTCCTTGCCCCAGTGAGCCAGAATGAACTCCAGCAGTTCCTTTGTTCTGGCGGCATTGCAGTTGAAGGTGCGGTCCACCAGCTTGATGGTTCTGGCTCCGGTGGCCGCCAGCGCCAGCAGCTCCTTTTGGGCCCGCTCCATAGGATAAAACCGCACCGGGTCCTCTCTTCCCGACAGACAGAAGGCGCAGGAAAAAGGACAGCCCCGGGACGTCTCCAGGTAGGGGATCCGATTTCCCAAAGCCGCAAAATAAGCGGGTGTATAGGGGCTTGGATGGATTTCCCGGGAAGACGCGGATGGCAAAATGACCGGCCGGCCATCTCTGCGGAAGGAAAGGCCAGGTATATCCCCCACATCTTTTCCCGCCGCCAGTCGGTCCATCAGCAGGGAAAAAGGGCGCTCCCCTTCCCCGGAAATGACATAATCAATCTCAGGGCAGTCCTCCATCACCTGTCGGGAACAAAAGGAAACCTCCGGCCCCCCTGCCACCAGCACTGTATCGGGCAAACACTGCCGCAGACGGGGCAATAACCGTCGGATGGCGGTCCAGTTCCAGATATAGCAGCTCAGCCCCAACACCTGCGGAGCATCCCCCGTCAGCAGCTCCAAAAGCTTTTCATCCGGTTGGTTGATCGTCCCCTCCCGTACCAGTACCTGATGAGGAAAAAGGCAGTATTCTTCCACCGCCGCCGCCAGGCACCAGGGCGCCAGAGCAGAGTGAATGTACTTGGAATGAATAGCTGCCAGCACCACTTTGGACATGATCCATCTCCTTTTCCGCTTTTCTTTCGCCAGGAGGAAGGCCGTGAAAATATCACTTTCCCATAGCCCTCTCGGTCCTGTCAAAAACAACTTCCAATATCCAGCCAACAAAAGGACACGCCCCCGAAGATCTTCTCTCCGAAAGCGTGCTCAAACAATCTCAGACCTTCAATTTTTTCATCAACGGCGCTTCCCTTTGGGACCATGCAGAGCCCAATTCCGCCTCAGATGTCGCCGTCCCGAAAAATTTCATACATTTCCTTGGCGTCCACCGCATCCAGCAGCAGCTGCTGTACCCCGGTATCGCCGCAGAGGGTGGCTACATCAATGAGCGTATCCAGATGGGCCCGGGCGCTTTCCGCCGCCATCACAAACAGCAGCCGCACCTTCCGGCCATTGTCAAAAGTGACCGGCTCCACCAGCCGCAGCAGCGCGATACTGGAATGGAGCACCCCATCCTCCGGCCTGGCATGAGCCACAGCGACTCCCTCGCTGAAAATGATGTAGGGCCCCTCCTGCTCCACCACACGGATACACGCATCTACATACTCCAGCTGGACAGACTGGTCCTCCACCAGCGGCATTGCCGCCAGACGGATGGCTTCCCGCCAGTTTTCCGCCCGCTGCCGTGTTTGGATATGTATCCTGGTCATGCGATCCCGCAGCAAACTGATCCCCTCCCGGTTCTGTTGGGACTGATCCGCACTGGGACAGCTTCTCTACTTATCCCCGGCGACAAATCCTCTCCCCGTTCTGTTGCAAAGCCGTTTCACTCCAAACACACCTTTGGCCCGCATCGGTCCTGTTGTGGCCTGATTCCTCCATTACAACCGATCCACCGATAACTTTTATCCATTATAACAAAACTGTACCGTCGAAAGAAAGGGGTTGCTGTCACCATTATTGTGGAAAAAAGCAAAATATTTTGTATGATTTCTATAATGCAGTCCGGTTTATAGGTCTTTTTTCGTTTATTTTACCCGAGCAGCGCCATCAGTTCTTCCCCTTTGTTCTCTGCGTCCCTGCATCCCATGTGGTACAGCTCCAGCAGCTTTTCCGGGTCTTTTTCAAAGCGCCCCAAGGTAATGGGACTGTCCGGAGCGATAATGACCAGGGGGATTTTCTGCTCCCGTTCCATCTGCCACAGCTTTCCCCGCTGCCGGTTGTATACCCCCGCCCGCCGGTCCAAAGCCTTGGCCACAGCGGGATACTTCCGCAGCAGCAGCCGATAGGCTCCGGGTATGCCATCGGACTTTTTCCAATAGCTTCTGTCCCGTGTGAGCACCACGATCAGCCGGTCACAGCCGTCAGCCAATGCTTTTTCCACCGGAATGGGATCGGAGGTTCCGCCGTCCAGATAACAACCGCCCCGGTACTCCACCGGCGGGGAGAATACCGGCATGGAAGAGGAGGCCCGCAGCAGCGTACAGGCGTCGCTGGGGTCCTCTTTGCCGAAATAAGCCGGAAGCCCGGTTTCAACATCGGTCAGACCCACCACAAACTCACAGGGATTGCAGCCATAGGTTTTATAATCAAAGGGGTCCAGATGATCCGGAATCTCTCCAAAAATAAAATCCATCCCGAAAAAGGAACCGGTTTTCCAATAATTTTTCAGGCTCAGATACCGGGGATCTCTGATGTAATCCGCATACACCCGGTACCCCCGTCCCGGCTGTCGGGAGACATAGGAAGCCCCGCTGCATGCTCCGGCGGAAACGCCAATAACATAATCCGCCCAAATTTCCCTCTTCATCAGCACATCCAGCACCCCGGCGGTGTAAACGCCCCGCAGACCGCCGCCTTCCAGTACAAGGCCCAGCTTGCCTGCCGTCTTTTTTCCGCCGGAACGCTGCTGCTCATTCCATTCCATGTGATGTTCACTTCCCTTTCAGGCAACCACTTCCCTCACTGCTGAGGGATCATCTCCAGCACCGCCCGGGCAATGGCGCAGGCGGATTTATACACATCCACACTGCTGCAGGCGCTTTCGTACTCCTGGGGATTAACTACAAAGCCCATCTCAAAAAGCACCGCCGGAGAAAAGCTCAAACGAGTAACGTAATAATAATCATTTTTGGGTTCGGTCACGTTCCTTCCCAAGGCCGCTCCCAGCTCATCCATCAGATACTGGGCAAAAGGCTGGGCGATCTCCTCAAAGTAATAGACCTCCATTCGCTGGGCATCCCCCAAATCGCTGGTGAGCGCCGCGCTGTTGTGATGGATGGACATAAACAGATCCGGCCTCTTCTCCTGGGCCATCAGGCACCGCTCATCCAGGGAAACCTGGGTATCATCGGTGCGGGTCATGTATACCGTCGCCCCCAGCTGTTCCAGCCGGTACCGTGCCGCCTGAGCCACCGCCAGATTCAGCTGCGCTTCCGTGGGTCCTGTGGTTCCCGCCACGCCCAGGGCGCCTGGGTCCGCTCCTCCGTGTCCAGGATCCAGCATCACGGATATTCCGGCGAGAGGTTTGCCGTAGGTCTGGGACCTGGAAGGAGCCGAGAACAGGGTCAGCACCCCACAATTTTCCTCATAGGTAACGTCATAGCCCCAATAATCGGACGGTTCTGCCAACTGAAGAGTAAGGCTGACGCCATCCCCTGTCTCGCTCTGCTCCACCTGAGAAACCATTCCGCCGGCAATGACAGATGGGTCCGCCGATAAGGTGGTGTTAAGCAGCCGCACCGTCAGGGCATCCCCTTCCCGATGGACAGTCATGGCGGACTGCGCTCCCTGGAAACGGATCACCTCCTGGTCCTGCTGCTGTTGAGTGGTGATTTCCGTCACCTCAGAAGTACACAGGGACACATCAGTGATCACGGAGGTCTTGGTGGAAAGGATATAGCCTCCCGTGGAAAGCTTGTAAGCCATCACCGGGCTGCCGCTGCGGGAGGTCTTGTACCGGCCTGTAACAGTGGCCCGGGCCCCCTGCTTGAGACTATCTACAATGGTGTCGTCGTTGTCCGGGTCGGAAAGAACACTGGCTACATAGGGCTGGACCTCCACTGTCAGGGGAACATTCCAGCCGGCCACCAGGATCTCTCCCTCAGAATGATAGACACTGCTGCCGCCATCATACTCCATCAAATAGGTCACGCTGCCGATATTGGTCACTTCATCCCGGCTATAACGGTCCGGGTCCAACGTAAAGCTGCCGCTGTAGGTGACAGGGGTCCCCTTGCTGGCACTGGAGGAAGGCTGAAGGATGACCGCCTGACCGCCTATGGTGGCATTGATTTCCGCTCCCGCCGGACCTACACAGGACAGCTGGATGGTGGAATTGCTGTCCACACCCAGATCCACTGTGGGGAAGATGGAGGAGGTGGTGACGCCGGAGATGGTCCCGCTGCCGGAACCGGAGGTTTTGGTGACGGTGACAGAGGCTTCCTGACCATTCTGGGTCAGCCTGATGACATTGTCCCCTGTCTCCAGATCCACCTTGACACCGAAAAGACCGGTGACTGTATCCCGTTCCAGCTCCTCTCCATCCATCATCAGCGGCTGGTCAGGGTCAGATGTACCCATGACATAGATGGCGTCACTGGTGACAGTGACATTGCCTGCGGGATATGTGATAGCCAGCGTTTGGGGATAAGACAGATCAAACTGAGGCACCTGACCTTTTCCGGCGGATAAGAAGCCTACCAGCAGTTCCGTCTCCCCGCCGCTGTCCCGCAGCCCGCTGTAGGAGGAAAGAACCGCGCCGGAAACACTGCTTTCCATGGTGTTGATAAACAGCTGATAACCCAGCTCATCGCTGCCGTCCTCCGGGAAACCGTTACGGGTATACAGCTCCGCTTCCCCCTTCATGGCGCCTGTCCAGCGGTGCAGGCAGGTGAGATAATCATTGCTGGGGGCATCCACTGCGTTCTGGATCGCCGGAATGACCATGGTCACCGTCCCCGCCTCTGTCAGCCGGGATACAAGTTCCGGCGTCATGGCCGATGTATCGCTGCCGCCGTCAAAGGCGATGGCCAGATGGGTGGCTTCATCCACCTTGCGGATCTCCTGCCCGGCCTGGATAATCAGCTTCTCCAGGCCGTCGGCGTACTGAGCGGGATCCTGGGCAAAGGACAGATCCAGTCCATCCAGCACCACTCCGGCCACCTCATATTTTCTGGCTACGGCGGCGGCATCCTCTACCAGCGCCTTCCGCTGATTTTCCTCACTGAGGTCGAACCACAAACCGTCCCCCTGAGAAATCAACTGGTCTTTAAAGTTCTTGGGCGGGCCGCTTTCCTTCACCGGAGTTCCGGCAGCGGAGCAGGTCTCCAGCACCGCAAACACCTGGATCCGATTCTGCTGCGCCTGGGTACAAAGATACTCCAGAGGATCCAGCTGGGTCTCTCCCAATGAGCTGTCCAGGGGGAAACTGCCCTCTTTATAAAAGGCTGTTCCGCCGGGACGGGCTTCAAAAAAGATGCTGTTAAAATGGTTTTCCACAGCGAAGGCGACGATCTCATCCAGCTCCTGCTGAAGCTCCTCGTCGGTCATGCCGGAACGGGAGGGAAAATCTCCCCCTTCCCCGGTGATGACCAAAAAGCCCCGGGCCAGCCCCAGATAATGATAGGATTCCAAAATTCCACCCTGAGAGGATTCCTTTTTTCCTCCCAGTACCCACAAGGCCCCAAAGACCACCAGTCCCAGGGCCAAAAGCAAGCAAATGATTCCAAGCAGTTTTCTCATGATTCCTCCCATTGGTCCGTTCCCCGGCGGGGCGTATTATTCCAAGCGAAAATCAGAAGGGTCATATTCCGGCAGCTGTGCCTGGCGGGCCGGGACCCTTTTGAGGGGATCATAACGGAATTTGCGGCAGAAAAAGCTGGGAGCCACTACCCCCACCTTTTCACAAAGGATCTTGCTGCCGTCCTGGTTCTTTTTCCCAAAGCGGCAGTAGGAACAGGCCGGATCGATATTGTTTCCGAACAGCTGTATTTTCTTTTGAAACATGGCGGCGGAAGTCCTCCCTTCCTTCCGGGGCGGGATTTGGAGCCCTGTTTCTCCCCAGGCGGCTTCTATATGCCGGAAAACGATCACAGCTGTCAAACCCGCTTTGTGAACTGTTCCGGCTGGATGTATAGTAGTCATTATAGCATTTTTTCCGGGAATGGAAAAGGAGGCGGCTTCATTTTCCTTTCCTCTCGGACAAGCCCATTCTGCCGTCTTTATAAGGGAACGAATGGAAAACAGGTTTTATTGAAAAGCCCCCGCTTTTTCGCTTCCACTTCACTTATTCCCTGCCTGACGTTTGCTTTGATTTCCTCCTGTACCGGATTCCAGCGTCAGCAGCAGAATAGCGCACATAGCCAGCAAACAGACTGTCCCCGGAACAGTGCGGCTGTCCCCTCCCAACGTGGGGGAAAGAATGAGACCGGCAGGGACGGTCCTTGCCAGCAGATACAGCGGCGGTCCCGCCAAAAGCTGGGTCAGCAGCCCATGAATCAGCCGGGAACGAAGGAAAAGGCCGGGCTTTTCCAGCCCCCCCGAAAAACAAGCGGATACCTGACAGATAACCGACAACCCACCGAAGGACAGCAGAAAAGGGAGCACCAGTGCCGCCTGCCGCCGGTCCAGTCCTCCCGCCATGGCGCAGCCGCCGCAGATCTCCAGGGCTCCGGCCAGCAGGGTCTCCCCGCCCTGCTGAGAAATAAAGCCCCCGGTGAAATTTCTCACCAGCTCTCCCAGAAACGGGGTAACCCCCCGGGCAGCGAGCAGGCTGCTGAATCCGGAACACAGCAGCACAAAGGCGCAGATATTGAGCATTCCGGCCCCCGCCCCTGCCACCGATTCCACCAATGCCAGGGTAAAGGGACGAAAGTTTCTTTTTCTTCCTCTTCCACCCTTCTCCGCCCAGTTTCTTCCCAGCAGCAGCCAGCCTGTGAGCATCCCCGCAATCAGCTGACAGACAAACAAAAAGACCCCCGCCCACGGGCTGCCGAAAATACCCTGGCCCACCACCGCCACCAGGAAGGCGGGGCCGCTGTTGACACAAAAACACAGCGCCCCGGCGGCAGTATCGCCGGAGATGGTTCCCTCCTCTGACAAGGCGGAAAGGGCCCGGGCTCCGGCAGGATAGCCGCCGATCATACTCATCAGCAGGGCGGGGCCCAGCTCCTGCGGTGCATGGTACACCCGGCGGGCCAGCCATCCGGCAGGCCTGGACAGCATCCAGCCCACTTTGGTGGTGGAAACGAACAGCGATAGGGCCAGGAAGGGAAAGAGGGATGGAATCAGTACATTTCCGCACACCTCCAGCCCCTGCCGGACCCCTTTGCCCACCGGCGCCGCTCCTGTCAGCAGTCCCACCGCTGCCAGTCCAACACCCAATACACCCAACATCGGTTTCCAGTCACTCAGCCATCGCCCTCTCATCTTCTTCACCTCTCCGATGTATCCTATGTGAAACCTGCGCCGCTCATGTCCCCCCATTCATGCCGGAAGCGCCGGGCGCATAAAGATGGGGTGGGAGGTGAAATACCCATGTCCTCACAAAAGCAATCCCCTGCCCAACGGCTCCACTCTCTGGAAGAACAGGTCACCGGCAGCACCGCCGCCCTGCTGCCCGCTTTACGGGTGGAGCTGCTGGAAAATCGTCAGGCTGTGGTAGACGGCTGCCGCAGTATTCTGGAATATTCCGACAGCTGCATCCGCCTCAGCGGCGGAAAGCTGATTCTTCGCTTCACCGGCAGTGGTCTGGAGCTGAGAGCTTTCCGGGAGGGCAGCGCCATCGTTTCCGGCCGAATCACTTCGGTGGAGATGGTTTGAACCACCCCTTTCAACAACATCCGTCGCCAAGGAGGTATGGCTGTGTTTTTGCCGCTGCTGCGTCTGCTGCGGGGGTCGATCCTGTTTGAGGTACGGGGCGGCTATCCCGAACGGATGATCAATCTCTGTGTAAAAAATGGGATTCCTTTATGGGATGGCAAACGCCTGGAGGGAGCGTTCCAGGCCCGTACCACTGCCGCCGGCGCCAAACGTCTGCCGGAGCTGGCACGGAAGTCCGGCCTGCTGCTCACCATTCGCCAGCGTCAAGGGCTGCCCCGGTGGCTGGAACGAAGCAAAAAGCGAATCGGCCTGCTGGCAGGGGCAGCTGTGGCGGGAGCGGCGCTGATTCTCAGCAGCTCCATCATCTGGAACATCCAGGTCACCGGCAACCATCGTCTTTCCACCGAAGAGATTCTCTCGGTCCTCCAGGAGCTGGGGGTACACCGGGGAACCTTCCGGGAAGGGGTGGATGTGCGCAATGTGGAGCGGCAGATGATGCTTCATCTGGATGATCTGTCCTGGGTGGCGGTAAACCTCAAGGGCTCTACCGCCTCCATCCGGGTGCGGGAACGGGTGCTGCCGCCGGAGATCCTGGATGTGACCACCCCTTCCAACATCGTTTCCACCTCCACCGGCTACATCACCGCCATGGATGTCTTTGAAGGGCAGGCAGTGGTGGATGTAGGGGACGCCGTCACCGAGGGAGAGCTGCTGGTAAGCGGTATTATGGAGGACGGCAACGGTAAAAACCGCACCGTCCGCTCCCGGGCCAAAATCACCGCCCGGGTGGAGGATACACTGGCGGTGACCATTCCATTGACCCAAACGGATTTTCTCTGCCGGGGGGTGGGAACTCGACACAGCCTGATCCTGTGGGGCCACGCCTTTTCCCTGAGCGGTTCCCAGCCTCCTGAGGGACTGTGGAAACGGGAGGCGGCAGTGGAACCCGTTCCCTTTGTGGGAAACTTTCTGCCGGTTTATATTCTGCGGGAAAACTATATCCTGCTGGAGGAGCGGCAGACCACCTACTCCCCGCTGGAAGCGATGGAACTGGCGCTGGAGGAGCTTTCCCGCCAGGAGGAGGAAAAACTGGCCTCTCAGGAGATCATCCGCAGGGAGGTGACCGGCCAGGAGCTGGAGGACCGGTTCCTGCTTTTCGCCGATTATCTGGTGGAACGGGAGATCGGGGAGGAGAAAGAAATTCTTCTCAAAAATGTGGAATAGATTTTAGGGAAAATAGCTAGTTTTTTTTCAAAAGATGTGCTATACTGATTGTGGTTTCGTCTGCCCTGAAGAAAAAGTGGGACACAGCTCCCCTGAGTCGCCACAGTTCCCTTTTTCAGGGACGGTTTTTATTCCATTTCCAGTGAAACCCAAACCAATTCAGAAAACGAGGTTTTTCTTTCTTGATCGAACAAATCATTAACATTGAGCGTATGGAACACGCTCTCACCCTCTTTGGCAACTGTGATGAGAACATCCGCCTGGTGGAACAGCAGTATGGCGTGAATATCCTGTTCCGGGGCACCGATCTGAAGCTCAGCGGCGAGGCGGAAAATGTTCTGCTGGCGGAAAAATGCATCCAGAGCCTTTTGTCCATCGTGGAGCAGGGAGAGCCTCTCAATGATCAGAATATCCGTTACGTCATGTCCCTGGTGGAGGATGGACGGGAGGGAGAGGCCGCGGCCCTCAACAAGGACGTCATCTGCATCACCTCCAAGGGGCGGCCTCTGAAAGCCAAAACCCTGGGTCAGCAGAACTATATTGACAGCATCCGCAAGAACACCATCACCTTAGGCATCGGCCCCGCCGGTACCGGCAAAACCTATCTGGCGGTGGCCATGGCCGTCAAGGCCTTCCGGGCCCATGAGGTCAACCGGATCATCCTCACCCGCCCGGCGGTGGAGGCAGGGGAAAAGCTGGGATTCCTTCCCGGCGACCTGCAAAACAAGGTGGACCCCTACCTCCGTCCCCTTTACGACGCCCTGTTTGATATGCTGGGCACCGAGAATTTCCAGAAGTATCTGGAACGGGGCAACATTGAGGTGGCCCCCCTGGCTTATATGCGGGGCCGGACCCTGGATGACAGCTTCATCATTCTGGACGAGGCTCAGAACACCACCCAGGAGCAGATGAAAATGTTCCTCACCCGTCTGGGGTTCAACTCCAAAATCGTCATCACCGGCGACGTCACCCAGATCGACCTGCCTGCGGACAAGCGTTCCGGCCTGGTGGAGGCGGCCAAGGTGCTGCGTGGAATCGACGATATCGCCATTACTCAATTCAATGAAAAAGATGTGGTGCGCCACAAGCTGGTGCAGGACATCGTTCGCGCTTATGAAAAATATTACAGCGACACCGCGAGGAGGACGAAGAAATAATGGACAAGCTCAAAGTACAGATTTCCAATCGGCAGAAAGATGTTAAAATTCCTTCCGGCATCCGGCTGCTCATCCGCCGCTGCTGCACCGCTGTGCTGGACGCGGAGAACTTTGAGGGCAGCGCTGAAGTGAGCGTCAGCTTTATCAATAATCAGGAGATCAAGGAGCTCAACGCCCAGTACCGGGGCAAGGATATCGAAACCGATGTTCTTTCCTTCCCCCTGGGTGAAAACGGCAATTACGACGTAAATCACGAGACCGGCGCGAAAATGCTGGGGGATATCGTCATCTCGGTGGAAAAGGCCGTCAGCCAGGCTGAGCTTTACGGACACACTCTCCAGCGGGAAATCGGCTTCCTCACGGTCCATTCCATGCTCCATCTGCTGGGCTACGACCATGAAAACGGCGGCCTGGAAGCTACTCTCATGCGGGAAAAAGAGGAGGAGATCCTCTCCCGCCTTGGCCTGACCCGGGATGTGACCTATGTGGTGAAAAAGGAACAATAAGGATGATGCTTTATCATCTGCAAAGCCTGCTGAACAGCTTCCGATATGCCTTCAGGGGGCTTTTGCTTTGTCTGAAAACCCAGCGGAACCTGCGTTTGGAACTGGCGGCCGCTTTGTGGGTGATAGCCGCGGCGCTGGCACTGGAGCTGTCCGGCGGCGAACTGGCCGCACTGCTGCTTTGCTGCGGGCTGGTGCTGTCTTTGGAGCTGATGAATACCGCTATGGAATTTACGGTGGACCTCTGCTGCCCCAAACCTCATCCCCTGGCCAAAGCCGCCAAGGATGCCGCCGCGGGCGGGGTCCTGATGGCCGCTGTCACCGCTGCCGCTGTAGGGATCGTTCTGTTTGGCCGTCCGGACAGGCTGGGGGCTTTGTTCCGGCTGGCTCTTGCTTCCCCGCTGCGGGTTATTCTGCTGGCGGGTGCCGCCGCTTTGTCGGCGCTGTTCATTTTCCTCCCCTGCTCACGGCAGCGGACGGAACACAAGGATACTGAAGATTAAAAAGGAGAACCGCTTTGAGCAATATTTCCATCCATGAAATCAATCCGGCGGGCGAAGAAAAGTCCGCTTTTATCGCCCTGGTGGGCAAGCCCAATGTGGGCAAAAGCTCCCTGCTCAACCGCCTGATCGGGGAAAAGGTGGCCATCGTCACCAACAAGCCCCAAACCACCCGCACCCGCATCACCGGCGTGCTGACCAAGGGGGAAACTCAGCTGGTGTTTCTGGACACTCCCGGCATCCACAAGCCCAAAACCGCTCTGAGCCAGCATATGCTCAAGGAGATCACCGATTCGGTGGCGGATGTGGACCTGGCGGTGCTGGTGGTGGAGCCTACCGGCGCCCTGACCAAGGCGGAAATGGAGCTGGTGGAGGACTTCCGCCGTCAGCGGCTGCCTGCGGTGGCGGTGCTCAACAAGATCGATCTGCTCCAGAACAAAGAGGAAATGATCCCCAAAATGCAGCTTCTCAGCGAAGCCTATCCCTTTGAGGCCATCGTCCCCATCAGCGCCCTCAACGGCGACGGGGTGGAGGAACTGATGAAGCTGTTCCTGGATGCCGCCCAGCCCGGTCCCCACTTCTTCCCTGACGATACCCTCACCGATCAGCCGGAGCGGGTCATCTGCGCCGAAATCATCCGGGAAAAGGTGTTGCTGAACATGCAGGAGGAGGTGCCCCACGGCATCGCCGTCACCATCGAAGAGATGAAAGAGCGGGAAAACCAGGAGCTGGTGGATATTCGGGCGGTCATCTACTGCGAGCGCCAGAGCCACAAGGGTATGGTCATCGGCAAGGGCGGACAGATGCTCAAAACCATCGCCTCCCAAGCCCGGCAGGATATGGAAGCCTTCCTGGGAATCAAGGTCAACCTCCAGTGCTGGGTCAAGGTGAAGGAGGACTGGCGCAATCAGGAGCGCTTTATCCGCAATTTCGGCTTCAATTAAAGTCAGAAAAGTCACCGTTTTTGAGTTTCCCAATGGGCAAACGCTGCAAGCAGGCGGGATCGTGCTGTTTTCTGCCGGTCAGCCTTTGCCTGAACGGGAAGATTTTCCACCAAAAATTTCAAAGGGGCTTTTGGACCTTTTTACTCCCTGCGCTCTTTGTCAAGCCCTAAAGTTTTGCCAGTTTCACCGCTCATTTCCATTCATATCCAACGTGTCCCGGCGCACATTAAATCACACAAGCCTGTGTGAAAGGAGCGCTGGAAATGGAGGACAGAGATCGGGCCTGGGAACGGTTTTGGCAAAGCGGACGGGTGGAGGATTACCTCCTCTATCGGGGCAGCCAGGGAACAAATACCACCGCAACACCACCGGCAGAGGAGGAGAACCATGCAGCTGAGCACCGACGCGGTCGTCATCCGGGAGAAGAAGCTGGCGGAGCATGACCGGCTGCTGACCCTGCTGACCCGGGATAAGGGGGTCATCACCGCCTACGCCCGGGGAGCCGGCAAGCTGCGGGGCAGCCTTCTTGCTTCCACGGAATTTCTATGCTATTCCCACTTCCAGCTGTTCCAGAACCGGGACCGGACCTCGGTGGACCGGGCGGAAAGCGAAGCGGTATTCTTTGGGGTGCGCCAGGACCTGGAAAAGCTCTCCCTGGCTACATATTTCTGTCAGCTTTGCTGCGAACTGGTGCCGGAACTGGACTGCGACGAGGGATATCTGCGGCTGCTGCTCAATTCCCTGTTCCAGCTGGAACGGGATAAAATGCCCTCCCGGCTGCTCAAGCCTTTGTTCGAACTGCGCTGTCTGTCCATGTCCGGTTATATGCCCGATCTGGTGGCCTGCTGCCACTGCGGCAATCCTCCGGAAGGCGGGGTGCTGTTTTCTCCCCAGCTGGGGGTCATCTGCTGCCCCGGCTGCCGCACTCAGGATATCCCGGACCCCATTCCTCTAAGCCCCGGGGTGTTTCAGGCAATGCGGCACATCATTTACAGCGATTTTGACCGGTTGTTCCGCTTCCGGCTGTCCGACCAGGGGACAGCGGAGCTGGGGCGGGTGTGCGAAAGCTACCTGCTGGCCCAGGTGGAGCGGATGCTTCCGGCCCTTCATTTTTATCAAACCGTCTGTCCTCCTCAGAAGGAACAGACCCCTGCAAAATTTGAAAAGGAGGCGCCTCATGGCACTGGATAAACATATGCGCGCCCTGGAACTGGACAAGGTGCTGGAGCTGCTGGCGGCCAAAACCACCAGCGAAGCTTCCGCCGCCAGAGCCCGGGAACTGACGCCTTTGACCGACTGGCGGGATGTGAGCGAGGCTATCGCCCAAACCGCCGATATCAACAGCCTTTCCGTCCGCTATGGCACCCCCGGCCTTGGTGGCATCAAGGATTGCCGGGACGCCCTGTGGCGGGCCCCGCGGGGGGGGCGGCTGTCCATTCCCCAGCTGATCCAGGGGGGGCGGGGGCTGAAAGTCATCCGCAATGTCAAGGACTGGCGGGGACAGCATGAGGGGTCCACCCACGTGGATGATCTGTTCTATGCCCTCACCCCCTGCCGCAGCCTGGAACAGGAGCTGGACCGGGCCATCCTCTCGGAGGATGAACTGGCGGATGAGGCTTCCCATGAGCTGGGGGATATTCGCCGGAAGATCCGCCGCACTCAGCTGAAAATCCGGGAGCAGCTGGACAGCATCATCCGTTCCCCTCAATATGCCAAAATCCTTCAGGAAAATATTGTTACCCTCCGTGACGGCCGCTTCGTGGTACCGGTGAAGGCGGAGTGCAAAAATGAGATGAAGGGCCTTGTCCACGACGTTTCCTCCAGCGGCGCCACTGTCTTTATCGAACCGGTGGCGGTGGTGGATGCCAACAACGAGATCCGCATGCTGGAAGGCCAGGAGCGCCAGGAGATCGACCGAATCCTTCTGGAGCTTTCCGGCATGGTGGGGAACATCGCCGGCCCCACCGCCGACAGCTTCGATGCTTTGGTGGAGCTGGACCTGCTTTTTGCCAAGTCCCGTCTGGCGGACGAGATGAAAGCCTCGGTGCCGCAGATCAGCAAGGAACGGGTCATTCGCCTCAACAAAGCACGGCATCCCCTCATTGATAAAAAGAAGGTGGTGCCGGTGGATATCACCCTGGGGGATACCTTTGACACCCTGGTGATCACCGGTCCCAACACCGGCGGTAAAACCGTGGCCCTCAAAACACTGGGGCTTTTGGCCCTCATGGCCGCTTGCGGTATGCTGCTGCCAGTGTCGGACAACAGCTGTGTACCGGTTTTTGACCGGGTGCTGGCGGATATCGGGGACGAGCAGAGCATTGAACAGAGCCTGTCCACCTTCTCCGCCCACATTACCAATATCATTTCCATCCTCTCTGCCGCCGACCAGAACAGTCTGGTGCTGGTGGATGAGCTGGGGGCCGGAACCGATCCTGTGGAAGGGGCGGCGCTGGCGGTGTCCATTATCGAAAACTTCCGGCAGAAAGGTGCGCTGGTGGCGGCTACCACCCACTATGCCGAAATCAAAATGTACGCCCTGACCACTCCGGGGGTGGAGAACGGCAGCTGCGAGTTCGACGTGGAGACCCTCTCCCCCACCTACCGGCTGCTCATCGGCGTACCGGGCCGAAGCAACGCCTTCGCCATCAGCCAGCGCCTGGGGCTGCCCCAGGAGGTCATTGACCGGGCCCGGGAACTGGTGAACACCGACAGCGCCCGCTTTGAGGATGTGGTGGACCAGCTGGAGGCCACCCGGCAGAAGCTGGAGAAGGAGCAATCCGCCGCCATGTCCAACCGGCAGCAGGCGGAGTATATCCGGCAGCAGCTGGAACAGGAGAAAAAGCGGCTGCAGAAGGAAATGGATGCTCAGATGGCCAAGGCCCGGGAGGAAGCCCAGACCCTGGTGGAACGGGTCAAGAGCCAGACTGACGCCCTGCTCAACGAGCTGGAGGAGCTGAAAAAGCAGAAGGACAAAGAGGACTTCTCCCAGCAGGTGGGCAAGGTGCGCAGCGGTTACAAGGGCCGTGTGGAAAAGCTTCGGGATCTGGCGGACCCTGTAGCCACCCGCCGGGAGGAAAAATATACGCCCCCCAGAGCTATCAAATCCGGCGACACTGTGCTTATCACTGATATCAACACCGAAGGGACCGTTATCTCCGGGCCGGACGGCAGCGGAAACTACCTGATTCAGGCGGGCATCCTGAAAACCAAGGTAAAGAAGGACCGACTGCGGCTGGTGGAGGATAATGGCCGGAAGGTCACCTTCAACAACCACAGGCGCATCCAGCCCAGCCAGAGCAAATCGGTGGCCAGCGCCAAAACCGAACTGGATATCCGGGGTATGGCCTCAGACGAGGGAATCATGGAGGTGGACCGGTTCATCGACCAATCCCTGATGATGGGCCTGAATACCATCACCATCATCCACGGCAAGGGTACCGGCGTGCTGCGTACCGCTGTGCAGAACCATCTGCGGAAGCACCGGAGCGTCAAATCCTTCCGTCCCGGCGTTTACGGGGAGGGCGAGGCCGGTGTGACGGTGGTGGAACTGAAATAAGGTATAAAGAGGGAGGCGTTTCGGTGGAAAACAGAGTACTGGAATGTGTTGTTACCGATCTGGATGGCAGCCTGCTGGATGCCAATCGGCAGATGGGCCTTCGGGATCGTCAAACCATCCGCAAACTGATGGAAAAGGGCATCCCGGTCCTCATTGCCACCGGGCGGCATCAATGCGTCACCCGGGAATATGTCCGCCTGGCGGGAATTCAGCTGCCTGCCATCACCGCCAACGGCGCTGTGCTGTATGATTTTATGGAGGAGCGTCCTCTTTGGGTCCGCCCCCTTCCTGTGGCGGCAGTGGCAGGGCTTTGGCGCTGGTGTCTGGAACACCGTCTGCGCTACTACTTCTACAGCGACCGCAAATCTTATTTTTATCTCAATAAGGAAAACCGTCCCTTTTTCCAGGAGGAACTGCGGGATATGGAGGGGGATGGCGCGAAAGAGTTTGAGATCGTTCCGCCGGACTTTGACCCCACCCCCTACACTGTCACCAAATTCATGATATCCGGTTGTATCCCCGCCATGCTGGCCCGGCTGCGGGAACAGGATTTTATCCGGCAGTACCAGCTGGAAACCGCTTATTCCAGCGCCAATTTTCTGGAGATAAACGCCGCCGGGGTCAATAAGGGCAATGCCCTGAAGGAAGCAGCGGCACGACAGGGCTTTTCTCTGGAAAACACCCTGGCTTTGGGGGATTATTTCAACGACCTGCCCATGCTCAAAGCAGTGGGGATGCCAGTGGTTCCCGCTTCCTGCGAAGAGGGGATGAAGGCTTTCGGCTTCCATCAAAGCGCCCCCAGCGGCAGCAATCCTTTGACTGAGGCGGTATCCCATTTCTTCCCCCATCTCCTTTGAAAGACCTTTCTCAGAGAAAGATCCGGAAAGGAGAACTCGATTTTATTTTCACCCACAGCCCAATAAAAATATCCCACCAGGCGGCAGTACACCAGTATTGCCGCCCGTTTTTTATCCCAACACGCTTTCCGTCAGAGATATTCTCCCTTGTTCATGTATCTTTTACCAGCACCAAAGTCACCAGCGCATTTCACTCCCTGTTTCCAGATATGTCACTGAGCGGACACGTTTTATTCTGATTTCTTCCATCGTCCATTTACCATAAATTTGGTACTCTTTATCATGGGCACTGTTTTTCTTCCAAGCCTGGAGGCGGGATAAGTTGGAGGATTTTTCCTTTGTCTCAGGCTTTGCTTCCAAAATCTTCCTGAAGCTTCTGTGTAAAAACGCTAAAAAATTAATAAATTTTCAGAATTAAAGATTTCTTCACAATTACCTGTCGCATTCTGTGGTAGACTGGTAAAAAAGAACGAATCCTTTCAGGTATATTTTCAGCGACAGATCCATAGGAGGCCCCTTCTTGAAACAGATTTTTTCCAAAACCTTATCCTTGGCTCTTGCAGCGGCACTGGCCATGCCCCTTTCTTCCCCCGTGGTGACAGCGTCAGCCCAGCTGCGTCAGTATGATGATTTTGAAGCCATCACCAGTCATGTGGATACCTATGTCCCTCAGGAGCTGGCTGTTACCGGACCCTCTGGAGACATTACCACCACATCGGACGCTTATTATATTACCGGCACCAGTGATCCCAACCAGACACTGACCCTCAACGGGGAGGAAGTGACCGGTCGGGGCATTTTCGGAAGTTTCGGCGTCTATGTCACCCTTTCCTCCGGTGAGAATGTTTTTACCTTTGCCCAGGGCGGGCAGGAGGAAACGGTGGTCATCACCAAAAGCTCTGCCAGTTCGGTGACTACCACGGACACCATCACCTCCATGTTCCCCTCCTACAAAAGCGCTCATGAGGCGGGGTCCACTGTCACCCTTAGCTGTGTGGCCCCATCCGGCGCGCAGGTGACCGCTTCGGTGGCAGGCGCTCACATCCAGCTGGAACAGGTGGCTGCCACAGCGGTGGAAGGGGTTCCTGCCCGTTTCAAGGGTGAGGTTCGCATTGGCGCTGTGAATGATCTGGTGAAACTGGGTGTGGTCACCTATACCATGACCTGGAATGGTTCCACCAAAAGCTTTACCTCTGCGGAAAGCCTGTACGCTTATCCCGAAGGGGAAACACTCCTCATTGAGATGCGGGATACCTCCGTTCCCGTCTTCGCTGACGGCACCACTACCTCCAACTTTGTCACCACTGCCAAAATCGGCGCTGTTGCCGAAGTGGTGGGACAAAATGAACTGCGCTATGAGCTTGCTATGGGAGGCTGGGTGGTGAAGGAAAACGTTCTCCCCTATGGCGTCGGTTCCGCCCACAACCAAGTGTCCGACGTCACTTTCAGCAGCACTGTTTATGGGGAGCGATACATCTTCCATGGTACCGGCAATCCCATTGCCACCACCTGGCAGCGCAACGGCGTACTTCATGTGGAGCTGCACAACACCGCCGGTATCGACAGTATCCCGGTGGCAAACAGCAATATTTTTACTGATGTTTCCATCTCTGAGGGGACAGACAGTGTGATTCTGGAATTTTCCATTGCCCCTGACAAAACCCTTTGGGGCTATGTGCTGGAATATGAGGACGGCGTGACCACCCTCTACTGTAAATACAAACCGGAGCTGACCGGTAATCCCAGCCGTCCTCTGGAGGGCATCATTGTGGGACTGGATGCGGGACACGGCGGCACCGACCCCGGCGCTTTCGGCACCGCCAAGCTGATGGGACCGGTGGAAAAGGATATTACTTACGCAACTGCCCTGGCGGTGAAAAAACGGCTGGAATCCCTGGGCGCCACTGTGCTGATGCCGGAAAAGAAGGACACCAAGAGCAGCGCTGTGGACCGGATGCAGGCTTCTCAGGATGAAAAGGCCGACCTGTTCCTCTCTCTCCACTGCAACAGTGTGGCAGGCAACGGCCTGCGGGCCACCGGTGTGGAGGCCTATTATTACGAGAGCCGTTCCAAGAGCTTTGCCGACATTCTTTCCAGCTATGTGGCTGCCGGTACGGGACGCACCGACCGGAGAGAGAAATGGAATTACTTCCGTGTGACCCTCAGTACCCTCTCCCCTGCTGTTCTGCTGGAAATGGGCTTTATCAGCCATCCCCAGGAGTATGACAATATGTGCAGCAAACGGGGTATTTTTGACACCGCCAATGCCATTGGCGACAGCATCATCGATTATCTCAGCTGAGTTCTTCTTAAACATTGATCTCATACAAGAATACAGGGGGCTTTTCGCTTCGCGCGGAAGGCTCCCTGTATTCCTTTATTGCTTATTGCGGCCTTTCCTCTACCATGATATGATAAAGAAAAGTATGGAGAAAGAAGGGATTTTTTTGGCCCGGGAGGATTTTTTCTGGCAAGTCTATGGACTGACAGCTCTCATTCCAAAAGGAAAAGCTGTCAGCTATGGGCAGCTGGCAGCAATGCTGGGCTATCCCCGGCGGGCCAGAATGGTGGGACAGGCCATGAGCCGTGCTCCCGCTTTTCTTCATCTCCCCTGTCATCGGGTGGTGGCTTCCGATGGACGCACCGCGCCCCATTGGCCTGAACAGGCTGCGCTCCTGAAAAAGGAAGGCATCCCTTTTTTAGGAAACGGCCGGGTGGATCTGGAGAAATGCCGTTGGCAGCCCCAACCGGAGGAATTATCCGCTTTGCTCAACAGCAAAAAAGACCATACCGGAATCTGATACAAAACCGGCACAGTCTTTTTTACAGCAATCTCGGCCCGTCGGAGGACGGTTTCTTTTACTGGGCTTGTTCCTGATCGTGAGGAGGGATATCTCCCACGCCGTCCAGCACCAGACGGGGGCGGTAGGGGTAGCTTTCAATCTCCTCCCTGGTGGTGACGCCGGAGAGGACCAGCACCGTGTCCAGGCCGGTTTCGATACCAGCGATCATATCGGTGTCCATCCGGTCGCCGATCATCACCGCTTCGGCGGAGTGGACCCCCAGCATCCGCAGTCCGGTACGCATCATCAGAGGGTTGGGCTTACCTACAAAATAAGCGGACTTGCCGGTGGCAAGCTCAATGGGCGCCACCAGCGCACGGCAGGCGGGAACGATGCCGTTCTCGGTGGGACCGGTCAAATCGGTATTGGTGCCGATGAGACGGGCGCCCTTGCGCACCAGTTCCACCGCCTTGACAATGTTATCGTAATGGTAGTTCTGGGTCTCCCCCACCACCACATAATCAGGATTGACATCGTTCATGGTGATGCCCGCCTCATAGAGGGCATTGACCAAGCCGGGGCCGCCCACCACATAGGCGCTGCATCCTGGCGCCTGACTGCTGATAAACCGGGCGGTAGCCAAAGCGCTTGTATAGAAATGGCTTTCATCCACTTCCAGCCCCATCCGGGCCAGTTTCTGCTGCAATTCCCTGGGAGAACGCTCACTGGAATTGGTCAGGAACAAAAAGCGCTTATCTTCTGCATAAAGCCACTGTACAAATTCCCGAACACCGGGAAGAAGACGATTTCCGTGATAAATCACGCCATCCATATCGCAAATAAAGCCTTTTTTACTGCGTAAAGTTTCCATGGCAAATTCTCCTTTCATCATGTTGCCTAACTTTCAACGCCTAAATCATAGCACATCACCCAAAAACCTGCAAGTAAATTCCCTGTAAACAAATCCTCTCGAATTTGTGCAGAATAAAACCGATGTATGTACAAATATATGTCCCTTTTTCGTCGTTATTTTAACAGGTGAAATCAATCTCTCAAAACATCAGAAAGGACGTGCTGATATTGAAACTAAAAGCCATCCGTATTTTTTTCCTGGCTGCTTTGGCCCTTTCCCTTTTTGTTTCCATCGATCTGGGGCTGAATGTTCTGTACACCCTCATCCCGGAGTTCCAGGACGGCATCCCCTCCTACAGCATCCTTCAGTCCACCTTCGGGGTATTTGGAAGCAGCTGGACCAGGGGAACATTCTTTTTTGCCTTTGCCAAAGCCATCTGGATCACCTTTGCTTTGGGGATCGTTAACCTGCTGCTCAGCGCCATCCAAATCTGGAAAAAATGATCTTGACTGCAGCCTATAAAGCGGGACGGCTCCATACACAAAAATCCCGCCGCACCTTCTTGCCATGTTTCACTGAAAAAGATACCAAAAACAGCGCTGTCCACTCCGGCTTGAAACCGGGGCGACAACGCTGTTTCTTTATGATGGTCAGAAAAAATGGTCAATCCATCAGACCGGTACGGCGGACCCGTTCCAAAGCCTCGGTCATACGCTCCTCCGATACGGTGCAGGCGATACGCAGATGTCCTTCTCCCGAGGCACCAAAGGCGATACCAGGCAGGGTGAGGACATGGGCTTCATCCAGCAGCCGGCGGCACACCTCCATACTGCTTAATCCTGTGGCGGAAACATCCGGAAACAGGTAGATACTTCCCTGAGGGGGCAGCACCGACATCTTGTTCATGGCGTTCATCTGCCCGGCGGCAGAGGTGATCCGGCGGCGGAAAATTTCCAGAATCTCCGGTTCAATCTCACTGCGGTGGCGCAGCGCCCACAGAGCTGCCCGCTGAGAAATGGAAGGAGCACAGTAAATAACGCTCTCGTTGATCCGCTGGACAGTGGAAGCAATCTCCGGGGGAGCGACAATATTGCCGATCCGGAAGCCGGTCATAATAAAGTTCTTGGAAAAACTGTTGATCACTACCGTCCGTTCCGCCATCCCCGGCAAAGCCAAAATTGGGGTGAAGGGCTGCTGATAGCAGAAGTTGGTGTAAATATCATCCGCCAGCACCAGCACATCGTGGGCCTTGCAGAAAGCCGCAATCTCCTCCATATTCTCTGTGGTGAGGCAGGCGCCGCTGGGATTGTTGGGGCTGTTAAGGATGATAGCCCGGGTTTTGGGGGTGAGCAGCTGTTCCAGACGGGGAATATCAATGCGGAACCCTTCCGACTGGTAGGTGGGAAGCGTTACCGGTACACCGCCGCACAGACGCACCTGATCGGGATAAATGGAGAAGTAAGGCTCAGGGATGATCACTTCCTCCCCTTCGTTGAGGATGGCCTGGAGCACCAGATACATGGCCGCGCAGCCGGAAGCGGTGACGAACACCCGGTCCGGGGTCACCGGTACCCCGTACTCCTCCCCATAAAAGCGGCAGATTTCTTCCCGCAGTTCCAGATAACCTCTGGGATCGGTATATTTGGTATGGCCCAGGCGGGCATCGGCAAAGGCTGCTTCGATAATTCCCGGCGGGGTGGGAATATCCGGGTCCCCGATGCTCAAATCAATGACATCATCATATTTTCCCTTACTGGCAAACACCGTCATCATGGGATTGAGCTCCTCATCCCAGTAGCGGCGGGCAATAAGCGGTGAACGCATGATTTTTTCCTCCCTTTTCTCTCAGCGGTTGATGAGCGCAGGTTCAAACTCCCGCAGGCGCTCACAGGAATGAATAAATGCCTGCTCTTCCTCCTGCGCCATGATGGGCATACAGATGCGCTCCGGTCCCCCAGCGCCAAGGCATACCGGAACACTGGCATGGATACCCTGCTGTCCGCAGACCCCATCCAGCAGCACCGATACCGGCAAAATCCGCTTCTCATCAAAAAAGATGGCCCGAACGATCTGCGCCGCGGCAGCCCCAATACCAAACTCGGTGGAGCCTTTGCCCAAAACGATGTTCCAGCCCGCTTTCATGGTTTTTTCCCAAATCTCCTGCCGGTCCAGTTCCTTTCCTCCCGGCGCCAGCTCCAACGGCTGTCCCCCTACTGTGACCCGGCTCCAGGGAATCATCTGAGAATCCCCATGCTCCCCCAGCACCCAGGCCTCCACACTCATGGGAGATACACCCAAAGCCTGGGCGATATTCCGCCGCAGACGACCGGAATCCAAGGTGGTACCGCTGCCAAAAACGCGGTCCGGTCCAAAGCCCAGTTTCCGCCGCAGATAGGAAGCCACCACATCCACAGGATTGGTGATAACCATGATCAGTCCCTGGAAGCCGCATTCCAGAATATGGGGCGCAATCTCATCCATGGTATCCAGACTGCCCGCCAGCTCCTCCAAACGATCCTCTTTAAAAATGGGACCGCTGGCCGAGATGATCATCAGCTCCGCGTCGGCACAGTCACTGTAATCTCCCGCCCACACCCGGGCTGAATGGGGCATCCAGCAGATGGTATCCGCCAGATCCGCTCCATGGGCTTCCGCCTTGGCCCGGTCCGTATCAATAAGTACCAATTCGCTGACCAATCCCTGGGTCACCAGCGCAGACGCCACATGGCTGCCCACATGACCAATGCCAACAATGGCAGCTTTTCTGGGTTTTATCATTTCCGTCACATTCTTTCCTGAATATAATGATTAGTTATTCTTTTTTATCGAATAATTATAAATCAGATTCTACTCTTTTTTTGTCCTTTTGTAAAGAGGCACAGAGGGCAAAGCGAAAATATTTTCTGTTCGTCTCCTTCCTCTTCCACCATTCTGTATATATACAAACGCCATGAAAGAATCTGCTCCTTTCATGGCGTTTGTGCAATTTATAGGGTCATTTTGAAAGCTGGGAGAACTTTGAGATTTCTTCTCATAGCCTCCGTAAAATGGCTGTCAGCCCTCTACAGGACCGGAAAATACCGATTCCGAGGAACCATCTTCACTCTCCTCATCTTCAGAAGAATCAGACTGTTCCTCTGCCTCTGAGGATTCCTCCTCGCCTTCGCCGCTTTCCTCTTCGGTTTCCTCTTCATTTTCGGCGGCGCTCTCCTCACCGTCTGAGGAACTGCCGTCCTCCGTCAGGCTGCTGCCGGGATCAGAAACGGTGGGATCCTCGGGCATTGCGGCATCTCCGGTCTCCGACTGCGCCAGCAGATCGTCAGGAAGCACTGCATCGCTGCCGGTGAGGAATGTGGCTCCTTCCACATCCTTGATGGCATACAAATAGTAACCATCTTTACCCTTATGCAGTTCATAGGTCATATATTTATCCGGGGCAGGTTCACTGTTGCCCTTGCCGCTGAAATCCACATTCAAGGCGTTGTTGGGAGGGATATAGCCTACCTTCAGCTGGATCACATCACCCTTTTTGACGATCTCTTCCACACTGGGAATGTAAAATCCGGTCATTGTCGTTACCGGCACATGATAGGATTTTGTAGCTTCCTCATAATAATAGCTGATCTCATAGTCACCAAAGGAATCATGCTTGAGGGTGACATCAGGCCCAAACAGATGATAGGCTGTCATGTCCACATCGCTGGAAGGGACCACCAGGGAAAGGTCATCATCATATTCATAAGTATCTCGCTTTTCCCCTAAAACAGTAGCCCAGATGCTGTACTGGAGCAGATCGGTATCCCGCAGATTCACCGGGTCCTCAAAGGGAGGCGGGTCAAACATGACCACCGGCAGCAGCATTTCCTCATACTCCTGCTTCTGGCTGGAATTATCCAAAATGCTGCGGGTAAGATTGAAACAAGCCGCCACCACGGTGAAAAAGCCCACGATACACAGGATGATGAACACCCCGCCGATGGGTGCGGCATAACGATTGCGTCTGCTTTTGTTGGATGCGTTGGAACTCATGGGAACCTCCTTTGTTCATCAGGCTCAGCGGATTTGTCCGCTGCCCAGAACAAGATATTTGACGGTGGTCAGCTCCCGCAGGCCCATAGGCCCCCGGGCGTGCAGCTTCTGGGTGGAAATACCGATCTCCGCCCCCAGGCCGAACTCCCCACCATCAGTGAAGCGGGTGGAAGCGTTGACATAAACCGCAGCCGCATCCACACCGGCGGTAAATTTCCGGCTGTGGCTGTAATCACTGGTGAGAATAGCTTCAGAGTGGCCGGTGGAATACCGGGCAATATGCTCCATGGCCTGTTCCAGGCTGTCTACCACCCGCACCGCCAAAATATAGTCGTTATACTCGGTGGCGTAATCCTCCTCTGTGGCGGGGATCACATCCTCCCCCAGAATACGGCAGGTCTCGGAACAGCCCCGCAGCTGGGTATGATACCGGTCCAGCTCCTTTTTGCACCGGGGCAGGAATGCCTCCGCCACATCCCGATGGACCAGCAGCGTCTCAGCTGCGTTGCACACCGAGGGCCGGGAACATTTGGCGTTGACTGTCACCTGTATCGCCATTTCCAGATCGCAGGGGCTATCCACATAAATATGGCAATTGCCCTCGCCCGTCTGGATCACCGGAACGGTGGCGTTTTCCACCACAGATCGGATCAGGCCGCCGCCGCCCCGGGGAATGAGCACATCGATCAGACCATTGAGGCGCATCATCTCCCTGGCACACTCCCGGGAAGTATCCTCCACCAGCAGCACAGAATCCCCAGGCAGTCCCGCCTTTTCCAGGGACCGGCCCATCACATGAGCCAAAGCGGTGTTGGTGGCAATAGCTTCCTTACCGCCCCGAAGAATACAGGCATTACCTGATTTCAGGCAGAGAGCCGCCGCGTCTACTGTCACATTGGGCCGGGATTCATAAATAATGCCGATGACCCCCATGGGGACCCGCACCTTTTGGATCTCCAGTCCGTTGGGACGGACACTGCCATCCAGCACCTCTCCCACAGGATCAGGGAGCGCCGCTACTTCGCGCACACTGGCGGCAATGCTTTCCAGCCGCTCCTTTGTCAGGCGAAGACGGTCCAGCATCACCGGACGGATGCCGTTGGCTTCTCCGTTGTCCAGGTCCTGCCGGTTGGCAGCCAGAATCTCCTCCTGATGGATCAGCAGATCCTCCGCGATCTGCCGCAGAGCCCGGTCCTTCGCCGCAGAACCGGTAATCATCAGCTGCCGGGATGCGGCTTTGGCCCGCTGTCCCAGCAGTTTCATTGCTTCCTTGGCATCCATCTGCCCCGCTCCTTTCCTATCAGCTCATAGCCGCGCAGGCTGCAAAATGGGTCCCCACCTGTTTGCCTTCCAACAAATCATACAGGCCCTCCGGATTTTTGCCATTAATGATATACATATCCGTCCCTGCCTGGGTGGCGATCCGTGCCGCCTGAAGCTTTGTGACCATGCCGCCGGTACCCAGGCTGCTGCCTGCGCCTCCTGCTGTTTCCATCAGCTGATCATCCACCTCTGTCACCTCAGTCACCAGTGTGGCGTTGGGGTCCAGCGCCGGATTGGCCGTGTACAGTCCGTCAATATCAGTGAGCAGCACCAGACTGTCGGCGGAAATAAACCGGGCCACATAGGCGGAAAGAGTATCATTGTCGCCAAAGCGGATCTCATCGGTAGCTACGGTGTCATTTTCG
This sequence comes from Angelakisella massiliensis, assembly GCF_900104675.1. Lineage (GTDB taxonomy): Bacteria > Bacillota > Clostridia > Oscillospirales > Ruminococcaceae > Angelakisella > Angelakisella massiliensis. Next base: position 1,832,235 of record NZ_LT629945.1, on the reverse strand, counting down.
TTGACAACAGGGATCGCACCCATTCTCAGCAGCGCCTCAAAGGTGTTGTGGACATTTTCTTCCCCATCCTCTTTGGCCAGAGAATAGCGGGTCAAAAGCACCTGCGCTACCGTATGATTGTATTCGGAAAAATATTTATCATATAAATACATCAGCTCGCATTGGCCTACCGCGGCCGCAGCCTGCTTGCCTGGGATATCCGATGGTCTGGAAGGCAGTCCCAGCTTTCCCACACCGACGCCTATGGCTCCCGAAGTGACCAGCACCAGCTCCAAGCCTTGATTTTTCAGGTCAGCCAGTACCTTCACCAGCCGTTCCATCAGGCGGATATTGATATGTCCTGTTTTATGGGTCAATGTGGAAGTGCCTACCTTAACCACTACCCGATGAGCATTTTGGATTTCCATTGCCACAGCTTCCTTTGCTTTGTGTAGTTGCTTCTCTGAAATAAGGAATCACACAGGTGCCGGTCCTAAGAGAAAAGTTTTCGCAGAAATAAATTCAGAATCTCTGCTCCCGCTTCCGAAAGCAAGAAGGAGCCATCTGTTCCCAGAATAGATTTTTTCCCCATGGCCTGCTTCCGCAGCCTTATTCCTCTTCCATCGGCTCCGCTATTTCCCGCTTCACCAGCAGCTTTGTCACCCGCTGGTCATCCATTTCCTTCACCGTAACTGTCAGCCCGGCATAAGTAAAGCTCTCGCCCACCTGAGGAATATGCTCCAGCTGCTCCAGCGCCCAGCCGTTCATGGTGTTGTAGCTGCTGTCAAAGCCCTTGGGCGCGTAACCAATCTCGTCAAAGAACTCGTGAATATTCATATCGCCGCTGACCAGGTAGGTATTGTCTCCCAGATTGGTCAGCTCCGTGACTACTTCGTCATCCTCGTCCCAAATCTCACCCACCAGCTCTTCCAGCAAGTCCTCCATGGTGACAATGCCCAGGGTACCGCCGTAGTCATCGATGACCACAGCCAGATGGCTCTTTTTCTTTTGAAACTCACCCAGCAGCTTGGAAATTTTCATGGTGCGATGGATAAACATCACATCGGTCATCAGCTTGCGCAGATCAGCCTTTTTCCCCTGGAGCATCTCCTCCAGAATATCCCGGGACTGAACCAGTCCAACGATATTATCGATGGTTTCCTCATAAACAGGGATTCTGGAATAACGTTCGGTAGTGATGATCTTCAGAATTTCTTCCTGACTGTCCTCGATATCAAAGGCCACCAGATTCACCCGGGGGGTAAGGATCTCCTGAACGGTGGTCTCGTCAAACTCCAGCGCCGACTGGACCAGATCCTTTTCCTGGCTCTCCAGCACACCCTCCTGCTCAATGGTATTGAGCATATACAGCAGTTCCTGCTCGGTAATGGTGGGCTGCTTGCCATTTTGATCCCCCTTGCTGAACAGGCCGCGAAGCTTGATGAAAATAAAACTGATGGGGGTAAAGATCTTCATCAGAAAATGAAGAATAGGCGCTGTAAACAGCACAACCGTCTCACTGTTTTCCTTCGCCAGGCTTTTCGGCATGATTTCGCCGAAAGTCAAAATCAGAATCGCGGCCACACCGGTGGCGATCGCCACACCGCTGCCGCCGAAATAGGTGGTGGCAATCACAGTCACCAAAGAGGAAATGGCGATATTCACCAGGTTATTACCGATCAGAATGGTAGAAAGCATCTTATCAAACTCAGCCGCGATCTTTGTTGCGGTACGCGCCTTCTGATTGCCCTCCTCGGCCATGTTTTTCAGACGCAGGAGATTGACGGAAGAAAAAGCCGTCTCACTGGCGGAGAAAAAGGCGGAAGCCGCCAGCAACAGGATCACGATAATGATGGTTGATAAGTCCATACTGCCCAAGAAAAAACCAACTCCACTTTCTTTTTTAAATTTATTGATTTCCGGCTTCTCGCCGCCGGAGCAACACCCGGAATGCCGGATGTTATCATACATTGTAACAGAATCCAGCCCAACTCACAAGTTCCACGACAAAATGTTTGTTATTTATTCATTCTTCATCCTGTGGGAGCCGCGCTGAAATCCTCAGCAAGAAAACGTCCCAGACCCTGGAAGCCCAAAGTCTGAGACGTTGCCGTTTCGCTTTCCTTGTTCCGTTTTTGTCCCCGGAGGGAAAGGCGTCGGCCGTCTCGCCGGCGTCCATGTTACTGATTACTGATGCTTTCTGGCCTCCATGGCGGCAATGGCATCCTTGCGGGAGAGATTGATGCGGCCCTGCTGATCGATCTCACTGACCATTACCAGGATCTCGTCACCAACGGCGACCACATCCTCCACCTTCTCCACACGCTTGCTGTCCAGCTTGGAGATGTGGACCAGGCCCTCCTTGCCGGGGGCGATCTCCACGAAAGCGCCGAAGGTCATCAGACGGGTGACAACGCCCTTGTAGATGGCGCCCACCTCAGGATCATTGACGATGGTCTCAATGACGGTGACAGCGCGGCGGGCATTGTCCATATCGATGGCGGAAACAAACACATGACCGTCGTCCTCAATGTCGATCTTGACATCGCACTCAGCGCAGATCTTCTGGATCACCTTACCGCCGGAACCGATCACCTCGCGAATCTTATCGGGATCGATGGTCATGGTGAGCATCTTGGGGGCATATTTGGACAGCTCGGGACGAACCTCGGGAATCGCCTTGAGCATGATCTCATCCAGGATGTAATCCCGGGCCTTGTGGGTCTTGGCAAAGGCCTCCTTGATGATCTCAGGAGTAAGACCGTCGATCTTCAGATCCATCTGGATGGCGGTGATACCCTTGTGAGTACCGCCCACCTTGAAGTCCATATCGCCGAAGAAGTCCTCCAGGCCCTGGATATCCACCATGGTCATCCAGCGGTCACCCTCGGTGATCAGGCCGCAGGAAATACCGGCAACAGGAGCCTTGATGGGCACGCCGGCATCCATCAGCGCCAGAGTGGAGCCGCAGATGGAGCCCTGAGAGGTGGAACCATTGGAGGAAAGAACCTCGGAAACCATACGGATGGCATAGGGGAACTCCTCAACGGAAGGAATCACAGGCTCCAGAGCACGCTCCGCCAGAGCGCCGTGGCCGATCTCACGACGGCCGGGGCCTCTGCTGGGACGGGTCTCACCCACCGAGTAGGAGGGGAAGTTGTACTGATGCATATAGCGCTTGGTGGTCTCGCCGTCGATGCCGTCCAGCATCTGGGCTTCCCGGATGGTGCCCAGGGTGGCGATAGTCAGCACCTGGGTCTGGCCGCGGGTGAACATACCGCTGCCGTGTACACGGGGAATGAGGCCCACTTCAGCGGCCAGAGGACGGATCTCATCCATACCTCTGCCGTCCACGCGCTTCTGCTCATCCAGCAGCCAGCGGCGGACGATATATTTTTGCAGCTTGTAGATGCATTCGTCGATCATGGCGATCTGCTCAGGATGGGTTTCGTCAAACTTTTCGTGGATATCCGCCACGATAGGAGCCAGACGGGCTTCCCGAACATTCTTGTCGTTGGTGTCCAGAGCTTCCTTCACACGGTCCTCGGCGAACTCCTTGATTGCCGCGAACAGATCGGGATCTACCTCCTGAGAGGGGAACTCAAACTTGGGCTTGCCGATCTCAGCCTGCACGCCCTTGATGAACATGACCATCTTCTTGGCTTCCTCAAAGCCCTTCATGATGGCTTCCAGCATGGTGTCATCGTCCACCTCGTTGGCGCCCGCCTCGATCATGCACACCTTTTTCTCAGTGGCGGCCACAGTCAGGTTCAGGTCGCTCTTGGCCCGCTGCTCAGCATTGGGGCAGAGGATGATCTCGCCATCCACCAGGCCCACATTGATGCCGGCGATAGGTCCGTTCCACGGAATGTCGGAAATGGACAGGGCAAAGGAAGCGCCCAGCATACCGGCGATCTCCGGCAGGCAGTCAGGATCCACAGACAGAACGGTCATCACAACGGATACATCGTTTCTCATGTCCTTGGGGAACAGGGGACGGATGGGACGGTCCACCAGACGGGAGCAGAGGATCGCTTTATCGGTGGGACGGCCCTCTCTCTTGAGGAAGGAGCCGGGGATCTTGCCCACAGAATACAGCTTTTCCTCAAAATCTACAGAAAGGGGCAGAAAATCAATGCCGTCACGAGGCTTGGCGGAAGCGGTGGCGTTGACCAGCACAGTGGTCTCGCCATAACGCACCAGCACAGAGCCATTGGCCAGGCAGCACATTTTACCGGTCTCGAAGGAGATCTTTTTTCCTGCGAATTCGGTTTCGAACACTCGGAAATTTTCAAACATGACAGTTTCCTCCAGTCTACACTTCTGGCTGATTACCGCAGCCTCGGTTTTCCGGCGGATACTGCTGTGTTAAGCAATTAATCCAGCTCCTGTTACACAAAACAGGCTCTCGATTCACTGCTGAACACTGAAGCACCCCACCGGAAGTCGTTCATGGCGGAACCTTCCGCCGGGAAATGGCCCTTGCCCTGCCTGCCGCGGCAGGTCCGCATTATGCAGGCAGAAGGCAGGCAGGACAAACGCCCGCCTGCCTTCCGGCAAAAAACTGTTTACTTACGCAGACCCAGCTTGGCAACGATGGCACGATACCGCTCAATGTCCTTCTTCTGGAGGTAGTTGAGCAGGTTTCTTCTGTGACCAACCATCTTCAGCAGACCGCGGCGGGAGTGATGGTCCTTCTTGTGAACCTTCAGGTGCTCGGTCAGCTCATTGATGCGGGCGCTGAGGACAGCAATCTGTACCTCGGGAGAACCGGTGTCGCCCTCATGGGTGGCATACTTGGTAATGATTTCAGTTTTTGTCTCTTTTGCGATCATATCTTTCACCTCATTTGATATTTCGCCGGCATCCAAGCGGGAGGCGGGTGAAGATCCCCGGGCAGGGGCTTTTCCCTCCGGCTGAGAAGCGGTCGATGTCACAAACTGCGAAGCGCAGTTCACAATACGGTATTATAGCATAAGATACCGCCAATGTAAAGAGCTGCCGATGGAAGAAAGGGAAAACTTTTCCTTTTCCCCAAGGCATAGCGGAAAACCGGATCTGCCTGTTGTTATACGCCGTAGGGAACCAGCTGGCCGGTGGTGCTGTCCTTGAGGAAGATGCGGGAATCGCTCAGACGCACATAATAAGGACCATACAGCTTTTCGCTGCCTTCATCTCCGGCGATGACCTCTACAGGATAATAGTCTTTCCCATCGATAGTCTCCATTTCCAGAACATTGATGGTGACAGGAGTATCATATTCGATTTCGGGATTGTTGGAGATTACGCCCTGTCCAAAAATCTGATTCATGGCGTCAGTTTCATCCTGGGTCCGGGGATGACGGATGGAATGATCGATCAAAGCCGCCACAACGATCACCGCGATGATCACCACTACAACGATAATGGTTTTTTTCATCTTCGCTTTGGAAAGTGCGGAAGTGTCTTTTGCCTCAGTACGCTTGAACTCAACAGAATGATGCTTGTTCTTTTTCATTACGGATGCTCCTTTGCGTATTCAGATTGCGGGCATCTCCCATAACAGCATGCCCTGAATCAAATATGGTAAAAATCAGGACACGCACCTGACTTTTATCCCGAATCTCCAACTCCTCTAAAAACAACCGGCTGCCCTTTCAACCTCTGTCAGCAGCCTGCCGGCAAAGCTTGCTCCACCTGACGAATGTCCCTGTGGATCTGCTCCGATAACTCCGCCGCTGAAGAAAACCTGGTTTCCGGCCGCAGAAAATGAATCAGCGATACCCCCACAGTTTTCTCATATAAATCACCGCTGAAATCCAGCAGATAGGTTTCACAGGTGAGATAATTGTCCTGCATGGTGGGCTTGACGCCGATATTGGTCACGCCCCGATACCGACGGCCATCCACCATCACCTCTGCGGCGTATACGCCATACCGTGGAACAGTAAAGCCCTCCGGAAACAGCTGATTAATGGTGGGACAGGAAACTGTACGTCCCCATTGCTTGCCGTGAACAACCGGAGCCTCCAGCGTAAAGGGCGCCCCCAGCATCCGGTTTGCCAGCTCCACATCGCCGTCACGCAGCGCCTGCCGGATCCGGGTGGAAGAAATCATCTCTCCATCCAGCGTTACCGGAGGCACCACCACCAGCTGTACACCTGCCTGGCAGCACATTTCCCGCAGCTGGTCAACCCCTGCGGCGGCAAAATGACCAAAGCGGTAATTTTCACCACAGGTAAGTACTCTGGCCCTCAGGGTATCCATCAGCAAATGATGAAAAAAATCTTCCGGAGACAGATTCTTGAAGCTGGAAAAGGGCGGACATACCACTTCATCTGCTCCCATAGCCTCCAGAACCCGGTCCTTCTGCTCCTCGGTTTGGAGAAGGGTGAGGGCATTTTTGGAGGCAGGCTTGTCCCCTGCCGGATCAAAGGTAAATACCCGGGACGCAAGCCCCCGTTTACGCCCCTCTTCAATCGCCGCGCCGATGACGGCCCGGTGACCCAAATGGACCCCGTCAAAAAAGCCCAGTGCGACTGCGGCTTCCTGCTGCCGCTGCTGGGTGATATCTTGTGAACGTATCAAGGATAAACCTCCCTGCCCTTGTGCGGGCCTTTGCGTTTAACGACAAAGAAATGATCAGGCACTCCCGGCGCGCCGGCGCTGCGCTCTCCACAGAAAATCACGGCTTTCTATAATTTCAGCCGCTTTTATTCCTGCTCCAGCACAAACAGCTTTACGATGATCAGCTCTTCTGCCTGGCGGTCGATCCGGGCCAGACCCAAAAACTTTCCATCCGCCATCACCCGCACCATATCTTCCTGAGCGGGACAACGGATACGCTTGGTATCCAAACGAACGCCGTTGAGGAACATTCCCGCCTGCTTGGGAGACAGATAAATCCGGGGATAAGCTGTAAAAGCGCTCTCCACCGGCAGCGTCACCTCATCCAGCCGCCCCTCGTCCGCCAGCTGCTGGAGCTGATCCAGCGTATGGCAGCACTGAATGCCATAGCCCAGTGTCTCGGTGCGCCGCAGAGCCGACAATGCCGCTCCGCAGCCCAGAGTCTGTCCAATATCATGACAGATGGTTCGCACATAGGTCCCCTTGGAGCAGCGGATATCCACTACGCCGGTCTGACGCTCCTCATCAAAATCCAGCAGCTCCAGAGAATGGATCACCACATCCCGCAGAGGGCGCTCCACTTCCCTGCCCTGACGGGCCAGATTATACAGCCGCTGCCCATCCACCCAAACAGCGGAAAACATGGGCGGCAGCTGCTTTTGCTCTCCACGCATGGGGATGAGGGCCTGCTCCAGCTGCTCTCTGGTGACATGGGCCGGCAATCTTTCCAATACTGTGCCGGAAAGATCCTGACTGTCGGTGACGATCCCCAGCTGGAAGGAAGCAGTATACCGTTTTTCCTGTACCGGCATCAGGGACATCGCCTTGGCCGCCCGTCCGAAAAAGAGGGGCAGCACACCGGTAGCCATGGGGTCCAGGGTCCCGCCGTGGCCGATTTTGCGGCATTTGGTGATGCCCCTGGTTTTCGCTACCACATCAAAGGAGGTAAAACCCTCCGGTTTGTCGATACAAATAATACCGTCGGTCATGGAACCTCCCCTCACTCACCGGCCTCAGGGGACATTCCCGAAAATACCTGACAGCCAATCTCCCGAAGCAGCAGTTCTTTGGCCCGCTGCGGCGTTCCTTCAATGGTGCAGCCGGATGCCCGCACATGTCCGCCGCCTCCAAAAGCGGCACAAATGGCACAGGCATCTGCCTCCGCCGTGGTCCGCAGTGAAACCCGGCAGCAGCCCTCCTGTTCCCGGATGGTCACCCCTACCCAAACCCCTTCGATTTTCCGGGGGATGGAGGAAAGGCCATCCAGTTCGCTGTCGTCCACACCAAATTCTTCCCGAAGCGCGGAGGGGATGACAATCACGGCACAATGGCCGCCGTAATAATACTCCAATCCGCTCAATACCCGGGCTTCCAATGCCACCCGGCCGGGCTTTTTGGATTCAAAGAGACGGCGGTTGGCCTCCGCTACCGGCGCTCCCGTCTCCAATACCTCCGCGGCAATGCGGAAACTGGCCGGCGTGGTGTTGGAAAAACAGAAACATCCGGTATCTGTGGCGATTCCGGTATAGATGCAAAGGGCCATATGAGCAGTCAGCGGCACCTCCAGCTGACCAATCAGCCGATAAACCAGCTCCGCCGCTGCCGCCGCGCCGCCATCCAGCAGCAGCTGCCGGGCGTAGCGGCTGTTGGAACCATGATGGTCGATGCACAGATCCACTCTGCTGCCGTATTCTGCCTCCAGGCTTCCCAGCAAGGGAGCGCTGGCCACATCCACCGCCACTATAAACTGTTCCTGAAACTCTCCGGGTTCTTCATAAGCCTGTGTCAGAAAGCTGAACTGTTCCGGAAAAGGATCGCCGCAGCGGATGCGCACCTTTTTGCCCAAACCGCTCAAAGCCTCATACAGTGCCAGAGCGCTGCCGGTGGTATCTCCATCCGGCTTACGGTGGCAAAGGATCGTGATGTGGTCCTGCTCCAGCAGCTGCCGGGCGGCTTGTTGCAATGTGATTTCCATGTTTCACCGTACTTTCTTGGGAATGAGGAACCTTCCTCCAGTGTGCCATTCAAAACTGCGGTGGGAATGGCAGCTTTTTTCCGCAGTTTTACGGGAAAGAATCACTCTTCCCTGGAATGGATTTCGTTAAGCTTGCGTGCAATATCCGCGCTGTGTTCAATGGAATCGTCAGCAACGAACTTCAGCTCCGGACTGCGGCGCATTTCCAGGCGTATCCCCAGCTCCCGCCGGATAAAACCTGTAGCGCTCACCAGACCCTGAACAGATTCCCGGGCCCGCTCCATTCCGCTGAGGGAACTGACATAAACTTTGCAGTAGGACTGATCCCTCGCCAGATCCACCTTGACGATGGAAAGCATCGGATCGATCCGGGGATCCTTGAGGGACCGGAAAATATCTGTCAGCTCCCGCCGGATGTCTTCATTCAGACGTTGGTTTTTAAAATTGACCATGAGAGAAAACCTCCTTTATGGAGCCGCCATTCCGGTGCGGGAAAGGGCCTGGGGCCCTCCCCTACAGCCGGAAAGAATTACTCCTTGATTTCCTGTTTTTCATAGGCTTCGAAGATGTCTCCCACCTTCAGGTCGGTGGTGCGCTCCAGCGTCATGCCGCACTCGTAACCGGCGGCCACTTCCTTGACGTCGTCCTTGAAACGCTTGAGGCTGGACAGCTTGACATCGCACATGATGATGCCATCCCGTACCAGACGGATGCTGGCTCCCCGGGAGATCTTGCCTTCCAATACATAGCAGCCGGCCACCTTGCCCACGCCGGTGATGTTGTACACCTGACGCACTTCGGCACGGCCCAGATCCACATCCTTGAACTTGGGCGCCAGCATACCCTTCATGGCGGACTCCATCTCCTCGATGGCGTCATAGATGATCCGGTACAGCCGGATATCCACGCCCACCCGCTCGGCGTTTTCCTTGGCGATGGGATCGGGACGGACGTTAAAGCCGACGATAATGGCTCCGGAAGCCTCGGCCAGCATCACATCAGATTCGCTGACAGCGCCTACGGCACCGTGGATGACCCGTACCCGAACCTCGTCATTGGACAGCTTCTCCAAAGACTGTGTCACAGCCTCCACAGAGCCCTGAACGTCCGCCTTGACGATGATGGGCAGCTCCTTCATCTCGCCCTCGGAGATCTGATCGAAGAGATTATCCAGCGTTACCTTCTGGTAGGACTTGAACATCTCCTCCTTGGCTTCCATCCGGCGCTTCTCCACCAGCTCTCTGGCCAGACGCTCATCCTCAACAGCGTTGAAGGTATCGCCGGCGGAAGGAACCTCTGCCAAACCGGTGATCTCCACAGGAGTGGAGGGAAGAGCCTCACTGACCCGCTGTCCCTTATCGTTGATCATCACACGGACACGGCCCACGGCAGTACCGGCAATCAGGACGTCACCCTCATGGAGAGTACCATTCTGCACCAGCACGGTGGCCACAGGACCGCGGCCCTTATCCAGCTTGGCTTCGATGACGGTACCCTTTGCCATACGGTTGGGATTGGCTTTCAGTTCCTTCAGATCGGCCACCAGCTGAATGGTCTCCAGCAGATTGTCGATACCGGTGCGGGCCTTGGCGGAAACGGGAACGCAGATGACGTCGCCGCCCCATTCCTCAGGCACCAGACCGTGCTCGGTCAGCTGCTGCTTGACCTTGTCGGGATTGGCATGGGGTTTATCCATCTTGTTGATGGCTACGATAATATCCACATTGGCCGCTTTGGCGTGGTTGATGGCCTCAATGGTCTGAGGCATGATACCATCGTCCGCCGCTACCACCAGCACCGCGATATCGGTAGCCTGGGCGCCGCGGGCACGCATAGCGGTAAAGGCGGCGTGTCCGGGAGTATCCAGGAAGGTGATGGGACGGCCGTTGATCTGTACCTGATAAGCGCCGATGTGCTGGGTAATACCGCCGGCTTCACCTTCCACCACATGAGCGTTGCGGATGGCATCCAGCAGGGAGGTCTTGCCGTGGTCCACGTGGCCCATGACCACCACGACAGGAGGACGGGGTGTGGTATCGCTCTCGGTATCTTCCTGCTCAAACAGGCGGTCCTCAATGGTGACCACCACTTCCTTGGAGACCTTGGCGCCGATCTCCATGGCCACCAGGGCGGCAGTATCGTAATCGATGATATCGCTGATGGAAGCCATCACGCCCAAAGGCATCAGGCGCTTGATGATCTCGCTGGCCTGAACTTTCAGCAGAGCGGCCAGATCACCCACCGAGATCTCCTCGGGCAGGGTCACTTCCAGACGCTGACGGCGCTGACGCTCCATCTCCAGGCGGCGCATCTTCTCTTCCTCCCGCTCCTTGCGGCTCATGAAGGCCTTGCCCTTCTTGGCGGAGCGCTGGTTGAGCTTCTGCTTCTTCACACCGTTGTCCCGGGGAGCGGTGGCGGGAGCGATATTTTCATAACGCTCATTATATTTATCCAGGTTGACCTCAGAGGAACGCATATCCACTACCACAGGCGCGGAAGGAGCGGAAGTGGTGTGAACAGGGCGCTCCGCTTTGGGAGCCTTCTTTTTGGGCTGCTGCATCTTGATTTCCACCGGCTTGCTGTCGTCGAAAATCGGAGGCGCAGGCATCGGCTTGGGAGGAGTCTGCTGAGCGCCCCGGGGTCCGCCGAAGGGACGCTGGCCGCCCTGGCCGTTATTCCGGTCGAAGGGACGCTGACCACCCTGACCATTGTTCCGGTCAAAGGTGCGCTGACCGCCCTGGCCATTGTTCCGGTCGAAGGAACGCTGACCGCCCTGGCCGTTGTTCCGGTCAAAGGTGCGCTGACCGCCCTGGCCGTTGTTCCGGTCAAAGGTGCGCTGACCGCCCTGGCCGCTGTTCCGGTCAAAGGTGCGCTGACCGCCCTGGCCATTGTTCCGGTCGAAGGAACGCTGACCACCCTGGCCGTTGTTCCGGTCGAAGGGACGCTGACCGCCCTGGCCATTGTTCCGGTCGAAGGTGCGCTGGCCGCCCTGGCCGTTATTCCGGTCGAAGGTGCGCTGACCATCCTGACCGTTGTTTCTCCGCTCCCCGGAAAAACCATTGCTCCGGGGTGCTTCGCCCTGATTCTGGGCGGGCTTGGCCTGCTCAGGGGCTTTGGGAGTCTCCGCTGCCTTAGGGGCCTCAGGAGCCTTAGGGGCTTCCACTGCTTTGGGGGCCTCAGGAGCTTTGGGAGCTTCTGCCGCCTTGGGAGCCTCAGGGGCCTTGGGTGTTTCCACCGCCTTGGGCGCCTCGGGAGCCTTGGGGGCTTCCACTACCTTGGGGGCCTCAGGAGCTTTGGGAGCTTCTGCCGCCTTGGCAGTCTCGGGGGCCTTAGGGGCTTCCGCCGCCTTGGGAGCTTTGGGCGCTTCCGCTGCCTTGGGGGCTTCGGGGGCCTTGGAGGCCACGGGATGCTTCATCTTAAAATAGCTGTCCAGATCGGAGGAAGCCTTATTTTGAGTATAATGCTCAAAAACATAGTCCAGCTCTTCCTTGCTCAGCACAGTCATACTTTTTTTCGCTTCGCCGGGGAACCGTTTCTCCAGCATGGAGATCACGTCCTTGGTGGCGGCGCCCAGATCCCGGGCTACTTCACTTACTCTGTATTTTTCGATCATATTACTCCTCCTCATGTTCCGCCGTTATCCGTTTCAGTACGGCCTTTGCCAGTCCCTCATCGGTCACTGCCAGCACACCGGCCGGCTTGGGACAGAAAAGGGAAAAATCATACATGGTCAGTTCGGTCCTGACACAGGGGGGAGCGGGCTCCACCCTGGCCGCGACCCGGTCCATGGAAGCCCGGGTCTTTTCCGAAAGATCCGCCGCATAGAGGATCAGACGGGCCTCTCCTGCCGCAACCGCTTCCTTTACCGCGTCAAAGCCGAAAATCAGTTTCCCGGCCTTGCGGCAGATGGAAAGCATTCCAAGCGCTCGATCATTCGTCACCTTTTTCCATTTCCTCCTCTAATCTGTCATAGACCTCATCGGGGATCTGGCATTCAAATGCACGTTCGAAGCGTTTGGTCTTTCTTGCTTTTTTGAGGCACTCCACACTTTTGCAGACATAAGCTCCCCGGCCGGACTTCTTTCCCGTCAGGTCCACGGAAATATAGCCCTCCTTGGAGCGCACCACACGGACCAGCTCTTTTTTGGGAAAATGTTCCCCGCATCCGGTGCACATCCGCATCGGTATCTTTTTATTCTGCATCCTTATCCTCCAATGTCAGCAATGTATTGAAAAGCCGTACCGGTGGAAACAGAGGGGGCCGGAACGGCTGACTACAGACTCACTGGTCCGCCTCTTCGGCTTTGGCCGTGTCCGCGGGATGCTCCTCCTCATCCTCGCCATAGAATCCGCTTTCAGGGCGGATATCGATCTTCCAGCCGGTGAGCTTGGCAGCCAGACGGGCATTCTGTCCCTTATTGCCAATAGCCAGGCTCAGCTGATGGTCCGGAACGGTGACCCGGCAGCTCTTGAGGGCTTCGTCCACGATCTCCACCGACAGTACATTGGCGGGAGACAACGCGGCGGAGATAAACTCGGCGGGATCATCGCTGTACTTGATGACATCGATCTTCTCGCCACCCAGCTCCTCCACGATGCTGGAAACACGGGAGCCCTTGGGACCGATGCAGGCGCCCACAGGGTCCACATTCTCGTCCCGGCTGTATACCGCCAGCTTGCTGCGGCTGCCGGCTTCTCTGGAAATGGCCCGGATCTCCACAACACCGTCGTAGATTTCCGGTACCTGCATCTCGAACAGGCGCTTGACCAGGCCGGGATGGGTCCGGGAGATCATCAGGCGGGGGCCCTTCTCTCCGTTCTGGACATCCACCACATAGACACGCACCTTCTGACCATCCTTCAGCTCCTCGGTGGGCACCTGCTCGCTCTTGGGCAGCAGCGCTTCGGAATTGCCGATCTCCAGGGTGACGCTGCCCCGCTTGGGATCAGACTTGAGGACGGTGGCGGTAACGATATCGTGCTGGCGGCTCTGATACTCCTTGAGCAGCAGACCCTTTTCCGCCTCCCGGATGCCCTGCCGGATCACATGCTTGGCGGACTGCGCGGCAATGCGTCCGAACTTTTTGGGTTCCAGAGGGATCTCGATGACATCCCCTACCTTGGCCAGCTTGTTGTATTTCTGCGCCTCCGCCAGGACGATCTCGGTGTAAGGATCATCGATCTCCTCCACCACCGTCTTGCGCATGGCTACATAAAACTTCTTGGTAACAGGATCGATCTCCACGATGTTGTCCTCGCTGCCCGCCGGGTCCTTTTTGACGGCGATGCCGATGGCCACCTTGATCTTTTCCACCAGATACTCCGCCGGGATGCCCTTTTCCTTCTCCATCAGGTACAGGGCGTCAAAAAACTCCTGGTTCATTTCCTTTTCTCCTTACTGTCATGATCTCTGCGCTTGAATATGCTTACATTCATTTATACTTTTATGCTGATAGATTAACAGGATGTACCTTTTGCCGGAAATCATGTAAACCTTCCTTAAAATTCAAAATACTGCCGGACATAGGCAGCCTCTGATTTGCGGAAGGTCATCTCCAGATCATCATCCAGCAGCAGGGTGATCTCGCCATCCTGGTAGCCTGTGAGAGTACCCACAAAATCCCGCACTCCCTCCACCGGACGGATCAGCCGTACCGACAGCAGCTGTCCCATCAGTGCCTCAAAGTGCCAGTCCCGGGTCAGCTCCCGCTCCACACCGGGAGAGGAAACCTCCAGCGTGTAGCTTTGCTGGATGGGGTCCGCCTGATCCAGCCGCTCTTCCACGGCCCGGCTGAACTCCTCGCACTCATTGATATTGATGCCGCCTTCCTTATCCACCAGATAACGCAGCACCCAGACGCTGCCTTCCTTGGCGAACGTAACGTCCCACAGCGTCAGCCCCATCTGGCTGAGTACCGGTTCCGCCAGCTCCGCGGCGATCTGGACCGTACTTTTCTTTCCTTCTGCCAAAATTCTTTTCCCCCCTGTTGTGTCCGGAAGTTCCTGCTTTTTTGCCGTCAAAAAGCAAAAAACCCCATACATAAAGGAAAGAGCGGGTGGCCCCACTCTTTTAACTAAACTGCTATACTATTAGGTATACTACCATATTTCCTGCCATGATGCAAGACTTTTTCGAAAAAAACCGCCTTTTGATGGGTGTTTCTTCGCTGCGGCGGCAACCTTTTGTCCCTTTTTCCCTGAGGAAACTGCAAAAACATCCATTTTTCCCCCTTGGCGGGTCCCCTGAAAGAAAATATTGCTCCAAAGCCTCAGGGAGGTTTTCATGGGCAAACAGTTTATGGTACAATAACCAAAGCGTTTTTCCGGCCCATGCCGCCAACTGCCCGCCCCCTCTTCAACGGGAGCACGGCTTCTCACCGCTGTTTTTCCAGCAGTGCGGGGATGTTGCCTGGCGGCACTGTGAAAAATCCAAAACCCTTTCCACCCCAATGATATGGAGGTTTCCTATGAGAAATGTTACCATCGCCGCTGTCCAGATGGCCTGCGGCGGCACCCCCGATAAAAATCTCAGCAAAGCCGAGAAGCTGGTCCGTCAGGCAGCGAGCCAGGGCGGACAGGTCATTCTGCTGCCGGAGCTGTTCGAACATCCCTATTTCTGCCAGGAGCGAAACTATTTCTTTTATGACCTGGCCTGTTCCCCCCAGGATAATCCGGCTGTGATCCGGATGTCTGCATTGGCAAAAGAACTTGGGGTCGTCATACCGGTCAGCTTTTATGAACGGGACGGCAACCTTCTCTTCAATTCAACAGCCATGGTGGATGCTGATGGCAGCGTATTGGGCGTATACCGCAAAACCCACATTCCAGACGATCACTACTATCAGGAAAAATTCTATTTTTCTCCCGGAAACACCGGCTTTCAGGTATGGCAGACACGCTTCGGCAGGGTGGGCGTGGGGATCTGCTGGGATCAGTGGTTTCCCGAAACGGCCCGCTGTCTGGCACTGATGGGAGCTGAAATGCTTCTGTTTCCCACCGCCATCGGCAGCGAGCCCATCCTTCAGCGGGACAGTATGCCTCACTGGCGGCGGGTGATGCAGG
This sequence comes from Angelakisella massiliensis, assembly GCF_900104675.1. GTDB lineage: Bacteria > Bacillota > Clostridia > Oscillospirales > Ruminococcaceae > Angelakisella > Angelakisella massiliensis. The sequence continues at coordinate 1,816,613 of NZ_LT629945.1, read as the reverse complement.
GCCATGCTGCTGCCAATATTCTCCCGGTGGCCGCCGCAAACCGCATCGGTCTGGAGGTGATCTCCCCCACTGAGGATAATGGCGGACAATCCTCCCGACTGCTGTTCTACGGTTCCTCTTTCATTACCGACGCCACCGGTGAACTGATCGCTTCCGCCGGCCGGGATCAGGAAGAGGTGCTGCTGGCCACAGTGGACCTGGATGCCGCTGCCCGCCTGCGGCTGGACTGGGGGCTGTACCGGGACCGGCGTCCTCACTGCTACAGCGCTGTCACCCGGGAAGGCAGTGTGCAATACTGATTGCCAGCATCCGGGCGAACCGCCCTATTTTCTTGCGGCTAAAAGTTCCGGCTGATTGAACCGGAATTGCAGACCGCAGAAAAATCTGTTTATTGAGAAGGCCTCCCATTTGAAATGATAAAATCAAGGCATATGTCCGATTTTCATACCATAGGCCGTGTCCACTGCGGTGTAAAACTGAAAACATATGGGATTTTTCCCACATATCAATTGCCGGCTGACTTATAACTGTCAGCCGGCAATAATATTTGGAGTGGAATCAGCTTCCCGATAAGGTCTTCATTTCTCATTGTCCCGCAGCTTACCCAAGGCTCCGCCTGGATGCCAGGAAACATACTGCTGGGGGGTCACATCCGCCACGCTTTGCAGCAGTACACTCAGTCCTTGGAGCGCGATCACCTCAGCCAGAATGGAAGCTCTGGGCGCCCGGTTCAGGGGACCGCCTTCCGCCGAGACATGGGCCAGCAGGTGGGCGTCGCTGGCCTTTGCCAGCCAGGAAGAAGCGTTTCCCGTAACGCCAATGATTTTCGCTCCATTTTTCTTCAGCGCTGTAACGGTCGCTTTCAGCTCCGCTGTTTCGCCGCTGTTGGAGATGGCAATCACCACATCTCCCGGCACCACCTGGCCGGAGGAGCCATGGACCGCTTCCGTGCCATGCAGCTCATAGCAGGGGGTTCCTGTGGAACTCATCAAAGAAGCGATATAGCCGCCGATATGGGCAGGCTTGCCAATACCTGTAACATGGATGCGCCCTCCGGCTTTTCGGCAATCCAAAATCAAATCCACTGCCTGCTGATAGGTTTCCGCGTTCACCTGCTCCAGCGCGTCGCTCATCTCATCTGCTACTGTTTGCCGGTAATCCTCCAAGTGTCGGATATTTTTTTCCGATAACATAACTGTGTCCTTCCTTCCACCGTTTTACATCAAAGCATCCAGCTTTTCCCACTGGACCGTTTCACAGCCACGCTGTTTCATCAGGGATATTACTTCCGCCAGTGTGGGCAGACTGGGCTGCGCCCCCAGACGGGAAACCGTCAGCGCCGCCGTATAACTGGCGAACGTCAGCGCCTGGCGATGATCCAGCCCCGCGCATACCCCGGTGCAGAAGCTGGCAACAAAACTGTCTCCGGCGGCGGTGGGGTCCTCCACTTTGGGCATCGTTACACAGTCCGCGGCAATCCATTCCCTTTTATTGCCCAGTACCGCTCCGTTGGACCCCAGGGTGATGATGACATTTTCCACTCCCATTTCCAGCAAGCGGGACACTGCCCGTCTGGCATCATCCATCATTTCCGGACCTTGCCGGATGGGAATCCCCGTCAGGTCTGCCGCTTCATGCTCGTTGGGAGAAATATAGGTGAGGTTCTCTACCAGCTCCCGGGGCAGCGGTGCCGATGGCGCCGAATTAAGCATCACCGGGACGCCCTTGTTCTTGGCATAACGGGAAATCAAAACGTTGATATCCATGGGGATCTCCAGCTGAAGCATCACCAGATCATACCCGCTGATCTGCTCCTCCAGGAACTCCACCTCCCGGGGAGAAATGGTCATGTTTGCTCCCGGCACGACAGTGATCCTGTTTTGACTTGCGCCATTGGAGCCGGTTTCCAGCAAAATATTTCCTACTCCGCTGGCCTGATCGGGCTGGGTCATCAGATATGTCACATCCACGCCGGAAGCCGCCAGGGAACTTCTCATCTCCCGGCCAAAGGCGTCATCTCCCACCTTGCCCACCATGGTGACACAGGCACCCAAACGGGCGGCCTGTACCGCCTGATTGGCTCCTTTTCCTCCGGAGGCTGTGGTAAAATGCTCTCCCAGAACGGTTTCACCGCTGCCGGGTATTTTTTTCAGGCGGGTCACCAGGTCCATGACGCAGCTTCCCACCACCAGAATCTGAGGCTTTTTCACATTGTTCTCCTTCCTCTTTGCACCTTGCAAAGTTGTATGTCTTTGTGCCTGCCGCTGTCTGCTTCTGTGGCAGGCAATATTTTTCAGCTTTTATTCCTTCACACTTCCCGCTGTCAATCCGGCCACAATGTACTTCTGTACTGCGAAGAACATCACCACCACAGGGATGAGTGTAACGGAAGCCGCCGCAGACATCTGGCCCCAATCAATGTCATATTTCTGTACAAAATTCATCAGTCCTGCCGGAATGGTCCGCAGCTTTTCGGAATTGATCATCATAATGGAATAGAACAGCTCATTCCAACAACCGGTAAAGGCAAAAACAAAAACAGCCACTATGCTGGGCAGCATCACCGGCAGCACCACCCGTACCACACTTTGAAAACGGTTGCAGCCGTCGATCTGTGCCGCTTCTTCCAGCGATACAGGGATACGGGTGAAAAAGGAGGACATGGTGATCATGCAGAAAGGGATATTGGTGGCGGTATATGTAATGATGAGGGAAGCCAGCGTATCTATCAGCTGCAGTTTGGAATACAGCACAAACATGGGAATGATGGCTGTAATCAAAGGAACCATCTGGGATGCCAGCATGATGACCATAATGGCCTTTTTTCCTTTGAACTGGTACCGTGCCAGGGCGTATCCCCCCATGATTGCGGCGGCAAGAACCAGAGTGGAACTGATGAGCGTCACTTTGACACTGTTGCTGATGTAAGTACCGAAGTGGGTTTTGCCAAAAGCGTTCTCATAATGCTGAAGCGTCGGCTGCTGAGGAAGCAGATGCAGCTCGTTATTGGAAAGGATCTCCTTATCCCCCTTAAAGGAAGTGGACACCAGCCAGAACAGCGGAAAGATCGTCCAGATAAGGAACACTGCCAACAGAATCCACAACATGACCCGCTTCAATATCCGCAACTGTTTTGCCTTCATTAAAAATCACCTGCCTCATGGTACTTGGTCACTTTCAGATAGATCAGTGCATAGACCGTCAGCAAAAGCATAATGAAAATTCCCACTGCGGAGCCGTAGCCGAAATCCAAACTGGCAAATGCCTGATTGAACACATACAGCGGCAATGTGGAACTGGAGTAGGCGGGGCCGCCGTCTGTCATCACATACAGCATATCCGAGGAATTGAACACCCAGATGACCCGCAGCAGCAGTGTAGTGAGAATGGTAGGTTTGATATAGGGCAGCATGATGCGGAAAAAGATTCCGGTGGAGCTGGCCCCGTCAATACGGGCAGATTCAATCACATCTGTGGAAATGGATTGCAGTGCCGCCAGGATCATAATGCCGAAAAAGGGAATGCCGTACCAAATCATACCCACCATTGGTCCGATCATGGAACGGCCTGTATCACCCAACCAGGAAATGGGACCGTCGATCAGGCCCAGGCTCTCCAGGATAAAGTTGAACAGTCCATTGCGTTCATTGAAAATGAATTTAAAAACCAATCCAATGAGATAACTGGACACTGCCCAGGGCAGAAAGACCACTGACTGATAAACGCCTTTGAAGCGGAATTTGCTGTTGAGCAGCAGCGCCAGCACCAATCCCAGCAGGAACTGGGCGGATACCACGATCACCACCCATTTTACGGAGTTCCACATGACCTTGGGGATTTCCGGGTCCTGAAAGATCCTGGCATAGTTGGAAAAACCGGTAAAGTAGATATCCTTCGGCCGCATCAGATTGTAGTTGAGAAAAGAAAGCCGAACACTGTACAGCAGCGGATATCCCATAACAACCAATACAATCAGCAGCGCCGGGGACAGCAGCAGATACGGCTCCCACCTTCGGTCCCATTTTCTTTTCTTTGTGTTCCCTTTCATACCCTTTCACCCCTGTTCTCAATGCTTGGTCCAGAAAAACAGGGCGCCGGCGGTACTTTTTTCGCCGCCCGCCGGCGCCCCTCATTCCAGTGCTTTATTGCCCGATGTCCTTATCGTACTCCGCGCTCAGCCACGCTGCCATATTGGACAGCGTTTGCTCAGCGGTCTGGGAACCAGACATATATTTCTGACATTCACCTGTGGCGTATTCGGAGATGAAGTATCCCCACTGGGTCAGCTCAGTGGGCTGGGTCAGGTACTGAAGATTGGGGTCCATCAGCGTATCAGCAAAGCCTTTGAGATATCCCTCCTGGAAGAACGGGTCGGTGAGGGATTGGTTATAAATGGGCAGAGCTACCAACGCTTTGCAATAATCCGCGTTGACCTCGGGGGAGGAAAGATACATAACCAGCTCTTTAGCCAGGTCGGGATGCTCCGAATTGGCCGAAACCATCATACCTGCGGAATGTCCCCAAACCATCAGCGTCTTGCTGCCGTCGGCGTTTTTGGGGAAGGGCAGAACGGTCCAGTCGTCATCCTCCATCCGCTGGGAGCAGGTAAGAGTAACTTCCGCTGAATTGTTCAGAGTGGCGGTTTGTCCGCTGACAAAGCCTTCCACCATTTCTTTAAAGCCCCAGTTGATGGAATCCTTGGGTGCGTAACCATCTACATACAAACCATAGAAATCCTGGAAATGCTTCAGCGCATCCGGATGCTCCAGAATGGACTTGTTGGTACCATCGGGGAACATGCTGTCGGAACCGATCTTATTGCAGAGATACTCGTAAAATCTCATAAATCCGTTCTGACCGCCGCGGAAGGCCATGCCGTAAACATTGTTGGCGGGATCATTGGTGGCCTTGACCACCTCGATGTATTTGTCCCAGGTCCAGTCCTGACGAAGCTCTTCAATATCGTAGCCTGCCTTTTCCAGCATGGGAACATTGACATAGATGCCTTGAGCACCGTATCCGTCGGGAATGGCATAGACCTTACCGTCATAAGTAAACAGATCCGAGGACTGCACACAGGCAGTGCAAAGATCATCATAATATCCGCTGGCTTTCCAGGTATCGGTCAGATCCAAGATCTTATCGTCCGGAGCCAGCGCCAACAAGTAGCTGACATCTCCTGTCAGCACATCGGGCAGCGTATTGGAGGTGGACATTGCCACTACCTTTTTAAACGCTTCATCCCAAGGCACTGTGGTATATTCTACCGTCACCCCCGGATGATCTGCTTCGAACTGAGCGATGTACTTTTCAAAATGCGGATTTGTTTCATCCATGGGAAATACATTGAGAAACGTCAGCGTGACCTCTTCGACCGCGCCAGAAGCATCGCCCGAACTGCCCGCCGGTGCGGATGCCGCATCCTGAGATGAACACGCTGCCAACGAAACGGCTGCCAATACTACCAATATCCAGGATATGATGCGTTTTGATCTTAGGAACATAACTTGCTTCCTCCTTTTCCCTTCCGTTCAATTCACACAAAACCAGAGCTTTGTGTTTAAGTTTATTATATAATATCATTATAACATATGTCAATATAATGTTATGACAAATTTGAAGCGCCACTCTTGTTCCTATCCGCGCCGCCAACTGATTGCTTGTCTATTGTCAATATGTTATGATATGTTCTATAAAAGATGAACGCCTGAAGGAAAAGGCCCTGTTGTCCTGTGAGAAGGTTGGGGGCTCTTTTGCTTTGAGCCTTGCGCCTGCGGCAAGTGTTGTGATAAACTAAAGCAAAGAATACCCCCACCTCCAAAAGGATGGATTTTATTTCAGCGCAATATACGCATCCAGTCCTGCCGGCTGGTCGGGGTTTTTACCGCATTCCAGCGCCTTTGCCAATGCCAGAACCTGAGCGGTCCAGATCAGATACAGGCCCAATGCGCAGTCATCCTTTACTGTCTTCACCGGCAGGTTCAGCTGGCTGTTTTCCCCTTCTCCGCCTACTGTCACAAGAATGCATCCGGTTTTGCTCAGGTCTTCCAGCATATCCTGCTGATAGCTGTTGTCTGCCGGACGAAGCAGCACCAGCGTCAGTGTTTTGGGACCATGGAGCACAATGGGGCCATGGCGGTAATCCAATACACCAAAATGAGCTCCCGGCAGCATGGAGATTTCTGTGAAAGCCAGAGCCGCTTCTTCTCCGATTCCTCCCATCGGGCCGTCGGAGAGAACCACCGCCCGGTCAAAATCCCGCTTTGCAACATTTTCCAACAATGCCCGGTTTTCATTGAGGAAAACACTGCTGTCTTCTACCGCCTGAATGGCGGCCTCTTCCAGCTTGCTGTCCTCACTGCGAAAAGCCTGGAGCAGCAAAATTGTCAGATACAGGTTGCTTACGGTGCGTGTCTGGCAAACGCTGTGGTCGTAGGCCCACGGCATAAGTAAATTCAGTTGGCATACAGGGAGGAGGTCATTTTCCTCCTTCATTGTTACCGACAGGAAGACCGCATTGCTGTTCTCCGACATCGTCCGTGCCGCGCGCAAAATCTCAGTGGTCATACCGGAGCGGGAAAGAATGACTACAATACTGTCTTTGATCAGATGAGCGTAGCTTTCCGGCTTGACCAGATATTCTCCGCCGGTGATGGAGCTTACCGGTTCTCCGCTTTTTTCAAAAATCATCCGGGCGCTTCTGGCCAGCATAGCGCTGGAGCCACAGCCCATGACCACAATTCTTCTTCCTTTGTAGCTGCGGAAAAATCCGGTGATTTTTTCCCGGTTTTCCAGCAAATAATCCAAAGTTTTTTTCAGCGCTTCCGGTTGGGAATATACCTCTTGCTGCGTCAGATACTCAAACATCGTACGCGTACCTCCTTGTTTTATCTATTCACTGCTGCTCAATCCAAAATGCTGCACCATGGATCAGACACTTTTGAAAAGAGAAAGGACGAAAAATCATGTTGGATGAAAAAAGCAGTATCCCGCTGTACAGCCAACTTTATCAGAAAATGCTGGAGAACATCACCTCCGGCCTGTGGCAGGATGGATTCAAACTGCCCACCGAGGCGGAGCTTTGCCAGCAATATGGTGTCAGCCGCATCACCGTCCGCATGGCGATGGACAAACTCAACAGCCAGGGCTATTTGTACCGCAAGCAGGGGCGGGGCACCTTTGTCACCCGGCCCAAGATCGAGCAGAAGCTGGCTTACTTCTACAGTTTCAGCGATAACATCGATCACCCTGATGAAAAGCGTCAGAGCACCGTGCTGGGCTTTGAGGCCATTCCATGTCCTGAAAAAATCGCTCAGCGCCTTAAAATATCAGCCGGAGAGCCTGTTTTCAAAATGGAACGCATCCGCAGCGTAGGAACGATCCCCTTCGCTTATGAATTTTCCTATATTCCCTGCGTCCTCTGCCCTCAGCTCAACGGGGACAGTATCGCTGAAATCGGGCTGTACAACTCTCTGAAAAAATATTCCGGGCTCTCACCCAATCTGGCAACAGAGCAGTTCAACGCTGTACTGCTGGGCAAAAACGCCGCCAAATATCTTCAGGGGAAAAGCACCCAGCCGGGGCTGCACATCGACCGGATCACCTATGTGGATGAACAGATCGTGGAATACTGCGACACCATCGTCCGGGGGGACCGGATCACCTATCATGTGGAGCTGCATCAAATCTGAGCTTGCTTACTTTCTTACACCGGGAAAACTTCCACCGCCGGCAGCAGCTCCCTGACCGTTTGGGGATCGCAGCTGCCGGTTTGTTCCGTCAGGGCATTGGCTGCTGAGACCGCAACACCGTACCGGAGCGTTTCCTCCAGGGAAAAGCCTTCGTGAAGCCCGATGGCAAAAGCCGCCATCATGCTGTCCCCGCAGCCCACGGTGTTGACCACCGGAAGGTCTTTGGGCGGGGCCGCAAGCAGCGTCTGGGTACCATCCGCCGCCATTACCCCCTGGGCACCCAGGGACACCGTCATAATTCCTACCCCATATCTGCTCCGGAGCTGTTCAAGTGCCCGGGGCAGTTTTTGCTGCTCCACTTCCTCCCCCAACAGCTGAAACAATTCCTCCCGATTGGGTTTGGCAAGGGCTGGACCGCCTTCCAGACCATACCGCAGCAGCTCCCCCGAAGCGTCCAGCAAAACGGGACGGCCTGCGGCTTTGGCACGCAGTACCAGCTTTTTGTACACATCTTTTTCCACCCCGGACGGGGCGCTGCCGGAGAAAGTGAGCACCTGACATAACACTGCCATGCGGTCAAAGTCCTGCAAAAACTGCTCCTGCAGCTGCAAGGGGATCTGAGGACCAGGCTCCAGCAGTTCCGTCTGGCTGCCGTCAGAGGCATCCTTGACGTTCAGGCACCGGCGGCATTCCAAACCGGTATCGGTATAAAAATCCCTGATTCCCAGCCGCTCCAGCTCCCGGCGGATCACCTCACCCGACGCGCCTCCCCGAAAGCCGGCAGCGGCAGCGGAATATCCGCACTGACTGATGACCCGGGCCACATTCATTCCCTTGCCTCCGGCCGCGGCACGGCTCTCCGTCACACGGTTGACCGAACCGGATTTCAGCCGGGGCACCAGATAGAACTGGTCAATGGCAGCGTTGAGGTTCACTGTTCCGATCATCCGTTCACCTCCCATTCCCAAAGCTATCCGCCCTTATTCCACCTGGGCCATCAGATCCCGGGCCTTGCCCTGGGAACCGCACAAACAGATTTTCTCCTTTACCAGCTCACGCACCTTTTGAGCGCCGCTGCTCAGATACTTTTTAGGGTCATACACCCCATGGTCCTTTTCCAGATATTCCTTAACCCCCTGTGAAAAAGCCGCCCGCAGTTCAGTAGCAAAATTTACTTTTGCCATACCGTTTTCTACCGCCCGGCGCACTTTTTCATCCGGCACGCCGGAAGCACCATGCATCACCAGCGGAACATCCACCTTTTCCCTGATGCGGATGATTCTGTCCAGATCCAGCCGGGGCTCCACCTTATAAAAGCCATGGGCGGTACCAATGGCCACCGCCAGAGAATCCACACCGGTGCGGCGCACAAAATCCGCGGCCTGATCAGGATCGGTATACTGGGCATCGCTGCACTCCAGATCGTCCTCCTTGCCCCCGACCTTACCCAGTTCCGCTTCCACAGGAACACCATGGTCCTGAGCACTGGCACATACCCGGGCGGTCAGGCGGATGTTCTCCTCATAAGGAAGAGCAGAACCGTCGATCATTACTGAAGTGTATCCCGCCTCCATACATCTGACGGCCAGTTCAAAACTGGAACCGTGATCCAGGTGAAGGGCTACCGGTGCACCGGCACCTTTTTCCCTGAGCATTCCCGCAAAATATTCCGGCGGCAGATACCGCAGCGTTCCAGGTGTTGTCTGAATGATCACCGGCGCTTCCATTTCTTCCGCCGCTGCCAACACCGCCTGAAGCATCTCCGCGTTCTCCACATTGAAAGCACCTACCGCGTATCCGTTCTGGCTGGCTGCCCGCAGCATCCTTTTTGTGGTCATCAACATCACAGCTTCCCCCTGTCTTTTCAAATTTTCTCCATCATCTGATGAAGGCTGTCGGGAGCAAAGGTCTCAAAACAAAGCAGTCCTGCCCCTTGCCAAGGCTCCAGCGCAGGCTTTTCCAGCGTACAGCCCCGTCCCTCCAGCAGCTTTGTCAGGGGCCTGAGTATCAGCTGCCCGGCATGAAACAGCCCTCCTGAATAAGATACCGGGCATCGCTCCAGCCCCAACTCCTTCTGGACCCCCAAAACCATTGCCGCCAACAGTTCCGCAGCCTCTTCATAGGCCGCTACCGCGGAAGGATCCCCCTCCTGGGCGGCTTTCAGCAGCAGCCGCTGTAAAGCGGCGGTGGTGTCCCGATGGCTGCTGATCTGGGGCACAACACGCTCAATGATCTGAAAATCATTTTCCAGCTTAAACTCCTGCCGTACGATCTCCCGCAGCGGTCCCGGATCCAAACGGCCGTCGCACTGCCAGGAGAACAGCTGAAGCATCTTTCTCCCCAGCCAATAACAGGAACCCTCATCGGAAAAAAACTCATCCCAACCGCCGCACCGTGCCTGCTTTCTGGCCGCGTTTCTGCCGTAGGCAATGGAACCGGTGCCCGATACAATGTTGATTCCGCAGCGCAGCTTGAGGGAACCTGCCCAGCCGGCCACTACATCATTGACTACCAGAATGGGGACCGGGGTCAGCGTCTTTTCCAGCTCTTCCCGCAAGATCCTGTCGCCTTCCTCGCTTTCCCCTACACAGGGCAGCGCCATAACGGCTCCTTTGAGCTGAAAAAAGCTGATGGAATGTTCCCTGAGCATGGCTGTGAAACCATCCTTCATCAGCCTTGCCACAGCCTCCGTTCCCTTTTCCCGATAGGAGCTTCCTTCGGCTGTCCTGCGGGCGCATAAACGGCCCCGCTCATCCCACAGGGCAAAGGCGGTCTTGGTTCCTCCTCCGTCCACGCCAATGTAGTAATTCATCCCTTTTCCTCCTCCGCAAGGGGTAAAAAGCGTTCCGGAAGCATCCCAATCCGCCGGGCCAGACCGCTTAAAGAAGTCTCATAAAAATCAGCCAGGGAAATGTGAATGGTATCCCGGAAGGGTTCCAGCCGACAGCGGTCCAGTCCCTCAGGACCGAAATATGCTCCCAGCAGCGACCCTGCCGTACAGCCGAAGCTATCGGTATCATTGCCCTGCATCACCTGCAGGCACACACCATGCCAGATATCCTTTGCCCAGCGCATGGTATTGATCAGCGTACCGATCTCCTGGTACACCATACAATGACCATACTGGCCAAAGCGATGGTGGATCTTTTCATAGCCTTCCTCAAAGCTGTCTGAGGACAGTACACATTGCAGCGCCACCTGACAAGCCCGGTAAAATCGGCTGCGGCTGGGGATGAAATGCAGCGCCTCCACAAAAGGCTCCACCGGGTCCCTGGCGGCAAACATCCCCGCCAGAACCGCCGCCACATACATGGCGCTGTAAACACCGGTCCTGCGGTGGGTGAAGGAAGCGTCGATGCAGGCGTATTTCGCCGCCAGATCCGGCCTGCCGGCAAAGGCACAGCCATAGGCATCCATGCGGATGATGGCTCCGCACTCCTCGTTCATGGGGTTGAACAGATCCGCCCACCAGCTGTAGTCCTCATCAGGATGATGAGGCTCCATTTCGTCCTCCTGGAGCCTGTTCGCCGCGATGCAGGCGGTAATATGCTGCTCGGGACCAAAGGCGAAGCCCATGGCCTGATGCCGCAGCCAGGTCCGCTTCATACCGTCCAGATCCAGGTCCAGGCCGTGTTCTTCCAGCGCCAGCATTCCCAGAACCGTATAATTGAGGTCGTCGTCCGCCGCGGCGTAACGGATATTGCCTTTGGTGGTTTCCGTCCAGGAAAAATGCCTGCGGCCCAAAGCCTCCAGAAATTCCGGGGTGATAAAGTCCTCAATGGGCCACTGGCCCACTGCCTCCCCGGCCCGGCGCAAACTGTCCAGATCCGGGTTTACCTCCAAAGGCTTTCCCAGAATGCAGCCCAGAACCGAGGCCAGAAAAGCGGTTTCCGCCTTGCGTCCATACCAGGCGGCATCCCCCCGACGGCAAAAGCGCTCCCGGCCGGGGGTCATCTCCCGCTGGATCTCCTCCCAGGACACCGGCTCTGCATAAGGCCAATCCTTACGCAGAGGGAGCCGGAGCAGCTGCCGGGCAAAATCCGTCAGTGCGTCCTGGCTGTCCGGCAGAGCGGCCAGCCGCTGCTCCTGGCCGGTAATATCAAAGCCTTGCGTCTCCAGGGTATGTAAGGATGCCAAAAGGCTCTTTCTCAGATAGGAAGGGGTGACAAACATGATTTTTCCTCCTGTCTCCCGGCACCGGCGTCAGGGTATGGCCTGGAAATCCCTGTCCCTGACACGATAAAGGCAAAGCAGGTCTTTGGCGGGCGGGATACGGAAACAGGCCGGCGACGCCTCGGACAAATAATAATAAACCGTGGAGGAATAGCGGAAGGGTTTCAGGCGTTCCTTCTTCCAGGGATTGAGGAAACACATCCGCAGTGAACGTTGGAAGTTGACCCGATCCCCGTCATGGAAGCGATACATACTGATCATGGAACGGAGCGGGTCCTTCAGCGGTACGCCGTGGGTTTCGGCGCAGAAGGGGCCGTCGCGAAAATACCAGCCGCCGTTGAAGTAATCCTCCAATCCGGTTCCCACCAGGGCCGGAGGTTCTTCCCCGTCCACCCAGATGTATTCCGGCGCTTCCAGAAAAGCCAGATTGTTGGGAACGCTGCCCTGAATGGACAAGGCGCATCCAGCCAGATGGCCCTGTCCCTGAATATTCGCCGTTTCCAAAGGATCTCCCCCGGCGTTCTCCCCCGCCCGGAAGGCGCAGTGGAACCGTCCGGATTGCTCCGGCAGCTGCTTCAGACGCTGCCAGGTGATGTTGAAGAACAGCTCCGCTGTCTCCTGCTGGTGGAGGTTTTCCACCTCCAGCCGGAAGCCCCGGTCAAAGGGCATGGGAAAATAGCAGTAAAATCCGCCGCTGCTCATCCCCAGATAGCGGGAGGTATAATGCTGAAACTCACAGTGGCCTACACCGAAGAAATCCCCCACCGGAGCTTCCACTGAAGGCTCCGGGCAGCCGTCAAAATACAGCCGCAGGATGGTCAGCCGCAGGACTGTAGGGTCCACGGCGGCGTCAGGGTCCCAGTACCGCCAGAACCATCCCGGCAGCGTCATCCAGAAGCGGGCGATCATCCCCCTGCCCTCCAGGGAAAAGATGGTTTTTCTCTCCCCCGGCGCCACAAAGACAGTCTTGTCTCCTGTAGCGGGATCAAAGGTGGTCAGCTGCTCCGTCCGTCCCTGAGAAAGCTGAAAAATCGGCCGGTCTTCCATAGGTATTCCTCCTCAGATGGACTTGCAGTACGCCGACAGGCTTTCCTTGGTGGTCAGAGGCATCCGAAGCTCCACAGGAAGCATCTCCGGGAACGGCTGGTGCGGCTCCGACTGATACCAATATGCGGTGGATGAATAGTCGTTGGACAGGCTGTTGGCGTGACCGTGCTCAACAGTCACTTTAATGGACTGGTGGAAAATCACCGGGTCCTCCAGATGGAAGCGATAACTGGTCCACTTACCGCTATATCCAAAGGAACCGCCGCCCCAGGCTCCGGGCGTCTCCCATGCGCCGTTGACCTTACAAATCTCCGCCAGGGAAATTCCATGGTAAGGGCCATCGTATTTGTAGGAGGGATAATCCCAGGCGGCACAGAAATAATCCTCTGTTCCGGTACCGTGGATGGTGGGGGGCCAGGACTGTCCGTCAATAAAGATCATATCGTCTCCCTCGCCGAACCAGGTGACATTGGGAACAGGATTGATATGGTCGATGCTCAGGTTGCAGCCCACATAGTGGCCCTCCCCTTTGGCTTCCAAAATCACATAGTTGCCCGCTCCGTCCAGATTTTTCAGGCTGGAGATCTCCTCCAGGGGACCTTTGAACCGAGTGTGCTTTCTTTTCAGCTCCTCCATGTCCAGAACACCGTCAGTCGGGTTCTGCCGCCGCCACTGGGCATGGAACCGGAGGGTGTTTTCCGGCAGCTCCTCCAGCGTTTCATAATCCACTGCATAGTAGAAATTGGGGATATCCGCCCCCGTCTGGTTGACCACCACGATCTTCCCCCGCTTGGAAAAAGGCATGGCAAAATAGCAGTTCATGGCGCTGTAGGGCTGAGGGCCATCCTGTCTGGTGACCATATTCAGCGGCAGGGACATATAATGGCTGGCAACGCCGTGGCCCACGCCGAAGAAATCCCCCAGCGGCACTTCCACCGAAGGAGTTTCCTCGTCATCCCAGTACATCCGCAGCAGGATACTGCGGTAATAATAGGGCTGAGGGCTGCTGACGGTGCACCAGATATGGGTGATCTTTGCCGGCCCTTCCAGATCGAAAATGACCTTTTCCTCCCCCTGGGGGATGGGGACATAATCCTGGTTGCCTCCTGTGCGGTCCCAGCTGGACTGACGGCCGGTATTTCCCTTTCGGGGGTAGATCAGACTTTGCAGAACGGAACTCATATCATTTTCCTCCTTTTACGGCGCAAGGTCGGGGAGCAGCTTTGCCAGGCGGGGAATCAGCCGCAGGGCGTTTTTATAGTAGATCTTTTGGAGCACATCATCGGGAAGGTAGACCCCGTAAATGTTCCAGCGGCCCTGATTGTGTTCGTCCAGGGAGTTGTAGGGGAAATACTCGTCCCTGGTCTCAAAGAAGCGGTAATTGCCGCTGATGTTGGAGGGGGTGGGCAAAAGGTCGGTGCCGTATACCACACGGTCCTGATACTTGATCAAAAAGTCTCTGGATGTATAAGGCTGCCGTCCCAGCTCAGAGATCCGCTCCGCCGTATCCACAAACATATTGGGATAGGTGTCCAGCATCCGGGAGACCTCTGCCAGGTTCTCCGCGTGGGAACCCACATGGGCCACAATAAAGCGGGTATTGGGGTTTGCCGCCAGCAGACGCTCCTGGGCCTCCATCAGCTCCGGAAAGCGGGGGCAGGGGCGGTTGCCGTAGGACCAGTTAGGATGTCCCGCCAGCTCTTCATAGCGTTCATGGGTCTCGTCGATCACCTTGTCAAAGAAGGAGGGTGGATCTGCAATATGGATGGTCACAGGCAGATCGCACTCCGCGGCGGTGGCCCAGATGACCTGGAGACGGGGATCGTCAGGCTTCAGATAAACGCCGTTCTTGTCAGTCAGCTTTACGCCCAGGGACTTGGAGAATTTCAGCCCCGTAGCTCCCCGCTCCACACATTCCAGCACCCGCTGACGGGCCTTGCGTTCAAAATCCGGCTCATCAATGCCGCAGAGGTTGACCCGGCCGAAGATGGTAAAGCGGTCCGGATGAGGCTCCACATAATGTTTGAGCTGGTAATCCATCCGCTCATCCCAGAAGCCATCCATATCCACGATCATACGGATGCCATAGCGGTCCATATCGTCCAAAACCTTGGCCACATCCTTTGTTCTGGTCAAATGGCTGTGGGCGTCGATGACAGGAAACTTTGGACGCAAACGCTGCTGCTGCGGCAGCTCCAGACGGGTAATGGGACGAAACTGATCCAATGGAATCATGCTGAAGGACCTCCTTTGTTATAGAACTATTTGTTATAACATTATATTCATAATATCATATTGCCATGGAGCCGTCAACCTTTGACAGCCCCGGTTGTCATGCCGTCGATAATGTATTTCTGACCCAGCAGATAAACCAGCAAAATAGGCAGCGCCGTCATCACCAGATCAGCAAACACCAGGTTCCAGCTGCTTTGATATTTGCCGAAGAAATTATAGACCGTCAGCGGCATGGGCCATTTGGAGCTGTCGGAGAGGAAATACAGGGGGATCATAAAGTTATTCCACACATTCATGAACACCACAATGATACCTGTCACGATTACCGGCAGCAGCAGCGGGAAGATCACCAGGAAAAAGGTCCGGATCGGTCCGCAGCCGTCCATAACCGCCGCCTCATCCAGCTGTCTGGGGATGGTTTTGATAAAGCCGGTGAACAGCAGTACGGAAAAGGCCATATTCAGGGAGCAAAAGACCATGATCACGCCAAAATAGGTATTGTTGATATGGAGCTTTTGCAGCAGGGTGATGGTTGGAATGAGCGAAATAGGCGCGATCAGTCCCATCATGAACACCGACATGATGCGTCTGGAAAAGGCATTGTTGCAGCGGGCCAGATAAAAGGAAGCCAAAGAGGAGGAAATCAGTGTCACCACCACCGAAGAAACGGTAATGATGGTGCTGTTGATCATGGCCTGACCGATCTCTCCCTTTTCAAAGACCACCTGGTAGTTTTCAAAATGCCAGACGCTGGGCAGGCTCAGGCTCAGCTCTGCCGCCTCCTTGACATCCTTGAAGGAGCCCAGTACCATGATGGCCAGAGGCGCCAGAATAAACAGGCTGCCAAACAGCAGCAGCAGCTGGAAACAGATCTGTGTCAAACGCTTTCTGAGGGTATAATTCATCGGTTTCATCTCAGTACTCCACCTCCCGCTTACGGAAGAAATTCAGCACCACCAGGGAAATAAAGGAGATAATGACGAAGAGCACCAGATTCAGCGCAGTGCCATAGCCCCATCTGCCCTCTCCGAAGGCTTCATACACCATGGTGCTGACCACCTGGCTGGCGAAACCGGGACCTCCGTTTGTCAAAACATACACCATGTCAAATACCTTGAATCCGCCGATCAGAGACATGATCAGGTTGATGTTGAAGGAGGGGATGATCAGCGGGAAGATGATGTACCGGAACTGCTGCCAGGGGGAAGCGCCATCAATGCGGGCAGCCTCCAGCAGATCATAGGGGATGCTCTGCAATCCCGCCAGATAGATGGCCATATGGAAACCAGCATACATCCAGATCTCCACAGCGCTGATGGTGAACATCACAATATCCTTGTCGGTCAGCCAGCTGCGGGTGAGGGATTCCAAACCCACAAAGGTCAGCGCGTCATTGAGCAGACCTGTGGGATGGAGCACCGCCGAAAACACCAGGCCCACCACAATGGTGCTGAGGATGGCCGGACAGAAATAAATGGCCCGCCAAACGGTTCTCCCCCGCAGCTTGGTGTTGAGGATCAGCGCCAGACCCAGACCCAGCACATTTTTGCCCACAGTGGTCACAGAGGCAAAAATCAGGGTGTTTTTCAGCGCCAGCATGGAGACGCGGTCCTCAAAAATTTCCTGAAAGTTTTTCAGTCCAATAAAGTTGATCTCAGTCAGGTATTGGTTCCAATCCGTAAAGGAAAATCCGAAGCCAAATACCACCGGTAAGATAAAAAAGATAAAAAAGATGATCAAACCCGGCGCGATAAACAACGGATGATAAAACCTGTCCATATATCCGCCCTTGAGACGACGATTCATCACCTGCACTCCTTTCCCGCTGCCGCCGGGCCCGCCTCTCGGCGGCTCCGGCATAAAATAAATATCCCCCCGCAAAGCGGGGGGTATTTCCGTTTCGGGCATAGCCCTAATACTACAGGCAACGCACAAGTGCGTTTTTTATTGGCCTGCCAGCCACGCATAGGATTACTTGCTACCCGTAAACGGGTCTCTGGGATCGTAAAGACTTATTTGATCACTTTCTCGATCCATCTTTAATTGGTTCTCGATATACTCTTTTATTGCTTTTGTATTCTTTCCTACTGTGTCCACGTAATATCCTTTGCACCAAAATTCACGGTTCCGATATGCAAACTTCATATTCCCAAACTTTTGAAATATCATTAAACTGCTTTTTCCCTTGAGGTATCCCATAAATCCCGATACACTCATTTTTGGGGGGATACTTAGAAGCAGATGGATGTGATCTGGACATACTTCTCCCTCTATAATCTCAACCCCCTTCCATTGACACAGTGTTCTGATGATATCTCTTATTGCTGCTCTTTTTTCGTTATAGAATACTTTTCTTCTATACTTTGGCGCAAATACCACATGATATTTACAATTCCACTTAGGTCAGTTTACAAGGAACTACACGCAGACCGTGAAACGGGCTGCTGACAACAAACGGCGGTATGCTCCCGGAGAGGGCAGCATACCGCCTGTTTTGTTGTCCGGGGTTTCCAAAGGGGTGCCCCCTTTGGCACACGACTTTGCTTGCAAAGTGTAGTGTGTTATACCTGCTGGCGTGGCTGACGGGGGAAACGGGGTGCGGTGCTTCTTGCGCCCCGTTTGCTCCGGCAGGAAAACAGGCTGAATTTTTGCGAATGGGAATGAGCAAAAAATCGGCCTGTTTTCAGAGAACGGCGGCAGGTATATGAAAGCCCCCGTCCCTCGTCCTACGCTCCGACTTGTGGACAAAGTGTCCCGAAGTTGTGGCCACACTCCCGGAAAAGTAGCAGGACAGCGGGCAACCGTCAAGGCTGAAATGAACGGGGTTACACCCGGCCTTGACCGCCGCCCGCCGCCCCGCTGGATGGGTGGACAAGGCGGCCAATCCCTCAAAGTGCTTGTCCGCGCTCTTTCTGATTTTGAGGTATTCAGTTTTTCAAAATTGAATAATCAAAATAAATTTTTTCGATTGAAAAAATTTTATTTGTTATCATCTTCAATGCCATATTTTTTCTTTTGCCGAATCACATAATTACTGATTTTTTCATCATATAGTGGATACTGGTAATCCAACTGGCATGCCACTTCTGACGAAACCTCCCGGAACAATGCCATACATTGTTCAAAGGATTCCCACATATGGGGATAGGAATCCATATTATAAGTGGACATAAGTCGTTCCCACAATTCCTCTGGGACATATTGCTTCATAAATTTATAGTTTTTTCCCAAACTGAAATGAAATCCCTGTTTGATACCAATCAGCCAGGAAATCATGCGAAGCAATTCTTTTCGTACTATATCATTCATATGGTCAATAGCAAAAAGAATTTCTTTGCGGCATAAGCCCTTTACTACATATGTTGTAGTATTCCAAAATTCATTACAGCAATCGTCAAACATTCTTTGAGTAGGCTTCTGCAAGTGGTAGTCTATATCCGTTGGTATTGGCGGCTTTACGATACGGTTGTCTTTATCCAACAGTAACTTTACCAGTTTATCCCATGTAAAATACTCGTCTATCAGTTCCAGCGGCAGCAAAGTTAAATCTATCTTAACATCATCAGTAAACAGCATTAAATATGAAAATCCCTTTTCTACAGCTGGAAATAATTCCATATCTTCCGGCTTTTGCAGAATCAACCTTTCACCAAATATATCTAGCCATTTATCATCACTTGTGAAGCTGTCCATATCCGTAACAAAAAAAGTAATATCAAAATCCTGAAAATCATCAGGCGGAATATTTGTATTTGTTCTAGATCCTTCCAAAGTAACCATGCGAATGCGTTTGTCTGTTTTTGCAAAATTCAAAACAATATCATAAACTTCCTTTTCTGATCTCATTTTTATCTCCTCCAATTATTGAAATAGGTGTGAAGCCATTTTAGGGCTTTCCCGCCTTGATTACCCTTTAGCAAAGACGGGCGGGGCTGTCAACGGCGGCGCATGAAATGCGCCGTTCATCTTGACCGTTGACTGGCTCGGCTGGCTTTGCTATTTTTATCGAATTGCATATTGGTAAATTGCATTGATATGTACTTGGGTTGTATTCACGATTGGCACATTAACATCTTCGGGCTTTATGGCAAGTGGCAGCTCCGTACAGGCGAGAATGAGTGCATCTACATTTTCTTTTTCAATGTATTTATTTGCCAGTGCAATCATTTTCTCTTTATCACTAGGAATTACTATGCCATTCTCTAAATTGGGGTATATCAGTTTTCCTAATAGAGATATTATTTTTTCGCTATCGCCTTTACAAGTAACATCATCGGGCGGCGAAGTTCATCTTCCATACCCGGAATATCCATCATCTCTTTAGGCGGTTCTGCTTCCTCTACAACTTTAAGCTCAAACCCATTGTTCAGCAATCCCATTATAATCTGTGTAAGTGTGTGATGTTGTTTTACTACATCACATCCTAAAAAATGTGTATTTCGTTCTCCTGTTATAAAGTAATTATCAATCGCCCAATATTGCGGTTTCCCATCATCTGTATAAATCCAATCCTGCCCAACTCCTGCGGTAAAAACAGGGTGTTCGATATTAAAAAGAAAAATTCCACCTGGTTTTAATGTCCTATACACTTTTTGAAATATTTCCACTATGTCCTCTATATAGTGCAGAGCTAAATTAGATATAACACAATCCCATTCATTTTCTGGATAGTCATATTCCTCTAATCCGCTAATACGATATTCAATTTGATTTCCTGAATTGCGCTTTTGGGCTTCCTCAATCATTTTCTTACTTAAATCGATCCCTAATATTTTTGTAGCTCCTTGTTCTTCTGCGAACTTGCAGTGCCAGCCATATCCGCACCCCAAGTCAAGAACAGATTTTCCTTCTAACGAAGGAAACAAAGGTTTTAATTGATGCCATTCACCAGCAGCTTTTAACCCCTCTTTATCAATGACAATAACATTCCCTTGTGTTTCTTCAAGAATTGCTGATCGCAAACTCGTTTTCCCTGACCCTGGTTGCCCACCAAGTAAAAAAGCGGTTGGCGATTCAACCGCTTTTTTTCCTTGAACCAATTCTTCTAAATTATCATTTAAGCGATTTTCAAATTGTTTGTCAGTAAAATTGACTATATTTGCCATATTAAGCCACTTTCTCTTTATTCAAAACTTGTTTTGAATAGCGATTCATTGACCGCCAATACTCATGAACGGCTTGTAATTCTTCTAAAGAATAATCAAAAAGATTTACACGTTTTGCAAGCTTTAATTGGTTTAATAAATTGACTTCCAATAATTGAGAGTCATTTTTATTTAATTCATGATTCAAAACATAGTTTAATACTCGATTATAAACGCTTGCCGATAATTCGTTAATGATCTCTATTTCAAATGTTTTTTCATAAGTAACTGCCATTTCATTTTCACTCCTTTTAAAGTTTGTCAGGTAAATATTTCCGAATATATTCTTCTAAGGCTTTATCCATAACTTCTTTTACGTTTCCGCCATTCTTTGCTGTTTCGATTTTTATAATATGGTGCAAGTCAGCACGAACACGAACCGTCTTATCCCCCATAATATCTTTTTTTGCACTGATTGGTGTATCATTTCGTTTTGCTTTTTGTGCGCCTAAATTTCCCACAACCACTCACTTCTTTCTATTTCTTCTTACTCTTATTTTATCATCAACAATCACAAATCACAAGTGATTTGTGATTAATCACTTGTGATTTGTGATTCTATTCTTTTTCGTTTTCTAATTGAATGATTCGCTCAAGCATTTCAAAAAATACGTTCTCATACATAGATAAAATCAATATATCCCTTTTCTCCGATTTTTACAACGGCATTGTAGGACTTTCTATCTTTCGTTTTGATTCCTTTTACCAGGGTTTCTTTTCCCTCTAGTAATTCTTTTACATTTGTTTTGGTGAGTTTTTTCTTTCTAAAATGTTCAGCTAAAGTGAAGGTACATTCAGGATAATTTGAACAACCATAAAACGATTTTTTTAATACAATATTGTTGCCACACTTAGGACATTTTCCTACAAGGGGTCCCGAGCGCTTAGTGGGAATTTGTACCCCTTATCGATACAAATTCCCCGTAGGCGCTAGGGACCTCTTTAGCTCCTTGGAAGCTGTCAGTAGTATACCTAATAATTTATCTACATTCCCTTTAGTAACGTGTAACTTTCCAAATTTACAAAAGCGACTCATAGAATTATTTCCTCCCGTTAAATAATAGATAACTATTAAAAATAGACAATACTTGCTCATAAGTAACGGTACTTAAATTGTTTACTTTGGCGTGTTTCATTGCTTGATGAAACTGATTTTTAGTAAACAGTTGACGATATTCTCGATTGACCCATTTTGAAACAAAGTACGTATATAGCTTCCAATATTTATCTGGAACATCTGTGGTATGGCGGGTAAGTTTTATTAAGACACTGTTTACTTTTGGTTTAGGATGAAAGCATTCCGCTGGCAGCTTAAGCAATTGCTGAATCGAGACTTGAGTGTGCAAGAGCAACCCTAGTGTTCGGTGAATATCCAAGGTACGCTTGTAGAATCCTTCTTCAACAATCAGATAGATGTCAGACGCATGGCTTTCAAAAACCACTTTTTTAAGGCAATACCGCATAAATGCCACAATCCGCATTATACAACAGGTGCCAAGTAAAAACTGTGGATAACCTCGGAAGTTTTTGTCCGCAAAGGCGCACTAACTCAAGCTGCCAGACAGGGTCTGTCAGCCAGAATCAGATTTGCTAACGCAAACATGATATTGAATTTGGCTTGCTGCTTTTCAAGCCCTCGGTATCGTGTTTTTCGAAAACGCAGCTGCTTCTTAACGACACCGAATACATGCTCTACTTTTGCCCGGACGGAAGATTTCGCCCGTTCCGCTTTCTTTGCTGCGTACTGTCCGCTTTTGCTCAGTTTCTTCATCTGCGATGGACGACGATTGATCTTGTACTTGATTTTCCGGCCAGCTTTGTTTCGGACTACGGCATCTTCGCGCTTACCTGCGCCGAGATAACCGCTGTCTCCATAGACTGTTTCTTCCTCTCCCGTCAACAATTTCGGCACTTCCGCAACGTCGTGGACATTTGCCGGTGTGGCTTCCACTGTGTGAACCAGTCCGCTGTCCTTGTCCACGCCGATATGTGCTTTGTACCCAAAGTGCCAGGTGTTGCCCTTCTTGACCTGATGGGCATCCGGATCCCGTTTCTTTTCCTTATTCTTGGTAGAAGAGGGGGCGGAAATGATGGTGGAATCTACAATGGTGCCCTTTTTCAGAATGAGGCCACGTTCCATGAGCGCAGCTACCACCTGAGCGAACAACTTTTCCTGCAGTCCGTTCTTGATCAGCAAGTTCCGGAACCGGCCAAGGGTATCCCCGTCCGGAACCTGGTTGCTGGAATCGACACCGCAGAACTCCGAAAATGCGCGGCTGTCGATGGCTTCTGCCACTGTGGCCTCATCACTCAGGTCATAGAGGTTTTGCAGCAGATACAGTCGGAGCATGATCTCCAGCGGATAGGGTTTGTTGCCGCGCTCTCCTTTGTAATAGCACGGCTGAATCATGGCAAGCCATTCCTTCCACGGGACAATCCGTTCAATCTGACTGAGAAATTCCTTTTTCTTCGTCCGCACCTGTGCCAATTCGTCACTGAATGCGGAAATCGTCATCTGTTTATCCATAGGTTTATTATATCACACTTGGCGGTATCTGGCACTTTTTTCTGTGCGGTATTGCCTTAATAATTTGTGTGCTTAAATGGTAAGGAATACTCCCAACAATTTTATACCTCTGTTTGTTAGGGAATTGAAACTGTAGAATATCTTGGTGAATTAAAGTGACACGAGTATTCAGTTTTAATTTTTCTGACGATAAGTTGAATAGATGACTGTCTAATTCAATAGACGTTACCTGTTTACTTATTTTAGCCAGTTTCGTCGTTAAATGCCCTTTACCTGTTCCAATTTCGTAAACGGTATCGGTTTCTTTTAGGGCAATACCGCATAAATGCCACAATCCGCATTATACAACAGGTGCCAAGTAAAAACTGTGGATAACCTCGGAAGTTTTTGTCCGCAAAGGCGCACTAACTCAAGCTGCCAGACAGGGTCTGTCAGCCAGAATCAGATTTGCTAACGCAAACATGATATTGAATTTGGCTTGCTGCTTTTCAAGCCCTCGGTATCGTGTTTTTCGAAAACGCAGCTGCTTCTTAACGACACCGAATACATGCTCTACTTTTGCCCGGACGGAAGATTTCGCCCGTTCCGCTTTCTTTGCTGCGTACTGTCCGCTTTTGCTCAGTTTCTTCATCTGCGATGGACGACGATTGATCTTGTACTTGATTTTCCGGCCAGCTTTGTTTCGGACTACGGCATCTTCGCGCTTACCTGCGCCGAGATAACCGCTGTCTCCATAGACTGTTTCTTCCTCTCCCGTCAACAATTTCGGCACTTCCGCAACGTCGTGGACATTTGCCGGTGTGGCTTCCACTGTGTGAACCAGTCCGCTGTCCTTGTCCACGCCGATATGTGCTTTGTACCCAAAGTGCCAGGTGTTGCCCTTCTTGACCTGATGGGCATCCGGATCCCGTTTCTTTTCCTTATTCTTGGTAGAAGAGGGGGCGGAAATGATGGTGGAATCTACAATGGTGCCCTTTTTCAGAATGAGGCCACGTTCCATGAGCGCAGCTACCACCTGAGCGAACAACTTTTCCTGCAGTCCGTTCTTGATCAGCAAGTTCCGGAACCGGCCAAGGGTATCCCCGTCCGGAACCTGGTTGCTGGAATCGACACCGCAGAACTCCGAAAATGCGCGGCTGTCGATGGCTTCTGCCACTGTGGCCTCATCACTCAGGTCATAGAGGTTTTGCAGCAGATACAGTCGGAGCATGATCTCCAGCGGATAGGGTTTGTTGCCGCGCTCTCCTTTGTAATAGCACGGCTGAATCATGGCAAGCCATTCCTTCCACGGGACAATCCGTTCAATCTGACTGAGAAATTCCTTTTTCTTCGTCCGCACCTGTGCCAATTCGTCACTGAATGCGGAAATCGTCATCTGTTTATCCATAGGTTTATTATATCACACTTGGCGGTATCTGGCACTTTTTTCTGTGCGGTATTGCCTTAAATTCAATTGTTTTATTATTTGGTTGAGTACTTTTTCACTCGTTAAAAAGTTTTGAGAATATTTTATATTTTTGTTCATGTAATCACTCCTTCTTAATTACAAATTTTTAGCATCTAATTTAACTTCAATAGACTAATAACAATGTTTGGTCTTGCTTCACTTTGTGCTTGTCGGAAGCCTAAATAGTAACTGCGTTTTGCTTCGTGTCCGTCTGGCAACCGCTCAAATTGTTCATCAAGTTCTGATACACCTTCTTCGTTATAGCGTGGATCAAATTCTTCTAAAAAGTCTGCTTCCTCTACAACTTTAAGCTCAAACCCATTGTTCAGCAATCCCATTATAATCTGTGTAAGTGTGTGATGTTGTTTTACTACATCACATCCTAAAAAATGTGTATTTCGTTCTCCTGTTATAAAGTAATTATCAATCGCCCAATATTGCGGTTTCCCATCATCTGTATAAATCCAATCCTGCCCAACTCCTGCGGTAAAAACAGGGTGTTCGATATTAAAAAGAAAAATTCCACCTGGTTTTAATGTCCTATACACTTTTTGAAATATTTCCACTATGTCCTCTATATAGTGCAGAGCTAAATTAGATATAACACAATCCCATTCATTTTCTGGATAGTCATATTCCTCTAATCCGCTAATACGATATTCAATTTGATTTCCTGAATTGCGCTTTTGGGCTTCCTCAATCATTTTCTTACTTAAATCGATCCCTAATATTTTTGTAGCTCCTTGTTCTTCTGCGAACTTGCAGTGCCAGCCATATCCGCACCCCAAGTCAAGAACAGATTTTCCTTCTAACGAAGGAAACAAAGGTTTTAATTGATGCCATTCACCAGCAGCTTTTAACCCCTCTTTACTGCGGGACATCTTTGCATATTCTTCAAAAAACTTCTCATTATCGTATTCATTATTCATAACCTTAACATCTCCTATTTTATCCTTCGGCACCGCCGCCTCCAGGCGGCTCCCCAACTTCATCTGCTCGATAAATGGGAATTGCACCAAAACAATCTAAGACAACAATGCTGCCCTACTTGCGATTTTTTCTTGTACTGCGGAAACAGTTTCTTGAATGGAATAATTGGTCGTATCTACAACATTCGATTCATATATTCCCAGATTGCAAAATTGCTCCCACATTGTTTCTACCAATTCGATATTTGTTTTTCGGTCTAACTTTGAGCGTTCAACAGCCCGCTTTAAGGTTTCTTCCTTACTTGCCCTTAAAATAATATAATGCACCTCATAATGTTCCCGAACAAGAGCTTTCCATGGCTCCAAAAACCATGGCCCGACAATCCCATCTACAATTACATCATATCCGCCACGAGCATATCGCTTTGCAGCTTCTAAAAAGGCTTCAATGACAACCAGATTTTGCTCGTTGGATTCTGGCAAATGTGGTGGTATTGCGCCTTTGCTTAAGTAATGAAAAAAGTCATCGGTGTGCATATGCACTGATTTATCCATATCTGATTCCTTTGCGACAATTGACGCAGTTGTTGTTTTTCCTGTCCCCGGTGAGCCTGTAATCACAATAATTCTTCCTTGATTCATCTATATTTTACCTCCACAAATTTTGATTTGTTGATAACTCATTATATCATAATTCTTTCGGTACGTCAGCACGAAAATAAGTATGTGGTTTTTCGTAAAGTGGTCTTGTCAAATAGAAGCGGGGAGCCGGCTGTGAAGTGGAGTCCCATGGTTCCCTTATAGTCATAAGTTCGTTCTTTTCATTCATTGTAAACAGTGCTTCTACATGAAGCTGCATATAGTACGAGTTGCTTTTTCCCATTTTCTAATATTCTCCTACATTTATTTCTCTGCCTGTTCAATCATTTTCTTTACTAACCGCTGAAACAGGTCGGCGGTTTCCTCGTCCATCGGCGCAAGCTGTCCAATCTGTCCGGCTATCATCGCCGTTACATCGTCAATGGAAAGCGGTTTTTGTTTCTGTTCCGCCAGTGCGTCCCGCATGGCTTGGAACATAGCGGCGGTCACAGCTTCTCCCGGCTGTTCCCCGTTGTCTATGTCTTTCTTAATGTCCCGCAGGATAGCCAGGAACACATTTTTGATTTTTTCAATCTCCGCTTCATGTTCCCCCATCTTTTGGGCGTTCAAAAGCTGTAAATCCTGCTTCGCTTCTGCCCGGTGTTCCGGGTGTTCTTTCATCAGGTCGGACAGGGAAGCCGTTGCCATCTCGATAAGCTGGTTTCTTGCTGTTATGCCCTTTGCCGCCGTATCCTGAAAATAAATCCGTATCAAATCTATCAGCTTGGGAAAATTCCTGTGTTCCAACAGACGGTTGAGGATTTGCACATCAACAGCACCCGTCACAAGCCCCCTCACGGCCCCCTCTGACAAGCCTAATTCAGAAATATCGTAACTTTTACGGACGCTCACGGTAGACAAGCCCAGTATGTAGTCTGTCGATACCTTAAATTCCTTTGCCACACCTATGAGAATATCACTGCTTACCGTTCTTGTTTCGCCGCTGACAATGCGGCTCAATTGGGAAGCGGAAACGCCTATCTTCTCCGCAAGTTCCTTTTGTGTGATGTGGTTCCCGTTGCATAAATCGGAAATCCGCTGTCCGGGTGTTCCGGGTAAAGCCATAGACACGCACCTCCTCCGCATACTTCCATTATACAAGATAATTGCAAAAATGCAATTTCCAAAGTGTAAACTTCATCAAAATGCAATTCTCGCAAAAAGCCGGGATTTGCATTTTTTTCGTGTAGACTTAGGGTAGTTCATCGATGGACAGCACCTTGAAAACAGAATGACCGTCCGAAAAGAGAATACCACGGCTGGGGAAGCACCGCCAGGAGCCGGACTTTTGGACACTTTGTCCAGAGGTCACTTCGGGACAAAACGTCCCGAAGCTGCGGGGAGCGTGCCAACGCCGGAATACGCCGCTATTGTCGGGGCCCCCGCAAAGCCGCATGGCTTTGTGGGGAGAGGAGGAGCAGCGGAGCGAGTGAGTTTTGCCGCTTGCGGCGAAACGAGCGATACGCAGCTTGCGACGACGAGGCAGGAAACCTTTTCGGGGAGAACGGCAATGGAAAGCAAAATGGAGGGAACGCATGAGAGATAACCCCTATAAAGACTTGCCGCCGCTGGAACGCAGGCCGGACGGTTCCCTTTACCGCATGACACCGGCGCAGAAGAAACAGGCGGCCAGCCTGATACGCCGGGAGTGCTGTTGCTGTGAGGACGGCAACTGCATTGTCCTTGACGATGGGGACGCCTGCACCTGCCCGCAGACGGTTTCTTTCTCGGTCTGCTGTAAGTGGTTCCGCTGGGCGGTCTTGCCGCTGGACGGGACGCTGAAAGCGGAGATTTTCCGGGATAAGGACATGAAACGCTGTGCGGTTTGCGGCGGCGTGTTCGTCCCCAAATCCAACCGGGCTAAATACTGCCCGGACTGCGCCGCCAGAGTTCACAGGCGGCAGAAAACAGAAAGTGAACGGAAAAGGAGGTCTTCTGTGGACAGTTAGGAGCGGAAAAGCCTTGATTTATAAGGCTTCGCAGGCCCCAAACCGGGGCAGGTGGTATAAAGTATCGCCCGCCCCGGAAAACGGGCTTCTAACCGTCCACAAAACACGATATGACAAACACGATTTACATTCACCAGCCGGAACAGGCGTTCAGCTTCACCCGGCTCCCGAATTTTCTCTTTGAAGCCCCTACATTCAAGCCCCTGTCCAACGAGGCAAAGGTGTTGTACGCCTTTATCCTGCGCCGGACAGAGTTATCCCGCAAGAATGGGTGGGCGGACGAGTACGGGCGGATTTACCTGTACTATCCCATCTGCGAGGTAGTTGACCTGCTCCGCTGTGGGCGGCAGAAAGCGGTAAATACCATGCGGGAACTGCAATATGCCGGACTGGTGGAGATCCAGAAGCAGGGCTGTGGAAAACCCAACCGCATTTTCCCAAAATCCTATGAAGCGGTTCCGAACACCGACTTCAAGAAATCCCGTTCTGGTACGCCGGAGGGCTGAAAACCGTACCCATGAAGTACGGAAATCACTCCTGAGAAGTACGAAAACCGGACGGTATATAGAAATACAAAGATTAAAAAGATTGATTTATATTCTATCCATTCCAATCCTATCCGAGCTATTTTCTGCGGGATTTTCCCTGTGGAAAACCCCGGATAGGAAAGGAATGGGGAAAGGAGCAGAATGGCACAGCACGCAATTTTGCGTTTTGAGAAGCACAAGGGCAACCCGGCAAGGCCGCTGGAAGCCCATCACGAACGGCAGAAAGACCAATACGCCAGCAACCCTGATATTGACACCAGCCGGAGCAAATACAACTTCCATATCGTCAAGCCGGAGGGACGCTATTACCACTTCATTCAGAGCCGGATTGAGCAGGCCGGGTGCCGAACCCGCAAGGACAGCACACGGTTTGTCGATACGCTGATAACCGCCAGCCCGGAGTTTTTCAAGGGGAAATCCCCAAAGGAGATACAGGCGTTTTTCCAGAGGGCGGCGGATTTCCTCACCCACCGGGTAGGGCGGGAAAATATCGTGTCGGCGGTGGTACACATGGACGAGAAAACGCCCCACCTGCATTTGACCTTTGTTCCGCTGACAAAGGACAACCGCCTGTGCGCTAAGGAGATTATCGGCAACCGGGCAAACCTGACGAAGTGGCAGGATGATTTTCACGCCTACATGGTGGAGAAATATCCCGACTTGGAGCGTGGGGAAAGCGCCAGCAAGACAGGCCGGAAGCATATCCCCACCCGGCTTTTCAAACAGGCGGTTTCCCTCTCCCGGCAGGCAAGAGCCATTGAAGCCACACTGGACGGCATTAACCCGCTGAACGCCGGAAAGAAAAAAGAGGAAGCCCTCTCCATGCTGAAAAAGTGGTTCCCGCAGATGGAGAATTTCTCCGGGCAGTTGAAAAAGTACAAGGTCACAATCAATGACCTGCTGGCAGAAAATGAGAAGCTGGAAGCACGAGCCAGAGCCAGCGAGAGCGGCAAAATCAAAGACCGCATGGAGCGGGCAAAGCTGGAAAGCGAACTGCACGATATGCAAAGGCTGGTTGACCGTATCCCGCCGGATATACTGGCGGAACTGAAACGGCAGCAGCGGCAGTATGGAAAGGAAAGGTGATTTTATAAGTAACAATATCAGATACAAAAAGGAAACAGAAGTCGTGACTTTTCAGGGAAAGGAAATCACGCTGGAAAACCTCTCCCCGGTGTTCACGCCGGAGCAGGAAGCGACCAAACGCCGGGAACTGGAGCAGCAGCTTTATGAGGTGTTCCGCAAATATGCCGATAAGCGGCAGAAAGAGGAAGCCGGGGCATAAATCCCGAAGCCATCGTTGATTTGCGGGGCTGCTGGCGGTATAATAGAACTGTCAGCAGCTCCGTTTCTTTTTAAGAAAAGGAGCGACAAAATGAATAACAGGATAGACGCGATCTATGCAAGGCAATCGGTAGACAAAAAGGACAGCATTTCCATTGAAAGCCAGATTGAGTTTTGCAAATACGAATTGAAAGGCGGGAACTGTAAGGAATACACAGACAAAGGGTACAGCGGCAAGAACACAGACCGCCCGAAGTTTCAGGAACTGGTGCGGGATATTAAGCGGGGCTTGATTGCAAAGGTCATTGTTTACAAACTTGACCGTATCAGCCGTTCCATTCTGGACTTTGCCAACATGATGGAACTGTTCCAGCAGTACGATGTGGAGTTTGTGTCCTCTACGGAGAAGTTTGATACCTCCACCCCGATGGGGCGGGCTATGCTGAATATCTGTATCGTGTTCGCCCAGCTTGAACGGGAAACGATACAGAAGCGGGTGACAGACGCTTACTACTCCCGCAGTCAGCGGGGCTTCAAGATGGGCGGGAAAGCCCCTTACGGCTTCCACACCGAGCCTATCAAAATGGACGGTATCAACACAAAGAAGCTGGTGGTAAACCCGGACGAAGCGGCCAATATCCGGCTGATATTTGAGATGTACGCCCAGCCCACAACCTCTTACGGGGACATTACCCGGTACTTTGCCGAACAGGGGATTTTGTTCTACGGCAAGGAACTGATACGCCCCACACTGGCGCAGATGTTACGCAATCCCGTCTATGTGCAGGCGGACTTGGATGTGTACGAATTTTTCAAAAGCCAGGGTACGGTTATCGTCAATGACGCCGCCGACTTTACGGGGACAAACGGCTGTTATCTGTATCAGGGGCGGGATGTGAAGCCCAGCAAGAAAAACGACTTGAAAGACCAAATGCTGGTGCTGGCTCCCCATGAGGGCATTGTTCCGGCGGATATATGGCTGGCTTGCCGCAAGAAGCTGATGAACAACATGAAAATCCAGTCCGCCCGAAAAGCCACCCACACATGGCTGGCGGGGAAAATCAAGTGCGGGAACTGCGGATATGCGCTTATGAGTATCTTCAATCCGTCCGGCAGGCAATATCTCCGCTGTACGAAACGGCTGGACAATAAAAGCTGTCCGGGCTGTGGGAAAATCATCACTTCCGAACTGGAAGCGGTGGTTTACCAGCAGATGGTGAAGAAGCTGGAAAAGCACAAGACGCTGACGGGCAGGAAGAAAGCGGCAAAGGCCAATCCCAAAATCGCCGCCCTGCAAGTAGAGCTTCTCCATGTGGACAGCGAGATTGAAAAGCTGGTGGACAGTCTGACGGGCGCGAACAATGTCCTGCTCTCCTATGTGAATGTGAAGATAGCGGAACTGGACGGGCGCAAGCAGGAACTTGTGAAGCAGATAGCCGAGCTGACGGTGGAAACCATCAGCCCGGGACAGGTCAACCAGATTTCCGGCTACCTCGACACATGGGACGATGTATCCTTTGACGACAAGCGGCGGGTGGTGGATTTGATGATTACCACCGTTGCCGCCACAAGCGACAGCTTGAACATTACATGGAAAATCTGACGGGCGGTAATCCTCCCGTCAGACCGTTACCCTGTGTAGTCCCTTGTAAACTGTACTTTCGTATGTGCTAGACTGTTTGTGACGTTATTTTGCTCTGGCATTTTAATGTCCTCCTAATGTGTTTTTCAGCGTAACTGGCAGGTCACGTTTTTACTTTAACACATTAGGAGTTTTTTTATCTTTTTCACCGCTTAAGCTCTTTTGAACCACGCGACTATCGCGTGGTTTTCTTTACACAACAAGGACGCCCGACAACGGTGCCGGGCGTCCCGAAAATCCCATGGCCAATCGCTGTTTATTCCCAACCGGGAAGTTTACGGGAGGTTGCCAGCTCTGCGAATTTCGCATCCCAGTTCTGCAGCACTTCCTCCGATGTCTGCCCGCCAGCGAGCATATCAATGGTCAGGGTGGTCAGATAGCCGCATTCCACCGCACAGGTGATGGCCATCTCTTCAATAGGCATCTCGCCCTTTTCCATGTAGTTGGTCATATATTCCTCGATCCAGTAGGGCAGCTCGTTGGTGCACTCGGTAAAGGGAGGAATATAGTTCCAGTCCGCACAGATCTTGGTCATGTTCTCAGGCTGAGCCACAAAGTCGATGAACTTCAGGGCCTCTTCCACATTCTTGGAATCCTTGAATACATGGAAACCGGAATACTGACCGGAGGCGAATTTAGGATCTTCTTTGAAGGGGAAGGGATACATGCTGAATTTAGCGTCGGGATATTTGCTGGTGCACTCATTGATAAACCAGGAACCCTGGAGGGTCATGGCAGCCTGTCCCTCGGAAATCATCTGCTGACCCATATCGTAGGTGCAGGCCAGGAAGTCATCATTGACATAGCCCTTGGCAACCAGCTCATTGAGGACATCCAGAGCATCCTTGAAGCCCTGTACCTCAGAGAATTTCATCTTGCCGGTGTTCAGGTCATCCCATCCATTCTCCACACCGTACATGACGTTGGGGAACATGGTAACAGTCCACATACCGATGGTCCAGTCATCCTTACCAGTAAGTACAATGGGGGTGACACCGTTGGATTTAAGTGTTTCGCAGGCGGCAAGGAATTCCTCATAGGTGGTGGGGATCTCAATGCCGTATTGCTCGTAAACATCGGTGTTATAGATCATACCGAAGGGATCGCCGGAACCGTTGATGGGCAGAACATAAGCGCCGCCGTCAATGAGGATCTGATCCTTGTTGATGAGCTTGGGATACCACTCACGATCCTTCATGTCCACAAAGGTATCCGCCATGCTGACGGATTTGGCCAGGGACTGATAGTTGTCCATCACAATCTCGGGCACTTCCTTGGAGGCGATCTTGGATTTAAGCAGCTGACTGAACTCGTTGTCAGGGATGACCTGATAATCGATGGTCACGCCAGGGTTCTGAGCCTCATACTCCTCCGCCAGAGCTTCCATGGAAGGCTTGTTCCAGGTCTGGTTGATCATAATGGAAATGGATACGTCTTTCTTCGCCTCCTCCGCGGAGCTGTCGCTGCCGCTCTGTCCGCTCTGGGCGTCAGACGCCCCGCAGGAAGCGGAAAGAATCATCAGCATCATAGATAGTGTCAGCGCAAGAAGCCTCTTCATGTTCCGTTTCATAAGCAATAACCTCTTCTCCTTTCCAGTCTATTGGGGCTTTTCCCAATGGCATCATTATAAAGGAAGCTTTCTCAGAAGCAAATGGACTGTTTTTCGAAAAAAAGTAGATATTTTTAGAATGTTGTACATAATAAATATCTGGCTATTTTATTTTTTGTGATAATCGCTGCTATTTTTTCTATTTTTTATCTTTCTATTTCATCCGTCTCCCGTAAATGTTATAATATTACTATCTTTTTTGTCTCCGGAAGGTGAAGCCATGCTCAGGAAAAATAATCTCCGCACAAAACTGATTTTCTCCTACGCCGCCATTATATTGGTTTCCTTTTTTGTCATTACCCTGTTTTTTTACTTCTATGTGCAGCAGTCGGTTCGGGGCAGCATGAAGGAGAACATTGTGGAGGTGGCAAACAGCGTCAGCAACCAGCTTGACAGTGAAATTGCCAATCTGGACCGTATTGCTCTGGGCATGCTGGGAAACAAGGATTTTACGGACGCTCTCACCTCTCTGAACAACCGCCCCGCTCACCACTCTTCA
Organism: Angelakisella massiliensis; assembly: GCF_900104675.1. GTDB lineage: Bacteria > Bacillota > Clostridia > Oscillospirales > Ruminococcaceae > Angelakisella > Angelakisella massiliensis. The sequence goes on along the minus strand of NZ_LT629945.1, from coordinate 1,783,250 downwards.
CTTTCACTGGAGGAATATGAATTTCAAAACCTGGTGGACAGGCTGATCTTCACACTGAACACACCCGTATTTATTTCCCCCATGGTATCCGTCTTTCAGCCTGAAAAAGGCTATTTCTTCGGTTGGAGCATCGATGGCCTGGATCAGCCGCGGATCGGAGAGGTTTTAGAGAACATCCCCTGGCAGGAACCGGTACGGCAGCAGGCTGGAGCCAGGGTCATCCTTCCTCCCCGCCAAAATGAGTGGTCCAGGCAGGAGGATCTGGTTTTTTCCGTGGCCCGGGCAGTGATGACCAGTACAGGACAATACCTGGGAACATTGGAAGTGCAGCAGAATTTTTCCAATATTGAGGATATCTGTGCTCCTGTGGGAGACGCCAGATATACTGTCGTTACAGATGAAAAAGGGGCTGTCATCTATCCGCTGGAAAGTGAGGAGGTCCAGGCTGTGATTGAAAAGGTCCAATCTCTCAGCCAGCCTCAGGGTAATCTGTTTCTTGGCGGCACCACCTATTTTTACTCCTCCACAACATCAGAATACAGCGGATGGAAAACCACTGTTCTGTGGCCCCAGGAAGAAATTTATCACAGTACCGCCCTGCTGTTCCAGTTCATCCTTTACGCGCTGGTCGTAATTTTGGTGCTGTCCCTGACAGCGGTGACCATCATTTCCCAAAACCTGACCACACCTTTGCGCAAACTGCGGCAATCCATCGAGGCTACTGACGCGGACCGGCTGGATCTGTCCCTGGAACTGGAAAATAATGATGATGAAATCCAACTGCTGCAGCAGGCCTTTGAGGGAATGCTGGCCAGAATCGACCTGTCCATTCAGCAGCGTACCCAAATGCAGGAAGAAGAAACAAAGGCCAGACTTCTTGCCCTGCAGTCACAGATGAATCCCCATTTTCTGTACAATACCCTCAACACCATTGCCGCCCTGGCTGATGAAAAGGAACAGCCGGAAATCGAGCAAAGCTGCCGCTATCTGGTGGATATGCTGCGGTATGTGGTGGATTACGACAATCCCCTGGTCACTCTGGAACAGGAAATAGACCATACACAAAAATATCTGGTACTGATGCAGACCCGGTATGAAAGCAATCTCTCCTTTTCCATTGAGGTCTCGGGAAATCCCGCTTCTGTTATGGTGCCAAGGCTGATTTTGCAGCCGTTGGTGGAAAATTGCTACAAACATGGGCTGTGCGCTGTCTGTCCTCCCTGGGAAATTCTCGTGGAAATCAGTATCGCCAGCCAGTGGATCACCATACGGGTCATGGACAACGGCTGCGGTTTCTCCCCGCAAATACTGGAACAGCTGCGCCGGCGTATTTCCACCTTTTCAGCAGATGGGCAGATGCTGGCTCAATTGAAAGAATCACGTCCTGATAATGTCGGCCTGCTCAACACCTATTCCCGTTTATACTTGAGATACAGGGGCAGAATCCGCATGGAGCTTGCAAACCGCCTGCCCCGGGGGTCTGTTGTGACAATCATTTTGCCGGCGGAAAGCAATCCCGCACCTCAGGAGGAAGTGTTATGATCTATCGGATTATCATTGTGGAGGATGAGCCTCCGTCCATGCGCCGCATTGAGCGGTGTATCCAACAAAGCGGAATCAAAAACATCGCTGTGGTGGGAAAAGCTGCCAACGGTGTGGAAGCTTTGGAACTGATTGAAAAAACGAACCCCCACATCATTCTTTCCGATGTTCGTATGCCGGTGATGGATGGTTTTGCGCTGGTGGAAAAGGTGCGCCTGCAATATCCCCAGATCCGCATAGCCATGCTCAGCGGGTATCAGGATTTTGACTATGTGCGCAAGGCCCTTCAATATCAGTTGACCGACTATCTGCTCAAGCCTTTGAATCCCGAGGATCTGAAAGCTGTGCTGTGCAAAATGATCCTCTCTCTGATTCAGTCCTCTCATCAGGCAGTGGAACGGTATTTGAAAGAATGTATCGCCCACCATACTTCTTCCTGCCCGCTGCCGGAGGAACTGAAGTACTATCATGTTTTTCTGTTCAATCAGGGCTTTTTCTACAATTCTTCTTTTCCTTATCAGCTGATACATTCCATAGAAAAGGAACGCTGTCTTCTGCCCGGCGCGATAACAACCCAAGCTGACGATCATTGGTGTTTGGGCTGCGGAGCCCCTAACCAGATGCTATATGTGTTGGCCTTCGCCGGAGAGAATCCCTTCATTCCGGAAAATGCCGCTCAACTGCTGGGAGAAAATGCGCTGCGCCAGCAAGTGACAATTGCAGGATATTTGTGCGCACCTTCCACACACTTGGGAGAAGCGGTCAACAGCTGCCGCCGGTGGATGGAAGCCGCCGTGATCCCACAGCGGGGACAATTTCTGGATGCTTCCCTGCCCTTGTCCCGGCTCTCCTCCCCAGTGCTTACCAAAGGGGATGAAAAGAATCTTTTTGACGCTTTGGACCAGGGGGATGTATCCCGTTTTTCCAGAACTCTTTCTGCCATTATGCATCAGCAGCTTCCCCAGAACTGCACACAGCAAGCCGCCTGCGGACTGATGGATTCGGTGCTGCTGTCACTGAAAACCTATCTGTTCGGCTTGTCTGATGACAGGATTCAAAATTTGGACCTGATGCTGCGGGAACTGCTGCTGTCCTGTCCGCCGGAAGCCCTGCGGGAAGAATTTGTGCGCCGGCTGCGGCACTTCCTCATTTCCTGCGACTGTCTGGCCCCTGCCAGCTCCTCGGTGGATCAGGCCGTCCAGCAAATCTCCCGCTATCTGCTGGAACACTACCGGGAACCGGTGGAGCTGCAAAATCTCGCCTGCTCCTTCGGCATCTCCCCCACCTATCTGAGCACATTGTTCAAAAAGCAGTACGGCATGACGCCGATGAAATATCTGCTGAACATCCGGGTGGAACGGGCCAAGGAACTGATCCGCTCCCAACCGGATATCCCGCTGCATGAGGTGGCACAGCTGGTGGGATATGACGATCCCCATTATTTCTCCCGGATTTTCCGCAACACCACCGGCCTGGCTCCATCGGAGTTCCGTTCCGCCGCCCCCAATGCCGATCCCTCAAAGGAGGATGTGTGATGATTCGTATTGCCTTCTGCGGCATGGGTTCCATCGCCCGTGGCCGCCATCTGCCGGAACTGCTGGCAGAAAAGGATGCCGCTTTTCAGGGATACTATGTTCCAAGCCCCCTGAAGTGCGGGGATGAATTGCCCCCCACGGCTGTCTCTTACTCTTCTTTTGACCATATGCTCCAGGATCCTGCGGTGGACGCTGTGGTCATCACCTCCCCCAACACCTTTCACGCTTCCCAAAGCATCGCCGCCATGAAAGCGGGAAAGGATGTGCTGTGCGAAAAGCCCATGGCTATTTCCATGGAGGAAGGGCGGGAAATGCTGCGTACCGCCAAGGAGACCGGGCAGGTGCTGATGATTGCTCACAATCTGGTGCTGGAACCGGCCTTTTCCCTCGCCAAAAAGTATCTGACCGATGGCAGTCTGGGACGGGTGCTGTTCTTCCAGGGGCTTATCGCCTGTGAGGGGCCGGAGGGCCAGGATCAGCCTTTTCCGGAAAAGCTTTGGTTCTTTCAGAAAGAAAAAGCGGGAGGGGGCGCCAGTCTGGATCTGGCGGTCCACGGCGCCCATGCCATCTCATGGCTGTTGGAGGAACCGCTGACGCCTGTTTCCCATCTGGCGGCGGCTTTGGATAAAAAGACCTCTCTGGGTGCGCCTATTGAGGTGGAGGATACCTGTCTGGGGCTTTTCCGCACCCCTTCCGGCATCATCGGCACACTGGGGGCGTCCTGGTGCTGTCAGGAGGGTTGGCGCTCCCCCATCACCCTTTACTGCCAAAAGGGTGTGCTCCATCTGTACCCCAACCCAGACACGGCGCTGGAAATCCGCTATGCTGACGGCAGCGTTTTCACCCAGCCTTCCATTCCCAAAAGCCTTTGGCCCCATGGCTCCGGCGTGATGCACGCCTTTGTGGAGGCGGTGGTCCAGCGGACTGATCCTCAATACACCGCACAGCCCGCTTTGGACGCGTTGGAAGCCGCTCTCTCCCTGACCGGAAGCCGGGAGGGATAACTACGGATTTTTCTCAGGTCTCCATTTTAAGAAAAATTCCCTTTCCCTGTCGCCGGGAGTAAAAACTGCCGCAAAAAAGGACCGGAACACCGGAAAACCTTGGTTTCAATCAAGGTCTCCCGGTATCCCGGTCCTTTTATTTCATGCTTTTAAGGGGATGGGCAAAGAGAAAGCAGTTTTCATAAGGGCAAAAATCCCGGATAAACCCAGGCTTTCATTCTTCTGCCCGACAGTTTTCCCCGCCCGTTTCCGGCTGTTATTCTTCCCCGCCGGTCAGCCGCTCAAGGCTCTTTTTCAGCAGCTGTTCCATTACTTCCAGCTTGCAGTCATTCCGGCTCATCAGAGAGATTTCCGGTTTCAGAAGCTTCATCAGCTCCGCCGCCTCCCCAGCAGGGTCCAAAGCAGCAGTCTCCTTGCGTTTGAGCAGCCGTTCTCCTTTTGCCAGACGCACCGGCACAGGGGCCACGCCCCCAAAGATCAGCCGCAGGTCCAAAATCCTTCCCCCGGACAGGAAGAAGGCATAGCAAAGGGTGATCTCCCCCTGACCCAGACATCCGCTGAGAAAATCTCCACTCATGGGCACTTCCAGACTGATCAGGCGCTCCCCTTGCTGGAACTGCTTCCATGGCTGGATCTGAGCAAAATAATCCTGCGCCCGGATGGTCCGCTTGTCCGTTTGAATGGCGGTTTCCAGCATCAGCAGGGCGGCTGCGGCGCTGCTGGCGCTCACTCCCTGACAGCTGCAATTGAGACAGCGGGAAGCCTCCTTTAATGCCCGCTCCTCGCCGCCGTCCTCCGGTGTATTGGTCCAGTCCTCTGGCGGCAGAGTGATCCCATACCGGTCAAAGGTACAGAAATCACTTCCCGGTTCCAGGAAGGATTTCAGGCCGTAGGAAAGGTTCACCTTTCGGGCCTCCTCCACCCCCAGGGCGATTTCCCGCAGCAGACCGTCCAGGTTCTTCTCCCCCGGCAGTTCCAGGCAAAGGGTCTGATGGAAGGAATACTTTCCGGCCGCTTCTTCCATGGCCACGTCCTCAAAAAGAACCCCCATATACCGCAGATTGTCCAGATACCGCCCCAAAGGCTTCGCCATGGCGTCAGCCACGGGATGACCGTAAGGGGCCAGAAGTTCTTCCGGGGCGGCGCTGCCGAAAAAGACCACATGGTTACCCATCCGCCGCAGGTAGTAGGCGGCTGACAGCCCCGCTATGGTGGGCCGCTCCATGGCGATCCACTTTCCGCTGTCCCCCGAGGGCTGAATGAAGAAAATTTCCGGATGGCTGCTGATGGTCTCCCCCAGCCAGTGAATCACCTGATGGGCTGCCACTCCGGCTCCTTCCCCACGCCGGACACAGTTGGCCCCGCATCTGCCGCAGACAAGGCAGACGGTTTGCGCCATGGGCAGATATTTCATCAGGGTGCGGCGGGCCTCCAGCAGGGAGCCTTCCCGCATCAGCTGCATGATGCCGGGGATATCCACTCCGATGGGGCAGGCGGACATACAGGAAATATTTCCCACCCGTTTACCACCCATCACCGAATGGCGGCTGTTTTCTCCCTGTACGGCGGGGCAAAGGCTCCCTCCCTCTTTCAAACAGGCCTTTTCCTGTCCGCAGCAGGAACAAAGGACATCCTTTTGCAGCAGACTTTCCACCGTCTCGTCCCCGGTCACAACACCTGCTTCCAGGTCCAAAGCCAATCCCTCCGCCACCGCTCTGGCCTCCCGGGCCAGCAGAGAGGAGCAGAGCAGTTCATTTATCGTCACACCGGCATCCAGCCGGAGAATATCTTCCAGTTCCGTAATTCCTTTTGTGGGCTTGCACATCATCGTCATCCTCCGACAAAAAAGCCATCCTTTCCGCCGTCAAAAGAGGAAAGGACCATCTTTGTGAAAGGGAGCGGGGGGTTCCTTTTTCTCCTTCTCCCTGGTCACAGAATCGTTCCTTTCAGAAACAGCCTGCGCCCTTTCCGTTTCAGACCGGGCACAGGCTGTATCATCAGGAAGAGAAGAATTTTTGGGGGAAACTTTTCATTTCCCCGTTTCCCCCGGGAAAGGGCAGCTTTCATCAAACACTTCCTTTTCCTCTATGGGAAACTCAGGGGCAGGGACCTCCGGAGCCAGACCTTTTGGCGCAGGCTCCGGAAGTCCTCCAGTCGCTTCTGGAAAATCAAGCTTTTACAGCTCCAGAGAACGGATCAGCTGGGCTTTGACCTCCTGCAGCTTGTAGGCGTTCTCCTTCATGGGGCTAGCATCCTTCATGGCGGCGGCAAAAGCCTTCTCCGCCAGATCCAGGGACTTCTTCTGACCGATGAGCACATTTTCGGCAGCGGTCAGACGGACCGGCACAGGGGCGATACCGCCGGCGGCCAGCTTGGCGTCCACGATCACGCCGTTTTCCTCTTTATAGGCATAAGCCAGAGCGGTAACGGCAAAGTCGATGGACTCACGGAGACGCATCTTCAGGTATCCGGTGCGGTAGCCGGGCAGTTTGGGAATGGTGATCTCTGTCACCAGCTCACCGGGCTCCAGCAGGTCCACGGAATGCATGACGCTGAAGAACTCAGAGGCCTTGAACTGATGTCCGGTTGTCTTGATTCCAGCATCCAGCGCTACCATGACGTTGGCCATATCGGAAGCGTTGACGGAATAGCAGCCGCAGTTCATGCAGCGGCCCGCCTCAGCCTTGGCCTCCTCCATCGTCAGGCTGGTGGAATCCTCCTTGCTCAGGCTGCGCTCGCCCACAGGAGTGTCCTTCTCCACCGCACCCTTGGTGACAAGAACCTTTTCGGTGTCAAATTTCAGGAATCCATGCTCGGCCACAGGAGCCTCCAGGGGGAAGCCCATGTAACGGCTCATGCTTCTGGCGGCAATACCACCGTCACGGATGGCCTTGATGGCCACAGAAGGACCGTAGGCCGCGTCACCGCCGGCGTAGATGCCGGGGGCTCTGGTATTTCTGTCCTCGCCCACTTCAATCAGGCCGCGGGGGCTCTTGAGCTGCTCTTTGTACTTGTCACCCAGGAAGTCGGTGTCCACCTTCTGGCCGGTAGCCAGAATGATGCAGTCGGATTCAAAGACCCGGGTCTCATCACCATACTTGGGGCTGAAACGGCCGTTTTCATCAAAGACGGAGACACACTTCATGCTCTCCAGGCCGGTGATCTTTCCGCCATCGGCAGACAGGACCCGCTTGAGGCCCCAGCCATTGAAGATCTCTACGCCTTCCTCTTCGGCTCTGGCGATCTCCTCAGCGGAGGCGGGCATCTCCTCCCGCTGCTCCAGGCAGACCAGCTTCACCTTCTGAGCGCCCAGGCGGACAGCGGTGAGGGCCACGTCCATGGCCACGTTGCCGCCGCCGCAGACCAGCACTTCCTTGCCGATCTGCTTGGACATGAACTTCTTTACTTCCACCAGGAAGTTCAGACCGAACTGGGTCAGATTCTCGCCGTCGATGCCAAGGATGGGCTGCTTCCAGGCGCCGGTATCCAGCAGCACTGTATCGCTGGCGTTCTTGATCTCCTCCAGGGTGATGTCCTTGCCCACCTCGGTGTTGGCCTTGATGACGATACCCATACCGGTGAGGGCCTTGACCAGATCCCGGACATAGTGCTTGGGCAGACGGTACTCGGGAATACCGTACATCATGACGCCGCCCGCTTCCTCCATCTTCTCATAGATGGTCACGTCATGACCCGCTTTGCGCAGATAGAAAGCCGCGGTCAGACCGGCAGGGCCGCCGCCGACGATGGAAACCTTCTTGCCGGTGGCAGTGGCGGGAGCCTTGTAGAACTTGTCGGCGTGGGCCAGGATGTAGTCGCCCAGGGCCCGCTCCACAGAGTGGATGCTGACGGAATCGCCGTGCTCGCACTGGTTGCAGACGGTCTGGCAGCCGTGGGGGCAGACACGGGAGGTGAGCATGGGCATGGGATTGACCCGCATGATGATCTCAGCGGCGGCGTCCCAGTTATCTTCCCGGATCTTCTGCATATAGCCGGGGATATCGGTTCCGGCGGGACACTGGCTGGAGCAGGAGTTCTTGCCGGTCTTCATGCCGCCCATGATGGAATGGTACTGGTTGCGGCCCTGAACGGCGTAGCACTGGTCGCCGCCCTTGCGGGCGCACATCAGACGTCCGCCCACGGAATCGGGATAACGGTAGTACCAGCAGCGGACATCCTGGCACAGGTTGCCGCCGATGGTGGCGGAGTTGCGGATGATGGGGGTGGCGACGCTGTGGGCAGCCTCGGCTACAGCTTTCAGCTCACCGGCGAAAGCGGCGTCGGATTCCACACAGGCCAGGGTGGTCAGGGCACCGATGGACACCTGATCCCCTTCGTCCCGGATGTAGGCCCCGTCAGGAATGGTTTTCAGGTTGACCACCAGATCGGGGAATTTGGGAAGGATGCCCTGCTTGAGGGTACCCACCAGATCGGTACCGCCGGCGATGGGCTGGGCGTATCCCGCGCTTTTCAGCTCTTTTGTGGCTTCCGCGAAGCTGCCGGCATTGATATGTTCAAAGTTTTTCATTCTCCAAGACCTCCTTTGGCCTTACCAAGGGCATTCAGAATCTTGTCCGGTGTGGCGGGATATTCGTTGATCTCCGCGCCGCCGATGGCGTTCTCAATAGCCATAAGCACAGCGGCAGGACCAGCAGCGCCGGTGATCTCACCGATACCGATAGCGCCGTAGGGGTTGGCGGTGGGCCAGACAGATTCCAGGATAGCGGTATCAAACTTGGGTAGTTCATTGAAGGGCCGCCACTTGTAATCGATCATGTTGTGGGTCATGACACGGCCGATGACGGGGTCCAGCACCATCTCTTCCAGATGTCCGGTGTCCATACCGGCGGAGCCCAGGCCGCCCTCAAACTGCATCTTCAGCTCGAAGGGATTGATGATCCGGCCTACGTCGGAGGCGCTCAGGGCGTTTACGATCTTGGCAAGACCAGTCTCCAGATCCACTTCCACTTCCACAAAGTTCATCACGCAGTTGTTGTGGTTGAAGTCGCCTTCCACCATGCCCTGACCGGTGATGGAATAGTACATGGGGCAGATGGCGATCCACGGCAGGCAGACGGAAGGATCGTCCTTGCGGAATACCATCATGTCCTTGGTGTCCAGATCCTCGGCCTTGCAGCCCAGCTTCACAGCCGCTTCCTCCAGCAGCTTCTCTCTGGCGGCCTTGGCAGCGGAACCTACAGCACCGCCGGCGGTGATGGTCTCACGGGAACCAGCCGCGCCGAAGTCGGCGGGATCGGTACGGGTGTCGGAGGAGTTGATGGTGACATTCTCCAGCGGAACGTTGAGGATCTCAGCCGCGATCTTGGCCAGAGCCAGACGCTGACCGTTACCAAACTGGGAAACGGCGCAGTGGACCATGACCTGATCGTTTTCCAGACGGACATAAGCGAAGGTCTCGTCACTCTGAGGGTCGCCGCTGCTGTGGAGGCTGAAGCCTACGCCGTAGGCCTTGCTGCCTTCCACACGGGTGGGAACGCCCCAGCCCTTCCACTTATCGAACCATCCAAACTTCTCAGCCGCCACGTCAAAGCACTTGTCGTAGTTGATGACGGGGTTGCTGTACTTATGGCCGGTACGCCAGTAGTACTGATCTCCCGCCTGGCAGAAGTTCTTTTTGTAGAAGGTGACAGGGTCCATATCGATCTGCCGCAGGGCACGGGTGAGCAGATGGAGAGCGCAGGCTTTCAGTTCCTGGCCGCCGAAGCCACGGGCGATACCCACGGGGATCTTGTTGGAGACTACCACTTTGGAGACGATATCCCAGTTGGGACACTTGTTCAGGGCAATATGTAATTCGCCCAGACCCTCGGCCACCTGGCCCTGGGTCAGCTCAGAGCCCGCGCCGGTGCCTACCAGCCAGTCGCCCTGGAGAGCCTTGATCTGGCCGTCCTTGGTGATACCGATCTTGCCGATGAACTTGTTGTCCAGACGGCGCTCATAGAACAGCAGGTGCTCTTCCTTGGTCAGGGCATACTTGACGGTGCAGCCTGCCAGCTTGGCCAGAGCGACGGTGAGCATGGTGACATAGCCCAGAGCGTCCTTGTTGCCGTAGCTGCCGCCCACGTTGGGGGTGGTGACGTTGATATGGGCGCCGATGGTGTAGGCCAGAGGACGGCAGACCATGTTGGGGCCCTGAGAGGAAGCCCAGACATTCACATGGGTGTCGTCATCCCATCCGGCGGCCACGAAGGGGCTTTCAGGAGCGCCGGGGAAGGTCCAGGTGTAGGCCACTTTTCCTTCCACCACAACGTCGCTTTCCGCAAAGCCTTTCTCCACATCGCCGTCCTGGATTTTGTAGAAGGGTGGATCGTTCCCCTCAAACCAGCTGCCGGGAGGCAGGCAGTTGCGCTCATAGTGATAACCTTTGGATTCGATCTGGTCCTCCTCTCGGTAGACCTCGGGAGCGCCGGGCTTGATGGCGTCTTCCACATCGTAAACAGGGGTCAGCTGCTTGTACTCCACCTTGATCAGTTCCAGCGCTTCCTCAGCGATCTGGCTGGAAACAGCGGCTACAGCGGCCACCGGGTCGCCCACAAAGCGCAGATGCTGGCTCATGACGGGACGATGGGCGGGAACGCCGGTCTTCCAGGCGGGAGCGTTTTTATAGGTCATGACACAGTGAACGCCGGGCAGCTTCTCCGCCTCGGTGGTGTCGATGGAAATAATCTCCGCATGGGGATAAGGGCTGTGCAGCACTTTGGCATAGCTGCAATTCTTGATGGGGAGGTCGTCGCAGTAAAGGGCGGTGCCCGTTACAATGGCGCGGCCATCCTGACGGCGGCGTACTTTACCGATATGCCGGAACTCGCTCATGCCTCATTTCCTCCCTTGACAATAGATTTGACGGCTTCAATCACCTGATAGTGGCTGATGCAGCGGCAGAAGTTACCGCTGAGGGCCTCTTTGATCTCATCCTCGGAAGGATTGGGATTCTGATTGAGCAGGGACTTTACCGCGATGATGATGCCCGGTGTGCAGAAGCCACACTGGAAAGCGTTGTGCTCCAGGAAAGCCTCCTGGATGGGGTCCAGCTTCCCGGTAACGGGATCGCTCAGGCCCTCGATGGTGGTGATCTCCTTGCCCTCACATTCGGCGGTCAGGGTCACGCAGGAGGCCACCGCTTTGCCGTCCATCAGCACGGCGCAGCAGCCGCAGGCTCCCTCGCCGCAGGACAGCTTGGTACCGGTCAGGCCGAGACGTTCTCTCAGCGTTTCCAGCAGCGTTTCGGATTCCGGGATCTGTCCCAGCCTCCGGCCAATGGTAAACTGATAAGTTTGACCATTGATGTGCAGCGTCAATTCCTTGCTCATCCAACATTACTCCTTTCCATGAGCACATGATTGTGTTATTATTTTAGCAATGATCCTGTCCTTTTCTCTGCCTACCGTGAGATGAATGCCGCTGTTTTTTTGTATACGGATAGACATTTTTTCACAATAGTTGTGCGCCTTGTTCTTGTTTTTTAACGTGATGGGTGATAAACTATTAATTAAGTATGAAATTGTAAGGTCTGAGGTGAGATTTCCATGGGAGGTATTCACTTTTTTGTGGAGGGTTCCCTGCATAAATACAGGTCTCTGTTTGAAGAGGTATGTCCTGCCCCCATGACCATCCCCAAGGGGCAAACCCTCTGTACCCAGTGCTGCACCCACGGATGGCTGTATTACATTCTGGACGGCTTGGCCAAGGTCTACATCACCACCAGCGACGGCAACGAACAGATCATCGACTTTATGATGCGGGATACCCTCATTGGCATGGACTGCATCGATGATGAGAAAAAATCCGTCGTCAGCATCGCCAGTGTGACCGAAATGCGGGTGCTCCCCTTCACTCCGGAAATCCTTCGGCGGATAATCCTGGACAATCCCCAGCTGGGCTTCGATCTGGTGGTCTACTATGGTGAGGTATTGCGGCAGGTCTCCTTTATGGTGGGCAGTCTGGGACATGCCGATCTGATGGTGCGTCTGGCCTCCTTTTTCCTGCTGTTCATTGACACGCCGGACTATCAGCAAAATCATAAGATCCTGCTGACCCAGCAGGAAATCGCCTCCTGCATCAATGTCTCCCGGGCGCAGATTACCAAAATGTACGCGCAGCTGCGAAAAGAAAAGGTGATCGACACAGGCAACCATTATGTCACCATTCTGGATGAAGAAAAATTGCAGCGGTATAGCCGGCTTTAACGCAATTTCCCGCAGCTCTTTGACTTTCCCCATCAAAAATGGACAAAGCCCCTTCCCTCCATTTCTATGGCCTTCCCGGCGGTTGTATGCGCGGAGGGCTTTTTCTTTTTGCAAAACTTTTTGTCCCTGCCATTCCCCCTTTTCTCCCCCAGACTTTATCCTCTCTTTTCATTTCGCGTTCTGTGTGGTAAAATAGCCTGACGGCTGTACAAGAGCTTTTCCCTGTACGGCCACTGTGATAAAAATTCCCTCCACCAGCCGAATCCGGCTTTTTACAGGAGGTTTTCTGCCAGAAAGGAGCCACTATGCGTTATCGTTATCTGCTTTTTGATCTGGACGGCACAATCACCGATCCAAAGGTGGGCATCACCACCTGCGTTCAATACGCTCTGGACAGCTTCGGCATCCATGAACCGGATCTGGACAAGCTGGAGCCCTTCATCGGCCCCCCCTTAAAGGCCAGTTTCATGGAGTTCTACAGCTTTGATGACCGGCAGGCTCAGGCGGCGGTAGAGAAGTACCGTGAAAGATTCTCCACTGTGGGGCTGTATGAAAATGAGCTTTATCCGGGCATGGACCGGCTGCTGCGGGAACTGCGGGATGGAGGGGCACGTCTGGCCATCGCCTCCAGCAAACCCACCGTCTTTGTCCGGCAGATCCTGGAGCATTTCCAGATCGCGGACTGCTTTCAGGTGGTAGTGGGCAGTGAGCTTTCCGGCGCCCGGGTGGAAAAGGACGAAGTGGTTGCAGAGGCTGTGCGGCAGCTGCTGACCCGGCCGGAGGACAAGGCGGACACTGTCATGATCGGGGACCGGAAATTTGATATCCTGGGAGGAAAAAGCCTGGGGCTCCATCAGATCGGCGTAGCCTATGGCTATGGGCAGCCGGGTGAGCTGGAAGAAGCGAACGCGGAAGTGATTGTGGACACGGTGGAACAGCTGCGGGAAGTCCTGCTGGGACAGTAAAAAACCACTGTCTGTCCTCATGATTGCTCTTTTCAGGGAGATCCACCGGGTACAATACAAAATCCCGGTTAACGGGCTTTCGGGAATCAGTGAAACACACCAGGGTTTTCAGATATAAACAAAAGGGACGGCAGTACATCAAAGTATTGCCGTCCCTTAAACTATTCATGATAAAAAATCTAAGCTCCCGCTGAAAAGCAGCGAGCGGCTTTGTCCGGCTTTACCCGGGCAAATAGCGAGCGGGCGACTCTAACACACCAGCGGTCAGACACAAAACCAATGCCCAGTCCGCTCCCCTTAAAACTCAAAAGTACAGGCCAAAACAGCGGCAGGCAGTTTTGCGCTCTCACTCGCTCACTACAGCCTCAACGATGGGATTCCAAAGGGACGAGTCCCCTTGGCCGTCTCCCCCGTTCTCCCCTTCTCTCCGCTGCAATTTTTATAGTGCCTATGTCCTGCCACTCTAAACAAACTGATTGCCCCAAAACTCCCCCCGCTGAAAAACAGCGAGCGGCTTTGTCCGGCTTTACCCGGGCAAATAGCGAGCGGGCACCTTCGGCATACCAGCAAGTAGGCATAAAACCAAGACCCCATTCGTCCCCCTTAAAACTCAAAAGTACAGGCCAAAACAGCGGCAGGCAGTTTTGCGCTCTCACTCGCTCACTACAGCCTCAACGATGGGATTCCAAAAGGACGAGTCCCTTTGGCCGCTTCCACCGTTCCCCTTGCTCTTCCTGCTCCTCTCAGGGAGCGTACACCGCATCCGGGTCCAGTCCGTATTTTTCCGCCAGTTCCAAAGTCTCCTGCCAGCGCCGCTGCCATGCCTCCAGCGCCTCCTTGGAATCACATTTCTGGCGGGAAGCCTGGAACCGGGCTTTCAGGGACACGATCTGTTCCCCCTCGGTCATGCGGTCTGCAAGGCAAAGCAGCTCTGCTTCCACTGAGGGAGATACGCCCAGATCGTGATGCTGTTCCACCACTTCGGCCATCTCCCACCATCCACAGCTTCGCAGCAAACGGGCTGCCTGCTGAGGATGCTGCCGACCCTGTTCCCGGCAAAGGTCATGAAGTCTGGCGCAGCACATGAGAAAGGTGAGATCCACCCCTCTTCCTTCCGCCAGACGGGCCGCACAGGCGGCAACAGCCTGACAATGGCGCAGCACCTTTTCCGGCGTCCGGCACTGGGCGACCAGCTGCTTTTCTTCCAGAGTACCGGGATAACGGCAGGGCTTGCGGCCTATAGCAAGAACCTTGATTTCCTGCTGTTCTTTTTGCAATATGGTGATACTGCCATAGGGAATACAGCAGTCCAGCAGTTTTTCCCGGGGCACCGCCCCCAGCAGACACAACAGCCCCCGGATGAGACCGCCGTGACATACCAAAACAGTATCACCCTGTGCATCGCACCGCTCATCCATCACCCTCCGCAGCCGTTCACCTGCCTCCAGAAAGGTTTCTCCTCCCGGTGGGGCCACTCCTGCGGGATCTTCTCCCCTGGCCTGGTAGATCTCCGGATATCGGGCTTTAATTTCATCAAAGGACAAGCCTTCCCACTGGCCCACACAGACCTCCTCCAGAAATGGCAGGGGCCACGCCGACTGGGACAAGGCAAGAGCGGCGGTCTGGCGGCAGCGTTTGGCGCAGCTGGTCCATACCGATGCTGCGGGTTTATCCAAAAACCAGTTTTGCAGCGCCTGGGCCTGCTCCTTCCCCACCTCATTCAACGGAGCATCCGTGCGGCTGAAACAATATTTTCCCTGGGGCCAGGCGGGATAGCCATGGCGCACCAAATAGATCATGGGCATAAAAAAACCCCTTACAACAGCGAAAATCCATCCTCTTTTACCGCTGGTGCCAAAGCTGAGAAGCAGGCCGGAGGAATAGAACTTCGCCGGAAATTTTTCTTTACATTGACAGTTTTTTGTCATTTTGTACTTATTATATCTGATGTGGGAATGATTGGCAATCCATTTTCACCGGATCCCCCCAAGCCCCAGAGAATTTTACAAAACAAGGCATTCTCCCCCCTGGGGATCAGGGGTTTTCAGGAAGGTTCTCCCACTCCCCAAAAGAAAGAAAATAAAAATATCTGAAAAAAAGCTTGCAAATCAGAGGGAAAGCCGCTATAATAATATAGCGTTCTGAAACGCAAGGTAAAAATTTCATATGCGCTCGTAGCTCAGTTGGATAGAGCGTTAGACTCCGACTCTAAAGGCCGCTGGTTCGAATCCAGTCGGGCGCACCATCTATGAAGGTCAGTTTAGATCGGATGCGTGTAAAAGCGCATCCGATTGGCCTTTTTAGGGATTTTTTCAACCTCAATTTCAAGAAAAAAACTAAAGATCGGAAAATGGCTTTTTTAGGAACTGACAGGATTCGAACCGATACGCTTCCTTGAAAAGCAAGGCGCCCTTTTTGATTCTCCAATATTTCAAAAAGGGCGCTGTTTTTATTTTCTAAAAACGCATAGAGAGAAAAGGATACCTGTCCGCTGGGTTTGATACCGGTAGATGGGTGTTTTTTATTTTCAGAGTTCAAAAAGGGCGCCGGAATTTCGTGAAGAGTTCCGGCGCCCTTTTTGCGTTTTGGGAGGAACAGGAGGAATGTAAATGACAAAGTCTCAAAAGAGCAGCAAGGAAAAGACTGGCTGGGAGGCTGTGCCGCTTCCAGCCCGATGTGTCGGATGCCCCTATCCAAAGGTGGGGATTACCTGTTACGGCGCGGATGGAACCTGTACCCGGACAGATATGGAACAGCTGGACTGGAAGAACTTTCGAGAAAAGGAGTCATGCTAAATGGTTGAAATCTATTGGGACGATCTTACCGAGGAAAAGCAGCGGGAAATCCTGGAGGTGTTTGGCGATAACCAGAACTTTGATCAGTTCCCGGTGGCAGTGCTGCCGGGGCCAGCAGAAACGGAAAATTTTTACCTCTCATAATGAATCAATGACAGGGGGCAGCGAAGATGTTTCAAACAGTTTTGTCCAATAAGGATCATATGGAATATGGGGTGGTAACGGTTCCCTTCCCTATCCCAGAGGATCAGTACGCTGATATTACAAGGAGGCTGGAAGCGCTCCATATAGGAAGTGAACTTTCCCCAGACTGCATGGTGGAAAGTGTTGAAGGTGATTGGCCTGTTTTGAACGCCTTGACAGGTCAGGAAATCAATCTGGATGAGTTGGATTATCTTGCAAAACGCCTGAATGGGTTTTCTCCATATGAAAAGGCACAGTTCCAGGCCGCAACGGAACGATACAGCCTCACGCAGGTGACTGATCTCATCAACCTGACTTTTTGCTGTGACCAGGCAACAGTGATTGTGGATTTTTCGGATCTTGAACAAGTAGGGCGAATCCATTACCTTACTCTGAATGGTGGAGCGACAAGGGAGGAAATGGAGAGTTTGGATGGGTATGAAACAGCCCTCCTCCTCATAAACGAACATCCGGGAACCACTACTCCCTATGGAGTTTTCTATGATAATGGAATGCGGTTGGAGCCGGTCTATGACGGAAGATATTTCCCGCAGTACCTTTATGCGGACTCCGTCCTCACACTTGCGCTGGCATCAGATGAAGATCTCAAAAAGGGCGCCAATATCACCTGGCTGTATCTGCCCTGCAGTGAGGAACGCCTGGAACGTGCCTTAACCAGAGCAGGAATTACCAAAAGAAGCGAGATCAGCTTCCTTGTAATGGACAACAATCTGCCCGGTGAAGTCAGCCGTTCTCTGGATCTGGAAAACGAACTTCCTCAGAAACTCAACAGATTGGCCCAGGAGGTGGACAAGCTGGACGAGTCTGGCCGGGCAAAGTTGGGAGCGGTCACTGCCTGGGTCCAGCCTGCTGCCGTAGAGGAAGTAATCCAGCTGTGCCGGAATCTAGAGCAGTTCGACTTTATTCCACATATCCATTCCGCCCAGGAATATGGGAAGTACATGGTTCAGGAATCCGGTGACTATCACTATGATGCCGGGCTGGAGGGGTATATCGATTACGAACGGTTTGGGCAGAGCCTTCTGTTTCAGGAAATCGGTCAATTTGTTGAAAGTGGATATGTCTCCTATAAGGGGACGCTTACACTGGAGGAATTGATGACGGATGACCCTGCAGAGAAATACGGGGCCGAACAGGGGCAATCAACGGGCGGAATGTGAGGGAGGCTTAATGAAGAAGCAAACCGATCTTAATGGGGTCAAGCAGGTAGCCTCTGCTCTGCTCTTCACTGATATTGAGAAGACAAAGTATTCTCCAATGGTCGTGCAGCACCCTTTCACCAATACTGGCATTGCAGCGATTTCCGCTGATGGCTCTTTTCAGCTTCTGAATCTTTTGGAAAAGCCGGAAGACCTAAATATATGGAGGCAGAGTGTGCGGCAGCAAATTGAAAATGCCGAAACATCATATCAAATCTACAGTCTGATTAACTCACCCTATGCTCTGGCTTTTCTCAGGTTTTCGGAACCATATCTGTCTAAAGAAGACTTCTCCTCCATCCTGGCGGATGCCTGGATGATGTCGGAGTATGCAAACCGGGACTCAAATGTCAGCAAAGAACAACTGGTTTCTATGTTCAAACAGGCAGATCGAACCAAGTTAATGAATGAGGTGGAACGGACTCAGTTGGATGCCCTTGCAGACCCCGTCACAGTGTACAGAGGCGTGACCGATTACAATGCCAAAAATATTCGTGCTTTATCCTGGACACTGGATTATGACACGGCTGCGTGGTTTGCTCACCGCTTTGGAGAAGATGGGATGGTTTATCAAGCGAAAATAAAGAAAGAGCACATTTTTGCCCTGTTAACTGGAAGAAATGAATCAGAAGTAGTCCTGGACCCAAAGTATCTTGAGGACATTGCTCTGGATTTGGAGCTGAAACAAGAACCAGAACTCACCATGTAAAAAGGCTCAAATTTCTGGTAGCTATTCTGCTGGAAATGTGGTATTAGTTGTTGCTATAAACTGTGAAAGGAGGAGCGAGATTTATGGCTGTGAACCGGCGCAAAACAAGTGAACAGCAGTGTGAGCCAGGATTCCATCTCCGCCCCGCTTTCCCGGAGGAAGCGGGGCTTTTCTATGCCCTGACACCAGAGGAAGACGAGGCGCTGGGAACAGTGGGTTACAAACAATTTAATTTGAATTAAAAGGAGAACAAATATTATGAGCACGAGGAGCTACATTGCAAAGCGAGTAGGAGAAGACCAGTACTTGACCATTTTTTGCCACTATAACGGTTATCCTGACGACAATGGAGAGATATTGGTAAAGTACTATAACACACCGGATCGACTTGATCAGCTATTGGCGCTTGGGGATCTGCATTCTCTGGGTAAAAGGATAGCCCCAGATCCCAATTATCCCCATAATTCTACTCATCCGCAGAAGGGGGTGACAATTGCATACCAAAGAGATGAAGGAATGACCAATTGTGGTGCTGTAATAATGTCCCTGGACGAATTAAATGATTGGTTGTCCGATGGTGTGGAGTACAGTTTCGTTTACGACCAAGGAAATTGGCTATATTTCCCCATTGGGGAGGCTGAATATGGAATGCGCAATCTGAAAGAAGATTTGGATGCAGATACAGTTAAATTTGCAACACCACCCATTGAATTGGAAGAATTTATAGATCTCTTGGTCGATGAAGACGATTTCTCAGAAGATGACGCTGAGCAAAAAGAGGATATCAGGATAATGGAAATATGAACGCAGGGGATGCGGAAAATATGCTCCTCACCTGTCAGAGTTTTCAGGGGATATTGTTTTATAACTCCCCAGATAGGAGATATAAGATGTATGTTAATGCCATGAAAGAAAAATTTGAGCACATAGAATTATTTGGAAAGCCAGTTCTCTTTACGAACTATCGCATAGCTCCAGATACTGTGCCCGAGAACTGGTTTGTCTACGATTTGCGTGGTGGAGGCAATGATCCTGGTATACCCGTTGCCCTTGAAACAAAGGTTATCGTAAACCATGCTGGGTCGATTCTTACACCAGAGCAAATCCCTTTTTTAAAAGGCAAAAATTACCGCTCTGTGAAAAATAAGCTCAATTTTATTGGAGAAGGACTCACGCTCATTGATTTTTGCCGACGATATAGTTTGTCAATTCCTCTGACATCTGTTGCCGCCCCTGAGCTGCCCCATACCTATAACTGGTATGTGATAACAAACTGTGGAAGCCCGAAGGAGCAAATCCAACAGGATATGACGTTGGAGGAGGCCATCCGGGTATACCAGGATACCGATGAAAAAGAAAAACGGCTGGGTGTTGCCAAGGACAAAATCGCTACAGTGGATCTTGTCCATCTGGCAGATCATGAGCAGAGGTTCTTTGGGGACTACCAGGCTATGGACTGTTTCAAGGATGATCCTGTGATCCTGCAGGCGGTCCAGATGCTTCATCAGGCACTGGGAGAGGAGAATCCCGTACAGGGTATGACAATGGGAGGGATGTAGGATGCAGAGAATCACAAAAGAATGGCTGGACTTCCTGCGGGAACAGTACCCTGAAGGGAGCCGTATCCGGCTGAAGGAAATGAATGACCCGTATCATCCTGTAGAACCTGGAACCATGGGCACTTTGCGATGGATCGATGATATGGGGCGGTTCCATGTAAATTGGGACAATGGGAGGACGCTGGCCCTGGTCATTGGGGTGGACCATTTCACTGTTCTTCCCCCGGAACTCCAGGAGCTGAAGTTCTATATGCCCCTGACGGGAAATTTCTATGGCTATGATGACTGGGGCAATCTGGAGGAGTACGGCAGTGATCTGACCGGCCAGGAGCTGATGGAATATGAAGCCAGCATTCGGGAAGCAATCCGGGAAAACCAGATGCCGGAGGAAAAAGAACGGGGTCTGATGCGCTGGTATGATAAAACGGATGGAGTCAACGGGAAGGTCCAATCGGTGGTATTTGACGTGGAAAGCCGGAACAGGCAGCTCTGGGGAGTGGCCCGCTGTCAGGTGGATGGAACCCTTTCCCCGGAGGAAAAAGAGATCCTGGCCGACTACATTTCCGGGCAGGCGTCGGATGGATGGGGAGAAGGTTTCGAGCAGCGGGAGATCCGGGTCAATGAAGGCGAGT
The DNA here is from genome assembly GCF_900104675.1 of Angelakisella massiliensis. Lineage (GTDB taxonomy): Bacteria > Bacillota > Clostridia > Oscillospirales > Ruminococcaceae > Angelakisella > Angelakisella massiliensis. The sequence goes on along the minus strand of NZ_LT629945.1, from coordinate 1,762,899 downwards.
TGTATGTCAGCCTGTGGAATGCCGGAAACTGGACCATCCAGACAGAACAGGAGCGGTTCTCCCCCGATTTCCTGGACCGGCTTCCGGATCTTTGCTGGTCGGTGCTGCCCAGTACCGGCGCCCTGATCTGCATCAAGAAAGGAGAAAGCGGCTACTATCCCAGCGGTTGGGACACCGGAGACCGGGAACAGAACCGGCGCATCGCTGACTACAGCAACCAGAAGCGTGGGATCACACCGGAGCAGGTGGAAGCAATGGTGACCGGCAGTATGCATGGCTGGGATGTCCCCGGCGCAGACCCTGCATGGTACCAACAGGATGAAGCCCGGACAGGAGGGGTGGAACTTGAACAAAGTCTTTGAGCTGTATCTCGCAAACGTGCAGGGAGATGAGGATCGCTATGCCGCCCTCTCCCTGCCGGCCACGCCATACGAAATGCAGGATGCGCTGGAGCGGGTGGGCTGCCACAGCACAAAGGATGTGTACTTTCAGGTGGAGGAGTACCTGGACTTTGAGTACCTGGAATCCGTACTCTCCCCTGACTGTTCCCTGAATCATCTGAACGCTTTGGCGGAGAAGCTGTCTGGATTGGACGATAGGCAGAGCATTGCCTTTGAAGGGCTGCTCAGGATGGAGCAGGAAAAAAATGAGGGGCAAATCCCCATCCATACGCTGATCCAACTTGCCCACAACGCGGACTGCTGCCATGTGTTGGGAGAAGCCCGCAATGATTCCCAGCTGGGAAGATTCTATGCGGAGAATGATTTTCTGGAGGAGCTGGCAGATCTTCCGGACAAGGTGTTTGAGCTGCTGGATTTTGAACGGATCGGGCGGGAACAGCGCCAGGCGGAGGGCGGTGTCTTTACCAGGGGCGGCTATGTGGTACAGAATACCGAACTGGAGCAGATCCCTCTCCCCGATGATCCACCGCCGAAACCCGACTATACCGTCCTGCTGAAAGTCAGCCGTGGATATTTTAACGATGGACGAGAGGATGGTCCCTCTGTTACGATCCGTCTGCCTGCTTCGGAGGAAGATCTGGACAAGACGCTGGAACAATTGGACGTGGCAAGCTGGGAAGAATGCGGCTATGCCTGTCTGGACTGTGCTGTCCCATGGGCAAGGGAGTGGATCGAAGACGAGGAGGATCTCGGCACCATCCGGCCCTTTGCCGAGAAACTCGATCAGCTTCAGCGGCAGGGGCAGCTCCCAAAGTACAAAGCCCTTCTGCTGGCCACCGGTTGTGAGGATCTGCAGGACGCTCTGGAACTGGTGGATTCTGTAAAGGAGATGGTATTTTCCCCCGCGATTGATTCCCCCAAAGACGCTGCCCTGGTAGAACTTCAAGCATTTTTTGACGGGGACAATCTAAAAAGTCTACTTCGTCATCTTGACCTGGATGGATATGGGCAGGAACTGATCGCCGCTGACCACGAGGTGCTGACACCCTATGGCCTGCTCCACCGGCAGGATGGAGAACTGATTCCGAGCCGGCAGAAAGAGGATCAGGGGATGGGAATGGAGGTGTGCCGATGAACGATGAAAAAGAATTGCTGCTGAGCCTTCCGCTGAACAGCAAAGAGCGGGAATGGATGGAAGAACGCCTGCGGGCTCTCTCGGTCCGGGAGGAATACCAGCTGGCAGTAGCTATCTGGAGATCCGACAGGTTATCCGGATTGGCCAGCCAGGGCAGCGCCGAACGGATGGCATCTGTACTGCGGCAAAAGCCGGAGGATCTCGCGCGAGAGGCGGTCAACTGCCTGTTGTCCCTGGAGGAATATGGTGTGCTCTGTCCCGCGGGCAGCTATGAGAGCCTGGGACGGTTTTATCTGAAATACTACACCGATATCCCCCCGGAAGCCTGGCTGTTTATGGACCTGGAGCAGATCGGAGAAAACTATGAGTCCTGCCATCCCGGCCTCTTTATCGGCGGCTGTTATGTGTCCTATCCCCGGCAGGAACCGGAGCGGCTGTATCGTGGAACCAATCCGGAGTCTCTTCCCAGAGGGGATTGGAGCCTGCGTCTCAGGCTGGCCTCCCCCGCAAATCCGGAGGGAGTCTGGCTTCGTCTGCCGGATTACTCTCCCCTGAACGGCTGGATGCCTGGCGAGGTGGAAATGGCCCTGCAAGCGTTATCGGTGGACAGTCCCCGGGATTGCACCCTGCTGGAAGCCCGGTGCATCATCCCGGAACTTCAGGAGTCGGCGGAGCAGTATGAGGATCTGGAGCAGCTGATCCGAGACGGAAACGACCTTGGATATGTTCTGGATGAACAGGGGCAGGGACAGCCGCACTTCCTTGAGAAATATTTTGCGGCCATGGAACTGGAGCGGTGCGACACCATTGCGATGGCGCTGGACATCGCCCAGAACCTGAACTGCTATGACATGGTTCTCGCGGGCCAGGAGAAAGAGTATGGGCTGAAAGGGATAGAAAAGCTGATGAACCAGCCTGCCGATCCGGTTCTCACACCGGCCTGTGCCCATCTGGAGGAGTATGGGCTTTATCTGCTGGAACGGGAGGGATATGTCCTGAATGCAGAAGGGACAGCTTATATCCGCCGCAACAGCCAGGAATTCCATTTTGAACATACGGCGCCCCGGGCAGAACCCGGTGTGACAATGAGCTAAAAAGAAGATGAAAAAGGCCGCCCTTTCCGGAAACGGAGAGGGCGGCCTTTTTTTGTTTCTCGGAGAGGAGGGAGCGTCTATCCTGAAACCGTTTATCCCCTGGGTAGGGGGCAAGACCGCGCTGCGCCCGATTCTCTACCGGTTATTCCCCAACGGATATACCAGGCTGGTGGAGGTGTTCGGCGGCGCCGCGGCAGTTACCTTTGGCCGGGAACCGGATCGCTGTGAGGAAGTGTACAACGACTACAACAGCAATCTGGTCAATCTGTTCTGGTGTGTCAGGAACCGTCCTCTGGCTCTGATCCGGGAGATCGGCTTTCTACCGCTCAATTCCAGACAGGAATTTGAAGTACTGCGGAAGTTTCTCAGGGAGGAGGAATTTACCGATGATTATCTGAAGGAGGAGATGGAGCTGTGTAAACGATGTTTCGAGCCGCCTGAGAGGGAGGAACTTCTGGAGCTGCTGACCGAGAAAACGGAACTGGGAGATGTGCGGAAAGCTGCCGCTTTCTACAAGGTGATCCGGTACAGCTATGCCGGCAGCGGGACTTCCTATGGAGGGAAGCCAATCGATATCCGCCGGGGTCTGCACCTGATCTGGTCCTGCTCCCGGCGGCTGCAGAATGTGGTGATTGAAAATCTCAGCTATGAGGCCATTGTTCCCAAATATGACGCGCCGGGGACGCTCCTGTATTTTGACCCGCCTTACTACCAGGCGGAATGCTATGAGGTAGCCTTTGGGATGCGGGATCACTACCGGCTGCGGGAGCTGTTTGGAGAGTGTGGCTGCTACGCGGTGCTTTCGTATAATGACCACCCCTTTATCCGGGAGCTCTACAAGGGCTTCTGGATTTTTTCTGTGACCCGGCAGAATACCATGGCAAACCGGTACGCGTCCAAACACCCGGAGAAAAAGAACGAGTACGGGGAGCTGATCATCCTCAACTACGATCCCAGGGACCATCCCAAGGATCGGCAGATGACCTTGTTTGATCAGACAGATAAAGAACAACCGGAGTATGAATATACCCTGATTTGCGAAGGAGGAAAAGGCGATGAGAAGAATGAAGTATGAAGAGAGCTGTTTGCAGATCCCGGAAGAAATTCTGGAGGCGGCGGGGCTGAACCAGGAGCCCGATGTCCTGATTGGGATGGCGCCGGAGGTGATCCTGATTACCTCCAGGAACCTGGATCAAACGAAGCGTGAAAAAATCGGGGAAGCCCTGTGGGGGTTTTCCGAGGATCTGGAGATCCCCCTGGAATCGGAGGGCCTGTACCTGCCCGAAGAAATGCTGATGGAGGCGGGGCTGCCCTGCGATCCGGATCTGCTGGATATGTACCTGGAGGATGGAAGGATTGTCATTGAACCGCTGGAGGGATTTGAGGAAGAACTGCTGGAGGATGCCTGGGACGAAGCCCGGGAGGATGCTGTTCTTTCCAGGGTACCGGTGGGGCTTCAGGAACTGCTGAAAAGCATCGGAATCCATCCGGCTTCGGTTCGGGATGCGATTGTGGAAGGAGGGTATGAGTTTTGAGCCAGTCGGTCTATAAGGTGTTGGGAAAGAATGGGCGGATCTACCTGCCCAGGGAACTCCAGAGTGAAATGGAAATCCAGCGGGGGGATATCATCAAGCTGATCCCGGTCAAAGACGGGGTTCAGATCAAGAAGGTCCATCTCATCGAAATGGGGGATAAATCCCCGGAAGCCGTGGAGGCTTTTGTTCACGCTGCCGCATCCGCTATGAGCCGGGAAAGCCAGATGGAACTGGCTGCCCGGCTTTTGAATTCTCTCCGGGAGGAGGAAAAGCAGTGAAGGATTACCCTTATCTCTACCGAGGATCGCTGGCTGAGGCAAGGCGGAGGAATCAGATCAGCCTGTGGAGGGAGAGCCTGCAGGAAAATATCAGATGCAAAAATGCCATTGAGGAAGCAATCCGAATGAATTTCGACGGAATGCATATGCGGTTTGATTGCATCGAGCTGATGATTCGGGACTTTGGATTTCTGCGGATTGCCTGGGTGCTTTCCAACACCTTGCAGCAGAAGGAGTGGGATGGTCGTTTTTCGCCGCAGAACAAGGAATGGGCAAAAAAGATGTCTCTTCCCAAAGAGGGCCGCAGAACAGATTATCTGGTGGAAAGCCATCCGGCAATATTGGATGGCTTTGTTTCAGAATATCGAAAGGTTCTTCAAAGATCCGGCCTGTTTGGTATGGAGCAATGCGAAACAGACTCCTTTGCTTCACAAAATTGTGAAGCAAAGGTATTGGTCCTTTCACCTGATATCCTGCGCGGTGGCTGTTGGAGCCGTGGAAACCAGCTGTGGCTGGCATTGGAGAATTGGAAAGACGATGCGGTGCGGTGCGTCTGCTTATGGGATGATGAGATCACGAGCTGGGACAGGACCGAACTGATCGGTATTCTCAAAGAGGAATATCTGCCCGATTGGGCGAAGGAAAAGCTGGAGCAGCTGCGGCCATCGGCCCAGGAACCCCAGCTTTCGATGTGAAGGGAGGATTTATATGAAAAGACAAATCGGCGCGCTGCTGGCCTGCACCCTGATGCTTTCTATGGGGACAACCGCGTTTGCCCAGGAGTCTCAGACCGTGGTGGGGACCGGAGAAAACGGAGAAACCAGCATCACTATTACCGATATTACACCCAGAGAGGAGAAGAAAGATGAAACGGAAACCCGATTTCAGACAGGGGGCTGCTACCCCATCCAAGTACAGACCCTGCAGGACGGCGATACCCAGCTGCTGGTCAAAACCTTCCTTGTGCCGCAGGATACAGACCCCCAGACGCTCCTCGAGGAAGGGCTGATCCGCCGGGGGATCTCCTATCAGGTTTCCGATATCCTCTGCCGGGAACTGCCCGGTGAGACGGAACGAAAGGAGGTGTCCAAGACAGTAACCACATCGGCAGAAACGGATGAGAGCGAGGAGCTGCTTTCCCTGCTCTCTCCCACACTGGAGTACAGTGAGGATGGATTTACCGGGACGCTGACCCTGGATCAGGATTCGATCCGCTCCAAAGCCGATGGAACCCAGAGCTATGCCTATACCCTGAAGGACACCCGGGAATATACCGGACTTGACCGGAACGACCCCTACTATATTCCCAAGACAGCGGAGAAAAATGGTGTGACACTGTCCCTGGCAGATGTCCAGTGGACCCCTATGGCCAGCGCCGCTGACAACAGCGAGGTTCCCTCCCTTTTTCGGGCCACAGCGGTCTATACTGGGACCGCCTGGGGCAGCAAAGCGGACGGATACCTTGTGAGCGCGGACTATACCGGGGAGGCGACCCGCACTACGCAGGGCAGCAAGATGGTGAGCATCGTCTATGAGGAAGTTCCCTCTGCCGGCCTGTTTTCTGTCAGCGGCAGTCCGATCAACTGGCGGGGTGTCCTGGTCCTTCTCCTGGGGATCGGCGCGACAGCCGGCGCTGTGTATGGAATGATCTGGCTGATTCAGCGAGGAAAGGAGTCCATGAAGGAACGCGAGAAGGCCCGCAGGCAGAACGACCCCTACAGCGGGCGTCCGCCAATGGATCTGCCGGATCTGCTCGATGAAATGGATCGCGGATTGGAGGAGGATGAGCGATGAAAGAATGGATGAAGAATCTTTGGAACCAGTCCGGCAAGTGGTTCCTGCTCGGCCTGCCCCTGGCGGCCCTGCTGATTGGAGCGGCAGCATGGCAGGCAAATCAGGCATACGAGGCTTCCAAACACACCATTGCGGACCCGCCTGCTGAAAGCCAGGTGACCTTCGATCTGGATAAGAACCGGGCCTATACCTCGGAAGACGGGGTTGTGGTCATCGGCTCATCGGCAGCGGAAATGGATGGAAGCGTTAGCGACAGCAACCAACTGATCCGGACCGATCAGCCGGAAACTGTGTGGGAAGAAGCCGTCCCCCTTTCTACTGAGACCTTCACCCTTCCGGAAGAAATCACACTGGAGGATGGGACCATTGGAACCCTGGTGATTCCCAAAATCAATCTCACAGCACCGGTCTATGAAACGGCTCAGCATGGCGGCGAGATGGAGAGTATGACCAAGGGAATTGCCCATTTTGCCATCACCTCCGCCTGGGACGGAAACATTGGCCTCAGCAGCCACAATGTGGCGCCTGCAGGGGCAACGGCCTATTTCGGTGACCTGCACCTGCTGGAGCTGGGGGACAGCCTCACCTATAAGACAGCGCAGGGGGAGCGTGAGTATCAGGTAACGGAAAAGAAGGAGATCCAGCAGGATGACTGGAGTTACCTGATGCGGTATGAGGATGGCCTCAACCGGATCACCATGATCACCTGCATCACTGGGAAACCGGATATGCGCCTGATGGTACAGGCTGTAGAATCCTGAACCTATTTCCTTGTTGACTTTGGTGATAGCTTTCGTATGTCATTGCTGGTATCCTTGGTGGCGAAAGGAGGTTTTCTACAATGAAAAAGAGCCTGATCGCCACCCTTGCCGCCATTATGGCTGCAGCCAGTACTGTCACCGCTTATGCTGCATCCGCCGGGATGAAAGGATTGCCTGTCGACATCCAGGACTGGGATACCCCCGCGGTTTTTGCAGCCGGAAAGGATTGGCCCATCGCAGTATGGTATTTTTACGGAGAAAATGGAGAGGTGCTGGGCAGTATCCCTGCTGATTCAGTAAAGGACTTGTCCCAAGGAGAGCCTGCTGATGGGACCCAATGGGAGTTCTGGTTGGCGGAGGCGTTTAACGACTACCGGAAGCTGTACAGCGCCGGGGAGGACAAAACACAGCCGCAGCCAAATCCAGAACAGATCAATGAAGAAAAGCTGATCCCCCAGGAGGTGCCGCCGGCAGCAGAACCGGAGCAGGCAGATGCGGATGCGCTCGCGCTGGAAGCCTTTGACCTCATCAACGAGGCCAGGGCAGAGAACGGCCTGCATGAGGTAACGGTCAATGAGGAGGCAATGGAACTGGCGAAGATACGAGTCCCTGAACTGGAGGAGCTGTACAGCCACACCAGACCGGATGGGAGCCGGATCTCCCGAACCTACTGCTACGGCGAAATCATCAACCGCCGGGCGTCTACACCAGAAATTGCAGTGTCGTCCTGGCTGGATTCCCCGGGGCACCGGGATATGATCCTCGCGGAGCGGTACCACAGCGCGGGAATCGCCTGCTGGCAGGGCTCTGATGGTATCACCTACTGGTGTATGCTCTTCTGCCGGTAAACACAAATCGAAAACATCAAGCGGACCGGGTCCCCGAAAGGGGACCTATTTTTATTTTAACAAGAAAGGAAGCGCACTATGAGGAAGAAAGCAAAGCGTATTCTTGCCATGTCCCTTTCCGTTGTCATGCTGCTGGGCGTCATGCCCACCCAGGCATTTGCCGCAAGCGCAGCGGATACGGCGGGCCTGCTTGCTCCCCAGCAGGTGTCAGACAGCGGCGCCACCCCGGACGGGGAGCCGGAAGATACGGTCATCATCAGCCCTCCGGCAGAGCCGGAAGATGGCGAAACGGAATCGCCGCCCAGCGCCTCTGCCGAGGAGGAAAAGGAGACTTCTGCCGATGGCGCTGTCCCGGGGGAAACGGAACCGGATGCAGAAGAAGAAAAGAATCCGGACGAAAACAATACCGACAGCGCAGGCCCGGATGCCGGGCAGGCACCGGAGAAAGACCCCGATTCTGAACTTACAATTGGAGCCTCCAATGGGGAAAACTCTCCGGCCTTGCCGGAAGATGACGCTTCGGCACATTGGCTGCAGCAATACCAGCAGGCAGCGTTGGCGGCGTCAGGTATGACCATGCTGCGGTCCCGATCCGCCCGGGCATCTTCGGCTTCCCCGTCCTATTCCATGATTACCTGGAGCGGAGGCCAGCTGGAATTTGCCAATGGAGCGTACCTGGGCAGCCCCATGCCCAAAATTTATTTGAATGGAGAAATTGCCTTCTGCGGAGAATGGAATGGAGAAACCCCGGCAGGTGACTATATCCAGTCCGGGCAGGGAAATGACTCCACCATCAAGCAGATCCTTGCCAACTACGACAAATCCGGCAAGAGCAATGCGGACTATGCCGCGGCACAGGCGGCGATCTGGGCCCATATCATGGGTACTTCCGTCAGCTCCTGGGGCGGCTGCCCCGGCGCATCCTCCGCGGATGAAATCTTTAATGGAAACGCCGATACCAGCAGCCTCAAGTACAACTATCTCTCCTGGACCGGCGGCACCCAGGACCTGATTACCTACAACACAGAAGAAAATCCCGATCCCGGCCCTGACCCGGAGATCGACCCCGATGACTACCCGGAAGATCAATACCGCATCGAGGTGGAAACCGACACCCAGACCGAAACGGAGGTCCGCAACCGGAAAACCTATGAATACAGCGATGCCATAGGCCAGATCACGATCCGCAAGCACGATGAGAAGGATGAGAGCCTGGATGGCGCGCTGTTTGACATTGATGTGGCCTTTTCAGATGGCACCCACACAACGGTGGAAAACTGGGAAGTGGACAACGGAGCGAGGCTTTTTACCTGGACTCATCCCCAAAATAACCACGATCCGGCCACTGTGACTGTAAAGGAGGTCAAGGCCCCGGCAGGATACCTTCTGGACCCCACCCCTCAGACGGCGGTAGTTGCCCCAACCTATACCCGTGTCACCCATGTGGAGACCTGGACGGTGACCATCGTCACCGAAACCACTTCCAGCACAGTCATCGAGATTGAGAGCGGTGAGGTAGTGGCAGAGTCGGAATCCTCTTCTTCCGCGGAAACGGAAAGCGATCCCCAGGTGGAGGAGTTTACCGATTTCATTGCCGGTGACCGGGAAACCACCATGACGTTCACCAACACCGCCATGCCTTGCAGCCTTACCATTTACAAGCATGAAACAGGAAACCGGGATATTGCATTGGAGGGTGCAACCTTCCGCATCCGGTATGCGGACCCTCATGTATCTGCCCAGGTATGGACGCAGACAACGGACCGGTGGGGCGAGATCATCCTTCCGCTGCCGGCGGAAGGCGCGCTGATTGTCGAGGAATTGTTTGCGCCGGAAGGCTATGTGATGGCCGAGAAAAACACCTATGATGTGACGGTTGCCAAGGGTGAACACAAAACTTTGGATATCCCCAACGACAAAAAATCAACGATTACCATTGAGAAAATCGACAGCGTGACCCTCCAGCCGCTGGAAGGGGTGGTTTTTGAGGTTTCCGTCAAAAACGGGAAAAGCCTTGGAGACTTTACAACCGATGCAGGCGGAAGGATTGTCGTTGAACCTTTGGAGCCCGGTCAAATTTATGAAGTAAAAGAAAAAAGGGCGCTGCCTGGGTACCTCCTGGATGAAACGGTCCATGAGATTAAGCTGGATGCTGCCGAAAATCCGGTTCTGAAGCTGAAAAACACCCCGGAGAATCCTCTGATCATCTCCAAGAAGGATGCCATCACCGGCGATCCGATCCCAGACACTGTATTTGAGGTGCGTCACTCGGATGGACGGATGGTGGGAGAGGTTGCAACCGGCGAAAACGGCATGGCAGTGGTCACTGGAAAGGATGTTGTCCCGGGCTGGTACCTGGTGACTGAAGTGCGGGCCAACCCTGCCTATATCGCCACAGGCGAAGCAAAACTGGTGGAGCTGAAGTACGGAGCCACCGCCATGGTCACATTTGAGAACCGACCCCGTACCGGGCTGCAGATCCGTAAGGTGGACGACGTCACAGGCGAGCCCATTCCCGATGTAGGATTCTATATCGAGGAGATCGATGGCCGGACCATTGGAACCTTTTACACTGATGACGCAGGTGTCATCAACATCTCCGATCAGGAGGAGATCTGGGTACGGGTAACTGAGATTCAGCCGGCGGATGGATACAAGCCTGATCCCACCCCCAGAACCATAAAACTGGAAAGCGGAAAGCTGAATATTCTGGAATTTCGCAACCAGCCTTACCCCATCCTGAAAATTATCAAGCTGGACGCGGATACCAGACAGCCGATGGAGGGCGTAAAGATCCGGGTGTATGATAAGTTCCATCGGGAGGTTGGAACCTACACCACCAATCAACTGGGGCAGATCCTGCTCTCCGGTGTGGATGGAGGCGAAACCCTCTATCTGCAGGAGGTGGAGCCCTTGCCGGGATACCAACTGGACGAAACTGTCCATGAGGTCACCCTGGCCTGGGGCCAAACCAGTACGGTGGAGCTGCTCAATGAGCCGCTTTCCACCCTGCGGCTCATTAAGATCGACAGCGAAACCAAAGAACCGATCTTTGGAGCGGTGTTCAACCTCTATGACGCTAAAAACAATCTGCTTGGCGAGTATGAGACCAATCAGGATGGTATCATCGAGTTTCCCCGGGAACTGCCGGAGGGCAGGTACAAACTGAAGGAAATCAAGTGCGATGGTTATGTGGTCGACCCCACCATCCGTACCGTAGAGCTGAAGGCCGGGGAAACCACTGAGATCACCGTGGAGAACCGTCCGATGCGGGGTCAGATCCAGATCGTCAAAAAGGCGGCGGACGATAACCCCATTACCAAGGACAAAGCGGGGGCGCTCCTGGATGGAGCTGAGTTTACCATCTACAACGACAAGCTGGAAGTGGTGGACGTGATCGTCACCGAAAACGGCACAGCCACCAGCAAAACGCTCCCTCTGGGCACCTATGCTATCAAGGAGACCTCCAGCCCGGAATACTACCGGACGGACAGCAAGGTGTTCTATGCCACACTCAAGGTGGCAGATGACCTGGTACGCTTTGAGGTGCTCAATGAAAGTGTCGATGTGAACGTGACCGTGGAAAAACGGGGCAATGTGGAGGTACTGGCCGGGGACATTATGTCCTATGAGTTCTCTGAGATCCGCAATGACTCCAATGTACCGCTGGACGATTTCTATTGGCACGACAAGCTGCCTTCGGAGGTGCGGCTGGGCAAGATCATCACCGGCACCTGGTCGGAGCGGCTCACCTACTCAGTGGAATACAAGACCAACAAAAAGAGCGGCTGGAAGACGCTGAAGACCGGACTTTCCAGCAAAACCAGCTATACACTGGACTGCGGCAGAGAGGCGCTGGATCTGGCAGCCGGTGAATATGTCACCGAGATCCGCTTCAATTTCGGTACGGTGCAGGCCGGCTTCCATGAGGAGAGCGGACCGGTTCTCTATGTGACGACACTGGCAAACCTGGATGATGGGTACCGGATCATCAACCGCACCGATGTGGGAGGCCGCATCGGAGAGGAGTGGATCGTCGCCAAGGATACCTGGATTACGGTAGTCTGGGGCAAGCCCAAGGGGGATCTGCCCAAGACGGGCGTTTAACGCAAAAAAGCAGCGGCGGGATTTCCCGCCGCTGCCCCTATTTTTGGAAGTTCAGATAGGTTGTGACTGCATCCAGAAAACGTCTTGCGTCTGCCAGCTGCTGAACAACATCCTCCCGGGAGATGATGAAGAAATCTTCATAATCGCAGTTTTGACGGATGCTGAAAGCGTCCCGGACCACATCGGAATATTCCCGGTCAAACATTCCCGTCTTGATATAGTGCTGCTGGAAGTGGGAGATAACGCCGGAATGCTTTTTGAAATCCACGCCTTCCAACGCAAGCAGCGCCCGCACAGCGTGAAAGATGGCGTAGTAGGAGCGGTTGGCGCTGTCGGTGTAAAGGCCATCGTCCAGAAGGCATTTGGCGGCAATGTAGCACTCCTCCGCTTTTGAAAGCCTGTATTGGGAGAGGGCCTGTCTCGATGGTTCAAGCACTGATCCGGACCCCCTCTTTTGTCACATTTCGGAAGAAGGGCAAGGTATCCTGCCAGGCGTAGAATGTGTCCGCGTCCTGCAGCTTGAGGGAGGTAAAAACCTCATATTTCAAATCCAGGCCGGTGCCGAACCGGCTCCATTCCCGGCGCTGCCGCGCCAGCTGTTCCGCAGGCTGCCGGACCAGGATCATGATGTCCACATCCGATTCCTCATCCGCATCCCCGCGGGCGTGAGAACCATACAGGATGACCCCATCCAGATTGCTGCCAAAGCAATCCTGGGCATGGGCAAGCACCTCAGACAGAAGCTGATGCAGATTGGCCTGGCTGCACATACGGATATCCCCCTTTCCATAGCTTTTCTAAAAACAGTATACCGTAAACGGCAGGCAAATACAACATTCCGAAAGCGCCGGCGGGAATCATTTTGCCAGTTCCCGAAACGCTTCGGGATTTTCCTCAATCAGCTGATCCGCAGCCCGGTCCACCAAAGAGCGGCGGTATGCCTGGAAGCTGTCATACTCGGAAAAGTCCACAACGGCATACCGGGGTTTATTGTTTTTCAGGATAACGGCGGCTCCCTGCTCATCCACCAGGCGGGCTACCTTGGAAAAATTCTGGTTTGCTTCGGTCATGGTAACCAATGCATTGGTACTGATCATCACAGGAACCACCTCAACTATAGTATACGCAAAATATAGGATAAATACAACCTATTTTGGAAGAAAGGAGGAGCATATGCCGATTGTCCAGAATATCCTCCATGTCCAGGGCGGCAGCGCGCAGGCTGCTGCCCTTTTTGATTTTATCGCGGACCGACGGTATGGGCGGGGATCGGTGGACCTGGGCCGGATCACTCCTATGCCGCCCTGGGTCTATCGTCAGCCAACCAATCTGGATCTCCTGGCGAAATACGGAGAAGAAAACTGTTCCCGGGGCTGGTGCCTGCAGAACTGGGGAGTGGACCAGAACACCCTGCGCCCACAGAAAAGCGCCAGGGAGTACGATGGAGGAACCTCCGTCCGGTTTCAGACAGCGGATCGGGATGTCAGGGAACTGATCCGCAAACTGTCGCTGGTGTTCAAAGACCTCTATCTGGATTACCTGTGGGCCAGCGAAGATGTGGGCAGCCTGGTGGGTGCGGCACAGTACCGGGATGGCGAGGCGCTGATCGAATTTATCCCTGCTCCGGGAAGCCGGGCGGCTATTGAAAAAGCCCTGGATATCCTGGGGGCCAAAGCGTCCGATTTCGGCCTGGCCTACAATCCCACTTTGGGAAGCTATGAGTATAAAGGAGGAGTTACCAATGAACAGGAAAGATCTCATCCGACAGGGCGGAATGCCCATCGGGTATTTTGATGGCGAAAACGCGGTGATGGATGCCGCATTCATCGGCTGTGATACCGGCCGGTGCCTGGTCCGGGAAGGCCGGGCGGTACGCTGGCAGAACGGCCTGGCGGAAAAGCTGAGGAACCTGGAACAGAACGTGCCCTCTGTGCGCCGGGTGCGGGTTTATCAGCTGAAGCCGGATGTTGATCCGGCCAGGAAATTTATCGGTTACCAGGAGCTGAAGGAGTTGTCTGGAGGTCCAGCCCTGAAAGAATATCGGGAAGTATTCTGCGGTCAGCTGGATACAGATGATCCGGACGAACTGTATGAGCGGTTCAATGCCGCAAAGCTGCCGAAGGGATACCAGGGACACCGGTTGTCCATTTCGGATCTGTTGGAGCTGGTTGGTGAGGATACTTCGGAATTCTGGTATCTGGATCTGAGTGGGTTTATCCCTGTGGAATTTGACAAGGAGGAATCGGAAGAATGAAACAGAAAGAGCAGAAGAATGGTATGAATCCTTCGCAGGAGCAGCTCCCTGCCGTGGAGATGCGTGTGAATCGTCTGGGTACGGGAGATGGCCATTGCCTGGCCCATCTTTCCGTCACTCTGGGAGGCGTCTTTGCGGTGCGGGGCCTTCGTCTGACGGAGGGAAAGAACGGTCCGTTCCTGAACTTTCCCAGTTACAAAAACGGCAATGGGTATCAGGACATCTGTTTCCCGGTTTCCGCACAGCTGCGCCAGCAGATGACCGATGCGGCAGTGACAGCATATCGTCAGGTACTGGACCGGCACCAGGCGGAGGCTGATGCACAGAGCCAGGCGGAACCGGAAGAACCGGAGCCTGCCTCCGGTATTGGTATGCAGATGTGATGGATGGAGGAGGAACGATATGAAAAAGAAAATTTGCATTCAGGGAGCGGTTGTCGCTCTGATGGCCGCTCTGATGACGGTCCCCGCACTGGCGGCGCCTACGGGGGATGTTTCTGGAGTGATTGAGCAGACATGGCAGAGCGCGGCGACCCAGATCAAGACAGTGGTCAACAGTGTGGTATTTCCTGCTCTGGATATGATCCTGGTGGTGCTGCTGTTCGTCAAAATCGCCAGCGCCTATATGGACTACCGCAAGCATGGGCAGATGGAATGGGCGCCCATTGCGATCCTTTTCGCGGGACTTATCTTTTCTCTGACTGCGCCCACCTATATCTGGACCATCCTCGGGATCTGAGCAGGAGGTAGAAAAAATGGAACGCTGGGAAATGATCCTTTCCCGTACCAATAAAGAATTGGATGTGGTTACTTACATCAGGGAACATCTTCCCGAAAACGGGGAACTGGATCTGGCTGCTCTTTTGCAGGATGTTCAAAAGAGAGAAAGCACGCCATCTGATGTCCGGGAAGGCGATTCGTGCTTTGAGATGATGGCAGTGGCGGAAATTGTAATGAGATGTCTTCATGATGATCTAAGCGGCCTGGATGATGAGAAAAAAGGGATGGGACAACATCAAAAATCCCAATCCATCACCTCCTTCACAGCCGGGAAAAAGGATATTCTGCGGTTGCGTGATTATCTTTGCGATTCGCTATATTATGCCAGGAAATATGTTCTGACGTCGAAAAAACTGATAGGCGGAGACGGTTTTATGGATAAGGACTGGCACAACTGGCAGGAACATATGGGATCGCTGATACAATGCCTCGACGGACTTCTTGTCCGATCAGAAGGCACAGTAGATCTGTGTTCCGCACCAAGCATACAAAAAGGAGAGATGATGCAAACAAGTTTTTTTGGAATCACTCAGGATACTTTTGTTCGTGAACTGCAGGAACAGTTCAGTTGCAGTGAGCAAGCAGCCAGTCGATGGATACAATTTGCCGAAGAATGTGTGAAAGAAAGCCAATATGTGGAGTTTCAGCAAATTACCAATGGCGCTGCTGAAAAAAACCGTTGGATGGAGGCAACCCTGGCAGGATTGATACACGTCCGAAATACCATTGGGCTGGATGCAGCCCAGAAAGTGTGTGAACTTGCCTCAGTACCCCAGTGCTTGTATCCATTTGAAATGATTGAGGCTGCCAAATGCCTACAGAATGGCGGTTCACTGGAAGATATTGTTGAGCTGATCGAAAATGGCACCATCATAAACGATAAGGAAGAAGGATTCCTTCAAATGGGCTAAAAGCGGCTGTAAAAAAATTTGTATTGCAGTTAAAATGCTTTCCGCACCTTGCATCGAAGGAAAAGAGAAAGCAACACGAGGGAGGTGGTTTTATTGTTCATCTGGGACTTTGTAGCGGATACCGTTCTTGGACAGATTTTCGACTGGGTCTATGGAAAGATTGTGGAATTCCTGGGAGAATTCTTTTCCATGATGAACGGGATGGGAAGCGAACTGTTCGAATTTGTGTGGGTGCAGGCAGTGGTGGAGTTCTTTCGCTACTTCGGCTGGGCGCTTTATGGTGTGGGCCTCGTGGTCGCCGTGTTTGAGGCTGCGCTGGAGTACCAGTCCGGGCGGACCACAGCGATCCGGGATCTGGCCCTGGGAAGTCTGAAGGGATTTCTTGCCGCCAGTTTATTTACCACAGTGCCGGTGGAACTGTATAAGCTCTGCATTGATCTCCAGGGAAGCCTCTCTTCTGAAATTGCAGGAGCCTCCCATACCGAAGGGATCAGCAATATGGCCCGAGCCGCGCTGGGAGCCTTGAATGGATATGGCGTTTTTATTGCGATCTTTCTGCTCATTCTGATGGGATACAGTGTCATCAAAATCTTTTTTGCTAATCTCAAGAGAGGCGGAATCCTGCTGATTCAGATCGCGGTGGGAAGCCTTTATCTGTTCAGCCTTCCCCGAGGCTATGCGGACGGATTTTACAGCTGGTGCCGACAGATTGCGGGACTTTGCCTGACAGCGTTCCTGCAGACCACCATTCTGATTGCGGGACTAATGGTCTGGAATGAAAATATGCTCCTGGGCTGTGGGCTAATGCTTTCCGCTTCTGAGATCCCCAGAGTAGCCCAGCAGTTCGGCCTGGAAACCACAACCAGAGCCAATATCATGTCTGCGGTGTATGCTACTCAGACCATTGTGAATCTGACCCGGAATATTGCCGCTGCTGTCAAATAGCGCAGCAGTATCCCACAAAAGCCGCCGAATCAAATTTCGGCGGTGAATACATAATTTCTTTGCTATCAAAAGGAGGAACAGAGATGAAACTTGTGTATATCGCATCGCCTTACGCCGGGGACATCCCGAACAATGTGGAACGGGCAAAAGAGTATTGCAAACAGGCGCTGGAACAGGGGGTGATCCCGGTGGCGCCGCACTTGCTGTACCCGCAATTCCTGGAGGACAGCGATCCGGCAGAGCGAAACCTCGGCCTGCGGGCCGGGCTGGAGCTGCTTTCCCGCTGTGAAGAAATGTGGGTCTTTGGAGAGCAGATCTCACCGGGCATGAGCCGGGAAATTCAGTTCGCCCAGGAGCGTGGTATCCCTATACGGCAGTGGGGGCCGGAGGCAGGTATGGAACGGGGGCTTTCCCTATGACTTTGGGAAGTTTGTTTGATGGGATTGCGGGTTTCCCGCTGGCAGCCAGCAAAGCGGGAATTGAAACGATATGGGCCAGCGAGATTGAACCATTCCCCATAGCGGTCAGTCAGTTTCACTTTCCGGAGATACAGCAGGTTGGCGACATTACAAAACTATGTGGGGCGGATCTTCCACCAGTGGATATTATCTGCGGCGGAAGCCCTTGCCAGGATCTTTCAGTGGCTGGAGCGCGGGCCGGGTTAGCCGGAGACCGCTCCGGCCTTTTTCTGCACCAGATCCGGATCATAAAGGAGATGAGAGATGCGGACATACGACGTGGACGGGCAGCTGAGTTTGTTCGCCCAAGATGGATGCTCTGGGAAAATGTCCCGGGAGCCTTCTCCAGCGGACAGCCCAGAGGGGAGGACTTCCGGGCGGTCCTTGAGGAAACGGCCGGAGTGGTGGACCCAGCCTGCCATGTGCCTCGACCAGCGAAAGGAAAGTGGCTGGGTTCTGGGTATCTTCTGGCAGACTGTTTTTCCATTGCGTGGAGAACAGTCGATGCACAGTTTTTCGGAGTCCCCCAGAGACGCAGAAGAATCGCTCTTGTCGCAGATTTTGCAGGACTTTGCGCCCCTGAAGTATTATTTATCGAAAACGGCCTGCAGAGGTATTATCCACAGGGCCAAAGTACGGCAGAAGCCATTGCCCGGAGCCTTGCGGCAAGCACTTGAGATCCAGTCCGGGCTCCGCCCAAACGCATCCATTCAGGCAGGAGATTTGCCCCAGGCATTTGCCTGCAACCAGAGAGATGAGACGCGGGATCTTCACAGTGTTTCCGCGGCGCTGACCGCGGAGCCTGGAATGAAAGCCCAAACCTTCATTACCAGGAATTCCAGACGAGTAAACAATACCTATACCGCAGGATTCAGCGCGGGAGCGGGTGCATCCGCAGGCAGTACCGGATACACCGAGGAACTCTCCCCTACCCTAAAGGGTTCGGAGAGCGGAAACTGTATGCCCTCTGTTCTCTGTCTGACCGATCAGGGAGGAAGTATCATGGACTGCCAACGGGAACTTGCGGGGACGCTGCGGGCGCAGGAGCATGGACATCAGCCGTTAGTGCTGTATGAAAACCATGGGATTGACAGCCGCTATACCGGACCACATCCTGTTGCGCCAACCATGTCTGCCCGATATGGGACCGGAGGCAATAATACCCCACTGGTAGGGGCATACGCAATCGCGGCAACAGCTGTGGGAAGGCAGCCGGAAAACGGGGGCAATGGAATTGGGTACTCGGAGGAAACAGGATATACTCTTACCGCGACGGATGAGCATTGTGTCTGCCAGCTTTTTTCCCAGCAAAGGAGCGACCACTATCAGGACAGCCCTGTGGCCTCTACCCAGAGCGCCAGGCAGGGCAAAAGCGCCACAGATATCGTTCTTGACCCCGCAGCGGCGGGACTGTATATCCGCAGGCTGATGCCCATAGAGTGTGAGCGGCTCCAGGGGTTCCCGGACAACTGGACAGCGATCCCCGGGGCAACAGATTCCGCCCGTTACCGGGCGCTGGGCAACAGCATCGCTGTGCCTTGCTTTGAATTTGTTTTCAAAAACCTGGCGTGGTGTCATGGACAGAAGATGACCTTGCTGCCGGCGGATGTATATTCCGCTTAGCTTTTTGCATCTTCTTCGTTGCATTTGGTGAATAGCTATTGCGTTTGCTTTGGAGTATCCTTTGCTTACCAACCAGAGAGGAGGAAAAGCAGTGAGTAAAACACGAAACCTCTGCGCTCAGATCCCGGAGGAACTCCACGCCAAAGTGCGCGAGGAGCAGGAACGGCTGGGCAAAACATTGAGCGAGTATGTGGGTGAGATCCTGGAGCAGTATTTTGAGCAGCAGAAAGGTGGAAAAACCATGAGCGGAAATAGCAGAACCCTGGCATTTCAGGTATCGGAAGAACTGTTTGAGCGGTTGAAAGCCTACCTGACAGCCAATAAGCTGAAGCAGAAGGAGTTTGTTGTAGGACTGATTGAGAAGGCCCTGGAACAGTGGGAAGTATCGCAGGCAGCCAATATGGCGGGAGAAGAATTGGAAGGCGAAGCTGAATAAACCAAACAAGAGGTTTCAGAGGAGGCTGAATTTCAGCCTCTTTTTCTTTGGAGGAATGATATGTATATCTATCCTGAAAATCTGAAGGCCGCTCCAACCCTTTGGTTATGGCGGCTTCGGGATATTACCATTGGAGGTACCTTGGCGGTGCTGGGAGCGGTGCTGCTGGCACAGTTTGAATTCTATCCTCTGGCAGCCGCAGCGGGCATCTATCTGTTTCTGACCATCCGGATTGACGATGCCTGCATCCTGGATTTTATCCGGAAGGCCAGCATCTATTTCCTGTTCAGGCCGCAGAAGTACCGCTGGGTGTCCCCTTTTCATATGGAGGTGAAAGATCATCAAAACAATTTTTTCAGCAGAAAAAAGAAGAAAGACGCGGCGAGATAAAAGCACCCGCCGACTGATGAACATTCAGTCCATCACCGAGAGAAGCATGATTACTCCGCAAGGCGAGGAAGTGATCCTCTTCCTGCTGCAGCCCACCAATGTTTCGGTGCTGTCCAGAGAAGGGCTTCGGGCCAGAGTGAATGCGCTGATGAATGTTCTCAAGGGCTTTGCGGAGGTGGAACTGCTCTGCCTCAATTCCCGAGAGAGTTTTGAGCACAACAAACAGTACCTGACCAGGCGGATCGAGCAGGAACCTGTCCCGCAGATCCGAGCACTTCTGGAACAGGATCTGCGGCACTTGGATGAGATCCAGAGCCGTACAGCCACTGCCAGGGAGTTTATGTTGGTCATCCGTCCCCGGAACATCGGGGAACGGGAAATGTACCCTTACCTGTCCCGGCTGGAAAAGATGATCCGGGAACAGAGATTTGTGGTACGCCGGGCTGACCGTGAGGATATCAAGCGGATTCTGGCAGTCTACTTTGCCGGGGACGTGATCAGTGAAAGCTATGATGACTTTGACGGGCAGCGATGGCTCATGAAAGATGGCAGGAGTGATTACAAATCCGCATCTGTGATGGATGAGGAACAGGTCCTGCAGACCTTCCTGGATCTCATCGCGCCTGCCGCAGTCCGTTTCGAGGTGGATCGGTATCTGTTGGGAAATACCTGGCGGTGTGTATGGGCTGTCCGGGGATACCCCACCTCCACAGAGGAACAGGCAATCCTCCAGCGGCTGGGAGAACGGGCAGGCGTTACCCTGCGGATCTACACCCGTTTGGTTTCTCCGGCGGAGGAACGGAAAATCCTCCAGGCAGCGGACAAGGCCAATCGTTTCAAATCCGGCAGCACAGATATTCGGGATATTGTAGAGGCCCAGAGCAATCTGGAAGATGTGGCCTCTATGATCCGTTCTGCCCAGCGCAACCGGGAGCCTTTCTTCCACACAGCAGTTTATATTGAACTGATCGCCAGAAGCGAGCAGGAGTTCACCGAGCTGCGGGACAGTGTTGAAACCGAGTTGGGACGGGCCAAGATCAGTGTGGACCGGCTCCACCTCTGCCAGCAGGAGGGATTCCTCTCGGTGATGCCCAGCGGGTATAACGCCCTGGGGGAAGAATTCGAGCGGATGCTTCCCGCGTCCAGTGTGGCCAACCTGTTCCCGTTTTCCTACACCGGTAAAACCGACCCACAGGGCTTTTATCTGGGCTATGACAAGTACGGCAGCTCCATCATTGCGGACCTGGACCGGCGGGACCAGGATAAGTCCAACGCCAATGTGCTGATTCTGGGCAACTCCGGTCAGGGAAAAAGCTATTTTCTGAAACTGCTGCTGTGCAACATTCTGGAGAGCGGTAAGCGGGTAGTTGGGTTGGACCCGGAAGGTGAGTATGAGGAGATTGTCAAAAAGCTGGGTGGCTCCTACCTGGATCTGACCAGCGGCGAGTACCGGATCAATGTTCTGGAGCCCAGGATGTGGAACACCGGAGAGGAGGAATCCGATCCGGATTCTCCGGCAGCCTTCCGGCAGGGTTCCCTCCTCTCCCAGCACATCTCCTTCCTGCGGGACTTTTTCCGCAGCTACAAGCCATTTGATGAGGCACAGGTCGACACCATTGAGATGATGCTGGGAAAGCTGTACGAAATGTGGGGGATCAATAATCAGACAGACTTCTCCCTGCTTGGTCCCAAGGACTATCCCGTCCTGTCAGATCTCCATGCGCTGATGGAGGAGGAGTACCAGCGCGTCCGCAGCACCGAGGGGGGAGAACTTTATACGCCGGAACTGCTGCGGTCCGCCTGCCTGGGCCTTCATTCCATGTGTGTGGGAGCTGACGCCAAGTTCTTCAATGGACATACCAACCTCCAGTCAGACCGGCTGGTCTTTTTCAATGTCAAGGATCTGATGGAGGGTGGAAAGAACATCAAGGATGCCATGCTGTTCAACGTCCTTTCCTATATCAGCCACACGCTGATTTCAGGAGGAAATGCCGCTGGAGTTTTTGAGGAACTTCATGTATTCCTCTCCAACCCCACAGCAGTTTCCTATATCCGCAACGCCATGAAGCGGGTGCGAAAGCGAAATAGTATGGTGGTTCTGGCCAGCCAGAATATCGAGGACTTTCTGCTGCCGGGTGTGGCGGAGATGACCAAGCCCCTTTTCTCGATTCCCACCCATCACTTCCTGTTCCACCCTGGGACCATCGACAAGAAGGATTATATGGATGCCCTCCAGCTGGAGGAAACCGAATATCAGCTGATCCAGGTGTGCCAGACCGGAACCTGCCTCTATCGCTGCGGCGCGGAACGCTACAATCTGGTGGTGCGGTCGCCGGAACACAAGGCAGCGCTGTATGGGACAGGAGGAGGAAGATAAAATCTGGCGGCTGTTTTGTCGGTTCTGATGATAGCTTACGAAGAACAGGATGTGGTATGTTGGTACAAAGGAGGGAGCCTGATGAATACAGACCGTTCATGGAGATGCCCCTGCTGCGGCTGCACCGAGCTGCTGGAAGGATACCAGAGATCAGATGGCATGATGATGCCCCGGAAATTCACTATGGGAATCGTGGGCAGTATCATACAGCACTATTTCTGTAAAAGCTGCGGGACAATCGTTTACAGCCGGGTGATCGATACAAAACCATTCCGGCCTGCGGGAAAAAACTGAAGCATAAAAAAGAATGGGAAGGCATCGGGTTTCCGATGCTTTTTCTGTTCTCTGAAGGGGGTGCAGGAGTGGATCAGAGGACAAAACTGCTCTGCGAAAATGTTTTTGAACTCTCTGCGATGGCAGAGGAACTGCAGATCATCGGCAGCATCACCGTGGAGGACTCCCGGGAACTGTTCTATCTGGTGCTGGATTGGGCGGAGGAATTTGAAAAACAATTCGACCCGGAAACCCAGGACTATCTCACAGAGATGGAGAGCTTTGGCCGCCGCAAGCTATTGGGGACCTATCAGGCTGACCCGCAGCTGGGGAGGTGAGCGGTTATGGCAAACCCTCTTCTCATCAAAGCGGCGATTGCGCTGGCAACGGATAAGCGGACATGGAAAGCGGTGGGGATCGCCCTTGCCGCCATTCTGACCCCGTTTATTCTGATCATCATCATGGTGGGCGCCATGCTCTATGGAACAGCCAGCCATAACAATGCCGCGGTGGAACTGACCTTTTATGGAGGCAGTATTCCCGTCACTATGCCGGGAGAGTACCGGGATTATATCACCGAAATGCGTTCCTGCTTCTCCTCTCTGGATGGCGCCATTGCCGCTGTGGAGGAGATGATGGAAGACGAAGACAGCCTTGATTCCAACCGGATCAAGGCTGTTTTTTATGCGCTGAATTTTGGCACAGAAAATCTGTCCCTTCGCCGTGCCAAAGCCAGGGAGTTTGTGGACTGCTTCGTGGAGTACCGGGACTGTACCCACACCTGGACGGATGAGGATGGCGAGGAACACAGTTATACCCACACCAGAGCCTATCCCATCAATGATCTCCCCACCATTTACGCCAATGTATCCGCGGAGGTTGGGCGGCAGGTCACATCGGATGACATGGCTAACATCACCGAAATCTATCTGCGGGTGGTGTACCGTAATTTTGATGTAGGAGCGGACATGGCACTGGAAGGCGGAAACAGTACCCATGACCTCATCGCTGAGATGGTCAAGGATTCCGACGTGATCCCCTCGGAAGGCGGCTTTGTCAGTCCTCTGCCTGGTGGCTGGGAGGACAAGGTTACCTCTGAGTTTGGGTACCGGCAGAATCCTACCGGCGCTGGCAGTGAGGGGCATACCGGACTGGATATGGGTGTTCCTCTGGGAACAGAAGTGCGTGCGGTCAAGGATGGCAAGGTTCTGTTTGTCCGGTATAAGCAAACGGGATATGGATACCATGTAGCGATTGACCATGGCGGCGGTCTGGTAACCCTTTACGGCCACTGTTCCGAGATCCTGGTGACAGAGGGGCAGACAGTCACAGCCGGTCAGGTGATCGCCAGAAGCGGCAGCACAGGGCGAAGTACGGGGCCTCATCTGCATCTGGAAGTGATCCAGGACGGTGTGCCGCAGAACCCAAGAAATTATTTATAGAAAGGATACGATAGATACCTTTGAATCGGAAATACAACTTGGACAAAATCTTTGAAGGACTCATTTCCTATGCCATAGAACGCCAAAATGGCGCGGAGCGTTACCAGCCTCTGAATACGCCTCCCTGGTCAGTGATGCGGCGCCTGTGGATCAATGGCATTCTCTGCGGCATGGCAGAACTGAATGGAGAAACCATGGCCCTGAGCTATCTGGAACGGATAGATCATCGCCTGGATCAAGCCCGCAAGTCTTTTGCTGCGGAACCCCTTCCGCTTAATTTGCAGAAATACACAATCCGATGCCTGGGCAGGTACACAGCCGAATTGGAACTGTGCAGTGGTGATCCAAGAGAGAAGCTGATGCAGGTTTATAATCTTTTGGAGGATATGGTTTCCCATCTGCAGTGGAGCAACCTTTCAAACGGTCTGTACCCTCTTATGGGACATCTGGAATCTATACTGCCGCGATTGACCGCCTTGCAGCCGATCCGTTTTACCCGCCTGTTGATTGGCGGTGAGAAAGGGCCCAATGGAACTGCTTATGTTTCTGGTGCAGTTAATTCCCCGGAACAGGTTATGGCCACCAAGCTGTACACTGAACTGTCTGCGCAAAATCCAATGGTGGAGAAATGGCCGGCTATCTGCGTGACCTATTTCTGCGGAAAATCTGATCTGCCTATTAGCCTGAGAAATGCCACTGACTTTGACCTAAAAATCATACAAATGATGGGAGATCGCTTTCTGGATATGAATGAAGTACATTTGGCTGGGAGCTGCGAGCTGTATTTTGCAGCGACGAAAGGAGTATCGGCAATGCGCATTTTGAAAGTAGAGCCGGGACAGATTCCCTATGAAAAGGAGATCCCCAATACGCTGGAGAGCATCCAGGCAGAAGTGGGCGGCGGTTTGTTCCAACCACTGTATGTTGGTGAAGGAATTGTGCTCTGCTGCAACGAGGAGGGAAAGCTCAATGGCATGGAACCCAACCGCCGGCTGGGTAACGATATCGTCTGCGGCCCCTTTTTCCTTGTGGGGGACAGTGAGTCCGGCAATTTTGTTTCCCTGACGGACGATCAGCTGGCATTGGGAATGGAAACCTTTGCGGAGCCGGAACAGTTTACCGGTGATGAGCCGGAACTGGAGCCATGGATGGAATTTTACACTTTTTAGACTGTCCATTTCTCACAGTTTTGGCAAGACAGTTTATGTGGTACTGATAATGGCTTTCCGCTCCAAACTGTGGCATTGTGTTGTTGGTAAATATAAACCCCAAGACCCCGACAAGGAGGAACACACCTTGAGAAAAGAAAACGCAATAGAGATGCAGATCAAGCTTGCGCATGAAGCCGCTATGATGCTTCGGTTTACTGGGAGCAAACATGATACACAGTTCTTCGAGCATACCATCAGGCTGATCGGTAAAGCCTGGAGTCTGACAGAAGAAGACACAGAGAAAAGTCTTCTGCTGATCCATAAGGAGCGGGAAGCTATGATGGAACTGGAAAAGGGAAATAAAGCTGATCATATTCTGCCAGAGGACGAGTTATATGAAGGATGGTCAGGACGAGAATGTGTCAAAGTAATAAAGGGCTTATTTGAAACTGCAATCCGGCTGGACAGCGCAGAGGAACGAACGGCACTGTACAATATGGCAATGGAGTCAGCTGAAATTCAGACCTTAGACGATTGCATCGTACTCACAGACAGAGAAATGGATGCAGAAGATGCTGCACGTGCAGAAATGGTTGATTAACCAACCAAACACTGAACCCCGAGTAAAAAGGAGCCATGCAACGGCTCCTTTTTTCATTGCTGGAAAGGAAGGAACATCAATGGAGAAAATGGAACTGACCCTCACAATGGAATCAGAAAAGATGGAGGCGCTGAACTTTTGGCTGAGAAAGGAGAATACAACCGCACAAAAGAAAATGCATGAGGCATTGGCTTTGCTGTACGAGCAGACCGTACCTGAAGCAGTACGGGAATACCTGGACAGCAGATCGTCACCTGTCCGGGATCGTCCCCGTCGCCCGTCGAAGGCAGCACCTCCCAAATCTCCCGCTCCGGTGGAGGTTGAGTCTCTGTGAAAAATCAGCGATTTGGAATTGAAATTGAGATGACTGGTATCACCCGTGCCGCTGCGGCACGGGTGATTGCCGGTCATTTTTCCACTACCGCAACTCATGTGGGTGGAACCTACGACGCCTATTCTATCCGAGATGCAGAGGAGAGGCAATGGAAGGTCGTGAGCGATGCCTCCATCCAATGCGAATTACGCCGAAGGACTGGGGTTGCCGGACGAACCTATGCGGTAGAGGTGGTATCCCCTATCTGCCGGTATGACGATATTCCCACTATACAGGAGATTGTGAGAAAGCTGCGGAGCGCAGGGGCTAAGGTCAACGACTCCTGCGGCATCCATGTTCATGTGGATGCCGCACCCCATACTGTCACCACCCTGCGGAATATCGTCAATATCATGGCGGCCAAAGAAGACCTGCTCTATAAAGCCCTGCGAGTAAAAGTGGAACGAGAAAACTATTGTCAGAAAGCGGATACTCGTTTTCTGGATGAGATGAATCAGAAACGGCCATCCACGATTGAAGAACTGGAATCGATCTGGTACGATGGCCCAACCGGAAGATATCACCACTATGACTACACGCGGTATCACGGCTTGAACCTTCATAGTGTATTCTCTAAAGGCACCATTGAATTCCGACTGTTCAACTCAACCCTTCATGCGGGAGAGATCAAATCCTACATCCAACTGTGTCTGGCCATCAGCCACCAGGCATTGGTGCAAAAGCGCGCTTCTTATACCAAAACCCACAGTGATAATGAGAAGTACACTTTCCGCACTTGGCTGCTGCGACTGGGACTCATTGGAGATGAATTCAAAACTGCTCGCGGTCATCTGCTAAAAAACCTGGAGGGAAACATTGCTTGGAAAGACCCTGCACAAGCCCAGGCGCAGAAAGAGCGGTTGGCAAAACAAAGGCTGGAGGATGCTGTACAGTTAGTTCAGGAGCCGGAAGCAGAAACTGAGATGATGGTAGAGGACGCAGAGCCGCCCGTTTTCCTTTCGATGTAAAGAATTTGAGGTGACAGAATGAAAAAACGACTTTACACTGCCTATGGAAGTAATCTCAATCTCGACCAGATGGCGATGCGGTGCCCCACCGCTCAGTTGGTGGGAACAGGCGTTATCCAAGATTATGAATTGCAATTCAAAGGGAGACCCCAAGGCGCTTTTGCCACCATTGCCCCTAAAAAAGGGGCAATGGTACCTGTAGCAGTGTGGGAACTGCAGCAACAGGACGAACAGGCTTTGGATTGGTATGAGGGATATCCCTCCCACTATTTCAAACAGGATATTCCTGTCCAGATAGATGGGATAGTAATTACCACCATGGCCTATATCATGGATCTGAAACAGGGGTTTGGGGCACCCTCCCTCCAATACTACCAGACAGTGCAGAAAGGGTATAAGGATTGTGGATTCGATCTGGAGATCCTTGATCATGCTGTTATGGAGAGTGCGAAAGCATATTTTGCCGATGGCATCCGACAGAACTATCAGGAATTTCTGTTTACTCACTAGGAGAAGGTGCTGGAGGAAGACGTACCTGATATAGCTGAGGAGTGGGATGAGTCCGATCCATTCTACTTTTCCGAGGGGCCTAAACTATGAGGAGGCAATTCTGTGAGCAAAGAAAAACTCAAAAAGACATTAGGCAGCAGCTATCAATACCGACAGAGACTTACAAGTGACGAGGTGCGCCAGCTACAAAAGGAGAATCCATCCTGGGTTACAAATCAGACTGCTGCGTCTCTCATTGCTGGATATGTCCGGCTGGACGCAGTACTCTATCGCGAGGGGAATGAGCTACGTTTGGCGTATGATCTGTTTGTCAAGGATCACCCAAATGCTACCGAATGGGTCTGTTATGATAACCCAGAAGAGACAGTATGTCTGAATGAGGATGGTATGTGTGATGTGCTGGATCGGCTGGTTCAGGGGCATGGGCTCTCCTATACCGAGTGTTGTTTTCCCTGCCTGGAAGGGAAAACAATAAAGAAGCACCCCCTCGATATGAAATTGGACCGCCGTTGATTTTTTTGTTGGTACGCTGATGAAATGAAACCAATTATGTGTACACCCCTGCAGGGAATGGTAAAGAAAAAAGGTATGCACCGTTTCCGGTACGACCTTACAGAAATGCCTGAGTTGCGCCTTGAGAACCCCTGGTTCGCCCTGTGTGGCCGGACTGGGCGGCAGGCAGACAAACACCCCGGCCCTGCAGCCCGACGCGGCTGTGGGGCGTTTTTGCGGGGTGTGTGGAGAAGCGGGATTCTGGGAGAAAAGGGGGTGACACATGGGGTCGAAAATGAAGCAGGATAAAGCGCGGGGGTCAAAATCCCCTGCCGCGCCCCGTACATCGCCCCGCAATGCGGGTCGGGAAGGATTTAGGCGGGGGTCAAAAATCAGGGGGTGGGGTCAAGGCGGGGATCAAAATAGCAAAGAACCCCGATGTGAAGCCATTTTTTGGGGTTCCAAGCGGGGATATGACAAAGAAAGGATGAGAGAATGCCAAGGCAGAAAATTAAATTTGCACTGCGGGTTTCTCCGGAAACCATGCAGCAGGTGAAAGAGTTTATGGACAGAGATAACTGCCAGACACAAAACGAGTTCATTGAAAAGGCAATCCGTTTCTATGTGGGGTATCTTTCCGGCAATGAGGCTGGTGAGTATCTTCC
This sequence comes from Angelakisella massiliensis, assembly GCF_900104675.1. Taxonomy (GTDB): domain Bacteria; phylum Bacillota; class Clostridia; order Oscillospirales; family Ruminococcaceae; genus Angelakisella; species Angelakisella massiliensis. The sequence goes on along the minus strand of NZ_LT629945.1, from coordinate 1,734,298 downwards.
GCAGGCATTGGTGGCAGCCTTCCGAGCAACCTTGCGTGATTCGGAAAATCATATCTGCCGACTCCTTTTCAAGCTGGCAGTGGAGGTAGACATCCTGATGCACGTGCTGGCCAGTGCTGTGGAAATTGATCCGGCGATTCTGGATAAGCTGCGGGGAGTCTGTGTCCGGGAAATCAAAAAGTCAAATGGTATGGTCCGCCTGGAAGATGTTGTTCTGTACCAGCAGGGAGCGGACAAATCGTAGGGAGAGGTGGTGACTGCCGGTGCCGAGGTTGATTTTCAAGTGTCCCTATCTCAAGGGCGGCAGTCACACCGCCGTGCAGCGTGAGAATTATCTGCGTTACATCGCGACCCGGGAAGGGGTCGAGTTGCTCCTGAAACATCCGGACTGGCCTGCAACCCAAAAGCAGAAGGCATTGATCCGTCAGATAAACCAGGACTTCCCTTCCGCCCGGACGCTGTTTGAGTACGAGGATTACCGGGAATCCCCCACCCGGAAAAATGCGGCAGAGCTGATTGATCGTGTTCTGGAGGATCACTTTTTGAGTGTGTCGGGGAAAGAACGATACATGGAGTACATCGCCCAGCGTCCAAGGGTGGAGCTGCATGGCGCCCATGGCCTCTTTACCGGTGAGGATCGTCCGGTCATTCTCTCACAGGCAGCGCAGGAGGTGTCCCGGCATACCGGCCCGATCTGGCTCCCCATCCTCTCCCTTCGGCGGGAGGATGCCGCGCGGCTCGGGTACGACAACGCGGAAAGCTGGCGGAAGCTGCTGACCAGTCACGCGCCGGAAATGGCACAGGCCATGAAAATCCCTCTCAAGGATTTTCGCTGGTACGCGGCATTTCACAATGAGGGCCACCATCCCCATGTCCACATGATCTGTTACAGCACAGACCCATCTAAGGGCTATCTCACAAAAACGGGCATTGCTCAGATCAAGTCCGCACTGGTGAAGGATATGTTCCGCAATGAACTGCTGGAGATTTATGAGCAGCAAACCGAAAAGCGGAATCACCTTGCAGAAGAGACAAAGCAGGTTTTAGGGCAGTTGGTTCAAAATCTGCAGGAAGCTCATAGTCTGGGAAATTCTCATCTGGCTGATCTGCTTCTCCAGTTATCTGACCGCCTGCGGTTCACCAGTGGGAAAAAACAGTATGGATACCTCAAGGCGCCGCTGAAATCCCTGGTGGATGAGATCGTAGATGAGCTGGAAAAAGAACCGGTGGTGAAAGAAGCGTATGGGTGTTGGTACGAACTACGGGAGGAAGTGCTGCGCAGCTACCGGGATGACCTTCCGGAAAGGCTGCCTCTCTCCCGACAGAAGGAGTTCAAGAATATCAAGAATCTGGTGATCCGCCAGGCAATGCAGCTGGGGAAGGAAATCCAGGAGGAAGCGGAATCCCGGAGTGAGAGAGCAGGGCCAGATCCGATACCGGAAGCGTCCACACATACGGGATGGGCCAGCCAGGATCGGTATAGGTCAGCTGCCCAACGGAATGCGGTACAGCTTCTGCGGCATCTGGGAAATCTCTTTCGGGAGCAGGCTCCTGTTTCGGCAATGCCGGCTCCCCGATTGGTAGACCAGAAGCTGAGACGGAAAATACAGGAGAAGAAAAAGGCTCTGGGCCTTAAACAAGGCGGCCCGGAGATGCGATAGGAAGGAGCGTTTATGTGGGAGGGATTCTCTATTACGGAAAATACACCAGGGAGCAGATTGACAAAGCCAATCAGGTGGATCTGGAGGAGCTGCTCCGCCGCCAGGGGGAAAAGCTGATCCGTTCTGGCCGGGATCACCGGCTGGAGAGTGACCACAGCGTGACCATCCGGGGGAACCGGTGGTTTGACCATGCTTCGGATCAGGGAGGATACGCTCTCAGCTTTGTGCGCAGGCACTACCATCTGTCCTTCAATGAGGCTATGGAGCTGCTGACCGGCGAGAAGGGGCAGGCTCCCCTCCCCATTGCGAAGCCCCAGAATGATCCGCCGAAAGAATTTGTACTTCCACCCACCAGCAGTTCCATGCGGCGGGTGTTTGGTTATCTGCTGGGAACCCGCAAGCTGGATCGGGAGGTGCTGGCTGCTTTTGTCCGGGAGAAGCTGATCTATGAGGATCTGCCTTATCACAACGCGGTCTTTGTGGGAACGGATGAAAAAGGCGTTGCCCGCCATGCCCATAAGCGCAGTACCAACAGCGATGGGAAACAGATCCGCCTCAATGTGGAGGGATGTGACCCTGCATACAGTTTTCACTGGAACGGCCACAGCGGGAAACTCTATGTGTTCGAGGCGCCCATCGACCTGCTGTCCTACATCTCCCTCTATCCGGAAGGATGGAAGGAAAACAGCTATGTGGCACTCTGTGGTGTGTCAGGGCAGGCGATGATGAAGCAGTTGGAACAGCAGCTGGAAGTCCATAAGGTGTTCCTGTGCCTGGACAACGACAAGGCAGGACATACTGCCTGTGCCCGGCTGACAGAACAGCTGCGTGAACAGGGTGGCTGGAAGGTGGAACGGCTCTGCCCCCAGAACAAAGACTGGAACGATGACCTGCGGGAATCTTTCTCTCAGGAGCAAAATCAGGAAGGAGGAATGAGTCTTGCCCTTTGAAATTGCCAATCTCCCCTATATTCTTCTGACCGCCGGAGCGATTGTTGCGATTTTCGCTGTGATCCCTCTGCTGGAGAAGCAAGGAAGTCTGGACAGCTTCAAGTCCCGGCCTGTGGGGGATGGGCAGCATGGCACCGCCCGGTGGGCCACACCGCAGGAAATACGGGACGCCTACCTCCAGGTTCCGTTTACGCCGCAGCTATGGCGTAAGAGACAGAATCTGCCCAAAGCACAGGGGCTGGTGGTTGGTTCTGATGTGAAGAAGAAAAAGACCATCGCTCTGATCGATCCCGGAGATGTCCACTGCCTGATGATCGGCGCCTCCGGTGTGGGCAAGACCGCCCATTACCTGTATCCCAATCTGGAGTATGCCTGCGCTTCGGGGATCAGCTTTCTGGTGACCGATACCAAGGGCGATGTCTACCGGAATTACGGAGCCATCGCTCAGGAGTGCTATGGGTATCAGGTCTCGGTCATCGACCTGCGAAACCCCACCCGCTCAGATGGGGCCAATATGCTGCACCTGGTTTCCAAGTACGCCGCGCAGGTAAAGAAAGATCCGGACAACCTCCGGGCCAGGGCAAAGATGGAGAAGTACGCAAAAATTACCGCCAAGACCATCATCCAGGCGGGCGGGGAAAGCAACTATGGCCAGAATGCTTACTTTTACGACGCGGCGGAAGGGCTGCTGGCAAGTGTGATCCTGCTGGTTGCCGAATTCTTCCCTCCAAAGAAGCAGCATATCGTGTCGGTATTCAAACTCCTGCAGGATCTGCTGGCTCCCAGCAAGGTGAAAGGGAAAAACCAGTTTCAGCTGCTGGTGGAACAGCTGCCGGAGGAGCACAAAGCCCGATGGATGGCAGGAGCTGCGCTGAACACCGGTGAACAGGCGATGATGAGCGTCCTCTCCACTGCCATGAGCCGGCTCAATGCTTTTCTGGATTCGGAGTTGGAACAGGTTCTGTGTTTTGGCAGTGCGGTGGACGCAGAGAAATTCAGCACTCAAAAGACAGCTCTGTTTATTGTAATGCCGGAGGAAGATCCCACTGCGTACTTCCTGGTGAGCCTCATTATTCAGCAGCTTTATAGAGAACTGATGACAGTTGCGGACGAGCATGGCGGAAAGCTGCCCAGCCGGGTGATCTTCTTCGCGGATGAGTTTGGTACCATTCCAAAGCTGGAGGGAGCGGAGATGCTCTTCTCCGCTGCCCGATCCCGCAGGCTCTCCATCGTGGCCATCGTCCAGGGCCTGATCCAGCTGGACAAAAACTATGGCAAAGAAGGAGCGCAGGTGATTCGCGATAACTGCCAGCTGACCATCTTCGGCGGTTTTGCGCCGGGCAGTGAAACAGCAGATACCTTGTCCAAGGACCTGGGGGAGCAGACGGTCCTCTCAGGCTCGGTGAGCAGAGGGAAGGATCAGAATTCCCGCAGCCTGCAGATGATGGGGCGGCGGCTGATGACCCCGGATGAACTGAAGTCCATGCCCAAGGGTACCTTCATCACCATGAAAACAGGGATGCACCCGATGAAAACAACCTTCCGCCTGTTCCTGGATTGGGGCATCACTTTCGGCAAACCGTTCACCCTGCGGGAAAACGCCGCCAGAGCGGTGGAATACGCGGGACGGGAAGAACTATTCCAGGAGATCCAAAAGGCTTTCCAGGCGAAACAGGAGGCTCTGGAGCGGCAGGATCAGGACAACTCTGTTCGGAAGGTTATTCCCCGTACCGACTGACCAAGGGAGGCTGAAATATTGCGGAAACTGCAGGAAATCTATGATGACCAGAATCTCACCCACCGGGCCAAAGCGGTCTACATCTATCTCTCGGACCGGGCGGACACGCTCCGTCAGTGCTGGCCTTCCATTGGCACCATTGCCCGGGAACTGTCCCTCTCCAGGTCTACGGTGCAGCGGGCCATCCAGGATCTCCGGGAGCAGGGATACCTGGAAACCCGGCAGCGGTGGCGTCAAAACGGCGGAAAAAGCAGCCTGCTGTTCCGGCTGCTGAAATAAATGAAAAGCCACGCCAGGGGTAAACTGCGCCCTGGTGTGGCATATGGGATAGGTCATGATGGAACGAGAAGGGGAAGAACCCACTGGAACAGTACCAGTGTACAGAGGATAGACAAATCAGCCTCCCCTCTACGCCATTTCGCCAAGGTTCAGGATGGTCAGCCCCTTTTTTACTGCGCGCTGATAGGTTTTTGCCGCACCTCCCCAATTGTGGGTAACAAAACACAATGCGTAAGAGGAATGATCCACAAGATATTGATTCCGCTTGACAATGGCGGCTTTGAAATGGTATTTTTCAAACCCCTCCGGGTAAATGATCTCATCAAAATACCGAGGTTCGGAAATTTGAAAAGACAGGTATGGAATAACCAAATAGCTGCGGATCTGGGGATACTTTCCCTTCATATCATGGACAATGCGGGCACAGGTCCAATCGAATGACCCCATGCCTCCGTTCAAAAAGTTACATACCCCTTTTTGAACCAAGCCCTCTATTTCATTGCGCAGGTTTTCGGTATCGAGCCCTGTACACTGACGGTGACCAATAAATGTCGCTGTCTTTTCCTTCATCCTGATTCACTCCTTTTTTGAGAGATTATAGGATAAAGTTTTCAAAATATAAACACTAATAGCGTTGATTTATTCCTAATAGATTGTGTATTTCTTAAAAACTGACACCTATACTATTGATATGGATTTCAAACTGACAGGAGGTGCCATGTGAAACTTGAATCAATAGGGAAGAATATCCGGCGCTTCCGGAAAGAGCGGGGCTATCGCCTGGAAGATTTGGCAGAAATGGTTGGCCTGAGCACAAATTATATGGGAGCCATTGAACGGGGAGAAAAACTGCCTTCTCTGGAAACCTTCATCACAATCGTAAATTGTCTTGGTGCCTCGGCTGATTTCATTCTCGCAGATGTACTGGCGGAGGGTTATCGAGTCAAGGAGTCTTTACTTTCCGAGAAACTGAGCGGCCTTTCTGCACAGCAGCGTAAAGAGGTCTGCGCTGTGGTGGATGCTTTACTGAAAACTTTTTGAAAAGACACAGTTATATCAAGTCGAAAAGGGAAGCTCCCTTCATCTTAGCAGATGAGGAGAGCTTCCCTTCTAATTTCAGAAATAAAGGAAACAAGCAAAAGGTGAAATGGATTGAGTCGGGTCAGTCATCGGAACTATTTTTCAATGATACAAAGTTCTTAATAAAATTCAGAATAAATTGCTGTTCTTGCTGACTGAGCCGTTGTAGTTGCATCCGTAAATCTTCAAGCATATCGTCTTCAATATAAGGGGTTTGATAAAACCGATCTATATCCATAAGATCGGGCAATGGAATCTTCAATCCTTTGGACAACCGAAACAATGTGGTAAGAGTAGCATTGGTTTCACCGCGTTCTAAGCGACTGATGGAAGTAGGATCAATCCCACAGACCGCAGCAACGTCATCCTGGTTCATACCAAGTTGGTGGCGAATTTCCCGAAGGTGTTTTCCAAATGCAATATTGATGTCTTCTGCGGCCATTCCATCACCTCTTTTCTTAAAGGATACTATTCCTCAGAAAAAAGTTGAAATGTGTATACGCCTAATAAATTGCATATACACATAATTTTATAAATGTTTCTATGGCAAATTGCTTTATGGTATGGTATACTTGCATTAAAAACAAGTACTTTTACGAGAAAAGATGATAAAAATGCTGCCTCTCCGTAAAAAGAACTTGATCAGTCCATTTGTTTCTGTACTTTTTGCAAATGTAAGGCGAGGATTTGATGAGCAATCATTTTGGATGGTACGCCATCTTTTGGATAGAAAAAAACATGAAACCAATTGAAAAAACTACATCCGCTGGGATGCGGTTTTATTTTGATGTTCTTTTTATGCCTTGCGTCAGCCTGTCCCAGTGACAAAGCGTCGCAGGGCATTTTTTTATCTTCCGAAGGGAGTTAAAGAATATGAGTTTGAAATACACCTGCCCCGGCTGTGGGACACCCCTGGGGTACGAAGGATTATGCTGGAAATGCAAGTGTGAGCAGGAGCGAAATGCTGCGCTAGCCTGGACGCCGGAACAAATTGTCGAAAAACAAAGAAACCTGATTCAGAACATCCAGCGGCTGGCGGAGATGGAAGACCCGGAGTTCACCGACTTCTGGCAGCTGCTTAGCTACCATAATGCCATCACTCCGGAGATTCAGCGGGCGGCACTGGCCGCAGAGGTGTTCTGGCCGTGTGAAATCTATTATCACGCTCCCGCCGATGTGCGGGATGGTCTGATTCATGCGCTGTTGTCTGCGGAATATTCCAGCGCGGCTTCTAACCTGATGAGTTGCCTTGCTATGCAGGGAGATGACAAGGCAATGGAGACGCTGCTGGAGCTGGAGCGAAATCCCCGGCCCTGGCGCAAGGGCCTCTATGTGGACCCATCCAGCTATGCACAGATCGGCGGCTGGACCTTCGACAAGGAGGGCCAGAGAATGCAACTCAACTTCGATACCTGCTATCCTATGGTCAAGGGAACCGCTGGCGAGAAATCTCCCGTCCGCATCGGTCGGCCCCGGGAGGACACCTGCCCCCACTGTGGCGGGCGGATGGTGGACATGCTGGTGCTGGATGGCCGGGATGAGCGGCTGAGGTTCCTGGGGCTGGATGGTGTCCTGACTGCCACCTGCTGCCCCAGCTGCGTGGGATTCCTCAAAGGCCCCGCCTTCAACCGGTTCGCTCTGGATGGCGGCGTGGAGGTCTTTCCCTCCGAACTCTTTGACGGAGCGGAGAAGACGGATTGCTATGTCAGTCCCGAGGACTACAAGGCCCTCACGGAAAATCCCTTTGTGCTGGGCAAGATGCCTGTGCCCCTGTTTTACGGCGCGGCCTGTCAGGATGTGAACACCATCGGCGGCTTTGGCAACTGGGTGCAGGACGCGGAGTACACCGCCTGCCCCCGCTGCGGAAAGCCCATGAAGTACCTGGCTCAGATCCAATGGGATACGGTGTTTGACTGCGCGGAGGGCACGCTCTACATCGAGTTCTGCCCGGACTGCCAGATCGTATCCATGCAGCACCAGCAGACCTGAGAGGAGAACCGATATGAGTTTACCAAAACGCGATGGCGTGCATGGCCGTTATTATCTGATCCACAAACCGGACACGGACCCCGAAGTGCTGGCGGAGGCGGATCTCTGCATTCAGGATGTGCTGAACGGAACCGCTCGTGAAAATCACTCCGCCTACCCGACCGTGGTGCGGAATCACAACGGGACGCCCTTTCTCTCCAGTCAACTGCTGGAGCGGTATCTGTCCAAACTGCCTTTGAAGGGCTTTCCCTATGAGGACGCGGTCGCCTTCTGCGATGCCCTGCGGCGGCTGGCGGGCTGGAAGGAGATCGATCACACACTGCGGCAGTACATCGAAAAGCAGGTACAGGAGCGATATTTTGAGGTTGGAGAGAAGGAGGACTACTTTTCGGCCTTTCCTCCCTGCACCGTGTGGCCGGAGCTGCGCCCGGAGGATGTGGACGAAGGGCTGCTGCGCTTCGCCTGCTATGTGGCGGTCTGCTATACCGTGTATGGGCTGAGTTTTGAGTACCTCACCACTGAACACATCCTCGGCCTGGTTTCCCAGCTCCGCCCCGACATGGTGAAGGAGCTGAAAACCAGCGGCACCGGCAAACTGCCGCCCAACATTCAAAAGCGGAAAACGAAGCACCTGACCGCCTCGGCCAACGACGCCTTTGCCACCATCCGCATCACCGCCAGGGACTGCACCGAGGGGTGCTGCGACGAGGCGCTGAGCTATCTGGTGGAGGTGCTGGAGCAGCCGGAGTTCCCCCGTAGCTACTCCATCGAGTTCCGTGGGCCGGAGAAGATCTACCTGCCCATCCCCGGCCTGCCCAAGAAGGGCGTCAACCAGCTCTTTGCCTGCGCGGTGCGGTACCCCCGCCTCCATGTGCAGATGGAAAATTATGCCCGACTTGCCATGCGGGAGGACGAGTGGTATCAAAACCTCTCCGATGAGCATTGCGCCCTGCCCGGAACTTTCGCCGTGTTTGCCCTGGGACTGGAGGGGCCGAAGTGGTGGGGACTGGTGTGCGACTATCTGGACCGCTGCGACGACGAGCACTCTTCGCTCCAAGAAAAGTTCATCCACGCGCTTTTCAAGAAATACGGCTTTACCGCCCAGTCCCTGCCGGTGCTGGTCCACGGCGTTCAGTCCATGCAGAATCTGAAGCCCGCAAAGGAGTTCCGCACCCTGATCGCCAATGAGGAGAGCCTGGACGCCTTGCTGGAGATCAAGGGGCATCTGGAGGACTATCTGCCCGAAGAAGGAGCGCATGACCTGCAGGCCCGGGACTACCTGTGGCGGGAGGTGCTCTGGGCCATCTGGGGGCAAGCCTCCGAAAACGGCGGCAGCAAGGTCATCAAGTCGGCGCCCAAGGAACTGAAAGAGAAATACCAGCAGGTATTTGCGTAAGGAGAACGCCATGAAAAAGAGAACGGTCAAGGACTTTATTGCCCTGTACGCCCCGGAAGATGAGGAAAAACTGGTACTAATTCAGGACGGTATCAGCGCGGACAAAACCTTTCTGGATACCTTTTGGGCTGCGCATACCCATGCCCTCGCCATGGCGGATGTCCAGACCGGAGAGGTGATCTCTGGCCGATGCTACCTGAGCTGGCCGCTGACGGACAAGGAGCGGGAAGCCGGCGACTATTCCAAGCGGTTTGCCAAGGGCCAGATCTACCGGATCAAAGCCCGCTGCTGGAAAGGTGATGCCCTCAGCGAACCTCAGTGGTATGTCACAGAGGTACTGGAGGAAGGTATCCACTGTCCAGCACTGGAGGAGATCTGGGCGGAATACACAAAGCCCATTCTTCTGAAAGACGAAGTGCTGGGAACCCTCACGCTGGATCGTGAGATGAGCACATTCGATGGGACCTGTAAGTGGATGGGAAAAGATGTCCGGATCTCGTTGGATGTGGAGATTGAAAAGAAAGCGTCCTGGACCCGTGTCACCAATGTGATGAAGAAACTGGTGGCAGACCAGGAAACCTGGGATAAGTCCCTGCGAGCGATGGCTGCCCAGAAGCTCACTGCTCAGGCCAACGAATGGCTGGCGGACAATGACCAGACCGACCGTGACCCGGAAAAAGACCCCATCACCGAGGATGAGTTTGCCCGGCGCATCCTCCTCACCGAGTTTACAGTATCTCCCGGCGGCCGTTTTACCGCCTGGTACGAGGACGACGATATGTTCTGGGGCCATGTGATCACTGTGGATGGAACGCTGAAAAAAGGCCCCGTTGACGCTGATATACAGGGCTGACAACAACCGTTTACAGGAGGAGGCATCAATTATGTGCGAGCACTGCCGAAACATTCAAACATGGAGAAAATTTGATGCCCCCAAGGACTACCTGGCCTGTATTGCCTATATCCAGCAGTTGGTGGAACAAGGCGAATTTGAACTGATAGCAGAGGAATCCACCTGTCCGCTGGAGAAGGTAAAGACTGAGGATGGATGGACAGACGAAATTATGGCTCACATGATTAGGTGCAAGCACTGCGGCCAGATCTTCACCTGCGTAGTCAACACATGGCGAGGCAGTGGACACTTCAAAAAAGGCAAAGGATGACTGGAAGGAGGAAACCTAAATGAACAGCGAGCAGATCACAGCTTTTTTGCAGGAACATTGGTATATTGCCTCAGTGATCATTGGGGGCGTGATTTTGATTGGAGCGATCCGCAACTGGAACTGGCTTTGCGACCCCACCGGGACACGGGATGCCTACCGCCACAGCAGAGGATACCGGCGGGTGGTTTTCTTCCTGCTTGGTGTCCTTCTGATCGTGGTGAGCATCTGGGGATTTGTGCTGAAATTGCAATAAAAGGAGCGATCCCATGACCCAAGAAGAACAGATCCGCCTCTATCGGCTGATGGAAAAGCTCAACTGGTTTTTCCACCAAGAGATGCACTACCTGGATCGGGAAACGGCGGAAAAGACCGCGCGGGAGTGTTACCCGGAGATTCGGGATTTTACATACGACATTTTATGGAACGACCTGCCCAAAGAGGTCCAGGAGCAGCTCACGGACGAGGAGGAATCCCTATGAGTACGCTGATTTGCTCTTTTGATGGCCTGCACGACAACAGAGTCCTGCGCTACTGCGCTGACTTTGAAGCCCATACCCTGCACATGGATACCCGGACCGAGGCTGGAGAGAAAGTATCCGTTCGCTTTACCGGCTTGCTGGCCCACTGGTTTGAGAATGTGATCCAGGACAACATCCTCTTCGGCATGGACGAGATCACCGTGGACGGGTTTTTCCAGCAGTACGAAGACCTGCTGGGCGGGACCATTTCTTATGGCTTTCCCGCCTGCTGCAGCATCGAGGAACTGCGAAAGCGCATGGACCGGGAGCACATCCGGGTATTTGTCATCGACTCTTCCCTTGGACTGTGTGGATTTGTACTGGCTCAGGAGGTGGAACTGCAATGTCCATAACTGCCTATAAAGTGGAAGCCGTCGGTCACGACCGAACTGGCAAGGACTTCGGTTATGTGAATATCATGTACCGACACGGCAACAAGAAGTCCTGTCCCCGGCCAGATCAATGTGAAAAGATGGAGGTCATGTGGGCGGACGAGAGCGTCTATGGGCCGCCTGCTCCTGGCAGCAAGGTGGGCGACTTTATACAGACATGGCTGATGGGCTCCTGGGACTGTGGAGTATTTACCCACCGGGAGATTGCCCAGCGGCTCATGGATACCTTCACCGGCCTGAAGCTCAAGGAACTGGCGTGGTTTGAGAACCCCAGAGAAAAGACTCTGAAAAACGGAAAACCCCGTGCGCGCCGGGCCAAGTGGCTGCCGGAGCGGGAGGTGGATCTGGTGTACCTCTACTCCGACTGCTATCTTGATGCCAGAAATCCCACTCCCGCCGAGACCGACTTTTTCACCGTCACAAGGATGGATGCCTGGGGTGTGAGCACTTGGTTCATGTGTACCCCAGAGGCCGCCGAGAAACTGATCGCCATGGATTACGACAATCTGGCCGTCAAGGAAACCACCATTGTGGGATAGGAGAAAATGAATGATGACTTTGGAACAACTGCCTCCCAAGGGCGTAAAGCGAGAACAGGCCATTTTAGAGCTGGGCAAGGATGAAGCAAATGGCGAACTGCTGTTCCAGCTTGTGAATACAGAAAAGGGCAAATGCAAAACGGCTGCTCAAAAGGCTTTGGCGCAGCTGGAGTATGCCCCTGCTGCCCCACTGTGGGCCAAGCTGGTCAAGGGCAAATGGATGGGCAGCAATATCATGTCGGATGCCTGTTCCGACTGTGTATCGGAGCAGATTGCCCCAGTAATTCTGAAGACTCTCTCCCATCTGCTGGACGAGGGGGACACAAAGCCACTGGATATAGAACAACTGAACTTCTGTTTCCATTTGATGTTAGGGAAAGCCTCGCCTAAAATGCTGGAGGTCTACCGCTTCCTGGCGGAAAACACCCAGCGGATCGCCCAGCTGAAACGCACGCCTGTTTATTCTGATGATGATTGTACCTCCTGGTGGATTACGGACGGGCTTCGCATTTGGGATGCCACACCCAAGGAAAAAGAGAAAATTCCCGCTGTGGTGCTGACCGCCTCCCTGATCCGCAACCCGGATGAGCGACTGCAAGCATTGGCTGATGAACTGAATGAACACTACGGCGGCAGCTGGCTGATGCCGGTCTTTATGAAGGCGATCATCACCCAGCCCAAGGAGCAGGTGTATGAAACCTATTCGCCCCTTCTGACTACGCCGCAAAAAGGCTATTTGTTCCATGCGCTGGGAATGCTCCATTACCGCTGTTATCCGGAAGACTGGACCTATGAACGCCTGGGCCCGGATGGAATGATCGCTCTGATTTTCTGGGGGGATTATAGCTATGGAACCTATGACACAAGGTTTATGATTGAACGCTATGTGGATCTGGATGAGCGGTGGCTCTTTGATTTGGCCAAGGACCCAGAGGGCCGCAAACCTACGGTGACATGGCAGACCTACAACCGGGGCGGTGTGCTATATGGAAGCTACGACGAAATGTTCATCAGCCTGCTGCCCCGCAAGGTGGAAAACCCGGAACTGAAGCGCATTCTGCGGGAATACTTCCATATTCGCAGCGAAAAAGTGAAAGTGGAAGAAAGTATTACTGTTTACAAAGATGCTGCTGAGCGGTTCGGAGATGAATGAGTACAAGTCGAGAAAGCAGGTGCCTTATGTACCAAATTGCATATATTGGCCGCTGGGAGACCATCCCGGAAACGGCTGCCGCCATCTGTGACCATGACACTCCCAAGCTGGAGGCGCTGCTCCAGGGCGGTCTGGATTTAGATGTTCCCATCCAGCTCAGCGAATACATCAAGTTGATGCCATTGGAGATCGCGGTTTTTCGGAATGATGTGCCCATGATTCACTTCCTACTGGAGCATGGAGCTGATCCCGGTCTGGCAGAGGAACAGCCCCTGCTGCTCACCGCTGCCCGCTGTTGTGGGCCGGAGGTTGTCTCCCTCTTTGCTGGACAGGCCACAAAACTCAGCCCGAAGCAGAAAGAGCGGGCCTTCCAGGAAGTGCGCTGGGGACAGCGAGCGGAGAATATCCAGGTGCTGGAGCAAGCCGGGATCACTGTGGACAAGTTTGGCAGCGAGGCATTCCGGGCGGCGGTGTCCGATGGACAGGCCGAGCTTGCCAAACTGCTGCTGGAAAAAGGGGCGGATATCAATTACCACAAGCCGGACATGGTGTTCCCTTACGCCTCCACCCCTGTCACCGAGGCCGCCCGCTCCAACAATTTCTCCATGGTGCGCTGGCTGGTGGAACAGGGAGCGGATATCACCCTTGTTGACAAATACGGCGACCGTCCCTACAGTGTGGCAGTTCAAAACAAGAATCAGGAGATGGCCGACTACCTGAAGGCCCTGGAGCCGGAGGAATGGCACAACGAGCAGGAAAAGATCCGGCAGCTCATGCCCTACAAGCTGCCTGCCAAGCTGGTGGAATACTTGAAGACCGGCCCCCTGGGGCTGGAGTTCCCGGATCAGGAATGGGTGAAGTGGGCGGAGCTCTACTCCTTCATGGATGTGCAGGAGATGACCTGGAAACGGAAAAAGCTGCTCTCTCTGATGGTGCAGATGGATAACTACAGCGACTATCTGCTGCTGTGGAGCCCCAGGGACAAAAAGCTGTGGTATCTGGATATCGAGCATGAGGAATTCCACCCTCTGGCCAAATGGGATGACTTCATCGCAGATCCCGGCCGGTATCTGAACGGGATGATCGAGGGTGAGTTTGAGGAGTAAAGCCATGACATCCATAGACTTTCTGAACAAGGTACATAAAAGCCTGGACTCGCAGGAATATAGCCTCTCTTATTCTCCGGCCAAGTCCAAGAATTATATGCTGTACTGCAATGGCAACTTCATCGGCGGCCTGTTCGATGAGGAACTGTGCTTCGTCTACGCCGACAGTGTGAGTGAACTGCTGGGGCAGCCGGAACCCGTCTACCGTGGCTACTCCAGCACCGCCCAGCATCGGATGCTGGTGATCCCGGAGGAACACTGGGCGAAGGCGCTGAAGCTGCTCTATGCCGAGAAATTCGACTGGAGCCGTTTGGTGTACGACATCACCTACACCAGCATTGGCGCGGCTGTGGTGGAGGACTTCTACGACGAGAATGTGGTGTTTCTGCGATTTTGCTTTGAAAAGGAACTGCTGAAAAAGAACCCGCTGGACCGGCAGGGCCGCATCCTGCGGATGGTCTATCTCAATCAGGACCTGACAACAGCGGGCAAAATTCTGTTCCCCAGACTGCTGGAAAAATTCCTTGTTTTTACCGACCGCGGCGGGAAAACCAGTCTGGAAACCATGCTGAAACGGTGGTACACCGCGCTGGAGAAGGAGTACCGCAGCCAGATCACGGGATAAGGGGGATACGCAATGTTTGAGGATTTCTATGAGATGTACGAGCCCGAGGAGCAGGAAGTGGTCGCGCTGATCAATCGCTGCATTGGGGGCGGATATAACTGGAAAGGCAAGTTTTGGGAAATGACCGTTGTGACACTGGGTATGGTGTTCTGTGACACCGGCAAGGTCAGTACCAAAGAGGAGCGGCTGGAATGGCCGGTCACCGAGGAGGAACGCAATAGCGACAAGGGCTGGGGACGCTTTGGCAAGGAGCAGATCTGCCGCCTGAAGATCCGCCAGATGAAAGAAGAATTGGCAAAGGATCTGGTGGTGCGCCCCTGGTGTATCTCCCAGGTGGTCAAGGCCCACGAGGACTGCCCGGAACTCCAGGCCGTTCTGGACGAGTACCACAAGCCAGTGGTGATCCAGGACCAGGTGCTGGGAGAACTGACACTGGACAAGGACTATGATACCTTCGAGGGCGAAATCCAGTGGTGCGGAAAGGATGTGAGCCTTTCTCTGGAGATCAATGCAGAAAGCAAGCCCTCCTGGACCCGCGCCCGCAGCGCCGCCAAGAAGCTGCTGGCCGACTGTGACACCTGGGATAAGGCCATGCGGGAGCTTGCAGCCAAGAACCTGACCGAGCTGGCCAACAACTGGCTCTCCCAAGATGAGGAAAACCCCCGCAATCCGGAAACCGACCCCATCACAGAGGACGAACTTGCCCGGCGAATCAGCCTGACGAGTCTGTCCGTCACCTCCGGCGGCAGCTTCACTGCCTGGTTTGACTGCGACGAGATGTTCACCGACCATGCGGTGACGGTCTACGGCTCCTTGAAAAAGGGCCTCAAAACTGCCAACATTGAGGGGTAAGGAGGATAACATTATGAAACTGAGCTGTAAACGTATTGATTTTACATATACCCCTGGCGAGGAAATCTTCACCTTTCCCGATGATTCGGGACTACCCTTTATCTTCGATGTAGAGGAAGAACTGACCGGCGATCCTGCTGCCATGGATGCGGTGGGAAAAATGCTGGATGAGGCGGAGAAATTGGCGGAGAAGGCCAAAGCCGCTATCAAAGCGGCGCTGGCGGACGAGGACAGCCGCTACCATAGCGTTGTGACATTTTTCATGGAGTTCCACCGGGACGATGTAGGCCCGGATATTGCGGCGGAACTTTTTCCGGGAACCGACCCATCCAAGCTGTCCTTTGCCGAGATGGTGGACTTTTTGAAGCTCAAGCGGTTCGGCAGTCTGGTGGATGACGAGATGGAACAACAAGTTTTCATTATGGATCTGTCCTTCAACCCGGAGATCACCGACGAGTTGATGGTAATCTACTTTGACTTAAACCAGGAGATTTTCTGTATTACCCATGAAAGCTGATGAAAGAGAATTGCCTATGGAAAAAGCGACTGCTGTTAATACCTGCTTAGGTGTTTTGAAGGGACGGGACTGCATCTATCTGGATCAGGTGAAACAGGATGCTCTGAACAATCTGACCTTTACGGGGGACATCAATGGCCATCTGATCTCCCAGCACAGAGACGAAAAAGACTGGTTTCCCTATATCCTCACCTTCCGGCGGGTGCTGGCCTATTTTGCCTGCGAACTGGACACCTATGAAAACCTGACTGAAACGGAGCCTCTGAACCGCAGCTCCTTCGATTTGATCGAGGACAGCACATGGCTGAAGTCTCTGCCAGTTCGGGAGGACTTTGACAAAGGCATCTATCGGCACTACCGGATGTTTACATACGATGTAGTTTACAACATCATTGCGGTTTCCTATGAGTTTGTAGCAGAGTTGTAAATGCCAGAAATATGTTAATGGAGGTAACCACCATGGTGAAAGAACGCATCCCCATTTCCGGCGATTTCAAAAGCAAGGTCAAGCAGTTGATGGAGTACGCCGGATGGCAGGAAGGGCGAAAAGTGGACATCTCCATTGCGGAAAAGTATTACGCCGAGCATGGTGCCCCGATGATGAAGTCCACCCAGCGGTTTTACCGCAAGTATTTCGGCCTGTGCTGTGAGTGGTACCTGGAACAAAAAAAACTGAACTGGGCGGCTGACTTCCAATTCGCTTTGTTCCCTTACCTGGTCAACGGGATCAAAAACCATTTGGAAGAAGCCTATTTTCGGGATATGTCCGGCTGTGAACTGGCAGAGGTAGAACAGGCTGCCGGTGAAAAATGCCAGCCTATCGGTCATATCGGCTACTACTACCCGGCGGAGGTTTGGATCTCCGAATACGGGAAACTGTATGCGAAATATGAGTATCAGGATGAGATCGAGTGCTTTCCGGATGTGTTTGCCCTGATCGAACGGGACCTGCGGCAGTGTAAATTTGATTCCGCTGCCATGAAAACGGTTGAGGCACTGGATGGAAAGCTGTAAGAACTCTTCAAGGAGGAACTGACATGAGCATCAAAGAAAAACTGGAGTCGTTGGGCAGAAACAGCATTCAGCTGAAAATTGCCAGAAAAGAAACATACAAGCTGGGCGCCACCCGCTTCGGCGGGAAGCCGGATGTGCCGCCGGACTTCGTTTGGCCCACCTATGAGGGCGAGAACTATGACCATGTGGTGAAGGATCGTCCTCTCACTTTCCTGGCTCAGTTCAACTGTGCGGAGCTGGCCCAGTTTGACAAAGAGCATCTTCTGCCCGATCACGGCCTGCTCTCCTTCTTCTATGAGACGGACACCCAGTGCTGGGGCTATGACCCCGAGGACAAAGGCTGTGCGCGTGTCTATTGGTTTGAGGATCTTTCGGCGCTGTCCGCCGCTGACTTCCCGGCGGATATGGAGGAAGACTTCAAGTTTCCAATGGTCAAGATCAGGATGGAATCGAAATGCTCCTATCCTTCCTGGGAGGACTTCAGCGAGGTGTTCCCGGATGAGGAGGATGACGACGCTTTCGACGATGCATGGGAGGAACTGACCGGCGAGGACTCAGAGGACCCGGATGACCGTTCCCAGTTGCTGGGTTGGCCCGATGTGATCCAGAACAGTATGTTCGACGAGTGCGACCTGGTATCCCAGGGCTATCGCCTGGGCAATCCCGAAAACTGGAATAGAATCCCGAAAGATATCCGCCAACAGGCGGAAGAAACGGCCCGTGACCGCTGGATGCTGCTGTTCCAGCTGGATACCGTGGAGCAGGGTGACTTCGAGTTGATGTTCGGAGACTGCGGGCACATCTATTTCTATATCACCAAAGAGGATCTGGCAGCCCGCCGCTTTGACCGGATCTGGCTGATCCTCCAGTGCTGTTAAAAATATGAAACAGGACTTTACTATTTGGCGCAATCAAATATTGCAGAATCCCCAGAACATTTCACCGCTGAAATTTGGTATGTCACAGGATGAGGTCATAGAAATCTTCGGGAATCCCGATGCTGTTTCCACCATGAGAAGCGACAGGAAACCTTTGATCCTCAAATTTCATGACATTGAACTGCATTTCGATAGAAAGGCCTCTCATGGGCTCTATTTGATTTATAGCGACGATGAGATCGAACTGAGCATAACTGGCATACACGAAGAACTGCTGCAACCGATCACCGGCACAGAGCCGGTGGACAATGAGTTTTTCCTTCAAGATGGAGCCGTTTATTTCTCTGGCCTATATGAAAACGGCTTGTTGAAGGGTGTTTCGCCCAAAGACTTCTGCTGCTGGCATTACTGGGGCAAATCCTCTACGGCCTGCTTTCTCGGTGGGATTCGCCTGCGTGTAGCAGACCCGGCATCGTTTCGGGTGTTAAACTATTCCTACGCAATGGACAAAACAGCCGTCTACACCACCAGCGGGAGAATCCCAGATGTAGAGCCAGCAGCCTTCCAGGTATTAGACAACGGCCAGAACGATTCGGGTGCGCCCCAAGGATATGCAAAGGATAGCCGGCAGGTCTACTTCCACAACGGAGACGGCAAGGTGAAGATCATCAAAGGCGCGGAAGTTTCCTCTTTCCGCTCGTTGGGCGACACCTATTTTGCCAGGGATGAGAAACGAATCTATGCTTACGGCAAGCAGCTTTCCAAGGCGGATCTGCCCTCATGGGAATTGCTCGGTCACTGGTATTCCCGCGATGCCAAGCGGGTGTACTACCTCAACCGGGAGATCAAGGGGGCGGATCGGGACAGTTTTACGGTATGCACCCCGCCAGACGCACCACCGCTTGCCGATCATCTGGCCCGTGACAAGGAACATTTTTACCAAAACGATGAAATGATTGAAGAACCGCTGTGGCTGGAAAGGCTGCATGAGTTAAAGCCAGAACAGTAGACGGAGGAATACGGCTATGGATTATTTGAAAGTACTGCGTGATGACCCTGATCTGGCAGAGGAGTTTGATTCCCTTTTTGACTTCTTCCTGCTGGATGAGTTGTCTCCGAGGGATGAGGCGGACGGCCGAGCAACCTTCACACTGCCCGGCATGGCTTTCGCCAGAGATGGCTCCGGCGGAGAATACCACCTGTTGGAAGATGGCTCCATCGGCTATTACAGCAGCGAAGGTGAGGCAGGCCGTCTGGCTGAGAGCATGGATGACCTTTTTTCACTGATCGTGAGCTGCATCTGCTGGCACGACTGCTGTGACGCAAAGGAGTATGCGGACTCCAAAACACTGGAGGAATACGGACAGAGGCAGCGCAACATCAACTTGGAAGATATGGATATGGACAGCTGGCGGCGGGTAGCTGATGCGCTCGGCATCCCTACCGATGAGCCGCTGGCTCCGGTTCTGGAGCGGTTCCGCAAAGCAACACAGCGCCAGCCTCTGTATCAGTGTATGTTCCATGAGGATGATGGCAGCCTGACCGAATCATACGGCCTGATGTTTGAATGAGAAAGGAGCAATCCCTATGAAAGCATTTGACCCCAATTACAAACTGCTGGACGAGATGTATCAGGACGATTACTATCCTGCTTTTTTGGTAGACAAGGTAAAGGACGAACTCCAGAAGGTCATCGACCTGCTGGAGAGCGGCGAAACCGACACCGAAGTAATACAGGAAACGCTGGATGAGGCGGTCTGCGGCATCAATGATCTCCAGGAGGAGTTTGACGAGAACGACAGCGAGATCGAAACGGTGGCACGGGACTGCATCGGTGTAACCGTGGACTACATTTTGAAGTGGTTTGGCATTCCCATTGATATGGAGGAAGCTATCCGGGAAAGAGACTGGTAATATCCATGGCAGAAAAAGAACTGGCCGTCTGTGATGAGTGCGGCAGCCTGTTTTTGAAAGGCTCCTCACAGATGATGGGGCTGTGCCCGGAATGCGCCCATGTTCTCTATGGCTACCCAAATTGTCCCCATCGTTTCCTGAATGGCCGGTGTGTGAACTGCTACTGGGACGGCTCTAAGAGCGAGTACATCCAGAAACACGACAAACAGGAGGAAACTACCATGCCGACAACAGAATGGCTGAACAAATACGAATCCATCAAAGACAAACTGGCCTGCAAAACAGACCTGGACGCTCATTTCACAGAGAAAGTGATCGGAACCATGGGCGTGGATGTGCTGGACATTGGCACCGTCCATTTTCCCACCGGAACGATCTTCGCCTGCGATCCGATGGTGGAGCTGGAGGACACGCAGCCCTTTATCCAGACGATCCCCGCCGGGACTTATCCGGTAAAGATCTGCGTGGTACCCAGTGAGAAATACGGCGACCGCTACGCCTGTGTCAAGGTGGAGGTCAGCCGAGAAAAGCCTGTCCGCTATGAGCTGGGCATGACCGGCAAAGAGAATTTGGACGAGGAATTGAGCGAGGACGATTATTTTGGCTTTGGCGTAGACGCCGGGATGGGCTGCGTTGCGGACATCCAGACCCAGGCGGCCTTCAAAACATACTGGGCCAAGCGGCTGGAGGAAGATCCGGACATCGACCCCTACAACGACCTGTTCTGCGATCTTCTGGAGGAAAACGCCAAAGCCCACCCTAAATATCAGGGAGACTACGGCGACTGGCTCAACTGGACGGTGCCGGACACGGACTGCAATCTGCCCATCTTTGCTTCCGGCTGGGGTGACGGCTACTATCCCGTCTACTTCGGCTATGATGCAAAGGGCGAAGTCTGCGCCGTGTATGTGCGCTTCATCGACATTGAAGCCAGCTACAAGGAGCAGGCGTAAGGAGGGAAACAGCGATGGAATGGCCGAAACGGGCGCGGACAGTGAACTGGGAGAGCGGTGTCCTGACCTTAGATAGAGAGAAGCAATTGGAAGTCCCGGAGCTGACCGAAGAGATCATGGAGCAGCTGGCCGGTTACACCTTGGTGGGCTTCCATGTGAAAGGCTATCCGGTGACCGATGAACTGCTTACCCCTTTTGCCGGACATAAAAGTATGGCCAACTTCGGCGTGGAGGACGGCGCACTCACCGACGCCTGTTTCCCTGTCTTTTCCGCTATGCCCAAGCTGCGCTATCTGCTGCTGGACGGCAATGCCGCCATCCACGGCAGCGGTCTGTCCGCCTTGCAAGGCTGCAAGCTGGACCTTATCACTCTCAACCGCACCGGGCTGGACGATGCCGGTCTTCTCCAGGCGGCCTCCATCCCCAAGCTCTCCCACATCCAGATCGACCATACCGCCGTTACCTATGAGGGCCTGCTGGCCATCGCCGGTAACAACCGCATCGAGCCGGTGGCCCATGTGCAATTCACCAAGGAGCAGATGGAACACTTCTCCCAGCTCCAGCGGGAAAAGGCCAAAAAGCCCGTCCAGCTGGATGAGCAGGCGGCGGAAGAATGCCGCAGGGTGCTGTCCGCTTTCTTTGCCGAGATGACGCAGTGGGAGCAGTACATGGAGTATGCCGGGTTTGAAGATGCCGAGGCTGTGCCCCGCCTGCTGGCGATCTGGGAAAAGTATGTGAGCGAAAAGCCCCGTCCGGGCTACCGGCCTCTGGGCATCTCATACAGTGCCCAGGGCACCTACAACGGGGAAGAATTCCTTGACGCGGAGCAGATCACCAAGAACAAGCTCTACATCTACACCAGAGAGAAAAATACCGGCTTTGACCGCCGTTTTCTCATGAAGCGTGTGGGCGATAACTGGATGATCGACGGGGTTCAGGAGCGGCTGGACGGCTGGCAGCGCACGGGATTGTGAGGCATCACATGGCTTGGGAATATGAAACCTTTGGCCCAGACGGTCAATGCAAATTGTTCGGTGTGAACATCTTTAACTACGATTGGCAAACCACCGGAAAGCGAGTAAAAGTCCAAGACCCGATCTATCACCAAGACCATACCTTCGAGGTCTGGCAGGTGGAGATTGACGGGCAG
Organism: Angelakisella massiliensis; assembly: GCF_900104675.1. GTDB lineage: Bacteria > Bacillota > Clostridia > Oscillospirales > Ruminococcaceae > Angelakisella > Angelakisella massiliensis. The sequence goes on along the minus strand of NZ_LT629945.1, from coordinate 1,712,431 downwards.
ATCCACCGCTTTGCTGCTGGAGAGTTCTCCAACTGCGTATGGGGATTCTATCTGGAAAAGAACGGATGAGAGGAGCGTGGCGCTATGAAAGCCAGCGCCGGAGAGGTCTATACAGTCTACAACCAATATCTGAAACGCTACACCGCCTGTCAGGTGGCCTATATTGCGCCGCCGGACACGGTGAGCAAAGAATCTTGGGCGGTGATCCTCTCTCTGGATTGGGTGGGAGACGCCCCTTTGACAGCGGAGGAACTGCCCCATCTCCGCCCGCTCTACAAGGACTTCATGTACTGGTCCCGCGACCTCCACCTGCTGCGGGTGCCGTTGGAGGTCCCGCCCCAGTACACGCTGGTAGGCACACTGCCGCCCTTCACCGACCAGCCCTGCCGCTCCTATGGCGGCTGGAGTGACGGCTATGATGTGTATCTCCAGATCCGGTGGCAGGCCATTCCGGAGGAACGGCGGCGGGCCTTCAAGGAGGCCATGGAGAGCGAAGAGAAAACGGAGATCGGCGGTATCCCGGTGAAGGTCAGCAGCCATCGGGTGACGGACCAGTACGAACCATTCGATTCGGCGCTGGAACTAAAGGCGCTGCCTTGCCTCTCTACCCTCATCTGCGAGCGGTGGCACCCGGATCTGCTGGAGTTTTTGCGGGAAAACCCCTTTGTTGATGAAGTGACTTTGCTGAACCACGGTCAGAGGACACTTGATCTGCGGGGCACCAGCATCAGAAAGCTGATGCTGGACATGACCGGGCTGGAGGAACTGTGGCTGTGTGAGGGAACGGAGCAGCTCCTGTTCCAGAACAAGGGGCTGGACGCCTGTACCATCCATGCCCCCGAAGATGGCAGCAGCTTGACCCTCCAATTTATCGGGGAATACTGCCCGCACACGGAACTGCCGAACCTACGGGGGCTGCATGGCATCGAGCTGAAGGACTTTGATCTGACCGGGCTGGCTGCTGCCCATCCCCACCTGAAGGAACTGCGGCTCTGGGGCGCGCCGGGAAACCTGGGGAACTTCTCCGCCGTGGGAGGGTTCCGGGAACTGACGAACCTCTCCACCTTCGACCTGTTCGGCTTCGGCGCAGCTGACATCCCCACCCCGGAACAGGCGCCGGAGCTTCGCTGGTTCTGGATGACCAGCCTGCCGGAGACGGCGGCAAAAGCGGCAAAGCAGCTCTGGAAAAGCAAGCCGGGAATGGATCTGCGGATCACTAAGGCCCGGAAACCGGAGTGGCTGGCGCAAAACCTGGACAATCCCTTCCGGGGCTGGGACGGTGCGGAGCATATCCCTGCCGCCGCTGCGAAAAAGGCAGCCAATCAATACCGCAAGACCCGTTCCCAGCTGATGAAGCTGGCCGCTGCGCCGGGTGAGGACGCCCAGGCCCAGGCGCTTGATGCGGTGACAGCCTATACCCAGACCTTCAACAAGATGGGCTTTATCGAAACCGAGGAACGGGATGAAATCTACATGGCCCTGCGGGGTATCCTGGATGCCCTGCCGGGTGATGCGCTCCAGAAAGATGCCCTGATTGAGAAGTTTGATGAACTTCGTGATTTTTGAGGCGGGGTGAGGATGGACCAGACAGTAATTTACAATGGCCAAATTCTTACCCTGACTCGGTTTTGGGCGACGGGAGAGCCTTGCCTGTGGATCACCGACCCAGAGCAAATCGGGATGCCCAAAATGGAATTTGTGGGAGGCCACCCGGACGAATACTGCATTTTCCTGAAAAATCTGACGGAATCAGAGCTGGCACAGATCACATCTCTGAATGGCGCCCCACTGGATATGAAAAAAGAACTGAGCGATATCTGACAGGAAAGGGCGAACCCTATGGCACTACAAGATAAGAAAATCATGCCTCCCCCTTGGCTGGCCCACCGGGAGATCGAGCGATACTCCATTGGCTGGCGCATGGGCTATGGGGAGGATTACATATACCGATTTGGCGATTGGCTGGACACCCTCTCCCCGGAGGAGCGGACGGAATACCGCACTCTCTTTCCCGAGCCGGTGACCTGGAAGGGCTGGTGGGATGACGAGGACAGCAGCGAGGTACTGGAGCATGGTGACTTCTTGGTGGATGCGTGGCAGCCGGAAGGCCAGCCAAAGTACACCCGCCAGTGGCTCCAGCAGGAGTTTGCCGCCGGGCGGAAGCGGGAGCTGTGCCTGTTCTGGGGCCATCAGCTATCCGAGGACGGCCAGCTGACAAAAAGCTGCCTCAGCCAGTGGTGGATGGAGGACTTCTATACGACGGCTGACTCCTACCTCTGCATGGAGCAGTATATGATGGCTGCCAAGGCCGAGCTGTTCGGTGACAAAGAGATCCGAGACCAGATTTTGAAATGCAGCGACCAAAAGCAGATCAAGGCCCTGGGCCGTAAGGTGCGGGGCTTTGACCAGAAGGTATGGGACAAGTTCAAGTACGCCATTGTGCTGCTTGGCAACTGGCACAAATTCAGCCAGAACCGCGAACTGCGGGAGTTTCTCCTTTCCACCGGGGACAGCGTGCTGGTGGAGGCCAGCCCCTATGATGCCATCTGGGGTATCCGCCTCGCGGCCAGCTCCCCGGAGGCCCAGGACCCCATGAAGTGGCGGGGACAAAATCTGCTTGGCTTTGCGCTGATGGAAGTGCGGGACGAGCTGCGCCGGGTGACACAGAATGAAATGCTTTGCGATTGGAGTATGGTATGGCAACAATGAAACTCTATGAACTGGTGAACCACTACCACATCGGCACGGAACTGACCTGCGCCGAGGCGATGTTCATGGCCTGCAATGAATATTACCATCTGAATTTGTCCGAGGAGACCCGGAAAATGTTCTCCGTCATGGGTCTTGGGATGCAGACTGAGCAGTCCTGCTGCGGTGCCTTTACCGTGGCGGTGGGGATCATTGGGCTGATGACCGCAAAAGAAGGTCAGACGGATGTGAGCAACATGGAAGGCTATGGGATGATTGCTGAATTGACGGAGTTTATGCTGGGCTTCTATGGAACGCTCCACTGTGTCGAGCTGCAAAGGCTGGAGATCGTGGGCTACGAAAACCCCTGCCACGCCATTGTGGAGGCGCTGGCCAAAAAGCTGGAGGAACTGTTGGCGAACCGCAGGATCTTCTGTCCGGCAAACGGAGGACAACTGAGCTGCTGATGTGCCGGAAAGCGAGGGATTACATGAAAGACTTTTCCCAATACGGAAACAGACCGGACAACCAGTGGGAGATGCTGCCCTGGATACCCGATCCGCGTCCGCCTTTCAAAATCTGGGTGAAGCCGGAGCAGATCGCGCCATTCTTCCTCATTCCCCACCACCCCTATGCCATCTCCCTTCTGCTGAAAATCAACGATGGATTCCGGACGGAAGAATTCCGTCGGCTGGGACTGACCGGCAGCAGCGGAGACTGGGAACGGCTGGTCCGGGGCGTGATCCGGGAGTTTGAGGAAAACAATAGTGGTGAGGATCTGTTTCACTTTGACTCCGACGAGGATGTGTTCTGCGTCTATTCCCAATACATCGACGACCTGATGATGCTGGCCAAAATGATCCGGGCGGCCTGTGCCGATGAAAAAACGATGCGGACTTATCTTGGCAAGATCGAGTACATCAAGCTCTTTTGGGAGGGCGCACCGGAGGGTGAACCATCGGTCATCCTCTATGAAGTGGATACCGAAAATGAGCGGCTGGCCCTCCGCTCCATTGACATCTCTGCGGATGGACGCACCCGCAACATCCCTGACCTTTACGACGGTGCCATCGAGATCACGCCGATCCCCACTGTGGAGGAATTGAACGCCCATGTCTGGGGCGAGGAATTCCACGCCTGCATCATAGAGCAGGCGGAATTTGAGGCCATCTGGGAAACTCACACCTATGATGGAGCATGAAAGTAACCAGGAGGAGACCCAATGAACAAATCCTTAAAAGCAAAAAATCTGCCGTTGTTCTCCATCATTGACCTGGACCAGCTGCGCCGAGAAAACCATCTGGAGGGCACAGAAGTGACAGACTTTTTCACGGCAAGGGATGGAAAAGTCTATCTTCTCATGGAACAGCCGTCCGAAACACAGGGTAAGGACTGGCTCAGCACTCCTTCCACCTATACCGCAGTGGAGATCCAGCTGGATTGGGCGGAACAGCGGGTGCTGGAAACGACGCTGTTTCCTCTTGGCCTCTTGAAGTTCCAGTTCCATTATTTGCGGCCCGCAGGTGATCACTTCCTCCTGCTGGGGGCAAGATGCGCCTATCGGGAAAACGGCCCCGACCAGAACGCCTGGATCGTCAGCCGGGACGGAACTGTGCTGTCCCGTTTCTGCCTGGGGGATGGCATTCAAGACTGTGTGGTAAAAAAAGATGGCACCATCATTACCAGCTACTTTGATGAAGGTGTATTTGGTAATTACGGTTGGGATGAACCTCTGGGTGCTTGCGGCCTGATTGCATGGACATCGGAGGGAACTCCTCTCTGGAAGAATGAGAAGTATTCCATCTATGACTGCTATGCCATCAGCCTGGACGAAGAAGAAAACCTGTGGTTCTATTATTACGATGAATTCCAGCTGGTGCGGACGAACTTCAAAGAGGATCTTGTGTTTGAACTGCCAATCGAAGGAAGTGGAGCTTTTTCTGTTGCCCCGTCCGGCAATGCCTTCCTGTTTCAAGGCGGATACCAGCAACGGGACAAATTCTACTTCCTTACCGCTCATGGTGATCACCTTGGGCAAAAACAGGAGACTATTCCCACCTGTGACGGAAACAAGGTCGCTGTGGTGCAGTGCAGCCTGCTTCGCAGCCAGATGCTGTTCCTCGGAAAAAACGACGTTCTCTATGGCGGGGTACTTGGTGAAAGCGAGGAATGACAATGGTTGAGATCAATCGTGTCTGGCTCAATGTGGATACAGACACCAACAAAATCACACTATTCAGCCGTCCCCGTGTATCCATCCGTGTAGATGAGTACATTTGGAGCTTGATCGAAGAACATATCGTGAAGCCCCATAAGCTCATGCGCAGCGAAAAGCATAGGTATCTGCTGAAAATTGCCTTTGGCCGATTTGATCCGGTGCGGCACCGGTATTATCCGCTTTCCCCGTACAACGGGCAGCTTCGGGAAGGCGTCAAGCCGGACAGCGCAAACGGATGGTATCCCCTTGAGGACTTTGCAGACTCTGAGGAACGCGCCACCTGGTTCTCCCCCGATAAAATCTGGACAAACTGCGGCAACAAGGTTCTGGATGTGAATGTTGATGCCGCCAATGTGAGCGAGAGCATCACCCCCAGAGAATACGCAGACTTGCTGTTTGATGGGATCGGGGCAGCATTGGTGTTTAACTTCAAAAGGCTCAAGCGCGAGGAGTTTGATGGGCTGAAACCCAAGATTGACTGGAGCGTGGTAGAGAGATTTCCCTTTCCCGCACCCTTTGAGGAGCAGCAGTACATTGGGGACGAGGGCAAAATTCATGTGTATTCCTGGGATGGCCGGCAGGAAACGAACCTTGTAGGCCCTTATTCTGTGCGGGATTTATATCTGGACCATTTCGGAAAATTGTGAGGTGAGCACATGGCAAAGGGCATTCGTGAACGCCTGCTGGAGCAGGCAATAAAGTTCCATCAATGGCAGGAAGCCACTTATCCCGGCAAAACCAGCGAGGAGCTCGGCGGTGAGTGGGAAGTCGATTATCCATACTGGAATGATACTTACAGTGCCTTTTGCCATGTGTTGACCCAAATGGATGCAGAAACAGCAGATAGCGTCTTACTGGATGAGATGGTCTATCTGATCGCCAGGGACAACGAAGCGGAGGGGTTTATACAGGAGACCACCTCCCATCCCCGATGGTTCGAGCGCCTCTGCCGCAGGGCCGCAGCCTCCAATGAGAATGAGGCCAAGTGGCAGTTTGCCGCGTATCTGCCGGAATGCCCATGCGGCAAGGAAGTCAAAGATATGATCCTGGACTTTGCAAAGGACCCCAATGAATATGTGAGCCGTCGGGCGCTTCTGGCGATGCCCGCTCTGCGTCCTGACTGTGTGGAGCAGTTCGCTCCGCTGTTTTGGGAGCGCAACTGTTACTCTCCTGAACTTCAGGAATACCAGCGGATCGCCGTTCTGGTCTCACTGGACGCCATCCATTCCGACCTGCTTCCACAATACTTGGAGCAGGCCAAGCAGGATGGCCGGCGCTATCTGCTGGAACACGCAAAAAGGATTGAAGGAGAACTGCTGTGAACGAAAATTTATTCCGCACCCAATTCGATCAAATGGAAACCACCGAGAAGCAGGCTCTGATGGAGCGCCTGGCCGCTCGTTATGATATGAACTTTCTCGGTCTACATACCTTTGACCGCTGGGGGCAGAGCTGCACCACCGGCGTGTTTGAAAAGGACGGCCGGGAGTTCGTCTTTGTCCCCGGCGATACCGTCACCCTGGGCTGGGAACAATTTGCCGTAGGGCTGAATCAGGAGAGCCGAGAGGAACTGGACTATCTGTTCCAGGAATGGGAGATGGAACAGGACCCGGAGGAGATGATCCAGGAAAGCATGGCTCCTGTTCGGCAGGCAGCCATTGGCCCCATGCTGGTGGGCCGGGAACTGGAGGAACTGTGCTGGGAGCCGGTCACAATGGACGATCCCAGACTGTCCGCCCACCCTGACTGGCTGAAACAGTTCCGGGAGTTTGCCTGGAGCGACCTTGACAGCCTTACTATGCACCAGTCAGCCCGCATTGAACGGACGGAAAAGGGCTTTCAGATCTGTATCTATAACCGCACAGACTACGATGCACTTCTTGCCGGGCTGGAAAAGCAGGGGCTTTCGCTGCCTACGGCGGATGAGTGGGCCTATCTGTGCGGCGGCGGGTGCCGCACCCTATTTCCCTGGGGAGATGGAATGGACTACTCCATGCACCTGCACCACTTCGAAAGCCCGGAGAATGAGGACAAGCCCTTCGATATGGAGGAGTCCAATTTCTTCGGCCTGTCCATTGCCTATGACCCCTATATGCGGGAGGTCGTGAAGGCCGAGCAGTTTACCACCTGTGGCGGTGATGGCGGGCGCAGCATCTGCGGCGGACTGGGAATCTTCCTCGGTTTCCTGCCCTGTTCGCCCCACTGCAAGCCGGAAATGCAGGAGGAGAAGGAACTGAACGGCGACTATGACTTCTACCGACCTATTATCCGGGTGGAGGCAATTTGAGAATGCGGAGGGCACCATGAGAGAAACAACACCCGATCTTACAAGGATCAGCAAGTATATCAGCTTGATCCTTCGGCACAAGCCGGAGGTTATTGGGATCAAGTTGGATACCCATGGCTGGGCGGATGTCAATACGCTGCTGGCGGGTATCAGCAGAAAATACCCCATCAACCGGGACATTCTGGAGGAAATCGTGCGGAGTGATGAAAAGCAGCGGTATTCCTTCAGCGAGGACGGGACAAAAATCCGGGCCAACCAGGGCCACTCCATTCAGGTGGATGTGGAACTCCCCGTGACTGAACCACCGGAGACGCTGTACCACGGAACAGCCCAGCGGTTTGCCGCCTCCATCGAGGTCCAGGGACTGCTTCCCCAAAGCCGCCTGTATGTCCATCTGTCCCCAGATCCCGAAACCGCCGAAAAAGTAGGCCAACGGCACGGCCAGCCTGTGATTTACCTGGTGGATGCCGGACAGATGCACCGCGACGGATATCTCTTTTATTTATCCGCCAATGGAGTGTGGCTGACAAAGGTGGTCCCTGCTCCGTACCTGAAACGCTTAGAGGAGTGAATGCCATGCGTACCGCGTATGGTACAGACAAGGTGAACAACACGCTCCGTCTTCTTTAAGAAAGAAAAAAGTATTTGGAGAACGACAAAATAATATTTGAGATGGAGATTAAGAGCTAATATGACAGATATTCACGACTTAGTGCCAAAAAATAAATTTGATAGTTCAAATATAGAGAGGCTAAAACACCTTACTGACAATGAGATTGAGCCGATATTACCCTCTCTTTTGGAGTGGATACAGGACTGTAATTGGCCTGTTGCTGGTGATATTTTGCCGGTGCTCGCTTTACACCAATCAGCCCTTGTTCCTTTAATTCATAGAGTTTTAAGTCCACATGAAAAAGACGACATATGGAAGTATTGGATTATCACCTGTCTGGCACCTCTTTTTTCCGATGAGAGCATAAATTGTATTCTCTCAGATATACAGAGGATTGCAAAAAGTCCTACACAGGGCGAATTAAGAGAAGAAGTACATGAAGCCGCTGTTATCTTCTTGCAGAACAGACTATCAAAAACAGGTCGATAACTTCCCATTTATCGGGGAGATAGCAAAGCCAACCGAGCCAGCAACGGTCAAGATGAACTGCACATTTCATGAGCCGCCGCTGACAGCCTCGACTGTCTTTGCTGATAGGCAATCAATCCGGTCTTTCGGCAGGTGGCAGATATCAAAAAGGAAAATCTGGGTACCAAGTTTTGGGGACGATATGGAACATATTTTTCAGAAGTTCAATCGAACTTTCAGCCCTCAAAAAATGATGTACAGCAAACACAAATGTGCTGTTCTGATAATAAAAAAGATGATAAACTGAAGTAAAAGGAGATACAGACATGGAAGTAATCAAACTGCCAAAAAAGTTCCGCATGGTCTGCTATGAGATCATGGATGGCAAAGAAGAAGCACTCACTGCTTTGGAAACCTTCGCTGACAAATACCCGCATCAAGTGGCAGCAATCAAGGCAGAGGTTGCCTATTTCAATCTGGACTATGAAACAGCACTGAATCTGGATCTGACGGTTCTTCCCTGGCTGGAAGAGTGGTATTACAGCAATGTAAGCGACGAGCACATGATCGCCATGACGGTAGCCGCTATCCAGCTGCACCGGGAGCAGGAACTGATAGAGGCGCTTACGAAGGAACAGGCGCGCATCCGGGCTGAGAATGGCCTTCCCCAGCGGGATCGTTTCTGTGACATCCTGATGGACTACCTCAAGCGGGGCATTATGCCCTTCGCGGACAACGACAAGAACTATCCCTACCATGAACCAGAAGAACCACAGACAAAGGAGCAGCTCTGGGCGAAACTCGTTGAACAGAATAAAAAGCTCTCGCCGGACGATCCCGATGCCAAACGGAAGCTCTATAACCACTGCTGTATGTTCGGAACAGCCAGAGATGCGGTGGATCTGTTTGAGGAGATTCAGGGCGTGCCTATGGCTGACTCCTCCTATCGGGACGCAATCGCCCGCTATCTCTATCTGGGGAATCGGGAGAAGGCGCTCCAGACAGCGGAGCGGTTGGCAACATCGCGGCTGTGGGCGGTTGCCGGGCCGACACAGGTGCGTCCCATGTCCTTCTTTGAGGACCCGAACCTGCGGGAGTTTTTGTTGGAGCCGGAATCCCTCCGGCGCATCCGGGAAGCTGCCCTCATTGATAACGGAACTTTGACACGCAAGTGAGGAGGATGGTCATGTATATCAAAAAATACTGGGGCAACTTTATCGGAGGCTCGGACGACAGCCTGAACCTTGTGGCCTTTTTAGAAGACCAGAAGAAAGAGGAAATCCCCCTCAGCGAGATTTTCGCCAAAATCGGGCTGGACAAGCAGAACTGGGACTTCCGCCAGACCGTGGAGTATCTGGAGTTTACACACTCCGATGGCGTGGAGATGGACTTCCACTTCGCCATTGATGTGGTCACTGATCTGGCCGCCATCCTGCTGGAGTGCAGCGTCAGCGGCAGTGTAAACCTCCACGATCTGGACGAGTACAACCCCCCCTCCCGCCGCATCCGCATCACCGCCACGCCAGAGGAACACGACGCCATGAACAAGGCCCTGGCAGATTTTGCCCAGAATCCGCTGGAATATGACCTCAGTGAGATGATGGACGACGAGGAGATCCAAGAGATGGCTTGGGATGTGGAGGCCTTGCGGAAGGAGCTGTACGAGTCCGGCGGCCGCCGCCGGGACTTCTATGTAAAGGCGGAGGACATGAAGAATCTACTCCCCGACTGGGAGGACGCCACCGGCTGTATCGCCACCAACCGCATCACAGTGGAGGGCTGCAAGGTTGGCTACTGCTACCGGGAGAAGCCGGACGGCGACTGGGACAGCGGCTGGCGCTTCACCGCCGGAGACGAGAGCGACACCTACATGGACGACCCTAACAACGCCGGGATTTACAAGCTGAACACAATCTGCAACGACGATCCCGACATCATCCCTCTGCTGAACACCCCCACCCCCTGCGCCTTTGAGCGGGATGAGAACGGCGTGTTCCAGCAGATCAAAGACTGGAAACCAGATGAGGACGAGGAGGAACAGGATATGGATATTTTGAAGCAGTGCCAGAAGTGGCATGAGGAGGACAAACACCAGAAAATCGTTGACGCACTGGAGGCAATCTCTGCCGAGGAGCGTACCCCGGAAATGGATATGGAGCTGGCCCGCGCCTACAACAATCTGGCGGACTCCAGCGAGCCGGAGGGAAGGAAGCTGCTTCACCAGGCACTGGAACTGATGCAGTCCCATGAGGAGGAACTGGGAGATACTTATTCCTGGAACTTTCGCATGGGCTATTCCTATTACTATCTGGATCAGGAGGGCCGCGCTCTGCGGTATTTTGAAAAAGCTCTGGAACTGCATCCCGGTGATGATCCGAAGCTCAACACCCGACAGAATATTGAGGAACTGATCGACGGGTGCAAGAAGGGCATCTCCCTGCCGCAGTTCTCGGAGTGCTTCCGGGAGCGGACAGAGGACTGGTGGGAAACCTTTGCCGAGATGGAAGCAGAATTGCGCCAGATGATGGATGAGGACAAAGATCACACCCGCGGCGCAGAACTCGTGGCCCAAATGCAGGAAACCCTGAATCTGGTCTTTGACGAGATTTCCTTCGAGATGGGCTTCAATGGCGAGAAGTATGAGCTGATCCTCACCCCGGAGGGGGACAAGGTCAAGCTGTTTGAGCTGATTTACTTCCAGAAGCACGCCCCCAAGGAGGTGCTGGAGTACTGGAACATCCTGGTGGGCCGTCAACCCCTCCAGAACATCGGTCTGCGTACCGAGGATGGATGGAATATCTCTGGGGATGATGTGCAGATCTGGCTGGAGGAGCAGGGTGAAAACAGCTTCGCCATCTCCGCCTACTGCGAAAAGCTGCTGCCCATGCTTCGGGAGGCGGAAGGCCGAGCCTGGTGGATGCTTACCACCCTTACCGATCAAGTGCTGGGCGAGATCTCCCACATGTGGTACATTGATGACTTCAATGTGCTGGAAGAGCCCAAGGCAGAGCAGTCCTTCCTCCTGTCCCAGCTGCCCGATATGCTGAAGGAAAAGGGAGTAAACCTCTCCACCGACCCGGAAGCCTATCTGAACAGCTACCTTGGCTACAAAATGGAACCCAACAAGGACCCGGAAGCCGACTGGCGATTGGATGTAATTGCCGGTTCCACCAACTGTGCTCCGCTCATCAACGGCTATCTGGATGCCGACAATGACTTCATGGACGCGCTCCATGCCGACGGAGCGGTAGCGGGCTTCTTCTGCTATCCCTTGGATACCCTGCGGGAGGAGGAAGGAACGGATAAGATCTTCGACTTCCGGGATAAGCTGGAAGAAGTGTTCACCACCGGCGACGGGCCGGAGGTACTCACCCTCACCGGCGGAGCCACCGGACTCTACTGCGGCTATGTGGACTTCATCGCCTGGGACATTCACTCGGCACTCCAGATGGCCAAGGAATTCTTCGAGGGCAGTGACATCCCTTGGGCCAGCTTCCACACCTTCCGCCGGGAGGCAGGCACTGTGAACCTGAAAACACCGCCCGAGGAGGAACCGGACGATGAGGATCAGGTCCCCGAGCTGGACGAAACGCTGACGGATATGGACTATATCCCTTATACACAGCAGAATGAGGAAGAATTCTTCGCACAGATAGAGCAGTGGAACGACGAGGATGAGTACACCCGCTGCATTCAGGCGCTCAACGCCATCCCGGAGGACTGGCGAAATTACCGCATTGCCTACGCCATGGCACGGGCGCTGGAGAATTACGCTATTTTGGGAGATCATCAGGAGGGAACCCCCAACTACAAGGGGGATAAGGCTCTCCGACGGGCCATCCAGGTGCTGGAATCTGTCCGGGAGGAGGGCCAGGACAAGGCCCAGTGGAATATGCGCATGGCCTATGCCTACCAGTATCTCTATGGGCAGGAGGAAAAGGCCATCCCCTACGCCCAGCGGTGGGCGGAGCTGGACCCTGAGGACGAGGATGCCCCGGTGGTGATTCAGGAGTGTCAGAAGGAGATAGAAAAACGGGCCGAGGCAGAGAACGAAGACGAGAGTGACCACACAGGTGTCTTCACCGGCTTTGTGCTGCTGTCCAAGGCAGAATGGGATAAAGGGCAGTTCATCCGGGACATGAAGGAAAAATGGGACATCCCAGTGGAGGAATACGACGCCAGCGAGGAGAAAGACGACGACGCACTGGTGTTTGAAGTGGGCGATATGTTGGCCGCTGTCAGCTTGGCCACCTATCCCATTCCCGGCGGCGAGGCCGAGGCCAATGCGGAAAATAACTATATGTGGGAGGATGCAGTCAAGGTTGCCAAGGAACACAGCGCCCACATCATGGTTGCGGTGCTGGGCAAAGAGGAGGACCTGCTGGAAAAGGGTAAGCTGTTCGCCAAGGTGGTGGCTGCCTGCTGCCGCCAGAAATATGCCACCGGCATCTATACCAGCGGCGTGGTGTTTGAGCCCCAATTCTATGAGGGTTTTGCCGACATGATGCAGGAAGACGAGCTGCCCATCTTCAACTGGGTCTGGTTCGGCCTCTGGCGGGATGAGAATGGTATGAATGGCTACACCTACGGTTTGGATGTGTTCGGCAAAGACGAGATGGAGGTGCTGGGTACCGACGCCGAGCCGGGCGATCTGCGGAACTTCCTGGCAAACCTTACCTCCTATGTGCTGGAGAATGATGTGGAACTGCACGATGGGGAGACCATCGGTTTTGCGGCAGATGATAAGCACACCATCACCCGCAGCCCGGGCGTCGGCCTGCCGGAGGAGCAGATGACTCTGAAAATCTCCTGGGCGTCATCGGACGGTGACCCTGACGATGGTGACGATGACCCGGACGGCGAAGCTCCCGAGGATGAAGAAACCGGTGTTCCCGAGGTCTACACCGAGGAAGAGACGGAAGCCGTCGAGGGGCATATCCAGCAGTATTTTGGCAAGTTCGAGAATGTGTTCCATGAACTGTCTTCGCCGGATATCCATGTGGACATCTGCGTGGTGCCGCCCTCCGAGGAGCGGGACTACTACACCCTGGTCACCATGGGCATGGGTGCCCACCGGATGAATGTGCCGGAGGAACTGGCGGAATACAAGTTGGAGCGGGCGGAGCTGGCTATTGCGCTGCCGGGGAACTGGAAACTGAAGCATGAGGATTTGAAGAATGAGCGGTGGTATTGGCCCATCCGCCTGCTGAAAACCCTGGCCCGCCTGCCCATTGCCAGCGATACCTGGCTGGGCTTTGGCCATACCATGGACAATGAGGAGGACTTTGCAAAGGGCACAAAGCTGTGCGCCGCCATGCTGACCGGTCCCCAGGACACCGAAGATGGAAGCGAGGTCTGCATCCTGCCGAGTGGTGAGGAGGTCAACTTCTATCAGGTGATCCCCCTCTACCGAGAGGAATTGGAATATAAGATGGAGCATGACGCAGATGCTCTGCTGGACAAAATGGACGGCATCAGCTTTGTGACTTACAATACCCGTCCCAATGCCATGACTATGGGGAAACTTGGCAGCGTGGAGGACGGCGGCGTGATGGAAATGGATTGCGCTGACTGGCACCTGGAAACCATTCAGGAAAAGAATCTGCCGGTGGATGAGCTGAGCGCCTACAACCACATGGCTATTTACCTGCGCTGGTGTATGGAGCACGACCTGATGGGCGAAGAATTCCTTGCGGAGTACGGAGAGGTGGTAGAAAAGGTCAAGGCTGATCCTGCCAGCGTGGATCTGCGGGAATTTATCCGGGATGAGCTGGATGGGCAGCTGGTGGGCCCGATGTTTAACAAGATCGGCCGGGCCTTTGCCTCCTACTACTATGGGGAGCCGGACAGCCCCTATTTCCCCAGCGACATCGACGACTACGCCATTGGCGTCATTGGGCAGGAGCGCAATTACTCCGATGAGATCCAGGATGAAGCCTATTTGTTCATTGCCTTTGACGAGGACTACTATCAGGCCATGGCAAAGGTGATCGAGGAACGCTTCACCAACTGGCAGGGACAGGACTTCGACGAGGACACACTGGAGCCTTCCGAGGTGGCTCAGGCCATCATGGAGTATCTGGACTGCGAGTGTACCTATTTCCCCTCCATGAAGGATGATGACCCCATCATGGCAGCCTACAACTATGCCAAGCGGGACAGCGCCCAGGAAGGCTTTGTGCCGGTGCTCATCAAGGCGGATGACGAAACGCTGTTGGAGTGTCTGGTAATGAATGCCGACCCGGAGAATGAAGCAGACATTTACGAATTTGACCTCAAAACTGTAACGGAGTACCGGAAGAAGATGCTCTCCGCCCCTGTCAAGGACGGAAAGGCGGTTTTGGAAGAATTGACCGGCCAGCGCAAGGAAGAAGCCGAGGACGATGATATGGACTGGGATGAGGAAGTCCTGGGCGAGATGGAGGGCGGCTATGAGAATAACCGTTTCTCCTGCTACTGGGATTCCGGCACCGATATGACCCATCCTCTCATTCTGGCGAAAATTCCGGTGAAGAACCCCTGGGAGATCTTCGCGTATCTGCCCTTCGGAAACTGGAACGACTGCCCGGATACGCCGGAACTGATGGCGGCGGCCAAATACTGGTTCGAGCAGTATGGCGCGGTGCCTGCCGCCATGAGCCACGATGAATTGGAATTTGACCTTCCGGTACCGGTTTCTGAGGAGAACGCCATGGAAGCAGCGTTGGAGCAGTATGGCTTCTGCCCGGATATTGTGGACCAGGAGCCGGAGGACGCCACCGTGGGCGCTCTGGCGGATGTGCTGCGGCAGTCCACTGTCTGGTATCTCTGGTGGGATTGATGGGAGATTGTGACCATGAACGAATATCTGAAGGAATATATTGAACTCCAAAAGCAGTTTCGAGAGACAAAAGGAAATCCAGACAGTGTCCGCGCTCTCTATACCTTCAAGGAGAAACTGGAGCAGTCGGAAGACAAGCAGGCCAAGGAGGTGCTGGTGGATGTGTATGATCTGCTGGACTTCAAGAAGGATGCCTACGAACTGCTCTGCCAAATCGGAAATCGTTCCGATAAAAAAACACTCAAGCGGCTGGGCACGCTGAAGGAATATGCGGAAAACTGGGGCAATCATTATGCTCTCCCCAAGCCCAAAACGCCGGAGGAAAAGCAGAAAGAGAAGGAGCGGCAGGCCCAGCTGGGCCTGCCCACCTTCCGGTATCACCCCAATCCGCTGGAAACCGGCGCTTTTGAGGAGTCCGCGGATGGCGTTGCCTGCGACTGCTGCGGCAAGACGACCCATATTTTCTATACAGGCCCCTTTTACGCTGTGGAGGATATTGAGTACCTGTGCCCGGAGTGTATCTCCAGCGGCGAGGCGGCCCGGAAATATGACGGCAGCTTCCAGGACGATTGCTCCGTAGACGATGGCGTAGAGGACCCGGCCCGCCTGGACGAGCTGATCCACCGAACTCCCGGCTACTCCGGTTGGCAGCAGGAATACTGGCGCGCCCACTGCGGCGACTACTGTGCCTATCTGGGCCATGTGGGTGCCAGAGAACTGCGGGCGCTGGGTGTGCTGGACGATGTGCTGGACGATCCCATGTGGGACGATGAGCAGAGGGAAATGATTCAGGAATCCGTCAATGGCGGGCATCTGCAATGCTATCTGTTCCAGTGCCTCCACTGCGGAAAACACCTGGTCTGGATGGATTTTGATTGAGGAGTTTTCAAAAGGTGGGATACAAGCGATGAAACCCAAAACACTGACCATTCAACTGAATGATGAACAACTGCCCATCCTTCCAGTGGAACCGGAAGCCCACCTCTCCTTTACCACTCATGCCGATGGAAATGAATTGGAGCTAACGGGAAACCGGGCGGGGCTGCTTCTATTGGCGAAAGCCGCTTTGGGTATGGCAGAAACCACTCGTGAGGATGGATTCCACATCCATCTGGATGACCTGTATAGCATCAACACCGAAGGAAAAAGCATCCTGATCCGAAAGGAGGAACGGTCAAAACCATGATTGAAAAAACCTTCCTCAACCCCGCCACAAATAAGCAGTGGCGGATTGAAATTGACGGACATACCATCCGAACCTGCTTGAATGGCGGGAAGGTCAAGGAGATCCTGTGTGACTCCGCCTTCCAGGTCAAGAGCAAGGCCGCCAGTGCCATGATGGGCCAGATGCGGAAAGGATTTGTCTACCATAATTCGGATGCCGCTGTTGGGCAGGCGCGGTGCCATCGGTTTGTCGGCAAGGACAGCAACGGTTTTATGCCCCTGGCTGCCGTCCTCACACGGGATGACTTCTTCCTGACAAGGGTGGTCGGAGATTTTGAGGACGAAACCCTCTATCACTTCGATGGCAGCGGGGAGATCCTCGAAACAGTTTCCCTGGGCGCAAAGAGAATGACCTATGAGCAGGTTCTCTGCCCCAATGATACTCTGCTGCTGAACAACAGCTATCTCCTCCAACAGTTCTCACTCCGCACCCATGAAATCACGCCCTTCGCCAACAAGAAAAACAGCATGAAGACCATGCTGGATGCCAGCGGCGACCTGGCCCTGTGGTACACGGGCGAGGAGATCGTCGTCTTTGACTTTGGCAGCAACACGGAGGTATGGCGGGAAGCGGTAAAATGCAAGAAGTCAAAAGACCCGAATTTTGCCTATTACTGCTTCGGGATGCTCTCTCCCCGGCAGAGCAAAGCGGCCTACCGCGTCACCGAGGGGGAGTATGTGCTGGTCGATTTGAAGTCCGCCCCAAAAGTAGTGATTCACAATGAGGGCTGGCATCCCTTCTTCTCTCCGGATGACCAGTGCTTCTCGGTGGGCGGCAGGTTCTATCTGACCCAGACCGGAGAGGAAATAGCCAATCCTTTCCCGTTTTCTGTCCGGCAGGGGCTGAGTTTTTCGGATACCTGCGCGGTGAGGACAAGGGGCAGCCTGATGGCTGTTCAGCAGGATCGTGGCAGCTCCCCCATAGAGCTGTGGGATACCGGCAGCGGCCAGCTGCTGGCCACCATTGATGACCCCTTTGTGGTGCGGCAGGTGAATTTTGCCTTTACCAAGAGTGGACTTGTCCTGCACACCGACTACGGGGCCATGAGCATCTATTCTTGCGCCCTCTGAAACGGAGGCGGAGGAAATGGCGTATGCTGATTTGAAGAATAAACTTGATGAGTATAACTGGGATGACGGGTTCGAAGTCCCAAGAACAATCCTCGCTGACCCGGACTGCGATTTGGCATTGGCGTTGGAGATTTTCTATTTGGCCGGCGGGTACGAATACTTGGAAAAATCAGCGAAAAGAACTAAGCTGCAAAAGTGGAATCCATTTATTACCGTCCTATATGAAGACATCTTAGACAACAGATTTCCTAAGACAGATGCATCGTTTGAAATTCCATTGAGCAAGGTGCAGAAGTATAAACTGCGGAAAAAGGGAGCTGCGGAAATCTTTCTTACGGATTTATAGTTTTTCATTTATCAGGGAGAATCGCACCTATGGACAAAGAATCATTGACTGAAAAACTCCTGGACTTGGTTGAGGGACGGGAAACACCTGAAACCTGGCGGAACTGGTGGGACGAACATGAGACGGAGTTGGAAGCCCTGCTGAGTCGGGGTGAATTCCTGAAACTGAAGCCCTGCCGACACGGTTTTCAGTGGGTCCCGGTGTTTGGCAGCCAAAAGGGAGCCATCGCCATTCTGGAAAAGAGCGGCACAGCATTTGAGGCCAGCAATCTCTACCAGGAGCGGTATTTGGCCGAGCTGGACGCTTTCTGCAAGGAGCAGGAGCGGGTGCAGCGGGAAAAGCAAGCGAAATTCAAGGCCGACAACCCGGAGCTGTTTCGACGCTATCCCAAGTTCTCCAAGGCGTTGGCAAAGGTGCTGGACCCCACGGATGAGATCAAGCCCACCGCCACGGAGGAGCAGATCGGGAATCAAGAAAGCGTGCTGGACTTCACGCTCCCGTCCCAGGTGAGGGAGTTTTTCCTGCTGACCGCAGGCATCCAGGCATCCACAGGCGTGATCCTTTCCCTTTCCGGGATGTTTGATCTGACCATCCATGGAGAGAGGTATTGTGTGCTGGGCGAGTTCTGGAAAGAAGCGGACGGCGACCAGCTCCTGCTCCGCCCCGGAGAGGAAACCATCTGGTACTACGCCCATGAGCAGGACAAGGTAAAGCGCCTCTGCAATGATATGACAGAACTGCTGGAGAAGAAACTGGCGAGGTATCTCAATGAGCAATAAAAACAGCGCGGCGGTTGAGAGCTGAACTGTAAATGGATGAAGGAAAAATGAACAATGACATTAGAAGAAATGTTCTGTGATCTGTACGATAAATATGGTAAGGATTTTAACTGGTATCTGCTTCCCCTCACACAGGCGGACGGAGCATTTGTCGTTGAACTAAACAAAGAAATAGGACAAGGCCACTTCTTATCCGGCAAAAAAATCCGGGCGGTTGCGAAGTGTGATTCCAATGATGATGTGCTATATGTTGTCAGAAGCGGAATAGGAAGGGACATCTACTATATGTTCCATTTGACTTACTCAGCACATAATGCGGACGGATTTCCCCGGTATGTGGAGTTTACAGATCTATTTGCAGTAAAAGAATTTATAGAACGATCATATATCGAGGATTGTATGTAATCTTTAAATTTTAATCAATTGGGAAGTTTACCTTACCCGCAGCCACAGCCGAAAGGAGGCGGTCGCTATGCCAACTTGGAGCGGAATCCGGAACAAGCTGGAAAATGATTACCTGTGCCCGGCGCTCCGGGGCCACATCCAGTATTTTGCCACCAGTTACAGCAAAAGCGCTGACCATGAGGGCCGGGCAGCCATTCGCATGGACGGTGTGGAAGTGCTGCGGAGCAACTACTACACCTATTTTGAGAATGTGTGGACAAAATTTCATCACCTGCGGTCCACAACGCTGAAAGATTGCGACTCCGCAAAAGAGGCCATCAACCAGGCTCATGCCTTTGCGCTGGAGCAGGGCACCTTTGACCAAAAGGTGTTCTATGAGGCGTTTGGGATCTTTGACAACCAGAGCATCGAGAAAAGCCTTGTCAGCGAGAATCCTCTTGTCCGCATCTTTGCTCTCCTGGATCGAAGGCTGGGAAAGCGCCGCCTGCTGGCTTTGGAGAAATCCATGGAGCAGGAGCTGGACTGGGTGCGGGCCTTCTATGTGATCCGGATGCAGGTAGAAGGGCTGATGGAGGATTAAGGAGGGATTTATCTTGTCAAAAGCTCTCACTGAAGGCGCAATCTTAAGTATTCAATTGGAAGAAACAGCATGGACAATCGGTCAACTTTGCTGCCGTTTTGAGTTGGAAGGGCAAAAATACAAACAATATACAATGGCATTCTTTGATGTGCTGTTTTCAAGTGAGGAAGAATTGGTAGAGAATCTTGACAGCTTGAATTTAACAAAGCCAATCATCATTACAACACTGAATAGACACCCGCAAAGAGGATATGGATTACATCTTATAGGGAATAAAACTATTTCATACACAAATGTTCCAAACTATAAAAGTGATATATCCCCAACGCTTGGTTTATATAAAAACAAATCAACGGACTTCGACCATTTGCTAAATGCGTGGTTTGGTTTTTTGCCATGGGACGGATTTTGTAGGGAAGATTATGTTGATGCATTCCTTACTCCAGGGACAAAAAAGAGAAGTGATATCAGATTTATGAAAGATTTTACAGTGGAAGAATTGAAGGAGATTATGCCCGCAGGAAGTATTGCTTTAATTCAACACTTACAAAAAGATAATGTAAAAAACAGTGTTCCACCTAATGTGGGGTGAAATAGAAAAGAGGAATCTCTATGTCACAGATCGCATCCTTTTATCTTCTCAAAGACGGCCGGCGGCAGGAACTGTCCAACGGCGACTGCTCCGGCGCGGTCTATATGGCCATCTGGGACTGGTGTGAGAGCGAGCTGGATCTGGATGTCCGTTTTCCTGCTCCCCAGACGGAGGACACCCTGGACTGCGCTTTGCTGGAGGGAGAGCTGGCGTCTAATGCGCTGGCAGCCCTTCGGGAGCAGGACCTCCCGAAGCTGGCCGCTGAAATTGCCCCAGACTGGGATCTGCCCGCCGAGGCGGTGCAAAGCGGACTTGAAACGCTGCACTCCCATCTGGAACTGGTGCAGGGCGACGCTGCCCTGCTGTATGAAATGTTATAAGGCGGAGGGATATCATGCTGGCAAAGCGGTTTGAAGACATTTTACATAAGCTGGGCATGGCTGGACTGGAACACCCTCTGTTCTACCATGCGCCGGTAGGCATTCGGTTTGAGATCGGCGGGGAGGAACCAATCTATCTGGACAGGAGTGCAGCGAAGCTGAGACCCAACCCCGCCTATGTTCAGGGTGCGCTGGACCGGGCCGCCGCGATCTATCGGGCACTTCCGGCGATGCCGGACCTTCTGCGGATCGACGGGTATCCCGATGAAGAACCTGCCGAGTCCCTGCTGACCGTTATCCAGCAGCGAATGGGACTTCCGGTTCCCGATGAGCAACTTCCAGCCATAGAGCTGGATGAAGATGGGGATACCCATGCACAAGTGCAGTTTTACTGGGATCTCAGCGGGATTACCTTTCAGCCGGAGCAACTTCTGCGGGAGATCATTCTGGGGGATATCGGAGGCTGGAGCGGCTTTGTGTCCAGCGTTTATCTGACAGGGCCGGGACCGTACCTCTACCACCTATACGATGACCGGGGGCTGGATGTGCTGGGCAGTTCCAGAGAACTGCTTTTGCCGCTTTACCATCAGTTTCATGGCTGGATCTTGGAGTATAATCTGGAGCAGATCGACCGGGTGTTTACAGCGGAGCAACCACAGCGGCAGAAGTTCACCATCGACGGCCGCCGCTTTTCTAACATGGCCGGCTTTTATGACGAGGTGGAGCGGGTATTTACATCCGGTTTGGACTGGAAGATCGGTCGGAACCTGAACGCTTTCAACGATATTCTCCGGGGCGGTTTTGGGCGGCATGAGTATGGACAACCCATCCACATCCAGTGGCTGGCCTATGAAAAAAGCGTCCGTAATCTCGGGAAAGAGACTATGGACACCATTATGGAAATCATTTTAGATACGGACCATTCCGGGCACGACTGTACCCTGGAACGGCTTTGACCAAGCACAAAAGGAGGCATCACTATGGGACTTGACATCTACGCCGGAACATTGACCCGGTACTATTCTCACAACTGGAAAACTGTTGTTCAGCAGTGGGCGGAAGAAAATGGATGGGGCTTTCAAAAAATCACGCCGGATGGAGAAGCTGCTGATAACGAGGAAGAAATGTCCCCGGCTGAGGTCCAGGCGGCGGTGGAGAACTGGCGGGATCAGATCTTGAGCGCCATTTCTCAGCCGGGCCAGCCTCCCTATGCTCCTTGGCCGGAGGATAATGAGAAGCCCTATTACACCGACAAGCCGGATTGGGATGCCTTCGGCGCAATGCTGCTGGTTGCCGCCTGCCATACATACAATGAGCCGGTGCCTTCCACTGTGGAGAAGGACTGGAACTTCGGGGAGCATCCTCTGGTCGCCCGTCTTGCATCGGACGAGGAGCGGGTGTGGTCCCTGCTGCGTGGGGCAACCTGGTGGCTGCCTCTGGCGGATTCCTTCTTCTTTCAGGCGCCTCTGCCCACCGATAATCAGGCGATGATCGCCACCCTGGGCGGACTGCGGAAGGAGCTGGAGAAGCTGAACCAGCTGGCATGGCAGGCCGATGAGGATACCATTCTGAGCTGGAGCGAAACGGAAGGCTATCCGACAGACGGCATTATTCCCGCGCATGGGAAAATCAGCAGGGCAGATATTCAGGAGCATACCCAGTTTGACACCCAATCCCTGGCCAAGTTTGCCTTCTCCATGTTCTGGAGGGCCATGCGGTTTGCCGAGGAACAGCAGGTGCCCATTTTACTGGATTACTGAGGAGGAATTTTATGGGATATGATGTAAGTTTTCACCCGATTTCACCAGAGGAAATGCGGGAATGGTATTTTACTCCCCTAACCTGGATACGGCAGGGACAGGAGGAAAAGGTGCTGGCCCTTGCCGTACAGCATGGAATCGAAGATTTCTATGCAGAAAAATATCTGGATACCCTGCGGGTTGGGGTTGGAACAGAATCCGACGAGCTGTTTGACAAAAGCCATGGCTTCTATATTGCAGTGATCCAAGGTTTTTTCCGGGATTACTATTACACCAGAGGCAGTGCCTTTTCTTTCCTGGTGGAAGAAAAGCCGGAATATGAGCGGTACTTCACCTCGTGGGATCAAGTGACTCCTGTTTCTTTTCCAAACCCCATGCAGAACCGAATCATCGAAAACTATTGCTCCGGTGTATATCTGTCTCCAGATCAAGTTATGCAGCTTCTCAAAGACATGGAGCAGGACCCCAAAGTGCTTGAAGATCTGGAGAGACATTGGAGCGATGGGCAGTTTGCTGTTCTGAAAAAGGCTCTTACTGCTGCGGCTGAATTGGGTACTGGTCTGCTGGAAGCCACCGAAGTAGTGGAACCGAATCCCCTTCACCCGAACGAAAGCACATGTTACTCCAACCTGTTCCACTGTGATCGTGATGGGGTGTATCTCTATATCGACATGGCTATGAAACAGATCGCCCAAGCAATGGCGCAAAACAAGGACGACCTGTGAGGGCAGAAGTTGAATCCCAGAAAAAGTTGTTGCAAGGAGGTGGAGACCGTGGAGCAAAAACGCCCGGCAGATATATTTCAGGAGCTTCTGGACTACCTGTGGAACGGCCTGGGCCTGGAGGAAAAGGGCTGGAAGCGTCTGAAAAAAGGCGACTTCAAAAAGAAAACGAAAAACGGGCTGACCTATCAGATCTGGTTTGACCGGAGCCACTACAACTACATAGACTACGAAATCGGCCATGGAAATGTGGAGGTGGGCTTCAGCTGTATCATAAAGCAGGGAGATGACTACCTCTACTCTTTCAGAATTGTACCCACAACAGGCGGTTCATTCTTTCGGATGCTGACAGAGGACCTGCGGCTGAACACCGGGCTGCTGGACACCTTTCTGCCTCTGGTCAAAGCCAACTACCTCGACTTCATCGACCGCTTCGAGGCAGACCCCGTGGAGGCATTACAGCCGGTCTGCGCCCCCTTCACCGAGGCGGAGGACTACAGCTGGTTCATCTATGTGCGGGAGCAGATGGTGGAACGGTACGGAACGGCGGAGCAGATGGAGGAGTACCGCCGTCAGGCAGAATTGCGCGGAACGCCGGAGTGCAAGGCGAAGACCCATACCGGAAAGCTGCTGTTCTACCAGTCCCATGCCAAGGATGTGGATCATGCCTGGGCCTCAAGCCGCACCAAAGAGGAACTGGACCAGGTGGTGGAACCCTTTGTGCAGGCCAAGCGGCAGACAGGACAGTGGACGCAGGAGGATGAGGCGGGCTATCAGCTCTACCAACAGGAAACAGATCCGAAGAAGCGCACCTTTCGGGTATGGTATCTCATCGCCAATCCCCGGGGCCTGCCGAAAGAGTTTGTCCAGAAAGAACTGGAGTTCCGGTGGAAGCTGTTCCCGGAGAAGAAGGAGGAAAGCAAATGAGCAATCAAGTGTTCCAGCAAAACCTGGATGACAAAAAAGGCCCCCAGCCCGGAGGCCCCTATCTCATTCAGATGCTGTTTAAAGAGCCGGTGGAGATGCCGGACAAGGATGAGATGACCGCTGTGATGGAAAAGCACATCGGCGCTGTAGAGTGTTTCTGCCGTGATAAAAAAATGGCCGGATTTGCCGCCCTGGATCATATCGCGGAATTCAAGGACGGCAAATGCCCGGTGCAGCTAATGGTGATGAAATGCGACAAGTTCAAGGGCAAAGGCTTTGACTCCTTCCTGATGAGCCAGATGTGGGACTGTCAGGAGGATCGGGAGCGGATCTTCCGGGAGTGCCGGTATCAGGTCGTGGCCACCGATATGCTGGCAGCGGCGCTTCCGGCGCTGGAGCGGGCCAACCTGGATGCCGACTTTTTGGATGCTCTGGCGGAACTGTATCCCACCTGTGAGGCGTTCTATTTTCAGAACTGTGGTAAGCTGTTTCTGGCAGAGGATGTGCGCTCCCATCAGATTGAGGGCCCGGATCGCTTCATCCGCTTTGGCGTCAATGTCCGATTCTTCAACATCGAGGGCACCGAGGATATGCTCATCGACACGGTGGGCATGAGCACCCTGTTTCTGCCTGATCTCCAGTACCACTTCCATGGTATGGACCCCAACTGGGTGGTAAACCATGCTTATAATGTGGCGTCGTACATATTGGAGCATGATAACCCGATTCAGGATGGGGAAACCATAGATGGTGTAGAGAACGGCCAGATGAGCCGGGAGATCCAGTGGAAGTGCCAGTATGAGGACGCCCTAATCCAGCCGCCCAGAGGAGTGCTGGATATCTGTATGGGTGAATATGCTGCTGGAGGCCGCTCATAACTCCCAGCGGCAGGAAGAAAATCAGGCGGAAAGTCTCAGGAAAGGAGGCCGCCTTATGCCAAGCAAGAACCGCCCCCTTCTCATCCTTCGGTACCTCTGGGATCACACAGATGAGTTCCACCCAGCTACCATCACAGAAATCTTGGCCTACCTGGAAACCCAAGGTGTTCGTGCGAACCGGAAAACAGTGGCGGCAGACATTCAAGACCTTCAGGAATGCGGGTGGGACATCGTTTGCAACCGGAGACGCCAGAATCAATACTTTATTGGAGACCGGGGCTTGGAGTTGCCGGAACTCAAGCTCATTATCGATGCGGTACAAGCCGCCCGGTTCATCTCCTCCCACAGAACAGAGATCATTCTGGAAAAACTGACCCAGATGGCCAGTCCTTCCGATCAGGAGGAAATGCGCCGACGGCTATTTGTTCAAGGAAAGGCAAAAACTACCAACGAAACGGTTCTCTACAGTATTGATCTGCTTCATACTGCCATCCGGCAAAGGCAGCCGGTATCGTTCCAGTATCTTGACTATACCAACAAAAAAGAAAAAATCCCAAAGCATCAAGGCCGAGTTTATCAGCTTTCCCCTTATGACTTGGTCTGGGACAGTGATCGGTACTACGCAGTAGGATGGTCGGAAAGCCATCAAAAAGTGGTAAAATTCCGAGTGGATCGGATGCTGTACCCGGATTTTCTGAAAAAACCATTTCATACGCCACCGGAGGACTATACGGTAGAAACATACTTCCGCCAGGTGTTCCAGATGTATGACGGGGAGCCCTGTCAGGTGACCTTGCGCTGCGCCGGTGGTTTGATGAAGCAGATCATTGATCGCTTTGGTGAAGATGTTGATACACGGGAACTTGGAGATGGAACCTTTGAAGCCAGGGTGAACCTATCCGCCAGTCCCACATTCTATGCATGGGTTTTCACCTTCGGCGGAGGAATCCAAATCAAAAGTCCAGAGTCAGTGCGAAAGGCATACCAACAGATGCTGCAGACCTGCCTGAATGCGGACAAATAGCTCAAAATTCATTTCAAGGTGGGCGCTAAAACGCCCACCTTGATTTTACCCTCTTGTACCCATTACCTCTACCTGCTATACTAAAGCTAAACGAAACAAATTGTTTTGGATAGGAGAGATAGGCCATGCGGTATAAAAGCGAGGAAATGAAAGAAAAAATCATTTCGTCCGTTGAATCCTTCTTTTTAACCCATCGCCGGACACCTACAATAACAGAGCTTACCGGCTTAGCGGGTCTCTCTCGTGGGAGGGTCTATTATTACCTGAAGGAGCTGGATCAGGAGGGCCGTATCCGGTATGATGGAAAGCGCCTGGAGACCCCTGTTACACGGAAGGCGTCTCCGGAAGTAGAACTTTCCCCGGTTCTGGGGACTGTGGCTTGTGGCCAGCCCCAATATGCGGAGGAGAACTTCGAAAGCTATGTGGCCTTACCGACAATCATCTTCGGTGATGACGCACATTTTATCCTCCGCGCCCAAGGGAACTCTATGGTAGAGGCCGGAATCGAGGACGGAGATCTGGTGGTGGTGCGGAAACAAAATACCGCTCGAGAGGGAGAAATCGTTGTGGCCCTGGTGGAGAACGAAACCACTCTCAAGCGGTTCTATCTGGATAGCAAGCGCCGACAGGTGCGGCTCCATCCAGAGAACCGTGAGATGGAGGACATCTATGTGGACCACTGCTATATTCAAGGCGTGGCGCAGCATATTATCAAACAGGTGAAGTGACAGAAAAAGGAGGGTATGTATGAAAAATTTTCTGTCCCGAACTGAAGCGGACGAGTTGTGCGACAGCTTGGTTCGTCCATTCTGTGGGGAAGGCGGGATCTCCCGCGTGGATATCGACAGCTTTGTAAAAAAAGCATTACGCTGTCCAGTTTTTTATGAGTCGTTTGCCGAGAAAGACTTGGATAAGATCGGCTTCTGCGGGGATGGACAAACCCCTCTGCAGGTATACCGGAACGGAAAACCTGCGGCCATAGTCTTCCCAAAAGAGGCCATCGTGCTGGAAAGTTACCTGCTTCGTGAGGATGAGCAGGGGCGGCGACGGTTTACACTGGCTCATGAAGCGGGACACGTGTTAGCGTCCCGAATGTGTTCCAGTCAGGCAGCAGGCTTCCATTGTCCCTATGACTCCGCTCGGATCTACAATATTGGAGAACTGCGGGAACGGCTCTCCATAGCAGAGTGGCAGGCCAATACTTTAGCTGCCTCTTTACTGATGCCTCGCTTTCTGATTAAGCAGGAATTGGAGAAGTACACCGGCGGAGAATATCTGCCAGTCTATGGGGAGCGGGTTTTCCGTCCCAGGGAAAAGGAAATCCTTAGTGAAATCTCCCGAACAATGGAGGTATCCTATACTGCTCTGGTCATCCGGCTGCAAACCCTGGGTGTGCTTAGCCGCCATCCCCTGTCAGAATATCTTTTCAAGGAACTTGGAGTGGGAGGCGACTTCGATGCGGATGGCCACTACAACTGATTTGCAAAAGCGAAAGGCTTTAGCAGACCGCTCCCAAAGGGAGTCAGAGCGGCTGACAGAAAGAGTCCTCTATTGTCCTTGCTGCGGTTATAAGGTTGGAATCGTCTTCTCCGATTCCGCTGGGCATATCAAAGCCAAGTGCCAAAAATGCAAAGCTGTCTCAGTGCTGAATCTGGCATACTTCCGCCGGCAGCACAGGAGATGGAACCTCTGGTAATCCACCATAAAAACTGAATCATCCTATCACTCAAATCGAGCAAGCGGAGGCGACCCCCTATAGGGTCGTAGACTACCAAGCGCCGTGTGAGGCCGGATAACAGAGTAATCTCTGTTATCCGACTTCTGCGGCGCTTTTTTGCTGCCCGATTTGCCTTACACGGAGATGAGAGTCCTTTTCCGGCTTGTTCGGGAAAGGAACTTTCATGTATTTGCAAGGCTGGCAGGCTGCTGTCGCAGCTTATCCCTGACCCCTGGCTCAGATCGACCATCCATCATCTGAAGCTGGAGGAAAGGGCTATGAAAGAGAAATCCAACCGAAATTCCAAAAAAGCAAAAGTATATACCATCCCTGTCGAGGGAACCCGTGTACAGGTGACTCATGAGGTCTATCAGGCATACTACGGCTTCGAACGCCATCTGCGGACTTTGGAAGAGAAAGATACACGAAACGGAACCGTCTGGTACAGCGACCTGGACACCGAGGAAACATTGGGTGAAGAAATGATTTATGACCCGGATGCCCCCGACGTGGAAACAGTTGCGGTTACCCATGTGATGCAGAAAGCTTTGCGTAAGGCACTGACCCAGTTGCCCGAGGAGGATTACAGGCTGATCCGGATGCTTTACTACGAAGGAAAAACCATTCGTCAGGCTGCACAATTGCTGTGTTTGCCGACCATGACAATCCATTACCGCAAAGAACGAGTCGTGAAAAGATTGAAAAAACTCTTGGAAAACTGAAAAAAGTTTCGTACAACCCCCTGTTGAACTCGGCTTAATAGTGAGGGGTATTTTTAGACCCCGCCTGAACTTTGAAAATTGAATACCCAGCAGACTGAATCACATCAGCGGACCGGCCCCGAGAGGGGACAAGCGATGCGGAGGATGCGCCAAGACCCGCCTGTGCAGGTACCCTGCATCAAAGACGGCCAAAGAAGGCGGCGAGCGGTTCCCATCTATCCCAAAGCAGCACTGGCAAGCTGTTTCGCCATGACCCGATCCGCCTACAATGGTACCCCTGCCCAGCCACAGACACAACCAATGGGGGCAGCCCGGA
Organism: Angelakisella massiliensis; assembly: GCF_900104675.1. Taxonomy (GTDB): domain Bacteria; phylum Bacillota; class Clostridia; order Oscillospirales; family Ruminococcaceae; genus Angelakisella; species Angelakisella massiliensis. Next base: position 1,683,894 of record NZ_LT629945.1, on the reverse strand, counting down.
GAGATCCTCGGGGGGTGAGATTCCCGGAGTGTGCCGCCAGGCACAGTTCAGTCACTGCCCACCGCTTGGGGGACGGGTAATAATACCAGGTGTTTGAATAGATCATAAAACCGGGCCGGTTCATTTTTTTCAGAATGAAAACACGACAACGATGGCCGGCCCGGATACATACCCAAAGGGAGGAGGAAACCGCCCTATGAATAGACCGCAGAGGATTATCCATCGCGGAGAACTCTATTACGCAGATCTGAATCCGGTGGTTGGCTCAGAACAGGGCGGTATCCGTCCGGTTCTGATTCTGCAGAACGAGGTGGGAAACTGGTTCAGCCCCACCGTAATTGTCGCCGCGGTCACTGCCAAAAGCAGTAAACCCTGTTTGCCGACCCATGTACTGGTGGGAAGGGACAGCGGCCTGCGGCAGCCCTCTGTTATTCTTACGGAGCAGATAAGAACGATAGACAAGTCCCGGTTGTTGGACCGGATAGGGGTGCTTTCCCCAGAGAAGCAGGAACAGGTAGACCGGGCGCTGCTTGTGAGCTTCGCCCTTTCACAAAAAATAGAGGAGGATCAGGAATGGATGCAAGAGGAATCATCAATTACTTTGGAATGCTTCGGCTTTTGAAAGCACTGGAAGGTCACGGCTTTACTCAGAAGGAACTGAAAAGGATCGCTGCCCATCTGGAGCTGGAAGCAGAGAGAGGGTTATTCCTTTCCCAGCCGAAACAAGCGGCATAAAGTGTCTTATCTTCGCAAAATTTAAAGCGGAATCTTTGTAAGTTTTTTTACCCGATTTGACATAGCTATATGAGAAAGAGTGTGGTATGTTGTATTGCTGACAGGAGGTGAGAATCATGGGGAAAGGGCCGGTGACAGAGGGCAGTTTAGCCAGAAAACAAGTCATCGTCATCGAGGCGGATAAGGCACCCCGCCCTCAAAAACTGCAAGTGGCAGCCTACGCCCGGGTGAGTTCTGATTCTGCTGACCAGCAGAATTCTTTCCTGGCCCAGACAAGATATTACACCACCTATATCACCTCCCATGAGGAATGGACCTTCGTGGATCTCTATGCCGACGAGGGGATCACCGGAACATCCGCCGAAAAGCGCACCGAGTTTCAGCGGCTGATCGCCGACTGTAAGCGAGGGCGCATTGACCGGATACTTTGCAAATCCATCTCACGCTTTGCCCGAAACACTATCGATTGCCTGGAGACCATCCGGGAGCTGAAGAACCTGGGTGTCGGGGTCTATTTCGAGGAGCAGAACATCGACACTGCCCAGATGAGCGGGGAGCTCCTGACCACTATTTTTGCAGCCATCTCCCAAAAAGAGAGCGAAAGCATCTCTGAAAACATGAAGTGGAGTTATCAGCGCCGGATGGAGAGCGGGGGATATATTCCCTCTTCACTACCTTATGGATACGAGCTTTGCAATGGGAAAATTCAACTCAATCCATCACAATCAGCTATTGTCCGTCGTATTTTCCAAGAGTATCTTTCTGGGGACAATATGAGAGTCATTATTGAACGTCTCAATGCGGATAACATTCCTGTAAAATCCGCAGATCCTGAACAAAAGTGGACAATAAATTCTCTTTCGTATATTCTTTCTAACGAAAAATATATCGGAGATTCGCTGTGGCAAAAAACTTATCGGACCGATACATTTCCCAGAATAAGGCACATTAACCGTGGCGAGCAACCGCAATATTATGCAGAACAGACACATCCTCCTATTATTTCAAAAGAAATGTTCCAACAAGTTCAGCAGCTTAAACAGCATCGTCTGCAGAAAAATGGGTCACGAATAGGCCCAATAACACCACTACACAAAAAATTATATTGTGGTATATGTGGTGGGGGGTTTCGTAGGAAAAACTGTCGAAATATTACCTATTGGTCTTGTGTTAGTCATGAGCAAAACCAATCAAATTGTCCTATTACCCAAATTCCTGAGCGGGAGATACAGGCTGCCTTCCTTCGGGCCTACCACCGTCTGCGGATGAATGGAATTCCAGTCTTAAAACAATTGGCAGCCAACCTGCGGAAAATCCGGGAGCAGCGGTTTCTCTGGCGGGTGGATATTGTAGAGCTCAACAAACAAATAGGCAGCCTGATGGATCAGAATCGAATGTTGGCCGAAATGCAAAAGCATGGCCTCCTCGATTCTGATCTTTTTTTATCCCAGACAAACGGGATCGCTCAAAAACTCCGGGAAGCCCAGGCTCAAAAAGAAAGGCTGCTGGGAGAGAACGAAGACCAGACGCTGGAACAGACCAAGGAACTGCTGGAATCATTATCTTCCATGCCGGAATTCCTTCCCGATTTTGACGAAGGGATCTTTGTGGAATTAGTAGAACAAATCACGGTGGAAAGCAACACATCCCTCTGTTTCTGCCTGAAGAATGGGATAAAACTTCGGGAAACGATTGAAAGGTCGGTGCGCAGATGAAAAACCGGAAACTTCCCTTCGGCTATGAGATGCGAATGGGAAAAATGTGTCTCAAAGAACGAGAGGCTGAGTTGGTAAAACTGATTTTTCAAAGGTACAGTGAAGGCATTTCCTATAATCAGATTGTCAGCATTCTCAGCAATCAGCCCATCCCATACCGGGAAACTGGCCAGCCCTGGAACAAAAACATGGTGGCGCGTATCCTGCAGGATGAACGGTATACCGGCACAACAGAGTTTCCTCTGGTAGTCGATCCGGATCTCTTCCAGGAAGTCCAGCAGAAACGGCCTTTAACCGGAGGATCATCAAGAAATGCAAAGGAGATGCGCCAACTGCGGGAATTGGTAGTCTGCGCCAGCTGCGGCAGCCGTCTGACTAAAAACCTACACGATAACTGGTCCTGCCTGAAGTGCGGCGCCCCCTCCGTCAAGCTGCGGGATCAGGCATTGCTGGAAAGTATCCAAAGCCTGCTGCTCCCACTGGCACGGGAACCGGGTCAGGTTGTGGAACCTCCCGGGCAACCCAGGGATCACCGGGATCTGGAAACCCAGTTGGAGCAGCTGCTAAGCAAACCAGGGCAAGATGAAGCCCGAGCCAAAGAACTCGCCTTGGCCTTGGCTGAGGCGCAGCTGGCGGATATTGATTCGAAACGGTATGAAACAATCCGTATCTGCTCTCTGTTGAAGAAGCAAGGAGAACAACCACTGGAGACTGACCAGATCCGGATGATTGTAAAAGCGGTATATCTGCATCCAGACGGATCTCTAAGCCTAAAGCTAAAAAACGGACAAACCATAGAAGGAGGTAATCCATCATGAATGAAACTGTACCAAAGCTTACTATTATCCCGGCAAATCCAGAACTCGCCGAGAAGAAATCTATCCGGCGGCAGCTGCGTGTGGCTGCCTACTGCCGGGTATCCACAGACTCAGAGGAGCAGATGACCAGCTACGAGGCCCAGAAAACTTACTATACCGATAAAATCATGCAGAATCCCCAGTGGAGTATGGCCGGGATCTTTGCAGACGAGGGAATCACAGGTACCTCTGCTGAAAAAAGGCCGGAGTTTCTTCGGATGATCCGCCTGTGCCGGAAACGAAAAATCGATCTTGTACTGGTAAAGTCGATCTCCAGATTCGCCCGCAACACAGTGGATTGCCTCCACTATATCCGGGCGCTGAAAGAGCTGGGTATCGCAGTGATCTTCGAGAAGGAAAACATCAACACCCTGGACAGTGAAGGAGAAATGCTTATCACACTTCTGGGGGCCTTTGCGCAGGCAGAGAGCGAATCCATCAGTCAGAATGTCCGCTGGGGGATTCGCCAAGCCATGCGGGAAGGGCGCATATCGCTCCGCTGCAAGCAACTCTATGGTTTCACCGAAGATGAAAACGGCCAGCCTCAAGCACTTCCGGACGAGGCGGAAGTAGTCCGCCGGATCTATAAAAGCTTCCTGCGGGGGCAGAGCATCCGGATGATCAAGGGATGGCTGGATGCGGAGGGGATTGCTCCGCGCAAGGGTAAGGAATGGTCGCTCTCCTCCGTTGAGAATATCCTAAAAAATGAGAAGTACTGCGGGGATGTGCTGCTGCAAAAGACATTTATCAGCGACTGCATCAGCCGGAAGGTCATCAAGAATGTGGGGCAGCTTCCCATGTACCTCATTGAGAACCACCATGAAGGAATCGTCAGCCGGGAAACCTATCAAGCGGTTCAGGCCGAGTTCGCACGCCGCGGTTCCCGCCGCTCCCCCAACAAGCGGGCAGCCGCTACCGGGCTATCCAGCTATACCTCCCGGTACGCCCTCAGTGACCGGCTTGTCTGCGGGGAATGCGGGACCCTCTACCGCCGCTGTACCTGGGTCCGTAAAGGCGGAAAAAAGATCGTTTGGCGCTGCAGCAGCCGATTGGACTACGGCAGCAGGTACTGCAAGCATTCTCCCACTATGGAGGAAGGGGCGCTTCAGAGAGCAATCATGGCAGCGGTCAACTCCATGATGGAAGACAAAACCCGCCTGGTTGCCGCCATCTCCGACGCTATCCGGTCAGGACTCGCACCGGATGCCACAGGATCTTTGACACCGGCAGTTATCGACAAAGAACTGACCCGGCTGGATCAAGAGTTCCAGGAACTGCTCCAATATGCCGCAGAGAATGGCGGGTACATGGACTATGCGGAAAAGTTTAAAGCAATCAGCGAGCAGATGGGGGATCTGCGGGAACAAAAAGCATTGATACTGGAGGCGCAACAGGCTGATCTGGCAGTAAATGGCCGGATTCAGCAGGCAGAGGAACTGCTGAATTCGGCATCACCGGAGATTACAGAATGGGATGAAGAACTGATCCGCCAGGCAGCGGAAACAGTAAAGGTGCTGTCGGATCACGAGATCCTGGTCTGCCTGCGGGGCGGCATAGAGATCCGGCAGGAAGTGATATAATACTACATAGGGGGGATCACCATGATTTATGCTACCGGGGATACCCATGGCACATTTGAGCGCTTTCGGGAAGCATATTTCCCCGAGCAAGCAACTATGACGAAGGATGATTATGTAATCATCTGCGGAGATTTTGGCGGGGTTTGGGATGGAGGCAAACAGGAAAACAAACGGTTGGATTGGTTGGAACAGCTTCCCTTTACGGTCTTGTTCGTTTCCGGCAACCATGAAAACTTTGACCTTCTGGCGGAATACCCGGCAGAGGACTGGAACGGTGGAAAGGTACAGCGTATTCGTCCCCATGTAATCCATCTCCTGCGAAGCCAGGTGTTCCAGCTGCAGGGACACAGCTTCTTCACCATGGGAGGCGGGAGGAGCCACGACATTGAGGATGGAATCTTAAGTCCCTTCAGCGAAGATTTCTGGGAGCAGTATCTGTATTACCGCAGTATAGGGGCACGGTTCCGGGTCAACCACCGCAGCTGGTGGAAGGAGGAAATGCCATCCAGCGGGGAATACCAGGAGGCGGACAAGATCCTGGAACAATCAGGATGGGCAGTGGATTATATCATTACCCACGCAGCTCCCAATCACATCGTGGATTTACTCAGCGGGGGCGCTTATGGCTATGATCCCCTGACCAATTTTTTGGAGGATGTTCGTCAAAAGGCGAAATTCCACTACTGGCTGTTCGGTCACTATCATGACAACCGGATCTTCGAGGAAAAATATGTGTTGCTTTGGGAGCAAATCGTAAAAGTGGTTTGACAGAAAAAGATGGACGCAGCTTCGGCTGCGTTTTTTCTTTTGGAAAAATACATAGTAAAACGATGCCATGCATCAGAAGGGAGGAAAGCCATGAATAAGCGCAAACCAGTAGACTACACAGAATTGTATACCCTGCTGGATGAGATCATCGCCGGCACTGTCGCCCAAATGGAGCAGTATACCGCCATCGGAAAAGCGGTTTCCATGAGATCCGAAAAAGGTGCGGCGGTGGCAGCGGCGGAATATCTGCAGCAGAACAGGCCGGAACTCACGGGCTTTTCTCCCCGGAATTTGCGGCGGATGCGGGCTTTCTATCAGACATATGGGGATCATCCTGACCTGTTGGAACTTGCCATGCAGATCGGCTGGACACACAACATTTTGATTTTAGAAGCGGATCTGGAGCTGGCGGAACGGGTTTGGTATCTGAATGCTGTTCTGCGGTTCGGATGGACGAAAACAGTCCTGAAAGAAAAACTGGCAGAATCTGCTCATTTGGAGCAAAGCACCCTCGATGAATCCCGTCCCCTGTGGTATACTAATGAAGAAAAGGCGCAGGATTATACGCCACAGGAAGGGAGTGACCGAGGTATGAAAGAAAACTGCTACATCTGCTGCGATCTCAAGAGCTTTTACGCCTCGGTAGAATGTATCGAGAGAGGGCTGGACCCGATGACCACCAACCTGGTGGTGGCGGACAAGCGCCGCACGGAAAAGACGATCTGTTTGGCGGTAACCCCTTCCCTCAAAGCCTATGGGATCTCGGGACGGGCACGGCTCTTTGAAGTGGTACAGCGGGTTGGCGAGGTCAACGCCCAGCGAAAATGGAAAGCTCCCGGCAGGGAACTTACCGGTTCTTCCTGGCATGACCCGGAGGTGAAGGGAAATCCTTCCCTGGCTCTGGATTATATTGTCGCTCCCCCCCGGATGGCGAACTACATTGAGTGGAGTACCCGAATCTATCAGGTCTATCTCAAATATGCGGCTCCGGAAGATATCCATGTCTATTCCATTGATGAGGTGTTCATCGACGCCACCAGCTACCTTGAGACATTCAGAATGACCGGGCGGGAATATGCCCGGGCCATCATCCTGGATATTCTGCAAACCACCGGTATCACGGCGGCGGCCGGCATCGGCACCAACCTGTATCTGGCCAAGATCGCCATGGATATTGAAGCGAAACACGTTTCGGTAGATGAGTATGGGGTGCGGATCGCTGAGCTGGACGAGATGAGCTATCGGCAAAAGCTGTGGAGCCACCGCCCTCTCACCGACTTCTGGCGGGTGGGAAAGGGCTACGCCTCAAAGCTTGAATCTCATGGCCTGTATACCATGGGAGATATCGCCCGGTGTTCCCTCGGGAAACCCGATGAAGTTTACAACGAGGAACTGCTTTACCGCCTGTTTGGGGTCAACGCGGAGCTGCTCATTGACCACGCCTGGGGCTGGGAACCCTGCACCATAGCGGATGTGAAAGCCTACAAGCCGGAAAATAAAAGCATTGTTTCCGGGCAGGTGCTCCAGAACCCCTATACCTTTGAGCAGGCCCGGCTGGTGGTGCGGGAGATGGCAGACTCCCTGGCCCTTGACCTGGTGGACAAGGGGCTGCTCACCGATCAGCTGGTGCTCACGGTGGGGTATGACATTGAAAACCTTACCGACCCGGAACGCCAAAAACACTATACCGGCCCGGTTACCACCGACCACTACGGGCGAAAGATCCCAAAGCACGCCCATGGGACTGCCAATTTGGGACAATATTCCTCTTCGGCCCAGGATCTGATGAAAGCGGTGAGCGAGCTTTATGACCGGATCACAGACCCAGCTCTGCTGGTCCGGCGGCTGAGCATCAGCGCCAACCATCTGGCGGACGAAGCCACTGCACGGCAGCGGCAGCAGCCGGAGCAGCTGGATCTGTTCACCGACTACACAGCACAGGAGCAGAAGCAGGCGGAACAAGACGCGGCCTATGCCCGGGAGAAAAAGATACAGGAAGCCATGCTGGGGATCAAGAAGAAATTTGGAAAGAACGCGATCCTCAAAGGCATGAATCTGGAGGAGGGGGCCACCGCCAGGGAGCGGAACCAGCAGATCGGAGGGCATCAGCAGTGAACGGAAAATATGACGACATCATCCATCTGCCGCATCCCACTTCCGCCAGGCATCCGAGAATGTCCATGATGGACCGGGCGGCACAGTTTTCTCCCTTTGCGGCTCTTACCGGTCATGGCGCAGCCATCGCTGAAACCTCACGGGTTACTCAGGAACGAATCGAGCTGAGTGAAGACGAAAAAACCCTGCTGGATAATAAACTGCAGATCCTTCGGAAATTGATAGATGAGCACCCGATGATAACTGCTACATGGTTTTCCCCTGACAAAAAGAAGGCCGGGGGCAGTTATGTTACTGCCACCGGGATATTGAAAAAGTTTTCAGATACTGAGCGTGCTTTGATCCTGGAGGACGGCACAAGCATCCCTCTGATGGATGTGACGGGGCTGGACTGCGAGCTGCTTTATAGCTGGCTGGGAGATCTAAACTGACCACCCTTCCCACCAGGCAAAAAGCCGGGAGCTCAATCGTGCTCCCGGTTTTTTCTTTTTTCCAAAATCCTTGCCCGCATTCCAGCAAGTCTAAACTGAACAACTATATCAAAAAAGAACCTGAAGCCAAATTGTGCCTCAGGTTCTTTTCTCTTGTCCAAAATTGCAATTTATATCCAGGTGATCTCAAGTTTTTACTATCGCCAAGACCAAAACCCCAATTGTTTGCCGGAAGTAATAATATAAACCATCACCTCCTGCTTTCAGGGAAAAAACCGCAGACTCTTTTAAAATCTGCGGCCTGGCCAGCGGAACAGAAAAGGGCGCTGTCATACCTGATCACACCCTATTGACGCCTGATGATTCCGTTGTTTGGATCTGTCCCGTTCTTCGCTGTCCTAAAAAACATTGATTTTACTCATATCTTCTGTAAGATATTTATTCACTGTAAAATTCCTCCGGCGAGCATCATGCCGAAAAATCAAAGGCTCCATCCGTTTCCCCCTATCTCAGATCAGCCGGATGGTGGGTAACGTGCGGCTTCGTTATTGATGCAATCAAAAAACAGCACCATCCAGTTGTTCCAAAAGTGCTTATGCTCTCTGTGTTTACGCTGACCTTGACCAAACGGCGGCAGGTCACTTCACCCATGAGCGGCTTGATTCCTCTTTTTTATACAGCTGCCGCATCCAGGGTTCCGCTTTGCGGAAATATTCCAGCATGCGGGGATTGAACACACCGCACTCTCCGTCCAGAATCATTTCTGTGGCCCGGTCAAAAGGAATCGGCTTTTTATAGCAGCGCTCGCTGACCAGCGCATCATAGACATCTATCAGAGAGACCACCTGGGTCCACATGGAGATCTCATCTCCTTTGAGGCCCTCCGGGTAACCGCCGCCGTCCCAACGCTCGTGATGGTGCAGGGCAATGTCGTAAGCATAACGGTAGGCGGAATGTTCCCGCATCTGCGGGATGTGCGATAAAAGCTGCGCACCCTGGGTGGTATGAGTCTTCATCAGCTCATACTCATCGGGGGTGAGACGGCCTTTTTTGTTCAAAATGGCATCGGGAATAGAGATCTTGCCTACATCGTGAGTAACGGCGCCCATGCCGATGAGGCGTATTTCACTGTCCGAGAGACCGTCACCCAGCGGCGTTTCTCCCAGCAGCATACAGGTAATATCGTGGATACGGCGTACATGCTCCCCCGACTCATCGCTGCTGAATTCGATGGCAGTGGAGAGCGCTTCCACCATACCCATGCTCATTTCAGCCAACTGTTCGGCCTGGAACAGGAGCTGATCCCGCTGACGCTCTACCTCTGCGCCCAGCAGCCGCCGTGCGGCGAACAGCTCCACCACAGACTGCACCCGCCGGCGTACCACAAAAGGCACCACCGGCTTGGCAATGACGTCCATAACACCCAGGTCGTATGCCTTCTGCATAGTGTCGTCGCCGGGATCAGCGGTGATAAGGAACACCGGTACCACCGACGTAAGCTTACGCTCATTCAAAATGCGAAGCAGCTGGATGCCATCCAGCCGGGGCATTACCACATCCAGCAGGATGGCGCTCAACGGACGGCTTGTCCCCTCGATCAGCTCCAACGCCTGCTGACCGTCCTCTGCTTCAAGTATATCGTAGTCCGTCTGAAAAATATTGGCCAGAATCGCCCGATTCAACTCCTCATCGTCCACGATAAGGAGCGCGTTTTTTTCTTCGGCACTCACGTTTCCATCTCCTCGGCGGTTTTGTCCTGGGGAGCGCGGCCGCTTCCCTTTCCCCGCTCTCGCTCCGCCATCAGCCGCTGCATAACCCTTCCCAGGACGGCCATGTCCACAGGTTTTGGGATGTGGCTATTCATACCCGCCCTCATGGTGCGGTCAACGTCCTCAGAAAAGACATTGGCGGTGACAGCAATGATCGGCACATCAGCAGCATCTGACCGGGACAGGCCACGGATGGCGCGGGTTGCCTCGCAGCCGTCCATCACCGGCATCTGCATATCCATCAAAACAGCGTCGATCACGCCCTCCGGCTGGGCCAGGAATGCCTCTACCGCATGGGCGCCATTGTCAGCGGTAATGACCCGGGCGCCCATCTGCTCCAGCATGGCAGTGGCCATCTCCCGGTTAAGTTCATTATCCTCCGCCACCAGCACACACCGGCCCTCCCAGCAAAACGCCGGGCTTTCGTCTTCCTCTTTGGCAACCGGATTGCCGGCGGGGGCAAAGGGAAGCGTCACAGTGATGCGGGTCCCCTCCCCCAGCTTGCTCTCCACCGAGATTTCGCCGCTCATCTGCTGTACAAGGATCTTGACAATAGACATACCCAGTCCGCTGCCCAGCACGGGATGAGCGGAAAAGGAAGTTTCGCGGGCGTAAGGATCAAACAGATGCTCCTGAAATTCCTCAGACATACCAATGCCGGTATCCTCCACCACCACCTGATACTTGCTGTTGTGATGGAAACGGAACTGCCGGGCCTCCAGCCGGATGGTATCGCCCTGGTTTGTATACTTCGCCGCATTGGACAGAAGGTTGTTGAGTATCTGGTTGATCTTCTTTTCATCGCCCAGAACCTCATTCTGCTCAAACTGGATGGACACTTCGAAGATCTTGCCCGCCTCCCGCAGCTGGTCCCGGAAAAGGTCGGCGGTATCATTGAGCAGGCGGCACAGGTCCATGGGCTTTTGGTCCAGGCCGCCCTTGCCAGCCTCCATGCGGGAGAGTTCCAGGATATCATTGACCAGATCCAGCAACTGGTTTCCAGCGAAAGATATTTTGCCCAGATAGTCCTGAGTTTGGTGGGCATCGCCCTCATTCAGACTGCGCTGTGCCAGATTGCAGCAGCCCAAAATGGCGTTGAGGGGGGTACGCATATCGTGTGACATACGGCTGAAGAAGTCCGAGCGGTCTTTGGCACTTTTGCGGGCGGCGTCCAGTGCGGCCTGCAGTACCGCGGTATGCTGCATCGATCGCTTTTTCTCGTCCTCTACATCCCGGAAACAGAGGATGACCTCATCAGGGGCCAGCTCCTCGTTGTAGAGCGAGTGGATATTCACCCATCGGTATCCGCTGGCGAACTGCCGCTGGAAGTCACCGCCATAATCGGTGATACCCTGATGTACCCGCTGGCGCATATTTTCAATGGAGAAGCTGGTCTCCACCGCCTGGAAAGTACTGGGCCGCACCACCTTGCTCATGGTCTCCATCAGCAAAGAGTAGTTCCCCCGTGGGGGCAGCACACCCTTCATGGATTCATGGTATTTGAGCGCTTTGTAAGTTTCGTTTTTCAGATTCACCCGGTAGATGGCATAGAAGGAATCACCCAGCAGCTGAGCCGTCCTGTTGGCAATACGCATACTGCGGCTGTGGAGGAAATCCTGTATGGTGAAGAAGGCCAGCAACAAGAACAGCCCCAGGGCAATGGCTCCTATGAACACCACAAACGCGTTGGTCTCGCCCATCAGAATGTCTCTCACCGGTGTTGTGATGATCACTGTCCAACCGTTCTCCATATGGTGGTAGTACAGGCTGCGGGGCACACCGCTGCGGTCGTTGAAAAAACTGTCATAACCAGTGAGGGAGCCATCCTCAATACCGTCCAGCATATAGGTGACAAATTTTTGAAGCTGCTCGGTATCTATTTGCCAGATGGTGCTGGCATAGAGCAGATCACCGCTTCGGTCACACAGATAATAGGAAAAATTCTCCGGCAGGGTGTTGAGGGTGGTATGCAGCTGGGGATTCTGAACGAACACATCCATCGCCAGTACATTTCCCTCATCCTCCAGTGCCACGGAGATGGTGAATATCATTTGGTCAGTAATGGCGTCGGTGTACACTTCGCCGCATACCAGCTCACCATCAGCCTGGATCGCCTCTGTATACCACTCAGACTGACGAAAATCATCGTCCAAGTCCCCTTCCCAGGGGTTGGCTGCCACGATGCCGCCGTCCACCACCGCGTAAATATCGATCAGCCCTTCTCCGATGGTATCGGCCATTTTGCGGAAATAGCCTGCCAGCCATTGCTGTACCTGCCCAGGGTCACCGCCGTCCTTGACAATCTCATCCACATACTGGCTGGCAATCCGCACGCTGGTCTTTAAATTCTCGATATTCATCGCCTCTTCGATGGCGTAGCTCTGCACCAATGCCATACCGAAGTCCTGGGCGTTTTTCAGCAGCTTGGTGCGCACCAGTGCCACGGTCACTGCCAGCAGCGCCGCAACGAACACCAGCAGCGCCCCGCTCAGGACAAGACTGATCCAGTGACGTTCCCTGCGCATTTTCATTTCTTTCGCCCCCTGTGCGATGTTAATACCACTCATCCACGCAGACAACGTCTTCCTGCATACGCTGATAAAAAGCCGCTTTATCCTCATACATCTTCCGGTCCCTTTCCTGGAAGAACAGTTCTGAAGCTCCTGTGCCCAGCTCGATACGGGCCACGCCCGCTGAGAGGGAGATGGGGGTTGTGGCGCCCTGGGTGTGGTTGTACTGATCCAGGTACAGATCCAGCCGTTGGCGGAACAGCTGCGTTTGTTCCTGATTGTCGTCCATCATCAGCACCACGAACTCATCGCCGCCGTAGCGCACTACCGCCACTGTTTTGTCAGTGGCAGCCTCCAGCAGCATATGGGCCACAGCCTGCAGGATGCAGTCGCCCTTTTGATGGCCAAAGGTGTCATTGATGGCTTTAAAGCTGTTCACATCCAGCAGGATACCTGTCAGTGTGACCTTCTTCTTCTGGTTGTGGATATAGTGCAGCAGAAAGCTGCGGTTGTAAAGGTTGGTCAGCGGGTCCCGGAAGGCCAGCTCACTCTGCAGGCTGATGTACAGGCTGGTGAGCCCCAGCGCTGCCGCTCCCCATATAAACGACAGTCCATAAAAAAGCAGCTGCAGAACAATGCCCAAATAAACCGGCAGCAAAAACGCGCTTATGGGCATATAAATATAACGGCCGGTGCGCCGTTGTCTGAGCTTGATGAGCACTGCTCCGCCGATAAGATAGCCCACCGTAACCACATAAGGAAACCAAGCCAGCGGCCCCCGGTAGTAGACATTGTCAGCGGTGATGCCGAAGAACACATCAGCGAACAGATTGGCCACCGACAGCACCATCACCACCGCGGCAGGCAGTACCGCAAGCAGACGCTGGTGCCGCCCCAGGTGGCTGTTGAGGCAGCACACCCAAAGATAGGCCGGCAGCGTACCCAGCATAAACAGGAGCACGTTGCATCCCATAGCCGCAGACCTGGCGCCGGAAAATTGGCGGCCGTCCAGCAGGAAGCCCATCACTTCCAGCAGACACAAAAGCAGGCACAGCCGACAGATCCAGGCGAAGATTTTCCCATCCGCCAGCTGTGCAGGGCGGTGGCGGCACTGCCCGGTCAGCAGCATCACCATCAAACATATACCCGATCAGAACCTCCGGCAGGTCAACAGAGGATGCGGTGTAGTCAAAAAAGGCAGACACACGATCCCCCATTGTAAAATGATTTTGCCCGGCAACCGCTCATCAGAAACGTTTTGCGAAGCAGCTTTACTTTATCAATAACCATGTTTATTATATTGTTCCTTCCTTAATTTGTAAAGGCGAAATTGTACACCAGAGCTGCCCACACTTTTACGCCTCACAGTATCCACTGCAGCTCTGGCTTTTTCTGAAAGCCTTTATACCTGAAATGGTTTGCGCACAACCGCAGCGAACAAAATGCTTCTCCCTGCCGGACAGCAGTACCGGCCCATACTGACGGACACTTTGACGCCGCAGAGTTCATTGCATCAGCTGCGAGCACTCCGTCATGAAAGCAGGGAAAATCCAGCTGGCGGAGCCTCCAGAGCCTGAGCTCATCGCCGCGGCCGGTGGGTTCGGCCCCGCCGCACATCACTTTTTATGTATTTTCCTTCTTTTGGGTGAAGAAAAGCCCCATGGCTGCACAGGAAGAATACGAAAGCAATAACGTCCTGCCTGTTTGATCTGAGGGCCTGGCCGGAAACAGAGCATATACGAATGAGGATATGTTGAAAAATATCATGGGGCAATATCTGCCCTGTATGGGCTGTCAGCGGCCTATCGTTATCGCTGCCAAAAGGAATTTTTCCGTAGAAAATACCTGGTACCAACACGCTGGCACTGTTCTGTCTTTTCAGGTAAGGCTTACACTACTGACTGGTGATTTTTAGGCTGAAACACCCAGGCAAAACCCCGGGCCGGTTTTCTGCAAAACCAGCCCGGGACGCAGTGAGACAAACCATCCGAATTTTCTGGATACGGGATGTTCGGCCAGCAGTACATCAGCCGTGGTATTCGCCGTTGTACTGAATGAGCGTAGCATCCTGCACCCCGTTGACAGCACGCAGACGCTCCAGGAACAGCGGATCATATTTTTTGAAGAACAACTCCACTGCCATCTCGGTGGAATCCTTGCGGACAGTTTGAGACTTGACGAAATACTTCATTTTGCCAAAGGCCCGGATCACGTTCTCCATCGTTCCCTCACCGGTGTAGTGGATGATTGCGATATAGATGCGACCCTTAAGCTGGTGCTTTCGGAAGAGAGCGATCAGCAGGATCATGATGATGGCCGCCACAGCAACCAGCACATACATTTGGGCGCCGGAAGCGATACCCGAGGTGATGGCCCAGAACAGATACAAAAGATCCAGAGGATCTTTAACGGCAGTACGGAAGCGTACGATGGACAGCGCACCCACCATACCGAGGGAAATTACGATATTGGTACTGATGGCCAGGGTGACCATGGCGGTAAGCACCGTCATACCCACCAGGGTGATGGCGAAGCTGCGGCAGTAGATCACACCCACATAGAACTTACTGTAGACCAGATAGATCAGCGCACCCACCAGCAGAGCCGTCAGCAAACCGACGGAGATTTCCAGCACGGTGGCCTGATCAAAGGCGCCCGACTCCAGAATAGATTTTTTGATGAAATCTTGAACGCTCATTTCACACGCTCCTAATTATTGAACCAATAGTGTTCAAAATCGTTTTGATAGGCGGTCTTTTCATAGCACAACACATATTTGGATACGGCTGTGAACTCCGAGGCCCTGTCAGGAAGCACCTGCCGCACAAAATCCGGCAAAAGCTCCGTGAACTTCACTTCCATAACGCATTTGCCCGGCTCCAGCACCGACAGACCGGGCAGGGTGGGATCAAAAATGTCAAAACTGCCCACCGCCGCGCGAACATCCATGTCAAAGGTGATGCGCACAGTGCCCGCGTCCACAATCCAAGGCTGCCGCTCGTAGTCCACAATGGTGCGCGGCCGCATTACATTGCTGACGCATTCGTAATAAAACTCCCGGCAAAGGGGCTGATCGCTTACCAGCAGAAACCCATAGTCCCCTTCCAGAATCTGATAGACCTGCTGCCGGGTCAGCCTGGCGGACTCCTTGAAGATGTAGCTGCCGGTCTTCTTTTTGCGCTCCAGCTTGATACTGCGGTCGGAATAGTCATAAATGCGAATGCGGTATTTCTTGCGCAGCAAAACACCGGCATCCTTTTCTGAATAGGCGGAATGGAAGTAGTCCTCAAAATACAGACTGCGCAGGGTGTAGCCTCCATTCACAGCATGAGGGTCCAGCTGCATCATCGGTCCAAGGCGGCTGCATATAGCCTCCTTCTGGGCGGTATCGATGAGGTATTTCCACTCGTGGCGGTAACGCTCAGTTTTCCACATACACATCCTCCGTGATGACGCCGTCCTGGTCCACATAGAAGCATTTGACGCCGTACACCTTTCCGGTCTCGATGACATAATAGTCGAAGGCGTATTGCTCATAGCCGCCGGCGTTGGCGGCTGTCACCCGCATGAAATACTGTCCTTCGGGCAGAAGATCGCCCTTGTATTCCGGCAGCAGCAGATCCTCCTGGCGGATGATGGGGTCGGCAAAAGTATAGTCGGATGCCAGCTCGAAGGTGTAGGTGAGGGCTTCACCGCTGAAGCTATAGGCAGCATCCCACTGATAAACCATCTGTTCTTCTTCCTTGCGAGGCACGCCAATGTAGAAGGGCATGGGCTTTTTGTAGGACTCCTTGTAGGAGCGGTAGTTGGTCTCGATCTCGCCATTGAGTGCGGTAGCCACTTCATCGTACTGGGTTTGGGTGAGAGGGGCATACTGTATGTCGGGCATCTGGTAAAGGTAGGGCTTCACAACGGCACTGTACGTCTCGGTCATGTCGTCGATACGCTGGGGAGAAAGATAGGCCCGCAGATCTTCCACTGCATTGTCCAGCGCTGTGCGGAAGGTCTCGGTCTTCAGTGCCCGCTGGAACAGCACGTTGCCCCAGTAGTTACTCACTCCATCCTCCCAACCCTGGCCATCTGAGCGGTCAGCCAGGGCGTACTCCGTGCGTTTGAGCATGCCGTCGTTATCCCAGGAATAGAAATACCATTTATTGGAATTAAGAGGGCTGTAGATGTAGACGTTGCGGCTTTGGGTGTCCCGGTTGCCCACCAGCAGATGGAAGGCCATCCAGTAGGCCATGTTCTCGATGTCAAAGTACTCCTCCAGCACATCCTCCGCCGGTCTGCCGTAGTCGTTGACCGCCTCCAGCATCTGGATCAGCTTGCTGTGGTCGTCATCTCCCTTGATTTCCAGCAGCTCCTCAAAGGCATCCAGGTCGTAGAGCGGATCGTCTGCCATGCGGATAACGTCCTCGTAACGGTAGAACTCAAAAAGGTTTATCTTGTAGAGATGCCCGTTCTTGTCCAGTCCATGGGTCTTCAGGGCAGTCTTGTTCAGCTGCTCCACCTGGGTGTAAAGGCCATAATCCACAAACTGGCCGCTGCCGCCGGCGGTGGTGTCCTTGACATACAGGTGTACAAAGGTGGTACGCAGGCTCATCATCTCGTCGATGCCCGCCATCAGGTCGTAGGCCATCTTGTTGCGAAAACGCAGGCCATCACTCTGATGCTTGTTCAGGGCAATGGTGGTCTGGCCCCTCCATTCCCCCTTGTTGTCCTTCACGCTGATCTTGTAATTCTTCTGGGGCAGCTTGCTGGAGGTCTGACCTCGAATCTGTACTGTGCAGTTGGGCGCGGACTGTCCGAAACCCAGCTCGCCGGGCAGCGGTCCGTTCTCATCTCCCACCTGAAGCAGCCCTGCCACCTGGTATCGATCCACCCCCATTGCATCGTAGTCATAGACGGAATAGCTGTTGATCTCTTCCCAGGTGTGGTCTGTGTTCTCAGCGGCGTTGCCGGTGGATACCGTCAGATACATCGTAACCACCTCGGTGGGATCGAGATTCTCATAGAGCAGCTTTTTGTCCCGCAGCTGCAGCTCATCCAGGGTGGCAGGCTCTGCTTTCACCACAGGGCCGCTGTTCCCGCCCATCGCGCTCTGAGACGCGCTGGGGTCCTGTGTGCTGCCTCCACATCCCACCAGCGAGATAATCAGCGCCGCAGCCAGTACAGCGCACAATGTTCGTTTTGCCCTCATTCCTTTCACTCCTCTCCAAAATGTCGCTCCAGCCAGCCGGCGGCCCTTTTTCCGGGGCCGTGGGATGTTTCCTCCACAAGCGGCTGCACGCAGAGGATGTAATAGGGCAGGCGCTTGATATAATAATTCAGCCTCATCAGCAGCTGTACCAGAAAAATCAAAGATGCCAGCAAAAAACCAAATCCGTAGTACACTGACGGAAAAAACAGCGAGATCACCGAAAATCCCACAGACCCGGCGGCAAAGGCCGCTGTCGCCCGCAAAGCGCCCCGGTAATCGATGAAATACAGCAGGATGAGCATGAGCATATTGCCGATGGCGTACAGACCATAGGCAACGCACAGGGTACGGAAATAGCCCTTCATCATCTCGTTGAAGCCCAGGGGAAGCAGATCCAGCAGATAGCCGCCCAGCGAGATCGCCAGGGCGGAAAACAGCAGCTGCTTGAGAGCGGTGTAAAAGAGCTCGCTTTTGAGCACCGCCAGCATCTCCTTTTCCGCCTGGAGGATGTCATGGCCTGTGCCCTTATCGCTGTAAAGACTGTTGTAGTTGCGATACTTTGGGTAAAAGTTCACCTCCACCGACACCACAAAGTTCACGGTGGTGATCAGGATGGTCAGAAAAGCCAGCAGCGCGGGGATATCATGATAGGGCGCACCGAAAAACAATCCCTTTACCCGCACACCCACCTCGCTGAACCACATGATGACCAGATGAGAAAACAAACCCATGTTGGTGAAAAAACCGATCCAGGCCAGCGCGGAAAATTTGTCCATCCATTCCAGGAAGGCGAAGGCCGGTGCATCAGACCTGGGGAAATGGCGATAGAGCAGCACCGCATCCCAGACGGCCTTCACCCCATAACCCGCCGACACCGCCAGCAGCAGCGATTCCACAGGCGGCCCGCCCGCCATCACCAGTACATAGCCCAGCACCAGCGCCACACCGATGGCAGCAAAGAAAGAGCAGAACATATTGCGGTAGTCTTTGATGGCAGTGAGGTAGCTCATGGCGTTCCACACCAGCACCAGTTCCTGAAACAGCAGGAATAAAAGCACACCCTGTACCAAGGTGGCACCGGAAAAGACCAGAAACACCCCCCACAAAGCGCCGCCCGCCGCCAGCATCAAAAGGGATGATCCCCAGAAGGAGGGCAGCACCCGGTCGTTCTGCTCCTCGAACAGCATATCAGCGGTGAAACGGGTGACCACCATGGAGAAAAAGGAGGTTATCGTTACCGAGGCCAGCAGCACATAGGTGATCATGCACACCAGCAGTTCCCGGTCAAAGGTGGAAATACCACCCAACACACAGATGGTCATCAGGCCCAGCAGCAGCACAATGCCCAGCAGCATGGGGCCGGTGGTGATGACGGTGGCGTAACCAAAGGCCCACATGGAGGCCAGAACACCGGTGCGCTTAAACAGTTTCTTCAGCTCGAAGCCGATGCCGGCCAAGTTCCTCCACCTCCTTGTAGAGCGCGCAGTATTTTGAGAGCATGATGTTATAGCGGAAATAGGTGCAGGCCCGCAGCTGCCCCTGCCGGCCCATCTCCAGCCGCGTCTTGCGGGAGGCAGCCAGCAGCTCCATGGCGTCAGCCATCTTTTCCCGCTGCATGGGAGGCACGAAGTAGCCCGCCCGGCCGAACTCATCCGGAGGAACACCCAGAATCAGCTCACTGCAGCAGCCCACGTCAGTGGTGACCACCGGCAGCCCCGCCGCGAAGGATTCCAGCACTGACAGCGGCTGCCCTTCTGACAGGGAGGACAGGATGGTGAAGTCCAGCTTCTGAAAATACTCCGCCACGTCCACCCGGCCGGGAATCACCACCTTTTCTTTCAGGCTAAGCTGATTGATAAGGGTAAGGCACTCATCCGCGTACTCCTGATCGTCCACACCGCCCAGGATATGCAGCCGTACGTTGTCCATCCGGCTGCACAGCTCATAGAAGGCGTAGATCATGGTTTTGATATCCTTGATGGGAGCAAAGCGCACCACGGCGCCGATGTCCACCATGCCGTCCTCCTGCTTGCGGGGGATCTCGCAGAACTTTTCGTAGCTGATACCGTTGGCGATGACCAAGCATTTTTCCCGGGCCGCGCCCATGTCGATCTGCATCTCCATGGCCCCCCGATAGAGGCTGGTGACCCGCCACGCCCGGGTGTAAATGAGTGAGGAAAGCATATAGAAAAAACGGATCCAGTGCTGCTTGAAGGCTTTTCCCACCCACTGGGCGCCGATGATTTCTTCCTCCCGCTCCCGGGTGTAAATGCCATGTTCAGTAAGCAGCAGAGGCTTTTTGTACAGATGGGCCCCCAGACAAGCCAGCAGTCCGCCATAGCCTGTACAGATGGCGTGATAACAATCGGCCTTGGGCACATCCACCCCCAGCAGGTACAGCACCGGCAGCAGCCGGGAGCGGGTGGAGTGAAAAGCGTCGGCATAGGCAATATAGGGGTAGTGCCGCTCCAGGCTCTCCTCAAACTCCCGCAGAAAGGCTTCACTTTTCAGGTAGGCCATGGGATCGATACGCCGCACCTGATACATGGAAAAAAGCAGATCCCAGTCCGGGCTGCCGGAGCCGATCAGCTCCTCCAGCGCCCGGGTCTCAGCGGGGGTGAAGGTATGGTCTATCACGCCGTCGCCCTTCAGGCGCAGCGCGTCATCCAAAAAAACCTGATGTACCTCGGTGACATTGGAGGGCAGCTGATAGACAAATTTGTCCTTGTCCTCCCGCTTGGCGGCGATGACCCACAGTACGAACTCATGCTGGGGCATTTCGGTTATGTACTGATGCATCCAGGTGGAAACACCGCCGTTGACATAGGGATAACATCCCTCCAGCACCAAACAGATGCGCATAAGGATACTAGCCGCCTTTCTATGCAAATGTTACGGTCACGTCGGGCTGGTCCGCCCGCAGAAAATACAGGGTTTCCGTGAGCGGTTCTAGTGTTCCGCCCTCCACCGTATGGGGGACAGCGTCATTGAAGCGCACCATCAGCTGCGCCTCGTCAATAAAGTTGCCCAGGTGGACCTTCAGCACATCGCCGTTTATTTCGGTGGAAACAGTGATACTGGCGTATCGCTGCACAGCAGCAGCCATCTCGCTGCCGGTGAAATTCCGGATGTTGGGGGCGGCAGTGTAAAGCCAATCCAGATAGGAAGTGAACTGAGCCTTCAGTTCCTCCCAGCCCAGCTCCGCACCCCGTTGCGGGTCCAGCGCGTCGTCCGGATGGGTGAAATGGCTGTTGACATAGTGGAAGTTCAGTTCCGAGAGAGCCGCCAGCTTCATGTAATCCTCCAGGGCACAGCCGGAGATGATACGTGGCTGCTCCACCACTCCATTTTCGCCCACATCAAACTCCTGGGTGCAGTAGAAATCCAGGTCATTGGATTCGAAATAGATGCCGGAAATGGAACGGATCTGGGGATATTCCCGGATCAGAAACTCCTGCGCCCCCTGAGACATGATGTTGGAGGGCGGCACATACACCGACATCTCCACTCCCGGGAACAGCTCGTCGCACAGCTCAAACAGCGTATCCAGAGCGCTGGCCATGGCTTCCTCACTCTGCCAGGTCTTATAGTCGTAAACGCCGTTGTAGTCACAGTCATCCAGGCACAGGGGCTGGTGATTGTAGCCGTGGTAGCCGATCTCGCCGCCCATACGCAGCAGCATATTGCCGAAGTTCAAATAAGTCTCCTTATCTGCCGAGTCGGTGGTGGTGCCATCCACCCGTTCGTCGTAGCACTGGATGGCAAGGCCGGTGTATTTGAGGCCGTAACGGTCGGCCAGATTCATCATGTCCGGCCACCAGATGTTCACATAAAAATCCCGGGTGGACGTGCCGTAATCCCGCCAGATGTACTCGTTGCTGCCCGATGGCACCTGAGAGGGAAAGTCATCCAGATAAAAGCAGGAGGCGTTGATCACCGGATAGACGGTAATGGAGGTCAGCAGGCTGTAGGACGCGGCATACAACCCCCGCATCTCCTTGGTGAAGATGCCAAAGTTGTCCAGCACAAAACGGCCGCTGCCATAACGGCTCTCCCATATCAGCGGCAGCTTCCATTCGTTGTCGGTGCAGGCGTGTACCTTCACCTGGTCGGATTCCGCCAGCTGCACGGTGAGGGCCGAATTCCATGGGTCGGTGATGGCAAAGCCCCGGCCGCCGCCTGCCATGAAACTCTCCGTCACATAGATACCTTCCACCAGAGTATAATCGTAAGAGGACTCCACAATGCCGAACTTGGGCGCCATGACCGAGAAGTAGGTTTCCTTGGAAAGGGTCAAAGGCAGCAGCGCCCCGCCTCCGTTATAGACCCATTCGTCCAGCTCGGTGAGCTTGTCCCCCAGATCCGACAGGTTGCTCAGCAGCAGCACCGCCGTCTTGTAGTCCTTGAAGGCGTAGGCGTCCGTGCGGGCCAGGTCCACCGTATCATGGCCCACCTTCATGTCGGTGAGGATGACCTCGAACTCCTCCAGTGCCATACAGCTGTCGGCGCGTTCGCTGTTATACAAAAGCAGGCAGTCCCGCGGAACCCCGGCCAGTGCCTCCGCCTTGGACAAGGTGGAGCCTGCGGGCAGGAATGACAGCGAAAAGGTGTTATACTGATATCGGATACCGCTGCGTTCGGCGAACAGAACTACCGCCATAAGAGCAAACACCAGGACGATGGCCGCAAGGCCCTTGTATTCAAATGAGGCAAATTTTGCCCTCAGTCTTTCCAAAACGCGACCACCTCTTTTACCTTGGCAGTGAGATACAAGTCCTTTTCCTCCAGCTGGCGCAGCAGCTTCTGCAGCTCCTCACCCCGCTCCAGATCTGCCAGGTACTGGATCTGCTGGATCAGAAAATCCTCATTGCGGGGCCAGAGCCGGCGGGCACTCTCCAGACAAGAGGCGACCGCGACATAGTTTTTCAGGGCCATGTTGTTCTGGATGCAGCGCAGATAATCAGCCGCGACAGCGGGGCCGCTGCGCATCTTCTTCTGGATGAGGGTATCAAACAGATTGCGGTTCATCCGCTCCACCTGGCCCTGCATCAATCCCTGCTCCAGACAGCGCCACAAAAAGTCGCAGTAGTCCGCCAGCAGCACCGGATCATCGGGATTTTGGGTGTACTTTTCCTCCAGTTCCCAAAGGGTCTGATCGTTTTCCTTGGCAATGTTCACCATGGCGGTAACGGCGTAGTGCACCACCTCGGTGTCATCGTTGTTGCCGGCCATCTTCAAAAATTCCACATAGGCCTTGGGGTTGTCGTTGAGGATATCCATAATGAGGGCGCGGCGCTCCTTGGGGGTGTTTACAATCAGCGCCTCCTCCATAGCGACAGTGGAGTTGGAAACACGGCTCTCATCCCGCTGGATGGCTTTGTAGAGCTCCGAGTCCACCTGGAACTTCTCTACCCCCGCCTCGCTGAGGTCGGTCTGCCCGAACAGGATCTGAAAATGCAGCACCAGTACCAGTATCTCGCCCCAAAAGGGTACCAGAAGAGCTACCGGAACCATCAGACGGCGCACCTTCAGCACCCTGGTCCGGATACCAATGAAAATAAGGATGCAGCAGATCAGATGAAGGAGCATCAGGCCCCCAAAAATGACTTCGTACCTAATCATTTTGTTTTGTTACCTCTGCGCAGTCAATGGTTTTCCGTGGAACGCCCGTCACCACCGGCGTCCGCCCAGCAGCGAATCAAGAAGATTTCCCAAACGGAGCTTGTTCTTCGCTGATTTGGTCCGGCGGGCCGCGGCGAACCGGCGGGCAGGCTGCGGAGCCGCCTTTCTGACCGGCGGAACAGGGCGCTTTTCTGTCGGCGGGATCCTGGGAGATTTTGCCGGAAGATTCTTTTGCTCCTTTGCCGTGGAAGATTCCGGGATTTTTGTCAGAGGCGTATCCGTAATCTCTTCCAGCGGCGTCTCCGTGATTTCCGTCAGAACAGCCTCCTGAACCGGCATATCGCACCAGTCGGGCACCTGGGCCACCTGCGCCGAAAGGCCCAAACGCTGGAAACGGGGCAGAATGAACTTCAGGTCCTCATCCCCCGCCTGGGACAAAAGCAGCCAGATGCTGCCGTCCTCCAAAATACCCGCCACATCGTTGGTGCGCACACACCGGGCAAGCAGCTCGCTCATCTCCTCTTTTGAGCGGCCGCCGGCGTCCACTTTCAGCTGCAAAAACTGAAACACCCGCCGCTCTTGCAGCTCTTGGAAAACATTCAGCGAATTGCGGAATGTAGGGGCGTTCTGCAGGATGGTATGGCTCACATACTGCCGGTCGTGCATAGCGCGGCTGTATTCGTGGGCGCGGATAAAGGACATCTGGGTCAAATCGCACAGAATGCGAAACAGATTCACATAATACAGGGAGCGCTGGTGCGTCTGGGCGCTCCAGATAAAAATCAGCAGCAGGGGCTTGTCGTCCTGGCGGATACCGCAGGCGAACATGGGCATATGGGGCAGAAAGCGGGTGTTGCGCCACACCTCACCCCGGTTGAGCACCTCCATCACCGGAGCGTAAGTGTCCAGAGAGATGGAGCGTGAGACGTCGTGCATGATGCTGCGGGAGGCCACCTCCAGCCGGGCGAAGGCGCTATCCTGGCTCACTGAATATACGCTGAGGGTCTTGTTTTCCAGAATGCCCTCGAAGCTGTCCACGATTTTGAGATACAGTTCCCGGGAATCTACGGTATTCAGCTGACGGGTAATATCAAAGATCTTGCCGAAACTGTCCTTGGAACCGATAATCTGCTTTTTCAGATCCTGCTTTTCCCGGAAGGTATCCTCATAGATCTGGCGGGTAAAGGACAGCTTTTCCTCCAGAAGACGGTTTTCTTCAGTGGTGAAACGGATCTGATCATCCTTTTTCAGCTTCACATATCCGCAGATGCCCCCCACCAGGTAGAAAAAGATGAAGGTGAGCCAGTTGGTGGGCTCATAAAACAGTGTCAGCCAGTTGGTGCCGTCCAGCACCTTTGCCGCGATCCAGGAAATGGAGCAAAGGGTGGCCGCACCCATGCCATAGGGCAGGCCGTAGAGGGTGGCAATGATGACAATGTATGCCAGGCGGAAGTCCACAAGGGAGAAAAACAGTGCCGAATCGGTGAGCTGCACCAGAAATTCACAAAGGAGAAACAACAGCACTGTTTCCACAATACGCAGCGCGGCGGAATGCCGCCCCCAAAGAGCCTTCAGCTTCTTCCATGGGGAGCCGGCGGACCCGAGGCTGGCCTTGTAAGCGTGGTATTCGTCCGGCAGGTCGGTGAGCAGCGAGACGGCGGCAAACCAGCTGTACTGCTGCTTGAGGGCAGTGTTTTTCAGATCCAGCCGCTTGGGTGGGTTTTTGCCGGTGAATTCGAAGGTCACACCCGGCGCCAGCCGGGACAGCTCCTTGCACAGCTGGCCGAAGGTGATATGAAAATCATCGTTCACCGTAAGTACGCCCTCTCCCGGCGCCCATAAATCAGCCAGCCGAACGATCAGCGCGGACAGGTCGCTCAGGGAGAGAAAGTGCAGCTGGGAGGTCTCGGACTCCCGCAGGCGCACTGTACGGCGAATACGCATTTGCTCAAACAGGTCGTGGAGAAAGTCGTCCTCTGCGGCTCCGTTGTAGAGGTAGGGAATGCGTACGATCTTGAGGTTAATATGGTTCTGCTCCGCCCAGTACAGGCAGACATTCTCCTTGGCGGCGGAGATGATACCCCGGTCGCTGGAGCTGTCAAAGACGGCGTCCAGGGAGGAGAGGTAGAGAAACTTGGTCTCACCGGAAAGATATTTGCCCGCCTTCATCACCTGGCGCAGCGTCTCGGTATCGCTGGGGGCGATAGTGTCATAGGTCAGCTCGTTGGCAAAATAGATAATGAGATCAAAATCGTAAGTACTCAGAATTGCCTTGTAGTTGGGCATCTCAACGTCGTAGACCTTCACGCCCCGGCCCGGGTCCACCGCACATTTTCCGATGATGGAGATGTGAGCGTCAGGAAAGCTGTCCTGGAGAAACTGCGGGGTAACATAGCGCAGGTTGCCCATCAGCAGCACCTTTTTAGGGGGCAGCGAATAGGGATCGACGTACAAAGCCCTGGAAGCCATAAGGCTGCTGCGGATATCCTCCAGCTGGCGGTGGTCCGCCACACGGATCAAACACTGGATCAACAGCGGGTCAAACACACCGCACATACCGTTGGAAATCATCTCCAGCGCCACGTCCCGGGAGAGCGCTTTTTTGTAGCTGCGCTCCGAGGTGATGGCCTCGTAAGCATCAGCGATGGAAACGATCTGCGCCCAGATGGGGATTTCATCATCCTTGAGCCCGTGGGGATAGCCTGTACCGTCAATACGCTCATGGTGGAACAGACACACATCCATCGCGTAGGCTCTGGTCTGGGGGTCCAATGTACCGCCGAAGCGCTCAAGCATCTCCCCGCCGAAGGTGGTGTGTTTTTTTACGATATCGTATTCAACAGGGCTCAGAATATCCCGTTTTTCCAGAATGGCTTTGGGGATGCGGGATTTTCCAATGTCGTGCAGGCAGGAAGCCAGGGCAATCCGCTGGATCTTTTCTTCATCCAGATCATAGCGGTCGGTCTGCCGCACCAGTTCCCGGGCGATCAGTTCGGTCAAAACCTTCACATAGCAGATGTGGTGGCCGCTCTCGCCGTTAATTGTGTCGGGCATTTTGTCGGCGGAAATCTTTGTATGGACAAAGGATATCACGCCGCCGGTCTCTTTCATGATCAGAGCATCGTATTCGGTGAGCATAGCCAATCTCCTCTATACAAAAAACTGGCCGCAACAAGCATTGTTGCGGCCAGTCAACCATGCAGAAAAACTCTGTTTAGGCACTAAGGCTTTGCGTCCACGGATTTACCCGTGTTTGCCAACGTTTTATATTGATAACATAAAACATCATAGCATAAAATCCGGCGACTGTGAAGCTCCTGTCCTCTGGGCAAAGTGACGTTTTTTCCTGCTTTGTTTCGGCGTGTGTTACAATGCTTTCCACAAAACCATCACACGTTCCTCCCCCGCCGCCTCCCCGTTGGCGAGGCGGACCGCAGGCAGGCCGGTCATCGGGTCCACAATCACCAGCTGCAAAGCGGCGCAGCGGTGGGATCCCCGAAGCTTTGTGTCGGGCAAAACGGTCGAGGTCTGAATAATCTGTCCGGGCAGCAGCTGGGACAGGGGCAGCGTCACCTCTGCCTGTTCCAAAACCCGGCCATCCCCGTCCACAGACTGAAGATACACCGGCCAATCAGCATACAGGGGCGCGACGCCGCTATTCTGCCAGGTCAGCGTGATCTCCACCCCCTTCAGCAGCCCGGGAGAAAGGTCTGCCTGGGAGATCCAGAGCCGGTATCCCAGATTCAAAAGTACCGCATCATAACCCTCCCGGTACTCCTCATCCGCGATTTTTGGTCCCAGGAAGGTGGTATGTGAATCCCGCAAAAGGGCGATAGTGGTCTCCAGCTGCTCATCCAGCATCTGCTCCATAGGCAGGGAGCTTGTGAACTCGCCGCCCACCGGAGCGGTCTTCCAGGCGTCGGGCATGGGCACAAGGGCGTCCGCCTCACCGGTCTGGTCATATTCCCCGCCCTGGTAAATCCAGTCCAGCCATTGGGCTGTGGCTTCAGGGTAGCCAGACATATCGTTGTACAGGCCCAAACCGTGCTCCTGCGCCTCCGCAAAGGGACGGCGCATCAGAATGCGGGCGTTGGGAAAAGCCGCAACCCAGTGCTCCACGTATTGGGCCCTCACTTGCTGATCCGGCATGGGAGGCAGTCCGTCAGAGGTGTGTATGTGCCATTCACCCCAATGGCCCAGACTGCCCAGCTCGATGAAGCTGATAAAGTCATCGCCGCCGTAGCGCTCGCCCAGTGCTTTCACCGCCCGCTGGTGACAGGCGATGAACTCCGGGTGGCTGTAATCCGGCGAAAAACCGCGGCCATAAGAGTTGGCATAGGCCTCCCCGGCACCGCCGGTTTTTTCCCAAAGCCAGTCTGGAATATCCCGGTGGTCTTCTTCGCCGGGCAGGTCACACAAAAAGCGCAGCACGATATGCTTGCCCTCCGCCCGCCAGCGCTCCAGCTGGTTCTCCTCCTCAATGGCGGCCCAGTCGAACACCCCTTCCTCAGGTTCCAGCTCCCGCCAGGTGATATCCATATACAGCAGCGTCACATCCTCAGCTACCTCGTCATGCCAGGCAGAAGGGGCATAACCCATCAGCGGGTTGCCAAACGCTTCGCCGCTGTAAGAAAAATCCATCTCCAGCCTGCTGCTCTGCCGCCAGAACAGCAGACCCGCTGCGGCAAGCACCGCCGCAGCACCTAAAAGAAAGATCATCCATTTTTTATTCATTGTTGTTCCTCGCTGGGTTCACCGGCTCTTTTGCTGCGGTATAGGTCTGCATCCGCCGCCGACTTGATCCCTTCCACATTCTCAAGCGATACTGCTGTGCCTTTGGCAAAGCGGCACGCTGCCCATCCGTGGGACACCCGCACCGGGAACGAGTGAGGATTGCGGGAAGCCACCAGCTTATCAAAAACTGCCAGTTTTCCGGCAATGGGTTCCGATGTGGTGAGGATCACGCAGAACTCATCGCCTCCGATGCGGTAACAGTCACCCAAAGGACCAAATACATCCAAAAGGCATTGGGCAGCCATAGTGATGACCTGATCGCCGCAGTGGTGGCCATGGGTATCGTTGATGGTCTTCATTTTGTCGATATCAAAGAGGACAAAAGCCACCTCAGCGGGCGGGTTGGAAACAAGTTCCCGCATCCGCAGTTCGTAGGCATTGCGGTTGGACAGCAGCGTCATTCGATCCTGGGTAGCCAGTTGTTGGTAAAAACGCATCTTCTGCTGTTCCTGCCACAGCTGGCCAATCTGCAAAATGGTGTCCATGATCATGGAGAGGATCAAGGCAAGCAGGCCCCAGACAAAAAGCGCGGAGCTGTTGGTGTTGGGCAGGATGCCGACATAATCCAGAACAATAGACGCCAGAGCCACAGCCAGTACAATGGAAATACCCCAAACGCCGCAGACGAGCCGCCTCTGGAAGCGATCTGTCCGCCGACAGAAAAGCTCTCTGGCCAACAGCGCCACAAATATCAGGATAATGAGATGGACACTCACCGCTGTTTTGCGGATGGGTATTACGTCCAAAAGATGAAGCAGCATCCAGAAAGCGGCATTGCCTGCGGCAAACCAGGTAAGCAGCCGCAGCGGCTTACTGTTCAGCTGCAGCAGAAGCTGTGAATAAGCCAGCAGCGGAACAGGCAGAAGATAAAATGCGCAGTAACTGAAAAAGTAGGTAAGCGCATAGTTGCCGCCGTCCAAAGTAGTTACTTTGGAATCCAATAAAATCCATGTGCCGGACAGGAATATAAAAGCTGCCAGAATCAGCGCCAGCGGGGCGCCGTCAATCCTGCGCAGTGCCATAAATCCTCCAATAGCGGTCAGCAGCAGCACGAACAGCATACAGCTCATCCACACAATGATGGCAGGCAGATGGGCCGACAGAAGATAGAGGCGAAGGGCATCCGGATGACCCTGCAATATAGAGGAAATTTTCCCGTCGTCCCCTTGGTCATACCTCGTAAATTCCACCCGAAGAGTGGATGCTCCGGCATAATCCTCACAAGGAATGAAATGCCACATACTTCCCAAAGCATGTTCTCTGCCCTGAGCGGCATCATAAATCAGGGTATCATCCGCCCAAACCCGCAGGGACTGGTACCTGGTCTGCACCGCCAGCATATCCTCCGTGGACCCATCGGCGAGGCTGCGCACAAGGGTAAGTGTATTGCCGGAAAAATCCGGTTCACAGGGAAGTGGGGACAGCGGCGTCAGGGAATCGCCATCCTGACAAAACCAGCCGGTATCCAGCTGCCGCACCTGTGTCTCAGGAATAGCAGCAAGGGGGACAGTATAGCGCACTGCCGCGGCAAGTGTCAAGGCGAGCGCCAAAACAAGCAGCAGTGTGAACAAAAAGCGCTTGCGCATGGAGCCCAGAATCACCAAATCAGCAATAACCGTATCCTCCTTACAAGAAGCAGTCTAATATTATAGTATATGTTTTTTCAAAAGGCTTGTCAAGGCAGCATCTTGCATTTTATGGAATTTTCTGCAAGCCCAATGGAGCATTTGACAGAAGGAGAAATGGAGATAAATGATGAAAAGATTCCATGGCAGGAGCTGCCGGCTTTCCTGATAAATATGCCGCAAAAATTCCGGGGCTGGATAATCCCAACGGTTTCATCCATAAGGCTATGGCGACGGTCAGGGAGAGGGCTGAAAAGCCGGGCTTTGTAATGCGATTCACCAATAAAGACAGCTTTGGGACGGTGGCAACCGCAGAATTTTGGGAACGCCCTCATTATGCAGTAAAAGGGCTCTGTCGCTGGACAGAGCCCTGAGCGTGTCGAAAAAATTCGACACGCTTCCAGGGGGTATCCAATACCCCCTGGATACGATTCTGGTTCCTGACAAAACCAGAATCGATACCCCCGGTTTCGCGCCCCGGTGGGCGCGGGTCGTGGGATAAAAATCAGGCACATGTCCTGATTTTTATGGTTTTGAATTTTATTTACCCTTTAAAATAGGTTTTTCTATAGTCTGAGGGCTCTGTCGCTGGACAGAGCCCTCTTTTCACATACAAATTAATTGTTCTGTACCGATCTTTTATCGGGACACAGCTTTGTTTGGACGTCTGTTATGCATAACCAATTACCGTCGCCAAAATCAGAAGCAGAGAACCGATCACAAGCCAGATGGCAAACAGTTTGATGGCAAACTTGAACTAACGGGAGAAGGGAATCCCGGCGGCACCGACAAATCCCATGGTGGCAGCGGCATGAGGAAGAATAAAGTTGCAGAATCCATCGCCGAAATTGAAAGCCAGCACGGCAGTTTGGCGGCTCATATGGACCAGATCCGCAACGGGGATAAAGATGGGCATGGTGATGGCTGCCTGACCGCTGCCGGAGGTAACGAAGAAGTTGACAATGACATGCATCATGAACATAGCGGGAGCCTGCAGGATCTCAGGTACCAAAGACAAAGCGCTTGCCAAAGCGTAAACCACTGTATCCATAACGTTGCCCGCGGTGAGGATCGCGCTGATGGCATAGGCAAAGCCCAGCAGCATTGCGGTGCTGCACATTCCCTTTGCGCCATTGACAAAGGACTGGCAGATTTTATTGATGGGCATACGGGCTACGATACCAACAATAAAGCCCAGATAAATGAAGATGGTGGTGGAAGTCTGGTTGGTAAGGGATTTAAAAATAGCGACATAAATGATGTACCCAATGCCCAAAGCAGTTACAATTGACGGCAGGATATGTGCCTTTGTAAATTCAGGAATATTGGAGGTGTCGAAATTGTTCTCCAGCTTGGCACCATAAACATAGCTCTTGGTGGGATCCTTTTTGATCTTTTTGGCATACCACAGCACATACAAAATAGTGGCGATCAGGAAGGGGATCATGCAGAACAGGCGGTATGCCATACCGGAAAAGATATCCAGTTCGGCCAGCTGCTGGGCGGTACCAGTATTGGAAAGATTCATTGCGCCGCAGGAAAATCCTACCGCGCCTCCCAGCAGAATGATGGAGACGCCCACGATTGCGTCAAACCCCAAGCTTGCCGCAATCAATACTCCCAGGGAAGCAAAGGGAATGAAGGTATTGAGATTGATTGGTACACAGAGCAGACAAAAGATGGTCATCAGCGCCGCGATCACCAGAGATTCCTTACCTTTTGTCCGTCTGCTCAGAAAACCGGCCGCAGCCTGGAAAACACCTGTATCCAGAACAATGCCCAGTCCGCCTCCTGCTGCAAGCAGAACGAAGATGATGCTTCTGGCGTTATCCAAACCAATATACACATAATTGAAAATGGAGAGAGGATTGACCGGCGATGCCTCTACATAATAAAAGCTATTGGGGTCCACAACAGTCTGTCCCGCCTCATTGACGACACGGTCATAGCTGCCGGCAGGAATGACATAAGTAAGAACGGACGCCAGAAGCATCACAACAACAATAATCGTCAGGGAATGTGGAATCGACATTTTTTTCTTGGTCGTTTCTTGCATAAAAAACCCTCCTATATTGTGGTCAGCTCAGTAAAAATATTTATTTTACACACCTGCTCCCGGACAGCAATATGTAAAATAACAAATGCTTATGTTGAAGACAGCAATGGCTTGTCCCCTTGAAAAATTCTGCATCAGGCAAAAATTTTTCCGCAGCTTTTATTCCGCTTCACTATTGCGCAGTCGTACAGCTTTTGACTTCCAGCTTCATTTCGCAAAATATTCCCGGAATGTTGAAATCATATAAACAGACGCAGCTTTCCTGTTTTTTTACAGTGAGGCAATCACATCCATTTCCAGCTTGAATCCATAATGAAGTTCTTTGACGCAGGCAATGGTGCGGGCATGATAACAGTCTCCGAAAAAGTCGGAGTAGATTTGATCGATTTTTTCCCAGTTCTGCAGGCTGTCCAAATAAATCGTGGATTTGAGCACCTTGCTTTTATCGGAACCTGCCGCCTGCAGAATTCGCTGGATATTTTTCAAAACCTGCCGTGCCTCTTGCTCAATGGGACCAAACTTTTTCTCTCCGGTATCAGGGTCTGTGGAAAATTGCCCGGAAATGTAAACATTCCCGCCTTCCACCACTGCCAAAGCATAATGCCCGTTGCATTTAAGTCTGTCTACGCTTCTGATAATCTGCATTTCTGTTCTCCGTTTCTTGCTATGAAAATAGTGCTCTCAGCGGGTGGGCAGCGGAGGCTGTGCATCCGCTGGAATAGGCCATGTATAGGGGTCCTTTTGGCAGCTTTCATCAAACTGTTCCTGGATCTTTTCCAGCAAAGCGGGATCTTCCATCAATCGAGCTCCGCTTGCTCCAAGGACCAAGCTGGTGTGAAGCATCGCCTTATGGGCCAATGGCTTTTTACCTTGGGCAACCAGCTGCCAGGAATGAGCAGGGGTATCCTTGGCAAAACACGACACCATGATTTGAGAAACAGGCTTTACCTGGCTGACATCCCCCACATCGGATGATGCAAAGCTTACCTCAGCCTCGGTTTCCAGCGGCGGGATAACATCTACAATCTCCCGGTCTTGAATCATCTGGCCGCATTTCGCGCCCTCCTTGCCATAGCGCTTGGCCAGGTCACGGGCGTCAGAGTCAAAAACATCGGGAGCAAAGGTCTTTCTGATTTCTCTGGCAAAATCAATATCCTGCTGATCCACAGGTACCGGTCCGGCCCGGAGCAGGTTCTCATAAACAATTTCATCCAGAGCTGGAATGAGACGCTGATCACTGCAGCAGCGGTTAAACTTCACCTCCACTGTTGTATCCGTCATCATAGCTGCACCCTGAGCAATTCGTTTAACCCGCTCGTAGACGCTGTTGACCTCCGACATTCTGGGGGCCCTCAGCTGGTACAGTACCGATGCGTGAGCCTGCACAATATTGGCGGCGTTGCCTCCCGCGTCGGTGATGGCATAATGCATCTTGACGTCGGTGGGGACATGTTCCCGAAGGAAATTGACGCCCACATTCATCAGTTCCACAGCATCCAGAGCGCTCCGGCCCAAATGAGGACAGGCGGCGGCGTGAGCTGCTACCCCTTTGAAGGTAAAAACAGACTGGATGGAGGCCAGGAATATTCTGGGAAGTACCATATTGGTGTTTCCGGGATGCCAGCTGAACAAAGCGTCACATTCATCAAAGACGTGTTCCCGTACCATCCAGGCCTTTCCCGAACCGCCTTCCTCCGCCGGGCATCCATAAAAAATAACCGTTCCGGAGCGTCCGGTTTGGATCAGGTAGTCCTTGAGCGCCAAGGCCGCCCCAAACGCTCCTCCGCCTAAAATATGGTGGCCGCATCCATGCCCGCTGGTGTGAGCGTTTCCGGAAGGCTCCTGAATGCAGCTGCCCGCCTTCTGGTCCAGTCCGGGCAGTGCGTCAAACTCTCCCAAATATCCTATTACAGGTTTTCCTGTTCCAAAGCTGCCTTTGAAGGCTGTAGGCAAGCCTCCAATGCCCCGCTGTACTGCAAATCCATTTTCTTCCAAAACCCTGCAATAGAAATCTGAGGACTGATATTCCTCGAACTTTGTTTCCGCCAAATCCCAGATGTGGTCACTCAGCTGGCAGAGCATCTCCTGATGAGAGTGTACAGACTGTTTGACGATCTCAAAATAATCCACCGTTTTACACCTCCAATTTCTCTTACCCCTTCACCGCTGGTGAAAGTGAGATAAATTTATCTCAATAATAGAATATTTTTTCCGAAAGTCAATAAAAAAATATGATTTTCTTTAAAATATCCGGTTTTTTCGCAGAATAAATAAAAGAAGACAGCCAAATTTATATAATCTTTTATTAAGTTTAGGATAATTTAATATTGAACTTTGGACTTTTCAATGCTAATATAAATAAAGAAAATTATTTATCAATCATACCCACCAGTGGACAAAGGGCAAAACCGCTGAACGGAATAAAAAAAGCAGCCGTTGTCTGCGTTTGCGTCCTGGACAAGCGTCAGCTTGCCTTCGCTGCGCAGCCTTGACGGCGCCGTTTTTTCTCTTCCTGTATGCCTCTCATAAATTTTTATATGGGCAGATGTATTAATCGCAGAGAAAAACCTTTCCGGGGATACATCTGGACCTGAAAGGCGTTTCGCACCTTTCCTATTGTGGGTAACCAAGGAGGATACTATGAAACAGATGTACCAAATGATCGATACCCCTTCCCTGATCATTGATCTGGACCGGGCAATGGAAAACATTCAGATGATGCAGCAGCGGGCCAATGAATTGGGAGTTGATCTCCGTCCCCATATCAAAACCCACCGCATGACCTACTTTGCCAAAAAACAGATGGAAGCCGGCGCCGCAGGTATTGCCTGCGCAAAAATCGGCGAGGCGGAAGTGATGGCCGCGGCAGGAATCAAGGATATTTTTATTGCAAACGAAATTATGGGTGAATCCAAATATGAGAGGGTCCGCCAGCTTCACCAAAAGATTCATATCCGTGTAGGCGTGGATAACATTTATCAAATCGATCAGATCGAAAAGGTCTTCGCGCAGGAAGAGAAGCCTTTGGAAGTCCTGATGGAATATGAGGTGGGAGAAAACCGCAGCGGAATCATTACCGATGAGCAGCTGGATACATTGGTGGAATATATTCTTACCAAGAAGCATGTGGTTCTGAAAGGAATTTTCTCTCACGAGGGACATACTTATAAAGCCTCCAACCGGGATGATTGTGTCAAAAAAGCAGAAGAGGCATACCGCCGCACCCTGCGGGCCGCCGACCGGATGCGTCAGCTGGGCGCCGATATCGACACTGTCAGTATCGGTGCTACTCCTTCCATCATGAACGGATCTTTTCTGGAAGGGATCACCGAACTGCGCCTGGGTACCTATATATTTTTCGATCTGGGACAAGCCAGCGCCATCGGGGATTTCTCTCACTGCGCCGCAACGGTGCTGACCACCATCATCTCCAAGCCTACTGAGGAACGTGTTGTGCTGGACGCCGGCGCCAAGGCTTTGGTCAGCCAAAACCGTGACAGCGGAATTTGTGCCACAGCGGGATTTGGGTATGTCAAAGATTCCAACAATGTCCGCATCGCCGGATTGTTTGATGAGCATGGACTGATTTATGATTCGGAATTTTCCAAAACCGTTCAGGTAGGAGATAAAATCGAAGTGATTCCCAGTCATGTTTGCCCCACCGTAAATCTTTACGATGAGGCTGTGCTGGTCTCCAATGGGGCTGTGGTGGGAACCATTCCTGTAGACTGCCGCGGAAAATCCAAATAAATAATTCTTTACCGTTTCATATGTGCTGTACAAGATCCATCATCACTTTTCACACCGTACAGCGTTAAATTCCACAACGATTTTTTGGGGGAGACAGGTATCTGCCGCAATGAAATTTCAGCGGCAGGCCTTCTCCCCCAAACTTTACATTTTATAGTGGCCTTGATATAATGAAGAAAATAAAAAATTTTATTGAACCTGTTTTACTATTTGACTACATTGAGAGGTCTGTATGAATTTTATATCAAGCGACAACATCAGTCCGGAACTGAAGCAGTTTATTCCCACCGCCAAAATGATCGTTTCCACCTTTGGGAACAACTGCGAAGTCGTGCTCCATGATCTTGCTGTTCCCCAACATTCAGTGGTATTTGTCTGCAACAATACCGTTACAGGACGCAGCATCGGACAAAGCTTTGATCACCTGATCAAGGACGTCTTGCTTTCGGGAAGCCTGTCTGACGACTACCGGGGCAACTACACCTTTGTGACGGAGGATGGGAAAAAAATCAAATCCAGCACCAGCCTGATTCGTAACGCCCAGGGAAGGGTGATCGGCGCGCTCTGCATCAACTATGACATCACCCCTATGGAAACCCTGTACAGCGCGATGGAAGAGTTTCTCGCAACATCCGTGACGGCAAACGGAGCCAAGGACAATGTGGTAAGCAGTGTTGGTCAGGTATTGGACGATCTGATCGACAGCATCCTGAAGAGTGTGGAAACACAAAAAATGACCAAGCGTGAACGTCTTGAAATCATTTCCTTTATGGATGAGAAGGGTGTTTTTCTGGTTAAAGGAAGCGTGGAAAAGGTTGCCGCAAAAATGAATATTTCTTCGGTGACCGTATACGGTTATCTGGACGAAGTGCGGAAAAATTACAGAAAATAATATTGGGGCCGCTTTTATCATCTCCGCGGCAGATACTGAGCCATCTGCCGGAAAGTGTCCCCCCTGCATCTCACAAAAGCATTTCAGCGCTCCTGTTTTCTGCCGGATTTATAATTGTGCTTTTTTCATCACCTTTTGTCGTTTCATTTTGGGCTCATAGAAAGACACCCCTTCACACAGCATTTTTCTGCATCAAGGGGTGTCTGTTATTTATTTTTAGGATTTCGTTTTATTTTTTGCGGTTAATGACGTCCTGTACAAGAACATTTCCCCAGGGAGCGTCATGACAGAAAGCCATTTGAGACAGGCTTATTTTTTCTATAAATCCCTCCGTAAAAGTTTGAAAGCATAAAAAAGCATCTCTCCTTACTCGCCCGATGCAAGTATGATGAAAGTTTTCTTTTTTGAGCAAACCTGTTTCGTCGGGATGCCGCCTCAAATCCAAAAATCGGGTCATGAGGACAACCGACACAGCTTATTCGGTACAATCGAACCGTTTTCGGCGTGTTCGTATGCTATGACATCATAAAAAAACAGAAAGGTGGTTATTCCATGTTAAGAGGTATTCCCTCCTGTATTTCCCCGGAACTGCTGAAGGTGTTGGCTGAAATGGGCCACGGAGACACCTTGGTTATCGCCGACGCTTTCTATCCCTCCGCTTCCAGCGCCAAGCACAGTATCGTGGTGCGGGCGGACGGCGTCAGAGCCACACAGCTTCTGGACGCTATCCTGCAATTCTTCCCGCTGGACCGTTCCGTTTCAAAGCCTGTGCTGATTATTGACAAGCAGGAGTGCGACAAGGATATTCCCACTCCCATTTGGGACGAGTATCGTGCCATTGTGGCGGCCCATGACGACCGGGGTGACGACTGCATCGGCATGGTTGAGCGATTCGGTTTTTACAAAGAGGCCGAACACGCTTATGCCGTGGTAGCCACCGGAGAGACTTCCCTGTATGGTTGTCTCATCCTCCAAAAAGGCACCCTGTAAGTCAAGCTCTGAACCTGACAGCAGCGGGCTTTCCCCTGCTTT
Organism: Angelakisella massiliensis; assembly: GCF_900104675.1. Lineage (GTDB taxonomy): Bacteria > Bacillota > Clostridia > Oscillospirales > Ruminococcaceae > Angelakisella > Angelakisella massiliensis. The sequence continues at coordinate 1,646,443 of NZ_LT629945.1, read as the reverse complement.
TAATGGATGGAAGATGCGGGGCACTCAATAGTCATTGCCGCTGTGGGGTGCCCCTGCCTCTGTCTCCGCCTTGGCCAGCTGGATAATCCGGCTGGTCCCCAGGCGGGAGGCCCCCAGCTGGATAAAACGCTCCGCGTCTTCAAAGGAAGAGATCCCTCCGGCGGCCTTGATTTTCACCCCGGGCCCCACATATTTGGCAAACAGCTCTATGTCCGCGAAGGTGGCCCCGGCGGTAGAAAAACCGGTGGAGGTTTTGATATAGTCCGCACCGGATTGTGTAACGATGCGGCACATCTCGATTTTTTCCGCCTCGGTCAGCAGACAGGTTTCTATGATCACCTTGAGCACCCGCTCTCCGCAGACCGCTTTCAAAGCCTGGATCTCTTCCAAAACCGCCTGGGTGTTTCCTTCCTTGAGCCAGCCGATATTGATCACCATATCAATCTCCCCGGCTCCATTGGCAATAGCCTCTTTGGTTTCATAAACCTTGGTGCCTGTTGTACAATTGCCGTTGGGGAAGCCCACTACGGTACAAACAGTGACACGACCCTGGAGGTAATCCGCAGCCTGTTTGACATAACAGGGAGGAATACACACCGAAGCGGTTTGATAGGCCGCGGCGTCATCGCAGATCTGACGAATTTCTTCCCAGGTGGCATACTGTTTTAAAAGGGTATGATCCACTCTTTGATAAATTTCTCTTCTGTCCATATTTGTCCTCCTTTGTCTCGTTTCCGGTGCTTCGGTTACGGGATTTTTTATTTTCAGACCGTGCCCTTCACCTGTCCCCAAATTTTATACCGTTTCATCCCCGGCTGCCTTACTCCCATTTTTCCATGAAGAACTGTTACACTTATAGCATAGATTTACGATTCAAGTCAACATTCTTTCAGTCTCTTCCATGGTGCCGGTCATTTAAAAAGCCGGCATATTCAGGCCAAACTGGGTTCTGTGCGCCGCTGTATAAATCATGGACGGCTTCTCTCAGAGCAGCGCTTTTTTGTGTATCAAACCGATAGCTCTATTTGTTTCCATGATAATCATCCAGCTTGAGCAGACAAAAATGATTTTTGCGAAAGGTCAGGATACCATCCTTTTTCATCCGCCCCAGCTCCTTGGATAAAGCGCTTCGCTCCACATTCAGATAGTCCGCCATCTGCTGGCGGTCAAAAGGAATGGTGAACTCCCTCTGTCCCCGCCTGATGGCCTCTGAGGAAAGATAGGTCATCACCTTTGCCCGGATGTGCTTTGGTGTGATACAGAACACCCGGTTGGACCAAAGAAGATTTTTGTTTGTGGATAAAATCAGCAAGTTATAAATCAGTTTTTTATACCAGGATTTCGATTGATGACAAGGGGTCTGCAAGATGCCTAAATGGACAAACAGGATGGTACAATCCTGTACAGCGGTTACATCCACCATCATGGGCACATCGCAGAAGGCATAGGTTTCCGCAAAAGCCCCTCCAGGAGAAATTTGATGCAGAATCAAACGATTTCCCCACAAATCAATATTTTCAATATAAATTTCACCTGAAACCAAAATCCCGAATTCCTTTGTTCGGTCTCCTATGTGGAGCACAACGGTATCCTTTTTATATTCCGCCGCACGGATGCAGCCACAGCAAAGCATTTCTTCATATTCTTCCGCTGTAATATCCTGAAAGACCGGATAAGGTGGTGGAAACATTAAAAAAGCCCCTTTTTGTGGTTATAACCACATATTTTCATTTTCTATTGTATTATACTACAGTCAAGAAAACAAGGAGGTTCAATTATATGATACGCAGAATCATTCATATTAACGAGGATAAATGCAACGGATGCGGCGCTTGTGCCCAGGCCTGCCATGAAGGCGCCATCGGTATGGTGGATGGCAAGGCAAAGCTGCTGCGGGATGACTATTGCGATGGTTTGGGAGATTGTCTGCCCGCCTGCCCCACTGGAGCCATTACATTTGTGGAGCGGGAAGCTGCGGCTTACGATCAGCAGGCGGTACTGGAGCGGCAGAAACAAAGCGGCGGCCATTCCGGCTGTCCCGGGAGCCGCTCTATGCTGCTCCATCACCAGGAGACTGCTCCCGCCCCCGCCCCTGCTGCTGTCCCTTCCGGCAGCTCGCAGCTGGGACAATGGCCCTGCCAGATCAAGCTGGTTCCGGTAAACGCTCCCTATTTTAACGGAGCAGATCTGCTGATCGCGGCAGACTGTACCGCTTACGCTTACGCCAATCTTCACCAGGAAATGATGAGAGGCAGAATTACCCTGATCGGCTGTCCCAAGCTGGACAGCGTAGACTATAGCGAAAAACTGACCCAAATTCTCCAAAACAACAACATCCAAAGCGTGTCGGTAGTGCGTATGGAGGTTCCCTGCTGCGGTGGTCTGGAAGCGGCTGTAAAAAAAGCCCTGAAGGCCAGCGGCAAACTGATTCCCTGGCAGGTCATCACCATTTCAGTGGACGGAAAAATCCTTCTTTGAGCGGGACAGGCCCCAAAATCGTCACCGATACCCTGGCGCTGTCTTTGACTGTTAGATTTCCCCAAAGCCCTCAGCAGCTTTCTGACAGCTGGCAATCAAAACAACCTCTGCGTAAAATACCTGCCCCCAGAAGAACGCTCCTCTTCAGGGGCACAGCTTCATAACAGCACTCCCGCCTTTTGACGCAAATTATAACAGGAGCCCATGGGAAGTTCTGCTGGATTTCACATATTCGGGGATATAACTTCATCCAGCACTAAATCAAAACAGAAGGGGTCTGCCGTACATTCCGTATGACAGACCCCTTCTATATTTGTTTACTGCAAAAGCTGGGGAAAATAACCCCCGCAAATAAGGCGCAAAAGAATTTCCGCCACACGCTATGAGCGGCTTTTAAGCTGAACAAAGCGCTGAATAAACTCCAGCACAAATTGCTGCTCCTGGTCGGTCAGCTGCCCCAACTGCATCCGCAGCTCAAAAATCAAATCATCATCGATCATTTCAGTATAACAGGTTTGTTCCACATCCACCAAATCACGCATAGGAATGCACAAGCCCTTTGACAGCCGGAACAATGTGGTCAGCGTGGCGTTGGTTTCTCCCCTTTCCAGCCTGCTGATAGAGGTGGGATCGATTCCACACATAGCGGCGACGTCATCCTGGTTCAGCCCCTTCTGAGCCCGGATTTTTTTCAAATGCTTTCCAAACAGAATGTTGATTTTTTCCGCTGCCATCCCATCACCTCTTTGTTTAAGGATACTATTCCTCAAAGAAAAGTTGAAATGCACATATGTATTTTTTTAGGCTTATAAGCAATAAAATTTAAATGTTTCTATGGAAAATTACAATACAGTATGCTATACTTGCCTTAAAAACAAACATATCTGTACAAAAGTAATCTCTGTGGTATCACGCTGCGCCGGCAGGATCTTTTCCCACCTTCAGCCAAGGGGAAAGCGCCTGGAAACAAAACAGGTTGTTGCAGTGCTCCTCTTTTTGAGCGTGGCACTGCGCAGCGTAGGATCATCGGCATAAGACCAGAAACCTCCCGGGAAATTTTTGTTTCCATGGGCGGCAAAGAGGTATGATCTTGATGAACAGCGGCTCCGGGCAGCATTTTTCCAACTGCCCTCCAGATCAAAAAGTAAGAGCGGTCACCGGGGAACCCTCATCCCAGACAGGTGGGGGGTCCCCTTTTGCGGCCTTTTCACGCCTTGCGGCATCCTGTCCAAGTGACAGTGCGCCGCAGGGCATTTTTTGTCTTCTGAGCAGCGGCAGAGATGATGAACTTAGAATACACCTGCCTACACATAGGAATTTCTGTCGTTTTTACAGATGATCCCTTTGGGAACTGATCCGGTAAAAACCTGTGTGACGCCCAGCGAAAAATACGGCGGCAGTCTGCCAGGAGAAGTCTGTCGGCCATGTGATTGGAGTAGTGTATGAAAAGCATGAAATTATATGAGTTGGTAAACAGCTATCACATCGGCACAAGCCTGACCTGCGCCGAGGCGATGTTCATGGCCTGCAATGAGTATTATCAGCTGAATCTGTCAGAGGAAGCCCGGAAGATGTTCTCTGTTATGGGACTGGGAATGCAAACCGAGCAGTCCTGCTGCGGAGCCTTCACCGTAGCGGTGGGAATCATTGGGCTGATGACCGCCAAAGAGGGACAGACAGATGCGGACAATATGGATGGCTATCGAATGATCAGCCAACTGACGGACTTTATGCTGAGCTTTTATGGAACGCTCCACTGCGTGGAACTGCAGCAGCTGGAGGTTGTGGGATACGAAAATCCCTGTCACGCCATTGTGGAAGCGCTGGCCCAAAAGCTGGAGGAGCTGCTGGCGAACCGCGGCCTGATCTTATCAATGGATGCGGGACAATTCCGCTCATAAAAATGGAGGCGGCACAGTCCAAACAGGGATTTTTATGGGACATAATGTACGCTATATTAAAGATCATGGGTTTTCTTTTTTGGTTCAGCTATTTCTGAAAACAAAGAAAGATACAAATTCTCGCAGAAAGTGAGGAGTGACAAGGAAAAACGCAAGCATACTTTCAGGAAATATGTATGGGAACATTCGGCGATAGATTTCAGAGTTCGTTGAACTGATGGGAGAGGAAATCGTACGGAGGCAGAATCTGTCGCAAGCCGATTTCCTTTCTGACAATAACAGCGGAAAATTCCATCAGAAACAGTCGGCATATTCACACCGGCCCATCACAGGGCGGTTTCGGAACAGGAGGCGTAAATGATGTATATCAGCAAATACTGGGGCAACTACATCGGAGGCTCGGATGACAGCCTGAACCTTGTGGCCTTTTTGGAGGACCAGAAGAAAGAGGAGATCCCTCTCAATGAGATTTTTGCCAAAATCGGGCTGGACAAACAGAACTGGGACTTCCGTCAAACGGTGGAGTATCTGGAATTCACCCATTCGGACGGCGTGGAGATGGATTTTCATTTTGCCATTGATGTAATCACCGATCTGGCCGCCATCCTCCTGGAGTGCAGCGTCAGCGGCAGTGTGAACCTCCACGATCTGGACGAGTACAACACTCCCTCCCGCCGTATCCGCATCACCGCCACGGCAGAGGAACACAGCGCCATGAACAAAGCCCTGGCGGATTTCGCCCAGAATCCCCTGTCCTATGATCTCTATGAAATGATGGATGACGAGGAGATCCAGGAGATGGCTCGGGATGTGGGGGCCCTGCGGAAGGAACTGTACGAGGCCGCCGGCCGCAGCCGGAACTACCATGTGAAGGCAGAAGACATGAAAAATCTGCTGACCGACTGGGAGAAAGCCGACGGCTGCATCGCCACCAACCGCATCACGGTGGAGGGATGCAAGGTGGGCCACTGCTACCGGGAGGAGCCGGACGGCGACTGGGACAGCGGCTGGCGCTTCACCGCCGGCGATGAGAGCGACGAGTACATGGACGACCCCAGCAATGCCGGGCTTTACAAGCTGAACACAATCTGCAATGACGATCCCGACATCATTCCGCTGCTGCATACGCCCGCTCCCTGCGCCTTCGAGCGGGATGAGAACGGCGAGTTTCAGCAAATCAAAGACTGGAAACCGGAACAGGATGAGGAGGACCAGGATATGGATATTTTGAAGCAGTGCCAGAAATGGCATGAGAAGGACGAACACCAGAAGATCGTTGACGCGCTGGAAGCCATCCCCGCCCAGGAGCATACCCCGGAAATCGATATGGAACTGGCCCGGGCCTATAATAATTTAGGGAACCCTGGAAATCCGCAATGCAGAAAGCTGCTGCGAAAGGCACTGGAACTGATGCAGTCCCATGAGGAGGCACTGGGAGACACTTATTCCTGGAATTTCCGCATGGGGTATGCCTATTATTATCTGGATCAGGAGGGCCGCGCTCTGCGGTATTTTGAAAAAGCTCTGGAACTGCATCCCGGTGATGATCCCAAGCTCAACACCCGTCAGGACATTGAGGAACTGATCGACTGGTGCAAGAAGGGCATTTCTCTGCCGCAGTTCTCGGCGTGTTTCCGGGAGCGGACAGAATCGGCATGGAAGACTTTTACCGCCCAGGAGGTCCAGCTGCGTACCATCATGGATGAGGACAAAAAACATGAGCGGGGGGAGGAACTGATTAAGCAGTGCGAGGCGATTCTGCGCCTGGCTTTTGATGACATCTCTTTTGAGATGGGTTTTAACGGCGAAAAGTATGAGCTGATCCTTACCCCAGAGAGCGACAAGGTCAAACTGTTTGAACTGGTCTACTTCCAGAAGCAGGCTCCCAAGGAGGTGCTGGAGCACTGGAACATCCTGGTGGGCCGCCAGCCCAGCCAAAACATCGGCCTTCGTGCCTATGATGGGTGGGATGTCTCCGGCGATGATGTACAGGTCTGGCTGGAACAGCAGGACGAAAAACGTTTTGCCATCTCCGTCTACTGTGAAAAGCTGCTGCCCATGCTCCAGGAGGCGGAAAGCTGGGTCTGGTGGATGCTCACCACCCTCACCGATCAGGTGCTGGGGGAAATCCCTCATATGCGGTACATAGACAGCTTTGATGTACTGAAGGCCCCCAAAGGAGAACCGGCCGTCCTCATGTCTCAGCTGCCAGACAAGCTGCGGGAAAAGGGGCTGGAGCTCTCCACTGACCCGGAGGCGTATCTGGAAACCTACACTGGCTACAAAATGGAGCCCAATGAGGACCCGGATGCCGACTGGCGGCTGGATGTGATTGCCGGTTCCACCAACTGCGTACCGCTCATTAACGGTTACCTGAACGCCGACAACGACTTTATGGACGATCTCCATGCCGACGGCGCGGTGGGGGGCTTCTTCTGCTATCCCCTGGATACCCTGCGGGAGGAGGAAGGAACGGAAAAAATCTTCGACTTCCGGGACAAACTGGAGGAATTGTTCACCACCGGGGACGGCCCGGAAGTGCTCACCCTCACCGGCGGAGCCACCGGCCTCTACTGCGGCTATGTGGACTTTATCGCCTGGGACATCCGCACAGCGCTCCAGATGGCCAAGAAATTCTTTGAGGACAGCGATATGCCCTGGGCCAGTTTCCACACCTTCCGTCGGGAGGCTGCCTCTGTGAGTCTGAAAAATCCCCAGAACAATAACCCGGACCCTGAGGATGCCGATGAACAGGAGGACGAACTGGACGAAACATTGACAGGCATGGACTATATCCCTTACACCCCACAGAATGAGGAAGACTTCTTCGCACAGATCGAGCAGTGGAACGATGAGGACGAGTACATCCGCTGTATTCAGGCGTTGAATGCCATCCCTGAGGATTGGCGGGACTACCGCATTGCCTACGCCATGGCACGGGCGCTGGAAAACTACGCCATCCTGGGCGACCATCAGGAAGGCACCCCCAACTATAAGGGAGACAAGGCCCTGCTGCGGGCCATTGAGGCGCTGGAGGCCGTCCGGGAGGAAGGTCAGGACAAGGCCCAGTGGAATATGCGGATGGCTTATGCCTATCAGTATCTCCACGGCCAGGAGGAAAAAGCCATCCCTTACGCCCAGCGGTGGGCGGAACTGGACCCGGAGGACGAGGACGCCCAAGCGGTAATCCAGGCGTGTCAGGAGGAGATCGAAAAGCGGGCCGAGGCAGAGGACGAGGACGAGAATGACACGGACCACAGGGGCGTTTTCACCGGTTTTGTTCTGCTGTCCAAGGGCAAGTGGGACAAGGAGCAGTTCATCCGGGACATGAAGGAAAAATGGGATATCACCGTGGATGAATATGACGCAAGCGAGGACAAGAGCGACGATGCCCTGGTGTTTGAAGTGGGCGACATGATCGCCGCTGTCAGTCTGGTGACCTGCCCCATCCCAGGCGGCGAGGCGGAGGCCAATGCCGAAAACAACTATATGTGGGAGGATGCGGTCAAAATTGCCAGGGAACACCGCGCCCACCTGATGGTGGCGGTGCTGGGCAAAGAGGAAGATCTGCTGGAGAAGGGCAAGCTCTTCACAAAGTTGGCGGCCGCCTGCTGCCGGCAGAACTATGCCACCGGCATCTATACCAGCGGCGTGGTGTTTGAGCCCCGTTTCTATGAGGGCTTTGCCGATATGATGAAGGAGGACGAGCTGCCTATCTTCAACTGGATCTGGTTCGGCCTGTGGCGGGATGAGAACGGCATGAACGGCTACACCTACGGTATGGATTCATTTGGCAAAGATGAAATGGAGGTGTTGGGCGCCGATGCCAATCCCGGCGATCTGCGGGACTTTTTGGCCAGCCTGGTATCCTATGTGCTGGAGAACGATGTGGAGCTCCACGATGGCGAGACTATCGGCTTTGCCGCAGACGATAAGCACACCATCACCCGCAGCCCCGGCGTCGGCCTGCCGGAGGAGCAGATGACCCTGAAAATCTCCTGGACATCATCGGACGGCGATCCGGGTGATGACAGTGAGGACGGCCCGGATGGTGAGGAACCCCAGAATGAACAATCCGGTGTTTCCGAGGTTTACACCCAGGAGGAGATGGAGGTCATCGAAGGGCACATCCAGCAGTACTTCGGCAAGTTTGAGAATGTGTTCCATGAGCTGTCTTCCCCGGACATCCATGTGGATATCTGCGTGGTGCCGCCCTCCGGGGATCGGGACTACTATACTCTGGTCACAATGGGCATGGGCGCCCACCGGATGAATGTGCCGGCAGAACTGGCGGAGTACAAGCTGGAGCGGGCGGAACTGACCATCGCCCTGCCGAAGGACTGGAAGCTGAAAAAGGAAGAGCTGAAGAAGGAGCGGTGGTACTGGCCCATCCGTCTGCTGAAAACCCTGGCCCGCCTGCCCATTGCCAGCGATACCTGGCTGGGCTTCGGCCATACCATGGACAATGAGGAGGACTTTGCAAAGGACACAAAGCTGTGCGCCGCCATTCTGATCAGTCCCCAGGACGCCGAAGATGGCAGCGAGGTCTGTACCCTGCCAAGCGGCGAGGAGGTCAACTTCTATCAGGTGCTCCCCCTTTACCGGGAGGAATTGGAGTATAAGATGAAGCATGGCACGGACGCCTTGCTGGACAAAATGGAAGGCATCAGTTTCGTTACAGACACTGCCCGCCCCAACGCCATCACCATGGGCACTCTGGCAGGCGGTGAAGAGGATTATATTGTGGAAATGGACGACGCGGCCTGGCATCTGGAAACCATTGAGGAAAAAGACCTTCCGGTGGAGGAAATCAGCGCCTACAATCACATGGCCATCTATCTGCGCTGGTGCATGGAGCACGACCTGATGGGAGAAGAATTTCTGGCGGAATACGGCCAAGTGGTACAGAAGGTCAAGTCCGATCCTGCCGGTGTGGATCTTCGGGTCTTTCTCCGGGATGAGCTGGACGGCCAGCTGGTGGGACCTCTGTTCAACCAGAAAGGCCGGGCCTTTGCCTCCTACTACTATGGAGAACCGGACAGTCCCTATTTCCCCAGCGATATTGACAACTATGCCATCAGCGTCATCGGTCAGGAGCGCAACTACTCCGATGAGATCCAGGATGAAGCCTACCTGTTCATCCCCTTTGACGAGGACTACTATCAGGCCATGGCAGAGGTGATCGAAAAACGTTTTATCAACTGGCAGGGGCAGGACTTTGATGAGGACACGCTGGAGCCTTCGGAACTGGCCAGGGCTTTGATGGAGTATCTGGACTGTGAATGCACCTATTTCCCTTCCATGAAGGATGATGATCCCATCATGGCGGCTTACAGCTATGCCAAGCGGGACAGTATTCAGGAAGGCTTTGTGCCGGTACTCATCAGGGCGGATGACGAAACCCTGTGGGAGTGCCTGGTGATGAATTCCGACCCGGACAGCGACGGCGAGGATGACTATACCTTTGACCCGGACAAGGTGGCCGAATATCGGAAGAAGATGCTGTCTGCCCCTGTCAAGGATGGAAAAGCCGTTCTGGAGGAGCTCATTGACCAGCGCAAGGAAGATGCCGAGGATGACGATATGGACTGGGACGAGGAAATCCTGGGTGAAATGAAGGGCGGCTATGACAATGACCGTTTTTCCAGCTACTGGGATTCCGATAGCAGCATGACCTATCCCCTCATTCTGGCAAAAATCCCGGTGAAGGACCCTTGGGAGATTTTCGCCTGGCTGCCTTTCGGAAACTGGAACGAGTGTCCTGATACTCCTGAGCTGATGGCGGCGGCCAAATACTGGTTCGAACAGTACAGCGCGGCGCCTGCCGCCATGAGCCACGATGAGCTGGAGTTCCTGCTCCCGGCCCCCGTCCCGGAAGAGAAAGCTATGGAGGCAGCCGCGCAGCAGTATGGTTTCTGTCCGGATGTGGTGGATCAGGATCCGGATGATGCCACGGTGGGCGCTCTGGCCGATGTGCTGCGGCAGTCCACTGTATGGTACTTCTGGTGGGATTGATGAAGAGGATGTGTTCATGAATGAATACTTAAAACGATACATTGAGCTCCAAAAGCAATTTTGCCAGACACAAGGAAATCCGGACAGCGTCCGTGCCCTCTACGCTTTTAAGGTGGAACTGGAACAGAGCGGGGATAAACAGGCCAAAGATGTACTGGTGGATGTATATGATCTGCTGGATTTTAAGAAGGACGCCTACGAGCTGCTCTGCCAAATTGGAAATCACTCCGATAAAAAAACTCTCAAGCGGCTGGGGGTTTTGAAAGAATATGCCGAACACTGGGGCAATGATTATGCCCTGCCCAAGCCTGAAACACCGGAGGAAAAGCAGAAAGAGCAGGAGCGCTGGGTCCAGCTGGGCCTGCCCTTCTTCCGGTATCACCCGAACCCTGTGGAAACCGGTGCTTTTAAGGAATCCGCAGATGGTGTTGTCTGCGACTGCTGCGGCAAGACAACCCACATTTTCTATTACAAAGGTCCATTCTTCTCTGAAAAAGACATGGATTATTTGTGCCCGTCGTGCATCGCCAGCGGTGAAGCGGCCCGAAAATTTGATGGCGAATTTCAGGATGAATACTCATTGGACGATGGTGTGGACGATCCGGAGAAGCTGGATGAGCTCATCCACCGAACTCCCGGTTACTCGGGCTGGCAGCAGGAATACTGGCGCGCCCACTGCGGCGACTACTGCGCCTTTCTGGGCTATGTGGGTGCCAAAGAACTGCGGGCCCTGGGTGTGCTGGAGGATGTGCTGGATGACCCCATGTGGGATGAGGAGCAGAAGGAAATGATCCGCCAATCCGTCAATGGCGGACATCTGCAATGCTATCTGTTCCAGTGCCTCCACTGCGGAAAGCACCTGCTCTGGATGGATTTTGATTGAGGAGGTGCCTGCGCCCATGGAAAAAACCTTTCTCAACCCCACCACAAACAAACAGTGGCGGATTGAAATAGACGGCCATACCATCCGAACCTGCCTGAGCGGCGGGAAGATCAAGGAAATCCTGTGCGACTCCGCCTTTCAGGTCAAAATCAAGGCAGCCAGCGCCATGATGGGCCAGATGAGGAAAGGATTTGTCTATCAGAATCCAGATGCCACTGTTGGAGAAGCTCGGTGCCACCGGTTTGTTGGAAAGGACAGTAACAGCTTTATGCCTCTGGCATCCTCTCCCTCCAGGAGTGACTTCTTCCTGACGAGGGTAGCCGGAGATTTTGAGGACGAGATCCTCTATCACTTTAGCAGCAATGGGGAGGTCCTGGAAACGTTTTCTCTGGGTGCCAAGCGGATGACCTATGAGCAGGTCCTCTGCCCCAATGATGCCCTGCTGCTGAACAACGGCTATCTTTTGGAGCAGTTCTCCCTCCGTACCCATGAGATCACCCCCTTTGCCAACAAGAAAAACAGCATGAGAACCATGCTGGACCAGAGCGGCGACCTGGCCCTGTGGTACACGGGCGAGGAGATCGTCGTCTTTGACTTTGGGCGAGGTACAGAGGTGTGGCAGGAAACGGTAAAATGCAGGAAGTCAAAAGACCCGAATTTTGCCTATTACTGCTTCGGGATGCTCTCCCCCCGGCAGAGCAAAGCGGTCTACCGTGTCACTGAGGGGGAGTATGTGCTGGTCGATCTCAAGTCTGCCCAAAAAGTAGTGATTCCCAATGAGGGCTGGCATCCCTTCTTCTCCCCGGATGATCAGTGCTTCTCCGTTGGCGGGAAATTCTATCTGACCCAGACCGGAGAGGAAACAGCCAATCCCTTCCCCTTTGCCGTCCCACAGGGACTGAACTTTTCAGATACCTGCATCGTGCGGACAAGAGGCAATCTCATGGCCGTTCAGCAGGATCGTGGCAGCTCTCCCATAGAGCTGTGGGATTTTGGCAGCGGCCAGCTGCTGGCCACCATCGATGATCCCTTTGTGGTGCGGCAGGTGAATTTCGCCTTTACGGGGAGCGCTCTTGTGCTGCACACCGATTATGGGGCCATGAGCATCTATTCCTGTGCCCTCTGAAACAGAGGAATGGACTATGGGACATCATCTTTTGGCCCGGAAAAAGCGCAGTTCAAGATAAAGCGGAAAAGTACGACGACACAAAAAGTATCGAACATTTTTCAAAAATACCGATACTGTCGATAAAGTGGAAACGCTCAAAATTGAAACCTTTATTTCAAAACTCAATTTTGAGCTATGGGGGCAGCTGGCAATCAAAGCAGTTCGCCCGTAAGGAAAAGCATATGCAGAAATCCATTTATTTTACACAAGCTGATCATATTCTGTCACAAGCAGGTCAGATGCCTTTTCTTGCAGAACTGAAAGAAGGGGCTGAGAATGAACTTCATATCACCATTTTGAGCGCAGTGGTGGACGAAAATCCCCACACCGGCAATTCTTGCGGAAATCCCATTATGGACCAAATTCTCACGCAGTGTAGGCCAATTGTCCCTGACACGTCCCAAAAATTTGATATTGTATTTGAGAACTACATCATCTATCAAATCAGAAATGAGTCCTACTGTTCTTTTGATGAGTCAGAAAAAGGGACCGGAACATATCTAATACAATTTGAAAAATCTCGTTTTTTGGACTACCTGTCCACTGTAACCGATGCACAGCAACTACAAGACGGCTCCTTTTATCCAGCGCCCTGGAAACACTACGGGATATACACACAAAATCACATTGTGGATGTCATTGCTCAGGAGGAACCAAAAATATTTTACTCAGCAAATGAGCAATAGCCTCCGGGAAGAATCGTCCTGCAGGACGGGGAAGGAACAGTTATCTTCAGCCCGTACCGCTTTTGTGAGCTGCTTAAATACCTGATGGTGGAACTGGCAGGTATCTCCCACGAGCCTGCCGCCCAATTGGTGGAACAGGCCCCGCTGTCTGTACCTCCGATGATATCACCACAGTTGGGTCATACAGTCATGAACATTGCTGTTTCTGGGCGACGCATATCTGTTATGGGCACTGTCACCGGCAGAAGGCCATCCCCGCCCAGGCGGAGGATATGGATGCTGATATAAAAACCGGAAGATCGAATCATACAGGAGCACCATCTGAAAGAACACTTTCAGTGGAAATGAGAGGTGAAATTTGTGATAGAGAAACAGATGTTGGAACTGCTGGATCATCTGAGCAGAATCAATTTTGAAGAATTGGACATAGATGATTTTCTGGAACAGCGGGACAATGACCCTTTTGATGGAGAATGGATGCGGGTTTATCAAGCCGTTGAAGCACTGAAAACGGGAAACGTTGTTGATGATACCAAAGAAATTGAAGAGAAAGCATATCTTACAGTCTATGAAAAATCAGAGGATGATGAGTTGGCTGGATACATCTCTGATGACTTTGGTTTGATCGCGGACAGCAGACGTCTGGACTGCTCAGACCAATGGCTGGACAAGCTGATTGCCTGTTATGAGGAAGAGAAGCTCCCTTGCGGAATACTTTGAAGGAGACAGGGAATCAACGAGAGAGGCTCTCACCACCAGCGGCCGCCGCTTTTCCAGTATGGAAGGTTTCTGTAAAGAGCTGGAGCGGGTGTTCACCTTGGGTTAGGACCGGAAGATCGGCGGGAACCTGAACACCTTCAATGATATCCTCCAGGGCGGTTTTGGTGGGCATAAATACGGCCAGCTCATCCATATAAATGGCCGGCCTATGAAAAAAGCGTCCATGATCCCAGCAAAGAGACCGTGGACACCATTACGGAAATCAGTTTGGATGCGGATAATTCCAGGCACGACTGTACCCTGAAATGGCTTTAATAAAGCAAAAAGGAGGCATCATTATGGGACTTGATATTTATGCGGGAACACTGACCCGATACTATTCCCACAACTGGAAGACGGTTGTTCAGCAATGGGCGGAGGCAAACGGCTACTCCTTCCAAAAAATCACCCCAAACGGAGAATCCGTGGAAGAGGAGGAAATGAACCCAGCAGAGATCCAGACGGCGGTGGAGAGCTGGCGGGATCAGGTGCTGGCTGCCATTTGCCAGCCGAGACAGACACCCTATACCCCCTGGCCGGAGGACAACGAACGCCCCTATTACACCGACAAACCGGATTGGGACGCCTTCGGCGCCATGCTGCTGGTAGCCGCCTGCCATGTGTATGGGGAACCGGTACCGCCCACTGTGGAAAAAGACTGGGATTTTTTTGCCCATCCCACAGTAGCACGCCTGGCGGAGGATCCGGAGAGGACTTGGTCCTTGTTCCGGGGCGCGACCTGGTGGCTGCCGCTGTCAGATGCCATCATGTTCCAGGGGTCCATGCCCAACAATAATCCGGCCACTTTCAGCACCACAGGCGGCCTGCGCAAAGAGCTGGAATGGCTGAATCAATTGGCATGGCAGGCGGATGAGGACACCGTCCTGCGCTGGAGCGAGACGGAGGGCTATCCTACAGACGGCATTATCCCAGCAAGCGGAGAAATCAGCAAAGCTGATATCAAAGAGCACACCCAGTATGATACGCAATCATTGGCCAAGTTCGCCTTTTCCATGTTCTGGCAGGCGATGCGGTTTGCGGAACAAAACCAGACACCGATTTTACTGGATTTTTAAGGAGAAACGCATATGGCAGGCTATATAACATACTGGCCTCAGGAACAGCTGAGAAAGCTGAAAAAGGCCGGAGATTACGGACCAATCAAAGTGGTGTTGGGCAGCGTTCACACCAAAATGCCCTCCATCGCCAAGGTAAAAGTTGGAGATGTGATTTATCCCGTAACATTATCCGGGGGAACATTGATCGTCTTGGCCCGGTTGCCGGTAGAGCGGGTGGAGACCGGATTTGACTATCTTCTGCGGGAGACCGGAGATTATAGCGGCGCTTTGATCCCTGAAGGGGTTGCCCTGGAGTGTCGCCCCTTTCGCGGCGAAGATGTTGTAATGTATAGTATGGCATCAGGCGCAGTAAAGAAAAAGGAGGATCTGCCTGCCGGAATTCGGATTGAACATATTCGCAATCCGGTCCCGCACCTCTGCCATCAGGAGCCGTTTAATTGCTGCACCCAGACAGCAGCCAGCGGCAATCACGGTTCCACTATTGCGCCGCGTCCCATTCCCCCGCACCTGATTCCGCAGCTTTTATTTGGTCCTACCAAATCCAGGCAAAAGCCGCTGCGGACCAATGAGAAAGGTGAACTGACGGTGATGTCTTTATCCGGCTTTGTAAGAAAAATGAGCGATGAAACCAAGAGGATTTTTGACTCGGTTTTTGAGGAGGATGAAAATGCGGGTTCCATTGGAGGAACGGAGGTCAATCCGCTGAACTCTTGACGGAATTTTGCCAAGGGTAGAGGTTATGGAGCAAAAGCGGCTGTCAGACATATTTGAGAAAGCGCTGACCCACCTCTGAAACCAACTGGGTCTGGCATCTGATGGTCAATCCCCCAAAACTGCCTGAGGAGATCGTCCGGCAGAATCCGGCATTTTTGATTCGAATTATTCCCTGACAACAAGGAGGAAAAAATGAGTAACGAAACTGAACTGAACCAAGCAGGATTCGATGCCATCGCCCATGCCATGGGACAGCTTTACCCCGGACAGAAGGGATTTTACTATGGCACTGTCATTCCCGCTTTCCTGGGCGGCAATGATCCCCTGGATGGCGTGGAGGTCTGGAAAAGCGAGCGGGGCATCCCTCATTGGCATTATGTCACCTATGGCTTTACCGAGCTGTACCAAAAGGAAAGTGATGATCCTAAGGAAAGCGGCTATGGTTTTGAGTTGACCTTTCGCCTGAAAAGGGAGGGGGAGGAAGAGCCTCCTGTCTGGCCGGTGAACCTGCTGCAAAACCTGGCCCGGTATGTATTTTCCAGCGGAAATGTTTTTGGTCCGGGACATCATATGAACGCCAACGGCCCCATCGCTCTGGAAAGCGACACTCAGCTTACCGCCCTTGCCTTCCGGACAGATCCGGAGCTGGGAGAGCTTGATACCCCCAATGGACATATGATCTTTCTGCAGGCGGTAGGCATCACCCATGATGAGATGGAAGCGCTGATGTGCTGGAATGGGGAAAAGTTTCTCAGGGCGATGGAGGAGAAGATCCCCCTTTGTATTGCAGATCTGGCCAGAGGATCTTTGATGGAATCCCCCTCTTTCCGCAGCCTATGGCAGCAGGGGGTGGAAAAAGACGGCTCCTCCACCGGTTTTCTGTACATGGACGAAATCGGCGCAAAGCTCAGTGCCGGAACAGTAACGCTGCGTTTTGGAGCCGGCCATATTCAGACTTTGCTCAATATGCTCCAGGCCAGAGTAGGCAAAGGACGTGATCTGTATCTTCAGGGAGAGGACGCTTCTGTCTTCTTCCAGCCAGGTGAATTCGCCGCTGCCATGGAGAATGATACTCTGGTGCTGCGGCTGCCTTCCCAGGCTTTGGATGAGCTGCGGGCCATCCTCCGTTCCCATGCCGGTGTGTACCCATTATCCAGCGTCCCCATCACAGTGGAACTGGTCCCCACTGAAATTACAGACGCACGCGGAAACACCATCAGAGTGATTGAATAGCCCTTCCCTGTCTATGGTGCCCCGATGCACCGGATATCCCTCTTTTTTCCTGCCCGGGAAGGGAGATGCTCACTCTCATCCCCTAAGGAACAACGTCGTGGCTGTCCTCTCGCTTTCCATTTTAAACAAATGGGCTGCGCTCTTTGAAGGCGTTTGAAAGCATCCCGGTGCCTTCGCTTTCAGAAAATATGCCCCTTCTCCCCTTCCCTACCACAAAAAACAGCAGTGCGTGGCCCCTTACAGACGGCCTGCACACTGCTGTTTTTCATTGCTACCCTTTTACCGTTTATTCTGTTTTTCCATAGCAAATAACGCCCTGACGCTTGTGCTCACTCTTCCGGTGCAGCTGCTCTACCCGCTGCCTTTGACCGTCCGGCAGCTCCTCGCCCCTGAGAAAAGCGTCCAGCGCCTTATAGGTTACCCCCATCTCCCCCTCGTCGGTCTGTCCGTCAAAGAGGGCCGCTGATGGGGCTTTTTCCTGTACCCGCCGGGGAGCGTCCAGATACCGGAGAAATTCATAAATCTCGGTAACGGTCAGGTCCGCAATGGGATTAAAATCGCAGGCTCCATCGCCCCATTTGGTGAAATACCCCACATAGGCCTCGCTCCGGTTGCCTGTACCGGCTACCAGACGATTCTCCGAGGCGGCCACGGCGTAAAGGGTGAGCATCCGTATCCGGGGAGCCAGGTTGCCAAGCGCCCCCTCGTTGAGAACGGTCACCCCATCCAGGGCTTTCCGCTCCGCTTCCTTCACCGGCGTCAGGTCCACCGTGCGGGTTTCGATGTGGTACCGCCGAGCCACTTCTTCGGCGTCTGCCGCGTCCTCATCATAATTCCGTTTGGTGGTGCAGGGTAAAATCAAGCCCACTGTGTTGTCACAGGCGGCTTTGCAGAGAATGCCCACCAAAGCAGAATCCTTGCCGCCGCTGTTGCCGTAAACGATACCTCCACATCCGCTTTGCTCCAACACAGAGCGGATAAAGGCGATTCTTTTTTCAAATTCAGCCTCATAATCCCGCATGACTTATTTTCCCCCCAACAATTTGACCAAACGGCGGGCCGCTTCCCTGGTATCCTGGGGGCTGCCGAAGGTAGAAAAACGAAAATATCCCTCTCCACAGGCTCCAAAGCCTTCCCCTGGGGTGCCTACTACCTGAATTTTTTCCAGCAGATAGTCAAAAAATTCCCAGCTGCCCATGCCGTCGGGACATTTGACCCAGAGATACGGGGCATTTTTGCCGCCGCAATACCACAGTCCCAGCTGATCAAAGGCATCCATCAGCATCCGGGCATTGTCCTGATAAACCCGGATATTCTCCCGCACCTGCCGCTGCCCCTCGGCAGTAAATACCGCCGCCGCGCCCTTTTGGATGATGTAGGAGACACCGTTTGTCTTGGTGGTACGGTTGCGCACCCACATTTCATGAAGATTCATCCCCTGACGGGTCAAACCCTTGGGGATAATGGTATAACCCAGACGGGTGCCGGTGAAGCCTGCCGTTTTGGACAGGGAGCAAATCTCAATGGCGCAGTTTTCCGCCCCCTTCAGCTCAAAGATGCTGTGGGGCAGCGCTTTATCCTGGATAAAAGCCTCATAGGCGGCATCAAATAGGATGATGGAACCACGGCTGTTGGCGAAATCCACCCATTTTTGCAGCTGTTCCCGGCTGAATACCGCGCCGGTTGGGTTGTTGGGGGAACAGAGATAGATCAGATCTCCTTCTGTCTGTTCATCCGGCAGCGGCAGAAAGCCATTCTCTTCCCCGGCGGCCAGATGGATGATCTTCCGCCCCGCCATAATGTTGGCGTCCACATAGGCAGGATAGGCCGGTTCCATCACCAAAGCGGAGGAGGAACGGTCAAAGAGGTCCAGCAGATCCCCCAGCTCATCGCTGGCCCCGCTGGAGACAAACACCTCCTCGGGGGAAATGGTCACTCCCCGGCGGCCATAATGCTGGGAAATGGCCTGGCGGAGAAATGGCGCGCCGCACTCCGGCATATAGCCATGAAAAGTGCTTTTACTGCCCTGATCCGCCACCCCCTGGTGGAGGGCGTCAATAACGGCGGGGCAAAGGGGCAGGGAGACATCCCCAATGCCCATCCGGTACAAAACCGCCTCCGGGTGCGCCTCCAGATACGCCTGAACTTTTTGGCTGATATGATAAAACAGGTAGGAATCTTTCAAATCCCCATAGTGCAGGTTGGGTGTGATCATCAGTCTGTCTCCCCTTCATAAACAGTTTCCGCCGGGCCGGTCATGGTGACGGTGCCGTCGGGAGCTATCTGTATTTCCAGCGTGCCTCCGTCCAGATGCACCAAAATGGGGACATTACTCCGGCACAGGCCCTTATGTACCGCCGCTGCCGCGCTGGCGCAGGCTCCCGTACCGCAGGCCATGGTGACGCCGCTGCCCCGCTCCCATACCCGCATCCGCAGCTCATTGGGGGAAAGGACCTGGACAAACTCCACGTTCACCCCATCAGGGAAGGCGGGATGCCGCTCCACCTTGGGGCCCAGAGTGGTGAGAGGGGCTTCCTCCATCCTCTCCACGAAAAAGACTGCGTGAGGATTGCCCACCGAAACAGGAGTGCAGCACACCTGCTCTCCATCCACCTCCAGGGACAGATCCTCTCCCGCTTCCGCCTGGCCCATCTCAACAGCTACCGACTTGACCTTGCCTCCCATAAGATGGAGCTGAAGCTCTTTGATTCCTGACAGGGTATCGATGCGCAGCTGGGTCCGGTCGGTATAGCCCTTGTCATAGACATACTTTCCCACACAGCGAATCCCGTTGCCGCACATTTTGGCTTCACTGCCGTCAGCATTGAAGATCCGCATCTGAAAGTCCCCTTTTGAGGAGGGGGAAATATAAATCATTCCGTCGCTGCCGGCGCCGAAATGGCGGTCCGACAGTTTGCGGCAAAGCTCCTCCACATTTTCCGGAACCGGACCATAGACATATAAATAATCATTGCCCAAGCCGTGCATTTTGGTAAAGCGCATTCTACTTCCTCCTGATTTGCTGTTTGCCGCCCAAAAGGCAGATAAAAAAGCTTGGTTTTTCCATTGTTGGAATCCTGGTTATTTTACCACATCCATGGAAAGAAAGCGATCTATGGGCATAACTGCCGCTCTCAGAGATTATGGAGCTTGTGGAAAATCAGTTTTCCGCCCCTGGCAGCGGACAGCTCTCACTATCGTCCATTCCGCTCCCTTCGG
This sequence comes from Angelakisella massiliensis, assembly GCF_900104675.1. Lineage (GTDB taxonomy): Bacteria > Bacillota > Clostridia > Oscillospirales > Ruminococcaceae > Angelakisella > Angelakisella massiliensis. Next base: position 1,626,308 of record NZ_LT629945.1, on the reverse strand, counting down.
TACAGCGCTGCTCAACAATATCCCCTTTTTCCTGTCAAAACCATGCAGGCAGTTTATCTGCCCTGCCAAATGGTCAAGCCCCTGAGACATGGATTTCCAAAGGCTGTTCTCATAACCCTCCCGCCGTCAGGGCTTTTTCCAGATGGCTGTTTTTCTCATTTGCCGCTGTCTCCGTAGTTGGACAACACCCGGGCGGAGGGATCATCCACATCGCAGCCCTTCCAGGAGCGGTTTGGCATCCAGAAATCGGGGATCATATCCCCCTGACCGGGATAATATTTCTCAAAAAGGTCCCGGTACAACAGAGATTCCTTGGTGAAAGGACGGGCATGGGAATATTTTCTGCATCCCGCCTCAAATTCCTCCTGGGTATACTGGGTCTCGGCATATTCCTTCAGATAGTCCACCATGGAGTGGCCCACCGCGTCGGAGAAGGCAGCCTTCTCCCGCCACAGGATATCCGCCGGGAGATATCCTCCTTTTTCGAACGCGTGGCGGAGAAGATATTTTCCCTTTCCGTACCGGTTCATCTTCAGCCAGGGGTCCACCGACATGACATACCGGACAAAATCCAGATCACCAAAGGGGACCCGGGCCTCCAGGGAGTTGACCGAAATGCATCGGTCCGCCCGAAGTACATCGTATACATGGAGCTGTCGCACCCGCTTCTGGGATTCCTCCTGAAAAGCTTTGGGCGAAGGAGCAAAATCGGTATATTTGTAGCCGAACAGCTCGTCGGAGATCTCTCCGGTGAGGAGCACCCGGATATCGGTCCGCTTATGGATGGCCTTGCACACCAGGTACATCCCGATACTTGCCCGGATGGTGGTGATGTCAAAGGTACCCAGGGTGCGGATGACCTCTTCCAGGGAGCCCACTACCTCCTCCGGGGTCATGTAGACTTCCGTATGACGGCTGCCGATATATTCCGCTACCTCTCTGGCATATTTCAGGTCGATGGCATCCTGCCGCATACCGATGGCAAAGGTACGGATGGGCGTGTTTGTCTTTCGGGCGGCAATGGCGCACACCAGAGAGGAATCCAGTCCGCCGGAAAGGAGAAAACCAACCTTGGCGTCGGATACCAGCCGTTTTTCCACCCCGGCGATGAGCTTCCTGCGGATGTTCTCGCACACCGTCTCCAGACTGTCCTGACAGTAAGTGTCCACCTGGGCGATATCACAATAACGGTGAAACACACCATCTGCGTAATAACAGCCGGGAGGGAAAGGCATGATCTGTCCCACCAGGCCCACCAGGTTTTTTGGCTCGCTGGCAAAAAGGATAGTACCCTTGGGATCGTAGCCATAATAAAGGGGGCGGATTCCGATGGGATCACGGGCTGCCAGATAGGAGCGTTTCTCCCCATCATAGATGATGCAGGCAAACTCCGCGTCCAGCATGGCGAACATCCCCGTCCCATACTCCCGGTACAAAGGCAGCAGAATCTCACAGTCGCTGTCGCTCTGGAAGGTATAGCCTTTTTTCCGCAGCATTTCCCGCAGCTTTTCAAAGCCGTAAATTTCCCCGTTGCACACCACATAGCTGTTTCCCAGCCGGAAGGGCTGCATCCCCGACGGGGTCAGCCCCATGATGGCCAGCCGGTGAAAGCCCAGCAGTCCCTTTCCTGTATCCACCACCCGGCTGTCGTCAGGACCCCGGGATACAGTACGCTCAAATCCCTTCTCAAAAACCTCTCTGCTGGCACTTTCGCCGCAGTAACCCATAATAGAACACATGGAATCGTTCCTCCTGTTGTTATTTTTTGATTCAGCATCCTAATAGGGCAAGTGCTGCGCTCGCTGTGCCACCTATTTTTGTTCTCCTTTTCCAAGCCTCAAGCAAGGCTCTGTCCACTGACGCGGGACGGTGCGGCGCACCTACTGAGAAAATTTCCGTTCAGATTGCGGCTCGAAAAGTGTTCTTCCCCCGGACCTGTCATGGAGCTTCCACCTTCCTCCACTCGCTGGAGACAGGCGCTCCGGGATACTTTTCTTTTCTCAAACGCCTTTGATTTTCCGCTTTTACCGGAGCGGAGCCGGAAACACCGGGCTGCGTTTCCTTTGGTGACACAGCCCGGCGCCTGAGGGAAACGGTCCTTTACCGAACGCTGAACAGCAGGTCCCCATAGGTGGGGAAGGGCCAGTAGCTTCTGGCAGTGAGGGTCTCCGCTTCGTCGCAGACCTTCCGCAAATGCTCCATGGCAGGCAGGACGGTGTCACGGATGAGGATGGATTCTCCCACTACATCCTCCGCCACCTTCAGCCGGGCCAGAGCCTCTTCCAGCTCACGGGTCCTCATGGCGGCGCTGTCGGTAAGCTCAGACAGCTTTTTCACCAGACCCGCTTCATAGCTGCAGGCCAAGGTGGGGTCCAGAGCCTTTTTGGCGGCGCCCGATCTGGCCACATCGGCGGCATAGGTCTCCACCGCGGGAATGATCTGGGTTTTGGCCATATCCACCATGGTGTTGCCTTCAATGACCACCGTCTTGCAGTAGTTCTCCAGCATGATATCGCACCGGGAACGGAGCTCATCCTCGGAGTAAACACCATGAGCGGTGAGCATCTCCACATTCTTTTTATCCATCAGGTGAGGCATACAGTCGGGTGTGGTGCGATAGTTGAGCAGTCCCCGCTTCTCGGTGGCCTCTCTGATCCAGCTTTCATCATAGCCGTTGCCGTTGAAGATGATGTTCTTGTGGTCCTTGATGGTTTTGCGGATCATGGAGTTGAGGGTGGTCTCAAAGTCCTCCGCCTGCTCCAGACGGTCGGCGTAGATCCGCAGGCTTTCCGCCACAGCGGCGTTAAGCATGATGTTGGCGCAGGCGATGCTGTTGGAGGAGCCCAGCATCCGGAACTCAAACTTGTTGCCGGTGAAAGCAAAGGGAGAGGTTCTGTTGCGGTCGGTGGTGTCGCGGTTGAACTCGGGCAATACATCCACACCCAAGGTCATCTGGGTCTTTTCCGCTCCCTTATAAGGTGTTCCGGTCTCGATGGCCTCCAGAACAGCCCCCAGCTCATCGCCTACAAAGATGGAAACCACTGCGGGAGGCGCTTCGTTGGCGCCCAGCCGGTGATCGTTGCCGGCGGTGGCCACAGACAGCCGCAGGAGATCCTGATAATCATCCACCGCCTTGATAACGGCGCACAAAAACAGCAGGAACTGGGCGTTCTCATAGGGTGTCTCACCGGGAGAGAGGAGGTTTTGGCCGGAATCTGTGGCGATGGACCAGTTGTTGTGTTTGCCGCTGCCGTTGACCCCGGCGAAGGGCTTCTCATGGAGCAGGCAGACCAGGCCATGTTTGGCCGCTACCTTCTGCATGATCTCCATGGTCAGCTGGTTCTGATCGGTGGCAATGTTGGTGGTAGTGTAGATGGGAGCCAGCTCATGCTGGGCGGGGGCCACTTCATTATGTTCTGTCTTGGCCAGGATTCCCAGCTTCCACAGCTGCTCGTTCAGGTCCTCCATGAAGGCTTCCACCCGGGGCTTGATGACACCAAAATAGTGATCGTCCATCTCCTGGCCTTTGGGAGGCTTGGCGCCGAAAAGGGTCCGGCCTGTAAAGCGGAGATCGGGACGCTGATCGTACATCTCCTTGGTGATGAGGAAATATTCCTGCTCCGGGCCCACCGAAGAACGGACACATTTGGCAGTATCGTTGCCGAACAGCCGCAGAATCCGCAGCGCCTGCTTGTTCAGGGCCTCCATGGAGCGCAGCAGAGGGGTCTTTTTATCCAGCGCCTGGCCGCCGTAGGAACAGAAGGCGGTGGGGATGCACAGGGTTTTGCCCTTGATAAAAGCGTAGGAAGTGGGGTCCCAGGCGGTATATCCTCTGGCCTCAAAGGTAGCACGCAGACCGCCGTTGGGGAAGGAAGATGCGTCCGGCTCCCCTTTGATCAGCTCCTTACCGGAGAACTCCATGATCACGCCGCCGTCGGGAGAGGGAGAAATAAAGCTGTCGTGCTTCTCAGCGGTGATGCCGGTGAGGGGCTGGAACCAGTGGGTGTAATGGGTGGCTCCATGGGCAACCGCCCAGTCTTTCATGGCGATGGCCACGGCATTGGCAACGCTCAGATCCAGCTGGGCTCCCTCGTCAATGGTCTTTTTCAGGGACTGATACACCGGGGCGGACAGGTTGGCTTTCATTACTCTGTCATCAAAAACCAGGCTTCCAAAATATTCCGGTACGTTTGCCATACTCAAAACTCCTTTTCCTCCATCTTTGCCCTCCTGAAAAAGGCAAAGACGCCTTGGGTACCTCATACTCCAAAGACGCCTTTGCCTTTTTACGGATATGCAGTTGAAATTTTTCCTGATAAGGGAAAAGGCGTCCTTGAGCCATTCAGCTCAAAGACGCCCTTGCCTTTATGGGTCCGAATTATACGCCCCCCTGTGGGATTTGTCAAGAGGTTTTGCAGCATTTTTTTCTTATCCTGCAAAAAACAGAAAATCGGCAGAAAATTCCATTCCGAAACGGCTCCGCTGTGGGCAGCTTGACGAAAGGAAGGCCCCAAAGCGCCTTGTCCTTCGGGACAGCTGAGCAAGAACCTTCTCACCGGACGGACGCTGCCGCTCTTATTATATCCGGCGCTGCTGTCGGGACAAGAATCATGGCCTAACAAAGCAGTGCCGGTCACTGCCTGTTATAAGTAAAAAAGAGTCTGACCGCATCCTGAGCCCAGTGGCCGAGGCGGTTTTTGGCAGGCAAAATATTTTTCCAATCGTCTGATATTCATCAAAAAACTTTTATTCTTTCATTCTTAAAAGCTCCATTTATCATCAAAAACATAGATAAAGACCAAAAATTTTAATAAGCAGTCTGTCCTATTTTACAGAATTGATGGAAAAGCGAAAATTCTCTTGACAAAGTGCAGGATGCATTGTACAATTCTTGCAAATGAGCAAAGGCGTTCATTTCGGCCCCGAAAAGATGCGGGCTGGAATGAGCGCCTTTTGCCTTTATCCTCCCCGAAAGGAAAGAAGCTCCATGAAACCAGAAGGTCAAGTACGAATTCCCTCCGGATGCGCCATTGCCGCGGTCATCTCCCGGGAAGGCCGTCCCATCTCCGGCGGGCTGATGGCCGAAGCCATGAAACCCATGCATGACCGCTCCAATGGTCTGGGCGGCGGCTTTGCGGGATACGGCATCTATCCGGAATATAAGGATTTTTATGCCCTGCATCTCTTTTTTGACCAGCGGGCCACCAGAAAAAACTGTGAGGTGTTCCTCAAGGAACGCTTTGAAATCATCAAATCCGAGATCATCCCCACCCGTAAAATTCCCGCCATCACCGGCGAACCGGTGATCTGGAGATATTTTGTCGCTCCCCTGCGGTCGGTGCTGACCTCCATGCAGCTGGATGAAAAGGAATTTGTGGCCCGCACTGTTATGTACATCAACGCCTGCGTGGACGGCGCTTATGTCTTTTCCAGCGGCAAAAATATGGGTACCTTCAAGGCTGTGGGATTCCCTGAGGATGTGGCGGAATTCTACCGTCTGGAGGAATATGAGGGCTATTCCTGGACCGCCCACGGACGCTATCCCACCAATACTCCCGGCTGGTGGGGCGGCGCCCATCCCTTCACCCTGCTGGATTATTCGGTGGTCCATAACGGGGAAATTTCCTCCTACGATGCCAACCGCCGCTTTATTGAAATGTTCGGCTATAAATGCACTCTCCAGACCGATACTGAAGTGATTACCTATATTATGGATTATCTGGTACGGGTTCAGGGGCTGACTTTGGAAGAAGCGGCCAGCGTTATCGCCGCTCCCTTCTGGAGCACCATACAGCGGAAAACCGATCTGGCGGACCGGGAAAAGCATTTGTATCTGCGAACCCTCTTTTCCAGTCTGCTCATTACCGGACCCTTCTCCATTGTGCTGGGCTTCACCGGGGGGCTGATGGCCCTCAATGACCGGCTGAAGCTCCGCTCCATGGTGGTGGGTGAAAAAGAGGACCGGGTCTACATCGCCAGCGAAGAAGCCGCCATCCGGGCCGTCGAGCCTGAGGCGGAACATATTTGGGCTCCCGCGGGAGGCGAACCGGTGGTGATCCGGGTAAAGGATGGTGCTTATTAAGTATGGGAATGGAATATCTTGCTCCTGAATTTGAGGTGGTCCGCAATCGGGACCGCTGTACCAATTGCCGGATCTGCCAGCAGCAGTGCGCTCATGAGGTACACCGTTTCGACCCCAAGCGGGGTATTATGATCAGCGATGAAAGCAAATGTGTCAACTGTCAGCGCTGCGTCGCCTTCTGCCCCACCAGGGCGCTGAAAATCGTCAAAAGCGACTGCTCCTTCCGCCCCAATGCCAACTGGCGGGAAAGCGCCATCCGTGAAATTTACAAGCAGGCCAACAGCGGCGGTGTTCTTCTCTCCTCCATGGGAAACCCCAACGATCTGCCGGTGTACTGGGACCGGCTGCTTCTCAACGCTTCCCAGGTGACCAATCCCTCCATCGACCCTCTGCGGGAGCCAATGGAGACCAAGGTTTTTCTGGGGAAAAAGCCCCAGCGGATTACCCGGGATGAAACTGGGAAATTAAACTGCCAGCTGCCCCCTCAGATTGAGTTATCCATGCCGGTGATGTTTTCAGCTATGAGCTATGGCTCCATCAGCTACAATGCTCACGCATCCCTGGCCCGGGCCGCCTCGGAACTGGGCATCCTCTATAATACCGGCGAAGGCGGCCTTCACGAGGATTTTTACCGTTACGGCCCCAACACCATCGTCCAGGTGGCTTCCGGCCGCTTCGGTGTACATGAAGGGTATCTCAACGCCGGCGCTGCCATTGAAATCAAAATCGGCCAGGGAGCAAAACCCGGCATCGGCGGACATCTGCCCGGGGCTAAGATCGTAGGGGATGTTTCCCGCACCAGGATGATCCCTGAGGGCTCCGATGCCATCTCCCCTGCCCCCCATCATGACATCTATTCCATCGAGGATCTGCGTCAGCTGGTCTATTCTCTCAAGGAAGCCACCCGGTATCAAAAGCCGGTGATCGTCAAAGTGGCGGCGGTCCACAACATTGCCGCCATCGCCAGCGGCATCGCCCGCAGCGGCGCCGATATCATTGCCATTGACGGTTTCCGGGGCGGTACTGGAGCTGCTCCCACCATGATCCGGGACCATGTGGGCATTCCCATTGAACTGGCCCTGGCGGCAGTGGACCAGCGCCTGCGGGAGGAAGGCATCCGCAGTGACGTCTCGTTGGTGGTGGGCGGCAGCATCCGCAGCGCCGCCGATGTAGTCAAAGCGGTGGCACTGGGAGCGGACGCCTGTTATATCGGCACAGCGGCCTTACTGGCTTTGGGCTGCCATCTCTGCCGCACCTGTCAAAGCGGAAAGTGCAGCTGGGGCATTGCCACTCAGCGGCCGGAGCTGGTCAGCCGCCTGGATCCCGACACAGGCAGCCGGCGGCTGGTGAACCTGATGACCGCCTGGCATCATGAGATCATGGAGTTTATGGGAGGCATGGGCATCAACTCCATTGAAGCCCTCCGGGGCAATCGTCTGATGCTTCGGGGACTGGGGCTGACGGAACGGGAATTGTCTGTGCTGGGCGTTGCTCATGCCGGAGAGTAAAACACTCCATCAGCAGCAAGTAAAAAAGCGGCAGCATTGGCTTTTATAATCTGCCATGGCAGAAGATCACGACTGCAGAAAAGCCTGATTTTTATCCCTCGACCCGCGCCCACCGGGACGCGAAACCGGGGGAGCGCCGCTGGTTTCGTCAGAAACCAAGCGGCGTATCCTGGGGGGGATTTGATACCTCCAGGAAGCGTGTCGAACTTTTTGACACGCTCATCTTCGCTGACTGAAAACACCGGGGCAGCACATTTGCCCATAAAAAGTACACCGGGGTGAAAGGACCGGAAGCAAAAGAAAGGTAGGGTATCAGATGACGCTCATTGATGTGACGGGACTGGATCACAGGTCCCTGAATGAAAAACTGCGGGAGGCGGACGGTCCCGTCACCCTCACCGGCTGCTGCGGACAGCGGTTCATCGCCGCCGGAATGTCCGGGCCGGAGCTGACGGTTGAAGGAATCCCCGGCAACGCCCTGGGCGCTTACCTGAACGGCGCTTCCATCACTGTGGACGGCAACGCTCAGGACGCTGTAGGTGACACCATGAACGAGGGCCGCATCATCGTCCGGGGCAGCATCGGGGACGCAGCCGGTTACGCTATGCGGGGCGGACAGCTTTTTGTACGGAACAATGCCGGATACCGGGCCGGAATTCATATGAAAGCTTACAAGGATAAAGTCCCCCTGCTGATCATCGGCGGCACTGCCGGCAGCTTTTTGGGAGAATACCAGGCGGGAGGCGTCATCATCATTCTGGGGCTTGGTCGGGATAAGCAGCGGATCGTAGGCAATTTTCCCTGTACCGGTATGCACGGCGGCAAACTGTTCCTGCGCTGCACTCCTGAGGAGGTACTCTTCCCCAATCAGGTAACGGCCTCTCCCGCTTCTCCCGATGATCTGGAGGAGCTGCGGCAATATCTCATCCCCTACTGCCAGGTATTCAACCTTGATCTGGAAGAGATTTTGGCGTCGCCTTTCACCATTGCTGTCCCTTGCAGCAGCAATCCTTATAAACAAATGTATGTGAGCAATTAAATCTTCTCATTCAGAGGCTCCAAAAACAGCGGGTTTGACGTTTTTCCAATGGGTCTTCAGCCAATAAATCCGTTCCCTTTTGGAGTCACTTTAATTTGCCTCAAAATCTACAAAATGTTTTTCTTCAAGACAATCTGCCCTGCCGTACTCTGATAAAAAGCACGGCTTCCGAAAGCGGTGAGCAAAGCGTCTGACGAAAAATCTTACAAAGAAAAAGGGAACTGACTGATCGATCAAGATCAAACAGTTCCCTTTTTACCAACCATGTAAAGCGTCGGTGTACAAGGGGTACAAACGAGATAAAATAGAAATGAGGGGCGATAGAGCGGAAATATCAGATTTTCCACTCTATCTGAACACGGTCGCTGGTGGCCTTGATTGTAGAAATCAAGCCATCGGCGGCTTTTCTTTTGTCGTCAAAATCTATGCTCTCCCAGTTGTCGAGATAATAGGAAAGTTTCTTTATCTGCTGGGGCGATATGGTTTCGACGCTCAAATCGGCTATGGCTTTTGAAATGGTCTGACGGCGGGTGTCCAGTTCTTCGATTTTCTTGTTGGCGTAGGCAAGCAAGGTCGCATTGGCTCCGGTCAGCGTGTCCAGCAGTTTTTCAATTTCTGCCTCCACCTGTGCCAGCTCTACTTGATAGGCTGTCAGCTTCGGATTAACCTTTTCCTCTTGGCCGTGGAGTATCTGAAAATCTTTGAACTTCTCTTGCATGGCCGAGAAAATAAATTGCTCAAATTCTTCTTTGCGGATTTTCCCGCAGCCCGGACAACCTTTGTTTTCCGTCCGTTTGGTGCAGCGGAAATAGCCTGTGCTGTTTGGTACATGGGTGGCTTTCAGCGCATACCCACAATGCCCGCATTTGATTTTTCCGGCCAGCCAAGTGTTTTTTGGTTTCCGCCCCTGCTGGAAGGTGGTATTTGCCATGAGCTTTTTCCGGCATTTCAGCCATGTGTCAGAGGGGATCAATGCTTCATGCGGAGCAATAACAAGTATCTGGTCTTTTACGACGCCCGTAAACTTCCTTCACTCCATCCATTTCGCAGATGGATGTAAGCAGTTCCCGAGGAATCGTATTACCGCCAGCACTTGCAATATCTATATCTGATGTGGCAGCCGACTGAGGAATTAGGTAATCCACAAAATTGACCATAACAGAAAAGCTCAAAAACAGGATGATGCTAAGTGCAAAAGAACCTGTCATCAGGAATAAATTTTTCTTCCCGGAGATTGCATGGCTGACACCAAGAAGGGATTCAATTTTTCCGAAACCTACATACGGCGAATGACGCATTGTTTTTTCGTGGCCTGCATTTCCAGACACCGCTGTGATGGGAGACACCTTCGTAGCATGTTTTGCCGGAGCATTTGCGGCAATCAGTACAGTAATCAGTCCCACAAAGATACCGCAAGCAATGCCAAAAATACTAATGCCAAAGAGGGGAATATCAGAAAATTCTTCTCTGACTACAAAACGCAGTACCGCGCAAAGTCCCCATGTAGTAACAACCCCTAAAACAAGACCGATAGGGATAGCTGTTTTGCACCAGTTCAATGCCTCTAAACGGACAAAGCGGATGATCTGCTGCTTACTCATACCAATGCAGCGCATCATTCCGAAAAATTGGGTTCTCTGTGCAACGCTGCTATTCATGCTACTGGAAATCATCAAAACGCCTGCAATCAAAATCAGCAGGAACAGAACAACCGCAACAGAAAGAAGGGTTTGCCCCATGGAACTGCCGAGTAAGTCTCCAATAGAGAAACTTCCATGCTTACCAACCAATCGGGCCTGTTCCATCCGAAAACCCATTTCTGCCATACTGAATACTGCTGTTACCATAAACACAGCAAATACAATGCAAAGCAGCGTCATACGATTTTGACGGCGGTGGACTTTAGCGGAGATGGGAATGAGACTAAGATAACTTTTCATTCACGGCACCTCCCGAAATCCGTCAGTACACCATCGGATACCCTCAAAATACGGTCAGCGGTCTGGGCGATGCTTTTGCTATGCGTAATCATAACAATGGTCTGCTCATATTTTCTGGATGCTTCTTTCAGCAGCGCAATGACTTCGCTTGTGTTTTGCGTATCCAGATTGCCGGTCGGCTCGTCTGCCAAGATCAGAGAGGGACGTGTAATCAAGGCACGTCCAATAGCGACACGTTGCTGCTGGCCGCCAGAAAGTTGACTGGGAAGATGGTTCCTCCGTGCGGTCAGGTTCAGTACCGCCAGCAATTCTTCCAGATACTTTTTATTTGGCTTCTCTTTTTCTCTAATGGCATATAATAATAAAGTAAACAGGTCCAGTAAAAATGGACCGTAATCAAAACCACCAGTTGAACTGGTGGTTTGCATCAGCCCTAGAAGGGCATATTACCAGCCCGCGTCTTAAGACGCACTGAATGTTACTTCGTTTGCATCACTTGCTCCGCAGCCCGTAAACGGGCAACTGACGTCTTATTGGAAGTTTTTCCCACGGACGAAAATTTGCTCCTTGTAGCTCGCTTCGCTCGATGCTTGAAGCTAAAGCTTTTTATGGGATGCCTCCACCGGCAGAGCCGGTGGTTTCCATTGACAGAAAAAGAGAGCCAACTGACTAATCAAAATCAGTTAGCTCTCTTTTTATGAATAATGAAAAAATGTTGCCTAATCGTTGCCACAAAGGGCCTTAACCCCTCAAAAGCCCAGTAACTACAGGCTTTTCCAAGCCTCTGAAATTACTCCCATTCGATGGTTGCCGGGGGCTTGGAGGTAATGTCGTATACAATACGGTTGATACCCCGAACAGTATTGATGATCCGGCTGGAAACCTTGTCCAACACTTCATAGGGGATTCTGGCCCAGTCCGCTGTCATAAAGTCGGTGGTGGTCACACCCCGAAGGGCCAATGTGTAATCATAAGTGCGGCCATCCCCCATCACGCCCACAGAGCGCACATTGGTCAGCACCGCAAAATACTGGCTGACGGTCCGATCCAAACCGGCGTTGGCCATCTCTTCCCGGAAAATGGCATCAGCTTCCCGCAGCATATCCGCCTTTTCCTTGGTAATATCACCGATAATGCGGATAGCCAAACCCGGTCCGGGGAAGGGCTGACGCATAACCATATATTCCGGAAGTCCCAGTTCTCTTCCCAGCTGCCGGACTTCATCCTTGAACAGCAGAGACAGCGGTTCCAGCACACCTTTGAACCGCGCGACCACCTCGGGAGGAAGGAGGCGGTTGTGGTGGCTCTTGATAACGTCCGCGTCTCCTTTACCGGATTCAATGACATCAGGATAAATGGTTCCCTGAGCCAGAAAATCCTCGTTGGTGATATGGAAACGCTCCGCTTCGTCCCGGAATACATAACCGAACTCAGCGCCGATGATTTTCCTCTTGCTTTCCGGCTCAGATACACCGGCCAGCTTGATGAGGAAACGATCCTCGGCATTGACCCGAACAAAGTTTACCTTCCATTTTGAAAAAGCAGCCTCTACTTCGTCCCCCTCGTTTTTACGCATCAAGCCGTGATCAACAAAAACACAGGTCAGACGATCTCCGATCGCTTCCGCCAACAGCGCCGCCAGTACAGAGCTGTCCACGCCGCCGGAAAGAGCCAGCAGCACTCTGCCGCCGCCGATTTCTTGCCGCAGCCGCTCCACGGTGGTTTTACAAAAATTACCCATGGTCCAGTCGCCAACAGCGCCGCAGACCTCATAGAGGAAATTGCGGATCATCTTCAGGCCATTTTCGGTGTGATTGACCTCAGGATGATACTGTACCCCATAAAATCCCCGCTTTTCATCGGCGATAGCCACGTTGGGGCAGGCATCGGAATGAGCCACCAGCTTGAACCCTTCCGGAATGGCAGCCATATAGTCCCCATGGCTCATCCAGGAAATCCCCTGTTCCGGCAAGCCCTGGAAAATGGGGCATGAGGTGTCATAATAGGTCACTGTTTTTCCATATTCCCGGGCGGAATCATCCTGAGCTTCTGTTACCCGGCCACCCAAAGTGTGGGACATAAACTGGCAGCCATAGCAGATGCCCAAGATCGGCACACCCCAGGTGAAAATTTCCGGATCCACCTTGGGGGAACCATCCAGATAAACGCTGTCCGGACCACCGGTAAAAATCAGACCGATAGGATCTTTCGCCTTGAGTTCAGCCAGGGGTGTGGTATAGGGATGGACCTCGCAATAAACGCCGCATTCCCGGACGCGACGCGCGATCAGTTGATTATACTGACCGCCGAAATCCACAATCAAAACCGTTTGATGCGCCATAACTTCCTCCTTCTGGATGATTCTCCTCTTTCTTGTCAATTGACCAAAGGGGAGAAAATTTATTTCTTATTTTGCCATTTTTCACAATGGATTGCAAGAGGGAATCTATCATGAAACCTACAAAATGTGACATTAAATCAAAAAAGTTTTTATTTAATGATGAAGCTCCTTCCATTCTGAAAAAATCCTGGCTTTCCACAGGAATAGAACAGCTCTGTTTTATTACGCCTATCTGAATTTTTTCAGTTCTGATGGATAAGGTTTCATCCCAGGTACTCCCCTACTCTCCCTTTATGCTCATTTGTTGTCCACCCTTGATTTTCCCCTCCTGTATGCTATGATGATATCAACTGTGCAAAAGGTGGTGTTGTGTGTGGCCAGATGGGAAGCCATTTTTTCCCCTCCCCCAAGTGTTTTAAAGGTACTGGAGCAATTGGAGCAAAACGGTTGGGAGTCCTGGACAGTGGGGGGCTGCGTCCGGGACAGTCTGCTGGGGAAAGTGCCCGCGGACTGGGATGTCTGCACAGCCGCTCTTCCGGAAACCGTCCAAAGCCTCTTTGAAGGGCGGTTTCCAGTGATCCCCACCGGACTGCGCCATGGTACTGTAACGATCCTTGCCGATGGGATGCCGGTAGAGGTGACCACCTTCCGCACCGAAGGAACCTACACCGACCACCGCCGCCCGGATGAAGTCCACTTCGTCACCTCTCTCCATCAGGATCTGGCCCGGCGGGATTTCACCGTCAACGCCATGGCCTGGAGCCCCATCCGGGGGATACGGGACGATTTCGGCGGGCAGAAGGATCTGGAAGCGGGGCTGCTGCGATGTGTGGGACAGCCTGAACATCGTTTTGAGGAGGATGCCCTGCGGATGCTTCGGGCGCTGCGTTTTTGCGCTCAATATGGTTTTACGCTGGAAGAAGAGACCCGCCGGGGCATAGCGGCCCGCAAGGAACTGCTGAAAACGGTGGCGGGGGAGCGGGTGCTGACAGAGCTGAAAAAGCTGCTCACCGGTCTTCAGGCAGGCAGGACACTGCTGGATTCTCTCCCGGCGCTGGGGGTGGTGCTGCCGCAGCTGCTCCCCTTGGGGGGATTTGATCAGCACAATCCTCACCATCATCTGGATCTGTGGACCCATACCTGTCAGGTGGTGGATGGGTGCCCCCGGGAAGCGGAGATCCGTCTGGCGGCACTTTTCCACGACGTGGCAAAGCCTCTGTGCCAAAGCTGGGGGGAGGATGGAAACGCCCACTATATCGGCCATGGGGCTATGAGCGCAGAAATTGCCCGCAGCTGCCTGAACAGGCTGAAATCCGATGGTGAAACGGTCCGGCAGGTGACGGCCCTGGTCTGCCACCATGACGATCCGCCACCCCAAACCAGAAAAGGGATGGCCCGGCTGTTGGGTAAACTGGGGCTGGAAATGACCGGCAAACTGCTGGCGCTGCGCCGGGCGGATATTCTGGCCCAAAGCCCCGATACCCGTGCCGCCAAGCTGTCTGAGCTGGAAGGGGCTCAAAAACTGATGGAGCAGCTGATGGAAGAGCAAGCCTGTCTGACCATCTCCCAGCTGACAGTGGACGGACGTATGCTGATGGACTGGGGAATCCCTGCGGGACCACAGCTGGGAAACACTCTCCGCTGGCTGCTGGAACAGGTGCTGGATGGGACCGTATCCAACACGCCTGAAGCGCTCAAACAGATTTGGGAAGAGAAAAATCCCTTTGCATAAGGGTACAGAACGCAGTCAAAAGAATGTCAAAGCCCACACCGGTCAGGTTGATCGGTGTGGGCTTTGAGCGTGTCGGAAAAATCCGACACGCTTCCAGGGGGTATCCAATACCCCCTGGATACGCCGCCTGGTTCCTGACGAAACCAGCGGCGATACCCCCGGTTTCGCGCCCCAGTGGGCGCGGGGCGTGGTATAAAAATCAGGCACATGGCCTGATTTTTATGATTTTGAATTTTATTTGTTCCTTGAATCAGGTTTTTCTACAGTCTGAAAGCCCACACCGGCCAGATTGATCGGTGTGGGCTTATTTTTAGGGAAAAATTGTCTTTTCAATGGCAAAAAGGGAAAATGGCAGATCAGGCAAAAGCTGCTGCTATCTGCGATTTTGTCCCGGCCCCATATCTCCCTGCGTCCTGCGGCTTTGAAGTCTCTGTTTACTTGTCCCAGCCGCCCACAGGGATTGCGAAAGTATGGTCCATAGGGCCGGAACCCTTGCCCAAATCCAGCATAGCCGCCAATGCTCCGGACAGATACGCCTTTGCTCTCTCCACCGCTTCCTCCAACGGCATACCCAAAGCCAGGTTGGAGGCAATGGCGCTGGAAAGGGTACAGCCGGTGCCGTGGGTGTTGGGATTATTGATCCGGTGGCCATGGAACCACCGGCTTTGTCCCTGCCGCCACAGCAGGTCGTCGGCATCCTGTACCCGATGGCCACCTTTACACAAAACACCGCAGTTCCATTTCTCTCCAATGGCAGCGGCGGCCTGTTCCATTTCTCCGGCATCGCCGATGGAATGTCCCCAAAGCACCTCCGCCTCCGGGATGTTGGGGGTGATCACCTCCGCCAGGGGAATAAGATACCGGCAAAGGGCTTCCACTGCATCCTCCTTAATGAGGCGCGCGCCGCTGGTGGCCACCATCACCGGGTCCAGTACAATATGGGAGGCATGATACTGCTCCAGCTTCTCTCCAATCACCCGAATCAGCTCCGCGGAGGAGACCATCCCGATCTTTACCGCCTGGGGCGGAATATCAGTGAAGATGCTGTCCAGCTGCTGAGCCAAAAACTCCGGCGGTACCTCCAGAATACCGGACACGCCGGTGGTGTTCTGGGCCGTCAGAGCGGTGATAGCGCTCATGCCATACACCTTATGGGCGGTCATGGTTTTCAGATCCGCCTGAATACCTGCTCCGCCGCTGCAATCGCTTCCTGCGATGGTAAGTGCTGTTACCAATGTGATCTTCTCCTTACTGTCGAAACAATTACCGTATCCCTCGGGGGAAAGCCATGGAAAAAACGCTTTCCGAAGCCCGCCAAAGCAGCCTTTTCTCACCGGCTGCCGGCTCTTAAACCAAAGCGGCATCAGCTCCTGGAGACAATTTCCATGGGGCCGCCTGGAGAGTCTTTTCAAATAAAAAAGCGGAAGGGGCATCTGCCTCTCCCGCCGCGTTTTTCACGCTTCCCTCCGTTGGCATTACCCAAATCAGGTTCTGGGGTCGAAGCCCGATCGCTTCCTCTCAGCCTGATATACAAGCTCCCCCTGCTGTTCACTTGTGATCCATCATACCCATTTCTCCGGGCAATGTCAAGGCACGCCGCAGCTGAGGCGGCACCTTCACCGCCCGGGTTGCCGCGAAGGTTGGTACATGATGGTCATGAAGATTGCCTTCCCCATTGGTGTCCTCGTACAAATGGGTCAAAATCAGTCCCGCTGCCAGCTGTCCCCCCAGCTGCTCCTCCAAAGTGTGGGAAAACTGTACGCCCCAATCCTCTTCCAGGCACATTTTCATCAACTCCGGGTCCGCCACCGGGTCGAAAGGAAGGCTGCGCTGGACAAAGGTTTCAGTCTCGTCAAAAATATAGTTGAGCCCCAGATCCAGCCCCGAAAGCATCACCCCTCCGGTTTTCAGCACCCGGGCGCACTCCCGGAAAACAGGCCGCACCTGCCGTACATAGCAGTTGGAAACGGGATGAAAGATCAGATCAAAGGTCTCGTCTTCAAAGGGCAGGGGTTTTGTCATATCCCCCCGGATCACCTCCACCTCATATCCCTCTCTGTCAGCTACCATCCGCTCGCTTTCACACTGTACAGGGGAATAATCCAGCACGGTACAGTGTGCCCCCAGCGCGGAGAAAATGGGGATCTGCTGTCCGCCGCCGCTGGCCAGACCCAGAATCCTTTTTCCTGCCAGCGGTTCCAGCCATCCATGAGGCACCGTTTTTGTAGGGGTAAGATATACTTCCCACTTTCCCTGCCGGGCTTGCTCAAATTCCTCATGGGAGACCGGTATTCCCCATTTCCATCCCTGGCCGCACCAGCTGTCAATCGTGTCGGCATTGATCTGCTGATAATCCATTTCTCTTCTCCTTCCAATCCATTTCCTTGCTGAACTTTCGTTGAGGGCTCTGTCAGTCTGCTCCTCCAGGCAATCATCCTTTGTCTGCCGTCTCCCTGCGGGCACGGGCTGCCAACTCCCGGTACCTGCTGGGGGTCATCACCTGAAAACGGAGAAAATTCCGGGTAAAGGATTTCACGGTGTTATATCCCACCTCCATGGCGATGGCGGTGATGGTGGTATCCGTTTCCGCCAGCAGCTGGCTGGCATGGAGCACCCGGACATAATTGAGGAAGCTTTCAAAATTCTTTTCCACCTGATACAAAAGGATTTTGTGCAGTTCCTCGGTGGTGATGCCGAAACGCTCCGCTACCAGATGGACCGTCAGCGGCTCGGTATGATTGCGGTAGATCCACGCCACTACGTCATAAGCCAGACGGCTTTCCTTGATTTTGCAAATTTCTCCCGCCTTCTGATAGGTGCGCCGGTATTCCCCCGCCCTCATTCCCATCCGTGCCGCGAATACCTTGGAAATATGGGAGGCGTCCACATACCCCAGAATTTGCGCCAGCTCTTCCAGGGTCAGATCGGTATATAACAAAAAATTGATGGTTTTGGCTACCCGCATCTCTCCCAGCAGATCAAAAAAGGAGAGACCGGTCATCTCCCGGATATACAGACGTATGGCGGATTCGCTGAGATAAAAGATGCCGGAAAGGCTTTTGAGGGTGATTTTTTCACTGAGATGGGTATAAAGATAACGGAAAATCTCCGACTTGTCCACCTCCTGGCGGGGATGTCCAAACCTGCCGTCTCCCGCCATGCCGATCCGCTGAAACAGCACCATCAGCTGAACCAGCAGGCTGATCTCATAGATGCCTCTGGAAGGGCTGTCTGCTTCACCGCCTTCGCCCCGTTGAGTCTCCGCCTGCAAAGTCAGCAGCAGCTGCTGAATCCTGTCGGCATCCCGCCCCTGGCAATAAATCACCGGACTGTTTTCCATCTCCTCCAACAGCCGCACCGGCTCGCTGCGGACATTGCAGATGGATTTGATCACCCCATTGACTGTATCCAATTGATACCGAAGGATAAAATAAGCCAGAGGACTGTCCACCTGTACCATCTCACTCAGCTGCCAGGGAAGGATGGCCACCAATGCGCCGGGGCGGAGAGGATAATCGGTATTTTGCAGCCGCAGGACCCCTTCTCCCTTGTTGATAAACAAAAAGCGGGCTCCCTGGTGAAGCAGCGGCTGAGTGGGCGCCTCAATGACCTCCCGGTCGAAGCCGCAGAGGGTCCCCTGATCCAGATGGGAACAATACCAGGGCTGGATCTGCACAGTGCGGGACATAGCATCACGTTCCTTTCCTCTGTCATACTGAGCATATCGAAAAAGTTCGGCACACTTCCAGGGGACCCGGTCCCCCTGGATACGCCGCAGGTTCCTGATGAAACCAGCGGCGATACCCCCGGTTTCACACTCCAGTGGGCGCGGGTCGTGGTATAACAATCAGGACATACGCCTGATTGCTATGATTTTGAATTTTTCTTTTTTCTACAGGCTGACTGCTGGGGAATGAAAATCAAAGGACAAATGCCCTGAATTTTATTGTATTTTACCACATTTTTCAAAGTCCGGCAACGGATGAAAACACCCTTTTTTACCACTTTTTCAGCGGGTGCAAAAGCACGTTAAAATACTTTCCCAATCACCCTATTTGTCCAGCAAAGCAGCAGAAAATCCAGTACAATAAAATCATCGCCTCAGGGTGTCAAACCCTGAATAAACCGCAAATCCACACAGGAAGGGAGTTTTTCTTTTGGCTATCCATGTCACCAGCGAAATCGGTCCTCTCAAACAGGTGCTCCTTCACCGCCCCGGCCGGGAGCTGGAACACCTGATTCCCGATACACTGGAACGTCTGCTCTTTGACGACATTCCCTATCTTGCCGCCGCTCAGCGGGAGCATGATGTCTTTGCCCGAACCCTGACAGACAACGGCGTTGAGGTGCTGTATCTGGAGGATCTGATGGCCGGGACCCTTCAAAATGATCCCTCATTGAAGCCTGCTTTTATCCGGGATTTCATCCGGGAGGCGGGAGCAGTGGCCCTCAACTATCAGGAGGAACTGTTCCAGCTGCTGATGGATATCCAGGATGAAAAGGAGCTGGTGCTGCGAACCATGGCAGGCGTGAACCTTTCAGAGCTGCGCCGCCCTACCAAGTCTACCCTTTCCGAAATGGTGCGCCGGGAGGACCGCTTTGTTCTGGAACCCATTCCCAACCTTTACTTTACCCGGGACCCCTTCGCCACCATCGGCCGTGGCGTGAGCCTCAACCGGATGTATTCCGCCACCAGACGCAGGGAAACCATTTACGGGCGGTACATTCTCACTTATCATCCGGACTATGCCCAAAAGGTGCCCCTCTACTATCAGCCCTCTTTCCCCTTCAGCATTGAGGGAGGCGATATCCTTAACCTCAACGCTCAGACCCTGGCTATCGGTATCTCCCAGCGGACCACCCCGGAGGCCATTGAACTGCTGGCCAGCAATCTGTTCCGCTCCGAGGGCTGCGCTGTAAACACCATCCTGGCCCTGGATATCCCCAGTATGAGGGCCTATATGCACCTGGATACCGTCTTTACCCAGGTGGATAACGACAAATTTACCATCCATCCCGGTATCCTCCAGACCCTGCGGATCTATCAGCTCTCCCGGGATGGCAGCGGCGGCGTGCGTACGGTGGAGCGGACCAAGCCTCTGGACACTGTCCTGGCGGAGCTGTTGGAACTGGAGCGGGTCACTCTCATCCACTGCGGCGGACAGGACCGCATCGCTGCGGAACGGGAACAGTGGAATGACGGGTCCAACACCCTGTGCATCGCTCCCGGCAAAGTGGTCGTCTATGACCGCAACAACATCACCAACCGCATCCTGGAGGACCATGGCGTAACGGTATTGGAAATTCCCAGCTCTGAGCTTTCCCGGGGACGGGGCGGTCCCCGCTGCATGAGTATGCCTCTGATGCGGGAAGGATGACTTCTCCCTGAGAGAAGCAGAATATTTCTCCAGAAAACCGAAGACGGGAAGATCTGAGAAAATTTTTGTCTCCCGCTTCACAGAATATTTAGATGTGATAAAATAAAAAGGAGTTGTTTGTCATGGCTGTCAATCTGCGTGGAAGAAGTTTTCTCAAACTGCTGGATTTCTCCCCCCGGGAGATCCGCTATCTGCTGGACCTGTCCAGAAACTTCAAGGACCTCAAGCGTGCCGGTACCCCTCATCGTTACCTGGAGGGGAAAAACATCGTGCTGCTTTTTGAAAAGACTTCCACCCGCACCCGCTGTGCCTTTGAGGTGGCTGGACGTGATCTGGGCCTGGGTGTTACCTATCTGGACCCTGGCAGCTCCCAGATGGGCAAAAAGGAAAGCATCCCCGACACCGCCCGGGTACTGGGACGGATGTATGACGGCATCGAATACCGGGGATTCAGCCAGGAGCTGGTCCAAACTCTGGCAGACTATGCTGGGGTACCGGTGTGGAACGGCCTGACAGATCAGTTCCATCCCACCCAGATGCTGGCGGATCTGCTGACCATCGAGGAAAAGCTGGGGCACCTCAAGGGTGTTCGCTTCACCTACATGGGGGATGCCCGGAACAACATGGGCAATTCCCTGATGGTGGCCTGTGCCAAGATGGGCCTGCATTTCACCGCCTGCGCCCCCAAGGAGCTGTTCCCCGCTCCTGAGCTGGTGAAGACCTGCAAAGCCATCGCCGCTGAGGAAGGCGGCTCCGTCACCCTTACCGAGGACGTAAAGGAAGGCACCACCGGAGCCGATGTCATCTATACCGACATCTGGGTGTCCATGGGCGAGCCGGACAGCGTCTGGGAAAGCCGCATCAAGCTGCTGCGCCCCTATCAGGTGAACGCTGCCGCCATGGCCAACGCTAAGGATACCGCTTTGTTTATGCACTGCCTGCCCTCCTTCCATGATACCCGCACCACCATCGGCGCCGAGATCGCGGAAAAATTCGGCCTGCCGGAGATGGAAGTGACCGACGAAGTCTTTGAATCCAAACAGTCTGTGGTCTTTGATGAGGCGGAAAACCGGATGCACACCATCAAGGCGGTCATCTACGCCACCCTCGCATAAAGGAAGGCGGAAACCCATGGGAGTGTGTAAAGGAAAAATTGTAGTGGCTCTGGGAGGCAACGCTCTCCAGCGTAAAGGCGCTCCCGCCACCGCCCAAGCCCAGCTGGAGGTGGTTCGGGACACCTGCCGGCACCTGGCCCGACTGAGCCTGGGAGGTTATGAAATCGCCATTGTCCACGGCAATGGGCCCCAGGTGGGACGGATCGAACAGGCCTTTGAAACGGCTGCAAAAGAAATCCCGCCCATGCCCTTCGACGTTTGTGACGCCATGAGCCAGGGGTATATCGGCTATCATCTTCAGCTGGGGATGAAGGAAGCCCTCAACCAGGTGGGACTTGGCCGTATACCAGTGGTTTCTCTGGTCACCCAGGTACTGGTGGACAGGGACGATCCCGCTTTTGAGCATCCCTCAAAGCCGGTGCGCTCCTTTTATGGTCCTCAGGAGGCGGAGCTTTTATCCCGTCAGCGGGGCTATACGATGAAGGAGGATGCCGGACGGGGCTGGCGGCGGGTGGTGCCCTCCCCCCTTCCCCGGGAAATTCTGGAGTTTGAGACCATCAAACGCCTTTGGGACAGCACCATTGTCATCACCTGCGGCGGGGGCGGCATTCCGGTGGTTCGGGGAGAAGATGGCCTGCTGGAAGGGATCGCCGCCGTCATTGACAAGGACTACGCCGCTGAGCTGCTGGCCCGGCAGATCGAGGCTGACGTACTGATGATCCTCACCGAGGTCCGGCAGGCGGCCATCTACTTCGGTACCCCCCAGCAGCAGAACCTGCATCATCTGACCACTCAGCAGGCAAAAACATACGCCGCCCAAGGGCAATTTGCCGCCGGCTCCATGCTGCCAAAAATCCAGGCGGCCATCCGCTTTGTGGAATCAGCCCCGGGCAGGAAAGCCATCATCACTTCTCTGGACAACGCGCTGCCGGCCATGGAAGGCCAAGGCGGCACTGTGATTTCCAATCCATAACTTGATCTTGAAGAGAAAGAAAAGGAGGCAGTTTTCTCATGGCATTTCAAATCCCAACCTATCATGGTCCCGATTTCACCCAGCAGAAATTTAAAGATGCGCCCGACGTCAAAATCGCTGTGGCCGACATGGACGGCGTAGCCCCCGACTATTACCACAGCACCTCCATGTATCCCGAGTATTTCAAGGTTGACGGCAAATGGCTTCTGGCGGAAGAAAGCCGGATGGACAGCTCTGTGGTTCTCCGGGAGGACGGGCGCCTGGATGTAGTGGAAAACCGGAATATCCGCAAGGGGGACAAGGTGATCCTGGGCCGCACTGAAAACTGTGAGGAAGGTATCTACCTCCACGCCACCGGCTTCCAGGAACCCGGCAAAGAAGCGGATCAGTTTGTTTTCCGCACCGGGCGTTCCCGTGAAACCGCCTTTTCCAAGGATTATGACCAGCTGTACGAACTGCTGAAATACGAGCGGGAACACGGCAAGGTGGTGTGGGTCATGGGCCCCGCTTTCTCTTTTGACTATGACGCCCGCCGTTCCATGCAGGCGTTGGTGGAAAGCGGCTTTGTTCAGGGCCTCATGGCCGGCAATGCCCTGGCCACCCACGACCTGGAGGGAGGTCTGCTCCGCACTGCTCTGGGGCAGGATATCTATACCCAGGAAAGCCGTCCCCAGGGCCACTACAACCACCTGGACGTCATCAACCTGGTGCGCCGCAGCGGGTCCATCCCTCAGTTTATCCAGGATCACAACATCAAAGACGGCATCATGTATTCTTTGGTGCAAAAAAATGTTCCCTTTGTCCTCACCGGCTCCATCCGGGACGATGGTCCCCTGCCGGAAGTGATCGCCAGCGCCTACGAGGGACAGAGCCGGATGCGTGATATGGTCCGGGATGCCACCACCGTTATCTGCCTGGCTACCCAGCTGCACACCATTGCCACCGGCAATATGACCCCCAGCTTCCGGGTTGTGGACGGCGTGGTCCGGCCCCTGTATATCTACTGCATCGACACCTCCGAGTTTGTCACCAACAAGCTGGCGGACCGGGGCAGTCTCAGCGCCATCAGTATGCTCACCAATGCCCAGGATTTCATCGTCAATGTGGCCAAGGGCGTAGGCGCGCTGAAATAAGAGCTTTCCCTGCTCGCAGCAGGTGTGAGGAAAATCTCAGCCTAACATCCAGCAGAACAAGGGGCCTGTCTGGGACCGATTTGGTCTAGGCAGGCCCTGAGCGTGTCAAAAAAGTTCGGCACACTTCCAGGGGCATGGGGTACCCTCTGGATACACCGCAACCAGCGGTGATACCCTCGGTTCCGTACCCTGGTGGGCGCAGGGCCAGGTTTTTTCTCAGAAGAAGTTTCACCTTTTGGACAGGAAAATTTGCTCCGGTATCGTTGACAAACACGCTCTGCTGTGTCAAAATGGTGCCAGTCTAAACAACAAGGAGGAAGAACACCGATGAAACTGATGTTTGCTTCTGATATCCACGGTTCCCGTGCCTGGTGCGAGAAGGTCCGGGAGCGTTTTGAGGCGGAGGCTCCGGAGCGGCTGATCCTGCTGGGAGATCTGCTGTATCACGGTCCCCGGAACAATCTGCCTTTGGAATATGATCCCAAAGGGGTGATCGCTATCCTCAACTCCATGAAGGAACACCTGCTGTGCGTCCGGGGCAACTGTGACGCCGAGGTGGACCAGATGGTACTGGAGTTTCCCATTATGGCGGATTATATGATCCTGTATCTGGAGGGCCGGATGGTGTTTGTCACCCATGGCCACCTCTTTAACAACGATCATCCGCCTCTGCTGGGTAAGGGGGATATTCTCCTCCACGGCCACACTCATGTACAGGCTATGGACCAGGTGGGAGATTATCTCTACATCAATCCCGGTTCCTGCGCACTGCCTAAAGAAGGCAACTGCAACAGCTACATGATCTATGAGGATGGCCAGTTCATCATCAAAGATATGGACGGCAAAGAAGTACGGCGGATTTCTATCGAAAAATAAAATCCCCCCGCTTTTGTAAAAACGGCATGATATACGCTGCACCGAATATTCTAAGAATTTCGGCTGCGGTATATCATGTCGCTGTTCTTTTTTGCCGGTAACTGCCCCAGTTTTATCACCGGGCTGCCTGAGCGCTTTTGACAACGGGAATCCAAATTTCGCTGTAAGCATAGTTCTCCTTCTGGCGGTCCATTTTAGTAAAGGAAAAAGAAAAAGATTCCGCCAGCTCATAACCAGAAGCCACAAGCCACTCCGAATAAATTCTCGCCATTGTATCCTGCAGCACAAAGGGAAAGGGGCCCTCATTGGGAAAAAACGCCCATGTATGAGCCGCAACCGGTAAACATTCCAGCTGACAGCCCACATCTTTCCTGGTTGTCAGCACTCCGATCATATGGGTCAGCTCTCCCCTTTCTTCAAGGAAAGCAGTATCGGATTCATATGAGACATTCACCACTTCCCGGGGCTCCAGATCCTGGAGACGGTGCATCTCCTTTCTTTTCTTTGTTCCTCTGTAATACTCTCTGCCAGCTTTACGATCTCGTTATTCACCCCTTCAAATTGCAGCGGCACACGCTTGCTTACACCCGCAACATAAAAGGCAGGTTTTTCTACAATTTTATATTCCATCATATTTCCTCCTTTGACCGACACCACGAAGCTGATCCTCTGGCACACTTTTCCTTGCTTTAGCTTTGCGGCCTGTGAGGGCAATAGTCCACACCATTTCTTAAAAGCCCGCGTAAAGCCGTCAACAGACTGATAGCCATATTTATACGCTAAATCTGTTACCGAAGCCCCCTGCAGCAACTCTTTATTTGCCTGGGACAGCTTTCGATTTTTTACATATTCGCTTAATGTCATATTGGTCAGCGCCAGAAAAATTTTTCTGAAATGGCAATCGGGAACGCCGATATACCGGGATATATCCTCAAGCGGCAGTTCTCCTTCCAGATGCTGCTCAATATATTCCATGGCGTCATTGAGTTTTTTCAGCATACAGGTATTCCCCCTTCAGGAATAAGAATACCACAACCGCCCGTATCATGCTCGACATTGCTGAGAAAAAAAGTCTGATTTTGCAGCATCTGTGTATATGCAATTTATCAGAGGCAAAAGTTTCTGTCACATCCCGCCAAACAAAATCCTGCCATCTACCCAACCAATAATTCCTTAAAATCCCGCCGTACTCCTCGTGGCGCGGATACAGATCTTTTCTGTTTGCCCATCCAAATTTTCTGCAAGCCAATGGCAATACCCCAAGTGTCCCTTTCGGCGGCTTATATAAAAAAGTCCCTCCGACAAGCGTACTTTGCTTGTCAGAGGGACTTTTTGTTGTAATCAGAAGGCCTCGACCAAAAATGTGAACACGATTATACCTGTTCCAGGAACCGCAGGAAAGCAGCCTTTCCTTCCTCAGTGCGTTTATACACACCGGCGTGCTCCAGCACCTGGGCAAAGACCTTGCCCACTTCTTTGCGCAGAATCTCTCCGGTGTTTTCAGCGGTGAAGGTGTACTGCTTCTTCAGCTCCTCAGCCCAGGGAGCGTGCTTTTTTAGCTCCTCGTCGGCAGCAATGTCTCCGCCGCTGACCAGCATCTCCTCCAGGCGGGCCAGTTCCCCTTTCAGCCGGGCAGGAAGCACCGCCAGACCCATCACCTCAATGAGGCCGATGTTCTCCTTTTTGATGTGATGCAGCTCCGCATGAGGATGATAAACTCCCAGGGGATGCTCCTCAGTGGTGATGTTGTTGCGCAGCACCAGGTCCAGCTCAAAATCCTCCCCCCGCCGCCGGGCGATGGGGGTGATGGTATTGTGGGGCTCGCCGTCGGTCTCAGCAAAGATGAAAGCGCTTTCATCACTGTATCCCCGCCAGCTGGTGAGGATTTTGTCCGCCAGCTGCACCAGACGTTCCGGGTCGGCGCCGGTGAGACGGACCACCGACATGGGCCATTTGACGATACCGCTGCGGATATCCTCAAAGCCGGGGAAGGTAAAGGAAGTCTCCACAGGAGCTTTTTCCATAGCGAAGGTGTAATGGCCTCCCTGGAAATGCTCATGAGCCAGGATGGAGCCGCCTACGATGGGCAGGTCGGCATTGGAACCCACAAAGTAATGAGGGAAACGCTCCACAAATGCCAGCAGTTTGGCAAAGCAGGAGCGGTCGATCTTCATGGGGATATGCTCCTGGTTAAAAACAATGCAGTGCTCATTATAGTAAACATAGGGGGAATACTGGAGCGCCCAGTTGTCTCCCGCCATCTGAATGGGGATGATGCGATGGTTCTGCCGGGCAGGATGGTTCACCCGTCCGGCGTAACCCTCGTTCTCCTTGCACAACAGGCACCGGGGATAGTCGGAAACAGGCAGATTCCGGGCGGCGGCGATGGCCTTGGGGTCCTTCTCCGGCTTGGAGAGGTTGATGGTGATATCCAGCTGGCCATACTCTGTTTCCGCTTTCCACTGAATATCCCGGGCGATGCGATCCCGGCGGATGTAGTTGGTGTTCTGACTGAAATCATAATACCAATCTGTTGCATCCTTGGGGGAACACTCATCATACAGCTCCCAGAATTTTTTTGCCACCTGGGAAGGACGGGGGGTGAGCCGCCCCATCAGCTCGGTATCCAGCAAATCCCGGTACACCACCGAGTTCTGCTCCAAAACACCCCGCTGGGCGGCATCATCCAGCAGACGGTCCAGCACCTGGGCCAGGTCGATCTCCCCTTCCGGCAGAGGCTGAGGCGTATAGCTGTCCAGCTTCAGGGCATCCAGCAGACTGTTGATGGCCCAGGTGATATCCTCCTCTTCAATCAGGTCCTTCCGGCGGGCATATTCCACCAGAGCGGCGATCTCCTTGCACACCATGGCTCAGACCTCCTCAAAACCGTGGGGATGGGTGCGATGCCACTCCCAGGCGGTTGCGATGATGGTTTCCAGATCATTGTACTGGGGCTTCCAGCCCAGAACCTTCATTGCTTTTTCGGAGGAAGCGATCAGCTGGGCAGGGTCGCCGGCACGACGAGGGGCCATTTCCTCAGGAATGGGATGGCCGGTCACCTTCCGGGCGCAGTCCACCACTTCCCGCACAGAGAAGCCCACACCGTTGCCCAGGTTGAAGACATTGTTCTCCCCGCCCTTGAGGAGATAATCCAGGGCCAGGATATGAGCCTGAGCCAGATCGGTGACATGGATATAATCCCGGATGCAGGTGCCGTCCGGAGTGGCGTAGTCATCACCAAAGACCATGATCTTCTCCCGCTGGCCATTGGGGACCTGGAGGATGAGGGGGATCAGGTGGGTCTCAGGATTGTGGGCTTCACCAATCTTGCC
This sequence comes from Angelakisella massiliensis, assembly GCF_900104675.1. Classification (GTDB taxonomy): domain Bacteria; phylum Bacillota; class Clostridia; order Oscillospirales; family Ruminococcaceae; genus Angelakisella; species Angelakisella massiliensis. The sequence goes on along the minus strand of NZ_LT629945.1, from coordinate 1,598,859 downwards.
GGAGCGGTGGGCGCCGCAGGCGTTAAAGTAACGCAGCGCTACAAACCGCAGGCCGTGGGCGTGGGAGACCCACTTCATCATTTTCTCCATGGACAGCTTGGTTTCGCCGTAGCAGTTGGTAGGCTCGGTGCGGTCGCTTTCCAGGATCGGCACCCGCTCCGGCTCGCCATAGGTGGCGGCAGTGGAGGAAAAGACGATTTTATCCACGCCATGAGCCACCATGGACTGGAGCAGCACCATGGTGCCATAGAGGTTGTTGTCATAATATTTCAGCGGCTGGGACATGGATTCTCCCACCTGGGAACAGGCAGCGAAATGGATAACACCCTCGATGTTTTCTTTTTCAAAAATCTCATCCATCGCCTTGCGGTCCCGAATATCCGCCTCATAAAACTTCGCCTTGGGATGGACCGCCGCTTTGAAGCCGGTGAGAAGATTATCCACGATCACCACATCCCGGCCCGCGTCGATCAGCTCATATACAGTATGGGAACCAATATAGCCCGCGCCGCCCAAAACCAAAACAGACATGACACAAATCCTCCTTCTATCATTGAAAGACCATTCAAAGTTGTTTTTTCAACTCACACAGCAGCTCAGGGAACCAGCACTGTGCCGCCCACAGGACGGATGGACAGGATATGGCACCGGCCCTCTCCCAGCACACGCTCCACCTGGGTCCGGAAATCTTCCAGCATATCCAAAGGAACAAAGGCCTGGATGGTGCCGGCAAATCCGCCTCCGTGGACCCGGAAAGCCCCTCTGCCTCCCAGAGCCCGCTCCGCTGTGGCCAGAGCCACCGCCATCTCCTGATGGGTGGTCCAGCCGGCTGGGATCACATCCTGGAGATACATCCAGGAGGAATAGCCGGATTCCTTCACCAGTCCCAGGAATGCGCCAAAATCACCGGAGGCCAAAGCATCCGCTTCGGCGGCGGCACGGCGGTCGTCAGCATAGAAATGCATGGCCCGCAGCACTGCCCGGTCCCCATGCTCCTTGCGCAGCTGGGGCAGACGGTCATAAAACTCCGCCTGGGGCACCTGCCGCAGCACCTCCTTACCGAAGGATGCGGCAACAGCCTTCATCTCGGCAGGAATGGCGGCATACTCGGCGGTCAGGTCGGCGTGGTCCGCGCCGGAGTCGATGATGCACAGGGCATAGCCCTCTTTTTCCAGATCCACCTTCACCTGGCGGACAATGGGATTTTGGGGATCCTCAAAATCAATGGCGACAGCGCCTCCCACCGAGGATGCCATCTGATCCATCAGACCGCAGGGCTTGTCAAAAAAGACGTTCTCCGCATACTGGCCCATCTGGGCAATGGTCACCGGATCAAAGGCATCGCCGCAGAACAGGTGATTGATGAGCACCCCCACCAGCACCTCATAGGCAGCGGAGGAGGACAGGCCGGAACCGGGAAGAACATCGGAAACCGCATAGGCGTCAAAGCCGGAAACCTTGTGCCCCAGCTGCACCGCCCGGGCAGCCATACCCCGAACCAAAGCGGCGGTGGTACCCTTTTCTTCCTCCACCGGCTCCAGACGGCTCAGGTCCACCGTCACCATTGGCCAGCCCTGGGAAAGGATACGGATGGAATCGGTGCCGTTGACAGCGGCGCAGGCCAGGATATCCAGATTCACCGAAGCGGCCAGCACGCGTCCTCTCTGATGGTCGGTATGATTGCCTCCCAGCTCAGTACGGCCCGGGGCGGAGCAGACAGTAACGGCGGTGGCGTCCTCTGCGCCAAAAGCGGCACAGAACTGATCCAGTACGTCGGACAGACGGCGGCGCTCACTGGTCAGCGCCTCACCGGAAACACAGCGCAGCCGGGACAAATCCTGATCCAGGCTGCCTGCGGACAACCGTGTCCGGAGCTCTTTGATGGAAATCATGGTCATCAGCCTCCATTTCTTTTTTTCTGTTGCGCCGGTGGAAAAGCGCTGTTTTCTCACCGAAAAATCGTTTTCCTCTGTGTTCCATTATAGCCTGTTAAGCAGGGTTAAAAAATGGATTTTTCCGTCATGTATATGGAATTATCCGGTTCTTTTTTCCCGGGAAAGCGCTTTGCCCGTAAGAAAGAAAAAACTCTTCCCACATGGAACTGAATTGAAGCGCAATATCTTCTCATTTCCCTGCTGAAAGAGTTTGTCCAACTTTTCTCCTGATAGAAGCGGAGAAAAAAGTATAGATTTTTTTGTCACTTTTCTTCTGTCTCTCCATCCTCCGCCGCGGCGTATTGCCGGGGAGAACAGCCTTTGAGCTGCCGAAATACCCGGGAAAAGTACAGAGGATCCTCAAAGCCCACTGAGTAGGCAATCTCCCGGACCGACAAGCCCCCCCGATGGAGCAGTTCACAGGCCCGCTGGACACGGTATTCCAGCAAAAAGCGCTTGGGGGACCGGCCGTATCGCTCCCGGAAACTGCGGTAAAGGCTGCTTTGGCTGACAGCCATAAACTCCGCCAGCTCCTCCACCGTCAGGGGGCGTTCATAGTGGCTCATCATATAGGATGCGGCTGCCTGGGCGCAGTCCTGCCTGGGAACGGGGCCTTTTGTCCCCGCCTTGCCGGAATGGCAGATCAAAAAAGACAGCAGCAAATACAGCCTCCCTGTGATAGCCACCCGGCTCCAGGGGGCGGTACCGTAATCATCATAAAGCTCCGTCAGCAGCCGGGCGATTTCCTGGGGATAAAACTGCTCCGCCACCGGCGTCTGGGAAGAAAAATCTGTCTGTTCCACCAGCTGCCGGGCATCCACACCGGCAAAGCCCACCCAGATATACTCCCAGGGGTCATCATCATCGGCGAAATAATGGATGGTGGTATTGGGGAAGGTGAGAAAAGTGTCCCCAGGTCCCAAAAGGTACCGCTGACCGCCCACCTCCAGGGTTCCCCTTCCCGCCAGCACATGATGGACCAGATAATGGTCCCGGATGCCGGGGCCCCAGCTATAGCCGGGAGAGCAACGCTGCCGTCCGGTATTCTGAACATACAGGGAAGACATCTGTGGGGCCAGCTTGTAGGAATGTTTATAGGTCGGCTCCAAGGGACTCCCTCCTCTCAGCTCTCGTGTGAAAAAATATATTTTCCATCTTCCATATATTTTTATTATACCTGAAAGAAAGGGAAGAAAAAAGGGCGGACACATGATTTTTAAGAAAAGTAGGAAAGAGCGTTTTCTTTCTGCCTGAATATCCTTTCCCACAAATGCCGCTGCTCTGCTGGAAAGGGTTGGAGCTGATGAAAAAAGTGGGAAACCGGAAAATATCTGCTGTGTTCTCGGACTCTTAAACAGTCCGGCAAAATGAAGACCAATACTTTTCCCAAAAATCAAATCACCGGGCACAGGAGAATTTCTATTTCCATAAAATGTACTTTTACTTGTATCTCCTTTTGCAACAGACTTTTTTCGGGATGCAAAAACGGCGGGAGAAGCATCCTCCCGCCGTCAGACTGTAGAAAAATCGGATTCCAAGAAAAAACAAAATTCAAAATCATAAAAATCAGGACATGTGCCTGATTTTTATACCACGACCCGCGCCCACCGGGGCGCGAAACCGGGGGTATCGCCGGTGGTTTCATCAGGAACCACCGGCGTATCCAGGGGGTATGGGATACCCCCTGGAAGCGTGTCGAACTTTTTCGACACGCACACGGCGGGAGAAGTCTCCTCCCGCCGTTTCTTCTGTTATTCGCTTTTTGAAAGAAAACACTCTTGTTTTCCCTTTTTACCGGAGACCTGCCACCTTCTGGCACAGCTGCGCCATCTCCCGGGCAGCCTCCTTCACATCGGGCTGGGCAAAAATGGCGCTGACTACCGCCGCTCCCGCCACACCGCTGCCGGCCAGAGAAAGGACATTTTCTCTGGTAATACCGCCGATGGCCACCACCGGAATATCTACCGAACGGCAAATCTCCTCCAGAGCTTGTCTGGGGAGAGCCCCTGCGTCTGTTTTGGTGCCAGTGTGGAACACCGCTCCCGCTCCCAGATAGTCCGCTCCCCCTTCCAGGGCCAGTCGGGCTTCCTGAGGATTGTGGGCTGAAACGCCGATGATCCGGTCAGGCCCCAACAGCCGCCGGGCCTGGCGCGGGTCCATATCCCCCTGCCCCAGATGAACTCCATCCGCGCCGCTGGCCAGTGCCAGCTCCACATTATCATTGATAATCAGCGGCACTCCAAAGCGGCGGCAGATAGGCAGCAGCTGCCGGGCCTGCTCCAAAATCTCCTGGGGGCCGGCATCCTTTTCCCGCAGCTGGAGAAAGGTGACCCCTCCCTCCAGGGCCAGCTCCACCTGCTGTGCCAGGGTGGAATTTCCCAGCCAGCGGCGGTCGGTAACGGCATATAAACACAACTGTTTTCTATCGACTTTCAATGCGGGCTCCTTTCTCCAGGACCTGTGGGGTCATGGTACAAACTGCGTCTATGATTCTGCTGCGGTAGGAAGCGTTGCCATCACCAGGGGCCATCCGCTCCCAGCCCAGCTCACCTGCCAGCCCCATCATTGCCACAGCGGCGGCAACGGCATCCAATGTCCCCACTCTGTTGGCGGCGGCAAAGGCTCCCACCAAGGCGGAAAGCTGACAGCCGGTGCCGGTGACCAGGGACATCTCCTGTCTGCCGTTGCGGATCACTCTGGCGCTGCTTCCATCGCACACCAGGTCCAAAGCTCCGCTGACCGCCACCACCGCGCCGGTATGACGTGCAAACCGCCCTGCAAAATCAAGGGCTTCTGTCAGATTCTCCTCCGTCACCTGCTGGGCGGCATCGGCATCCACTCCCGGGCAGCCGCTTCCCTCCGCCAGGGCCCGGATCTCTGATATATTCCCCCGAATCACCGAAAAACGCACCTCCTGCAGCAGGCGGGCGGCGGTCTCCCGGCGCAGGCGGCTGGCCCCCACTCCCACCGGGTCCAGCACCACCGGAATTCCCAGTGCGTTGGCCTTTTTCCCCGACAAAAACATGGAAGAAATGGTTTGGAGATTAGGGGTACCCAGATTCAGCACCAGACCATCGGCCAGGGCTGTGATCTCCTCCACCTCTTCCGGCGCGTTGGCCATGATGGGCCGGGCGCCGCAGGCCAGCAGAAGGTTGGCCACATCGTTGATGGTGACCACATTGGTGATGGCGTGAATCAGGGGGCGTTTCTCCCGCAGCTGTTCCAGGGCATATCCAGTGGCAGTCATTGTTCCCGCTCCTTTTCAAAAACTTACGCCGTCAGGGTCTTGAGGGCGCCGGTGCTCCGCAGGGCGCTGAGAGCCAATCCCGCAATGACCGAACCCACCACAGTGGAAATAAGGAACGGCACAATATAGGCATAAAAGGCCACCTGACCCGCATCCTGGCCGATGATATAAATTGCCACCGGATAGGCAGCCAAACCTCCCAAAATACCAGTACCGAACACCTCCGCCATGCAGGTGGGCAGCAGCCGGGGCAGTTTCCGGTACATCAGGCCGCACAGCAATGCTCCGCACATACTGCCGGGGAAAGCCATGGGGCTGCCCAAGCCCAGGAGGTTGCGCAGCAGGCTGGCTACAAAGGCGGAAGCCACTCCATACCAGGGGCCCAGAAACACTGCGCAGATAACATTGACCATATGTTGGATGGGGGCGCACTTGGACCCCAGCACCGGGAAGGAAAACATACTCCCCACCACCGCGACGGCGGTGAGCAGGCCTGCCAGTGCCAGTTTTCTTGTTTGTGTACGTTTCATGTGTAAACAGCTCCTTTTTCTTTTCTTATACATTTCCCCTCCGGGATGAAACTGTTTTTGACGCAGCTTCCCCCCGGCGGGCGGAACAGGACAGGGCTTTCCCCTCTCCCACGGTCGAAGCTTACTGGCTTCCTCTCACGCCGGAACACGGCTTCCCATCGCTGCGTCCAAATCTGCACGAGCCCAGGGCGCTCCCCCTCGGCCCGCCGTACAACAAAAATTTGCCGGCAGTTTGGCTCTGTTTTGTTTTCCTTCATTCCCCTCCTTTGATCACAAACAGCGCGGACACAAACAAAAAGGCAGGCACGCCAACGGCATCCCTGCTTTCCTCAAAGCGATTCCTACGTTGGCATTACCCAAATCAGGTCGACGGGTCGAAGCTGCTGCCGCTTCCTCTCAGCCTGTCTCACAAGCTCCCCGGTGCGCTGTTCTGTTTTCTTTGTATAAGATAATCCTTTTGCCGGTTTTTGTCAAGGAGGCAATGGTCTGCTTCTGCGGCGGTTCAGTGAAAGTCCAAAATCAGCTTCCCCAAAGCATTTTGCAGGATAAATGTCAAATACTCTTGACACTTTAAACCATCCATGATATGCTGATGATATCAAAAGTATTTGACACTTTAGATGTCAAGTGGCTGTAACTTCATCATGGGAAAGGGGCATCGCAATGGAAAAAATCGGTTTAGTGTTGTTCGCGGCATTTATCCTGGGACTCATTCTTCTGGACCTGGGGATGGTCGTCTCGCTGGTCATACCTGGGGATGAACGGAAGCAGATGATCGTCTGGAAAGCCAGCGCCTACACCCTTCTGGGCGTTACCGGCTCCCTGATTCTGAATATCGTCCAAAGCCTCATACAAATGGACCCCGTGCTCATCAATCCCTTCATCAAGCTGGGCTCCACCGCCACCATCTACTTTGCGTTTCTCCTTTATTACAAACGGAAGTACGGTGGCTGAAATGGAAAATCATATCCGCGCGCGGCGCAAGGAGCTGGGGCTGTCTCAGGAGGAACTGGCGAAAAGATGCGGCGTTTCCCGCCAGACAGTCAACGCCATCGAAAACAACAAGTATGACCCCACACTGGCTCTGGCCTTCGCTTTGGCCAGAGAATTGCAGCTGACGGTGGATGAGCTTTTTCATCCCCAGAGCCGCTGATGGAATCGCCTGTTTCATCCCAGGGCGATACCGGCCGCAGAAAACCGGCGACAAAAAATTTTTATTTTTTCACGATGCTGTAATATCTGAGGCGTTTTGTTCGTTTTGTTAGCAGAACCATTCTATCACTCTCATTGATCCATCAAACAGGAGGTCCTTATGAAACGAATTTTCGCCCTGCTTTTCTGTCTTCTTTTCACCGGCTGCGCCTCAATGGGAGGGGATTCCATGACCCTTTCCCCCGCCCAGCTGACCCAGAAGGAAGAACAGATGGTTCAGCTGCTTACACCCAATCAAGGTATCCTGCTGGATTTTGCCGCTGACGAACAGCTTAAGTCCCTGTCTGTATCCATCAAAGAGTTGGACGGCACTCAGTGGGTGTCTGTGGGCGGGGGATCGTACGGCCTGGAGGACAGCAGCGGCCGCATTGCCCTGCAATTCGATCTGCTGGATGAAGGCTTGCGCACCGCCATTCAAACCAAAAACTACTTTGTCTCTTCCAATAACTTCAAACCGGAAAAATCTGATCGGGAAGGTCTTGCCTGGGGCAGCACCATCCTGTCCGACAGCGTCCCCCTGGAATACGAAACCGAAATTCCTGTTGCCATTCAGGCTTTTACCACCGGCAGCTTCTATTCCACCGATGTTTCCGCCTACTATGAGCCGGAGCAGCTGGCGGAGCGGGGTTACACTAAAGTGTTGGCCTTGACCATCACTTTCAGTACCCAGCAGCTGACATAAGCTTTTTTCAAACAAATCGCATTTCAGCAAAGCTTAACAGGCCGTGAATCCTTAGGAAAGGATTTACGGCCTGTTTTCATCTCATCCTCTGTTCCTATCGTGGGGGAAATCCAGGGGATACCACTGGTTTCAGGCCAGCGGCGTACGCAGGAAAACACAGCTCTCCCTGGGTGTGTGCCACACCTTTGGAGCACGCTTATAAAATTCGTTTCCCTTTCATGCGCATCACAATACCAGCCGCTATAGGCATCTGTCAAGCCACTGGTCAGACTGGTCATTATCGCCGTGGTGAAGCACTTTTTTTGTCCATCGCAGCATCAGAAGCCATCCACCCCAGCAGCCAGGCAGCAGCCACAGGGCGGCGATTTCCACCCCTCCCGCCAGCAGTTCTCCGGCAAAAGCCCCCACGCCGCCTGCTAGCAAAAGAAACAGCAAATCCTCCAGCCGGTCCAGTGGCAGCAGCTTCCGGGCTTGAAGCCACAGGGCCAGCGCCCCCAGGGACCAGCCCCAGCTTCGGAGGGCACGAAAAAGGCCCAGGGCCTCCGGGACATTTTTCTTCATCAGCAAAAGCTCCCAGAGCCACCGGCGAATCTCCCCCAGGCGTTCTCCCCAGAACTCAAAATCCGACCATCTGGCGGGAATCATAGAGGGAGGGACGGTAAAACCCAGCCCCATCAGCATCCAGAACAAAACAGCAGCGGCCACAATCCCCAGTAACACCAGCGCTGAAAGCACCGGATAAGTCCGAAACCCTTTTCGCCGCCCCATGCTTTCCCGCAGAAGAAACCACAGCAGCATAAAGGGCAGCAGTCTTGTGCCGATACCGGCCAGCCCCAGCCAGATCCCGGTGGAAAAGCTGACAGAAAAGCTCAAACCATGACGCAAAGCAAAGCTTTCCCCATAAGCCTCCGCCTCTTTTCCAGCGGGGAGAGACAGACTGAGGCGGTCAAACCCGCCGGTCCATTCCCCGTCCCCCTGGCGGACCAATACCTGCACCGGAGCGTCAAAAACACCCCGTACCTGATACACCCGGTTTTCCAGGGTTATGGTTCCCCCGATGGGAGCGTCATCCCCAAAAAGGGCCTGGGCGGTACGCCGGTCCACCAGGCAGCCGGTCAGGTCCTCCTGGGGCAGTACCGCCGCCACCGGCAGCACAAGCCGGGAATCTCCCCCCAGGGTGAGGACGCTGACCAGTGCGGAACGGTCCAGTTCCCCGCTTTCTATCCAAATACCCTCCTGCTGGCACCAAGGGACCACTGCCGTGGGCTGCTGGGTGCGCTCCTCCGCCGCCTGAATGCTCTTTGCTTCCGCCACAGTCATGGGGGAAGGAAGAATAGCGGTCATCCCTCCTGGAAAGGCGAGACGTTCCCTCTCCCCCAGGGCCAAGGCCCAGCAAACCAGAGCCAGGGCGGTCAGCATCAGCCCCCAGCTTCTGCCTGCGGCCCTCATGATGCCATCAGGCGCACCCGGTCGCCCTCCCGCACTGTTTTGCTGGTATCCACGATCACCCGGTCTTCCCGGGAAAGTGCTCCGGCAACAGCGGCCCGGGTCTCATTCTGGTCCTCCACCTGAACGTCCACCCGTCTGGCCGTCAGCTGGGCGCCCAACACCGTTTCCTGTTCCTCCAACACCAGCAGGTACTTTTTGCTGCCATCGCTGTGGAGAGCGGACACCGGTACGCACAGATTATAGCTGCCGGTTTTTCTGGTGATTTCCACCGTTCCTCTGGCCCCCAGGGTTCCGCTGTCCTGGGGAACCACTGCGGTAAGACGTGTCATCATCCCTTGCCCATCCTCCACATTTTGCAGCCCGACTACCTGGGTCTTAACAGAACGATTCCCCGGTAAAGTGATGGTGGCCTCATCTCCCAGGGCCACATATTCCAGCTGCTCCTGGGTCAACTGGGCTGTAAAGAGAAAGCCGCTCTCCTCCCCCGCCACCATGGCTGCGGCCGCTTCGGTGGTGGCCTGCCCAGGTGTCACCAGCATCTGGGATACCACGCCCCTCTCCGGCGCCGTCACCACACCGCCTTCGTTCAAAAGGGTCTCCAGCTCCCGGAGGCTCTCCTCTTCCAGCACACAGCTGAGGGCTGCAATTTCCCCCTGTCGGGCGCTGTCGTTATAGTCTAGGGCCAATTGGGCATCCTCCAAAGCTCGCTGAGCCGCTTTCCAGGCATCCCGGCGGCTGTCCTGGGCTCCTTCATAAGCTTCATCCGCCGCTTCATACTCCCCCTTCAGGGCGTAGTAGCGACTTAAGATCTCCCTGGTCTCCTCATCCGTTTCCGGAGGAAGGCTGGTTCCCGGAGGCAGCGTTCCCCCTGTCCACCGGTCAATAACCGCCTGGTGCTGCTGATAATACTCCCGCAGAGCCACCAGGGCTTCCTTCCGGGTTTTTCTGGCATCCTCCAGGCTGTCATAGGAGCGGTCAAAGGCATCGGAATAGTCCTCATACGCCCGGTCATAGGCCAGGGCCTTTTGTTTATCCTCCAAAGAAGCGGCGTTTTTCAGCCCCTCCCATTCCAGCCGCAGTTTTTGCAGCTGCGTCCTTTGCCGCAGCAGAGCCTTCTCTAAAGAATCCTGATTGAAGGTGAACAAGGGGTCCCCCTCCTCCACCTGGCTGCCCGGCTGGGCCTGGATGCTGTCCACCAAAATCCCCGACACTGTCACCACCAGGGTCTCTCGCTGAGGCTCCAGAGTGCCGTCCAGACGGGTGGTATGGGTAATGGCGGCGCTCACCGGATTTTCCACCGTCACCTTGGGTACCGTCAGGGAATCCGCGCCCCTTGACAGGAGGGTACACAGAACCATCACCGCCAGAAATCCCGCCAGCAGCCGGGGAGCTCGCTCAGACAAGGGACGAGGCTCATCGGAAGGCCTCCAAAAAATCAGTTGTGTCAGCTTCATCATCTTCTCATTCCTTTACACTGGCGGCGATAATCCCCCGCTCCAGGTCCTTTTGTCCCCACAGAAACACCAGCACTGCGGGAACCAGCGTCGCCACCGATGCTGCCAGGGCAAGCCCCGCCTGTCCGGGACCGATATTGGGCAGATACAGAGACAGGGGCCACAGACTGGGGGTTGTGAGGAAAGTCATGGGCTGTTCAATGAGGTTCCAGCATTCCAGAAAACTCAGCACCATGGCGGACATCACCCCCGGCGCTCCCAGGGGCAGACCCATGGTGAAAAAAATCCGCAGATGCCCTGCCCCATCCAAAGCCGCCGATTCCAGCACCCCTTTGGGGATGCCCTGAAAGAACCGGGTCATGATAAAAACCGGGAAGGTGGAAAAAACACCCGGCAGAATCACCGCCCAATGGGTATCCAGCAGGGAGAGGCCGTTCAGCACCAGATAGCTGGAAACCATGGTCACCTGAAAAGGCATGAGCATCAGCACGATGTACAGCGTCAGCAGCAGCTTTTTACCGGGAAAGCGGAACCAGGCAAAGCCCCATGCGGCGGGAGCCCCTACCGCCAGCTGCCCCAAAAGAGTGAGAGCGGTGATCTTCACCGAGTTCCAAAACATGACAAAGAATTCCGGACTGTCCAGCAGCAGCTCCACATAAGGGCGCAGGGTGGGATAGCGGGGCAGCAGCGTCCACTGCACCTGACCGGCGGCGCTGCCCAGGACGGGGGCCAGATTTTCTGTCAGCTCTTCGCTGCCCATCAGCGACCCGGAAATCAGAAAGACCAGTGGCAGCCAGACAAACAGCGCCAGTATTCCGGGAAAAACAAGGGGTAACAGAGATTTTTTCACGCGCTTCACCTCCCGGAAATACTTTTTGGCTGTATCCCAAAACCGGGCATACTTTAAAGGTGTGTCGCCCTTCTGGGCCTGCTGCCGTCTGATGCCCAAACCACCGGTAATGCCCCTTTTTCTGCCCCGGAGGGCAGGGGCTGAACACCCACTGATTTTCCGAAACCGTTTTTTCATACACTTGCGCTTTACAGCAGCACTTTTCTCTTCATTTCAGAGCGCAAGGCGTTTCTGAAAACAAAAAACACACAGAATTCCCCCCGGAAGTGGGGGGATGCAAGGAAAAAGCGAAAGCATCCTTTGGGATACCCAGACTTTTGGACACCGATTTCTATAGAAAAGATGGAATTTTCGACTTTCCAGATAATCCCTGGTCCTTTATCCTTCCTCCCCCTCGTCCCAGGCCCGGCGCAGCAGTAAAATCAGCACCAGGATCACCGCCGCCACCAGCACCGCCGCTGCCGCCAGCTTATCCATGGACAGCTCCCGGAACCAGTTGTTAAACAGGTGTTGGAGCAGGTACATACTGGTGTGGGGATAATCCCCCGCCACCAGATAGGCCTCCCGAAACACCTTGAAAGAATTGAGAAAGGACAGAACGGTAATGGTGTACAGGGAAGGGAGCAGCCCCGGCAGGGTGATCCGCCGGAAGATGGTCATTGGCCCCGCCCCGTCCACCTGTGCCGCTTCGTAAACGGTGGAGGGAATACCGGAAAGCCCTGCCAGCCACAGCACCATATCATAGCCCAGGTTCTTCCAGATATAGCTGAACACCAGCACCCAGAAAGCCCAGTGGCTGTTCATCCAGTCCACCCGCTGTCCCCCCAGGGCCTCCGCCAGCAGGCTGAGAAAACCATCCCGATGAAAGACAGCCCGCCACAGCAGCACCACCGACGCCACAGGAATGGCCATGGGCAGCAGGAAGGTGATTTTCAGCATTCCCGCCCGCTCCATCCGGCTGTGGAGCAGCACCGCCACCAGCAGTGACAGCAAAATCAGCAGGGGCATACACACCCCCATAAAGCGCAGGGTATTGCCTGCCGCCAGCTGAAAGGCCCCGTTGGACAACACCATCTGATAATTCCGCAGCCCCACAAAAGCGCCGCTCATAGCCTCCTGAAAGGAGCGGCGGACCACATCCCCAAAGGGAAGGAGCACAAACACCAGCACCCCAGCCAGGCTGGGAAGGAGAAACAGAAGGCCCGCCAAGCCGTCTTTCTTTTTGAAGCCCACGGGCCCTCCCCCTTTCTGAAACATTGTTTTCCCTTCCCTGACTGTCAAAGCCTGCCTGGGAACGGTCCACCTGATGGATGAGGAACTTAAAAATCCTCCTTATTCCGTCAGGTACAGCCGCAGCTTTTCCCCAATGGCGGTGACGGTATCCTCCAAAGTGCGGTTGCCCCGGAAATACTCCCAGGATTCATCCAGAACGATCTGCCGGGCGGTCAGGTCCACCCGGGAGGCGGTATCCACACCCCGGATCATTTCCTTTACCTGCTCCATATAGTCCTCATCCGGCCAGATCACCTGGAAGTACTGGTAGGAACCATCAGCAGCAACGGCTCCATAGGTCATGCCGTCGTCGGTGGGCGGATAGGGGTTTTGAGCGCTTTGTTGGAACGCGGCGGCGTTGACTGCATAGCCGCCTCCGAAATTGTGACTCTGCACCTGATCCGAAAGGGCCAGCTGCACAAATTCCAGGGCCAGTTCCTGATGGGCGCTGCCAGCGCTCACCCCCAGGAGGGTGGAGGGGATAAACACCGGCTCTCCCTGTCCCGGCAGCAGGAACAGTTTGCCGTCTCCCTTCTGAGAAATGGCCTCCTCGCAGGGAGCGATATCATCAAAAGTATTGGAAATGCCGTAAGCCATGGGGATATAGCCGAAATTCCAGTAAACCGCGGCGAAGGACAGGTCATAGTCGCCAGCCCCCCACATGGAAGTATATTCTCCCCAATCGGTGCGGCCTGTGGCGTCAGTGATCTTTTTGAGGCTTTCCAGGAACAGGGAAATTTGCTCCAGGTTCACTGAGCCGTCCTGTCCAAACCAGTAAGGAGCGCAAACAGGATAAAAGGTACGAATCAGGGCATTGGGATGGGGTTCCATGGGATTGCCCTGGAAGTCGGCCATCTGCGGCAGGCTCCGGATTTCCTGGGCCTGATATTCCGCCAGGGCTTCCAGGTTTGTCAGCTTCTCCGCCGTTTGGGAATCCGCCAGAGCCAGGGGCACCTGGAACCGGGCAGGAATGGCGTAAAGGCTGCCGTCTGCTTCCCGGCTGCCGGCAACGATATTTTCCAGCAGTTCGCCGGAGGAGATCTGCTGGGAAAGACCGTCGCTCAGTTCCAGCAATACCTGCTTTTCAATATAAGAATCCACCGGCATTCCATCCAACACCAGAATATCCGGCCCCTGACCTGCCAGCAGCTGGGTGCTCAGTCCCCGAAGGGCGTCGGAAGTGGTGATGGAACCGTCTTCCGGCAGCCCCACCTCAAAGGAAACCTGCACATCAGGATGCCGCCGCTGGAACAAAGCCATCGTCTCCCGAATGGTGTCGTTGTCCTCCAGGCTGTAGACCCGCAGCTGAGTGGAAGGCACGGTGGGGATGGTCTCATCATACCGGTAACGGAGGGTGGAATAACCATCACCGCTGAAAAAGCCCAGAAAGTTTTCTCCCTCCTGGGGAATCAGGGCAAAACAGTTGATCGAGGGCATATTCAGGGAGGTGAGGGAGCCGTCCACCACCAGCTCCAGCACACCGCCGCCGTTGACCAGGCGGTAAATGCCGGTGGAATCACAGTAGTAAAGAGCCTGCTCATCCGCCGCCAGAATGCCGGAACCATCCCCGGAGGGAATTTCCACCGTTTCCAGCCGCTCGCCGGTATTCAGATCAAAGAAATGGATGCGATTTTCCTCCACCATTGCCAGTTGGTCCCCCATGGTCAGAAAGGCTTTGGGCTGCACCGTGGGCTGATAGGTGTTTTTCACCTTACCTGTCTGGGAATCCATCTGGTAGAGGGTCAAATAGTCATTAAAGATGATGTCCCCGCCTTCGGTAACGGCGATATCCCGGGGGGTGGCGGGCTGGCCATCGCTGCTCAGGGGAATGTCCAATGGCATCTCCCTGCTGCTGCCGTCGCCGCTGAACCAGGTATAGTTGGTTTCCGGCTGGAGGGCAAGGGCGGTTTCAAAGTCCTGGTTCCTGACCGCCTCATCCATGGCGGCTACCAGCTCATCGGTATAAATACTGTACGCCACAGCGATGCCGCCGTCCGGCGTCCAGTCCATTGCCATTACCGTGGCCTGATCCAACTGGGACAACCACGGCAGATCCTTCTGCTGCCAGCTTTCTCCTCCATCCTCGGAGCGGTACAGATACCAGGGGCCCCGAACCATATTTTCGGTCTTGCTGACAAGCATCTCCATGGAACCGTCGGAAAAGCTTTTGAGACCCGCGATGGTTTCCGTCCCATCGGGAATGGAACCATACTCCTCTTCCACATACCGGCCCATGGCCGCAGTTTGCCCTTCGGTTTGAGAACTGCTGCTCCCGTCAGTGCCTGTACAGGCGGTACTTAACAGCAACATCCCGGAAATCATCAGCGCAGCCGCCCGCTTCCAGAATCTTTTCATCCCAATTCCCCCTGTTTCTGTGTTGATACCCTCAGCGGACGATGGAACAAATTGCCGGACAGGGAGAAAAAAGGAGCTGTATGCGTCCTCCCTTTTGACAGGCATCAGCCTGCTCTCGCCCTAGGCTCCCGGCAACCTTTGTTTCGCCCTTCTGGTTGGCGCTCCAACATTTTTTCAGAGACGGCACACGACCGTCTTTGGAAAACCATTTCCCACCTTGTTCATGGAGGGTAATTTCATCATAAAAAAGCTTCCTCTAAATTTTCTGGAAGTCGGTCATTCGGAAGCCATCAAACTCAGCTTTGCCGTCAGTTCCTCTACCCCTTCCTCCAGAGAAACACTTCCCTGGAAAAAGCGGTCCGCCGTCTCCGTCACCTGCTCCATCACCAACTGATCTTTTTGTACCGCGGTATCCAGCGTTTGCAGCTGTGACCAGAAGCTTTCCCACTGCTCCAGACGGGGAGCGGCAATGATCATCACTTTCGTCTCCCCTCCCTCGTCGGTAAAGCCGTAGCCTCCCAGCTGCTCTCTGGCGCTGAGTTTTTCGGTCATTGTCTGCCATGCCTCCTGGTTGACTGGCAAGCCCTCACGGAAGTCCTCCTGCTGCACCGGCAGGGAAAGGACTGTTTCCACAAAGTTCAGCGCTTCCTCCGTAGCTTTGCCGGAAGCGTTGACGCCCAGCTGAACCATGGGAGTAAACAGCTTTTTTCCACCTGCGGGAAGGGGCAGGAAAACGCCTCCCTCTTTCTCCCCGAGGGCCTGCCACGCCATGGCCAGATCCTCGGGAGAAACTACGTCGCCAATCGCCAGAATATCGGTATTAAAACGCCATGCCAGAGCTCCAAACAACAGCTCAGGAGTGAGATCGGGATTTTCCTTCTTTTGCAGCTGCCGCCACCCTTCCATATCGGTCAGCAGGGCGGTGAGGACCTCCCGGGAGATCTCCCCGGAACCCTGGGCCAGATACCAGGGGAAGAACAGCTGTGTCAGCTGTCTGCCGCCGCAGTCATACAGTACCATGGCATTGGGGTACCGCTTGGACAAATCTTCTCCCGCCTGCTCCAAAGCAGTCAGATCCTCCGCCTGTTCCAGCAGATCCCCATCCCCTATCACCATAGGCACTCCAAAACGGGCGGGCAGAGCATAAAGGGACCCGTTTTCCTCTTTCATTCCCTCTATAACAGAAGTCAGCCATTCCCCTGAGGCGGTCCGCTTCTCTGCCAGCTCCCGCAGATCCAGCAGCACCCCTTTTTCCACATAGGAATCCACCGGCAAGCCGTCCAGCATCAGCAGGTCGGGGCCCTCCCCAGCCAGCAGACGGGTATTGAGGGAGCGGATGGCATCGGACAGGGAAACATCCTCTCCTGCCGTCTCATAAATCACCTGGGTGTCGGGATTCTGCCGCTGATATTCGCTGATGGCCAAACGAATGGTTCTGTTTTCAGTAAGGCCATAGATTCGCAGCTCCTTGGCTGGAACGGTGGCGGTCTGAGGATCATAGCGGTATTGCAGCAGCTGATATTCGCTGGAGGAATTGAGGAGCATGACCTGAAAGACATCGCCATCCACTATAAAATCCACCAGCTGCGCCGTCGGATCACCCAATGAAGTAAGGCTTCCATCGGCCAACTGCTCAATGAGCGCACCGTCACCGGCAATACGGAAGATCCCCTGGGCGCTGCAAACATACAGCGCGCCGTCCTCTCCAACCGACAGCAGCACCTTGAACAGCCCTCCGGAAATAAAAAACTCCTCTTCAGAAGAGCGTACCTCCGGCAGGGGAAAAACTTCTCCCTGTTCCCCTGTGTTCAGATCATAGAGCCGAATCTCATTGGACAGCGCTACAGCGGCTTTATCTCCCCAAACGGCAATGCCTTCCACCTGCCGCTCCATACTCCACCGGTTTTTCAATGCGCCGGTGCCGTCAAAATGATAAACCTCTGTATAATCGCTTCCCAGGATATTCCCCTTGGGACCTGTTGCCAGCTGCCGGAATGTGCCGCTGATGAGGCTTTCCGAAGTCTCAAAGGATTGTGCCGTTTTCTGCCCCGATGAATCCAGCCAGATTCCTCTGAGCTCCGGCTGCTTCAAAGAAACATCATCGGAAAAAGTCTCTCCGCTGTCCTCCATGGGATATACCGTTCCCACCACCAAAACTTCTCCCTGGTCATTCCAGCAGATGCTTTCCGGCTGCAAATCCCCAAATTCTTCCGGGGACAGGGTGACGGTGGAGCTCCACTGACCATCTTTTTCCCGCTCAAACAGCCGTAGCTGCTGCTGTTCAATTGCCGCCAAAACCTGGGTGCCATCGGACAAAACATCCATTCCCAGCACCAGATCCAGATTTTCCGGCATTCGGTCCTTTTCCTCAATATATCGTCCCATCGCCGGCTGTTCCCCGGTTTCCTCCACTTTTCCGCAGCCGGAAAAAACCAGCAGAAAGGCAAGCCCAAACGCAAGTGAACGGCGGATTTTTCTCCATTTCATGTCCATACCCCTTTCTCTGGCAGCTGGGAGAGCACCCAACCAGCCTGATAACATAACGATACAACCCCTTTCTCTATTTTTTCTAAAAAAGAAAAATTTCTTTTGACCGCCATTGGTATTCATTTTGTGTCTCACATTCAAATTTTCCATTCAGACTGGAAACCGAGGCAACCTGACAGAACAGGATAAAGACCAATAAGAAGGAACTGCTTTCCTTTAGAGGAAATTTACAGACTTCTCATGTTATACTATAGTGTTGAAAAAGGAAAGAAGGAGGAAAAGGACCATGCGAATCCTGATGGTGGAGGATGATCCGGGGCTTTGTGAAGCGGTGAGCTTTCAGCTGGAGCAAAAAGGGGTGACGGTGGACGTCTGCCATGATGGGGAGGACGGCCTCCATTGGGCGCGCCAGCAGGCCTATGACCTGATTCTGCTGGACCGGATGCTGCCGGGTCTGGATGGGCTTTCGGTGCTGCGGAGCCTGCGGCAGGAGGGGATCGTTACCCCGGTGGTGCTGGTAACAGCTTTGGGGGAAATTTCCCAGCGGGTGGAGGGCCTGGATGCGGGAGCGGACGATTATCTGGTCAAGCCCTTTGCCGCTGAAGAACTGATGGCCCGCATCCGAGCCATGTCCCGCCGCCCCCGCCAGTGGGAAAGCAGCCAAATCATCCGTTTGGGGGACGTGGTTTTTGACCGGGAGCAAAAAACTTTGGAAAAAGAGGGCCAAAGCTGTACCCTCTCCCGAAGGGAAAGCGAGCTGATGGAAATGCTGCTGAAAAATCCCGGCCAAATCCTGCCCCGGGGGCTGCTGCTGTCCCGGGTATGGGGGCCGGAGGCGGAAGTGGAGGAAGGAAATCTGGACAACTATATCCATTTTCTCCGTCGGCGGCTGCGGTCGGTGGGCAGCGCCCTGGAGATCCGTACCGTCCGGGGAGTAGGCTATCAGCTGGAGGTTCCCCATGTTTAAGCGGCTGCGGCGAAAACTGACCTTCTACTGTACCGCAGTCACCAGCGTTATTCTGGCGGGTATGGCCCTGGCCTCTCTCTCCCTGTCGGAACAGGCTTTGAACCAGCGGGGCAGCGCCGCTTTTGCCGGTGATGTAAACGCGATTCTGTACCATATCATCAGTCAAAAGGTGCTGGATCACACCTGGCTTGCTCAGACTGAAACCAGCGGACAGCTGATGATCCTGGTGGAGGACAGCGGCCAGTCTCTCCTTTTTTCCGGCTCCTGGGACCGTCCTCACCGACAGGAATTGCTGGAAGCCGCCCGGCAAACCGCCCTGGAGGACTATTATTTTGACCTCTCCCAGCCGCCTCAGACCCATTTTCAAAGTGAGCGCGTCACCTTCTCCTTTACCAGCCCCTCCGGCATCCCCTGTTATGGAGCTGCGGCGGTGGTGCCGCTGGAACGGGGCTGGGCAGGGCTCCTCGTCGTAAAGCCCATGACCGGGGAGCTGATGCAGATAAACAATCTGCGGTGGATGTTCGCCGGACTGCTGGCAGTGGCTGTATGCCTGCTGGGAATTTTCTCCTGGTTTTTCACCCGCCGGGCCATCGAGCCGGTGGAAGAAAGCCGCCGCAAACAGGTGGAATTTGTTTCCGCCGCAGGCCATGAGCTGCGTTCTCCCTTGGCAGTCATTCAAAGCAGTGTTTCCGCCATGGAGACTGCTCCCCCGGATAAAGCGGTCCGCTTCCGCCAGACCATCAGTCAGGAATGTTCCCGGATGTCCCGGCTGGTGGGGGACCTGCTGCTGCTGGCCAGCGCCGATAACAGCAGCTGGAGCGTTCATTTCCAGGAGGTGGAGCCGGAAACTTTGTTACTGGAAACAGCAGAAAGCTTTGAGACGGTGGCTGCCGCCAAAGGAGCCCGGCTGGATATACGGCTGCCGGAAGATCCTTTGCCCAAATGCCAATGGGATGGACAGCGGATCAGTCAGGTGCTGACCATCCTGGTGGACAACGCTCTTTCTTATGGGGGCGAGGACTGTCATATTCTGCTGGAAGCCCGGCAAAACCGGGGACGGGTGGAGCTGATGGTGGCAGACAATGGTCCTGGTATCCCGCCTGCGCAGCGCAAAAGAATCTTTGAGCGCTTCTACCGGACAGATCCCGCCCGGAGCAAAAAGGACCATTACGGTCTGGGGCTGAGCATTGCCCGGGAAATCATAAGCCTCCACCGCGGCAGCATCCGTGTGGAGGAGACCCCGGGAGGCGGCGCCACCTTCATTCTTTCCCTGCCGGTTCGTCAGCGGTACTGATGAGTAAAGAAAGCTTTTTTCTGGCTGCTTTCTGAGGGCGGCAGGCTGATCATATCAGCACCCCTTTTCTGATAACAGAAAAGGGGTGCTGTTTTCACTCCAATTGCATAACTTCATCTTAGAAAGATAGTACCATAATAACCTTGATTCAAAACGTTTTGATCAGCAAAGAAACCGACACATCTCCCGAAGACAACAGACAGATATACAGCAAAAAGCGCAGAAATCTTTGATAAATTCCAAGTGTTTTAACACAGCAGCTGGCGTTGATTGCAGAAAAAGACCATCATTTCCACTGTCCAGCAATCCCTAATCAAACAAAGCACCACATCGGCCATTATCTCGGGGGCATTTTCCCTGGAAAATCTGAGTACAGGAACGGGAAGGGGAACAGAACAGGCGAAGTCTTCTCTCCCCTCACAGCTTTTGGAGGCTATGTCTTTTTCTCCTAAATCCATACTGCTGTTGGACATTTTTACAGATACGGACCCAGCTATTTTGACACAGCAGGATTCCATCGCCGGTCCCATGAAAATCGTCCGCCGCATCTTCTTTTTTACTCCCAGCAGGAAAATTATTTTTTCCTCTCTGATCCCCCTTGACAAAGCAGGGGGTATCCATTATTATTTTAGTAATTTCTAAAATACTTAAATTAAGGAGAACGTCTATGGCATCGAAACGTTTTGCCCTCCCCGGCCCGCTGTGCGTAGCCTGCGGCAGCTGTGTCAAGGTCTGTCCCCTGGACGCCATCACCATCTGGAAAGGGATTATTGCCAAAGTGGATTCCAAGCGGTGTGTAGGCTGCGGCAAATGCGCCGCCGAATGTCCCGCCAGCGTCATTACTCTGGTGGCAAGAGAGGAGGCAGCGCAGTGAAAAAGCAACTCCACTGGTATGATCGGCTCTGGATCGTCACCATCATCTACCTGGGACTGGGGTTTTTCAATATTCTCTTTGCCTGGCTGGGTCTGATTTTCTTCTGCCTTCCCCTGATTCTGGCCATCGGCGGCAAGGATAAACTTTACTGCAACCACTACTGCGACCGGGGACAGTTCCTGGCCCTGTTGGGAGGGCGTCTGGGACTGTCCCGGAAGCGGGATATTCCCGGCTGGATGCGCTCCAAAGCCTTTCGTTACGGCTTTCTCGCTTTCTTCATGGTGATGTTCTTCCAGATGCTCTATACCACCTGGCTGGTCTTTACCGGAGCCCGCCAACTGGGAATGTCGGTACGGCTGCTGTGGACCTTCAACGTCCCCTGGCATTGGGCCTATCCTGTGGAAGTGACCCCTTGGGCAGCTCAATTCGCCTTCGGCTTCTACAGCATCATGCTCACCTCCACCCTCATCGGTATTGTGGTGATGGTTCTTTTCAAACCCCGTGCCTGGTGCGTTTTCTGCCCCATGGGCACCATGACCCAGCTGATCTGCAAGGTGAAGGCAAAGGAGGAATGACCCATGGAGGAACAGGCAAAGCAGGTGGCAAAGCTGATGGGACTGCTTTCCAACGAAAACCGCCTGCTGATCCTCTGTGCCCTGTCGAAGGGGCCTATGACAGTGGGGGAACTATCGGAATATCTGCCGTCCATCACCCTGTCCGCCCTATCCCAGCATCTGAATCTGCTGCGGCTTTCAGGGCTGCTGGAAAAGGAAAAACAAGGGCTCCATGTTCTCTACTCCATTTCTGATCCCAGGGTCAAGGGACTGCTTGATTACTTACGGGAGCATTTTTGCAGCTAACTTTTTAAAAAGAATATCCGCTCCTGCTGCGCCGAAAACATCTCCCATCCTCAGCCCCGGCTGAGACAGAATTTTACTTTTCAAAAGGCGTGGGACATTTTATCTTCTGCACCCTTGTCCCACGGCCTATAAGCAAGTGTTTGTATTCTGATGAATTTTTCTGAGGCGGCAAGTTTGATGTTTACCACCGGACTGCCGAATCCAAAGCTTTTTTGCTCTTCCCAGCAGCGCTGGTATTTTACGTTCTGCTCAAATATACAACAAACCCCTCCCGGAAAACAGATGTTGTCTCCCGGGAGGGGCTTTTGTCGTTGGTATGATTTGCTGCATCAAAACCAGACGCTGAAAAACAGCCGCCAGGTCATCTTTTCAGCAGCAGCACCGAAAGATCGTTGACATTGGTACCGGTGGGACCGGTCATAATCAGACCATTCACCGCCTGGAGGGCATGATAGGCATCATTCTCCGCCAAAGTTTCATAGATGGAGATTCCCTTTTCTTTCAGCGCCGCCTTGGTAAAGCTGTCCACATATCCACCCGCGGCATCGGTGGGGCCATCGGTACCATCGGAACCCACAGAAAAAACTGCCGCTCCCGCAACGCCATCCAGCAGCTCCGCCGCTGCCAGCGCCAACTCCTGATTACGGCCCCCTTTTCCCTTGCCGGTCAGATGGACCACTGTTTCTCCTCCGGCAATAAATGCCATAGAGCGGCTGCTGTCCCCATAGGTTCGGGCAATGGCGCCCAAAAACGCTCCTGCTTCCCGGGCCTCACAGGAGAGGCAGTCGGTGAGGATGATGGGCTCATATCCCAGCTTTTCGCAGGTTTCCTTTGCGGAGGCACACAGCTGCCGCACACTGCCTGTGACGCAGCTGGTCACATGGTCCAGCTTTTTGGGGGTCTCCACCTCCAACAGCCGCCGGGCTTCCGGAGAAAGGCGCAGGTGGTATTTTTCTGCGATGGCCACAGCATCCGCAGCCGTGGAGCTGTCGGGATAGGCTGGACCGGAGGCGATCATATCCAAAGGATCCCCCAGGATATCGGACAAAATGATGCTGAACACCCGTGCAGGAGCGCACAGCTGACCAAATTTTCCTCCCTTGACAGCGGAAATCCGTTTGCGGATGGTGTTGATTTCCACAATATCCGCACCACAAGCCAGCAACTGCTGGGTGATATCTGTCAGCTCCTCTGGGGAGACCAGTGGCTTTTCAAATAGGGCAGAGCCGCCGCCGGAAACCAAAAAAAGCACCAGATCCTCTGGGGTAAGACCACTCACCAGGCGGATTGCTGCCTCAGCGCCCCGAAAACTATTTTCATCCGGCACCGGATGGCCCGCCTCT
The DNA here is from genome assembly GCF_900104675.1 of Angelakisella massiliensis. GTDB lineage: Bacteria > Bacillota > Clostridia > Oscillospirales > Ruminococcaceae > Angelakisella > Angelakisella massiliensis. The sequence goes on along the minus strand of NZ_LT629945.1, from coordinate 1,576,049 downwards.
ATGATCTCAAAGTTACTCACAGGCCCCATACTATGACCATACTTGGTTACCACCACACCGGCACTGATCCGCTCTCCCAGTAAATCAGCAGCAGCTTTGGCCATCTGCCAGGCGGCCTTGCCTACCGATACCAGCACCACTTTTCCCTCTCCCAGAGGGCACTGCTCCATGGCACGGCGTACCGCCGCATCCGGCAGCGCCGCTCCAATCGCCCCCTGAATGATCTCTTCCGCATCCTTTCTCAGTTCCATCAGTGCTCCTCCTTCGTTTTCAGGTCAGGCAGGGTCCCTTTAAAACCCTTCCATCCAAGTCGTACAATTTATAAGATGTTCTGATTCCTTATAAGCAAAGGGGCAAGGGCACAGACAAAGTAAAAAAAAACGCTCCTGTCTGCATTTTTCTCCTTGACCGATTCCATTCCGCCTTCGTCCTGCGGCCTTGGCTATCTCAAGTTTCTTTCTCACCCAGTGGAAGGTGGATCTTCCATTTTTTGTGCTATTTTCTATTCTTTATCGTTTTTATTCCATTGAAATTTATTTTAATCGGATAAAGGCTGCGGAAACAAGCAACGTTTTACCTAATATTTCAAATAAAAATTCTCCCTTTTCCACAACAGGGCCTGAACCAGTCTGTCACCGGTCCAGGCCCTGCTGATTTTTTCTATTTTCTTGCTGAGGACAACAGCTTTTCCAGTTCCCGGGTTCGGTTCAGGTCCATTTCAGGGGTGCCCTCCAGAGGAAATGGAATCCCCAATGTCCGGTATTTTTCCAGACAGAGGGTGCGGAAAGGCAGCAGCTCCACCCGCTCCACATTGGGATAAGGCTCCAGTAACTTCCCCAGTTTTTGGATATTCTCCTCTGTATCAGTAAGGCCAGGGATGACCACATGGCGAATCCAGAGGGGGATGCCTTTTTTCCTGCACAGCTCCAGAAATTCCAAGGTATGGCTGAGGCTGCCGCCAGTATAGCGGCGGTACTCCTCCTCGGTGGTAAATTTCAGGTCCGCCAGCACCAGGTCCGTCTGCTCCAGAACCCTTTCCGCCCGGTCCAGCGGGACTGCCCCTGAGGTATCCAGAGCGGTGTGGATTCCCTCCCGGCGCAGCTGCCGGAACAGCTCCTCTACAAACTCCCCCTGAGCCAAAGGCTCCCCGCCCGTGGCTGTGACGCCCCCTTTTTTCAAGTACCCACGGCACCGGAGCACCCGCTCCAGCACCTGTTCCACCGTGTACTCCGCTCCTCCTGTCATTTCCCAGGTGTCTGGATTGTGGCAAAAGGCGCACCGGAGAGGGCAGCCCTGAAAAAAGACCACATAGCGCAGCCCAGGGCCATCCACCGCCCCCATGGACTGAAAAGAGTGAATCCGTCCTGTCACCGCCATCTCTTACACCGCCTCATGGAAGGTGCGGGAAATAACTTCCCGCTGCTGCTCCCGGGTGAGCTTATGGAAGTTGACTGCATAACCAGAGACACGGATGGTGAGGTTGGGATATTTGCTGGGGTCCTCATAAGCCTCCAAGAGCGTCTGGCGGTTGAGGACATTGACGTTGAGGTGGTGAGCCATCTGACCGAAATAGCCGCTCAGCAGGCTTACCAGATTATCATACCGCTCCTCCGGGGTACGTCCCAGAGCTTCCGGAATAATGGAGAAAGTGTTGGATACTCCATCTTTGCACCAGTCATAGGAAATCTTGGCCACTGAATTAAGGGCGGCCACAGCGCCGTTCTTTTCCCGGCCATGCATGGGGTTGGCGCCGGGAGCAAAGGGCTCACCAGCCTTCCGTCCGTCCGGGGTGGCGCCGGTCTTTTTGCCATAGACCACATTGGAGGTGATGGTCAGCACCGACAGGGTAGCCTCGGCATCCCGATAAAGCTTGTGCTTTTTCAGTTCCTGAGAGAACAGCTTCATCTGCTCGGCGGCAATCGCGTCCACCCGGTCGTCGTCGTTGCCAAAGGCCGGGTACTCCCCTTCCACCTCAAAGCCGGTGATAAGGCCTGTCTCAGGATTGCGGACACATTTGACCCGGGCGTATTTGATGGCCGAAAGGGAATCCGCCAGTACGCTCATTCCCGCCGCGCCAAAGGCCATATACCGATGAACATAGGTATCATGGAGGGCCATCTGAGTTTTCTCATAGGCGTATTTGTCGTGCATATAGTGGATGACGTTCATGGTGTTCACATACATCCGCGCCAGCCATGCCCGGTAAAAATCCAGCCGCCGGGTGACTTCCTCATATTCCAGGTAATCTCCCTGCCAAGGCTCGGTGACCGGCCCCACCTGCTGGTTTTTCATCTCATCCTTGCCGCCGTTGAGGCTCATCAGCAGCAGTTTGGCCAAATTGGCCCGGGCGCCGAAGAACTGCATCTCCTTGCCCACCCGCATGGCGGAAACACAGCAGGCGATGGCGTAATCATCCCCATAGATGGGGCGCATCAGATCGTCGTTTTCATACTGGATGGCGTCGGTCTCACAGGAAACTTTGGCGCAATACCGCTGGAAAGCCTCCGGCAGTTCATTGGACCAGAGGACGGTCAGATTGGGCTCCGGCGCAGGTCCCAGATTGTACAGTGTGTGAAGAATCCGATAGGAACTGCGGGTGACCAAAGGACGGCCATCCTCTCCCATACCGCCTACCGCTTCGGTAATCCACATGGGATCGCCGCCGAACAGTTCATTGTATTCCTGGGTACGCAGATGGCGGGCCATCCGCAGCTTCATCACAAAATCATCCAGGATCTCCTGGACCCCAGTCTCATCCAGCAGGCCATTTTCCAGATCCCGCTGGAAATAAATATCCAGGAAGGTGCTCACACGTCCCAGGCTCATCGCCGCGCCGTTCTGCTCCTTGATGGCTCCCAGATAACCGAAATACAGCCACTGCACCGCTTCCCTGGCATTCTCAGCGGGGGCGCCGATATCAAAGCCATACATTGCAGCCATCTCTTTGAGTTTACCCAAAAAGTCGATCTGCCGGTACAATTCCTCCAGCAGGCGGATATTCTCCTCGGTCATATCCTGCTGGCCGATCTGTTGCTTATCCGCCTTTTTCTCCTCCACCAGGCGGTCAATACCGTACAAAGCCACCCGGCGATAGTCGCCAATGATCCGTCCCCGGCCATAGGCATCCGGCAGACCGGTGATGAGGCCGCAGTGGCGCGCCGCCTTGGTTTCATCATTATACACCCGGAACACACCGTCGTTATGGGTGGTGCGGTACCGGAATTCCTCCTCCACCTGGGGGGACAGCTCATAGCCATAGGCCTTGCAGGCGGAACGGGCCATCCGGATGCCGCCGAAGGGATTGACCCCCCGCTTCAGGGGACGGTCGGTCTGAAGGCCCACAATGATCTCCCGGTCCTTGTCCAGGTAGCCGGGCTTATAGTTGAGCAGCGAAGTGACGGTGGTGGTATCGATATCCAGCACACCGCCAAACTCCCGCTCCAGAGAAAACAGATTATTCAGCTTCTTCATCAGCGCCTGGGTCCGCTCTGTAGCCGGAGCGAGAAAGGATTCGTCCCCGGTATAAGGGGTGTAGTTGCGCTGAATGAAATCACGGACATCAATGGTCTGCTGCCACCGGCCAGGGCGGAAGCCGTTCCAGGGATTTGCCATAGAGATGCACCTCCAAAAGTTTCACGGTTTTTCCCGTCACCGGGCTGCCCGATAAAACAAAAAGGGCAGCATCACCAAAGCGACGCTGCCCAGACGGTCGGCAAATATCCATTTCCACTCCCCTGTGGTTATCCCACTTTGTCCGTCAGTTGTGGAAACAACTTTAGTATAACGGTATCTTCCCTTATCCGTCAATGGTCAAACTGTCCTATAAGATTCCACTTTAGCCCCTTTTTCCCGGGGTTTTCATCCAATTGCACCTTTATTTACTCCTTGAAAGGATGAAAAGCCGGGAAAGGCTTTCCCTTCATAGGAGGAATCACCTGTGGAAAATTTGCAAAGCAGAAAATTCTGAAACAAGGGGATATCTGTGAGTTCTCCACTGAAAATCCGCACCAATTGAAGCGGCTCAGCCTTTCTCCCCAGTCAAAAACCGCGGTTCCCAAGCTCCTGCTTTGGAAGGTGTTTCCAGCGTTTTGATCACAGTTTCTCAGGACAGGTCCTCTTCCATCAGCTGGAAAGGATCGATGTAAACATTGTTGATGGACAGGGCAAAATGAAGGTGAGGGCCGGTAGAATATCCTGTGGAACCTACGGCTCCCACGGGATCTCCTGTCTCCAGAAAATCCCCTGTGGCACAGCTGAGACTGTCCATGTGATAGTACCAGCTTTTCAGGCCGAAACCGTGCTCAATGCAGACGGTATTGCCTGTCAGCTGGAGATAACCGGCATACAGCACACGGCCATTATTGGGCGCGGTGACCGGCGTGCCCTTGGCAACAGGAAAATCCACGCCATTGTGCCGGTCCGCCACACCGTTGATCAGCCGGGTATATCCAAAGGAGCTGGAGGTACGCACAGGATTCATCTCCACCGGCATCACAAAGGGACCGGACCAATACTGCTCATCATCCGACTGGTTTTTCAGCGGGCGGGTGACCGTCTCAAACTCGGTGTTGGCGGTGCTGCTGTTGACGGTGGAATCTGCCACCTCCTGATCCATAGTGATCACTTCCACGTCAAATTCGCCGTCTGTAACCGTCAGGGGCAGCTGCTCCTCTCCCCCGTTCCACCGGACAGTCACATGATACTCCCCCGGCTGGGTGCCGTTGTTCACCGGCAGATAAGCGGTCAATCCTCCATCGTCCTCAAAAAATGTGGGGGTAAATCCCAAATCCGTCTCAATGGTGGGGAATTCTTCCGGCACATCCTCAAAACGGATCACCGTCAAACGTCCCGCCTGAACGGTATCGCTGCTCAAAGAAATCAAATCTGATGGTTCTTCCTCTGAATCAGAAACGGCATTTTCAGCCGCCTCCGGCTCAGTCTGGGGAGCTTCCTGCTGGGAAACACTCTCTGCCGATGTACTTTCTTCCGCTGAACTTTCCTCAGAAGCACTCTCTTCAGGCGCACTTTCCGAAGCGGAAATGGTCACCGGCAGCAGATATTCCGCCTGGATGCGGCTTCCATCGTCCTGTTCCCACACTGCCTTGATCACCAGTTTAACGGTGCTGCCCTCCTGAGGCTGCCATTCTCCCTGCTGCAGCTCTTCCAGCGTCCCCTGCCACAAAGATTCTTCCCCCTCAAAAGCCTCTACTTCCGTTGTATCGGCAGCAGGCTCCAGTGTCAGCTGGGGCAGTCCCTGTTCCGAGGGCATGGGATTCATACAGGTTGCGGTGGTCTGAGACAAGTCTTCCAAACTTCCCTCTTCCCCCCAGGATATGGCCGGAATCTCTACGGGATTTTCCAGTCCCGCAAGCTTGGCCTTCAAGGACGGAGGCGAAAACTCCGCCTGAGAAATCACCTGATGCTCCTCCAAAATAGAAGGAGGATTTTGTTCCTGCTGGCTGCCGCACCCCACCGCCAATGTCAAAAGCAGCATCCCACACAATGCCGCGGCCATACGAAGCTCCATATGGATCACCTTTCCTTTCTGCCGTTTTCCCCGAAGAAAAGCAGCTTTAAATAATAGTGTAACATCCATATGTGACGAAAACAAGTGGAGAAAGTAGGGTCTTGAAACCTTGCGTTTTTCTGCAAAAACAAAAGACAACCAATCAAAACCACCAGTTCAACTGGTGGTTTGCATCAGCCCTAGAAGGGCATATTACCGGCCTGCGTCTTAAGACGCACTGAATGTTACTTCGCTTGCATCACTTGCCCCGCAGCCCGTAAACGGGCAATCGACGTTCCTCGGAAGTTTTTCCATGGACGAAAATTTGCTCCTTGCAGCTCACTTCGCTCGATGCTTGAAGCTAAAGCTTTTTATGGGATGCCTTCACCGGCAGAGCCGGTGGTTTCCATTGACAAAAAATCCCCCCGCATCATCTTACAATGATGCGGGGGCATGGTTGCCACTGTTGTCCTGACATACGGTCAGAACAGATTTTTCTTTTCTCCGGGCGGAGCAATTATTTCTTCATTGCCACAGCGCCGGCAGAGATCAGGGATACCACAGCCAGAGCGGTGGCTACACCCACCACGTCGTTAGCGCCGGTATCAGGGTTGTTGGCGGTGTTGTCATTGCCGCTGGTGTTGTCCTCGGTGTTATCGGAAGCGGAAACATCCAGCTTCACATCAGAAATCACATAGCTGGTAGCGGAACGGATCTTGCCGGTGAAGGCATAGGCATCCTTATCCCACTTCAGGGAAGACTTGACCAGCTTGCCATTCTTGACCTCATAAACATGAGCATCCTCTTCTGCATACAGCTCGAAGTTCATGGTAGAGGGGAAGCCATTGGTGTGGATGTTGGCGAAGGTCAGTTCGGCATCAGGATAAGCCTTGAGGATATCGGTATCGGCATCCTCGTCGTAGCCGTAGTAGATCTCATCGCCGTCATAGACACGGCCTTCCGCGTAAGCGATGTCGCCAAAGGTAACCTCTGCGGTACCGTAAGTGGTGTTGTTCTCCTTATCCCACTCTACGAACATACCGTTGCTGCCGCTCAGATCCACGGCCAGCTGGGTGTCAACGCCCCGGACTTCCTTGGGATAACCAACGCTCAGCTTCAGGCTGGAAACGCCAGTACCCGCTCTGAAGCTGTAGCTGTCGTTCTTGCGCAGAATGGTCGTATCGCTGGAATCCTTCACGGTCTTCTTGGACTTGAGGGTCAGCTCAGAGATGGTCACATTGACCTTGCCATCCTTGACTTCCTGGGTGTAGTTCTGCTTCAGTTTGATCTTGACGCAGTCATCATCCAGATAGATCTTCTCTACCAGATCAGCACCCTTGGAGAACTTCTTGGTAGCGATGGTAAAGGTAGCATCGTCCAGGTCGTACTCCTTGATATTCAGGTTGTCTCCCTTGCTGTTGTAGAAATAGCTGGCGGGTACTTTAACGGTATCGCCGGGTTTGACAGTCATGGTGGTGTAGACACCATTGACGTCAGAGGTGCCTACGGTGGGATCGCCCCATTCGTAGGTGGTAGCGAAAGCCATGGTAGACATCATAGCCACCGCCAAGACCATGGACAGGGCCTTTTTGATCGGTTTCATGCACAATTCCTCCTAACGATTTTTTGTCGCTTGTCGTCAGGATCTCATATCCTTTCGACACGCTTATTATATTACAATCGTGTAATCTTTTTCATGAATTTTTCCGGTCAAAAAAGTGGAGCAGTCGTTAATTTTCATTTTAACTTGTAAAAAAAGCTTCCTATAAAACCAATTTTGCACAAAGATCCATATGATCATTTCCAGAAAAGCAGAAAATTATGTGAAAAAGATTACACAGTTGTAATCTTTCAAACACATTTTCAACACACTTCTCTGCTGAAAAATTGCTTATTTCCTTAAAAGTATGGCAATGCTGTGAAAAAGGCTTTCTTTTTTACCCCAGGACACATCAAGGATAAATGTTCATTTTTCAGACATGGAAAACTTTCATTGAATCCCAGAAATCTTCATGGGTTTCCAGTATAATTAAAGTGAAATTTTGCGAAAAAGAGTAAAGGTATACCTGAAACCCTTTTTCCTGTCTGAATCATCGAGGATGAAGCAGCAATATATCCCCGGTGATATTCCCATCAATGGAAGGAAGTGCAACATGGAAAAAGAACGGATGCTTCTGCAAGAAGAAGAACAGGTCCGCAAGCTGTTAAGCAACTGCCTGCGCCGGGAGGGATTCCAGTTTTTGGACGATGATTCCCCGAGACAGCCAGGGGATCAGCACATTGTGTTGGTCGCTTTATCAGTCATGCTGACCGATGCGGCTTCCCTGGAAGAAAAGCGGACGCAGCTGCTGCGCCTGACCAGCCCGCTTTCTTTGCTCAGTCTGGTGCAGGGACAACAAAGTCCCGATCAGGAAGAGCTGGCGGCAGGACTGCTGTATAATGTAAAGCCCCTGCTTCTGGAAGCCAGCTGCCCCAGAGAACACACCGGCGCATCCGTTTTACGGAATATGCCGGATATGATCTTTGGGGGATTGGAAATCCGCTGCAAGCAGCGCATCGTTTTAATCAACGGAAAACAGGTGGAGCTGACCCGAAAAGAATTTGATCTGCTGGTGTATCTGGCAAGGTATCAGGGTTTGGTTCTTACCAGGGCTCAGCTGTTGGAATCGGTATGGGGCTGCAGCTATGATGGAAACATCCGCACAGTGGACACTCATGTAAAACGTTTGCGGGCAAAGCTGCGGGGCTATGGCAAGTGCATTACAACCATGAGAGGGATCGGATACCGCTTTCAGTGGAAAGAGGAAGGCGGAGCAGCAGAATTTTCGGAAAACATTTAAAATAAACTATGGACCGGAATCAAACGCATTGTTTGGCTCCGGTCCTTTCATTTCTGTCTGTAAACAGGTGATTTTCTCTTCAGTATACATCTTTTCAAGCATTTCCTTTTCCAATATTATTTTTCCCTTCCTGATGCCTGAAGCGAAAGTTTGTTTGATCCTCCCAACCATGGGAGTGAGTTTTGGGAGCCGAAACACATAAGCAAAGCCCCGCTGCTGGAGTGCTCCATCTCATAGGGAAACGAACTGAACCCCCAGGGGCACTACCGGTACGGAACAAAGAAAAATCCACGAGCTGTCGAATGATGGCTTGTGGATTTTTCAATTTTATCTCAAAACATTATCAACCATCGTAATTATATATCAAACCTTTCTGGCACACAGAGCGAGCCAGAAAGGAAGATGTCTAAAGATTGCCACTTCATTAAATTGCTTTAGGTGTGATAATCTATATCAGATTTACATTTTCTTCTCCGTGCTTATTTAGAAAATCATATGATTTCTAATGCAAGAGGTCTATCGTCAAAAAACATTTTCCCATTAGTTGCAAGAATATTTATTATTTGATAAAATTACAGCAATAACTCTAACGAAAGTTGGTGTGTATATGGCTCTGTTCTCTACTATCGATAGTTTATACCAAAGCATTAAAGCCACCCTATCAGGCGGCTGGACCTTCACTGAGAATTCTCCCATCAATGATCCTGTTTTGGGATCTATCCCTTCTGGGAAGTTCTTCCTCTGGACTACTCCTTCAGGAGAGCAATTGGTTGTTGTTTTACGCCAAACTTCACTGACAGGAAGTGACCGAAACAAGCCTCAAATTCGAGTTTTCACAGATAATATACAGTTTGCATATCGTTATGCAAAACAGAACAACTTACGCTACTTTTTCTTTGCTTACTGCGCTACACCGCCAGCTAATCTTAAGTTACCCACTGGGACAGACCCTTCAGAATATCTTGTTTCCATAGAAAGTAAAATTAATCGAACCACACCGGGGCGGGTAGATATTCGCAGCATGTATGATAATATGTCTGCTCCCGAAACCAGGTCTTTTTTTCGCGTCTCGCCCGCAGAACATAATTGTCCCAGCTTGACTCAAAGCTGCTTTGTCCGCATTTGCGATGCATCTGGCTCGTTTGCTGTAAGTCAATTGGAAAACTATCTCCAATATTTTGATTCCAGGCCATATATGACAGACCTATCAGGCGGACATCGCATAGTATTCAAGCCTTCAGCACTTTATGTTTCTGATCCCTCTCCCTTAGATTTGCCCCACAATTTGCTGGTTCACGGCGCTCCTGGCACGGGCAAGAGCCACTTTCTGAATAAGGCTGCCACGGATCTTGCGAAAGCAGGTCAGGCCATATATCGGCGTGTCACATTCTATGAAGACTATTCCTATGGACAGTTTGTCGGAGAATATATGCCCGTTCCCCAGGAAGACTGCACCGAAACCGTAGCCTTAGAGTATGCTGGAACCCCTGTCTCCGGTACAGTGTCTGGAGAACACATCACATATCGATTTTCCCCGGGGCCTTTAGCTGAACTCTTGGCCGACTGCTATGCCGCAAAGCTAAATAAGTCCCCTATGAAATATATTCTAATTATCGAAGAATTAAATCGTGCTAATGCAGCCAGCGTATTCGGGGACATTTTTCAGCTTCTGGATCGCGAAAAGGGTACCAGTATTTATGAAATCACCGCAAAATCAGAGTTTGCGCACTATCTCCACTCCGCAGTTTCCCACAAACTTACAGACGATACGATAGACTTGCCCGAGGATGCATTTAGCAAGATAAAACTCCCGGACAACCTGTATATCTGGACTACGTTGAACAGCGCAGATCAAGGTGTATTTCCATTGGATTCGGCATTCAAGCGACGCTGGTCCTGCATTTATCGAGATGTCGTAGAAGTTGATCCGTCTAATGCACGCCGCCCTCATATCTGTTTGCCTGTATTTGATAGTTCCGTAAATTCCTATGTTGCCACTACTTTCGATTGGAATACTTTTAGAGACTCCATTAACACGGAGATTCTCAATGAGGGCTTTGCGGAAGATCGTTGCATTGGCTACTGGTTCTTCAGTGAAACTGAGATGAACGATATTGAGAAGTACACAAATGCATCTGTAGAAATGCGAAATGGAACTGGAACACATGAGCTGTCTACCATGCAAAATCCGTTAGTGGACAAACTATTTGCATACCTCTTACAAGATGTTTTCCGCAATACCCCTTCCAGTTTCTTTGCGGAAAATATTCATACGCTTTCGCAGATCCGACAGGCATTGAAAAACCTTGCTTACAATGGAACCTCCGTGGATATCAAATCGTTGACTGTACTCCCGGAAAAAAGTTATATAACCCCATCCGTTTAATGTCGAGGTATGCCTATGTCCAGCACTGCAATTATTTTCGTAAAGGAACTGACCAGATGGGAGGATTTTCCTGGTGATGTTCCGCCAGAATCCAAATCTGTTTGGAATGCGTTGCCCGATGCTGTTCAAGAGCAATTAAAAGCGGATCTGGCAAAGCAGGGCTTCTTCAATGGAACCTCGTTTTCCTTTGTCGGGATTTATTACTCTTGTGTTGCAGAAACCGTAGTAATTGGTTTTCCCAAATATCTGTCGACACCATCTGCACCTCAAATACTGGAACATGTCAATTTGATTTGCAAGGTTGCCGCAAAGATATTTTCACAGTCCAGCGTTCGGTTTGAGAATCAGTTTCACCCGTTTAATCCCCGGCGCACAGCACATATCTCAAACCCATACGACCTTGCCGTATTTCTTTTGAGAGACTATGCAGAAAATGGTTTATATACCGAGCGTAAGCGGCAGATTCGCACTGATGGTATCGGACAACGTAATTGGACACAGACGCTTCATCGCACAGCGCCGATTTTTGACCGTACTCCTGTATATCTACAACCAATCACAGTAAAAAGTGTTAGAAAGATTTCTGATATCATTACGCCGCTCCATGCCTATATTGTGAATCAGTGTGCTCGCCTCCTCAAGCCGCTTGGACTTTTTAAGAGACTTACACTCCCTGCTGCACCACGCTTGGATAATGCAGACCTTTCACGTTATGTTCCTGCCATTAGCAATAAAATCAATCAGACTTTTTCTGATCGGGAATTACGGCTCCTCCGGGGATTAAGAAGCTGGTGCAAGGAAGGGCCGTATAACCAAACTCGTTTAGGGATCACTTCATTTGAAGATTTTTGGGAAGCCGCAACCAAGAAGTATTTCGGGAATATCGAGCATACCCGCTCCGGTCCACCGAAGTATTATTTGGATAGATCCAGCGATGCCTATATTGGCAGTGGAGAAGCAATTCCTGATATTCTTAATGCTGGAACAAGCACTACTTCTGACCCATACTTGGCGATTTTCGATGCTAAATACTATTGTCCAGTATTTGATGATATGAATTCTCGCATCTATGCTGCACCTCCGAATTCAGATATTGCAAAACAAATTCAATACTACTATTCTCTCAAAAATCAATACCCTACTGCGCTATTTGGCAACGCATTTTTGATTCCTTATTGTTCTTCAAGCAGCATGTATTGTTGTGTAGGGTATGCAGTACCAAACACGGATTGGCATGATGAAATTGCAAAGAAAACTTCATTGTCAAAAACTATGGTAAGCGCCTCTCCTGGTGACCGTGTTTTGATTTATCAAGTTGACCCCACACAGCTTTTGAATGCCTGTTTGCATGACGCTCACATTCCTGACAGTAACGTTTTCGATGATTTTATAAAACCCTTTAATAGCAAAGCAGAGGTGGGGCCGTAGCCCCATCTCTGCTGTTAATCATAATTCTGTACGATAATATGAATCGCATTTGACTGAAAGCGATTTCGGATGTTCACAGCATATCTCTTTTGGTACTCCCCCCGAATATAGGGTGCATATAATTCTTCGGTCAATCGGGTTTTTCCAATAATCATTAGCGCTGGACAACTTAGATTTCGAAAATCTGCAGCTAATCTTCGATGTTCATTTTCGTCAAACCCATTCATCATGTCAATGTTTCCGTAATCATTAAAAACACAATCATACGGTGGGTCTAAAAACATAAAATCATTCTCTGTCGCCATTTCGAAAAGTGTCCGATAATCAGAACATAAAACCAATGACCGCTGCAATAAATCATGGTGTTCTTCTGTAATAACTTTTGTATTCAGATGCCTGTATCGACCAAAGGGGACGTTATACTCTCCGTGGCTGTTATATCGAATCATACCAGAATACGCCGTTTTATTGATGAAATAATATAACACTCCATCAAGATACTCGCCTGTAGGATGATTATATTGCTCACGCAAATGATAATATAATGCCTCGTTGCGGTTTTCGCACCGCTCATTTGGGTATTGCCTTTTTAATTCTTCGTACTCATGTTGATTTGCTTCATACTGCTGCTGAAGCTGATCCAGCTGTTGCATCATTAGCGGGTAGTTGTCTCTTAACTGCTGATAAAATGTAATCAGTTTGGGATTTACATCTCCAACGACCGCTTGCTCTGGCTCCAGATGAAAATAGACTGCGCCTCCACCCAAGAACGGCTCAAAATAGCGGTGATAATCCTGTGGAATCCGATTTATAAAATCAGGGATTTCCTTTTGCTTTCCTCCACGATATTTTATAATCGGCTTCAAAATCGTCACCTCCTTGCCTTTTTGTATCTTTGTTAACTATAACTCATAGACAAAATTTCTGCAACTGTTTTATAGGCGTGAGCGTTATTATATCATAAGCGGGGGATCGGGCGCAATCTCTTCTCAAGAATTCTACGAATGCGTCTATTTCAAAATATTTAGGTAGCTTTCGCCTCGAGATTTTGGTATTGTGTGTTGCTACCAGGAGGTGCAACGCATGAACAAACTACTGAAAGACCTCTACGACTGCTTTTATACCCCGCCAGAATTTTCGGAGCAGAAGCAGGAAGTGGAAGAATGCCACCAGGCACTGATCAAAGCGCTGGAGAAGCCGGAACGGCGGCTGGTACTGCGAATTATGGATGCCCAGAGTCTGATGTCAGAGGAACGCTCCATCGACAGCTTTATCTCTGGATTTGAACTGGCGTGGCAGCTCTCCGTGGAGCTGAATCAATTCGAAAAAGAGCGCTCAGTCTCTCGCTGTACGGCGAAGAGATTGGGCGCTCTTTCCGTTTCCGGAAAGGAAGTAACATGAAGAAACGTATTATCACTGCCGCAGCATTCGCTGCCTGCCCGGCTCTGTGTGCCGCTGTGTGGCCACAGAAGCAACCAGCCAGGGAAACACCCACACTGCCCATGCCAGCCGTTGTAAGCGCCACACAGCCCGAAGTTTCGGAGATACCGGAAACAGAAGGAGTCATATCCCCAGAGGAAGAAAAGGCGGAAGCAACACTGCCGGAACTGGTGGAGGAAGCAGACATTGACCCGGGGCCATCGCCTGCTCAAGCGCCCCCGGCGAGTGAAGTACCAGTCCCACCTGAACAGGATGCCGCACCACAGCAAGAACCGGAGCCTGCCCCGGAACCTGACAGCGAACCGGACAACATGGTCTATGTGCCAGGCTTCGGCTGGATAGAAAGCCAAGGCCCCAACCATGTGGAATACGCCGAGGACATGTACGAGAACGGCAATAAAATCGGGATCATGGGATAAATGAAAAGCAGTACGGTATCAGGACAAAGCCTGGTGCCGCACTGCTTATTCTGTTTCCTGCTCCAAAGCGTCGCTGAAGATCTCATGGACGTGGATCAGCGAAACAACTTCACAGAGAAACCGCTCCGCCAGTTCCTTTTCGTCCAGCCAGGTGGTCTGCGGCGGCACATAGTAACCGGAATCAGCCTCTGCCTCGGCTCTGGCTCTACGAAGGGCTTTCTGGATGGAGAGCCACTGACCGTAAGCGCCGCCTTTCAACTGTTTTCTCAGTTTCCGGATGGCAGCCTTATACGTTTTCTCCGCGCCACTGGGGCCGTTGTAGTTGAGCCGGATGGCCAGTTCTTGAAAGGTCATACCCTGATCGTTGGGCTGGCCGATTCCCAGATAACAGCGCACCAAATTCAGCTCTCTGGGGCTCAGCACTTCCTCCATACGCTGGAGGATCAGTGTCCGGCGCATGAAGCGGTCATAGGCCCTGGCGGGGTCACCTCCATACCCCAGGTCAAAGACACGCTCGCCCAAACACTCGACTTGAAACACGGTGCGGTATTCCTTCAGCAGACGCTTGGCTACTTTGGCGGAGACTACCAACTTCTCTTGAATGGCGGTCAGAATATCTGCTTCGGCGTCCTGCTCGTGTGTGGCATAGAGGAAAGCCACCTGGTGCAGCTGGCGGTAACGGTCCATCGGGAGCGACAGAGAGAAAGAACCCTGGGCGGCGCAGTCCCGCATGGCCGTCTCAATGGCGGGGGTCGCATAGGTCAGCAGCTTTGTTCCATAGGAGAAATCAAACCGCGTCGCCGCATCCAGCAGTGCCAGCGCCCCCTCCTGCTTGAGGTCGTCCACCAGAAAGTCCTGAGAAAACTGCTCGCAGTAGCTTGTGGCCAGCATGGTCAGGTATCCCTCATTCTGGGAAAGCAGGAGCGGTGCGGCCTGCGGATCGCCGTCCTGTATGCGCTGGGCCAGTTGCTCGTTGCTGGGGCAGGGAGTGTCACAGTGGTACATGCTCATGGCCGGTTCTCCCGGGCAATGCGCGCTCTCGCCTGAGCATAGATCGCTTCCTGCTCCATGTCCTTTGCATAGCCGTTGGCAGCATAGTCGTTATCCATGAGCGCCTTATCCCGCAGGCTCTCCGCTACATACAGTGCTTCATTGCGTAGCTCGTCGGAGATCTTTCCTCTCTGGTGATGCTTGCGGATGGTGTTGGTGCGGGTGGTGAACAGGCGGTAGACCGGGTGCTGTTTGTTTTGTTCCTTCTGCCGCATCATGGCGCCGTACTGCCGGCAGGTCATGCGTGGATCCTGAGGCGCAATGCCATCGCAGTATTTCGGCATGTGGCCGTTGGTGGTGAGAAAGTATGTCCCGCAGCCACAGCACCGACTGGGGGCATGGCCGTGCTGCAATCCGTTCATCAGGTCAAAGATGTAGAAGCTGATGGTATGGTCAAAGAAACACCGGTTCACAAATACGGTTTCCTTTTCCTGTTTCGGGTGTCGGGCAAAGACATAGGAGGATCTCAAATCCGGTGTGATGGTGAATGGCTCAACATCCGGCACCGGCAAATCACGCATCGTATCCCAGAACCATTCGCTGTTGAAGCAGTCGTGGGCGGCCATGGCAAAGAAGGTCTCTGTCCGTTTCTTCAGCCGTCGCAGATAGCCCTCCTCAAAATATCGTGCCGCCATGGCAAAGTGCTGGATGCCCAGGGGAATGCTGAAGGCGGCCACCAGATAGCGGAAGAAAAATTCCCGGACGGGCGAAGCCGGCTTCAGCAGATCGTTGTGGGATGCCGGGGAAAACATCACCTCCAATGTGTGCTGCTCCTGTGCTTTGTCCATCAGGCTGTACGGTGGACATTGCCACAGGGCATCCAGCAGCTTCTCCAGAGAGACGCGGGTCCCGTCCAGCAGGTTGATCAATTCACCTCGCCCGGCCAAGGCCAGGGCCTCCACCTGATGGCTGATGGCGCCGCCGTGGGTGACCAGTTCCCGTATGGTCTCCTCGGGAACATTCAACAGTTCGGCGACAAAGTGGCCGGCCGGGTAGACGGTCTCGTTAAAAAAGATCTGATCCTGCCAGACATCCATTGTCAGATGCAGGAAATTGTTGTTCTGTTGGATCCCCAGTGGCATAGGGCCACCCCCTCTGTCCTATATCTGTTTTCTGCCTGTCTTGTGATATTCTCATTTTATCAAAATACCCCCAATAATCAAGTGAAAGGAAAAACTCCTTTCGGGAAAGGCGCTCACTGTGGTGGGCGCTTTTTTCATACTCAGAACAAAGGAGGAATGATTCATGAACAAAAACATCCCGCCGCTTCGCACGGTGGATGGGGCGGCCCTGATGAGCCAGCCTCTGCGTCCGCCCAATTTTGTGGTGGACACCCTGATCGCGCAAGGACTGCACCTCCTTGCCGGCTCTCCCAAGGTGGGAAAATCCTGGCTGGCTCTCTGGCTGTCCGTTATGGTGGCCAAGGGAGAGCCGGTCTGGAAGATGCCCACCAAACAGGGTACCACCCTCTATCTCTGTCTGGAGGATTCCGTCCTCCGCATCCAGAACCGGCTCTTCGAGATCACCGAGGACGCGCCAAGCAGCGTCCACTTTTGCACGGAGTGCGCCCTCATTGGACAGGGGCTGGAGGAGCAGGTGGAAACTTTCCTCGCCACACATCCCGACACCGTGCTGGTCATCATCGACACCCTGCAGATGGTCCGTCCAGCTCGCGACGCAACCTACGCCAATGACTACCGCGACCTCTCTGCACTGAAGCGAATCGCGGATGCCCACGGCATCGCCATTCTGCTGATCCATCATCTGCGCAAGGAAACTGCTGATGATGTGTTCAACCGCATCTCCGGTACCACCGCTATCAGCGGTGCGGTGGATTCCAGCTTCACACTGGTGGAGGAACGGCGGGGCAGCGGTAGAGCGAAGCTCTCCTGTGTTGGCCGTGACATTGAATACCGGGAGCTGACACTGGAGCGCAACGGTGAAAATGTATGGGAACTGGTGTCGGACAGCCGGACACAGCCGGAGCTGCTGGGCGACCGTATCGTTTATCTCCTCTCCGAACTGATGCGTGACCGAACTGAATTTATCGGCACTCCCACAGAGCTGTCTGAACGAATCGACCCTT
Source organism: Angelakisella massiliensis (assembly GCF_900104675.1). Lineage (GTDB taxonomy): Bacteria > Bacillota > Clostridia > Oscillospirales > Ruminococcaceae > Angelakisella > Angelakisella massiliensis. The sequence continues at coordinate 1,558,894 of NZ_LT629945.1, read as the reverse complement.
TGGGTGTGGAGCACATCTCGCCCAAGAAAGTGTCCCGACAGATCCAGCAAAACCTTGACGCACTAAGCAAAATCGGCATTTCCACTCTGGTGCGCCGCAGCAACGGAAGGCGGCTCATTGAGCTGCAGCGTGCCGAAAGTGACGATACCCAGGGTGTCCCGGCAGTCGACCCTGTTGACCCTGCCGGGGCGCTGTGCGGCGATTTGCGGGCGGTTTCCAGGTACGGCGAGTAAACTCCCGCAAGGCAAAAGAAACGCCGTGTTGGGCCGCTTGTGGCCGAAGGTGGAACGCGGTAGTCCGGTGCGGGAGAATCACCTCCTTGGAGGTGGCCAGCATCGCGTTTGTCTGGTCGCCGGCAAAGCCGCCGCCCGCCTTCCGCATAATTTCCGGGCAGAAGCCCGGACCCACTTTATCTGTGATTTGGAGGAAACGACATGAAAAAAGATATCAAGTTCAGTACCCGGATGGCATCCAAAGACCGGGAGGCCATCAAGGAATTGGCGAAACGCTCCGGGATGTCCATGAGCGATTATGTGACCGCCTGCTGTCTGGGAAAGCAGATTGTGGTCGTCGATGGACTGAAAGAAGTGCTCAAGGAGCTGAAGTCCATCGGCAGAAATCTGAATCAACTCGTCACCCTGGCACACATGGGACGCGTCACGGTGATTAATCTGGACGGTATACGACAGGCGTTCTCTGACCTCTGCGCTGCTGTCCGGTTGATCCTGGAACGAAAGCGGTGGTGAAAAATGGCGATCATCAGCTTCACTAACTACAAGCGAGGACAGACCACCGGATGCATGGGAGCCGTGATGCGGTACACCATGCAGAACAAGAAAACCGAGTGTGACGGTCAACAGTTGGTCACAGGCATCAACTGCCAGCCGGAATCTGTCTACGCGGACTTCATGACCCCCAAGCGGCTGCATCACAAAACCGACGGCGTGCTGTTCTACCACATGGTGCAGAGCTTCCCCAAAGGCGAAGCGGTCGATCCGGTCGCCGCTCATGCGGCGGCACTGAAGCTGGCTGAGTACTATGAGGGGTATGAAGTTCTGGTCTGCACCCACACAGACCGGGAACACATTCATTCCCACTTTCTCATCAACTCCGTCAACTTCGATACCGGAAAGAAACTGCACATCGCAAAGGATCAGCTTCAGGAACTGCGACAGCGCAACGATCAGGTCTGCATAGAGTTTTCTCTCCCTGTGTTCCAGCCCAAGGATAGGAAGCAGAAAACGAAAACTATGAGGATTGGCGAGTATCACACGACCGCCCGTGGTCAGAGTAAGAAGCTGCAGCTCATGAATCTCATCAACGACTGTATGCGCCACGCATCCAGCCGTGAGGAGTTCATTGCGCTGATGGAGAGCGAGGGCTACAAGGTACGTTGGGAAGCGTCCCGACGGAACATCACCTACACCACACCCAGCGGCTGGCAGTGCCGAGACCGCCTGCTGTTTGGGGACAAATATTTGAAGGAGAATATGGAATATGAATTCAGGATCAGAGAAGAAATTATCTATGGACGAGCTGTTGGAGAAGAACCGTCCCGCGCAGGTGGTACAGACCACGCCGCAGCCTCCGGCGCAGGAGCTGACACTACCTCCCGAAGTGCATCCTACGAAAGCAGAGTGGGAGGATCTGCAGAGCGGCCTCTACACACTGGGGTACCACACCGAGAGACAGACTGGCTATCTGAAGAAGATCAGCGAACTGCTGGCGCAGCTCCCGACACGGACACAGATGGACGAGCTGCTGAAAGCGGTGAAGCATCTGGAGCGGATGAGCGAACAGGCTGGGAAGCGGAACGAGAAGCGTTTTTCTCTGCCCGGCATCAGACTGTCCAGACTGCGGCTGCCGCACCTGGATGGTCCCACATGGGCGGTCCTGCTGATGGGGACGGGGGCGTTGCTTCTGCTGTGGTGGGGCTTGGATACCGTCTGGAGCGGTCTCAGCCTGATGCTCCCGTGATGGACAGCACCACAATGCACTCGCACACAGACAGAAAAACACTCCGTAAGCAGCAGCAAAAGAAAATCGCCCAGGGCCATGCCCAGGACGATCACGAAGAAGAACAAACCTGGCAGCAGACCATGTGACGGTCTGCTATTTTTGTTGCCCAAATTGGATTCGGGGGAAAGGAACTCAATGAAAAGTGAATTTGAAGTGTATATGGAAACAGGTATCCTGGGCGGTTATATGCCGGAGCGAGCAATCGGTATCCGGGGAGAAAACACGATTACGCCGATCTACCGGGATACATTCTATCACGAAACGGAACATGGTATGGAGCTGCGCCGGGAGATGATCGTGGGCGGACGAAAATTCTTCGTCCGCTCCATCTTTTCAACTGCCGAGAAAGCAAAAACACCGACGGAACAGATGCTCCAAATCATCGACAGTGATTTAGGAAAAGATTCGATTTGAGGATAGACTTTAGGCAGGAGATGCGGTATGTTTGTTGTTACCGTATCGGCTTGCCCAGAAAGGAGTAGCAATGGCAAGCAATGAAAAATATACCGTCCTCTATGGCCGGCTGAGCCAAGAGGACACACAGAAAACAAATAAGACGGATGACTCTAACAGCATTCAGAATCATGATGTAATGTATAGAGGGTGGAATACACCAAAAAACATTACATCATGACTGGCGGCTCATTTGTGGCGAATGAAAAGACAGTTATGATAAAGGAGGGATGCCCTCAAACCTACCATAACTGTCAATCACATTCCCTCGAAAGGAGCTTTGTATGGAACTGACTTATACCCAATGCGGCGACTATTTCATCCCCGATCTTGTGTTATCGGACACCAAAGAGTATCATATCGGGAAATATGGCCGGTTGCGCCGTGCCTACTTAAAAGAACACCGGCCCATTCTGTATACCGATCTTATTGTCACTGAAAAGCTGTTTCCCCATTTGGAGGAAATCGACACCGCCTGCCGGGAGCGGCTGGAAATTATCGAAAAAGCCATGATGCAGCAAGAGGGCGTCACAGAAGCCCTGAAATCTGCCGACCAGATGGCATGGGTGCGCTCCATGAACTCCATCCACAACAGGGCCGAGGAAATCGTCCTGGCGGAGTTGGTCTACTGTTGAGGGAGGGAACGCAATGATTTTGGAAGCCATGTATAACGGGGAGTTTTATCCCTGTGAAACCGTTGTTCCCACATCCCCGGAATACCGCAAGGCGATCCAAACCTGTGCGGCGTTGATGGAGCAGTTATCCCAGCGGCTCAGCAAAGAGGACTATGCTCTGGTGGAGGAACTCCGGGCGCAGAACGCTATCGCTCAGTGCGAGGAAAGTGAGAGCCATTTCAAGTATGGCTTTTCGGCGGGGCTGATTGTCCAGCAGGAGGCCCATGAACAGCTGCAAAACAAGAAATAAGCGATGGCCGAAAAAGCCCACGCAGCCGGAAAGAGACCGGTGGCGTGGGCTTTCTGTTATATATGGTTATTCTGTCAGATCATCCGAAGTTTCCGCAACCAGCCGGTCAAAGTCGCTCTGATAGGTCCGATCCTGCAATACCCGGAACTTTTCAAACTCTTTCTCAGCAAAGGCTTTGGCGATGGCGGCGGTCACCTTGCCTTTATCATGCAGAATATCTTCCTCGTTGAACTGTAAAAATGCGTCAAGCCGCTTGACCCAATCGGCCATATACATGACATTTCCCCGGCGGGCCTGCCGTTCCGCATAGTCAAGGTACATGGTGACGATCTCGTTCAGGTTTCGCATTTCCGTTTCGTTCAGATAGTTTTTGGCGACGGTGACATCCGATTTGCGGATACGGCCTTTGGGGGCGTTTTTCCATGTGGTAAGCCCCATGTTGGGCTTAGTGCTGTCGGCACGGCCATATACGATCTCGGCGGCGGTATGATGGGTGACCGCATAGTGGAGCTTATTCTGCACCGTGGCGAAAAACTCCTTTGTAATAGGGCTTTCCACATCGTAGTCGGCGCTGCACTGGGAATAGATGTCCGTGATTTTCTGGTAAAATCTTCTCTCGCTGGCCCGGATGTCCCGGATACGCTCCAGCTGTTCCTCGAAATAATCCTTGCCGAAAAAGTTCTCCGGCTCCCGCAGCCGTGCGTCATCCATCACATAGCCTTTGATGATGAACTCTTTCAACACCCTGTTTGCCCAAATGCGGAACATGGTCGCCTTTTTGGAGTTCACCCGATACCCCACAGCGATAATGGCGTCCAGATTATAATAGTTGGTCTGATACCGTTTCCCGTCCGCCGCAGTTGTTTCCATTTTGGAAACAACTGAATCCTCGCTCAGTTCGCCGGATTCAAAGATATTTTTCAGGTGCTTGGAAATGGCCGCTTTCTGTACCTCGAACAGTTCTGCCATTTTTGCCTGTGTCAGCCAGAGGTTTTCCTGAAAGAGCAGGATTTCCACCCGCACTTCTCCGTTTTCGGTCTTATAAAAGAGGATTTCTCTGGTTTCATACGGGGTCAGTCCCTGTTCCTCGCTCATTCCTCGTCACCTCCATCCGTCCGGTTCTTTCCCCGGCTCTTGTAGACATTATACTGGTTCTTGCACCGTGGGCTGCAAAAGGCGGCGTTGGACCGGCTACCCAGAAACACCTTCTGGCAGTGCTTGCACAGGCGCAGGGGCTGGTCACCGTCTACCAACATGAAGCTGAACATCATCTGGATGCCCAGCAGCAGCGAATGGAAATCCCAATAGATGGTGGGCTTATCCAACAGCTCGATGTGGTAGCTGGGGGCGATCCCACCAAATGCGGCCATGGCCTTGCGGTACAGCCCCCGTGCATCCTCGTCGATGGAATCATAGTCATTGTAGTACAAAATAGCTGTGGTCAGCGTAAAGGCCCAGTCCTTGAACTGCTGGGCAACCCAGTCGTAGGGTTCCGCATACTCTCGCTGGAAGCTCATGTTCTTCGCCATCGGCTCGTCCATGAAAGTCATGGTCAGGGCAACCATCGTCCGGTCACCGGACACATTCCATGTGGATTCAATGCCTTTTTTCACCAAATCCAGCTGGTCAAAGGGGTAAAACAGGGACAAGTATTTGTCTGTCGCCATGGATTCTTCCTTGATGAAGTGGTTTTTCGGCAGGTACACCGCCTCATAGTCCATAAAGGACGGTGTGGTGGGAAGGGCAGTCATCAGCCCCAGCAGGCCGTACCGGGTGATAAACTCCATGATCGCCTTTTCCACTTCTGCTTCCGGCTTGCGCCCCATCATCAGCATCCCCACATTCAGCGCATCCAGCACAATGTTGGGGACCTCTTTCAGCGGATTGTAGACATCCGGCTTTGCGCTCTTGCCGGGGGTGATATACCGCTTGCCATCTTCCGCTGTTTTCAGCTCGTAATGATCGTACCGCACCCAATGGGAACGGGACTGTTCAAATAAATTTTTCATCATACACGCCCTTTCTCCTTAATCGTCCCAATTATCAGGGGCGGTTTTTCTTTTTTCTGCGCTTGGTCTTATTCTCCCGCCGGATCACGGCGTCCTTGCCTTGTTTCCTTGCAATTTTCGAGTATTCCTCCAAAAACTGGCGTTCCCGCAAGGTCAAGCTGCTACCATGCTCCTGCTTGCCGCACAGATGGTCATACATCTGGCGCTGCAATTTCTTGTGGATGGTTTTCCGCAGCTTGCGGATGTTGCGGTCAGACTGCCCACGCACAGCGGCAAGCCGGGTGGTGCTGTACAGCCGCAAAGAGAGAAAATACAAAACTTCCTTATGTTCCTCACTCAGTTCTTCCACCATGCGGGAAACAAAGGCGTCGGCGGTCAGGTTGTGCATCTCATAGGGGCAGTCAAACAGGATGTCCAGAAAGTTCCCGGCCATCAGCTGCCGGTATGTGGGGTTGTTCATCCATCGGGGAATGAGTTTCGGTTCCGGCACCGCCTGATATTCCAGCGGCACATCCCCACGGAGGTTTTCATGGTCCCGTTCCCGGCGCTCCCGGTTCCGGTCCAGCTTGTTCCATTCCTCCACCACGGCCCGGAAATCCTTTTCGGTGCGGGCTGCTTCCTCCAGCCGCCGTATGGCCTCGGCCCGCATCTCCCGTTTCAGCCGTTTATCACTGACCGGGGCAGCTTCTTCTTCCTCGTCCTCCAGCTCTGCTTCATAGTCGATGGGATGCTCGTCCTGCTCCAGCTCACTTTCCAGCTCGGCCAGACGTTCTTCCGCAAGCGCCTGTTCCAGCGTTTCTTCCGCCCCAGCGTCCCATCCGGTGAAGCCACCCTCGGTATCCAGAAGCTCGTCATCAGACAGATACGCCATGCCCCCACCTCTTTTCAAAAAAATATTTTTCGATTTTTCAAAAATGGTTCCGTTTTGCACCCCGGATTTCTCCTATTAGTGAAAGAGTAATCTGAAAACAAGTTACTTGGGTTACATCGGCTCGTTCACGCAGGAGAAAGGGGGATTTCGCCATGTTCAGGCATGACACAAAAAAGAAGTAACACAATCGCAGGTTACAGGCAACGGAACTATAACAACAGTATACACCGGATGCGCCGAAAGCGCAAGAAAGAGAGGTTCTATGGCAGATAAAAACGCCGTGTTTCTGACCCGGCACATTGGCAACACCACCTATAAAGTTCGTGTCTACCTCAGCGAAACCGCCGAGGAAACGATGGAAGATAAAATTCTGCGGCTGATCCGCAATGACGGGCTGGCAAACCAGCCGGAATGTGGTATAATGGAACTGCCACAAATGAGCCGTCCGTCTGAAAGGAGCGCCTGATATGGCAAACAGACAGACGGAAGAAAAAATCACTGCGCTCTATGAGCGCCTGTCCCGTGACGATGACCTCACGGGTGACTCGAACTCCATTCTGAACCAGAAACGTTATCTCGAAAGCTATGCAGCACAGCGGGGCTACACCAATATCGTCCACTACACAGACGATGGGTGGTCCGGTGGCAACTTTGACCGTCCTGCATGGAAGCGCCTTGTGGCGGACATCGAGGCGGGCAAGGTGGCCCATCTGCTGTGTAAGGACCTAAGTCGGATCGGCAGAAACTACCTGCAAACCGGCTTTTACACCGAGGTAATGTTCCGGCAGAATGGGGTTCATTTTGTTGCTGTCGCCAATAACATCGACAGCGAGGAACAGGACAGCGGCGAGTTTGCGCCCTTTCTCAATATCATGAATGAATGGTATCTGCGTGACCAGTCCAAAAAGGTTTCGGCAGCATACCGTGTCAAGGGCAAGGCGGGCAAGCCAACCACCAACAACGCCATCTATGGCTACAAAAAAGACCCAGAGGACAAGGACTACTGGCTGGTGGACGAGGAAGCCGCCGCCGTGGTGCGGCGGATCTTCCGGCTTGCGGTGGAGGGGCACGGCCCCCATGAGATTGCCAAGATACTCACACAGGAAAAGGTGGAGTGCCCCGCCTATTATCTGGCTCGCAACGGCAGAGGCAGCCGTAAGAACACCGTGGACACCAGCCGCCCCTATGACTGGTACGGCTTCACGGTCAGTTCTATGCTGACCAAGCCGGAGTATATGGGGCACACCGTGAATTTCCGTTCCTCCAAAAAGTCCTACCGGGATAAGCGGGTAAAAAATGACCCGTCCGACTGGCTGATTTTTGAGAACACCCACGAGGCCATCGTTGACCCGGAAACCTGGCAGCTCGCCCAGCAGGTGAAACGGACGGTGCGCCGGACAGATACCACCGGCGTTGCCAATCCCCTGACCGGCCTTGTGTTCTGTGCCGACTGCGGAGCCAAGATGTATAACCACCGGGGCAAACGCAAAAAGGACGGGCGGGAGTATGGAACCGACTTTTATAACTGCTCCACCTACACCCTGACCTTTGAGCGGGAAACCCAGATGTGTTTTTCCCACACCGTTAGCACCAAAGCCCTGAACGCTCTGATTCTGGAAACCATCCGCACTACCGCCAGCTATGCCATCCAGAACAAGGAAGAGTTTATTCAGAAAGTTCGCAGCATTTCACAGGTTCGCCAGCAGGAAGCGGCCAAGGAGCTGAAACGCAAGGTCGCCAAGGAGCGCAAGCGCAGCGCCGAGCTGGATGTGCTGATTAAAAAGCTATACGAAACCTATGCCATGGGCAAGTTGGAGGAAAAACGGTTCGAGCTGCTGTGTGCCGAATATGAGAAGGAACAGGCCGAGCTGGAACAACTGCTTGCCTCCGAGCAGGCACAGCTGGACCAATTCCATGAGGACACGGACCGTGCCAGCCACTTTCTGGCGCTGGCACAGAAATATACGGATTTCACCGAGCTGACCGCCCCTATGATCCATGAATTTGTGGAGAAAATTCTGGTTCATGCCCCGGACAGAAGCACCGGGGAACGGGTGCAGGAAATTGAGATTTATCTGAATTTCATCGGGAAATTCGAAGTGCCCATGCCCGAACCCACCGAGGAAGAACTGGCTGCGGAGGAAAAGCGCCGTCAGAAGCGTATCCGTGACCATGAAAAATACCTGCGCCAGAAGGAACGCAAACAGAAGATTGCTGAGGGGCTGATCGTTCCGGGCGAACCGTATCAGCTGGTGTGCCAGTGCTGCGGAGCGCCGTTCCAGTCTGTCCGCCCCAACGCTAAATTCTGCAAACCCGCCTGCCGGGAGAAGTTCTACCGGCAGGAAAAGCGGAAAGCCAAAGAAACGGAAACATCACAAACTGCATAAGGACTGTGGCCTGCCCAAATAAACCGGGCAGGCCGCTTTTTTTATGCCCTGAAACGGAGGGATTTTTTATGACACTCTTTGAACTGGTAAAACAGAATATTTGTGTGCCGGATGCGGCGGAACACTATGGGCTGCAAGTCAACCGAAACGGGATGTGCAGCTGTCCGTTCCATGAGGACCGGCACCCCAGCATGAAGCTGAACGAACGGTATTTTTACTGCTTCGGCTGCGGAGCCACCGGCGATGTGATTGACTTTGTGGCGAGGTTATTTGACCTGAGCAGCTACGAGGCAGCGCAGAAGCTGGCACAGGATTTTGGGATTGGCCCGGACAAGCCCCCTGCGGCAGCGGTCCTGCCCAAACCGGAGCGTCCCCTGCTGACAGCATACCGGCAGGAAGAAGTGCGCTGTCTGCGGGTGCTGTGTGATTATCTGCATCTTCTGGAAAGCTGGAAGGTGCAGTACGCACCCAAGACACTGGAAGATGTTCTGGATGACCGGTTTGTGGAAGCCTGCCAGATGCTGGACTATGTGGAGTATCTGGCAGATTTGCTCATTGCCGCCGAACTGGAACAGCGGATAAGAATCGTAGAAATGCTGAACAAGGATGGACTGATTGCCGGTTTGGAGGAACGGCTGGGCAGGCTGAAAAAGGAGGACGATGCCCATGAAAAACAAAGCGCAGCTTGACGGGATGCCCGTCTGGTTTGATGGAAAAAGCATCAACGAAGCCCTGTTTTGTGAGGAGTTCTTGCAGACGCACAAGATCATCTTCACAAACGGGGCTTTTTTCACGCCCGAAGGTCGTGTGACCGATGAACTACCCCTGCGGGGAGAGATTTTTGAGGAACTGAAATGCTGTGCGGTCAGCAATATTCCCCGTAAAATCAGCAACATTGTGGAGCTGATGAAGCTGGCAGCACTGGTGGAGGATTTTCCCCCGGAGCCAGACCGGATTCATCTTTCCAACGGGACGCTTTTTCTGGACGGAACCTTTGCGGAGGGAAAGCCGAAAATCGTCCGCAACCGCTTCCCTGTGGCCTACAACCCCAACGCCCCAAAGCCTGTTCTCTGGCTGCAATTTCTGGATGGCCTGCTCTACCCGGAGGACATCCCCACCTTGCAGGAATATATCGGCTACTGCCTGATTCCCAGCAACAAGGGACAACGGATGATGGTCATTAAGGGCAGCGGCGGCGAGGGCAAGTCGCAGATCGGCGCTGTTCTGGGAACTTTGTTCGGCTCCAACATGAAGGATGGCAGCATCGGGAAAATATCCGAGAACCGTTTTGCCCGTGCTGACCTGGAACATATCCTCCTGTGCGTGGACGACGATATGCGGATGGAAGCCCTGCGCCAGACCAACTATGTGAAATCCATTGTCACCGCCCAGGGCAAGATGGATTTGGAGCGCAAGGGCAAGCAGAGCTATCAGGGATGGATGTGCGCCCGGCTACTGGCCTTCTCCAACGGGGATTTGCAGGCGCTGTTTGACCGGAGCGACGGGTTTTATCGCCGCCAGCTGGTGCTGACCACGAAAGAAAAACCGGCTGGCCGTGTGGATGATCCTGACCTTGCCGAGAAGATGAAAGCCGAGGTGGAGGGTATTCTGCTGTGGGCTTTTGAGGGATTGCAGCGGCTGGCCGCCAACAACTTCAAGTTCACCGAAAGCGACCGCACCAGAGAAAACCGGGAGGCAGTCAAGCGGGACAATAACAATGTCTATGATTTTCTGGATTCTGACGGGTATGTTCGCCGGAAAGCGGATCTATCTGCCAGCTCCAAAGAACTGTACGAGGCATACCAGATTTACTGCACCGAAAACAACCTGCCTGCCCTGAAGCCACGCAGCTTCAGCGAAGCCCTGATTGCCTGCCAGAGCCGCTATAATCTGGAATACTGCAACAATGTGACCAACGCAGCCGGACGGCGGGTGCGTGGATTTCTGGGAATTGAGGTATTGGTGAGAAATCATATATCAGTGTTTTCCGGTGATTCGATGCGTACGTACGTACCGGAAGATGTGCCGGAGGAATGGCGGCGTTAATACTGGGGCCCCAGCGGAACCCTGTAAAGCGGTTCCGTTGGGGAAAGGACGAGCAGCGGAACGAGTGAGCTTTCGGCTTTGGCCGGAAGCGAAGGATGTGGAGCTTGTGAGGACGCTGTACGTACGTACGCTTTGATTGACCCTTGTTCTCCCTTTTATAGCAACTCGGCGGCTATGTCAGTCAGAATCACCGGTCAAATCCCCATGCTAAATCAAGGCAAGTGGGAATCGGAAAGTAATTGACGGTTGAAAAAAATCATTTTGCGAAACCGTGCTTCTTACCCCGGTGAACCGGGTGCATGGAATCATGGGGAAATGCACGGTTTCAAGCCAAGTCACACGAATGGGAAAGTCGGAAGGTGCGGCTTATGGACAGGACATCACACCGGCAATTCTGAACGGATTTGGTTACAAGGGGATTTTTCACGACACAGCGAAGCGGTTATGCCAGAAGGCGTGCCGACTTCGCTTTTTTATCAAGAAAATTTAGGAGGATTTTTGATGATGACGGTACGCAATGAGATTAAGGCACAGATCGTCCGGGCGGGATACACCATGCAGGAGGTAGTTGACCGGCTCCATGAGGAATACGACTGGTCGGACAGCGTTTCCAACCTGTCGGCCAAGCTCCAGCGGGAATCCATCCGCTACAAGGAGGTTGTGGAACTGGCCGATGTGCTGGGCTATGACCTGATCTGGCAGAAACGGAGGTAATCCCATGACAAGTGAAGAAAAGAAACTGTTGCAGGCAAAGCACCGCTTGGAGGAAGCCCAGGCACGGGACCGGGTGAAGGAGCGAAAAGCCCGGACAAGGCGGCTCATTCAGGAGGGCGCTGTACTGGAAAAAGTGCTGCCGGAAGTACAGGCGGTAGGGCTTGATAATCTGGAAGAGTACCTGCGGCGAAAGCTGGCAGGACACGATTGAAAACTGCTGGGAGGTCTCCGGGAAACCGGGGGCCTTCCTCTTTTTTATCCCGAAGGGCGCACTTACTCACCACCTGCTAAAGCAGGCGGTGGTAGCCCTCCCGTTGGTCGGGCACGTGCGCTCTCCGAGGGGGATTGCGGCTCCTGCGGGAGCCGCTGGACAAGGCTGCATTTCTGCCAAACTGCCAGCCTTGCCCATGCAGTCGACGCAGGGGTTTCCGTTTTGGAAGCCCCTGTTCATGGGGTGGTATATTGCCACCCCATCCCGCCGTCTGCCTGTGTCAACCTGCCACCGGCAGCTTGACACAGATACAGGGGTGGAACGAATCGTTCCGCCCCTGCTGGTGGTGCGTCGTATTTCACGACGCACTGAGCGAAAACAAGGGTGCCCTGTTTCGGGGCACCCCTTTCAGAAAGGACAAGGTGATTTATGGCGATTTATCATTTGGAGGCCAAGATGGTCAGCCGTGGAGCCGGGCGCTCCGCTGTGGCTGCTGCGGCCTATCTGAGCTGTTCCCGGATGCTCAACGAGTATGACGGGGTGCAGCACGACTACACCCGCAAACAGGGCCTTGGGTGGCGGCAGGTTTTTCTGCCAGCCACGGCCCCCGCAGAGTGGCAGGATCGGGAAACCCTGTGGAACGCCGTGGAGGAAACCGAAACAGCAAAGGACAGTCGCCTCGCCCGTGAATTTGTGGCGGCGCTGCCCATAGAACTGAGCCGGGAGGAACAAATCCAGCTCCTGCAAGATTTCATCAAGGAGCAATTTGTGGCAGACGGAATGTGCGCCGATGCTGCCATCCATGACCCGTATCCTCCCGGACACAATCCCCATGCCCATATCCTGCTGACGGTGCGCCCGCTGGATGAAAAGGGAAAATGGCAGTACAAGACTGAGAAAGAATATCTCTGTGTCAAAGACGGCGAGGAACGGGGCTTTACCGCCGCTGAGTTCAAACAGGCGCAGGCCGACGGCTGGGAAAAACAGTACCAGTACAAAGTGGGCAAAAAGAAGGTGTATATGGCCCCGTCCGCAGCGCAGGCGCAGGATTATGAACGGGTATCCAAGTATCCCAAAAGTACCAAATATGGCAGACAGAATCCCATCACGGAACGCTGGAACAGCGATGAGCAACTTGTTCTGTGGCGGGCTGCATGGGCAGATGTGGCAAACCGCCATCTGGAGCGCACCGGACATGAGGAACGCATCGACCACCGCAGCCATGCCGAGCGTGGTCTGCTGGAGCGGCCCACGGTCCATGAGGGTGTGGTTGCCAGAGCCATGGAGAAAAAGGGTATCATCTCTGACCGGTGCGAGCTGAACCGGCAGATCAAGACCGACAATGCCCTGCTCCGGGAGCTGAGGGGACAGGTCAAAAAGCTGGCCCAGGCAGTCAAAAATACCCTCCCGGCACTTGCCGAGGCCATGGAGAATCTGCGTAAAAATCTGCTGCTGTTCTGCTATCAGCTGGGGTATCTCCGCAAGGGCAAGGAACGCCTGAACACTTCGCTGAATACGCTGCGCCCTGCCCTCACACAGTACAATCAGCTGGCAAAGGACATCCGAGATAAGACGAAGGAGCGCCGCAGCCTGCTTACCGAGAAAAAGGCGCTCTCTGCTGTCCATGTATTCCGACACCGGGAGCTGGCCGCAAAAATTGCGGCACTGACAGAGGATTTGGAAGAATTGCGTTCTGAGAAAAATCTGCTTCTGGCGTCGCTGGCATATACCGAGGAAGATGCCGCCGATAAATTTCCTAAAGACATCGCTGCCATGGAGCAGAGCCTGAAACGGCTGGAAGAACAGGAACAGAAATATTCCGCCGAGTTGGACGCTGCCCTGAACGAGTATGCCGGGCTTCGGGAGCAGGCCCAGGGCTTCGACCCAGTGCAGCTGTATGAAGCAAGACAGGCCATCCGCCCCGGCAAAGAACAGGAAGCGGAGAACCAGGCACAGCAGGTTTACGTTGAGAAGTACAGCCCACTTCTGATGTTTGACAGTAAAAAGGCGGTGTCCCGGATGCTGGACGAGGATGCAGAGCGGCTGGCCGTGCGGAGAATGGTGCGCCAGACGCAGAAGGAGCAGCAGATTTCCAACAAGGGAAAGCGCAAGAATCAAGGACGAGATGTGAGATAAAAAGCTCTTTCTATCTCTGTCAAATGCGCTTGCGCAGCTCCGTCCAACTGGTTGCAGTCTCCAGCTCCACACCTGCGTCCAGTGCTTTGAAATGCTCCTTGCCGCAGTGGATTTTTAGCTGCTCACTGGTTTTCAGGTGCATAAAGCTGGTGTCACCCTTGGTTTCCAGGACGAAGTACAGCTTTTCCTCACCGTTCTTATTCAGATACACAGCCCAGTCGGGGTTGTACGTGCCAATGGGGGTTTCAATTTTGAAGCGGCTGGGAATCTTGAAGAACATCTTCACATCCGGGTCGTTGTCCAGGGCCACCGCCACCGGCTTCTCTACCGTGGAGCTGTCGTAAACCACATAGTCATAGACGCTGTGTTCCACCTTTACGGCGTTTCGATCCAGGTTAGCAAGCAACTCCGTGGTGTCGAAGATTTCCTGCACATAATATTCCTGGCCATCCAGCTTCACATAACGGATACCGTCGATAGCCAAGGCGTGGCGGTGGCTGCGGATTAGCTCTACGGCTTGCTCCAGAAATGCCTCCGGATTGTTGAGGAAATCGCCACACCGTCCGCTCTCTACCAGAATCCGATTGACGGTAGCCGGGGTCAACAGCGTTTCATCGCTGATGGCGGTGATGATGTCCGGCAGGGCCTGATAATCGTTGGCAATCTCCATCGTCCGCATTTCCCGTTCCATGTGGCTGATCCCGGACTGCTGGATGTGAATATCGGCAGTCTGGGACACCAGACGGGTTTTGGGGATATGGGGCATTTCCTGAAAGGCTTTGACGCAGTTCTTCACCAGCTGCTCTGTGTCAATGCTCACCCGGTAGGCGGTTTTCTGCTTGATCTTGCTCCACAGCTCCAGGAACTCCGGGGAGAGCATGACCTGTTTGTTGAGCCGTACCACCACATCACGGGAGGCATCCCGCACCGGGGGCTTCCGGTCGGCATTGGCGATAATCTGCTCAAAACGCTCTCTGGCAGCTTCATATTTTTTCGGCAGGTCAAGGGTTCCGTTCTTCAAAGCGTTCTTCATGGTATCCTTGACCTTACCGGTGCTGGTGATATACCCCTTCTGCTCAAAATGCTCCAGCAGCTCCGTAGCTTCCTCGTGGGTGACGGTATGTTCCTCTACGGTAGTGATTGTACTGGTGATTCCAATAATTGCCTCTGCTGCCTGTTCAGCGGTCGCACCGTTTTTAATTTGGCGCATGACTTCCGTTACGGGGCTGGGCGGTTCGGTGATTTTCCCTGATTCCAATTCCGCTGTAATTTTTTCTTCCGCTGCCGTCATTTCGGGGTCGGCCATCCATTTGTCAATGGAGCCGTCGTCCATCCAGGTTTTTACCAGCTCGTGGGCCTCTTCTCTGTCAATCGTATGCTCACGGGTAACTTCTTCCTGATAGGTCATCCCAGCAAACAAACTGAGCTGGAGTACACCAAACTTGACGCCAGTTTCGTCCTCGATCTCTTTCTGGAGGGTGGAAGCAAACTCGGAAAAGCTCTCGTTGGCCATGACGTGAAGGACATTGATATTCTTGTCCTCGATGCGTTCACCGTCCTGGTTCACGCACAGGCGCAGGCCACGGCCCACCTTCTGGCGGCAGGTAAAGGTGGACTTCTGCTCGATCAGGGTGCAGACCTGAAACACGTTGGGGTTGTCCCAGCCTTCCCGCAGCGCCGAGTGGGAGAAAATAAACCGCAGCGGACACTCAAAGCTGAGAAGCCACTCCTTGTCCCGCATGATGGTGTTGTAGGTGTCATCGTCGGCCTGGGTGTCGCCCTTGGTGTCCTTCAGGCGTCCTTTCTTGTCCTGAGAGAAGTAGCCGTTATGTACCTTGCTCACATCTGTGGTGAATCGCTCTCGGAGGAGCGCATACTTGGGCTTTGCGATCAGCTCCTGATAGCACTCCTCAAACATAGTGGCGTAGATGCCGGGTGTGCCGTCCTCGTGGCGGTACTTGTCCACCTTATCGATGAAGAACAGGGACAGTACCTTGATCCCCTTGTCCAGATACCGCAGCTCTTTGTCAAGGTGGGTTTCGATGGTGCGCCGGATTTGCGCCTTCTTGACGATGTTCTCGTCCACGTCTCCAATGGCCTTGCCCAGCTTGACCTCCTGGGTATTGCCAAACTCGATATGTTCAAAATCGGGAGTGCAGTCAATTCCGGTAACGGTGTAGCCTTCGTACAGTTCCCGCCCGCCGGACAGCAGGAATAAATCGTCGCCCGGCTTGACAGTCATGGCCTTGCGGGTCACGGCTCCGGTCTTGCCCTTCACATCCAGTTCCACTCTGGCCTTAAAGCCCTTGTCGTTGCTGACGGAAAGCAGCCGCACATAGGCTTGATTGAAGCCACCGGCAACCTGATTGGAGGATACGGCGATCTGCTTGACCAGCCCCATCTGGTAGGCGTCTACCGGAGTCAGGCGGTAAAGCAGATTGATTTTTTCTCGGTGGGTGGCGGAGTACCGCAGCACACACAGGGGATTGAGCGTGGCAATGGCTTCCTTGGCCTTGGGGGTGTTGTCTACGCTCTGGGGTTCATCGATGATAACGATAGGGTGTGTGTTCTGAATAAAGCCCATAGCCGTTTCACCGTTGAGCCGATCCTGCGCTTGATTGATGATGTTCTCCGCTTTCTTGAAAGCGTCGATGTTAATAATCATCACTTCGATATTGGAACTGGTGGCAAATTGCCGCACGTCGGACAGCTTGGCAGAGTTGTAGATGAAGTACCGGCATGGCACGTTGTCGTATTGCAGGCCGAAATGCTCCTGCGTGACCTGAAAGGATTTGTAGACGCCCTCCCGGATGGCCACCGACGGCACCACGATAACAAACTTGGTGAATCCGTACTTGCGGTTCAGCTCAAAGATGGTCTTGGTGTAGACGTAGGTCTTGCCGGTGCCAGTTTCCATCTCAATACAGAACTGGCAGCCTTCCGCTGTGGGGGTCAGGGGCAGGTTATTCCGCTTCTGGACGGTGTGCATATTGGCGGTCAATGTTTCCTGGTCAATGTAGAGAGCATTGCCCTGGCCCAGCTCATTTAAGAAATTGGTCTGGGCTTCCTCCATGACGGAGAAGGTGCTCCGTGTTTTCTCCTGGCCGGCAAACAAATCCACCACAGCGTTGACTGCATCCATTTGGAAGGCTTGATTCTTGAATTTCAGTTTCATGCCTGTTCACCTCTTAAATAACCGCAGGAACAGGGTATAGTTCCATAAGAGATTATCTGCTTCAATGGAGTGCTGAATATTGATAATCTCATATTTGATTCCAACAATATTTTTGCTGTCCATGTAGAGCTTGAGATTTTTATAGCTCTGCACAACATCAAGTTGATTTAGTATCCCATTGTCAAGCACCTGATCTATTTTTGAAGTTAAGTTCCGATATATGTCTTGATTTCCTGTTTCACAATACAGGGCTGCTCGTTCGTAGGCGGTTTTTAGTGCTAATAGTGCATCTTTGCGTATGTCAATCTGCATTTTTCGCACACCAACAATAATTACTTCGTATATCGTAAAGCAAAAAGCAATCCGCTCAATCCAAAGCCACAAAGTATTACCGCTGGAGATAGGGGAAATGAATGTAGAAAGACAAGCAAGTAAAAATGGAATACCAATGTATTCGATTGTTCCAAGTAAGCAATGTACAATGGTTTTTGTGATTACATGAAACCATTTTAGAGTGTTATTCATATCTTTCTCACACCAGTTTCAGCTCAATCCCATGATCCCGCAGGATATAGTAGGCATTAGCCATAGCGGTATCGTCAGCAAAGCTGTCACGGGAGATGATGATTTTTGCCGGGGCATATTCGGTCATCTGCTCCACGTCCTCGGGCTGCACATCCTCGGCCAGACAGACCAGCAGCAGGCAGTCATCGCCCACGCCATAGACAGTCTTGTTATTGATGGAGAACGGTGTCACGGAGTAGGTCAGCGGCACACCCAGTTTGAGCATGATTTCATAAATCATATCCAGGTCGGTGCGCTCCGGCTTCACCCGATGAATCATGCTGTTCATCCGCCGATACAGCAGGTCGAGCTGCTCGTCCTCAATGGGGGTGGCGTCCCAGGTTTCCAGATTGGAGGTGTCCAGCTTGAAAACACGGAAGCCCACATCCAGTTTTGCTGCCATTTCTTTTTTTGCATTGATTACCTCTGGACTTTCTTCCCACTCCGCATAAGCAAATCCTTCAAGTGAATCATGCTGATCTTGATGGCGTTTCATTGCACGAACAAACAAACCGGAACTTTCAAGCGCATCTTTTAGCATTTTACCAGCCCGCCGGATTCGCTCCTTACCGATCTCGCAGATATTCTTGTACCCGGTCTTGTATGCCTCGCTCTTTTCGTCGCACAGTTCGGGAAGCTGTACCAGAATAAAGCGCCGATTTCCACCGTCCTCAGCGTTGAGCTGCATCACTGCATGGGCGGTAGTAGCAGAACCGGAGAAGAAGTCAAGGATGATGTCATCCGTGTTAGACACTTGGGAAACTAATTGCTTAATAACCTCGACTGGCTTTGGAAAATCAAATAAATACTTATTAAACAATCCTCCAATTTCCTTGGTTGCAGTATTTGTATAAACGCCAGTGCTGAAAACAGATGAAAAACCAGGAAGATTGTCTGACAGCTCGTTCAAAAATGATTTTTTGCGCGGCCGCCCATCTGGGTTGTCGGGCCAAATAATCCTGCCCTCTTGAATGAGCCGATTCATGGTATTTCGATCATATCGCCAGCCTTTTTCGGGGCATCCGTAGTTTCTTCCATCTGCCGGATTGATTAAATCATAGTGCAAATTTGGACGAGCATCGGCAGTAGCAAGTCCTACCATGTTAGCACTTGTCCAAGGGCCACGGGGGTCATTGTCAGGATTCTTATATTGTTCTGTTTTTCTGTCGGTTCCACGGAATACCCGGTGTCCGAATTGCTTTGTATAACACACTACATACTCGTGGTCTATTGAAACACCGGTAATGTTTCGATTATCTTTGTTCTGCCTACTCTGCCATATAAACTGCGCCACAAAATTTTCTTCACCAAAAATCTCGTTGCATAGTTTTTTAAGATTATCTATCTCAACATCATCAATAGAGATAAAAATCACACCATCATCCCGCAGGAGATTTGCCGCCAGCCTCAGACGGGGGTACATCATATTGAGCCAGTTGGTGTGGTAGCGGCCCATGGTTTCCGGGTTGCTCTTGGTGGTCTGCTGGGTTACTTCCTTGTACCGTGCCATGGGATCGGCAAAATCATCGGCATAGACAAAATCGTTGCCGGTATTGTAAGGCGGGTCGATGTAAATCATCTTCACCTTGCGGTAATAAGCCGTTTGCAGCAGCTTCAAGACCTCCAGGTTGTCACCCTCGATGTAAAGGTTTTGGGTGGTGTCCCAATCTACGCTTTCCTCTGGACAGGGACGCAGAGTGCCGGTGGAACGCTTCTGGGCCAGCCGCAGGCAGTCCGCTTTGCCCTTCCACTCAAACTTGTACTTCTCAAAATCGTTGTCGATGTACTCGCCGCACAGAGAAAGCAGCTTGTCAATGTCCAGCTTGCCCTCGCTGACGCACTCCGGGAACACCGAGCGCAGCTTGTCCAGGTTGGTTTGTTCTATGTTCATGGATAAACCATCAATCAGATTGTTCATGCTGATTCTCCTCTTGCATTTCTTTCCTTATTGCTGCCTCTAAACGGTCAAACATTGCTGCATCCCGCTTATTTAGTTTCTTCATAACAATTACCATTACGATAATTACAGCTACTACAATCAAGCACAGTAGAACTAAAAACGGCAAAATACTCACAGGATTTTCTTTACGTGTAAGAATGATCTGATTAGAGGGATTATTGATTAAATTTAACTCGCTGATCCCCTCTAAGCGATAATCGAAGTTAATAAGAGGGATACCTCCATCACTTATTATATCAACCGTAAACATTTCTCCTGGATTAAGCAAAAAATTATCAATGGTCAGTTTCTGATTGCTAAAACTACTATTTTCGACGACTTCTTCCCTGATATACTGATTGGAGCAATCGCCTATATTAACCGATAATATCTCGTCTGTTTCCCCAAAAGCAATAATAAATGGCCGCAAAAAGTCACTATTTGTTATTGGGTAAGCTCCAGTATTTTGAATTACAATCGAAGTTATGCACGGTTTTGAAACCTCACGTTCTCCGTACAATAATTTCAAGTTACTATCGTTTCCCAGCATCAGTACAAGACTTTTGCTATTTGTCGTTATACAACTAAGCTCTTTCTGCGGAAGTGTCACAGGCTGTTTGGAAATCCAGATTGTAAGGCAGATGCTTCCGATAGCCACAAGAAAACTGATTATATTAAAAGCAACCGAATATTTGTTGTAAAAATCAGTTATTTTCTTTCGCATTCTTATCAATCACCACCACAAATTCTCTCTGCACCCTTGCCGTCAGCTTTTCTTTGTCGGCAAAAGATTTCATTTTTTCTTCCAGCTCCATATCCAGCCGCATGGCGTCAAAGAACTGGCTCTCCTGGTGCTTCATATATTCCTGCCGAAGCTGGTTGATTTTCTTCTGTGCAGCCAGACGTTTCAGCCGGTCGCCGGTGACGGCCTCCAGCTCCGCTTGCGCCTGCTGTACCTGGCTGTCCAGGGTGTTCAGTTCTCGGCTCAATGCCGCCTTATCAGCGGACACTTGCTGCTTCATCCGCTCCATTTCCTCGGCCTGGGCAGGCGAAAGGCGCTCCAGTTGCTCCGCCATCATCTTATCACTCGGCACCAGCCGATCCAGCGGGTGGGGGCGGCTGGTTCCTTTTAACCAGTGGGGGGATCTCCGCTCATCCTCCGTGCTGCTCTCCACCGGCAAGTCAAAGATGCTGCGGCAAGCTGCATCGTCCAGGGCCTTGCCGCTATCCGTCAAACCGCACAGTACGGCGTGTTCTGTGCGGCTGGAGCCTGAAACCAGGGTGACAGTATAAAGGGCTATCTGGCACGGCGCCTGCACCGTCGGGATGGTCAGCACTCCCTCGTTGGCACACTCCAGCTCGTGGAGAATCCCACGGCCTATGATACTGGACAGGGTAATCTGTCCGGCCTTGGGTTTGAAGTCTTTTGCCATGCCGTACATCTTCTGGCTGCGATAGGGCCGGTTCCGGCTCCCCGTCCAGTAGTAGAACAGCACCGGCAGTTCCCGGTACTCCGTGGCCGTGATCGTACGGTTGAATTCGTCAATCACAAAACGGCAATCATCGTTCTTTTCATTATAACGAGTAAAAAACCATTTGGTAATTTCCCAGAGGTCGTTGTTCAGCTCCTGTCCACGGCGATTCACATACTTGGGATTGATCTTCACCTTGTCGGCCAGTTCCTTGGTGAAGGTGGTAAACAGAATATCCTCCGCTGCGGAGACGGTCTGCCGGTTATCTTCCTCGTGGGTACTCAGGGTGTGGCGGTATGCCTGCTCAATCTGCGCCCTGGGCCGCAACCGCTGGGCAATGACCGGAAAGGCTGCTTTTACATCATCTGTAAAACCGCCCAGCACGTCATCGGTAATACCAAAGACACCGTCTGTCACCAGCATCCGCTTGTTGACCAGCTCCAGCTTGCGAACATCGGCAAAGTTGTTCTTGTCGATGAAGGCCACTGACAGCACATCGTTTTCCTGACCCAGCCGGTGGCAGCGGTCGATACGCTGCTCCAGCTTTAAGGTGTTGTACAGCAAGTCGTAGTGGATGATGAAAGCAGCCTCCTCCAGATTGAAGCCCTTGGCACCGTTATCGGTAGAAATCAGCACCTCGCCATCCTCCTTGAACTGGTGGATCACGGAGTAATCGGCGCTGCCGTTGTAGGCCAGAGTGCGGTACCGGCCAGAAAGAAGATTCTGGAGCATCTTCTGGGTTTCCACGCTCTCGGTGAAGATAACCGCTTTCTGTTTGGCTCCCGTTTTCTTCATAAGGGAAAATCCCTGTTTGAGAACGGTCAGCAGCTCACCGGCCTTGGCATCCTGGGGAATGCTTTCGGCTACGGTTTGAATCTCTTGCCATTGGCTTAGTTCGTCCGCTGCGTTTTCCAGCCCCTGGAGCCGCTTGACGATACCTTTGATGGTTTGCAAAATTGCCGCCGTAGAGGAACCCAACAGGCCAAGTAACCGCAGAGCCAGGTCATATTGGTTCATTTCGGGAAAGGCTCTCTTTTCCGTCTGGTTGATGTAGGCGTACAGCAGCTCATAGAGCTGCCGCTCTGCCTTGCCGGGGGTGTACTCCACGGTCAGCAGCACACGTTCCGTCACCTTGGCGTAGTGCTTGGCCTGGGAACGGAGGGTACGGAAACAATAGCGGCTGACCTGTTCGCTGAGTTCCGGGTAGTTCTCTGGTCGGCGCAGATACCGGGCCAGAAACTCTTTTTCTCCCGGCAGCAGCGTTTCGTCGATGAACCAGATCAGACCGTATAAGTCCATGATGTTCTTTTCAATGGGAGTGCCGGTCAGCAGCAGCTTGAAAGAATCACCGGCGATCCGCTTGAGGGCCTTGGCCTGCTTGTTGTCCTCCTGGTAGACCGGGGACAGGGCGTTAGCCTCTTCAAATACCGTCAAGTCCCAGTTGACCACCTTTGCAGCCTCCTCGTTGTCGGCGGCAAAGTCGTAGGTGGTTACGACTATGGCATCCTGGATAAAGGCGTTGGGATGGTCGGGGGCGCTGTGGGCCTGCCATTCTTTGCGGCTGGTCAAAACCACATAGGGAACGGTATAGAATCGATCCAGCATTTCCGTCCACTGGTGCAGCAGGTCGGCATTGGGAATAACCAGCAGAATCCGGCTGCATCCCTCCAGCCACTTTTGATTGATGACCAGCATGGCCTCGTGGCTCTTGCCCATACCGGCTTCATCGCACAGGACAGCACCTTTCTGATAGGGGGAACGCAGGGCAAAGCTGGCCGCTGCAATTTGGAACGGATAGATTTCAATGTCCGATGATGCAAAGACCGGAATAAACTGTTCTGCTTCCGGCAGTTGTTCCAAAAGCCGGGCCTTGTAATAGGCATGAAACGGTGTTTGCGGCATGGCAATTCCCCCCTTTTTCTTTTATTTACACTCCTTTTTATTATGGCAGATATTGACGAAAAACGCAACGACGATTGATTCCTTTATTTAAGGGGAAAATGTCATTTTCAAAATAAAGACCACAGTCAGTGCCGGACTGATTGTGGTCAAAAAGCATTATAAAAATGTGATATTGTTTATGCCTTAATTCGTTGCTGAATGGTAAAACACCCTTGACAAATCTCTTTCCAAAAGCTTCTCTTGGAGAAGTACTCAGCTGAGAAAGGCTTCACCAATACGCTTTTCCTATACGATGACGGCTACTCGGGGACGAACTTTGCTGGGGTTAGATAGCGATACTTTTTACATCTACCATGTTGCGGCGGTCATGGTTGACAACTTGCGTCGGCTCCTGCTCGGTATCAACCTGTCCGACAAAGCTATAATGGATTTCGATTTTCCGGGTGTTGGTTTCCCGGTCTAATTCATGTATCAAAATACGGTCGATAAACTCATGGACGTTTTCATAGGTCAATTCCTGTATGTCGCTGTATTTCCCGACAATCTGAATAAACCTTGATATATCCCTTTTTCGCTCGGTAACGGTTGCGATCTGCTGTTGTAACTCGTCTATCCTTGCGGCAAGGGATTTCTTTTCGTCCTCATAGCCGGAAGTTAGAAACACAAACCGTTCATCTGTCAGTCTGCCTAATGCGTTGTCCTCATACAGCTTGCGGAAAAGCGTGTCAAGTTCGGTCATACGCGCCTGTGCTTTGAAAAGTTCCTTTTGCTGCTGCGCTAATGCCTTTCTCGCTTCCATGTCGCCGTACTCGGTAGCTTTACAGATAAAGTCCTGTTCGTGTTCCTTAACATACCGCAAAACCCGCCGCATATCTTCCAGCACTAAATCAAGAAGTACGTTTTTGCGGATATAATGAGAGGTACACTCGCTGCCTGTCCTTGCCCTGTTGCGCCATGCGCCGCAAGAATAGGAAAACTTGCGCGGCTCGATATTTACGCCCTGTTGGTAATACATCTTATGTCTGCAACCAGCGCAAAACAGCAAGCCGGAAAAAATATCAATCTCCGCTGCTTTTGTCGGGCGGTGGCGGGTAGCAATCCGCTTTTGCGCAAGTTCAAAGGTTTCCTCGTCAACAAGCGGCTCATGGGTGTTTGGGAAGAAATAGCGTTGTTCTTCTTCGTTCTTCCGGGTCTTTTTCGACTTGTAGGATACCTTGTGAGTTTTCGCGGTTATGGTATGCCCTAAATATTCCTGCCTTGCTAATATGTCATAGAGCGTTTTGTCCGGCCAAGTATAGGGGGCGATCATTGCCCGCTGATACCGCGCCTGTCCTGTACGCTGATAGCGCAACGCTCCAATCGTCAAGACTTTGTTTTCCGCAAGCCATTTTTGGATTTCGCACATACGCACGCCGCTAACAAACATAGCGAAAACCTGTTTGACAATCGGCGCGGTTTCCGGGTCGGGTATAAGGTGGTGGCGGTTGTTCGGGTCTGGGATATAGCCGTATGGATATTCCCCGTTGACGCGCTCGCCTTTTTGCGCCTGTGCCTGTTTAACTGCGCGGATTTTCTTGCTTGTGTCGCGGGCGTAAAACTCGTTAAACCAGTTCCGCAAGGGGGTAAACTCGTTATCCTCCCGCGCTGTGTCAACTCCGTCGTTGATCGCGATATAGCGTACTCCGTTTTCGGGAAATACAATCTCTATGAGTTCGCCCGTTTTCAGATAGTTTCTGCCAAGACGGGAAAGGTCTTTGGTAATGACCGTCGCCACTCGTCCGGCTTCCACTTCCTGCAACATCGCTTGCAGCCCCTCGCGCTCAAAACTCACGCCGGAAAATCCGTCGTCCACAAAAAACTTTGTGTTCAAAAAATGGTGTTCGTCCGCATAGCGTTGAAGTATCATTTTTTGGTGCTGTATGCTTCCGCTTTCTCCGGCTTGCATATCCTCTTGACTTAAACGGCAGTAAAGGGCGGTGATTTTATTCGACTGTAACATTAGTCCTCCTTTCCGACAGCCGAATAAACAGGTATAATGTGTTGCTATCATTATACCATATCCCGCCGCCTAATGCACTACTCGGACGCTAAAAATCCCGGATTTCCGGGCTTTTTCTGCAAATCCTTTACAATGAGTTTCTCAATCTTTTTATGGATTGTATCGGTTGCCTTTTCACTCGGCAACGCTTGAACAAGATAGGTGATTTTCCCTATTTTGCGTTCGGTTGTAATTGTCTGTTTTTTATCCATTAGAAAAACCTCCTTTTCCTGTATGGATAAACTATATTCGTCAAAAGGCAAAAACGGGCGGTTGTTAGCTGCAACCTCACGGGAGTTTCACCCCGGCCCATGCTTATGGGTGCGCCGCGCAATACTTTGAGGGTGTTCAACGCGGGAGTATCATTGTGCCGCCTTGTATGTCGTCGCCCACAAGCTGCTAAACCTGTTTTACAGCGCGGTAGTTCTCGCTCGGCTTTTCCCCTATGGGGAAAAGCTGTCATGGCGTACCCGCCGACTGGCTCGGTACAGACGGAATGTACCCGTTTGCCTGTTATGCTGCGCACCAAAGGCCGCTTTCTTTGTCAAAGAACAATAGGCTTTGTCGGCCTGCAAAAGCACATCAACAGCGGATATGCTTTTGCGGAACGACAAATAGCCCATAACGGGAAGCGTGGAAAGGGGACACGCTCCCCGCATGGGCTAAAAGATTATCCTACATGAAAAGCAAGGGTGCGGGTAATAAGGCGCACTTGCAGCCTGTTACGCATTTCCTCGTCCACATAGGAATAGGTATTGCCCGCGTCGTCTTTCAGCGTGCGGGTACAAAGTTTCGCTATGTAACCCTCGTAGTGCTTCAAGATCGCGCACATGGCGGTTGTGTCGCCGTTTGCCGCTGCGGAAATGACAGGGAACGGCAACAGATTTTCAGACTTCCTAACGGTATTCATCATCTGCTTTTCCCTCCAAATACTGTTTGATTTTCGCAAGCGCGGATTTCCTGTGCCGGAAAACCGTCGTGCGTACAACATTCAGCAGTTCGCCAATTTCCGCGTCGCTCATATCCAAGAAGTAGGACAAAAGGATAATGTCGCGTTTCCTTTCGGGCAAAGCGTTAAGGGCTTCGGCAAGCAGTTCATTTTTGACGAGTACATCAAAGCCGGACACTTGAAAACGGAAATAATCGCTTTCGTATTCGTCCGTTGTGAAAAGCTGCGCGAGTTCGCTTTCGCTCAAATCCGAAAAAGTAACTTCGCGTGCTGCGCGTTTCGCAAGAGTGCGGCGGTGGCTTTTCGCTTCGCCGACCAAAGTTTTCTTTGCTAATGCGTCGTACTGATGTTGTATTCTTTCCTTGTCGGAAGAAGATAGCTCCATAGAGTTCACCTCCTTCCCGCGTGGAGTAGAGGACGGGAGTTAAGGGCTTGTCCTCTCTGCCCCTTTCGCTCCGTACCCGTTCGGGAGATGGCTCTTGAGTGCGCTTTTCAGAAAAAAGTTGAAAAAAGCAAAATGCGCCCGTCCGCAAGACGCGGACGGGCGCAAAGGAAATGTAAGCAGTAGCTAAATGTATTGACAGTTCACATTCATAGCCGGAATATCCCGCTTGCGGAGCATAGCTTTTTTTGACCGCAAAGCATTAGGCGGGTTACAGTAAATAAAAATGGACACGGCGATACCTCCCCGATACCGCCGTATCCTTAAAAAAGGGCGACTTTAATACACTACCCGCAATCCATTCTATAATAGGGAACAGCGGCTTTTGCGCAATATTAAATAAAAAAGCCGATAACACATAGGTTTTTTGACCTAATGCGTTATCGGCTCTGCGTCTATGCGTCTGGCACTTTTAATCATTTTTTTTTGAATTTATTATATGTGTTAGCTAACTGTCCACAAGCCGCGTTAATCTCTCTGCCATGAGAAACTCTCATAGTAACTTCAAGTCCTGCTTGCTCTAATTGATGTTTGAATGCAACTATTTCCCGTTTCTGTGGTGCTTTAATTCTTGAATTGCTTGTTGGGTTGTATTGTAACACGTTAATCATAACTTTTTTGCCCCGAAACCATTTTGCAAGTTGTCTTACATCTGAGGGCCGGTCATTTATACCCGGTAAAAGCAAATACGCAAAGACAATTTTGCGATTATGCCTTTCAGAATAGGATAAGGCTTGCTTAACAACATCTTCAATAGCATATATGCGCATGTGAGGAATAATACGATTTCTTGCAGATTGTGTTGCTGCGTGTAAAGATATTGTCAACTGAATTTTAAGATGTTCCTCGCGCAATTTTTTTAATTGATCGACCGGACCAACTGTTGATATGGTAATGCCGTCGGTTGGAAAGTTGAGCCCATATCTATCTCGGAGAATATGGATTGCTTTTATCAAGTTGTCATAATTGAATAAAGGCTCTCCCATACCCATAAAAACGATACGGTTTACTTTTCGACGCAACAATATAATCTGTTGTACGATTTCTGACGATGTTAGATTACGAACAAAGCCATTTCGCCCGGACTCACAAAAAATACAACCAACAGGACAACCGACTTGTGTGCTCACGCAAACAGTTCCACCATCTCGCCGCTTGATAAAAACCGTTTCAATGTATTTGTTGTCTTTCAGTTCGTAAACATACTTTTCAGTATCACTGCTTTTGCAAATATTTTTTACCAACATTGATAGATTTTTTTTGCGTGGTAATTGCTTATATAATTCTTCATATAAGGCTTTTGCTTCATTCTCGCCAATAACTTCCGACATTTCTTTGTAAGTAAATCCGTATGGATCATTCCGTACTTCCGCAGGCGTATATTTAGGTAAACGTTTCATTTTTATATCCTTTCTTCTAAATAATAAAAGTTTGTTTTTCTGTATTTTTGATTACAATCTCTAATTTTTCTACATCAATGATATGCGTCAATTTGCATTTAGGGCAGAAAAGAGGAAAATCTTTTAATACAGTATTATGAAATACTTGAACTCTCGTCTTTCCGTTACAAATCGGACATTTTATCCAATATTTTTTAAGCATTATATTTCACTCGTCCTTTTTACACAAAAAAATGCAGGTCAATCCTCAACATGAGCATTGACCTGCATTTATAATGCACAGAGCAGTACAACAAAACTAAGGCATAGCTTGCACTATGTCTATACTATATCTATACGTCGTTAGTTTTTTGTATAGCATCCGCAAAATAAGCATGACAAAAAAGCCCATGTTGAAAATGGGAAAATCCTTTTTTTCAATGCTTATCTAATACGCATGCTATGCAACATAAACGCCGCCTCCTTTTACATAAATTTCATTTTATCAGAAAATCAGTCTACTGTCAATACACAACAGGAAGTATTTAACCTAATGATATGAATTGTGTGGACATATCCAAAAAGAAAGGTGAACTGTAAAATGTAACAGGGTGAATGAAAATGGCAAAAAGACCCGTACCATTGTACGACTTTAAGGCTTTCGGGGCAGCTATAAAAGCCGCGAGAAATGAATACGGCGAGAGCCGCAAAAAGGTAAGCGACGAGTTATATATTTCCCCGCGCTACCTTGCGAATATCGAGAACAAGGGACAACAGCCGAGTTTACAGGTATTCTATGACCTTGTAACCCGGTATCATATTTCGGTAGATCAATTTTTCTTCCCGAACAGCAATGCGGAGAAATCCACCGGGCGGCGGCAGCTTGACGCGCTGCTGGACGGTATGAGCGATAAAGGCATACGGATTGTAACCGCAACAGCAAGGGAGATAACGGAAGTCGAAAAAGCAGAGGATTAACCTCACAATATGAGAAATCGGGAGATTGCAGCGCATGGCGGCTGCAATCTTTTTTTGCGTCCAAAATCAAAGGAACGCGCAACAAATACCGCCTTTCGGTGGGGGTATGGAGTAGATAGCAAGCACAGCAAACGAGTACCCGTTTGCGGAAAATGCTTGTTGGGATAATCCCAAACCCTTATACCGAAAGGCGGTGCGGAAATGGAAAACCGAAAGAGAAATATACAGATGAAGTTTTACGTTACGGAAGAAGAAAAGCGGCTGATCGACGAGAAGATGAAGCAGCTTCCCATAAAGCAGTATGGGGCATACTTCCGTAAAATGGCGATAGACGGGTATATTCTTGTCGTTGACCGAAGCGACACAAAAGCATATATCCGGGAACTGCAAGCGGTGAGCCGGAACATCAACCAAATTGCAAAACGCGCCAATGCGACGGGGACGGTTTACAGGCAGGATATAGAGGACATTAAAAAGGCGGTGGACGAGATATGGCGGTTACAAAGACGCACCCTATTAAATCAACCTTAAAGGCTGCGATAGACTATATCTTAAATCCCGAAAAGACAGACGGGAAGCTGCTTGCGTCCTCTTTCGGCTGCGGGCTGGAAACCGCCGATATTGAGTTTGCATGGACGCGGGAAGCTGCCGGAGATCGCGGCACACATTTAGGGCGGCACTTGATACAATCCTTTGCGGTGGGAGAAACCACACCGGAAGAAGCGCACAAAATCGGCATGGAACTTGCCGGGGCGGTATTAGGCGGCAAGTATGAGTTTGTTTTGACAACTCACGTCGATAAAGACCATCTGCATAATCACTTGATTTTCAACGCGGTTAGCTTCGTTGACTACAAAAAGTACCATTCCAACAAGCAAAGCTATCACTTTATCCGGCGCACCAGCGACAGGATATGTAAAGAGCATGGGCTATCCGTCGTCGTACCGGGACAGGACAAGGGAAAAAGCTATGCAGAATACACCGCCGAAAAGCAAGGGACAAGCTACAAAGCAAAGCTGAAAACGGCGATAGATACTCTCATTCCCCAAGTGAAAGATTTTGACGAACTGCTGCGCCGCTTGCAGGAAATGGGGTATGAAATCAAACAGGGCAAATACATTTCCTTTCGCGCTGCCGGACAGGAACGGTTTACCCGCACAAAGACGCTCGGCGCGGCCTATACGGAAGAAGCGATAAAGGAGCGTATCAAGGGCGTGTATGTTGCCAAAACAAAAACGCTGCGGGAAGATAAGAAAATCCGGCTTGTCGTCGATCTTGAAAACAGTATCAAAGCCCAACAGTCGGCGGGCTATGAACGGTGGGCAAAAATCCATAATCTGAAACAGGCTGCTAAAAGCATGAACTTCCTAACCGAAAACAAGATTGAGTATTATAGCGAACTTGAAAGCAAGATAGCCGATATTATGACCGCTCATGACGCGGCGGCAAAGGCGGTTAAGGAAGTGGAACAGCGTATGTCTGATTTGTCGCTGCTTATCAAGCACACCACCACATACCGACAGTTAAAACCGATTTACGATGAATACCGAAAATCGCCGGACAAGGAAAAGTATCTGCGGGGGCATGAAAGCGAAATTATCCTGTTTGAAGCTGCGGCAAGGGCATTAAAGGAAATGCAGATAAAGAAGCTGCCCGATCTCGCCGCGCTGCGCAAGGAGTATAGAAGCTTAAACGACAGGAAAACCAAATTGTATGAAGATTATCGGCAAGCCAAGAAGCAAATGCAGGAATACGGCGTTGTCAAAAAGAACGTCGATAGTATTCTTTACCCGTCCCAAAGCAGGGCGCGGGAGCAGGAGCGATAAGGCGCAAAACATGGGGTGGCAAGTGGAATGTTAAGGGCTGAAAACGCCTGTGTTTCTGCGGCTTCCAGCGCATGAAAACGACATAGACGATAAAGTATATTCAAACCCGCAAAAACGGCTTTCTAATTGTCCACGCAAGGACAAAAAAAGAACAGGGGCGCGGTGCCGGAAATCGGCAACCGCGCCCCCGCTTCGTTATGGGCTATTCCTCGTCGGTCAAGATAAACTCCCTTTCGGAAAACTCGCTGTCCGTCATGGCTTGCAGCTTGTTTACCGCTACGGCGGCAAGCTGGCGCATATCCTCGTCCATGTAGGGCATAGCGGCAAGGATATTTTCAAGCGTTGTTTCCCGGCTGTCCTCGGCGTAAATCGCAACTATGTTTTCTTCCTCTATGGTAAAGCGGATATTCATACTATCAAACCTCCAAATCCTTTTTCTGTTCTTTCTGCTTGGCTTTCGGCTGCTGCGCCGCCTGTTTCTTGTACTCGTCCAGCTTCTTCAAAATGGACGGTTTCTTCTGCGGCTGCTCCCGTTTCTCGGCTTTTACCGCTTTCGCAAGGTCGGTAACGGAAATCGCTTCGCCCGCCTTTGCCCGCTGCTCCAAATCCGCGACGGTGGGCGTTTGCGGCGTATTATTGATAATCCCGTCAAAGTTGTTGTCGTTCTGTTCTACAATGTCCTCAACGTGCTTTAAGGGATTATCCCGCTGCGGCTGCTCGGCGGCTATGGCATAAGCCTGTGTACCATTTCCCATAATGAGATACTTCCCGTCCTCCGACGCATGATGAAAACCAAAGCCCGCCGCTTCGATCTGTTCACGGCTCATATCGGTAATGTAAAAATTGCCCCTCGGCGTTCTGACGGTTTCGCCCGTCATAAGGCTTTCGGGGGTCGCTTCCGGCTGCTGCTTTTCAAGCTGCCCGCCCTTGTAGGAATACCCTTGCGCCGCGATTGCTTCAAGGGTCTTGCCCGTAACGTCGCCATAAATCCGCTTGTCTGCGTCTACGAGCAGTTGCAGCGTATCTTTTACGGTATCGGATAGGGCTTGCTGCTGTTCGGGAGATAGCTTATCAAATACGGGGGTCTGCTGCGCTTGCTCCTGTAAAAACTCCGGCACCTGCTGAAAACCTATGCTGTCTACATAATGGGCGGTGTTCTCGCCGTTCTGATGAAGCACAACAATGTTGGAAACGGAAAGGCTATGCCCCTTGAAGTCGGCGGGGCGGTCGATATTAAACTTTTCCCAAATGCCGCCAAGCGTCATATCCTTTGTAAGCGGCGCAGTATAGACGAGTTCATAATTTGCCCGGTCAACGGTATGCCCCGTTGCTTGCAGACGGTCGAAAGGCTCAAAGCGCAAATCCATAGTTTCCTCTCTGCGGGCTAACTGATAAATCCCGTAGCTGTCCTCCTTACCGTTGAGAAGCAAGGTTTCTTTTGTTTTCGCTTCCTGCTCCTGCTCGGCTTGCCGCTGCTGCTGCAATTCGGTAAAATGCCCCTCGATCTCGGTAATGAGTTCCTTTGCGGTTGCCTGTATCGTTTCAAGGGACGCTTTTAATTCGGTCATTTCCTTGCCGCTGCTCCACCCGGCAACATACCCGAAAGAGTAATCCGACGTATCAAGCCCGAAATGCTGACACACCGTATAGGCAACGCTTTCAGCCTGTACCTCGCGGCTGCGGCGGTCAACGCGGTTTTGTTCCTCCAGCGGGGCGTTTAAGTCCACGTCATGCAGCTTCGCATGGGCGATTTCGTGAATGGCGGTCTTAACCGCTTGCAGCTCACTTACACCCTCTTTGATAGCAATTCGCTTATCGGTCAAGCTGAAATATCCGTTTGCGCCGTTTGTGATCTGCTCAAAAGCAATCGGAACGGGGGACGCTTTTTCAAGGGCAGCGAAAAAGTCCTCGTACTGTTCCACATCGGCAAGCAGCGGTTTCACGGAGAGGTCGGGAAACTCCTTTCCCTCGGTCTGCGAAATGTCAAAGACGGTTACAACCTTAAAGGCGGGAACGGTAACTTCCTTTTCCTCCTTAACCGTCTTTCCCTCGCTGTCAAGTATGGGCTTTCTTGTGTCGGGGTCGATTTTATCCACCAGCTTTTTTACCTTGTAGGGGGCGGGGGCAAAGATTTTAATACCTTTCTCGCCGCTTTTCACATGGCGGTCAAACTCTTTCTGCCATTGTGAATAGCCCTTTACCAAATTGCCGCCCTGCATGGCAATCAAGATCGTGTTATTCAAGCTGTAATCGTGAAACTTTGACATAGCCGTTAAAAACTCTTTGTAGCGGTCGCTGTCAAAAATTGCTTGTATGCCCTGTTCCAGACGGGCGGTGATCTCCTTTACCTTGTCGCCGGGTTTTTCAGAAGAAAGGATAATCGGCACGACGGGGCGGGGCTGCGGCGGCTCGGCGGGCGGCGTTTCTGTCTGCTGTGCTTCGGCTGCGTCCATAAAGACTTTATCCTGTTCGCCGCGCTCTTGCTGCGGGTAACTCATAATGCGGTATTCCTCCGGCACTTCGCGCCCCTCAAATTGACGCTCCCACTCGTCGCCGCTTTCGACGATATAGCCGTATTCGGTAAACGCGCCCTTTTCCTGCTCGGCGGCGTTTCTTCCAAACGCGGTAAGGTCAATCCCGCCTTTCCATTCTTCGGGCATTTGTACCATGCCGGATTGATTTAAGTAGTAGTCGCCCAAATCGCGGTAGGTATGTACTTCGGGAATATGGACGTAAAAATCCACGTTGTAGGTGAAGTCGATTACCTGTCCGATATTCTCAAAGCCGTTTTTCTGCTGCAAAGCTGCGTTCAGCTTGCCGATCTCGGCGGGGTCTAACTGCTCAATCCGCGCCGCAAGAAAATTGAGTTCGTCCACGTTGGCGGCGCATACCATGTCATAAGGCAAGGCAATATGTTTTTCCGGGTCGTCGGAAAAGCCGCGAATGGAAAAATCCTGCGGGTTGTCGGCGGTAATGCCGACGCTCTGCATAGCTTCGTGAAGTTGCTCCTTTGTGGCGGGCATATCCAGCCAATAACCGCCGGGGTCGCCCGCTTCAAAACGGCTGCGGTTGCCAATCATAATAGAAAACTGTTCGCTCATGTGTTCACGCTCCTTTTGCTGCCCGGTAGTTTCGGGGATAGCTGCCGCCTGTGGCTGCTGCTGCGGGGGTTCCTCGCCCTCAATGGTATAGCCCGGTAAAAGCATACCGTTTACTTTGAAATGCTCGGCGTACTCCTGCGGGATAGGCGGGGAGATTTCCGTAAACAGACGGTCGTATGCTTTGATACGTCCATTCAGATATTTTTCCATAGCCGCCTTATCGGAAAAAACCTTTCTGTCCTGCCCGGCAATCTTCGCTTGCCCGTTCCTGTTCGGGCTGTTGGTATAAACGCCCCATGTGAGAGAATAAGAGTAAGGGACGCTTTGCTGCTTCTCCCTGTCGTAACGGGTGTTCTCGTAAATGTGGTAGTTCATCTGATATACCCGGTTGCTGCGGGTATATCGGTCATATTCGCCTTTCTGCCACTCGTTAGAAGTGTGCTGCACAACGGTTGTCCTTGTGTATTCAATCGCTTTGTCAAGCAAAAGTGTTTTGCCCGCCTGTTCCTCCCATGCGGCGGCGCGGCTTGAGAGATCGTTAAAAATCGCCTGTTCCGCTGCCGCGCTTTCCTCGCGCATGGCGTGTAGCTGTTCCAGCGGCAAAGAAACATAGGGGGCAATATCCCCGTCCTTTGCTTCAAAATATATCCGGCGTTCTATCCGCATGGTTTCGGCGGTTTCCAATTTGTCATGGTCGTATGAAGAATACGGCATATTGTTTCATCACGTCCTTTCTCGATTTTTAAGGGTTTGGGACTATCCCAACAAGCAAAATGCCCGCGCTTCCCATAGAGCAGCGCGGGCATTTCTCGCAAACGGGTACTCGTTTGCTGTGCTTGCTATGTAGTTGTTTTTATCCGTAAACGCCTGTTTCTCTCGCTTTCCGCTTTCTGTCTGCGGCGTATCTTTGCCGCGCAATCGGGACAGTATTTCGCCCGGTTGCTGCCCGCCGCAAACGTGCTGCCGCATACCGCGCAACGCTTCAAATCGGTTTCCCCGCTGCGGGTGATCTGTTCGCATAGCTGCCTGTCTGCGGGTAAAACCGCTTCGCGGAAATAACGGCATAACAGCGAATAGCTGATACTCTGCACACAAACGCAAGTTTCCCCGTCGTCCAATAGCAGACAGTTCCCGCAATCGTTGTTGGCGCACGCGGCGCGGGTCATTTTCTTAACGGCTCGATACTGCTTTTCATCAAGCCTAATCATTTTCGGTTCTGCTCGACGCGGAAGTTTACATACTTGCCGCCTGTGTCGGCAAGCAGCACAACCCCGTCAAAGGTCTTTCCCGTTTTGGTGGAGTACATACCCTTGATTTTTACCTTTCCGTCTTTCAAAAGGGCGGCGGCAATCGCCTTTGTGAAAGTCTTTTTGCGCTGCTGAAAGAACAAGT
Organism: Angelakisella massiliensis; assembly: GCF_900104675.1. Classification (GTDB taxonomy): domain Bacteria; phylum Bacillota; class Clostridia; order Oscillospirales; family Ruminococcaceae; genus Angelakisella; species Angelakisella massiliensis. Next base: position 1,523,967 of record NZ_LT629945.1, on the reverse strand, counting down.
CATTTTTCCACATGACAAAGCTGCACGCCCTGTCGGAACAGTAGTAGTTTTTCTTGCCCTCGTAAACCGCCGCGCCGCAACGGGGACAAGTGCCGATTGCTTCCCGCTGCGGAGTAAACAGCTTCGCTTTATCTTCGGAAATCGCGGAATAGGTTTTGACAAGCCCCGCTGTCATTTCCTCAATGCTGCGCATGAAGTCGTCCGGGCTGTCGCTGCCTTTGGCAATCCCGGTAAGGCGGGTTTCCCATTCTGCCGTAAGCTGCGGGGACGTAAGGACTTCGGGCAGAATAGCGGCAAGGTTATACCCGTCCTTTGTGGTGATTAGCTTTTTGCCCTTGCGCTCGGCAAAGCCCGCGCTAATGAGTTTTTCAATGATACCCGCCCGCGTTGCGGTAGTGCCTAACCCTTTGCGCTCTGCGTCCTCCGGCGTTTCTTCCTTGCCCGCGTTCTCCATAGCGGACAGAAGCGTATCTTCGGTATATGCTTTCGGGGGCTGTGTGTAACGCTCGGAGATCTCCGCTGCCGGATTGTCAAAGGTCTGCCCCTCGGCAAGCGGCGGCAAAACGGTTTCCGGCTCTGCGTCCTCGTCCTGTTTCTCGGACGCGGCGCGGGACAGCGTTTCAATCTCACGCCACCCCTCGCAAAGCGTCGTCTTTCCATTTGCGGTAAAGGTATAGCCGCCGCAAGAGATAACCGCCGTAACCGCTTCGTATTCATAGGGCGCGGCTGCGGCGCAAAGCAGCTTCGCGCACACAAGGGTCATAAGTTTTGTTTCGCTGTCGGCAAGGGAAGAAAAGCCCGCTTTCAAAAACTCGGCTGTCGGCAAAATAGCGTGGTGGTCGGTTACTTTGCTGTTGTCGCAAACCCTTGTAAGGTCTGCTTGCAGCTTCACGTCCCGCATAAAGGGAAGCAGCGAACAAAGCCCGGTAATGAGTTCCTTTGTGCTGTCCTGCATATCGGAAGTGATATATTTACTGTCGGTGCGGGGATAGGTCAAAAGCCGCTTTTCATAGAGGGCTTGCGCATAATCAAGGGTCTGTTTCGCCGTAAATCCATACAGGCGGTTAGCTTCGCGCTGCAACGCGGTAAGGTCAAACAGCTTCGGCGGGGCAACGGTCTTTTTCTCTTTTTTGAGGGAAGTACAAACGGCTTGCGATTTCTCGCAAGCCGCTTTCATCTGCTGCGCTGCCGTTTCGTCGTTCAGCCTTTCGGACAAAGCCGAAATACCGCCCGCGTCCAGACGGACAACATGATATTTTTCTTTCTTAAAGCTGCTGATCGCATAGTCGCGGTTTACCAGCATGGTAAGGGTGGGCGTTTGCACTCTGCCGACATTCAGCGTTTTGTGATAGAGGATAGAGAAAAGGCGGGTCGCGTTAATCCCGACAAGCCAATCTGCCTTTGCTCTGCAAAGCGCGGATTGATAGAGGTCGTCATAGCTGCGCCCGTCTTTGAGGTTTGAAAAGCCCTCGCGGATTGCGCTTTCTTCCATGCTGCTAATCCAAAGGCGGGAAAAGGGCTTTTTGCAATTTGCCTGTTCGTAGACAAAGCGAAAAATGAGTTCTCCCTCGCGTCCGCTGTCGCACGCATTGACAATCTCGGAAACGTCGCTGCGGTGCATAAGGTCTTTGAGTACGGAAAACTGCTGCTCCTTGCCGCTGGCAACGGTAAACTGCCAATCCTGCGGGACAATGGGGAGATCGTCATACTTCCATTTTCGGTACTGCTCGTTGTAGGTCGCCGCGTCTGCAAGGCTAATCAAATGCCCGATACACCAGGACACAAGGTAGCCGCCGCCCTCAAAATATCCGCTGCGCTTTTCATTCGCGCCAAGTACGGCGGCAATCGCCGCCCCGACGCTCGGTTTCTCTGCAATTACAAGTTTCATGGTTTTAATCCTCCTGTGAAAAAGAAAAGCGGTAAATCCTTTTCTTTGGATTTACCGCTATAAGGTATTCTTTATATTTAGTCGTCAACGTATTTCGTAAATTGCCCCATTTCCTCAATCCCGAAATAATCCATAAGCTGTTTAATCGCTTCGCCCTTTTCGGGCTGGCGGTATTCGGGTTCACATTTGGTATAGTCATTGTAACGGCTTGCTATATATGCTTTTTCATCGGCAGTCATATTTCCACCTCCCAACATATATTTTCATTTGCACTATACCATATTGCGAAAAAAGAAGCAATTATATGTTTTCGTCCTCCTGCTCGGTTTCTAATTCTTCCTCGTCCTCGTCGTCCTCGTCAAAATCGAGATCGTCAAGGTTGCTGCTGCCTTTTGCCGCGTCCTTTTTGGGCTTCATAATCTTAAAGTAATAGAACGCGCCGCCGCCCGCTGCGGCAAGAAGCAGCACCACAAGCAGAATAGCACCGCCCATGCCGCCGCCTTTATCTTCCTCCGGCTCCGGCTGCTCGGTTTCTTCCGGCTCCGGCTCGGCTTCCTTGCCCGCGCACTCGCTCATGTTGACGCTGCAAACGGGGCAATCGGTGTTGACGCTTCCGGCAACGCATTTTTCAGTACAGCTACAAGCGGGGGTTTCGGTCTGTTCGTCCTCCATAAGCTGCAAAAGGTCTTTTTCATCAACTTGATTGAGGAAATGGACGGTGTTTTCCCCGTCCTCGGCGCGGTCAATGATGATGTAAAAATAGTTTCCGTTTTTCGTAACGACGGTAATAAACTGCTTATCGCCGGACGCTTCGCCCGTTATGTCGTCTACAAGGCTCATGTTGCCCTCCGGCGTTAAGGGCTGCGGCTCATAGCCGCCCGTCGTTTCTTCCGGCTCGGTTTCGGTTACGGGGGTAGGCGGCTCGTCGCTCACATCACCGCCGCCCGCAAAAGCGGTAACAGAAAAGCCGCCCATGAGTACAAGGGCGGCAAGCAAAGCGGTAACGCTGCGGAACAGTTTTTTATGCTTCATCTTCGGTTTCCTCCTGTTCGTCGGTATAGTCTGCGTCCGGCTGCGGCAAGGCAATTTCGCCGCTGGCGTAAGCGGAGAGGAACGCGGCAAGCTGCGCCCCGTCAAGGTGTACCGCTTTCACCATTTGAACGATCTGCGCGTTTTCTTCCTCGATTTTCTGCGCTTCAAGGTCTTTCAGCCTTTTTTGGTATTCAAGGATTTTCGCCCTCGTTTTCTCAATATCCCTTTCGATACGGTCAAGTTTCGTGTTTGCCATAGAAATAAACTCCTTTCAAAGTCAGTTGTAATGTAGCCGCCCATAGGCGTAAAAATGGGATTGCCAATAGCTTGTATCAAGTTTTGCGTATTGTATCGGGTCGCCACAATGCAGCATGACGGGGCTTCCGTCCCCGTCCTCGCCAACGTAGATACCCACATGAGATACCCCCGGCGTGTCGTATGTACCCGTAAAGAAAACCAAATCCCCCGGCTGCGGGTTGGAAACGCGGGTTGAGATGTTGTAAAGCCCCTGCGCCCCAAGTCTGCCCGTATTGTATAAGCCGCTGTTCGTCAGCACATAGCTAACAAAACCGCTGCAATCAAAAGAGGTTTCCGGGCTGCTGCCGCCCCACACATAAGGAAAACCGACGTACTTTTCTGCTTCCTCAATGAGCTGCGCAAACTGTTCATCTTCCAGATAGGCGGGCGGGATTTCATAATCCGCTGGCGGGTTTTCATAGTATTTTGAGATATAGCCGGATTGTGGGAAAAGATCGGGTCTGTTTCCAAGCGACGACATATACATAGCGTACATGGATAGCTGTTCCTCGCCCATAATGTAAACGGGAACATGGGAGAGGTTGAAGTTTTCCAAATCCACATTGAGAATGTAATAGTTATAGGGTACTTCAACGTCGTATTCGTTGCCCTCGCTGTCCGTCCGCGTTTCGGTGCGGTAGCGTACCTCGACTTCCTCCGTAACCGTCAAGATATACTGTTTATCAAAGAGCATTTCAAGGGTGCTTTGCGCTTCATCGAGAGTAAACACGCCCTCATGCCAAGCGGAGAGGATAGAGATTAGCACATACGGGTCATGCTCGATCTCGTCAGCCGTTACCCGGTATTCGTCATAGCCGGGGTATTCGCTTTCGATATTATCCAGCATATCCTGTAACTCGGCTTCCATAGCGGTATACGCGCTTTCTGCGCCTGTAATATCCGCGTCCTCGGAGAGATAGGACGACGCAATCAAGCCGCTGCCGCTGTTGCCGCCGAACAGGGAACAAGAGGACAAGCCGCCGAAAAACAGAAGCACAATAAAGGCAATCCCGCCCACAATCAAACAGCCTTTCCAATGCCGGACGACAAAGAACGTTGCCCGTTTGGTTTCCTGCGCCGTTTTCTTCGCCGCCTTTGCGGTGGCTTCGGCGGTCTTTTTCACCTTGCCGCCTGTTTTCAACGCCTTTGCATACTGCTTTTTAATGCGCTGCTTTTGCCAAAAACGGGAAATCGGGTTGGAGTGCGCAAGGGCGGGGTTATCATGCAGCGCCTTTTGATAGAGAAAATCGGCGTTTGCCTTTGCTGCCTTTTTCTCGGCTGCTGCCGCTGCCCGGTAGGGTTTCAGCTTATGGCTGCGTATGCCGCGTTTTACTGCCCGCGTCGTCATACCGCCCGCTTTCTCGCCCACAAGTTCTATCCTGTGTCCGCTTTCCACACCGACGTTTTCTTTCTCCACCTCATAGATTTTTCCATGTACGGCGGCGTCCAATTCCTGCGCCGGACGGGATAACGGGTTATGACGCAATTTGCCGTTTGGGGGCTTATCCGTCTTTTCAAAAGCAAGGCGCGTCTTTGCTTTGCCTTTGGCTTCGTCAAAAACGCGCTCTTTTGTGATTTTGGTCTGTTTGGGGATAGCTGCCCGCGCTTTGTCTAAACGGTCAGCCGCCGTATCGGATTTTTTGATTGCCTTTTGCAGTTCCGGCGTTGCCCGTTCCGCTTCGGAAAACTGCAAGCGGGACGTATGGGTTTTAAGCTGCGCTGCGTCAAGGGTCTTTTTCTCCGCGCCCTTTTCTAAATGGCGGCTAACCTCTGTGCCGATACGTTGGGTCGCTTTTTCCGCTGCTCCCGCTGCGGGGGCTGAATAGTTTTCCTCCGGCGGTCTTTCGCTGATACTCGTTGTTTCGCCCGTCGTAAGGTTTTCCGCAACCGCCCCGTCGCGGGTCATTTTCTGTGTTACCTTGTCGGGGGCTTTTAATTCCTTGCTCAATGTTCATCACCTCCAATACGCTGTTTTGCAAGGGTGCAGTATTCGGGGTTGATCTCTATACCGACATAGCGGCGGGAAAGGCTTTTTGCCGCCGCTGCGGTTGTGCCGCTGCCTAAAAACGGGTCAAGCACAATCCCGCCGACAGGACAGCCCGCCAAAATGCACGTTTCCGCAAGTTTCGGCGGGAACGCTGCAAAATGCCCGCCGCGATAGGAAGCTGTGTTGATCTCCCAAACGTTGCGGCGGCTGCGGACGGGGGAAATCATTTCGTCGGTATAGCTGCCTTTCTCGCGGGGACGGTTGATTTTCTGCGGCTGGTTCTGCCCCGGAACGGTAGCGGCATATTTGTTGCCTTTCCCAACTCCGCTTTTCAGCCGTACCGCTGTTGTGGGGGCTATCGGCTCGGCTACTGCTTGCCAATCATAGTAATATTTCTTCGACTTGGTAAGCAGAAACACATACTCATAGCAGCGGGTCGGGCGGTCTTTGCAGCTTTCCGGCATGGGGTTTCCCTTGTGCCAAATGATGGAGCTGCGCAAATACCACCCGTCGCCCCGCAAGGCAAGGGCTACAAGCCACGGAATACCGATTAGGTCTTTCGGCTTGCAGCCGGGGGCGCGGTGGTTTACTGCCACTTGCTGCCCGTTTCTGCCTTTGGGATATTTCGGGTCTTGGTGGTCGGCTTTGCTGCCTGTACCGCAATAAGTGTCCGCGATATTCAGCCAACAAGTACCCTCCGGCGTAAGCACCCGCTTTACCTCATGGAAAACCGCCGTAATGCGGGAAACATATTCCTCCGGCGTTGCTTCCCGCCCAATCTGCCCGTCTGTGCCGTAATCGCGCAAAGCATAGTAGGGCGGGGACGTTACGCAACAATCCATACAGTTATCCGGCAAGGTTTGAAGCACCTGCAAGCTGTCGCCGCAATAGATTTTATCCGTTTCTATCCTCATGCCGACACCTCGCCGGGCTTGGTCGTCATCACGCGGTAGAGTTCCGTATCTTTCGGGAAACGGTCAATAAAGGGCAAAATCACGTTGCCATAGAAGATAAGTCCCTCGCCCGCTTCGGAATGGGTTACATAGGTCATTTGCTGCTGTGAAATGTTAAGCTGCTTGGCAAGGATTTCCCGGTCGCCCTGGGCTTGATTGAGCATATAGACAAAATCGCTGTTTTCAAAAACATTTGAAACTTCTCTGCTCGTCAAAAGGTCTTTGACGTTCTGCGTGATACCTGTCGGAATACCGCCCCACTTTCTAAAACGCTTCCAAATCTCAACGCTGTATGCTGCGGTCTGTTCCTCTTTCAAGAGCAAATGAAACTCGTCGATGTAATACCGCGTCGCCTTGCCCTCGCTGCGGTTTACCGTTACTCTGTTCCATACTTGGTCTTGGACTATGAGCATACCGACTTTTTTAAGCTGTGTACCGAGTTCCTTAATATCAAAGCAGACAAGGCGGTTATGAATGTCAACGTTTGTCCTGTGGTTAAAAATGTTCAAGCTGCCGTTTACATAGAGTTCCAATGCCGCCGCGATACGCTGCGCTTCCTTTTCCGGCTGCTTCTTGATCTCGTCGTAGAGGTCGCCCAAAATCGGCATATTTTCGGGCTTTGGGTCGGCAAGGTAGTTGCGGTACACGCTGATAACAGCGCGGTCAATCAAGGTCTTTTCGACAGCTTCCAGCCCGTTTTTACCTCCCATAATCAACTCACAAAAGGAAAGGATAAAATCGCTCTTTAAGGCTATGGGCGTGTCGCCCTCGCTGTAATTGAGGTTAATATCCATAGGGTTAATGTATTGCGTGCTGTTCTGCGATACCTTGATAACCTGTCCTTTCAAACGTCCGACAAGGGGGTAATATTCGGCTTCGGGGTCGCAAATGATAATATCATCTGCCGTAATGAGAAAAGCGTTTGTGATTTCACGTTTTGCAGAAAAACTTTTGCCGCTGCCCGGTGTGCCGAGTATCAAGCCGTTGGGGTTTTTCAGCTTCTTTCGGTCGCACAAAATCATGTTGTTGGAAAGGGCATTTAAGCCGTAATACAATGCTTCGCCGCTTTGGAACAACTCTTGCACCGTAAAGGGAACGAAAACGGCGGTGCTGCTGGTCGTCAAGCCGCGCTGGATATGGATAAGGTTATCCCCCAACGGGATAGAGGACATAAGCCCCTGTTCCTGCCGGTAGTCAAGACGGGTCAAAATGCAGTTGTATTTCTGTGCGATTGCCGCCGCCCCAAATACTTCGTTATCCAATTTCTGCTTGGTATCTGCAAGGTTTAAGACAAGCAGCGTAAGCAGAAACATTCTTTCGTTGCGGCTCTGCAAATCGCGGAGTAGGTTTTTTGCTTCCCCGCCGTAGGTGGCAAGGTCGGACGGAATAATATCCATGTCATAACCGCTGCGGATTGCTTTCTTTTGTTCTTCAATCTTCATGCGGTCAAGGTCGGTGATCTTGCGCTTAATCGTCTTGATTGCTTCGTTGTGGTCGATACTCTGAATGTGCAGATTGACGATAATCCCGTTTTCCGCGTCCATGAAGTCGGCAAGCATACGGTCGGAGAGTTCCGGCGCGACGATCTGCAAAAAGGAAACCGCGCCAAACTTGCCGCCCATTTGAAACATTCGCCCGTCGCCAAATCGGAAAGAGGACGGGGCGATAAAGTCTTTGACGGAAAGCCCGCTTGCGGGTAGCCATTCCCACGCAAAGTTAAAGCGTTCCCCGTCCGGGTGGAAAATCCCATGCAGCACTTCAAGACGCTGTTTCCCGTCCAATACCCGCGCCGCTGCGCCGATCACCTTAAAATGGTTGAGGGTGTCCGTTTCAATGCGGGCAAGACGCGCCCGCGCCGATCTAATGTCCCTTGCTTCAACGGTAAAGGTGAGAAACTTGGTCTTAATAAGCCCGTTGTTTCCGCGTTCAAGCTGCGTCCTAAGCATTTCGGTGTATTCTGCTCTGATACTGTCGAAGTCATCATTCTGCGGCGCAATCGTGATACTGTTCTTGAAATCGTCCTTGTTCGCATGGCGGCTGATTAGGGAAAGCTGCACGCTGATAGAAGCGTCGAACGAGTTATACATATCGCAAAGGGCTTCAAAAATGGCGGTTTTGTCGTCCGGCTGCGCAAGCTGATAGTTGATGTCCTCAAACTCAATGCACTTGGAATACCGCCCGTTTGCAAGTCGGCAAATCCCGTCCTTATACATTCGCTCAAACGGTATGCTGTCCTGCGCCGTATGGGGCTTCCCGTCGCCCTTTGCCTGTCGGATAAGGGTATCTATCTGTTTTCTTTCCTGTCGGGAAAGTTTACGCTTTTCGTTTTGGGTGTTTTTCTTTTCCTTTGACAATCGCCCGTACCTCCTTATCTAATTGCTCTTGCCGCGCAAGGGCGGCATAAAAATTGTTGGTCTGATAAGGTCGCTCTTTGGGGCGAAGAAACTTCACTTCCACAAATTGCCGAATAATCACTTCCAGCGGTTGCCCGTTTTTCTCGTACATGGCAAGCAAAAACATAGGCAGCATGGCAAGCACCATGCACAATGCCGCTGTGGTTGTTCCAACGCTGTCTTTTACCAAAAAGAACAGCGGCAGTCCGATTGCTACCGCCGCGCTGAAACAAATTAGCTGTCGTTTGGTAAGGTTGAACATTACCTTGCTTTTGATTTTTGTTAAGTCCTTTGGGACGGTTACATACGCCATTTCAAACCTCCTTTCTGCTCGGAATGTAATCTTCAAAACGGGGGACAGCATAGAAAAGCCGTTTGTTATTTACCCACCGTTGCAAATGGCGGGTAACAGGTGGGGCGGTTGGACGCTCATAAATCATCACATACGGGTCAAAGCCCATAGCCCGCAAGGTGTTCACGCGGTATAAATCCTGTTCGTGGGTGCTGCCATAGTTGGTAAGCACATATACGCGCCGCTGGCGGCTGCTCTTAATGGCGGTCAAATCCAAAAAACGTTGGAAATACCCGGTCAAGTCCTCGTCGGGATTATCCCATGCAAAATGTACCGCTTTTATCCGTACCCGATTTAACAGGCTGACATTATCCCTGTTCACAAGGCGTATATCCAGCCCTTGCGAAAAATCCACCCATACGCGGCTCTGTATAAGCTGCTCAATGAGATTTTCATGGTCGGGACAGGCAAGCAGATTAGCGTCCATGATTTTTATTTCCGGCTGCCATTTCCAAAACTCGGATAAATCCGCAACCTTAACGCTTTTGCGCCCTTCTTTACTGCTGACAATGCAAAACCCGCAATTTCTCGGACAACCCCGGCTTAAAAAGCCGTAGGCAATCCCGAAAAACTGCGGGTAGATAGAATAATCCGGGTAACTGTGTTCCACTTCCGGCGGCAAGCGGTTTTTCGTGTCGTAGCCCGTACCGCCGAAAATAACCTGTTCCGCGTTGGTAACGGTTATCGTGTCTTTGGAGTAAGTGTCTGTAAAGACGCGGCTTTTATATACAAGGTCGTACCGCCCTTTTGCGTTCCACCATTCCACCGTATGCCCCTTTGCTTTATGATACGCGGATAGCTTCATCAAGCAGAGGTTGGGGAAATTATGGCTGTCAACGTCGATTAAACCGATTTTCAAATCATAACTCACCCCCTTAATGTGCCGAAAAGACGCTCTTTGCAAGGCTTCCTGTTTTGAAAAGCGTAAAGCACAAGAGAACGGTATAGCCCATGCAAGCCCAGATCGCGCCGGAAATGTCGTCGGTCGCTGCGATTGTCTGTATCAATACCGCATAAATGCCGACACACACCAAAATCAAAAACGCTTGAAAACCAAGCGCAAGCAAAGATTTTAAGTAATTCTGTCCCATGCTGCCCCATTCGTGATTTACCATTGTTGCCATAGGGATAGGGGCAACGCTCGTTACAAGGTATATTTCAATCATGCGCCCATACACCACAAGCATAATACAGATTGACAGGGCTTTCATGGTAAGCCCTACAAAGAGGGATTGAAACCATAACCCCAAAAGACCGCCCACGCTCATAGCTTCGAGTTTTGCTTCAATGTCGGTAATAACGGTGGTAACGTCTATGCTTGTATCGGATATGATAACCCCCGCGCTCTGATTGACGACGCTCTGCGTAACGTCGAAAACTCCCATGACAATGTTCCAAGTATTTGTTACCAGCAGCACCGCAACAAAGGTTTTGAAAATCCATTTGAAGAAAATCCAAGTGTCGAGATCGTGCAGATTGTTTTTTTCAATTACAAGCTGGATTAGTTCATAACACATGACAAAGGTAATGATAACGCCCGCAATCGGTACAATGACGTTTTCCGAAAGGCTGCGTATCATGTTGAATATGCCCGCGTTCCACCCGGCGGGGGTCGTGCCGACTTGCGTTGCAATTTCTCCAACCTCTGTATTTACGCTGTCAAACAAGCCGGAGAGGTTCGATAAAATCCCGTCTGTCAAAATGCCGCGAAACCAATCTTCAATCATCTGCCATATCAAAAGTTAATCCCTCCTTTCCCGCGCCCTCCCGTTTCCGAGAGGGCGCGGCGGGTGGTATTTGTTTTAGGCATTATCCAAAAAGTTTGGAAAGAAGCGGAACAAGGGTGCCGCCGATCAACGCAACGCCGCCGCCCGCCATGAGCTGCTTCATGCCCTGGCTTTTTGCTCCCGGATTGTCGTTGCCGTAACCCTCCATTAAGTTAATGGCACCCCAAATGCCAAGACCTGCGCCAAGCGCGATTACCAAAGTCTGCAATACGTCAACTGCGCTGTTGAAAAAATCCATATAAACCTCGCTTTCTGCCGCTAAAACGGCTCAAAAAATGTTGTTGGAAATAAAAATGCCGCCGTTTTTATTCGGCGGCTGCGTCCTCGTCGGACAAATCTATTTCGTATATGTCAAAGGGTTCGTCGGGCTTTACGATTGCCGGACGGGTGGACATATACCGTTCAACGTCAAAAGCGTTTTTCTTGTCGAAGTCGGAAAGGTATTTGTAGTTCGGGTGCTGCGTTATATCGTACTTATCGCTGAAAAAGGGGCGCACGCCGCGCAACTGCAAAATACATTTTCCTCCGTCCATAACTGCGATTTCGTCCTGTGTCATCAACTCCTTTCCCAATTTCTGATAATTGAGGCCATGAGAAACCTGCGTGCCGCGATTTTCGGAAGTGTTGAAACTGTCGATTGTTTCACGTCCCAAGTTCTCCGAAATATCCTTTGCATTTTTCCCGCGCCCTCCCAAAAACAAGGTGCTGTCGGCATTGTCAAGTATGATTTCTGCCGCGTCCTTGTAAATGGCTTTTAGCTGGCTCTGCGATTGCAGAATGATAGAAGCCGAGATTTCCCGGCTGCGGATTGTGGCAATCAATTTTTCAAACTGCGGGATTTGTCCAATGTTTGCAAACTCGTCTAACAGGCAGCGAACATGAACCGGCAGCTTGCCGCCGTATTCGTCGTCGGCCTTGTCGCACAAGAGATTAAATAACTGCGATTGCAGCATAGCGATAACAAAATTAAACGTGCTGTCCGTATCGCTCATAATCAAAAACAAAGCTGTTTTTCTGTCGCCTAACGTGTCAAGTTCTAATTCGTCGTAGGACATAAGATCGCGCAATTCCTTTATATCAAAAGGAGCGAGCCTCGCACCGCAAGAAATGAGGATTGATTTTGCGGTTTTGCCCGCCGCCAATTTATATTTTCGGTACTGCTTCACCGCGAAATGGTCGGGGTCGCGTTCTTCCAAGTCGGCAAACAGCAAATCGACGGGGCTTTGATATTCCTCGTCGTCCTCGCGGGCTTCGCTGGCGTTGATAAGTTCCAACAGGGTAATAAAGTTCATTTCCTCGGCGGGGGCTTCGTACCAGATGTAGCCCACCAACGCGCAATACAAAAGCCGTTCTGCCTTTACCCAAAAATCCTCCGCGCTTTTTTCTCCCTCACCTTTGGTATTCGCTATCAACGTATTTACCAGCTTCAAAATATCTTTCTCGCTGCGGATATACACAAAGGGGTTGTAGTGCATAGATTTTTTGAAGTTAATCGTATTCAGTACCTTAATGCGGTAGCCCGCCCGTTGCAGCAGCTTCCCGCACTCAATCAAAACCGTACCTTTCGGGTCGGTTAAGACGTAAGAGGAATGAAGCTGCATTAGATTAGGTTTGACAAAAAATCTTGTTTTTCCGCTGCCGCTGCCGCCGATCACGACGACGTTCTTATTTCTCGCGTACTTCGGCTGCTTCGGGCGGCTGTTCATGGTAAGCCGTTCCGTCTGCGTCAAAATGATGTTGTTTTGGAAATCCGGGTCTATGTAGGGCTTTATATCTTCGGCGTTTCCCCATCGGGCAGAGCCGTACTCCGCGCCCTTGCGGTATTTCTTCGCGTTTTTCCCTTTGACATAGACTATCAAGCGGATAATCACCGCACCGACAATGCCGACAAGCAAATCCAACGGGTAAACGCTCGGCAAGGCGTTTTCAAAGGCTGCGGAAAATCCTTGTGTGATATTCAGTATCTTTGCAGAAATATCCGCGCCGGGGGCAAGCCGCACCGCCTGTCCGACTTTATCAAAGAGATAGACAAAGAACACATAGGGGATATTCGGAAGTATCAGCTTTTTGTAGTTGATCTGCTTCATATCTCGCGCCCCCTGTCCATTTTCTTTACCTTGTCGCGGGCGGCGTTAAGCTGCTTCGCCTTGTCCTTTGCAGCGGCAAGGGCTTTGCGGATAGAGGGCTTTTTCTCCCGGTTCAGCTTCTTTGCGGAAAACTCTTGAAACGCTGCGGTCATAACGTCCGCGTCCCGGCCTTTGAAAAACACAAGGTAACGGGTCTGCTCGCCCTTAACCTTTTTTAGCGAAAAATCTATGTTGTATTTCTTCGCCGTACTCTCAAAGGCTTTAATATTGCTGTCGGTGATCTCGATGTTGGAAACACCCGCGTTCTGCTTCATAAGCTGCCGCATGGTCTGTTTCCCATGCGCGGGTTTGCTTTTCTGCTCCAAAAACTTTTGGATTGCTTTCTGTAACGCCTGTTCGGTAAGCCGCGCCGCGCCTTTTCCCACTTTGACGTATAGGGCAATCGTTTTTTGGGTTACTTCCTCCTGCAAGGTATCAACTCCTTTCCCGGTAAAGTGCGGCTATGCTCATTCGCCGCCGTATAAGTCGTGATTGACAAGGGCGGTATAGTAGCTGTCAATGGTACTCGGCGCGTTGAACAGCACCGCTTTTAGATACTGCTTGATGTTGCGCACTTTGGTTGTGTTCTCCCTCATGCAATCCAAAACAAACTCAATATGGCTGCTGTTCAGCTTCAAAAACTTGGATTTCACCAATTCGGCGGGGTAGTCGTCCCCGGCAATACGGATTGTCTTTCGGGCTGTGCAGACGGTTTCCAGCATAAGGTCAACAATCTCGTCCAAACGGTCTTTGTCAATTTTGCAGTTTTGAATGAGATGGTCGTATTCGATATTGTCCTTGATAATCTCCCTGTAAATCTCTACTGCGCTATTGCTTTTCGCTTCCGTTCTTTTCCTTTCCGGCGGCGTAGCCGCTTCGCCATGCGCAAAGGGCAAGGGGTTTAGGGAATGGAAAGGAATGGAATCGGTACTTGATAAATCAGTAATTGATTGTTCTTTACTTAATATATCTTTATTTAATTGCGTTGGATTTTCCAACGTAGGTTTTTCCTGCGTAGGTTTTTCCAACGTTGGATTATCCAATGTTGGATTTTCCAATGTAGGTAAATCCAATATAGGCGGCTGTCCGCCGCTGGTAGCTGCTTCCGGCTCTCGCGGCTGCGGCTGCTCGTATATGACGTAATCTGCGCCCCGCAAGCGTCCCTTTTCGTCGCGCTCCCGGCTGCGCACGATATATCCGGCTTTTTCGAGTTCCTTTACCGCTTCGCGGATTGCGTCGATCTTCTCCCGGTTGATATGGGATAAGCCCGCAAGGGTATAATCCCAATCTTCGGGCAGCGAAAGCATTTGCGACAACAAGCCCTTTGCCTTTAAGGACAATTCCTTGTTTCGCAAGTGGTGGTTGCTCATAACGGTATATCCCGTATTTCGCTCCACTCTGAAAACTGCCATATTTCCTCACTTCCTCTCTTGGTATGCGTGGACAATTAGAAAGCCGTTTTCGGCTGTTTTGGTATTGCAATATGCCCTTTGCCGTTTTCGCGTCTGCAAAGCCGCATGGCACAAGGGCTTTTGCCCGTCTATTTGTCCATGCTGGCGTGCGTTTTCCGCGTCCTTTTGCCGGGGCAATAGGGACACTCTTTGAAAACGCAAAACTCATATTTCCACCCGGGGCGGTAGAAACGGCAAGTGCCGCAATCTTCATCATCTCCGGCACAACCGGATTGATAGCGGTCAAATCCCGGCTTCTGCTGCATGAGCAATTCAAACGCCCGCTGCTTGCCCTTTGTGAAATACATTCCGGCTGCACCTCCTTTCCTGCGGGCATAAAAAAACGGCGTTACTTTCTCCCCCAAAGGGGTTAAGGTAACGCCGTTTGTGTGCGTATTCAGTTTTTAACACATTCCCTGTCTATCCGCTGTCCGCAAAACCATTGATTTTATTAGCTTTTTGCCGCTATCGCTATCACACCTCATTATTCAACCGCCCAGGCTGGCAGCAGGTCATGGAGCTGATGGAAAACGGTCAGGTGGAAACACTGATCGTCAAGGACATGTCCCGACTGGGCCGTGAGTACCTTCAGGTGGGTCAGTACACGGAACTCATCTTCCCAAGCTATGGTGTGCGGTTTATCGCCGTCAACGATGGTGTGGACAGCCTGTATGAGTCCACCAACGATTTTACGCCCTTCCGGAATTTGATGAACGAATTCTATGCCAAGGACTGCAGCAAGAAGGGACGCTCTGTGGTTCGGATCAAGGCGGAGACTGGCGCCCGGGTTTCCTCTCGCCCCCGCTATGGGTATATGAAGGACCCGGCAGATCCCAAACGGCACATGGTGCCTGATCCTGAAACCGCTCCGGTAGTGCGTTATATCTTTGACCTATGTGTGTCCGGAAAGGGTCCTGCCCAGATCGCAAAGCAGCTCAAGAAAGACAAAATCCCCACGCCTGGATACTCCTACTACCAGAAGCACGGAGTGGAACTGACCGGAGTGGATATCACCCGGCCGTACAACTGGTCCACCAACACCGTCGCAGGCATTCTGGAGGATGAGACCTATCTGGGCCACACCATCAACCTGAAATCCACCACCCTGTCCTTCAAGAACAAGAAGCGCATTGAGCGTCCAGAATCTGAGCAGCTCCGCTTTGAGAATACGCACGAGGCGCTCGTTACGCAACAGACCTGGGAGATCGTACAGGATATCCGCAAGCACAAACGGCGCAGAGCCAACATGGACGAGCAGAATATCTTCTCTGGATTGGTCTACTGCCTGGACTGTGGAGGTACCATGGTACTGCACCGAGCGCACACCATGGATGCGGTAAAAAACAACTTCATGTGCTCCACCTACAAAAAGAAAGGCAAAGCTGTGTGCTCCGCTCATTATATCCGGGAACAAGAGCTTAATGCTATCCTGTTGGATGATATTCGCCGTGTCACACACTTCGCTCGTCAGAATGAGCTGCGGTTTGCGGAGCATATCCGCAAGAAGCAGGGCAAGGAGGCACAGCAGGAGATCGCAGTGCTCCAGAAGAAGAGCGACACCATGCAGAAGCGCCAAATCGAGCTGACAAAGCTGTTCAAACGGCTCTACGAGGACAGTGTACTTGGACGTATCCCGGACGAGCAGTATCGTATCCTCTCTCAGGAGTACACCGCCGAGCAGAAAGAGATCCAGGAACAGCTCCCTGCCATGGAAGTAAGGCTTCAGGAACTGAAAGACTCCAGCTCCAATATTGCCCGGTTCATTGAGAACGCCAAGCGGCACAGCGAGATCCCGGAGCTGACTGCTGAGATCCTGCGCATCTTCATCAAGCGAGTGGAGGTCGGTGAGCGTGCGGAGAAATACTCCCGCACAGCACCGCAGGAGGTACGCATCTACTACCGTGACATTGGGCTGGTGGACGAACTGCCTCAGAATATGGCGGATTCTGTGTCAGAAGAAATCCCAAATGAGGTTGCATGAGCAGAAAAGGGAGGCTGTGCCGAAACACAGCCTCCCTCCACAGGAACAAATATGAAGTTATATGGGTAGGTTCATAAATTGTCCCCATGCACCGGACACGGAGAACAGCGGGGCTTTTATTGCTTGAGAAGGAATGTGTGTGGAGAATTACTTCTTCACCGCCACAGCACCAGCGGCAACCAGAGACACGACTGCCAGAGCGGTAGCCACGCCCACTACATCGTTGGCGCCGGTATCAGGGTTATCAACACCATCAGTAGCAGTGCCGTCATCGGTGGTATCGTCAGTGGTATCATCCACAGCGGAAACATCCAGCTCAATGTCGCTGATGATGTAGGAAGCGGAGGAACGGATCTTGCCCACATAAGCATAGGCATCCTCGTCCCAATCCAGACCGGCGTCTACCACTTTGCCATCCTTAATGCCGTAGACATACTCGTCCTCATTGGCATACAGTTCCAGATCCATCGCGGTGGGGAAACCGTTGGTGTAGATGTTCACGAAGGACATCTCAGCATCGGGATAAGCTTTGAGGATATCGGTGTCGGCATCCTCATCGTAGCCATAGTAGACCTCATCGCCGTCATAAACGCGGCCTTCCAGATAGGCAACGTCGCCCAGCTCCACGCTTACGGTACCGTAGGAAACATCGTCAGTGCCGGTATCCTTGTCGAAGCAGATGATCTTGTTCAGATCGCTCTCCAAAATATCCATGTCCTCATTCAGGGGATAGGGATCTACTTCGGTATAGCCCAGATCAATGGACAGGTTCTCGCATACCAGGAAGGTGGTGTTCTTCTTGATTTCGTCGTCTTCGTCCTCGTTGATAACCTTCTTGGACTTGACTTCCAGCTCATCAATTTCAATGTCGCGCTTGCCGTTGAGCGCCATGTCGTAATCGCCGTTGAAGGTGATTTCTACGCAGCCCTCGCTGTCATTGATGCTGATGGACTTGATGTAAGACGCACCGCTGGTGATGCGCTTGGTGGTGATGGAGAAATAATCGGAATCAAAATCATTGGCGGTCAGATCGCCATTCTGATTCTCCACAAAATACTCGGGATAAGCAAAGGGCCTTCCAGATTTCCTCAATGGATCTGGAAGGCCCTTGGGCTTTGTAACTGTTGAAATGATATGGCGCTTTCATAGCACCAAAAACGTCCAGGAAACAACATACACAGGCTTAAAAGCCAATTGGGAAACAGCCAGCCGTCACTGCCTGAAAACACATATCAGACCTTTTGGCGTATCCCGGCGATTTATTCCACCGTAACGGATTTGGCCAGATTGCGGGGTTTATCCACATCACAGCCCCGCTCCTCAGCAGCATAGAAGCCAATCATCTGCAAAACGATGACCACCAGCAGCGGGGCAAAAATACCGCCCTTGCCGGGAATGGTGATGCGCTGATCACAGGCTCCGGCATCAATCTCCAGGTCCTCGGTGACCAAAGCCAGCACCGGACCTCCCCGTGCCATCACTTCCCGCATATTGCTCACCGTTTTGGACAACAGCTCCGGCTGGGTGGCCAGAGCCACTACCGGGGTATGGGGCGTCACCAGCGCCAGTGTGCCGTGCTTCAGCTCCCCCGCCGCATAAGCTTCAGCATGAATATAAGATATCTCCTTGAGCTTCAGGGACCCCTCCAGGGCAAGGGAATAGTCCAGCCCCCGGCCGATATAGAACATACTCTCGGTGTCCCGCAGCCCCCGTGCATAGCTGCGTATCTCTTCCTTCATCGCCAGCACTTTGGGAGTCAGCTCCACCGCTTCCTCCAGCCCCTCAATCAGACGGCGCTGCTGCTCCTGATCCACCACCTGGCGCTCTCCGGCGGCCAGGATAGCGATCAGGTACATCATTGCCACCTGAACGGAATAGGCCTTGGTGGTGGCTACAGCAATTTCCGGCCCGGCGTAAGTATACAGGCAATAATCCGCCTCTCTGGCGATGGAGGAGCCCACCACATTGACAATGGCAATAACAGGGATTCCTCTCGCCTTCAGCAGCCGCAAAGCCGCCAGACTGTCAGCAGTTTCACCGGATTGGGAAATGATGACGGCGGCACTGTCCGGCTCCAGAATGGGATCCCGGTACCGAAACTCTGAAGCAACCTCCACCTCCACCGGCAGACGGGCGATCTTCTCAATGAGCGCCTTGCCCACCATACCGCAATACAGGGCGGTACCGCAGGCGGTAATATACAGTCTGCGGATCTTCTGGAAAAATCCCGCCGGCAAGCCGTCCACCCCGAAGGTGGGCAGACCGTCCTCGATCCGGGGGGAGATGGTACGCCGCAGCGCCTGAGGCTGCTCATGGATTTCCTTTTCCATGAAGTACCGATAGCCTTCCTTTTGGGCCTGTTCTACCGACCAGTGGGCCTGTTTCCATACCGGTTCCATCGGCTGAAGATCACTGTCATAGCAGGTGAGACGGCCATTTTCCAGCGCCAGCAGTTCCCCCTCCTCCGGCAGCAGATACCGGTCGGTATAGGGAAGGATCGCCGCCAGATCGGAAGCCAGATAGGCGCCGGTCTCATCCACTGCGGCTACCAACGGACTGCCCAGACGAACCCCATAAACACAGTTGGGATGACCGTCAAAAAGGATGGCAAAAGCATACGCCCCCTCCATCCCGGCGCACGCTTTCCGGATAGCCTCCAAAGGAGAACCGGTATAGCAGCTGTCAATCAGCGCCGCCGCGATCTCGGTGTCTGTTTGGGTTTGAAAGTGATATCCCTTTTTCTCAAGCTCTTCCCGCAGCTGAAGATAATTTTCAATAATACCATTATGAACCAGCGTCACCCGGCCCTGACGATGGGGATGGGCGTTGACCTCGCTGGGTTGGCCATGGGTGGCCCATCTGGTATGGCCGATGCCGCACCGGCTCTGCTCATGCATCAATCCCAGGCGCTCCACCAGTTTGGACAGCCTGCCCTGCTGCCGGATCACAGTGACAGCATCATTTTCCCATAAGGCGACCCCTGCCGAATCATACCCACGGTATTCCAGACTGGCCAATCCATCAGTCAATACCTGCCGTACCGGCTTGAGGCCGGAATATCCCACAATTCCGCACATAAAAAAACGCTCCTTTCCTTCAGTCCCCTGTCTTTTTACAGAGGAGCAGATGGGAGCACAGGCCCATTGCATCTCCTGGACAACAATGAACCACACCGGACCAGTATCCAGCGCTCCCCTGTCTGACGACCGCTGCTGTACAGCGGCTTCTGAACCTCCGGGCTGAGCGGACCCGAAGCGATTTCAGTGTTCCATGAACGGGAATTTGTTCTGCACAGTTACCTCTGCTTTTTGCCCCGTCCTGCGCTGTGGAACCAACGGGAGGGCACCCGCCGAATATTCGATCACCCTCCGCCTCGTCGTCCCCTGCTTCCATACAAAGCAAGGGCACTGGCGCTGATCAAGCTTGAAAACCCACTTTCACCTCCCTTATGCCAGTTTGTTACAGTATGCCATAATTTCGCTCAAAAAGAAAGAGGGAAAATATGAACGGCCTCTTTTTTCCCATTCTATGCTTTTCTCAGGCAGGTGGTGCGGAATTTTTCGCCGGACTTTCTATTTTCCGCCCGTAATGCTATAATGACAGCGAATACAATATGAAGGGGAAAACCATCTGAGGAGGATACCCGCATGAAAAAAATAAAAATGATCTTCTGTGATCTGGACGGCACCGTTTTCCCCATCGGCAGCACCCAAATCACACCCCGCTTTGTCCATGCCATTGAGGAAGCCGCGCAGCGGGGCTGCATCTTTGTCCCCTGTACCGGCCGGGTTTTGCCCACCATCCCGCCGGAGGTCCTGGCTCTGCCCAGTTGCCGGTATGTGATTTATTCCAACGGTTCCGCCACCTGCGATCTGAATACCGGAGAGCTTTTTCATCAGGTGCTGATGGCTCCGGAAGATACTGCCGCCGTTCTGGAACTGCTTCGGCCATACGACCTGTTTACTGAGCTGTTTGTAGAAGGAAAAATCCTCATCTCCCGTCACTGCACGGAACATATGGGGGATTATTACGTTCCCCGGCATCATCTGGCATGGTTTGAAAAAAATCCTTCCCCCGGCATAGAGGATCTGGCAGATTATGTGCTGGAGCATCAGGTGGGGGTGGAAAAAATCAATATTACCCTGCTGGAAAGCCCTCTTCGGGAAGAAATCATGGCAAAGGTGGATCAGCTGCCCGGGGTTCGCCATGTCTCCTCCGGCGCATCCAATCTGGAGATCGGTGACTCCAAGGCAAACAAAGGGATTGCCATATCACTGCTGGCACAGCAGCTGGGCATCCCCATGGACTGCGTGATGGCTTTGGGCGATAACGACAACGACCTGGAAATGCTTTTGACAGCCGGGGTCAGCGTAGCCATGGCCAATGGCACCCCCGCAGCCAAAGCCGCCGCCCATCTGATTGCTCCCTCCTGCAATGAGGAGGGAGCCGCCAGGATCATTGAAGAGCTGGTGCTGGGCCAAACGGCTGCTGTCTGAGCAGCGGCTGAAAAAATCAGTTTTATATCTTGTTTTTTTCTTTTAATGAAGCTTTCCGCAGGCGGAGATACTGTTACAAAATAAGACCGCAGCAGTTTGCGCAAAAAAGATTGACAAACAATATAAAACCGGCTGTTTTTAAGGGAATTTCCCAGAATACAGCCGGTTTTGCTCACTTTTTTCAGAAATTTGTTTTACAGCGATCTTTTTTATCAGTTTTTACACCTGGCGGCCCATCTGCTGCGCCTGCTTGAGCAGATCGGTCTTTTCCACATCCCCCAGCTGCCATACGCCTGTACCATACAGGATCCCGCATTCCTTTGCTCCGCGCAGGCAGGAAGTAAATCCCCGCAGACATTCCACCGCCGGCTGCAAAGCATGAGGATCATTGTCCGCGGCGGTGAGAATAAAATAAAACTCCTTATCGGATATTCTGGTATAACCGGCACAGGTGCGGTCAAGAAGTGTTTTCAACTGGCCGGATATGGAATAGAAATATACTGGCGTGGCCAGCACGATCACATCGGCCGCCACCATTTTCTCCACGATTCCCGGTGCGTCATCCCGCTGGATGCAGGGGCTTTTCTGATTATAGCAGGCTCCACAGCCGATGCAATATCCAATGCGCCGCTCCCGGAGGGTCACCTTTTCCGCCTGATGTCCCGATTCCCTGGCTCCTTTGATAAACTGATCACATAGCCGCTCCGAGTTACCGCCCTTTCTGGGGGTAGCGGAAATGACCAAAATTCTTTTGCCCATTTCATCCTTCCTCCCTTACAAACCAGCTCCCGTCTTAAACCACACCAAAACAGACGGGGCTTTCTGTATTTTATTATAGCATTACTGGCCTGTCATCGGTCAAGAGAATTCTTCTTTTTCCGCATCTTTTAAGAAGAAAATCAGATTTTTTTGACGTTTTAACAATTCTCCTGTCAAACTAATACACATTATTCATATTTGTCCATTGCGGGGAGGAGCAAAGCATGATAAAATATAGGCATAAAGCACAAAAAACTTTTGTATCATCTTTCTTAAATAGGGAGGAATGACTATGATACTGTCTTTCTACGGCGCGGACCATGAAGTTACCGGCAGCTGTCATTGCCTGGAGGCACTGGGCAAAAAAATTCTGGTAGACTGCGGTATGCAGCAGGGGCCTGATGAATATGACAATCAAACCATTCCCCTTGTACCGGGAGATGTGGATTATGTCTTGCTGACCCACGCCCATATCGACCATTCCGGCCGTCTGCCGCTGCTTTATAAATACGGCTATCACGGTCCTGTATACGCCACCGGCGCCACCACCGATTTGTGCGGCATTATGCTTCGGGATTCCGCTCACATTCAGGAATTTGAAGCCGAATGGAAAAACCGTAAAGGCAAACGTGCCGGACGCCTGCCGGTGGAACCGCTGTATACCATTGATGACGCTGAGGGCATTATGGCCCAATTTGTTCCCTGCAATTACAACGAACCGGTGGAGCTGTGCGAGGGTATTACCGTCCGTTTTGTAGATGTGGGACACTTGTTGGGCTCCGCCAGCATTGAGGTAAAGGTCACCGAATTCGGACAAAGTAAAACCATTGTTTTTTCCGGCGATATCGGCAACCTCAACCAACCTTTGATCGAAGATCCCCAGTATATGACCGACGCTGATTATGTGGTGATGGAATCTACATACGGTGACCGGAATCACAGCGATCAAACACCGGATTATGCAGCCAACCTGGCCCAGGTCATCCAGCGCACCTTTGACCGGGGGGGCAACGTGGTCATTCCCTCCTTTGCGGTGGGCCGTACCCAGGAACTGCTGTACTTCATCCGGAAAATCAAAACCGATCATATGGTCACCGGTCATGACAATTTCGATGTGTATGTGGATAGTCCGCTGGCGGTGGAGGCTACCCATATTTTTAATGAAAATACGGTAGGCTACTACGACAAGGAAGCGATGGAGCTGGTACGCAGCGGCATCAATCCCATCAGCTTCCCGGGGCTGAAGGTTTCGGTCACCAGTGATGAATCCAAGGCCATCAATTTCAACGAGGACTGCAAAGTCATCATCTCAGCCAGCGGCATGTGCGAAGCCGGCCGGATCAAACACCATCTGAAGCACAATTTGTGGCGAAAAGAGTGCACGATCCTCTTTGTAGGCTACCAGGGAGCCGGTACGCTGGGCCGTTCTTTGCTGGAGGGCGCCCGCTCTGTCAAGCTCTTCGGAGAGGAAATCGACGTCCGGGCGGAAATCACCAAGATGGACAGCATCAGCGGGCACGCCGACCAAAGAGGGCTGCTGCGCTGGGTAGGTTCCTTCTCGCCAGCTCCCACCAAGGTCTTTGTCGTCCACGGAGAGCAAACCGTTTGCGACGGATTTACCAAACTTCTCCAGCAGCAGGGGCTGGACGCCATGGCTCCCAACTATACCGCCCGCTATGATCTGTTGGCCAACCGCCTGCTGGATCCCGGTATCGCTCAGGTGCCCAGAGCCGAACGGAAGAAAAAGACCAATACTGTATTTGGACGGCTTCAGGCAGCGGCCCAGCGGCTGTTGTCCATTGTGGCCCGGTATGAAGTCCGCACCAATAAGGATATGGCGAAATTTGCGGATCAAATCAACGCTCTGTGCGATAAATGGGACGATTGACCGTTCATCGTTTCATGATTGGGCAGTTCTGGAAAACGGAAAATAAAGAAGCCGCAGGCCCTTTTTAAGGCTGCCCCCCATTTGTTAAAGGTAGTGATACTGAAAACAGGTGGGGCGCCTTTCTGTTTTAGAAAATCCTTTCGTTTTCAGTCATCAGCAGATCAATAAAAATTTTCTTCTCCCCATGGAAATATCTGAAACTGGCAGCTGCCGTATCCTACTGCCCGTTATTCTTTTGTTTTGATTTTTCTGCGGGTCCGCAGCCTGCCATAGATGGAAGAAGCATTCAACCCTCCCCCTTGAAATATAGTAAAAATGGTAGTATCATAGAAAAACAGCCTTCATTTTTTGATCATTTTCGACAATTATTTGCAAAACTGTCGTTTTATTATCACTGCAAGGGGTGTCCATATGCGAACAATCATCTGGTTTATCTATTTTTGGCTTTATCTGCTGCTGCTCCTGCCTACCATGAAAAAGGCCCAGCGGCTGAAGGCTGATGGCGATCAGGAGGCGCTGGACCGGCTGCTGGAGCAAAAGGTACCCACCTGGGCCAACTCCCTGATGAAACTGGCGGGTGTAAAAGTTCATGTGGAGGGCCTGGAAAACATCCCCGATCAGCCGGTGATTTTTGTCAGCAATCATCAGGGGTATTTTGATATTCCTGTTCTTCTTACCGCCCTGGATAAGCCTCATCCCCTGGTGTCCAAGGAAAGCATCCGTAAAATCCCTTTCATTCGGCAATGGATGGAGCTGTTGGGTTGTGTTTTTATTGACCGTGACAATCCCAGACAGGCTGTTTCCGCCCTCAACGACGCTGTCAAAGCCTTGAAGGAGAAAAAACATTCCTTTATTATCTTTCCCGAGGGAACCCGGAGCCGGGGCGGAGAAGTGGGAGAATTTAAAAGCGGCGGTTTCCGCGTGGCGCTGAAAAACAAAGCGCCCATTGTTCCTGTGGTCATTGAAGGTACTTACAAAGCGATGGAAGCCAATCATATGCTGATCCATCCCGCTGATGTCACGGTTCAAATCCTGCCGCCGGTATATACGGACCATCTGACCCCGGAGGAAGGCAAAAAAATCGGAGATATTGTGCGGGAACAGGTGGTACAGGCAAAAAATCGTTTGCAGACAGTTTAAAATCAACAGCAAGCCCCGGCGCTCCAAGCGGCATTGTTATTATACCGCTAAAGCGCCGGGGCTTTTTCATGTGCGTCTGAACTTATTTGGGAGTGCGTCCGGAAGCAAAATAGAACAGTGCCACTGTACCAACACCGGTATGGGTGCCGATTACCGAACCGATATAGCTGATTTTAAAGTTATGGATACCGGCTTTTTGACGGATCATCTCCTCCAGCGCCTGGGCTTCCTCCAGGCAATCGCTGTGGCTGATGAAAACCTCGTTGGAAACAGAAGTGTCAATGGTCTTGGCCAGACGCTCCACCATAGCGTTGAAAGCAGCCTTCTTACCCCGCACCTTGCCATAAGGGATCAGCTTGCCTTCATCGTTGACATAAATCATCGGCTTGATTCCCAGCGCAGTGCCCATAATGGCCGCTGTTTTGCTTACACGGCCGCCCCGCTGGAGGTGGAACAAATCGTCCGCTACCACATCATGGAACAGCAGCAGCTTGTGGTCCTCCACCCATTTTGCCAGGGTCTCCAGATCCATACCCTCATTTTTCCGCCGCCATGCTTCATACACCAGCAGTCCTTCTCCCATGGAGGCGCAAAGGCTGTCGATCACAATGATCTTCCGGTCCGGATACTCTTCCGCCAGCTCCATCTGCGCCAGGTGAGCACTCTGATAAGTGCCGCTGAGGCCGGAACTGAAAGCGATGTGAAGGATGTCCTTCCCCTCTTTCAAAAAGCGCTCAAAAAAAGCTTTGCTGGCTTCAGGGTTTGCCTGCTGGGTTACCGGCATGGCTCCGCCGCGGATGCGGTCATAAAATTCTTTATTTCCCAGCTTCCGCTTGACGCCGTCGTAAATCACACCATCAATCACATAGCTGAGGGAGATAAACTCTATTCCACACTCCTCCAAAAAGCTTTCGGGAAAATCAGTGGTGTTGTCAGTGGTTAAAACATATTCTCTGTCGGCCATGGTATATCCTCCTCTTACCATTTTCCAATGAAAAATAGCAGCCTGCTGCCGGAAAAGGATTCAGCAGCGGTAAAATCCATCTGCACCTCATGCTGTTTTGGGAAAGACAATAAACGAAGCGTTCCTGTTTGCTGCAAAACGGCACGACAAGGAAACAATATCCCCCCTTTGAAAGGCCAGCAAAGCTTTGCAAGCACCTGAAAGACAAAAAATGGACCGCTGTGACAGAACTGCCCACCATGTCTGTTTCGTATCTTGCGCGGTGTGCTGCGCTTTGTCCAGTGAGGGGATTTTTCATTTGATAAGCCAACACGATAAGCGTCCATGAACTGCTGGTCATGACAAAATAAAGGCCATCATTTCGCTGACCGTTCTGGCCATAAAAAGGCATCTTTCTTTTTGTTTATTATACCATAGCCCAGCCTGACTGACAAATAGTTTAAAAACATTTTATGGGAGAATCACTTCCCCGGTAACATCCTGATATAAATGCTGATCCTCCAGCAGAGCAAGACCTTCGGTAATTTTCCGGAACACCTGAGCCGGCAGTTCTCCCCCTGATTCTCCCCCTTCCACCAGCACGGTGATCACATAGCGGGGATCCTCCAAAGGCCATGCTCCGGTAAACCAGCCATGGACCACCTCTTTGCCATCCACATAGCTGCCTGTCTGGGCGGAAGCCGTCTTTCCCGCTGCCTGTCCAAACTGAGGAGCCGCCTGTCTGCCGCTACCTTCTTCTGTCACTACTCCTCCCAGCAGCTCCAACAGCTGTTGTGCGGTTTGGGCAGACATGATCCTCCTGGGTTCCTGCTGAGTGGGACGCTCTATCGTCGCCCCATCCTCTGTGGTACCTGCAAACAAAGTGGGACGTACCGCCATTCCTCCATTGGCTACGGACGCCATCATCTGGGTCACCTGTACCGGCGTGGCGGTCAGCTTGCCCTGACCAAAGGAGAGGTTTGCCAGCTCTCCCAGGTCTATTTCTTCCGGCAGAGGCAATGTCCCTGTGGCCGCGACCACCCCTTCCACCAGCTTTACTGCCGAGCCAAAGCCCATGTCACTGGCCATCTGATACAGCCGGGCCGCACCGATCTGCTGGCCCAGATTAATGAAATAGGGATTGCAGGACTGCCGCAGCGCCCGCGCCATGGCCAGCTGCCAGTGACCGCTCCGCTGATGGCAGTAGTAACGTTGTTCCCCCAGGTCATAATAGCCGGGGCAGACGTATTCATATTCCGGGGTGAATCCCATTTCCAGAGCCGCCGCAGCCACACAGATTTTAAAGGTAGAGCCAACACTGTAGGACGCTGTTGCCCGGTTGAACAGCGGACTGTTCTCCCCCTCAAGAGCCGATGCCACATCCACCGGGGAGTAATCAGGAAAACTGGCCATGGCAAGAATTTCCCCCGTGTCCGGGTCCATCACCACCACCGCTCCGGCAGGAATCTCTTCCCCTGCCTGTTCCGCCAACTGCTGTATCTTCCGGTCCAGGGTCAGCACTACTCCACCCTGTTCCTCCGGCCTGGTATCTGTTACCTGCACCGCGCCTCCCGTCAGCGCTCCCCCAAAGGCGTTGATGAGATAATGGGTCTCCACCTCTCCGCCCCAGCTTTCAAGCAATTGGTCATAGCCTGCTTCCACACCGCATACCCCTGTGCCGCTGCCATCCACATAACCGATGACATGGGGGGCAAGCTGCTGCTGACTGTTGCGTACCGGCAGACGAAAGCATTCTATTCCCTGTCCGCTCACCGGGGTGGACGCGGGAATAACCACCGGCTTGCCGTTCTCCAACAGGGGCAAATCCTCCTGGAACTCCTCCGCCGGCAGCTGTTCCCGAAGGGCTGTCACAGCCTCCGGCGTAGGAGCCACCGCCAGAACCAGCCGGGAACTGTTGTTGACCAGGGGCTTCAAATTCCGGTCATAGATGGTCCCCCGGCTCTCCCCCACCTCCAGACCATAGCTGGACTGAACCGCCGCCGCTGTGCGAAATTCCTCTCCCTGGCTGAGAACCGCCAGACGGACCATCAGGCCGGTCATCAGCGCCAGCGTGAGAATATAGGCATAGACAATTCGTTTTTCCATCCTCATTCCTCCTTCCTCTTAGGATGGGCCGAAGGGGAACCGCTCATGCGGATTTTGGAAAGAAAAGAGGACAAAAACAGGACCTCCGTATCCAGGGTACAGAGGTCCTTGCCAATGATAAAAACTGTCACACAAATCGGGCCGTACTGCCGTTTGGGGTGTGCTCCACCTGCAAAACAGCGGGAATGCGCTCCCGCAGCAGCTCCACATGGGAGATAACCCCTACCATCCGGCCATCATTGCGCAGGGTCAGAAGGGTATCCACAGCGCTTTCCAGCGATTCCTGATCCAAAGTACCAAAGCCTTCGTCGATAAACAAGGTCTCCAGACGGATGGCGCCGGAATACATCTGCACCACATCCGCCAATCCCAAAGCCAGGGCCAGGGACGCCTTGAATCCCTCACCGCCGGAAAGGGTGGTAACAGGGCGCTTCTGACCATTATCGTTGTCCAGCACTTCCAGATCCAAGCCTGAGCGGGCTCCGTGGGACGCCGGGTCCTCCTTGTGGAGCAGCTGATACCGTCCGTCGGTCATCCGGGCCAGATGGCGGTTGGAAACCTTGATGATGTCCTCAAAATAGGCCCCCAGAATATAGGTCTCAAAATTGATCGCCTTGGGATTGTCCCCGTTGGCGCAGCGGTAAAGCTTGGCTACCAGCCGGTATTCCTCATCGGTACGGGCACTTGTGCGGAACTCCTCCCGCAGCTGCTTCCACTGTTTGCCGCAGAGGGTCACCGACGCCTCCAAAACGGTCCACTGCTTCCGGGCCTCCTCCTCCCGGCAGCGCAGCTCCTCTTCCTGCCGGGTCAGCTCCGCCAGATCAGGACGCTGTCTGTCCTTGATTTCTTCTTTCAGGGCAGTGGTGCGGGCTTCCAGGGAGATTTTCCCCTCCCGCCAACGATTGAGCTTTGCGGTCAGCTCCCCCTCTTTTGAGCGGTCCTCCAGGGCTGCTGTATAGGCCTCCCTGGTTTTGAAGCCGCTCTCCTCCATTACATGGATCAGCTGCCGTTTTTTCTCCCCTTCCTCTGCCTTGCCGTCAGTGAGCAGCTTTTCCAGCTGTCCCACCTTGGCCGAGGCGCTTTCCACCTGACGGCTGGCTTGCTGCATCCCCTTGTTCGCCTCTTCCATCTCACGGCGGATACGCCCCTGCCGCTCTTCCAGCTCCTTTGCCTGCCGCCCGCTTTCCTCCTCAGAGATGCCCTGGGCGTTCAGCTGTCTTTCCTGTTCCTTCACAGCCGCCTGACGGGCATTCAGCGCTCCTTCCAGGGCGGCGGCCTGAGCTGTCAGTTCCTCTTTCTGCCGGGTGATGGCTGCCATGTCCCGCAGTTCCGCTCCTGGGCGGCGGGGAATGGAAGGATCATACATCCGCAGATCCGCCAGGCAGGAATCCGCCGACAATGTCAGCTGCTGCCGCTCCCGCACCAGCTTTGTTTTCAAGGTGAGAATCTGCTCATTGTTTTTATAAATCTCTTCCGGCGGAAAGGTGAGACTTTCCTCCAGCTGCTGCAGCCGCAGGTAGTTGCTCTGCACCCGCTCCCGTGCCGCGTTGAGACTGTTGTAAGCGGCGTTCATTTGCTCATGAAGATGGCGGATCTGCTCCTCTGTCACAGGCTCTCCTGTCATTGTGGCTTTGCTGGGATGCTGGAGAGACCCACAGACCGGACAGGGCACCCCCTCCCGGAGGCGTCCGGCAATCACCGCCGCCTGAGACTGGATGAACATGGTATACTGTGACTGGTAAACATCCAGTCTGGTCTGGTGCTCCATCATGCAATAGCCCATCTCATCGATGGCTTTGAGAAGCTGATCGATCTGAAAAGCTTCCCGATCTATTTTCTCAATGGCTCCCTGGGTCTGGGCCCACTCCAGCTGGCTGCCATTGGCCTTCAGCTTGCGCTGGAGGTCCTCCAGGGTCTGCTGATCCTTTTTCAGAGACGCCCGCTGCTCTTCCAGCTGTCTCAATTGCTGCCGCTGCTGCTCCAAACGGGCCAACGCCGCCACGGTCTCTTCCAGCTCCTTTTGCCGCTGGGGCGCCAGAGCCTGCTGCGCCTCCGCCAAAGCCAGCGCCTCTTTTCCCTCTTGCAGCAGACGCTTTTGCTCCTCCAGCTCCTTTTCATAGCTTTTGAGACGGACAAGAAGCTGCGCCCGCTCTTCCTCCAGTGGACGGATAATCCGGGCTTCTCCAATGGCGGTCAGACGGGCCTGCCACTTTTCAGCCTCGGGGGTCTGTTTTTCCAAAGCTTTCAGCTCTTCGGAAAGAGTTTCCAATTGGGCAAACTTGTCCCATAATGCCTTTGCCCCCGCCAGATCCAGCTTTTCCCGCCGGGCAGTCAGCTCCTCCAGCTGTTTGTGCCACTGTTTGGCCTGGGCTGTACGCTGGCTGAGCCACGGGTTCACCATCCCCTCCACTGTTTCCAGAGGAAGATGAGCCGCATTGGGTACCGCAGTCAGGGGCGTCACTCCCCCCTCCACCAAAGCATCCACCAGCCGCTGCCGCACACCCGTATGGACAGCCGCCTCCGCCTCCAGCTGCTGCTTGCGCTCCCCCAATCTCTTGGTGAAGCGCTCATACTCCCCGGTGCCGAAAATACGGCGGAACAGCTCCATTTTGGTTCTGCTGGGGGCCTCCAGCAGCTGCCGGAATTCCCCCTGGGCCAGCATGATGATCTTGCGGAACTGCTCACAGTTCATCCCCAGCAGTTCGCTGATCTTCTGGTCCACCTCAGAAAGACTTCCCAGCACCTGTCCGCCGGGAAGGGTCAGCTGAGCCCGATGCTCCGCCACACGGGTACCGGTTCCGCGGCGTTTTTCCACCACCTGCCGGGGCTGCCGCCAGACGGTATACTGCCGGTCCCCCAAAGCAAAGGTAAGCTCCACGCTGCATTCTGTGGATGAAGCGGCATTTTTGCTGCGAAAATCCTCGCTGCGCCGGGAACTGCCGCTTGCCTTGCCGTACAAAGCAAAGGTGATGGCGTCAAAAATGGTGGTCTTGCCGGCTCCGGTCCTGCCGCTGATGAGAAAGATGCCGTTTGTGACCGCTGCGGAAAAGTCGATCTCCACCCGGCCCGCAAAGGGACCGAAGGCGGTCATGGTCAGAAACAAAGGCTTCATGACTGTTCCTCCTTTTCCTGCGCTGCCTGACGTACCGCCCGCATGGCGTCCTCGGTGAGCGGTTCGCCCTGGGTCTGCTCATAAAAGGCTCTGAAAGCCTGACACAAATCCAGTTTTCGCAGCGCTTCCCCGCCTCCCAGGACTGTCTCCTTCTCCAGAGGCGAAACATATCGGATGCCCAGATAATGAGGATAGAGATTGCGGATCCGCCGGGCGGCATCCGGCTCCACACCGTCCGTCATGAGGTTGACAAAAACATAATCATCACTGACAAAGGTTCCGCCGGTAGGGGCGCACAGCTCCTCCATGGTTCCTGATACCGAACGAACCTTCCGCAAAGGGGAAAAAACAATGGGGGTGACCGTACAGTTTCCCTGGCCATCCAGCTCCACTGACAGCACCGATTTCACCTGACGTTCCTCCGAGACAGAATAGGCCAAAGGGGAGCCGCAATAGCGCATCCGTTCCGACCCCGCCCGCTGGCTGCCGTGAAGGTGGCCGAAGGCACAATATTGGAAAGGCTCAAACAGTGCGGCATCCACCAGATCAGCGGTGCCCACAGTGGTTTCCGATTCGCAGGTTTCCAGCTCTCCCACCGGATGTTCCGGGCTCAGACGGCAGAAAAAGCCGTGCGCCACCAACACATTGCGGCGTCCCGGCACCAACCGGGGAAGATTCTCTTCCATCATCAGGCGGTAGGTTTCCTGAAAGGTATGGGGGTTTTCCTGAGGAAAGAGGGTCTTTCCATCCGCCGGGGTCAGATAGGGCAGCAGCCAGAAATCCACCGGCCCCCACCGGTCCTCCAGGGTGATCCGCTCCACCTCCCGGGACGGCAGGGCGGACAGATACAGCCCGCTGTTCCGGTACAGACCCGCGCCAAAGGCAAGACGCTGGGAACCGTCATGATTACCGGCAATGGCCAGCACCGGCAGACGCAGCTGAGAAACCAAAGCGGTGAGGAAACGGTCCATCATCGCTACCGCGTCCCCAGGGGGAACACTGCGGTCATACAGATCCCCCGCAATGATCACCGCGTCATGGGGATCATTTTGAAGAAGGTCCAGCACCTGGCGGCACCAATACTCCTGATCCTCCAGGAGGCTGTATTCAAACAGAAGTTTGCCGAAGTGGAGATCGGACAGGTGGAGAAATTTCATCGGCATTACGCTCCTTTTGTCACCATGGAAAGAGAGGAATTCCCTTCCCGTCTTTGTCCATTTTACCTGATTTTTCACGAAAAGTACAGTGTGCCGGCGGATTTGCGGGAATAAAGACAGAAATGGTTGAAAAAGTTGAAAATGGAAATCTGGATCTTATTTTTTAGAGCAGCAGAGCCCATTTCAGCGAAGCGGCGCAATAAGCTCCTGCAAAATCGCAGCGATGAAAAAACGCCAAAAGAGCTCCCACAAACTTTGGCATTTTTGCCGCTGATCCCAACATTTTTTGCAGCAGGTCCTATGACAGGGCGCCGCTTTTGGTTTCATTATGACCAATGCTCCATCTTTTTTCTTTGATCTGCCTGTATCATTCAATAGTTTGAACATCCCAATCAATATTTCTCTTCTTTTGTTCGTTTTATTGATCAGAGGGCTGGTCATGGAACCGAACCAGCATCAACGAAAGGAGTTGTTATAATGAAAAAGCAGTTTGCTTTGCTTCTTGCCATTTTATTGCTGATGGGAGGGTGCCAGCAATCTTCCACCGACAGCAGCAATATTTCCGAAAGTCAAAGTGTTCCCACAGAACAGAGTCAACTGGAGGAAAGCCAACCGGAGGAAAGCAGCAGCACCTCTGCCGCCTCTGAAATGCCTGCTTTGGAGGCGGACGCCCTGACGCTGCCGGATGTTCTGGCCATTCCTGCCAAGGGTTACGGTCTGACCCTGCTGAGCCCGGCACAATACGACGCCCATCTGGATTCCGGAAAGGGCGGCCCCCGGGGATATTTGACAGGTGACTGCTTGCTGCTGGAACGGGACGGCAAAACCGCTGTGGCCAGTCCTGAGGGGAAAATCGTCACCGATTTCATTTATGACGGTAATCCCAACGGTTATTGGAACGGGGAAAATGGACAGATCGTACTGATGAAGGACGGCAAGGAAGGGGTGGTGGACTTCCGCACAGGTGAGGAAGTGATCCCCTTTGTGTATACCCGTATGATTCCCTCCTACACTATCTCTGATATCGGCGTTGCCTACACCGCTCTCAACGAAGCGGGCCAGGAGGTGTGCCTGGACTCGGCGGGCAATCTGCTCTTTACTCTGGAGGAGGGCTCAAATCTCACCTCCTTTACAAACGGCGGTTATGCTCTGTTTGATGACGGCGTACTGACCATCAGCGACGGACAGCAGCAATTTGTTTCCATCCCCTGCGACGGCTTCGATGTGGTGAGACGGGGAGAAAGTGAGACTGCGCCGGACCTCATCCGGGTCAGCATCAACGGAAAATACGCCTTGTACGACAGCACCGGCGCTTGCCTTCAGGAAGCGGTGTGGGATAAAATCGGGTACTTCTCCTACGGCTATGCCACCGGCACCAGAGATGGAAAAGTGGGCATCATAGACGCCTCCGGTAAGGTCATCGCGGAACCAGCCTGGGATGAAATCTATATCTATGAGCACTCCGCTTCGGTACGGCAGGGGGACCTCTGGGGAGCTATCACCGATCTGACTACCGGCATGGCGACCATCCAACCTCAATATCAGTTTATCACGGGCTTCGAGGCCACTGGTATCGCCTGCTGCCAGCAGGACAACAAATACGGACTGGTGGATAAGGAGAACCAGCTGGTGCTGCCCATTCAATATGATAATACCCTTTCCGCTCCGGCCTGGCTGGGCGAGGGCTATTATCTCCTTTCCACTGACGGACCCGGCTGCTACAACATTCTGGATAAGGACGGAAACGTTATCTTCTCGGGGAGCATTTGGGGGGCCGACCCCAATTATCCCATCATGGCCTCCACCAACGACGGAAAATGGGGTTATCTGGGGGGCGACGGTCAATTTGTCATCCCTGCGGAGTATGACGCTGTAGGAGACTTTATCCCAGGGAAAAATGTCGCCTTTGCCAACAAGGACGGCAAAATCCTGCTGCTGGACCGCTCCGGCAATACCGTGCTGGAGACGGTATTCAGCGATGTCATCGGCTTCTGCCCTGATACGATGGTGTGCGTTATGGAGTACACCGCCGAAGACGGGGCCAAAAAATGCTGCCTTGCCCAGATCACTCTGCCCGGATAAGACAGTTTCAGCATCCTCTTTATATTTTTCCTTACCCAAAGCGGCGCCCGGAACACAAGGCTTCCGGGCGCCGCTGAATCTATCAAAAAAGTTCGTTGCTTTTCCAGAAGATCTGATATCCACAGGCACACCATCAGTGCCCTATAAAGCCAGCAGCTACATCGCCGGTTTGGCAGCCTGGCGGATGAGATTTAAGTTTCTTCCTTCTTTGCAATGAATCGTTTTTTACAGTCTGAGCGGCCCCCGGAACCTTATGTTCAGGAGCCGCTCAAATTATTGTAAAACCTGTTTATGAGAACAAATCAACCAGGATGTGTCCCGATTTTTTATACATATCCCATCTGCCAAGAGGCAAAACAGAGAACGCCGCCGAAAACGCGCCGCACTTTTTCCAATATGCGTAATGGCCCCCTAAACACAAAGCTTCGGAGGCCACTATGTTAAAAATCATATTCAGCGGTTATTGAGCATCTTGAGAATATCAGTCAGGTCAATATCCTCAAAGTCCTTGCTGGTGTCGTTGATAATGTCATGGATGGAACGCTCAGCAGCAGGTTCTTCCTTCCGGGGAGCGCTCTGGGGCTGGGACTGAGCCTGGGCCGCAGCCGCTCTGGCAGCCGCCTGCTCCTTCTCCTGGCGGCGGTTCGCTTCCACTTCTCTGGGGCTTTCGTAAAGAGGAACGCCGCAGCCGTTGTCAAAGTTGGTGGCGATAATGGTAACCCGCAGATCGTCCTCCATGCTCTCATCGAAGGCAACACCCCAGATCAGGCGCACATTTTCGTGGGCCGCATCGGAAATGAGGGTGGAAGCGGTATTGAGGTCTTCCAGATCGATGTTGGGAGAGGTAAGGAAGTTGACAATAACGCCCTGCGCGCCGGTAATGGAAGTTTCCAGCAAGGGAGAGGTGATAGCCTGCTTGACCGCCTTTTCGGCCTTGTCGGGACCGGAGGCACGACCCACACCCATGTGGGTGAAGCCGGCGCCGGTCATGATGGAGCAAACATCGGCAAAGTCCAGGTTGACCACGCCGCGGATATTGATCAAATCGGAGATGCTCTGTACCGCCTGCATCAGCACATCATCAGCAGCTGCAAAGGCGTTGAAGAGAGTGATGGGTTCTTCAGAAATGTGGCGCAGACGCTCATTGGGAATAACCAGCAAAGCGTCCACATTGCTCTTGAGACGCTCAATGCCTTCCTCCGCCTGCTTCATGCGCACTTTGCCTTCAAAATTGAAGGGCTTGGTCACAACACCTACGGTGAGGATGCCCATTTCCTTGGCAATACGTCCTACCACAGGAGCCGCGCCGGTACCGGTACCGCCGCCCATACCGGCAGTGATAAAGAGCATTTCAGTTCCCTTGAGAAGGGCCTTAATCTCCTCCTGGCTTTCCTCCGCGGCCTTTTCGCCGATTTCCGGATTGCCGCCGGCGCCCATACCCTTGGTCACCTTGTCACCGATATGAAGCTTGTAAGTAGCCCCGGAAGAACGCAGGGCCTGTATATCTGTGTTCAGAGAGACCAGCTCCGCGCTGCTCATTCCCACACTGCACATTCTGTTAACGGCATTGCCGCCGCCGCCGCCCACGCCGACGACCTTTATGGAAACAACCTTTTCGGAAGCGGTATCCAGGTCAATATTCATCTTCAATCCCATTTTCACATTCCTCCGATAGTATGGACATCCCATGATTCCAATTATTGATATTCTACCATAGATTCCACAAAGGCGCAACACGAATTCAGGAACTTTTCCCAAAAACCTTTGACATCCTTCGACATTGGATGCGGTTTTCTGTCGCAGCTCAAATTTTTGAAAAGACAGGTCCGCATTTGGGGGGTAAAGGAGGGAATACCTCTTTTTTATGGAGCGAAAACCCAACACTTGCCCAAGATAAAGCCGTTATAAAAGCCCGCTTTTTCTGCTTTAATAATACCCCTCCAGGTAATCCTCCTGAAGCAGCGGCATGATATCCTCTTCCCGGCTGTAGGCCCGCTGATTGGTCGCCGACAGACTGACATCCACTGTACCGGAAAAGTAGTCTCCTGACTCCTCCAATACCGTCGCCGCGAATTTCAGCTTATACGGCAGCTCCAACTCGGTACCCAGCTTTATGAGAACCCGGTCCTCATACAATACCGTCAAACACAGGGGATCGCTGACGTCGATGTAACGGATGCCTTCAAATCCCGTTTGTTCCG
Source organism: Angelakisella massiliensis (assembly GCF_900104675.1). Taxonomy (GTDB): domain Bacteria; phylum Bacillota; class Clostridia; order Oscillospirales; family Ruminococcaceae; genus Angelakisella; species Angelakisella massiliensis. The sequence goes on along the minus strand of NZ_LT629945.1, from coordinate 1,487,836 downwards.
CGGCATCCAGCACATAATGGACCATCACCATCACATCCAGTGCCTGACGGGTTTCCTCCAGCAGCGGCGGAGGGTCCAGCTTTTTCTTCTGATTGTCCCTGGCCTGCTTTTCCAGGGTATCCAAAGCCTCCTGTGTGGCCTCAAAACCCACTGGAAGCTGCGTAAAATCTGTTCCCACCACCAAAGGCAATCCCTCGGTGCTGACATCCTGGACCTGTTCCACGATCCGGTCGCTCTTGCTGAGCAGCGTATAGCGGTCCGGCGCCCCTACAACGGCCACCGCCGCCTGAGTTTCCACTACCTCCAGCTCCACACTGGTAGGAAGATAACGGTGCAGCCGCACCTGATCCACATAGGGAAAACGCTCTTTGATTCGCTGCTGCACCTTCTTGGAGTCAATTGCGAAAATATTCTGGCCGATCTGTATCCCCGAAGCGTCCACGATCTCCTGAGTGGTATAACGCACCAGACCGGAAGCGGTAATGTCGGAGATGTTAAAGAACATCAGCAGGCAGATGACCGCCGCGCAGGCCACCACCGCGGTAATAAACGCAATGGTAGCCGCCAACCGGCGCCGCTTTTTCTTTTTTTTCGGTTGTTCATACCTGGCGCGTTTCATAGGCAAGCCCTACCGTCCTGTTCTGATGATATCCCCTCCCAGGGCGGCAAGATGCTGTTCCATACACTCATAGCCCCGGTCAATATGATAAATTCCTTCCACCTGGCTTTCCCCTTCCGCCGCCATTGCCGCCAGAACGACTGCCGCGCCTCCCCGAAGATCGGTGCAGCGCAGCGGCGCTCCATGAAGGGGACCTCCGCCATTGACTACCGCCACGCGCCCCTGAACTGAGATATCACATCCCAGCTTCCGCAATTCCGGAATATGGCGGTAACGTCCGTCAAAAATGTTCTCTACAAATACCGTCGTTCCCTGAGCAACCGCGGCCACCGCCATCAAAATCGCCTGCATATCGGTGGGAAATCCCGGATAAGGAGCGGTTTTCACCATGCCCAGCTCCCGCAGACGCGGCGTGCCCCGCAGCCAGACCTTCCGCCCATTGACGTTCACCCGGCATCCGGCATTATGCAGCCAGGCCAGGGTGGACAGCAGATGAGCCGCCTCCGCTTCCTCCAGCTCCACCTCGCCATTGGTGATGGCGCCCGCGCACAGATATGTTCCTCCGGCGATCCGGTCTGGAATGACCCGATGGCTGGTCCCATGGAGCTGGGATACTCCCCTGATGCAGATAGTGCCGTCAATGTCAGCGGAAATATCTCCGCCACAGCCTTTGAGAAAGGCGATCAGGTCTCCGATCTCCGGCTCCCGGGCAGCTCCCCGCAGTATCGTTTCCCCTTTTGCGGCAGCGGCGGCAATGAGGATATTCTCCGTTGCCCCCACACTGGGGAAGGACAGGGTAATGTCAGCGCCATGAAGGCCCTGAGGGGCGCTGCAGCGCAGTGCTCCGCAATCCTCATGGATCTCCGCCCCCATCTGCCGCAGGGCGGACAGATGAAGATCAATGGGACGGCTGCCCAGCTCACATCCCCCCGGCAACGTCACCTGAGCACAGCCAAACCGGGAGATCATTGCCCCCAAAAAGACAATGGAGGAGCGCATCGCCCCCATCAGCCGGTCCGGAATGACGCAGCTGCCTCCCACGGTCTGGGTGGTGATGATGCGGTCCTCCTCCCGTCTGGCGTCACAGCCCAAGTGGCGGAGGATATCCAGCGCCACCTCCACATCGGTGAGGCAGGGACAGTTGGCGATCACGGAATCGCCGCAGATGGTGGCGGCAGCCAGGATGGGCAGGGTGGCATTCTTGGCTCCGTGGAGCCGCACCGTCCCCTCCAGCCTTCTGCCCCCGTTGATTATGTAGTGAGACATCCTCCTGCATCCTTTCGGATTGGACTCGGCGGAAAATACCGCCGGCAGGAGTATCCTATGCCTCTGAGGGAAATCTGGTGCCGCCTCTTACCGGCCCATCAGCTCCAAAACCTCCCCGGCAATCCGCTCCGCCGCGTCGGTGACAGCCATCTTTTTGGCGTTTTCACCCAGTGTGCGGGTCAGCTGCCGGTCGCTGAGCAGCTGACGCACCAGCTCTGTCAGGCTCTCACCAGTCAGGTCCTTTTCCTCCAGCACTCTGGCGGCATTATGCTCCACCAAAACCATAGCGTTGTGATACTGATGGTTTTCCGCCACATTGGGGGATGGAATCAGGATGGAAGCCCGTCCAGCCGCCTGAAGCTCACTGAGGGTGCTGGCGCCCGCCCGGCAGATCACCAGATCCGCAGCAGCCAGACAGGCGGGCATATCGTCAATATATTCCCGGATGTCGAAATTGGGATTATTTTTATATTCCACCTTCCGCTCCTCCAGCAGACGGGGCAGCAGCTCCACTCCGTACTGTCCGGTGGCGTGGATATGATGGATGCTTCCCAGCGGCGCGTGCCATGCCATGACGTCCGCCACCGCCTCATTGACCCGCTGGGCTCCCAGACTGCCGCCGAAGGACAGCAGACAGAACTGATCTTCCTTCACTCCCAGGGCTTTTCGGGACGCCGCCCGGTCCGCTGTAAGGATTTCCGGACGCACAGGATTGCCTACCACCTCATAGGTGCCGTTTGGGTCCAGATGCTTTTTCGCCGCTTCCACCGCCAGCAGCACCTTGGTTACGTGCTTCGACAGCAGCTTGGTGGTCACCCCGGGAAAAGCGTTCTGCTCATGAGTCAGGGTGGGGATGCCCAAATGGGAAGCCGCCAGCAGCAGCGGTCCGCTGACATAACCGCCGGTACCCATCACCACATCCGGCTCAAACTCCCGCAGGACCTTTCGGGCTCTTCCCTCCGCCGTCATCAGCAGCAGCACCGATTTAACGTTTCGGTAAATATTGTAGGGGGTCAGCTTCCGCTGGATGCCCATGGAGCGAAAAGGAACAAACTCAAAGCCCGCTTTGGGCACCAGCCGGGCTTCCATACCATCGGGATTGCCTGCAAAACGGATCTGGATCTCCGGGTGCTGCCGCCGGATGATGGTGGCCACGGACAGAGCCGGGTTAATATGGCCCGCGGTGCCGCCGCAGGCGAAGAGGATTTTTTTCATGAGGATACTACTCCTTCTCCAGCGCCGTCTGGCGCGATATCGACAAAATAATGCCCATCTGGGCCAGCAGCATCATTAACGACGTGCCTCCATAAGAGAAAAAGGGAAGGCTGATGCCAGTGTTGGGGATGCTGTTGGTGACCACCGCCACATTCAGCACCGCCTGAAGCCCCACCTGGGCGGTAAGACCGGTGGCAAGCATGGTGCCGAAGCGATCCCTGGCTTTGACAGCGATCATCAACCCCCGCCATACCAGCAGAGCAAAGAAAAGAATCACCAGCACTGCCCCCACAAAGCCCAGCTCCTCGCAAACTACCGCGAAAACGAAGTCATTCTGCGGCTCCGGCAGGAACAGATATTTCTGACGGGAATTGCCGATGCCCGCTCCCAGCAATCCGCCGGAACCGATAGCATACAGGGACTGCACCGTCTGAAATCCCGCCCCCTGAGGGTCCAGAAAGGGATCCAGCCAAATTTCGATCCGGTACATGGCCCGGTCACGGATCGCGGGGATCATCATGGCCACACCTGCCAGGGCTCCGCCGCCCAAGGCCGCCAGGCCGAACCATTTGAGGCTGGCTCCTCCCACGAAGATCATCACCGCTCCCAGCAGCACTACCAGAACGGTGGCAGACAGATGTGGCTCCGGCATAATCAGACCCGCCAGCAGTACCAGAATCACACCGAAGGGAAGAATACCATAGCGGAAGGTTTTCATCTTGTCGTAATTGATGGAAATCATGTGAGCAAACACCAGTACCAGAGAAAATTTCGCGATCTCTGAGGGCTGGAAGCTCTGGCTGCCGATCCAGATCCACCGGTGGGCATCGTTGACAGAGGGCTGGGTAAACACCAAAATCAGCAGCACCACCGATACCGCCAAAGACAGCCAGGCGAACCGATGCCAGATATGATAATCCCAGGAAGCAAAGAAGGCCATGGCGCCCAAGCCCATAATGGCGAAAATCAATTGACGGGTGATGTAATGGAAACTGTTGCCATCATAATAATAGGCATAAGCATAGCTGGCGGAAAACATCATCACCAGTCCAAACACCAGCAGCACCAGCACAAACAGCAGAAAGGTCAGATCCACACCGCCCTTGGCGTATTGCGGGCGTTTTTTGTCGCCAAACAGCAGGGACAAGGGGCGTCACCTCCTTTACGAAATCCAGAATCCGGCAGCAGTTTACAGCAGCCGCACCGCCCAAATAGCCAGCACAGAAGCCACCGCTGTCACCAGCGTGAAGGCTACCACGATCTGTACCTCGCTGTAGCCGCATAGCTCAAAATGATGGTGGATGGGGCTCATTTTGAAGATGCGTTTGCCGTGGGTAAGCTTGAAATAGGTCATCTGGATGACCACCGAAGCGGCCTCCACCACATAAATCAGTCCGATAAGGACGATGTAGACCGGCAGACCGGTGCCGAAGGCCAGGGCGATGATCAATCCCCCCAGGAACAGAGAGCCTGTATCCCCCATGAACACCTTGGCGGGGTAAAAGTTCCAGATGAGAAAGCCCAGGCAGCCGCCGGCCATAGCCGCCGCCATAATGCCCATCTCCCACATCTGAAGGATGGAGGTGATGATCATATAGGCGATGCCCACCACAAAGGTGACCGACGACAGCAGCCCATCCAGACCGTCGGTGAAATTGACGGCATTAGACAAGGCGAGAATAGCGAAAAGGGCAAAGGGATAATAAAGAATCCCAATATCAATACTGCCCAGAAAAGGAAAGGTCAATACAGTGGAGCGGCTGCCGCTGATGTAAAGGAGCAGCAGATAGATGATACCAAACATGGTTTGCAGCAGCAGCTTCTGCCGGGGGGTAAGGCCCTCGTTGTGCTTGCGGATGATTTTGATATAGTCATCCGCAAAGCCGATAAGACCAAAGGCGATGGCCAGCATCAGACCGTACAGCAGCCGTGCCTTGATCATGGGGCTGTCGGGGCGCTCCCCCAGGGGGGAATTGAAACGCAGCAGCATATAGCTGACCACCACCGACACAGTGACGCCAATAATAAACATCAGTCCGCCCATGGTGGGGGTACCCTGCTTATTTTTGTGCCATTTGGGACCAATATCCAGAATAGTCTGCCCGAATTTCAGCTTGCGCAGGATCGGCAGCAGCCAGATCCCTGAAATGGCGGTGATACCAAAAGAAATGACCACCGCGGAAATGATCCATAATCCATCCATCGTTGTACATCCATTTCCGCCGCCGAAGCGGCTGTGTCGTTATTTGGCGGCCTGTTCCTCCAGGCCCTGATAAAACAGCTCGATCGTCTCTTCCAGACGCATGGAATGGCTCGCTTTGAACCAGATCAGATCCCCTGGCCCAGCAGCCTGAAGCAGCGCCTGAGCCAGCGCCTCCCGGTCCGGCAGGATGCGGATCTCCTCCAGCCCACCATCCCGGGCCCCGGCAGCATACTCCTCTGCCTGATCTCCAAAGAGGAACAGGGCGTCCACCCCGTCTTCTGCCGCCCGGCGGCCGCAGTCCCGATGTCCCTGCACCGTCTGACTGCCCAGCTCCAGCATATCGGACAGCACCGCGATCCGCCGTCCCCGACAGGGGAAGTCCTTCATGGCGTCCAGCGCCGCCTTCACCGAATCGGGGCTGGCATTGTAGCAGTCCTCCACCACGGTCAGACCGCCTTTTTCCACCACATGCTGGCGCATTCCTGATGGAACATAATGCTCCAGCGCCGCCACCGCTTCCTCCGGAGTCATTCCCAGCTCCACACCAATGCCGAAAGCGGCCAGGGCGTTGAGGACCAGATGCTTTCCCGCTCCGGGAACCTGGGCGGGATATTCCCTGCCCTGCCAACGGATGAGGAAGGTGGTCCGGGTGGGGGTGCTTTCCTGTATCATACCACCAATGGCACAGTCCTTTTTGTCGAGACCATAGAAAATCACCCGCAGACGGGGAATCTTTACCCCTGAGAGCAGGTCATTGTCCCTACAGAGAAACAGAGGCGCGCCATCGGGCAGACAATCCGCCAGCTCCAGCTTTGCTTTGAGGATATTTTCCCGGGTGCCCAGCTGCTCCAGGTGAGAAACGCCGATGTTGGTGATCACGCCCACATCCGGCTTTGCCGCCTGAGCCAAAGCCCGGATCTCCCCAAAACCGCACATTCCCATTTCCACCACCGCTGCCTGGGTGTCCGCGCCGATGGAAAGCAGGGTCCTGGGGGCGCCGATCTCATTGTTCTGGTTGCCGATGGTTTTGATGGTGCGAAATCTGGCCGACAGCACCGCTGCGATCATATCCTTGGTGGTGGTTTTGCCCACACTGCCGGTCACCCCCACCACCTTGGGGGAAAATTTGCTCCGATACCAAGCCGCCAGCGTAAGCATGGCCTCCACAGTGTTTGGCACCAGCAGTGTTTTTTCCGGCGGATAATCCCCCGGACGCTCCACCAGAGCGCAGGTGGCTCCCTGAGCAAGAGCCTTGCTCACAAAATCATGACCATCCACCCGTTCTCCGGGAATGGCCACAAACAGGCTCCCCGGCGCCGCCTCACGGGAATCAGTGCAAAGGCTGCTGACCTCTGCCGTCCCTGTCCAGGCGGTACCCAAGGCCCGGGCAATATCGCTGACACTACACTTCTCCACAATCACAAACCGCCTTGTCGTTTATTTTTCCGGCATTTCCGCCAGCAGCTGCTCCACCAAAACCTTTTCATCAAAATAAATGGTCTCGTCATGGAGCACCTGATAGTCCTCATGACCCTTTCCCGCCAGCAGCAGGATATCTCCCGGCTGGATATGCTCCAGCGCCCAAATCAGCGCCGTATATCGGTCAGGAATAATTATATAGGGTGTGTCACATTTGTCAAATCCAGGCTTTGCGTCCTCTATGATCTGGATGGGGTCCTCATCCCGGGGATTGTCGGAGGTGAGGACGATAAAATCCGAATACCGGGCGGCGCACCGCACCATATCGGGGCGCTTGGTCCGGTCCCGGTTGCCGGCGCAGCCGAACAGCGTCATGATCCGTCCGGTGGCAAACTCCCGCAGAGTGCTGGTGATCTTCTCCAGGCCATCGGGGGTATGGGCATAATCCCGTATCACCGTGAAATTCCGCCCGGTGGGGATCACTTCCGCACGGCCGGTAACGCCGGTGCAGGCAGCCAACCCTTTTGCCACATCCTCCGGGGCAAAGCCCAGCTCCACAGCGGTCACCGCTGCCGCCATAGCGTTGGAGACGGAAAAACGTCCCGGCATGGGGATGGATACCCGCAGAGACAATCCTCCTTTATTGGTGAAAAGAAACCGGCTTCCATCCGCTCCGAAGGTGATCTCCCTGGCAGCGTAATCAGCCTCATCCCCTTCCAGGGACCAGGTGACACATCCGGCCCCCAGGCTCTCTTTCAGCCTGCGTCCATAGGGGTCATCCCCGTTGACCACAGCCCTTTTGGCCAGCCCGAACAGCTTTGCCTTGGCCTGGAAGTAGTTTTCCATCGTTCCATGATAATCCAGGTGGTCCTGGGTGAGGTTGGTAAAGATGCCAGCCTCAAAGGAGCAGCCATCCAGGCGATGCTGGTCCAGGGCGTGGGAGGAGGTTTCCATCACCACATATTCACAGCCCGCTTCCACCATTCTGGCAAGCATGGCATGGAGCTGATAGGGGTCGGGAGTGGTGTATTTGGCAGGCAAGACCATATCCAGGATCTCATTATGGATGGTGCCCAGCAATCCTGTTTTTTTGCCGCAGGCAGTGAGAATGCTTTTGAGCAGATAGGTCACGGTGGTTTTGCCATTGGTACCGGTGACGCCGATGAGCTTCAGCCGCCGGGAGGGATGACCGAAATGGGCGGCACACAGCAAAGCGTAGGCGCTGCGGGTGTTTTCTACCACAATCTGCTTTTCAAGGCCCAGATCCCGCTCTGTCACCACAGCGGCGGCTCCCTCCGCAAGCGCCTGAGGAGCAGCGGTATGACCGTCGAATTTTCCCCCTTTGATGCAGACAAAGATGCAGCCGGGACGGATCTGACGGGAATCACTGGTGAGGGCGGTAATCTCTGTCTGCTGCGGATGCTGCAGATTTGTACGATAGGATAGATCCAAAAGATACTGATCCAGGGTCATAAGGCCCACGCTCCTTTCCTCCCCGGCAGCGGCCATGGGAGTTTCACTGTCAGTAAATATTTTGCATGGAGGAATTGGCAAAGTCCACGGTGATCACTGTTCCCCGGGGTACTTTGGTACCGCCGGCGATATCCTGTTTTGCGGCCACGGCGTACTGGTTTTCCACTCCCACTCCCGTGACCCGGATGTTCAGCCCGGCATTGAGGATCATTTGATTTGCCGCCAGACCGCTCTTGCCCCGAACGTCGGGAACCACCACCTGCTCGGACTGGGAAGCCTCGTCGGTAAAGAGCATCACCGTACTGCCGGGAGGAACCTTGGTACCGGCCTCAGGGACCTGAGCCACCACTGTACCGCCCGCACCCAGAATTTCACTGTTCAGCCCCTTTTGAGTCAGGGCACTCTGGGCAGCGTGAGGGCCTTTGCCCACCTGATTATCCAGATAAACGTCTGCCTGCTCCAATTCCCGCTCGTTGTAGACCTTCTCTACACCCAGATAAGGCAGCACCTCAGAGAAGATGGAGCCCACAATGGGGGCGGCGATGGTGGAACCGTAAGCATTGGCGCTGTCCAGGTCCGGCTCATCCAGCAGCACCAGGCAGGCGTACTGGGGATCGTCCATGGGCGCCACACCGGTGAAGGAAAGGATGTAGCGCATCTCACCGGTCTGGTTGTAAAGGTCGATTTTTTCAGAAGTACCGGTCTTGCCGCCGATGCGGTAGCCGGGGATGTAGGCGTTGCGGCCGGAACCGTTGACCACGACGCTTTCCAGCATTTTGGCCACCTCGGCGGAGGTCTCCTCAGAGATGACCTGGCGCTTCATCTGGGGCTCAATGTTCTCCACCACGTTTCCCTGGCTGTCCAGCACCTGTTTGACCAGGTAGGGCTGGTAGAGATAGCCGCCGTTGACCGCCGCGGACACCGCGGTGATCAGCTGGATGGGAGTGACCTTGAAGGTCTGACCGAAGGAACAGCTGGTCAGAGAGTTTTCGTAATCCAGGGGATTGGCCAAAGCTTCCTCACTGTGGTAGATGCTCCCCGCCTCACCGGGCAAAGAAATACCGGTAGGCTGGGTCAGGCCAAAGCTGGCGAAATATTGGTAGAAATTGTGGGCGCCCAGCGCCTGACCGATCATCATGAAGGCAGGGTTGCAGGAATTCTCCACCGCCTGGGTCAGGGTTTGATCCCCATGCCCCGCTGTCTTCCAGCAGCTTTTGCGGATGCTGCCCACCATATGGTAGCCGGGGCAATAGAAATGATCCTCCGGCTCCACCGAACCAGTCTCCAGCGCTGAGGACAGGGTGATGATCTTGAAAACCGAACCAGGCTCGTTGGGCTCGGAAATACATTTGTTGTTCCACTGCTCCGTCTGGGCTTCAAAGAGCCGCTGCTGGTATTCCTCAGAATCCTGGTCCATGGCATCCAGCTCCGCTTTGGTAGCGGCATCGGCGATTTCATTTGGATTGTTTGGATCGAAATCCGGCATGGTCACCATACCCAAAATCGCCCCGGTATTGACGTCCATAAAGATCGCGGCAGCCCGGTTGCGGACCCCGTGCTCAATGACCGCGGTGCGCAGATGCCGCTCCATCACTGACTGGACCGTTTGATCAATGGTCAGCACAATGCTGTTGCCATCCTGGGGCTGGTACATATCCTGGTATTGGAACGACATATCGTTGCCCCAGGCGTTTTTGGCGGATACCACCCGCCCGGGAGTTCCGCTGAGGGTGTTGTTGTAGTAAGCCTCCAGGCCGTAAGCGCCCTGGTTTTCACCATTGACAAAGCCCAGCACCGTAGAAGCCAAAGAACCGTAAGGATAATACCTCTTGGTATCCTCCTCCAGGGAAACGCCCTTGATGCCGTTTTTGCTGGCGAATTCGATGACCTGATCGGCCACCTCCTTATCCACCTTCCGCTTGACCACCTGGTAATAGTTCTTTTTGTTCTTGGCCTTTTCAATAATAAACTCCCGGTCCACACCCAGGATCTCGCTCATACCATCGGCCAGCACCTCCGCTTCCGCGTCGGTGATGTCGGCGGGAGAAAAGAGGACTGTCCATACAGTGGCGGATACCGCCAGCTTATTCATATTGGTGTCGTAAATGGCTCCCCGGTTGGCGTTGATGGAGGTGGTGCGCAGCTGCTGGGCCACCGCCCGCTGCTGATAAAAATCACCGTTGACCAACTGAATCTGATACAGATTCCGTATCACCCATCCAAAGCCCACCACTGTCAGCAGCACTCCCACCACGATCAGCCGAAAACGTGTGCTGTTTCCTGACAGTTTGAACATCATTCCATCACTCTCCTTGCTGCCGGGGGCCGAAAAAACCTCCGAATAAAAACTAAGAGCTAAGGAATCTTGTTCGCTTACCTCTTAGTTTGTTGTTCTATATTTATTTTAACCAATGTGCAGGTATTCCAGCAATCCACCAAGGGTTTGCATCAGAATGTAAACCGGGGTATTGTCCGGTGTGTTTTCTGTGCGCTCCACGCTGTCTTCCACTCCCAGGTTCACATAGGTGATCTGATAGCTCTCCACCGGCCCCATAGCCAGGTTGGAGGAAGCATACTGCTGTACATCAGAAAGGGATGTGGTTCCCTCCAGCTTGGACTGAAGGCGGAGGGTTTCCTCCTGAAGCTCCGCCAGCTGAGCGTTATAAGTTTCTAACTGGTCTCCCAGCTCGATCATCATAACGTTGTTGCAGATACTCAGAGAAACCAGCGCCACCACCAGCACCGCGCATACAAACAGGCGCAGCTTGTTGACGGTGGGCTTCATCTCCTTGCCGGAACGGACCGTCAGTTCCGGCTGTACTTCCCGCTGCTCTTCTTCATAACGGGACAAATCGTAATCCTTGGCTGTGCTGGTTGTCCCGGCCAAATATTTGGGCGCCGCACTGTTTCGCATGACGGTTCGCTCCTTTCTTCTTCCTTTTGTTTGCTTTTAACTCTTTTTTTGTGAAAGCTTACAGCTTTTCCAAAATCCTCAGCTTTGCTGATTTGCTGCGGCTGTTTTCCGCAAGCTCCTCTTCTCCCGCCTCAATGGGCTTACGGTTGATCAGCTTTGCCCGTGGCTTGTTGCCGCAGACGCACACGGGAAAATCCGGCGGACAGGTGCAGCCACGGCACAGCGCGGCAAATTTTTGCTTGACCATCCGGTCCTCCAGGGAATGAAAAGTGATAATCACAAACCGGCCGCCGGGGGCCAGCAGCTCAAAGGCGGTATCCAGGCACCGGGAGAGGCTGTCCAACTCGCTGTTGACGGCGATACGGATGGCCTGAAAGGTACGCTTGGCCGGATGTCCTCCCTCGCTGCGGGCTTTGGGAGGAATGGCCTGACGAATCAGCTCCACCAGCTGCCCTGTGGTGTCGATGGGATGGTCCTGCCTTGCCCGGGCGATCTTCTTGGCGATGGGCAGGGCGTAATGTTCCTCTCCAAACTCCCGGATGATCCGGGCCAGAGAGCTGACATCATAAGTATTGACGATATCCCAGGCGCTCAGTCCTTCCTGGCTCATTCTCATGTCCAGAGGCGCGTCCTGCATATAAGAAAAGCCCCGTTCCGCTGTATCCAGCTGGTAGGAGGAAACCCCCAGATCCAGCAAAATGCCGTTGACCGTGCCGGGGACGATCCCCTGTTCAGCCAGTACCGCCGGCATATCGGCAAAATCGGTGTGAATCACCTTCGCCGTGGGAAAGGAGGCCAGCCTTTCGGTGGCCACTGCCACCGCCGTGGGGTCCTTGTCCAAAGCAAACAGCCGCCCTGTGGTCAGACGCCGGGCGATTTCCCGGGAATGACCTGCTCCGCCGGCAGTGCCGTCCACATAAATCCCATCGGGCTGTATATGAAGTCCATCGATGCACTCCTCAAGCAGCACCGACTTGTGGGAAAATTCCATCAGCCTGTTGCCTCCCGTTAAAAATCATTGAGGGAATCCAGCGTCTCCATCATCCGCTGGGCGGTGAGGGTGGCGTTATATTCCTTCCAGGCGGACTTGTTCCAGATCTCCGCCAAAGGAGCGGTACCAATGACCAGCACTTCCTTTTCCAGGTTGGCATACTCCCGCAGATGGCTGGGGATGACGATCCTTCCCTGGCGGTCCGGCTCCACCTCGGTGGCGCTGGCAAAATAAAAGTGCCTCAGTTCCATGGCCTTGGCTTCCGGCTGTCGATTCACCTTTTCTTCAAACGCCTTCCAGCCCTCCATGGAATAAACCGCCACGCAGGGCTTCAGACCCTTGGTGATGATAAAACTATCCCCCAGGTCCTCCCGAAATTTGGCGGGAAAGTTCATTCTGCCCTTGGCGTCAATACTGTGTTCGTATTGTCCTATGAGCATCCTTCCCACCACCTTTTCAGAAGTTTTTAACCACTGAGCACCATAAATTAACCGCTTTTCACCACCATGTACCAAAATTATAATACAAACCACCATTTAGCGCAAGAGGGTGGATTTGCAAAGGTGGTGGTTTTTTCTGGAAAAGTCGTGATAAATGCTGTATTTTCGCCAATCTTCGACACCTTCTCTACACAAAAACAAGAGGGCGCTGTAAAGGAGGATTTATTCACTGGTGGTGATGAAAGGAGAAAAATCAGTGGAAAATTGGTTGAAAGTGATTGCAGAGGAAGCTTTTCACCACTCTTAACATCCGGTTTTGAATGGTGTGGTGGTGAATGGTGGTGAACACCCCGCACCATCCTGTTCTCCTTTTCTTCATAAAATCACAGAGAAAAAAGTTCTTTAAATTTTTATTGGGTACCACCATTTCATCTCCATTGAATTTTTTAGTCTGTCAAAAACCGTCTTTTCCCAATTCCCATCCTGTTTACGAGCAATAAAAAAACGCTGTGTCTGCCGCCTCTTGAAAGAAACGGAAGACACAGCGTTCTTCACCGTAAAAATTCTGTTTTGTCAGCCCTTTTGACCGGGCACGCCGCTTTGACCAGCCCCTTGGGCGCCCCTCATGGACTCCACCGCAGTGGTTTTCAGCGCCTGACGGGTAGCCCGCACCTCTGCCAGGGCCTTGGCCAGTGATTCCTCCGTAGCCCGCAGAGCGTTTTCGGAAAAATCATAAGCCGCCTGCTTCATCTCTCTGGAACGAAGATTTGCCTGAGTCAGCGTATCGGTGGCCTTGCTGGTGGTCTGGCTGGTGAGATCGGAAGCCTTGGTGGTGGCCTGGGTCATGATCTCAGTGGCCTTCTGATTGGCCTCGTTGAGCATTGCCAGCGCCTTTGCGTTGGCCTGGCGGGTGATGGCCGCCTGATCTACCAGAGCCTTGGCCCGCTCCTCCGCTTTGCGGATCAGCCCCTCCGCTTCCTTTCTGGCCATGGACAAAATCTCATTGCGGTCCGCCACCACCGCTTTGGCCTGCTTGATCTCGGTGGGCATATTCAGACGGATCTCATCGATAATATCCCGGACCTTGTCCGCGTCCACAATGCATCTGCCGCCGGAGAGCGGGAGATTCATGGAATTCTCCAGCACTTCGTCCAGATTATTGAGTAATACGTCGATGTTAGCCATTCGTAAATCCTCCCTTTTGGGAAAGCTGCCGGCATACCGGCCATTCCCGGACCTGTGGTATCAAGCGGAACCCTCCGCCGATACAGGCAGCGAAGTGCCGCGCTTTTTACCGGCTCATATTCTGGTGCTCCTCCAGAAGCTTCGCCCGGATCTCATCATGAATGCAGGAGGGAACAAAGCTGGAAATATCGCCGCCTAAGCCTCCCACCTGTCGGACAATGCTGGAGCTGAGATACATATTCTGAGGGCTGGGGGTAAAAAAGATGGTCTCACACTGGGGCAGCAGCTTATGATTGGTCATGGCCATCTGGAACTCATATTCAAAGTCCGACACAGCCCGGAGGCCCTTGACAATGGCGCTGGCGCCGCAGGCGGCAATATAATCCACCAGCAGTCCGTCAAACAGATCCACCACCACGTTGCTCATGGACGGGTCCTGCGCCAGAACCTTTTCGATCATGGCTTTCCGCTCCACGGGAGTAAAATGATTGCGCTTTTCCTGATTGGCGGCTACCAGCACCACCACCCGGTCAAACAAACCGCTGGCCCGGCGGATAATATCCATATGACCGTTGGTCACAGGGTCAAAGCTGCCGGGGCATACCACTGTTTTCATGCGTTTTCCTCCTCCTGTCCGCGGCGATAGACCCACAGCTTGATCTTGCCATAGCGATAGGTTCTGTAAAGGACAAAGTCCCCCGCCTGTTCCGGCAATTCTTCCTCTTTGCCTGTTTCGCAAAGAATCACGCCTCCGGGAGACATTTTTTCAGCCGCCAGGGGAAGCGCCGCTGCCGCCAGCCCCTTGCCGTAGGGCGGATCCATCAGCACGATGTCAAAGCCGCCGGAGGTGGTGCGCAGAAAGGAGAGGCAGTCCATCGCCGCCACTTTGGAATTTTGCGCCAGACCGGTGGACTGCAAATTCTGGCGGGTGATATTCTGGGAATCCCGGGACTGGTCCACAAACACGCAATACCGCGCCCCGCGGCTGAGGGCCTCAATGCCCAGCTGGCCGGAGCCGCAAAACAAATCGGCAACGCTGGCCCCTTCCACTTCAAACTGGAGGATGCTGAACATGGCCTCCTTGACCATATCGGTGGTGGGGCGGACATCCATTCCCTCTAAAGTTACAAGTTTTCTTCCTCTTGCTGTACCGGTAATGACTCTCAAAGGTATACTCCATTTCCGCCGGAAAGCAAAAATTCCAGCTGACATCATCAGACTTTTACAGACCCCGCTGCATAATCCAAGGGTGTTCTTCTACTATCTTATTAAACCTGAGCTTCGGTGTCAATCTTTTTCATCATTTTGGTGAAGGAATTGGTACAAATTGGCTGCTGCGGTCCGGTTCATTCCCTTCACCTGGGCCAGCTGCTCCTGTGTTGCCTCGCACAATGCCTTATAGGTTTTGAAGTGACGGAATAATGCCGCCGCCCTTCCCTCTCCGATTCCTTCCACCGATACCAGGCGGGTAGTCATGCCGCTTTTCTGATGGCTTTTCCGGGAAAATTCAATGGAATAGCGGTGTACCTCATCCTGCACCGCTGTTACCAGCGCAAATACCCTGCGGCTCTGGCTGATGGAGATCTCCCGGTCATCCGCGGTGATGGCCCTGGTGCGGTGCCGGGAATCCTTCACCATGCCGAACACCGGGATCTGCACTCCATACCGCTCCAGCACTGTCCGGGCCACATGGACATGACCCGCGCCGCCGTCGATGAGCCACAAGTCAGGCAGGCGTTCAAAGCCATCGGCAGCTCCCTCGTGATGAAGATACCGTTCCAGTCTCCGGGAAAGCATCTGGTCCATGGCGGCATAGTCGTCGGGGCCGTCCTGGTCCCGGATGGTGAAACGTTTATAGTATTTTTTCTGGGGGCGTCCATTCTCGAACACCACCATTCCGCCTACAATGGTCTGTCCGCCGATATTGGAAATATCATAGGCCTCCAGATAGGCAGGCGGACGGTCCATCCCCAGCAGCTGCCCCAGCTCGTCCACAGCGGTCAGCTCCCGGCCTGTGCGGCTGGTCTTTCTGGCCAGCTCCTGGGCGGCGTTGTTGCGGGCCATTTCCACCAGCTGAAGGGGCTGCCCTCGCTGGGGAACAGTGATGACCAGCTTGCGGCTGCTTCTGCCGGAAACTACCTGGGCCGCCATTTCCCGGTCCTCAAAGTCCCGGTCCACAAACACCTCGGCGGGAATATCATCTCCCGGCTGGTAATAACTGAGGATAAATTCCAGCAGCACATGGTCCACCGACTCAAAATAGTCCACAGCAAAGCTCTTTTTATCCCGCAGGCGTCCCTCCCGGAACACCAGCACCGCCAGGTACACCGTTTCCTCATGCTGCACCACGGCGATAACGTCCAGGCTGGCGTGGTTGTACGCAATCACCTTCTGCTGCTGGGTGACCCGGTCAATAGCCCGGAGCCTGTCCCGCAGCCGGGCCGCCCGCTCAAAGTCCAGCTCCTCGGCGGCCTGCTCCATCTTTTTGGTCAGGCTTTCCACCGATTGGCTGCCGCCCTTTTTAATAAACTCCAGCGCCTCCTGGAGAGCTTCCTGATAGGTCTCCAGCGATACTTTGCCGGTACAAACTCCCATGCACTGCTTGATATGATAGTTCAGGCAGGGACGCGCCTTTCTGAAATCTTCGGGAAAACGGCGGTTGCAGGTGGGCAAACGGAAAACCTTCACCACCTCGTCCACCGTTTCATTGACCACCATACTGGAAACATAGGGCCCCAGATAGGTGGAATCCGGGTCGGTCCTCTGCTTTTCCGCCGTGATGCGGCTGTAAGGGCCCTTGGAAACCCGGATGTAATGATAGCCCTTGTCATCCTTCAGCAGGATGTTATATTTGGGGTTGTGAAGTTTGATGAGACTGCATTCCAGCACCAGCGCCTCAAATTCGCTGTCGGTGACGATATAATCAAAATCCTGGACATGCTCCACCATTTTATACACCTTGGGCAGGTGCTTTTCCACCGAGCGAAAGTAAGAGGAGACCCGATTTTTCAGGGACTTGGCTTTGCCCACATAGATGATGGTCCCGCTCTTGTCCTTCATCAGATAGACCCCAGGCTCCTGAGGCAGCAGCAGCGTTTTTTTCCGCAGCTGCGCCAGACGCTGCTCATCCATTCTTCCACCTCCCCCCAAACACCTTCAAACGGGCAAAAGGTGCGTGGCCAGCGGTCTGACTACGCACCTTCCAGTAACTTTTGTTCAGCTTTGATTACTCGGCAAAACCAGAATCAATCAGCTTTACCAGCGCCTCTACGGACTGCTGCTCATCAGAGCCATCCGCGATGATCTTGATGGTGGTGCCGCCAACAATGCCCAGGGACAAAACGCCCAACAGGCTCTTGGCATTCACTCTGCGCTCCTCTTTCTCCACCCAAATGGAGGACTTGAACTCATTCGCCTTCTGGATAAAGAAGGTAGCGGGACGAGCGTGCAGGCCAACGTGGTTCTGGACGGTTACTTCTTTTACATACATAATTCGATCTCTCCTATGCAGCAAATTTCAGTTTGGCCAGGTTCATGCTAAATTATAAAACAATTTGCTTTTATCAGTCAACGGTAAATTTCCCGAAACTGGCCTTTCGAAGGCATTTTCTGCCTGTTTTCTATATATTGCCCCATTCAAAGGTTCTTATTTGTGCGTTGTCACTACAAAGTTTTCAACAACACCAGCATATTGTACACTTTACTAGGTGGAAAAGCAACTTTTTAGCTGACACAAGCAAGCTTATATGTCGCATTTGTCGTTTTCCGCGGCTTCAGTGTCCCGGGAGCTTGGCTCCTCCTGCTGACGCGTTTTAGCCAAAAACACTTTGTCACGGTCGGTCAAAGGCGCCTTTTCCAGCAGATCCGGCCGTTTGTGCAGGGTGTTGAGAAGGGACTGCTCCCTCCGCCAATCCCGGATGCGGCCATGGTCACCGCTGAGCAAAATTTCCGGCACCTCTCTGCCCCGCCATACCGCCGGCTTGGTATACTGGGGATACTCCAGCAGACCGTTATAATGGCTTTCTTCCTCAAAACAGAGATCGTTGGACAGCACTCCGGGACAGAGACGCCCCACACAATCCACCAGCACCAGCGCTCCCAGCTCCCCACCGGTGAGCACATAATCGCCAATGGAAATCTCCTCATCCACAATCTCATCCAGCACCCGCTGATCCACCCCTTCATAGTGACCGCAGAGGATGAACAGCGATTCCATTTTGGACAGCTCCAGGGCCCTTTGCTGGGTCAGCGGCTTTCCCTGGGGGCTCATATAGATCACATGAGGATTCTTCGGCAGATCCACCGCCACATCCTGCCAGCAGAGATAGATGGGCTCCGCCTGCATCAGCATCCCCATCCCGCCGCCATAGGTAGTGTCATCCACCCGGTTCCATTTGTTGAAAGCGTATTCCCGGATGTTGTGCACCCGAATATCCAGCTTCCCGGCCTTCACCGCCCGGCCAATAATGCTCTCCTCTGTGACCCGGCGGCACATATCGGGAAAAAGGGTGGCGATATCAATTCTCAGGCTCATCGTCAAAAAGTCCTTTCAGGGGCCGGATCTCCATCCGCTCTCCCTCCACGTCCACCTTGACGATCACCTGAGGGATTGCGGGAATCAGCCGCTCTTTGCCGTCGGCAAAGCGGATATGATAAACATCATTCGCCCCGGTTTCCGACCAGTCACACAATTCTCCGTAAAGTTTACCGGTATCGGCATCGTACACCTGCATCCCCAGCAGGTCCTGAAGATAGTACTGCCCTTCCTCCAGACTTTCCTGGCTGCGATGGATATAAAGCACCTTGTTGCGCAGGGCCTGGGCCGCCTCCGGGGTATCACAGCCCCGAAGCTTGAGAAGCACCATGTTTTTCTGTACCCGTGCCCGTTCCACCTCCACAGCAGTTTTTCCGCCGTCCAGGTAAAGGGTCTTCAAGGCACACAGGTCCTCGGGAGAATCTCCCCAAGGCTGTACCCGCACATCTCCCCGAAGGCCATGAACCGATACGATTTTGCCGCATTCCAAAAATTCTTTTTTCATCGGCTTCCTTCCTCCCACTGAAAAAAGGACGGGGCCGTATGTTCCACGGTCCCGTTCCGATCCAATCCTGCTCTGCCGTCAGTCGATCTCCACTGCTGCCTTTTGATCCACCTTGCTGGCAGCGGCGCGAACTACTGTACGGATCGCCTTGGCGATCCGTCCCTGCTTGCCGATGACGCGGCCCATATCGTCAGGGCCCACATGAAGATGATACACAATGGTGCCATCCTCCAAAGGCGCGTCGGCGGTAACGGTAACAGCGTCCTTGTCGTCCACAAGACCTCTGGCAATCGCTACGATCAGGTTTTCCATAATTCTCCTCCTCCGATGAGGGGTCCCGCAGGCGGAAAGGAGCTTGATTTTCTCCCGCCGGAGGGCTTAAAGATGGCGTCTGAAGGATTTCGGACGCTCTCCAAAGCCTTTTTACAGGATGCCCTCGTTCTTCAGAATGTTCTTGACAGTGTCGGTGGGCTGAGCGCCGTTGGCGATCCACTTCTTGGTCTTCTCAGCGTCTACCTTGACCACAGAGGGCTCCTTGGTGGGATCATAGTAGCCCACTTCCTCAATGAAGCGGCCGTTTCTGGGATAGCGGGAATCCGCAACAACGATACGATAGAAGGGAGCTTTCTTGGCGCCCATGCGGCGCAGTCTGATTTTAACAGCCATTTATTTTTCCTCCAAAATAAAATATTTTCTATTCAACCGGCGGTCACCGGGAGAATCCTTCTTAAAATTCCGCTGGGATCATACTCCCGGCATCGGCGGCATCCCGCCAAAGGGCAGACGGCCTTTTTTCTTCTTTAAGCCGCCCAGCTTTTTCACCATCTTCTGGGTTTCCTCCAGCTGGCGCAGCAGACGGTTGACGTCCTCCACCTTGGTACCGCTGCCGGCGGCGATGCGCCGCTTTCTGGGCGGGGTGATGAGGGCGGGCTTCGCGCGCTCCTCCGGGGTCATGGACAGGATGATGGCTTCGGTGCGCTTCATCTGTTCCTCACCCTTGGCCAGCTCCTCATCGCTTACTTTATTGGCGCCGGGGATCATCTCCACCAGCTTGCTGAGCGAACCCATCTTTTTCATCTGGCCCATCTGCTCCAGCAGGTCGTTGAAATCGAGGCCATCCTTGAGCTTCTTGGCCATCTGGACGGCCTTTTTCTCATCCACCTGTCCGGCCGCCTTCTCAATGAGGCTGAGAACATCTCCCATTCCCAAAATACGGGAGGCCATCCGGTCCGGATAAAAGGGCTCCAGGTCCCCGATTTTTTCGCCGGTACCGGCAAATTTGATCGGCTTTCCCGTTGCCGCCCGCACAGAGAGGGCCGCGCCGCCGCGGGTATCGCCGTCCAGCTTGGTGAGGATCACACCGGTGATGCCCAGCGCCTGGTCGAAGCTGGTTGCCACATTCACCGCATCCTGACCGGTCATAGCATCGATGACCAGCAGGATCTCCTGAGGCTGGGAGGCTTCCTTGACCCGTTTGAGTTCATCCATCAGCGCCTCATCAATATGAAGGCGTCCGGCGGTATCGATGATCACAATATCATTGCCGTAATCCTTTGCCTGGCGGAGGGCCTTGTTGACGATCTCCACGGGATCGGTCTGACCCATTTCAAAGACCGGAACACCAGCCTTTTCGCCCACTACTTTCAGCTGATCAATAGCCGCGGGACGGTAAACATCCGCCGCCACCAGCAGAGGACGTTTGCCCTGACTGCGGAAGTGATAAGCCAGCTTGGCAGAATGGGTGGTTTTACCGGAACCCTGAAGGCCGCACATAAGGATGACGTTGGGAATGCGGGAAGTAAGGTTCAGCCGCTCGTTGGTGGAACCCATCAGCGCGGTCAGTTCCTCATTGACGATCTTGATGACCTGCTGGGCGGGGGTCATGCTGCTCAGCACTTCCTCGCCCACCGCCTTGGCGGTGACGTTGGCCACAAACTCTTTGGCCACCTTATAGTTGACGTCCGCTTCCAGCAGGGCCAGACGAACTTCCCGCATGGCTTCCTTGACGTCGGATTCGCTGAGCTTGCCGCGGTTTTTCAGTTTTTTGAAAGTTGCTGTAAGCTTTTCGGTCAATCCCTCAAAGGCCATGAGGCGTTCTCCCCGCTTTCCTTATTCTTCTTCATCAATATGGTTGGCCAGCTGGATGATCCGCTGGGTTCGGTCGAAAATTTCATTATGAGCCCCGAACCGCCGGTTGAAATCCTGGATCTCTTTTGCCTGAAAGATGATCTCCTCCAAAGATTCCTGAATATCCCGGAACCTGGCCGCCAGATGGAGCCGCTCTTCATATTCCGTCAGCTGTGCTTCCGCCCGCTTGATGGAATCCCGGACCCCCTGCCTGGTGATGCCGCTGTGGGCGGCGATCTCCGCCAGGGAAAGATCCTCATTGTAATAAAGCTCCACCACATCCCGCTGTTTGTCGGTGAGCATACTGCCATAGAAATCCAGCAGGATGGAGATTTCCAGGTTTTTGGCCACACCAACGCCCCCTCTTGTAAAGAAAATTACTTTACATTCATTCAACCTTTGCTATTATAGCGGCTTTCCGGGGTGTTGTCAAGGTTTTTCCTTTACACCTTTTCTCAAAAATCCATCTTTTTCAGCCTTCTTCTGTCTTTCTCCCCTTTTACAGCGAAAAGTTTTTTCTCCATCGCCCCTAGAATTTGGAAAGATGTAACCTTTGAGCACTTTTTTCGTCTGTTATGGATGAAAGAAACAATACAAAGGCATCCAAAAAGGGAGGCGTTTTTATGAGCAGAAAAAAGATTTTTTTGTCAGCTCTTGTGGCTGTAATATTGTTGGGAACCCTTGTGCTGTTGGGCGAAGGCGGGGCAAAAAGACCTTTTAAAGGACTGGACCCGCAGGACATTCTCTTTGCCTCCGTCACTCTGACGCCGCCGGATATCACCCTGGAGGTCACCGATCACCAGAAGCTGGCGGAGCTGCTGCGGGACACTGTGATTTATGATCGGGATGATTCCTATACCCAGTACGCGGGACAAGGGGTGCTGTTCACCCTGGTAATGGATGATGGGCGGGAAAGGACTGTTTTGGCCTATTCTCCCTTTCTGGTCATCGACGGGATCGGGTACCGCACTGCCCACGATCCCTGTAACGCCCTCAACGCCTACGGCAACCAGCTCCTTGACAGCGGCGACGCTCCTGTTATCCTGGAGCAGCCCCCGACGCTTAGTGTTGTCAGCGACAGCACCTGTGTTGAAGCCCTGAGAGGCGGTTACTCCTGGCAGAAGAAAAATCACGACGGCACCGATGATTTCATCATCGCAGACAGTCTCCATCCATTGGACTGCAAAGAAATGCTGACACTGCTGGAAACGACCGAACAAACGGCCCTTCTCCGCTTTCAGGTGGAACCGGATGAAATTCTGTGGGTCCGCTGTTGGAGCGACCGGTACTGGTCCCAGCCTGAAACGGACAGTGAAGAGGTCTCATTCAATGGAATGGAGATCACCCTGAAACCAGGAGCCTTTGTCTATGAGGTTCAGGCCCGGTGGAAGCCGGAACACGGCTATGGCGGAACTGCCAGCTACGCTTTTTATATCTGTGGGGCAGGAACCGAGGCAGAGGGATAAAAACGCTGGCTGCCTGCCGCCAAAACAAGTTTTTGTCTTTACTTCTTTATAAAAATAAGGTTGCCGGCAAACTGCGAGGCGGCGGGGATAAACCCCGCCGCCTCAAACTGCAGAAAAGCCTGTTTTAAAGAGCAAACAAAATTCAAAATCATAAATGCCTGATTTTTATACCTCGACCCACGCCCACTGGGGCGCAAAACCGGGGGTATCGCCGCTGGTTTCGTCAGGAACCATGCGGCGTATCCAGGGGGACTGGGTCCCCCTGGAAGTGTCCGGTCCTATCCATTTTCGCTGCCGCTAGTTATTCCTTTCCCTCCAGCAGCCGCTCCAAACGTTGGGTCACATTTCGCTCCAACGCAATTTTTTCTCCCTTGTAGTAAATCCGATCCAGCGCCTCCGCCATCAGGGAAAGCTCTTCTCTTCCACTTTGAAAACGAGGCTGGCTCCCTATGCGTTCCAGAAAAGCCCGACAGGTTTCCCCCGGTTTTCTGGGGCAGCGGTGGAGGATGGCCCATCGCTCCAAACGAATCAGCAGACCCTGGGGAGTATGGCGGAAACGCACCGATCTCAGCCAAAAGCGGAACCGCTCCATGGTACCGCTGCCCCAGCGTCTCAAAGCGCTCCATAATCCGGGACGACGGACCTTGGCTTTTGCTTTCACCCTTTTGCCCCCGATACGGCCCACCCGGACGCCGCGCAGCAAAGCGGCAGCAGCAGCCACAGCCAGTATCAGAATCACCAGCA
This sequence comes from Angelakisella massiliensis, assembly GCF_900104675.1. Lineage (GTDB taxonomy): Bacteria > Bacillota > Clostridia > Oscillospirales > Ruminococcaceae > Angelakisella > Angelakisella massiliensis. Next base: position 1,464,735 of record NZ_LT629945.1, on the reverse strand, counting down.
GCGCTATTCCCGCCGCCCAGGGGGGCAGAGTATTGACCAGGGCTTCCTGGGCCTGGGGCGTCTTTTCCAGGGCTGCCTGCTGCATCTCTGCCCAGTAGCCTTCGTCAGCTGGGGGCAGCAGCAGAATGAGCCACATGATACCCCGGCTGAGGAGATCTCCGATCCAGGTAAATCCGGCTACGATACCCCCGAAAAAAGCGGACAGCAGCTTTCTGGCCGGTTGGGAAGCGGCAGCTATCATCACCATTGTCAGCAGCGCAATGGCTCCTGCTGTAAGAACCGCTCCCAACATCCCCACAAACCGTCCCGAAACCTGAGCGGCTGTTTTTCCTCCCGCAACACGGCTGCGGACTAAATGGAAGAGATTGAGGGGAATGGTCAGCACCAGCAGTTCCCGGCCCATAGGAGGCAGAGAAAAACCTCCCGCTCCTGCCAGCAGCATCAGCGCTGTTCCCAGGACTGAAAGCTCCAACAGATTCAGTGCCTGACGTTTTCCTGCCGGTTTCAGCTCTATTTGGACGCTCCGCAGCAGCGGCTCAGCCACAAACAACAGCCCGAAGGCATATCCGGTCACCCCATCCAGGGAGGAAAGGGCCAGGACCACCCCGGAACCCAGCGCCCACAGCGCCGTACCAAACAAAGCCAGCTGAGGAACCGTCCGTTCCTTTCCCAAAAACCAGGTCATCACTAACCCTGCTATACCGCACCACAGCGTATAAGGAAGCGCCTCCAGACTTTGAGGGGGCTGGGAGTTGATGCCGCCGATCATGGCGAAAAGACAGCAAAGGAACATTCCTTCGGTAAACAGGGTGCAGAAGCGGGTAAAATACCGCTGTTCATCCATGGGGCGCACCTCCTTTCAGGGAACGGAGCGGCAGAACCCGGTATTCTCCCGCTCCTTGTTCCTGGGGTGTCTCCCAGGTGAGGATGGTGACGCCGCCGCTGCCCATTGATTCCAGCAGGATCTGATTTCCAGCGTCGCTGTCCTTCCAGGTAACCAGATACACCTGCCCCATCCGCTCCCGCAGTCCTGCCAGCCGCAGGCCATCCAGCCGTGTCACATCGCCCATGCAGCGGAAGCCTGCCAGATACAAAAGCAGATCGTCAGCGGTGGTCTCCTCCCCCGGAAACAGGTCCGCAGAGGCCATGGAGGGAGTCCTGGGCAAACTCAGCCCGCAGTGGACCTGAGCGGCGGATAAGTTCACCATCAGGGAGGCCACAATACTGATAGCCTCCTCCAGCTCCCGGTTGTCTTCGCTGCGTCCCAGAAAAGAGGCGCCGTCCAAAAGGAAATGGATGGATTTGGGCTGGATGGTCTCATAGAGCTTCACCTGCAAGCCGCCGCCCCGGGCTGCCACCCGCCAGTCGATCCGTTTCCAGGGGTCTCCCCATTGGTAATCCCGCTCTCCCCGAAGGATGGTACAATCCTCGTAGGTACCGGCGGAACCGGTCTGCGCTTCCCATAAATTACCCAGGAGAGGAGCCGCGTTTACCGGCACCAGCTTGGGATAGACCACCAGAAGGGGCTTTTTCTCCACAGGACACAACTGCTCCGCCTGAGCCAGACCGAACCCATCTCCTGACCGCAGGAGCAGCTCCTTGGGATGCCACAGTCCCCGCTTTTTTGCCAGCCAGACACAGTCCCATTCCAGCTGCTGATACCACAGCACAAAGGAAAATTTGCTTCGCAGCGCCGGACAGGTCTCCACCAGCGGTCCCAGCTTCTTCCCCTGGTCCGGATTCTTTTCCGCTTCCCGCACCGCTTGGGCATACCGGCTGCGTACCTGTTCCAGCTCCTCCTCCGGCAGAGGCATTTCCCCCAACAGCTCCTGGTCCTCCGGTTCCATGCACCCATCCTTGGGCAGGCGCTGGAGGACCTCCAGCCAGATGAGGGGGAGAAATTTTCCGTTCTCCACCTGGTAGGTCAGCGTCAGCCGGTCTCCGGCGTAGACCCGGGTGGTATCGGCCCGCAGTCCTACCCTTACATTTTTAAGGGAACCGAGGCCCCACAGCCGGGCCAAAAGAGCGGTCAGCAGAGCTCCCAGCAACAGCAGGGAAAAAAGCGTCTGTCCTGTGAGGATCGCCGCAATCAGCAGCACTCCCCATACCGCCAGAGCCACAGGGCCGATGAGCAGACTGCTGCCATAGGGATCAATATGACCGCCCATCTTTTTGACAGCCATCAGAAGCGCTCCTCCCGTCCAGGGGGCACCGGTACGGCAGTGAGGATCTCCTGCAAAACAGACCCTGCTGTGGCTCCCGCCACCCGAGCCTCATTGGTGGGCAGCAGGCGATGGGCCAATACCGGCTCCACCAGTGTCTGTACATCATCCGGCGTTACAAAATCCCGGCCCGCCATTGCCGCCCACGCCTTGGAAGCCCGGTACAGCGCCCGTGAACCACGGGGACTGGCTCCCAGCTTCAGCTGAGGATGGCTGCGGGTGGCCTGAGTAATGGAAACCATATAAGCGGTAACGTTGGGGGCCACCTGTACCTCCAGCGCCTCTTTCTGGAGGCGGCACAGCAGCTCCGGATTCGCCACCCGTCCCACCTTGTCCATCGGGATACCGTTACCCAGATTGGCCAGCATCGCCTCCTCCTCCTTCTGCTGGGGATAGCCCAGGGAAAGGCGGATGAGAAAGCGGTCCATCTGTGCTGCCGGCAGCCGGAAGGTGCTCTCCGATTCCACCGGATTCTGGGTGGCCATCACTAGGAAGGGCTGGGGCAGTGGGTGAGTTTGACCGTCGATGGTCACCTGACGCTCCTCCATGGATTCCAGCAGGGCGGACTGGGTGCGGGGAATTGCCCGGTTGATTTCATCCGCCAGCAGCAGATTGGTCATCACAGGGCCCTCCATCAGCTGGAACTGTCCCCGCTGCTGATCGTAGATCCTCATACCCACAATATCCGACGGCAGCAGGTCCGGGGTAAACTGCACCCTTCGGCTGTCGCAGCCCAGCACCTTGGAAAGAGTTTTGACCAGCGTGGTTTTACCCACCCCAGGCAGATCATCCAGCAGCACATGGCCTTCGCTGAGCACCGCCATCAAGATCAGACGGATCTGATGGGTCTTGCCCACAATGATCTTTTCCGTTTCCGCCGTCATGCGGTCCGCCAGTTTTTTGATTTCCTCCATATTGCTTCCTCCCTTTTTGAGGTCTTCCCATCCGAAAAAATGGAACCACTGTTCTCATGACCGGTTCTGGAAAAAGAAAAGCTTGGTTCCGTTCCGGCAAAAGATGTGGCTCCTGTTCTTTTACTTTGTGCTTTATTGTAACATGGAGAGAAAAGCAGAGGCAAGGCACATTTTTCTTAAAAATTCGGCAGATTTCCAACACAAAAGCTTTTTTCAATCACTTTCGCTTCCCTGATATAACTGTGTTGAGGAAAAATCTGGTGGTATGATATACTGTTTAAAAGAAAGGAAGGTGCGCAGAATGATTGAGCTCGGAAATCTGTTCGCCACCCCAAAGGAGAAGCCTCCTGTTTCCATCTCTCTGTTCGGGAAACTGGAGGCCATCGTAGGGGGATATTTTCTCAGTGAAGTAACCTGCGGAGTTTTTCGGGGACTGTGGAACTCGCTGTATTTTGATCCTTCCGGGCAATGGGAAAGGGACGGTGTGAAGACCATACCGGAAAACCTCATTGGATATGTGGATCGAAAGGAACGGTGGGCCTTCATCCTGGAGCGATACCGGGAAAAATTTCTGGGGGACACTTTGGAGTACAGCCTGAGCTGCATCGGTGTTCCTTCCCTGGATGAGGAAGTCCTTTTTTGTACCTGTACCGATCATTTACCAGAGGAGTTTTCCTCCATCCTTTGGATCAACGATGATTTTCTCAGCGATGAAAGGCTGCCCTTTGATTTTCACCTGTTCGACCTCATTGAGGAAGGCAGACCATACCTGAACCCGAAGCATTTTTCGGTGAAGCAGTTGGTCCAACATACTTTGCAGGGAGCTCCTGCCAATTCATCGCAAGGTACTAACTTCTGATAGAAAAAAATAAATCCGAACCTCATAAAACAGGTTCGGATTTATTTCTTTGGTGGAGACGCACGGGCTCGAACCGTGGACCTCCTGCGTGTGAAGCAGGCACTCTGACCAGCTGAGCTACGCCTCCGTTGGGTGCTTTGCTATTATACAACACCTTGTCCGGAAAATCAAGGGGTAATTTTTCTTTTTCCATTTTTTCTTCCGGACACCCAAAAAACTTATTTTCTGCTTCCCAGGCTGATGCTGCTGAAAACCACCGCAGCCGCCCCGGACACTACTCCAACAATCCCCAGAATAAATCCCGTAACCGCAAACGCCTTTTTCATACAAACCGCCTCCTTTTTTCCTTTATCTTACCATAACCGGAGAAAATATGCTATAATGCCTCTGGTAAGCCTTGGGAAAGTATCCGTTTCTCCTCCGCTTCCAATACATAGAAGGAGAAAAACGTTCTTTTCCGCCGTAATATCCAAAAAGGAGAACCGACCATTATGGACCTGAACCTCGATTACAAACAGCGTTTTTTGGACATTTATGAGCAGAATATTCATCGTGAAGGGGCCCAGGAGCTGCTGAAATGGCTCCAGGGGACCGATTTTTTCACCGCCCCCGCCAGCACCCGCTTTCATTGCGCCTGCGCGGGAGGACTGGTGATGCATTCGGTGAGCGTGTATGAGACGATGATGGAAAAACACTTTGTGGAGGGCGAAGATAACCCCGAAAGCTTCGCTCTGTGCGCCCTTCTCCACGATCTGTGCAAAGCCCAGTTCTATAAGGTCTCCACCCGGAATGTGAAAAACGAACAGACCGGCCAGTGGGAGAAAAAGCCCTATTATGTAGTGGAGGATTCCTTCCCCTACGGTCACGGGGAAAAAAGTGTCTTTCTCATCGAGCGGTTCGTCCGGCTCAAACCGGCGGAGGCCACTGCCATCCGCTGGCATATGGGGGGCTTTGACGAAGCCTGTCGGGGCGGCAGCTTTGCCATCAGCCTGGCCTACGATAAATATCCTCTGGCAGTCAAGCTGCACCTTGCGGACCTGGAATCCACCTACCTGCGGGAAAAAGGGACCTCGGAGGTACAGCGGACATGAAGCGCTTCTTTTCTTCCCTCAGCCCCACCGCCCGGGGAATCTGCTGCATCCTGCTGTCCGCCCTGGGTTTCGCGCTGATGAACGTGTTTGTCAAGCTGGCGGGCGACCTGCCTTCGGTGCAGAAAGCCTTCTTCCGTAATGTGGTGGCCGCGGTGGTGGCCGGCTGGATGCTGTGGCGCAGCAAACTGCCCACACGGTACTGGCAGCGTCCTAATCTTCCTCTGCTGATACTGAGGGCTTCCCTGGGAACAGCCGGGTTGCTGTGCAATTATTACGCGGTGGACCACCTGATTCTTTCCGACGCCTCCATCATCAACAAGCTCACTCCTTTCTTTGTTATCATCTTCTCCGCGCTGTTTCTGCGGGAACGGGCAGACAATATTCAGAAGCTGGCTGTGGCGGCAGCCTTTTGCGGCTGTCTGTTTATTGTCCACCCCTCCCTGGACTTTTCCGCGGTATTTCCTTCCATCATCGGATTGTTGGGTGCTTGTTTTTCCGGCGCGGCTTATACCTGCGTCCGGGGACTGACCCAGCGAGGTGAACCTGGAGCCGCTATCGTGCTTTTCTTTTCCCTCTTCTCCTGCCTGGCGGTGCTGCCCTGGATCGCTTTCCACTATGTCCCCATGACCTTGGAACAGTTGGGTATTCTGATTCTGGCGGGATGCGCGGCTTCTGTGGGACAATTTGGCGTCACCGCTGCCTATGGCTTTGCCCCTGCGAAGGAGATCTCCGTATTCGACTACTCCCAGGTTCTGTTTTCCGCCGTTTTGGGCTTCTTCATCTTCGACCAGCTGCCGGATGGCTGGAGCCTGGTGGGATATGTCATCATTATCGGCACTGCTGTCCTGCTGTTCCGTCACAACCTCCGGCAGACCGGAACCGCACAATAAATCAGCAGCCATTGTTATTTTCACAGGCTCCATTATCCCCAGAGGCTTCCCAACTCCCCTGTGGATGATGGGGCCTTTTTGACAGTTCAGGGAAATTGTTTATCCTGAGATGAGGTATCGGGGAAATAAAATTCGTCCTTTTTCACGATAAAGGCCCTTCCTTTTCTCAAAAGCGGAGAAAAGAACCCAAAAACTCCATTCAACCTTCCCTGTAACATTGAAAATGAAAGGTATTTATGTCATAATATACCGGCTGCCCTTTCTTTTTCAAAATTTATCCGGCAGCGGAAAGAGGGTTTTTATGGAATCATCCGCCAGAAGCAGTTTTACCAGTCGGATCGGGTTCGTATTGGCCGCTGCCGGTTCCGCAGTCGGCCTGGGCAATATCTGGAGATTTCCCTATCTGGCCGCCAAATATGGAGGCGGCATCTTTTTGCTGGTCTATATCATCCTGGCTGTCACCTTCGGCTTTACACTGATGACCGCTGAAATCGCCATCGGCCGGAAAACCGGATTGAGCGCTGTTGGAGCCTATCGCGCACTGGACAAAAGATTCGGTTTTGTAGGAATTCTCTCCTCGCTGGTGCCAATGATCATTCTCCCCTATTACACGGTCATCAGCGGCTGGGTTGCCAAATACCTGTTCACTTACCTCACCGGAGGCGGACAGCAAGCCGCAGCCGATGGTTATTTTTCCGCTTTTATCCGCAGCACCTGGTCGCCGATTTTCTGGTTTCTGCTGTGTCTGCTGGCCACTTTTGCTGTGGTGATGATGGGCGTTGAAAAGGGCATCGAAAAATGCAGCAAAATCCTCATGCCTTTTCTGGTGATTCTGTCTGTCATCATCGCTATCTTCTCCATTACCCGGCCTGGAGCCTGGGAAGGGGTGCTGTATTACATCCTTCCCGATCCCTCCCGCTTTTCGGTGATGACGGTAGTGGCCGCTATGGGGCAGATGTTCTATTCCATGTCGCTGGCTATGGGCATCATGATCACTTACGGTTCCTATATGAAAAAGGATACCGACCTTGCCCATTGCGTGGGACAGATCGAAATCTTTGACACCGGCATCGCCTTTTTGGCCGGTCTGATCATCATTCCCGCTGTTTTTGCCTACTCCGGCGGGGACGCTGATGCTCTCAATGCCGGCGCGGGGCTGATGTTCATCACCATTCCCAAGGTGTTTGCCAGCATGAATATGGGCGGGATCATAGGAGCGATCTTCTTCCTGCTGGTCCTTTTTGCAGCCATTACCTCCACCATCTCGCTGATGGAAGCCATTGTATCCATTTTCCTGGATCAGTTCCACATTTCCCGTCCCCAGGCCTGCATGGCGGTGCTGGTCATATGCCTTGCGCTTGGTATCCCCTCTTCCCTGGGACATGGTCCCTGGTCGGCAATCACCTTCCTTGGGAAAAACATCCTGGATTCTCTGGATTTTATCAGCAATTCCGTGATGATGCCTGTGGCTGCTTTCTGCACCTGTATTTTTGTTTCCAAAGGTATCGGCGTGGATTCTATTTTGAGCGAAGTAAAGCACTCTTCCCATTTCCACCGGGAGAAGCTGTTTATTGTTATGATCCGCTATATCGCGCCCATCTTTATTATTGCTGTTCTGGTCAGTTCGGTTCTGGATGCGCTGGGTCTGCTGGTAATCTGAGCGGTATCCTTCATCTGCCTTTTCTGCGGTTTTCCTTACTTCGCTGCAATGTGACTTTCTCAAAGATGAAACAAGTCATTGATCAGGCTGCGTGCTGTAATTGGCTGCAATCCAAATTGGAAAATATTCATTCTGATCCCAAGCATACCGCCCCTCTGCCGTTAAAAGCAGGGGGGCGTTTTTTGTAACTGATGGTTCTGCGCCGCTGCACAGGGAAAAAAACCGGGGCAAAACATCGGCCCACTGCCTTTATCTGTTGCCAGAGAGCAGCTTTCAGCGTATTGCCCGCCGCCCCGCAAAGCCCGCAGTTAAAACTGCCCGCTGAGCGGATGGTTTGCTCAAGCTCTGAAGGGCCGTTTCCTGCATATGTCTCAAAGAATACTGAATTTTATTTTGCTTGCATCACTTGCCCCACGGCCCCCAAACAGGCAGCCCCTGTTTTGAGAAAGCTTTTATGGACAGCGATCACCTGTTTATCTCTTGCTTTGCCCGATGCCCCAAAATAAAGCTTTTTACATGATGCCTTCGCCGGCAAAGCCGTTGGTTTCCACTCATAACAAAAATAAGCCGCCGGAACGAATCCCGGCAGCTTATTTAAAAGGCTGCTTTATTTATTTTCAAATTTTTCCCGGAGCTTGTCAAAGAAGCCCTGGCGTTTATTATAGTTCTTGTCGCTGAGGCTTGCCTCAAACTCCCGAAGCTTATCCTTCTGGTTTTTGGTCAGGCCCTTGGGTACTTCAATGTTCACCCGAACATACTGGTCGCCTCTGCCGCGGCCGCTGGGGGAAGGCACACCCTTATCCCGCAGACGGAATACCGCACCGTTCTGGGTACCTTCGGGAACATGATATTCCACCCGGCCATCCACCGTGGGCACCACGATATCGTCACCCAGCACAGCCTGTGTATAGGTAATGGGAATATCGCACCAGATGTTGAAACCGTCCCGGTTGAAGAGGGGATCAGGCCGCACCGACACTGTCACATGGACATCGCCGGAAGGACCGCCGTTGATTCCCTGATCGCCCTGTCCCCGCACTGCGAAGGTCTGATCATCATCAATACCAGCGGGGATACTGACCTCCAGGGTCTTGGTGACCCGGACACGACCCTTGCCGCCGCATTTCTTACAGGGATTGCTGATGATCTTTCCTTTGCCGCCGCAGCGGGGGCATGCGCTGGTGGTCTGGACACTGCCCAAACCGGGGATGGAGCGAACTGTCCGCACCTGGCCGCTGCCGTGACAGTTGGGGCAGGTCTCCGGCTTGCTGCCGGCAGAAGCGCCGCTGCCGCCGCAGTCACTGCAGTTTTCCAGCCGCTGGAAGGTGATCTGCTTTTTGCAGCCCTTGACCGCTTCCATAAAGCTGAGCACCACCTGGCAGCCCACATCGCTGCCCCGGACCGGACCATTGGGGTCCCGGGTCCTGGTGCTGCCGCCAAAACCAAAACCGCTGCCAAACAGGTCTCCAAAAATATCTCCCAAATCCCCAAAGCCGCCGCTGAATCCGCCGAATCCGCCGGCTCCTCCGGGAGCGCCCGCACCATAGTTGGGATCTACCCCCGCATGGCCGAACTGATCGTAACGGGCCCGTTTATCTTTATCAGACAGGATCTCGTAAGCCTCATTGACCTCTTTGAATTTTGCTTCCGCCTCTTTATCACCGGGATTCAGGTCGGGATGGTACTTTTTGGCCAGTTTTCGGTAGGCCTTTTTCAGTTCATCCTCGCTGCAGCCTTTAGAGACCCCCAGTACCTCATAATAATCTCTTTTTTCCGGCAAAATGTTCACCCTCATTCCGCAAGGGGCATTGCTCCCGCAATACGGACCCTTTCACTAGATTCTGTCCATTGGCCTGTGAACACAGGCGGGGGCAGGACGGCACCGCCGCCCTGCCCGCAACGCCCCGTCAGGGGGCCTTATCAGTTGTTATCTACCGATCTGTAATCGGCATCCACATAACCGTCATCATTCTTGGGCGGCTCCGCACCGGGCTGAGCGCCGGCAGCTCCAGCAGCCTGAGCGGCGGCCTGGGCCTTCTGAGCAAGGTCAGCAAATTTTGCCTGGACATCATTCATCTTATTGCGGATCTCATCCAGGTTGTCACCCTTCAGCGCTTCTTTCAGCGCATTAATCCGCTCTTCAATGGCAGCCTTGTCATCGGCGGGCAGCTTGTCGCCCATTTCGCTCATGGACTTCTCTACATTGAACACCAGCTGATCGGCATTGTTGCGCAGATCGATAGCCTCACGGCGCTTCTTATCCTCTTCGGCATACCGCTCAGCATCCTTGACAGCCTTCTCCACATCGTCCTTGGACATATTGGTGGAGGAGGTGATGGTGATACCGGTCTCCTTACCGGAGGTCAGATCCTTGGCGGAAACATGAACGATACCGTTGGCATCGATATCAAAGGTCACTTCGATCTGCGGCACACCTCTGGGGGCAGCAGGAATATCGGTCAGCTTGAAGTTGCCCAGGGTCTTGTTGTCAGCAGCCATCTCACGCTCACCCTGAAGGACATGGACCTCAACAGTGGTCTGATTGTCAGCAGGGGTGGTGAAGATCTGGCTCTTCTTGGTGGGGATGGTGGTGTTGCGCTCGATGATCTTGGTCATCACGCCGCCCAGGGTCTCAACGCCCAGGGACAGGGGGGTAACATCCAGCAGCAGCAGGCCCTTGACATCACCGGTGAGAACACCGCCCTGGAGAGCAGCGCCCACAGCCACACATTCATCGGGATTGATGCCCTTGAAGGGATCCTTGCCCATAAACTCCTTGACCGCTTCCTGAACAGCAGGAATACGGGTGGAGCCGCCCACCAGCAGCACCTTGTTGATATCAGAGGGCTTCAGGCCGGCATCGGACAGAGCCTGACGGACAGGACCCATGGTGGATTCCACCAGGTCGTGGGTCAGCTCATTGAACTTCGCCCGGGTAATGGTCATCTCAAAGTGCTTGGGGCCGGTGGCGTCAGCAGTGATATAGGGCAGGTTCACCTGAGTGCTGGTCATGCCGGACAGGTCGCATTTTGCCTTTTCAGCAGCCTCACGGAGACGCTGGAGAGCCATCTTGTCGTTGCGCAGATCAATGCCGTTATTGGCCTTGAAATCGCTGAGCATATAGTTGAGCACCCGCTCATCGAAGTCATCGCCGCCCAGGTGGTTGTTACCGGCGGTAGCCAGAACTTCCTGTACGCCTTCGCCCATCTCGATGACGGAAACATCGAAGGTACCGCCGCCCAGGTCGTAGACCATGATCTTCTGGTCATTTTCCTTATCAATGCCGTAAGCCAGAGCAGCGGCAGTGGGCTCGTTGATGATTCTCTTGACATCCAGACCGGCGATCTTGCCCGCGTCCTTGGTGGCCTGACGCTGAGCGTCAGTGAAGTATGCAGGGACGGTGATGACCGCCTCGGTGACCTTCTCACCCAGATAAGCCTCCGCGTCGCTCTTCAGCTTTTGCAGGATCATAGCGGAAATCTCTTGGGGGGTGTAGCTCTTGCCGTCGATATTCACCTTGTAGTCGCTGCCCATATGCCGTTTGATGGAAGAGACGGTCCGGTCAGGATTGGTGATGGCCTGACGCTTTGCAATCTGGCCCACCATTCTCTCATTATCCTTAAAGGCAACCACGGAAGGAGTAGTTCTGCCGCCCTCGGGGTTGGGGATGACGACGGCCTCGCCGCCCTCCAGCACCGCGACACAGGAATTGGTTGTACCAAGGTCGATGCCGATAATCTTACTCATAATCTGTTTCCTCCTATTGGCGCCCAATGCGCCTATTTAAAATTTGATTTTTGGTTCTGTTTTTATGAAATCCGTCCCTCCGGACGGTTGATCACTTGCTTAATTGGCGGTCTGCACCATGGCGTAGCGCAAAATCCGTTCGCCGATGCGGTAGCCTTTCTGGAACACCTGGGAGATCACATTTTTTCCCAGATTCTCATCTTCAACGTGCATAACCGCATTGTGGAGGTTGGCGTCAAAGGTTTCTCCCACTTCGCCGAACTCCTCCAGCCCCATGGTACGCAGCACTCCCATCAGGCCGTCATAGGTCATTTCCACACCCTTGCGGTAACCTTCATCACTGCAGGGGGCTTCCAGAGCCCGCTGGAAGTTATCCACCACCGGCAGCAGCTCTTTGACAATGTTGGCCACAGCCTCGGGATATGCAGCTTCCTTTTCCTTGGTGGTACGGCGGCGATAGTTTTCAAATTCTGCCATCAGCCGCAGATAGCGGTCTTTTTCTTCCGTTACCTGGCCCCGAAGCTGCTCCAGCTCCTTTTCCTGGGGAGAAGGTTCCTGCTGCTGAGTTTGTTGCTGCGCTGTCTCTTCAGAGCCAACGGTTTCCGTATTCTCTGCAGTTTCCACTGCTTCCTCCACAGCCTCCGCTGGTTTCTTTTCGCTGTCTTTTCTGGACAAGACGCTTTCCCCTTTCTGTATTACGCCCCGGGATCATCCTGATCCTCCAGGGTCTCGTTCAATAGTTTGCCGAGCATCTGGGAAAAATACTCAATGTGGGGCAGCAGCCGGGCATAATCCATCCGGATAGGACCGATCAGCCCCACAGCCCCCATGCTGTCTTCGCCGATTTTATACTTGGAAATAATAACGGTGGAATCCGCCAGCTCCAGCTTCTGATTTTCCCTGCCGATGCTCACCCGGACACCATTCTCATCCCGGTCAATCAGGTCCATCAGCTCTTCCCGGGAATTGATGACCCGGAACAACTGATTGGCGATCTGCCGCAGCTCTCCATATTCCAGCAGATTGGAAGTGCCGCTGCGATAGATCCTGCCGTCGCTTGCTTCCCGGCACAGATCATAAATTGCCGTCAGCAGCGGAGAGAAGATATCGGTGTACTCCCCCAGAGAGAAGGAGATGGAGTTGATGTAATTGCGGGTGATTTCGTTGATCCCTCTGCCGGCCAGCCTGGAGTTGGCAAAGCTGGTGAAGAAATCCACGATCTTGGGTGTCAGGCGGAAATCCACACGGCAGACCTTATTTTTGATCATACCGTTGGAGGCGATGAGCAGGATCACTACTGTATGGGCAGTGGCCGGAATCAGTTCAATTTTACGAACTGTAGCGTTCTGCTTATACATTGTGGTGGAAATGGCCGCGCAGTTGGTATATTTCGCCAGAGCCCGTGCGGAATCCTCCAGCAGTTTATCCGGGTCCGGATTGCGCCGGTTGAAAAGCGCCTCGATCTCCTGCCGCTCTTCCAGCGTCAAGGGCTGCGTTGGCATCAGCTGATCGATATACAGCCGCAGACCCAGATGGGAAGGCACCCGTCCCGCGGAGGTATGAGGCTGTTCCAGCAGTCCCAGATCAAAAAGCACCGCCATATCGTTGCGCACCGTGGCGGGGGAAACCCTGCCGCCCAAAAGCGCCGCGATCAGTTTGGAGCCCACCGGCTCACCGGTTTTAAGATATGTTTCCGTGATGGCTGCAAGGATTTTCAGTTTTCTTTCATCCAGTTCCATCACTTGTCGCCCCTTTCATTTTTAGCACTCATTTATCTCGAGTGCTAACGATTATTATTTTACATCATTTTCAGCCGTTGTCAAGAGACTTCATAATTAATTTACAACTTTTTTGACACTCGTCCCCGGTGAGTGCGAATTTCTCTTTTCCACGCCGCAAGAACAGAAAAAATATTGCCCTGCCATTGTCTTTTTTCAAAAAACCCGATACAATAAGGTCAAATGCCTGTTTCAGCATTCCCAAGTCTTTCCCGGAGGTTGAAAACAGTTATACTTGCAGCAAACAAGGAACATCTCCTCGACGAACAAGGGGTCAAAGCATCGGACAAAAACGGCGCTGTCATGGAAACATCCCTTCACCAGGCGATGGGACCTTTGTTTTATGCCCTTCAGCCTTCAGAATTCCACTTATTTCCAGAAGTTTCTTCATATTTCCCACAGGAGGAAAACTCCCCAAAGGAGGAAGCGCCTGAAAACATCGGTCGTCCCCTTGGGAAAGGACAGGGGTCCGGCATTTTTCCTTCTGACATCTCCTTTTTTAAACCTAAACTACCAAGCTGATCATATCAAAAGCCATTTTCTTCAGGTCCAACCAGAAGTACAAAGGAGCGGCTTATGAACTTTTTAATGAATTTACTGAAAAACAAGTATCTTTATGTTTTCTTTATCTCCATGCTGCCCATTGTGGAGCTGCGGGGCGGCATCCCTGCAGGCGTAGCCATGGGGCTGGACTTCTGGCAGGTTTATCCCATCTCGGTGCTGGGGAATATTCTGCCGGTACCTTTTCTTATTCTTTTTTCCAAGCAGGTGGTCACCTTCCTGGCTAAAAAAGGGGTGTGCGGCGGCTTTTTTCAGCGGCTCATTGATAAGGCGGACGAAAAGGCCCGGAAGCTGGGAAAATATGAGCTGCTGGGATTGTTTCTCTTTGTAGCTGTTCCCGCTCCCGGCACCGGCGCGTGGACCGGCAGTCTCATTGCCGCTGTACTGCGGCTGCGGCTCATTCCCGCATTCCTGGTCATTACCGGAGGGGTGCTGACCGCCGGACTGATCATGGGAGTGGTCTCTTTCGGTCTGCTGGGCGCAGTGGGGATTATCCTGTAAACTGTGAAAATTGCTCTGACGCGTCAAAGGAGGGATTCCTATGAAGAAAAAGGAGACCCGTTGGTATCTGCTCTGGTTTGTGGGCTGTGGAATATGGGCGCTGACCTTTCTGAAAAACTTTCTGGATGGAGGAAGCCCCGATTGGCTGCTGACGGTACAGTTTCTCAATATCATCCTTTACTTTGGCGCCGGAGTACTCAATGCCAAACGATATAGGCGCAGGCTGCGGGAGAAAAATGACGCTTCGCCTTCCCGGTATGACCAGCAGCAATGAAACGTGAGGATTTTTCCCAGGGTGTAAAGAGCTGCAGGAAAAACTCAGGTATCCTGCTTTGATATCTGGTATTTTCGGCATAGCAGGCACCATGTCCTGCAGAAAAAGTGAAAAGACCGGCATTCCTGTGCCCAAGCAGGGAATGCCGGTCTTTTTGATTGAAATGGAAAACCATCGGCTCTGATAGTGAAGGTGCCCGCAAAAAGCTTTCTTTTTAAGCATCAAGTGAAGCCAGCTGCCAGCAGAAAGTGATCACCGATAAAAAGCCTTCGTCAGAACAGCAGTTCCCATTTACAGTTTGTGGGGCTAGTGATGAGGAAAAAATGAAATTCAGTGTGCCTTGAAACGCGTACCGGTATCAGGCCCTTATCGGACTGCTTCCAGCCACCGGCTTAGCTATGACCGGATGTTCAGCCTCTTGCGCTGTCTATCTTTGAGGAGGGCGTGATGGTACGGCTTCTCCGTCCTGCTCTGTGAAGGAGGATTCCATGCTCCCCTCCAGGCCTTTTATCTGCTCCAGCAGCTCCTCCATCCGGATTTCCCCCAGATAGAAGGCAGTGCCATGGCCCAAAATATTGGTGGTCAGCCAGCCGTCCCGGGTGAAAGTCATGCTGAGATTTTCCACTCCAAACAGTGGGAGATCCACAGAAATCTCCATCCCAATATCCTGTCCGCCCCGTCTGAGAATCCACTGGTCATAGTTTGTGATGGCCGGAGCATCTGCCTGCTGCCGCAGAAGATCCCATATCAAATCATTGTCTGGGCACTCCACTTCTACCGTGCGTGTCTGCCCCAATGGGAGCTTCTCCTCATATCGCAGGACGCCGAAAGTCATCTGTCGCTCCAGATCCATATTTTCCATCAGCTGTCCCAAGGATTCCGGATGGTAATCCAAAGCGCCGTATACCCAATATCGTCCAGGCTCCTGAGAAAACTCCACTGCCACTCCACAGGCCAGGTTGATGTCCTTAAGGGTATAGATCTTCGCCAAGGTGCTGTGCTCTTCAAAGGTTACAGGGTCCCAGCCAGTGAGGGGCTCCTCCCCCAGCGGCAGACCCAGCTGCTTTTGGGAGATTTCCGTACGCCTGGTAGTATATTCCTGTCCCTCTATCGTCAGGGTGGTATATTGTTCCGCTATAGACAACTCTTCCCAGGGAATCACTGGACAGTCCCCCTCATTATAAGAGCTGCCTCCAATACTGGAACTGCTGCAAGCACTGCCTGCCGCTTCATCCTGAGCAATTCCCTCCAAATCATTCTCCATCCAAAAGGGCTGATAAAAACGCAGCAGAAGCCCCGCCGCCAATGCAGCGCAAAGGCAAGCCGCCGGCAGAAGCGGCCATTTCTTTCGGCGAACCGTTACAGGACGGGAAAACAGTTCCTCGCAGTCCTTCAAGAGCCGGTCCTCCACTCCTCCAATGGCATAAAACAGCCGTTCCTCTCCCGTCATACCGCGATCCCCTCCTTTTCCAGAAACTCCCGGAGCTTTCCCCGAATGCGGAACAGCCGGGTTTTGACAGCGTTCTCTTTCAAAGAAAATACGATTCCCAGTTCCCCTATGGTCCGGCAGTACCAGTACCGCCCCAAGAACAACTGGCGGTCCTCCCGGGGAAGCGTTTCCAGAAAATGCCCTATCGCTTCCGTCAACTGGTGGGCTTCCACCTGCTCACTGGTACTGTCCCCTTTGGTAACGCACTCAGACAATTCTTCCAGGGCCAAAGACACCCTGCCCCCGCCCCGGCGCTCCGCCCGTTTTTCCCGCCATCGGTCCAAAGCCAGATTTCGGGTGATCCTGCCCAGAAACAGAGACAGCCGGGAAGGCCGCTGCGGGGGCATGGCGTTCCAGGCCCGCAGCCAGGTATCGTTTACACACTCGTCACTGTCCTCTTGATTTTCCAGCACATTCCAGGCAATCCGATAGCAATATCCGCCGTACTGCCGCTGGCTTTCCAGCAAAGCCCTGGGGTCCCGTCCCCAGTACAGCGTCACGATCTCATGATCCTCCACATCCGCACCCCCTTCTTTGTTTATAAGACGGAAAAAAATCCTTCCGGTTACAAAAATTTTTTTGCATATGGCGGCGGTAAAATCAGTGGAGAAGCAGACCGCTCCCTGTAAAATCCACCTGCATGATCTGTACCGGCAGCCTTCCCCCACCTTGTACCCTGCTTCTGCCCCCTGAAAGAGAAAGAGCTTAGATGCCCCACGGTTTCTAAGCTCTTGCAGCGTTATCCCGTCATCTTCAAGGATGCGGGAATTTCATTTTAATAAAGCAGGAAGCGGTCCTGCATTTATTCCGCCTGTCTTGCGGGCATCATAAAGCTTACCACATTTCCGCAGGACGCTGGGGAATAACCTGAGGCTGAGGCTGCTCCTCCACTACCGGTCCCCGTGCCTCCGCCTGAAGGAAGAACCGGTACACCGGCGCCAACTGCCGAAAACCCTGGGCCACATAATCCGCAAGACGGTCAGAAAACAGCAGCTGGAAATCAAAGCAGTCCTTATTGAAGCTCATAGTCTTTCGGTCCAGCCAGTTCCGTTTTTCCTCCGGTTGGGCGGGATATTTGCTCCGTTTGTAGCTATCCCCCTCCAGCTGGAAGCCGCCTTCCTTCCAGGCTTTTCTGGCCTCCAGATAAACCGGATCATTCCGGAGAATCATCTCCCGTATGGCCGCCATGGTGTTGGCTCCTGCCTGATAATAACCACAACCGAAATCGAACCGGTCCGGGCGGATCTCAAAATAAAAGGCGGGAGGCCCTTCCCACAGCTTTTTGTCCCGCAGGAACACGCACCACATCACTTCCCGGTACAGGGATTTATCGTGGGTAAAACGGTTATCCCGACGCACCCGGCTGATACTCCGTCCCTGGCGGGGATCCACAATCAGCTGTGGATCAATATCCAGAACCGTAGGACCCAGCGCCGCCGTCAGCTGGATCATCGGTTCCAGCACCAGCAAGCGGTACTCCTCTTTATGTTCGTCAAACCAAGCCTTGCTGTTTTGCAGCCTGTTTTCTACCAAAAACTCCAATGTCCTTTGGGAAAACGCCATGATTTCTTTCCTCCTGATCCATCATGAAACGCACAAAGGGGACGGCGCGGGCCGCCCCCTGATGATCAACTGTTTTATTTGCTGGAATAACGGGTATAGGTAACAAAGCCGTCGTACAGCTTGCCCAGATAGGCAAAGGATTCACCTGTACCCACAGCCACCGCTTCCACTGGATTCTCCGCCAGACGGGCGGTGATACGGATACGGCTGCTGATGAGCTTGTCCAAACCGCCAAGCATGGCTCCGCCGCCGGTCATGATCAGACCGTTTTGCTGGATATCCGCCACCAGCTCCGGCGGGGTCTGCTCCAGCACCGACTGAAGAGCCAGGATGATGTGTTCCACATCCGCCCGCAAGGGTTCCACCAACTCCGTATTGGTGATGGTAATTCTCTGAGGCAGGCCGGTAACCAGGTTGCGTCCCTTCACCTCATACTCCACCGGCTCCACCCCGTCCATCCAGACAGTGGCGATATCTCTCTTGATGCGGTCAGCGGTATTATCGCCAATCAGAACATTGTAGGTGCTGCGGATATGCTTGATGATGGTGGAATTGAGCTTGTTTCCCGCCATCTTCAGGGAGGTTTTGCACACGATGCCGTTGAGGGAGAGCACCGCAATATCGCTGGTGCCGCCGCCAATATCCAGAATGGCCACGCCGCCGGGAACCGTGATATCCACTCCAGCGCCGATAGCCGCTGCCACCGGCTCCTCAATGAGGAATACATTCCGGGCGCCGGCGGAGATCATTGTATCAATGACAGCCCGGGATTCCACCTCAGTAATGGCAGAGGGAACGCAGACACAAACCCGGGGCTTGAAGAATTTGCTGGGATTGATTTTCTTGAAAAACTCCTTGAGCATCTGCTCAGTAACCTCATAGTCGGAAATGACCCCTTCCTCCAAAGGCCGGACCACCCGAATACGGTCGGAAGTTTTGCCCAGCATCTGGCAGGCAGCGTCGCCCACCGCCAGCACCTTGTTGCTGCTGTCCAGAGCCACGATGGAAGGCTCCTTCAGAACAATGCCCTTGCCGTTGACATAAATGATCGTGGTGGCGGTTCCCAGATCAATACCAATATCGTTACTGAACACGATGATTACCCCTTCATTTTGGATTTGAAACTATATAGGCCCAAGGCCCTTCCGAGGCCGGGAACAAAAGGGTTCCCGGTCCGACAATTTCTTTGTTTCTGCCTGTGATTCCTGTAAATTGTACCATGAATCGGGCGTCTTTGTCAAAAGCAAATCACGGGGAAATACCAGCTTTCAAGGCAGCTTTGAGGGAATATTATGACTAATTTGTGAATCTTTTTGGCTCATTTTGAGCGCCTGCATTCCTGCAAGGGGCAAAAGCATTCAAACTGCCGCCACAGCCTGCGGCAAAATTACGATGCTTTTCCTTTTTCGGCCTTGCAGCAGCCATAAACCTTGGGTTCGGCCAGTATACCTCCACCGTCTTCCTCCTGCTGTAAGCAGACTGATACTGGGCATACGGATTCTTCCCCTTAAAATTCCTTATCCTTTTGCCGGCGCAGCAAAACGATGCCCGCTACCTCTGACGCTCCTGCCTGCCGCAGCAGCAATCCGCACTCCTGCAGCGTGGTCCCTGTCGTACAAATATCATCCACCAGTAGCAAGCGCTCACCCTGCAGCCGTACACCTGGAATCAGACGGCATCCACTTCCCCTTTTTCTCCGCATACTGCCGGACAGATTATGTTGAGTGAGAATATCCTGCTTTTCCAGCAAATTGGAAATCAGCGGCACACCAAGTTCCCTGGCCACCACACGGGCCAGTACCTCCGCCTGATTATAGCCTCTGTTCTTCTGCCTCTCTGTGGGCATGGGGACAAAGGTCACTCCATCAAAAAGAGGATCCGGACAGCAGTCTCTTAACATCTTTGCCATTTCCAGGCCAAAGTATTCCAGCGTCTTGGGATCCCCTTGAAACTTCACTTTGTTCACACCGCGCCGGCTCTCCTCACTGTCCCGAAACAGTGATATCACGGTAATAGTCCCCAGTGTAAATTCCTGTTTTTCTGGAGACAAACGATATTTTTCATGGCACCGGGTACATAGTTTTCGTCCTGTCTCCACCACCTGTCCGCACAACAGACACCGGGGCGGGAAAAACAGATCCCCCAGCCACTCCATCCAAGTCAAGCCGCTCCCCCTTTCCCCTCTGGGCGAATCTTTCACTTTAAGGCAAGCCATGCTTTTCATCGAAATTCAAACAGCTTTGCCACAGGAATCTCCAATGCTTTGGCGATGCTGAAAATGACGTCCAATGATACGGCGCAGTCATTGTTTTCTATTCGTGACATATGGGTACGGCTGATATCGATCCGATCTGCCAGCTGCATCTGAGACAGCCCTCGCTCTTTTCTGTAATAAGCGATATTCAGGCCAAGTTTTTTGTATTCTTCAAAGTGCTTGCGTTCCATAAGCGATTCCTCCATGGATATAGCTTATGGAATTTTTTCGTCAAATACGACAACGTAAAATAAAAATAATGTTACTATACACGTTACAATTTTATCTTTTCAAGTAATATTGTTTTATAAAGCTCCGGCAATATTCCAGCTTCTGGAATTCCCGGTTCCTTTATAAAAAAACAACAGCGCCCCCGACGGAAAGATGATCTCTCCGCCGGGGGCACCAGCAAAACAACAAACTTTACAGCACCTTGGCCAGAAAATCTTTGAGGCGTTCGCTCTTGGGATGGGTAAAAAATTCCTGAGGGTTATTTTCCTCCACAATTTTTCCCGCATCCATAAAGATTACCCGTGTAGCCACCTCTCTGGCAAATCCCATCTCATGGGTAACCACCACCATGGTCATTCCTTCCTTGGCCAGGCTCCGCATAACTTCCAGCACTTCACCCACCATTTCAGGGTCCAGGGCAGAGGTAGGCTCATCAAAAAGCATCACTTCCGGCTGCATACACAAAGCCCGGACAATGGCGATACGCTGCTTCTGTCCGCCGGAGAGCTGAATGGGATAAGCGTTGGCCCGATCCTTCAGCCCTACCCGGTCCAACAGCCGGAGAGCAAGCTCCTCCGCCTCCTGCCGGGGCATTTTTTTCACCTTCATGGGAGCCAGCACCATATTCTCCAGGATGGTCAGGTGAGGGAACAAATTAAAATGCTGAAACACCATGCCCATCTTCTGGCGGTGCCGATTCAGATTCACCTTTTTGCCGGCGATGTCCACCCCTTCCACGATCACATGACCGGAAGTGGGCTCTTCCAACATATTCAGGCTCCGCAGAAAGGTGGATTTGCCGGAACCGGAAGGACCGACGATGACCACCACATCCCCTTTATGGATATCCAGACTGACATCGTTGAGAGCATGGATCTTGTTGCCGGCAAAGGACTTGCAAAGATTTTTGACCTCGATGAGATTACCGCTTGTCGCCACGGCTCATCCTCCTCTCGAAATACTGAATGACTTTGGATGTAGGCACAGTCAGGCAGAGATACAGAATGGTGACGATCACCAGCGGCTCTGCCGGCAGGAAGGACGCGCCCTGCACCAGCTTGGCGTTGTACATCAGCTCCTGCATTCCCAGCACCGAGCAGATGGAGGATTCCTTGATGATGGTAACAAATTCATTGGCAATGGCAGGCAGAATATTCTTGATCGCCTGAGGCAGCACGATATACCGCATATTCTGGGCCGCGGTCATACCCAAGGAGCGGGCAGCTTCCGTCTGGCCGTAATCGATACCCTGAATACCAGCCCGGATGATCTCGGAAACATAAGCGCCGCTGTTGAGAGACAGCGCGATAATACCGGGGATCAGCCGGTCTCCCTGCACAAAGCCGAACAGGGTAAACTGAGGAGCTTTCAGTCCCATGGTACCAAAAACCACATAGAACATCAGGTACAGCTGTACCAGCATAGGGGTGCCCCGGATAAACTCCACATACAGCTTGGCAAAGGTTTGCAGAATGCCCACCACGATCTTGCTGCCGGTGCTGCGGCCCGGTTTGGCAATACGGATAAGAGCCAGCACCAGAGCGATGACAAAACCGAAGGCCACCGTAAAGAAGGACAGCACCACTGTGTACAATACGCCCTGCTGGAAGTAGATGGCGTATTTTTCCATAGCCGCAAAATTCAAACTCATCTCTTTCAGGTTCTCCTTTCTTTCCCAGGGGGACACATGAAAAGCGGGTCCATTCCCCCTTTTCTGAGGGAGGAATGGACCGACTGACATTTACCCGGCTTTTGTTCAGCCTGCCGCCTGGGTGGAAAGCTCATTGGCCTCTTCCACAAACTTGGCCATATCACCATTGGCTACCACCTTGGTGATGACAGCATTGACAAAATCCAGCATCTCGGTGTTGCCCTTCTTGACAGCGACAGAGGAACCTTCCGCGTCAAAGGGAACCTCACAGAGGATCATCAGGTCATCCTGAGTCTTGACGTAGCCTTCGGCCACCACAGTTTCGATATAGGCCGCGTCGATCTTGTTGGACTTCAGCTCCATGATGATGGAGGGAACAGTCTGGAGGGAAACCAGAGCCGCTTCAGGGGTCTGCTCCTTGGCCAAGCCTTCCTGGATGGAACCAGTCTGAGCGCCTACGGACTTACCGGCGCCGAAGTCGGAAAGACCGGTGTACTTATCAGCATCCGCCTTCCGGATCATCAGGGACTGACCACCGGTGTAATACAGGCAGGACATATCAACAGCAGCCATTCTCTCAGGTGTGGGAGAGAAGCCGGCAATACCCAGATCAATGGTACCGGCGTTGAGCTCCATCAGGATGGAATCGAAGGAGATGTCCTTTACCTCAAACTCCACGCCCAGCTCATCAGCAATGGCCTGGCCCAGCGCCACATCAAAGCCTACGATCTTATCCACCCCATTGTCCAGGATGTGGAACTCATAGGGAGCAAAATCAGCGGAGGTGCCCATAACCAGCTTGCCCTCATTGGCCAGAGTGACTTTGGCGGCCAACTCGTCAATCTGAGCGTCCAGCGCAGCCATATCCACATTGGAAACATCAGGCATGGTGGGCACATCGGCAGTCTCCGCGGAGGCCTCGCTGGAAGCAGCCTCACTGGAAGCGGAAGCGGCTTCGCTGGAAGCAGCCTCACTGCTGGAAGCGGGAGCAGCCTCGCTGGAAGAGGAGGAGGCGGGAGTTTCGCTGCCGCCGCAGGCAGTCATGGACAGGATCATCATGGAAGCGAGCAAAATGCTCCAGAACTTTTTCATGGTATGTTTCTCCTTTATTCTTTCTTCTTTTCAAAGGTGTTGTTTAACAGAACGATCACAGAACCGGCAAAGCATCATCGGCTTCGTCGCAGTTCCAGGTGATAGAGGGGAGACATAACGTCCACTCCTTTGCTTCGGATAATTTTTATCCGGTTGATGTGTATGATTATACAACACAAAAGAGCGGTTGTAAAGGGCTTTTTTCCTGCTTTAGCAGAAAAACTACTGGTATTTCATCGGACAAAACTGTGAAATAAGTATAAAAATGAATTTTTAAGTAAATATTTATGCGAATATTCATGTATATCTCTTTTACAAGATCCATCAGCACCCTTCGTCCGTCCTGCCTGCCAATAACGGTCGTTTGGACAGCCCGCAGACTCGCTGTTCGCTGGTCATACAGGAATGAATCAACTTCTGCTCCTTGTCGTCAGCGGATGGTCATGAATCACCCTTTCCCCTCGTAAAATAGCAGGAGAGGAGAAAGGAGGACGCGTCATGGATTATGGAAAGCGAATCCGCTGCGGACTGGCGGCGGCAGCGATAACGCTCATTGGATCAGTGCTGTTGTCCCACCCGGCGTTGGAAGCCTTTTTGCCCCTGGACCAGACTGAACCGGTGGAAATGGTGGTACTGATGTATCACTCCATCCATTCCAATCCCAATAAAGCAGGCGATTATGTGATTACGCCGGATGCGCTGCGGCAGGATCTGGAGTTTTTGCAGCGGGAAGGATATGAGACCATCACCGTTTCCCAGCTGGTTGCCTATGTACGGGGTACAGGGGACCTGCCCGAAAAGCCGGTAATGCTCACCTTTGACGACGGTTATTATAATAATTATCTCAACGCCTTTCCGCTGCTCCAGGAATATGGGGCCAAAGCAGTCATCTCCATCATCGGCCGGGAGACAGACCGATATTCCCAGCTGGATGAGAACAAAGAAAATTACTCCCATCTCACCTGGGATCAAATTAAGGAGATGGAGGCTTCCGGTCTGGTGGAATTCCAGAACCACAGCTATGATCTGCACGGTCTGAACGGCGCCAGGCAGGGAGCTTCCAAAAAGCAGGGAGAAGGCACGGAGGAATACCGCCAGGTACTCCGGGAGGACCTGGGACAGCTGCAGCAGCGCTTTCAGGAAATGACAGGCCATATGCCCACCGCTTTCACCTATCCCTTTGGCAGGGTCAGCGAGGACAGCTATGCCGTGGTGTTGGAACTGGGCTTCTCTGCCTCACTGGATGCTCAGGGAAAGGTTTACAAGGTCATACAGGGCAACGAAAGCTGCCTCTACCGTATTCCCAGATACAACCGCCCCTGGGGAGTGACAGCGGAGCAGATCATCACCAAGGCTTTGGGTTAACGCCCGCTTTTCAGAAACCGTATCCCTCTTTTTTTACCAGCAACTAAAAAAGGGATACATAGAAGGCCCCGCCCAATGAAGCTTTTGATCAAAACATGATCTTGCTTCTCCTGTACACGGTGCGGCGCTGTGCGATCCGGTTCTTTTTGTTTCAAGGGAAATGATCAATCCCATTTCGTTTTTGTTGCCAACAGGTCATACCGTTCTGTGGCAGATCCGCCGGATAACGCCGTCGGCTGGTTCCTGCCGCCATATGCCATTTTCTCTCTTTTTCAAACCGGTTTTCCAGGCAATCCGGAAAAATGTCCCAAGGAGAATGCAGAACAATCTGCACATCCATCCCACAGCCTTCCCCTTTTCCATCTCTGAGGTTGTATCCAATTGGCCCGGGAGATATAATAGTAAAAAAGACCCCTTTCCCCGTAAAATCTGTTACGGAGCGGAAGGAGACAGGGGGCATCCGATGGAAAACATACAGCGGCAGCCGGTACGGGCAGTGGTGCTGGGCGGCGGCGGCGCCCGGGGAGCTTATGAAGTGGGCGTCTGGCAAGCCATGGCCGAACTGGGGATGGATTATCAGGTGGTTACCGGCACCTCAGTGGGAGCGCTCAACGGCGCGCTGATGGTTCAGCAGAATCTGGAGGGCGCACTGCATTTGTGGAACCACCTGGACAACAGCGATGTAATGAAAAATATGCCCGATCTGACAGCGGACAAAAACAGCCGTCTTGAAATTTACCGGAGCTTTTTTCGCCAGGTCATGCGGGAGGGAGGCGTAGATACCTCTCCCCTGGCCCGGCTGGTAAAGCAGTTGGTGGATGAACAGCAGCTGCGCCGTTCTTCCCGGGAGCTGGGAATCGTTACAGTGGACGTCAGCGCCAGACGGGCATTGGAGTTGTTCCTGCCGGAAATCCCACAGGGACATCTGGCGGATTATCTGCTGGCCTCCGCCGCCTGTTTTCCTTTTCTGCAAAGTAAGGAGATCGGCGGAGCTACCTTCGTGGACGGGGGCTACACCAACAATATTCCCATCAATCTTGCTCTGCGGGCCAGACAGACACCAGAAGAGATCATTGCCGTGGATGTGGAAGGAATCGGACTGGTGCGGCGTGTCCATACTCATATCCCGCTGCGCACCATCCGCTGCCATTGGGACCTGGGGGATCTGCTGATTTTTGACAGCGGCCGCAGCCGCCGGAACATTCGCCTGGGTTATCAGGATATGATGAAGGCTATGGGGCGCCTGGAGGGACACGCTTATACCTTCTCCGGGGGACAGCTGAAGCGGATGGCTGAAAGCAGACTGATGGGAATGTCCTCGCTGCTGATGACGGCCCTGGACAAAGCACTGCCCGAGGAGGGAAACAAGCTGCTGGGAAGGCTGACAGCGGAACGGCTGTTGGATGCCGCGGGAGAATCTCCCAAGGAGCAGCAGCCCACAGATATTCTTCTGGCTTCCTGCGAACTGGCCGCTGAATTGCTGGGGGTGGACCCACTGCCGGTGTATACTGCAGAGGAGTTTGAACAGGCTGTATTGGAGCGCCGCCAGCAGCTGGAGCCGGGGGATGGGGTTCCTGCATTGTCGGAAATTGGTCCGGCCCGGCTGAAAAAGGCGTTGGAGGGTCAGGGAAAGGAACAGCTGCTGCTGACAGTGGAGGCCCTGCTGCGCCGGGGGCTGTCGGAGGAAAAGGAGAAGAACCGGCTTCCGTGGCTGGCCGCCGCTTTTCCCCGGGAATACCTGGCGGCACTGTATCTGATCCTGTTGACATAAAAAGAAGGCCGGACCAGCCATACAGTACCCAAAAGCCTGTCCCTGAGTGAACAGGCTTTTATCATCAGATATTCCCCCTGGATTTTCCCATAGACCGGAAAGCGATACAAAATTGGATTGGCGGAAAACAGTCAAAACAACCCCTGCAAGGTAATGACAGCCTTGCAGGGGTTGTTTTCCTAAAAATATAAAACAAGGGGAGGATTTCCCATACAGGTTGACCTCCGGCGCACCCGCCTTTCTTCCCTGCTGAAAAATGGGACCGCTTCAGCTTTTTCCTTTTTCAGCCATGTCCTCCGGCTCATCCACCATGATCTGATAGTGGTCGATGCCCAGCCAGCGCCCGAATTTGAATCCCGCCTCCTGGATCCTGCCGCAGAAGGTAAAGCCCAGCCGCTGATGAAGACGGATACTGCCGGTATTCTCCGAGGTAATTACCGATATCACTGTATGAATGCCTGGGTCCCGGCGCGCTTCTTCCAGCAGCTTCTCCATCAGCGCCCGGCCGATTCCCTTTCCTCGCTGATCCTGCCGGACATAAACCGAAAGCTCCACCGTGGCGTCAAAGGCTTTTCTCTGGCGATAAGGGGACAGAGTGGCATAGGCCACCGCCTCTCCCGCCTCCTCCCACACCAGCAGACGATGGATTCCGTGATGGGCCCGGAACCACGCCTCCATTTCCTCGGGGGTGCGGGGATCCAGGTCAAAGGTGGCAACGGAATGCTCCACTTCATCATTATAAATGAGGCGCAGGGCCTCGATATCCTCTTCTCTGCCGAAACGGATCATAAAAACGTTCTCCTCCCGGATCAAATATCGCAGCGACGCGCAAAAAGGACGCTGAAAGCGCATCCGCACCTGTTGGGCCGCTATTCTCTTCTATCCCCCATGCAAAGGCCAAAAATGGACTGCCAAGTCTGCAAAATGAAAGCAGGATAGCACCTGTCTGAAGCTAAACTCCAGGCATCATCTGTTTTTACCTTGTCCAGCGCCTACCCGTTTGGTCACAGAGGGTAAATGGCTTTTTGAAATCCACAACTGCATCATTATAGCACGCTCCTTTTTCCCATACAAGAACCACCCGACGGATTCCAAGAGATACGTGGGGAGGACCTTTCGGAAAAACCTTTTCTTTCCTTTTTCTGCCCGCCGGCGCGGCCGAAACATTTTTCTTCGGTTTCAGGGTCATCCTACTGAAAAAAGCGTTCCGTTTTACAAACCAATGCCGGGAACAACTTTGGCTTGTCTCCCGTCCGTTTTGGACCGCCCAAAAGCTGTTAAAGGTTGCTTTTGGGGCTTTACATCTGCCGTTCCCCCCGGTAAAATGAAAGAAAAGAACCATCGAAAGGAAGGAATCCATATTATGATGGATGTTACTGCTATCGGCGAGCTGTTGGTGGACCTTACTGCCAGGACCACCGGAACCGACGGATACCCTGTTCTGGAAGCCCATCCAGGCGGGGCTCCCTGTAATTTTTTGGCAGCCTTATCCAGGTTCGGCGCCCGTACCGCCCTCATCGCAAAGGTGGGAGATGATACCTTCGGCCACCTGCTTGAGCAAACAGCTGCCGGATGCGGCATCGACACCCGCAATGTCCTGATCGACCCCGATGTTTTTACCACCCTCGCCTTTGTTACTCTGGATTCCACCGGCGACCGGAAATTCGCTTTCGCCCGCAAACCGGGCGCGGATACCTGTTTGCGCTGGGAAGAGATCGATCAACAGCTGCTGGGGGAAAGCCGCTTTGTTCACTTTGGTTCTCTTTCCCTGACCAATGAGCCTGCCCGGGATGCCACCCGCCGGGCCATTGCCTACAGCAAGGAGCATGGAGCCCTGATTACCTTTGACCCCAACCTTCGTCCTCCCCTCTGGGCAGATCTGGAGGAAGCCAAAGAGCAGATGCTTTACGGCCTTGCTCAGGCAGATATCGTTAAAATCAGCGAGGAAGAGGTCCGCTTCCTTTTTGATCTGGATGAGGTGGCAGGCGCCCGGCATATTCTGGAGCAGTTCGGCGTTTCTCTGGTGTTTGTCACTCTGGGAGCTGACGGCTGCTACTACGCCAATGCTCAGGCTCAGGGAAAGGTACCGGGATTTGTGATGAACACCGTGGATACCACCGGTGCTGGAGATATTTTCGGCGGCTCCGCACTGTCCCAGGTGCTGCGGCTGGGCAAACATCCCAAAGATCTGACAGGAGAAGAGCTGGAGCAGGTGGTTCGTTTTGCTTGTGCCTCCGCCGCCCTTTCCACCACTGTTTTCGGAGGAATTCCCAGCGTTCCTTCTCCGGAGGCGGTAGCGGAACTGCTGGCCACCCGCTGACAGCAAAGCAGAATTTCTTTCGTGGAGTAACCCTTCAAGGGCTCAAAATCATCATCAGGAAAAACATGAGGGGAGAGGCCGTGTGTCTCTCCCCTTTTCTTGTTCCAGCCGACAAAGCGGCTTTCCAATTCTTTCGGCATGGTCCCGCCGGGAATATGTATCATTTGCCGGATGCTCCAAAATCGGCTGAGAAAGCAATACCGTTGCTGCCATTTCCCTGGTACACATCTCAGGGTTTACATTCTGTGAACTTGGCCATCCATTCTTTGCACTCGCGTTCTGTTTCCTGCTGCTTTCTCCCCATGGAGCTTGCCGGAAAACTGACGGTCCAGCTTTTCTTCCTCAAACAGAAGGAAAACCTTCCTGTCAAAGAAAGATCCGCTGCATGAAAATCAAATAGCCTCCTTGCTTGAAAGCACCTATCCAAAAGGTGTGCGGCAATTTTGGGGGAAATCCTTTTTCACTTACAGGGCTTGCAATTTAAATACGGCAAGCTGACTTTTTCACCTCCTGTTTTCTTCCAGGATAAAGGGAGCAGGCAAATTTTGATGCCAGTGCTTGACAAGCTGGTTGTTCTATGATAAAATCAAGTTAGCATAAGCTAACCGATACAAAAGGAGGTTCCCATGAGCGTTGTCATCGTCGGCGGTAATGAACGTATGGAGTGTCAATACCGGCAAATCTGCAAACAATTCGGATACAAGGCCAAGGTTTTTACCAAAATGCCTGCTGATTTCAAAAAGCAAATTGGCCGCCCCGATCTGGTGGTGCTGTTCACCAATACCGTTTCACACAAAATGGTAGGCAGTGCGGTGCAGGAAGCCACCCGACAAAACTGTCCCATCGCCCGGTGCCACAGCAGCAGCGCCTGCGCTCTGCGGGAACTGCTCCACTGTCATTGTTCCCAGTGCCCATCCTGTGAAGGTTGTTCCTGCTGCCCACAAGTTAGCAATAACTAACTAAAGAGTGATTTTTTATCCTCCCGCGTCCTACAGGAAAAAGCACCGGTTTTATTCATTGCCTTCCCATTGTTTTTCACTGTCATTTCTACAGGAGGTCCTTTATGTGCCGTCATCTGGAGGAAGGTCTCGCCTTCCACTGCGCCCCCGCCCTGGCCGGAATCAAGCCCGCCAACCTGATTTCCTGCGCCAAAGCCGATTGTCCCAACTTTGCCGCATTGGTGGAGGAGTATAATCAGGCGCTCAACAGCCGTGATATCTATTTCCAGGTCCTGTCCCAGCTGGAGAGAAGCTATCTGCTGCTGGTTTATCGCCGCCGCCAGCTTTCCGCCCAGCTGGAACGTCCCGAAATCGCCCAGCTGCTCAGTGAGGCGGGATATCCCACTGGATGTCCCCTGGCAGCACAGCTGGAGCGTCTGGGCCGCCGCCTGGCGGAACAGAAAGAAGGCTTTCCCCATGAGATCGGGCTGTTTTTGGGCTATCCCCCAGAGGATGTGACCGGATTTCTGCGTCATGGCGGCAAAAATTGCCTGCTGTGCGGTCATTGGAAGGTATACGCCCATCCCGAACAAGCCCGTGAGTTGTTCCGGCGTTATGACAAATGCAGGGACGCATTGTGCAGGCGGGTGGCCTTGGGTATGTCCATCTCGCAGCTGTTCCAGGCGGCATAAAAAAACGGGAGGTACTTTTTATGAGTAAAATCGCTGTCATTTACTGGTCCCAGACCGGCAACACCGAGGCAATGGCCCAGGCCATCGCTCAGGGCGCAACAGATGCTGGAGCTGATGTTTCCCTGCTGACGGTGGAAGAGACCACCCCGGAGCAGGCTCTTGCCTTTGACGTACTGGCTCTGGGCTGCCCGGCCATGGGAGCAGAGGTACTGGAGGAGGATGTCTTTGAGCCCTTCTTCACCCAGCTGGAAGGAAATCTGTCCGGGAAAAAGGTGGCGCTGTTCGGCTCTTATGGCTGGGGTGACGGTCAGTGGATGCGGGACTGGCAGGAACGAACCTCCGCTTGCGGAGCACAGCTGTTCCGGGGGGAAGGGCTGATGATCAATGAAACCCCTGATGACCAGGGATTGGCTGACTGCCAGGCTTTTGGCCGGGAACTTGCTTCCTTCTGATTACCGCAATCCTCTCCAATTTCATGAGAGCCTTTCTGTTTTTGCACGGAAGATCTTAGTCTCTTAAAAATATTGGCTGAATATCGGATAAAGTAAAAAGCCCACTGTTTGATTTTTGCAAAGCGGCATACACCTTGTCAGCAGGTATCCTGAAACAACTGAAAGCCCTCTTTCCTGGTTGGAGCTTTTCCACCGGAAAGAGGGCTTTTTGCTTTTCATTTTTTCAGACCAATAAAGGAAATCAAAAGGGAATGAAGATCTTCCCCTCGCCTTTCATTCCTTCGTCTTCTTTGCCATCATCCCACCGCAGGGGGAAGCCCCTTCAGGAAGCCGGTGAAGGATTTTTTTATAGACATCCAGTATGGTCGTCTCCTCCAGCCGGCGGCGGCACAGGGCGTCCAGGTCATTGTAGATGTCATCCATCACCTCCGCCATCCCGGAGGAAATCATACAGGGCTGATCCTGCCGTCCGGAACGCCAGGAGGCGGAAACCAACCTTCCCTGTACCGCTTCATCTACCTGGCGCAGGTTGATCTTCTCCGCCGGACAGCACAAACGGTATCCTCCCACATTTCCTTCCCGGGTGGCTACCAGTCCCGCTTTTTTCAGGCAGGACAGCACCTTCCGCACCCGGGCCGGATTGGTGCAGACATTCTGCGCCAACACCTCGCTGGAGACCATCTCCCCCCGATGGTGCAGATAGACCAGACTGTGAACCGCAATGGCAAATTCACTGGTCATCTTTCTTCTCCCCTTTCTCACATACCAGAGACCGCCAGGAATCCCACGCAAATCCTATATGCAGCAGCAAAAGTCCTCCATAAACAAGCAGCGTGCGCTCCGGCGTCAGCGCGCAGGCGATGCCGGTAAACTGCTGCCGCAGGCTGAGGATCAGCCGCCATCCGTAAAAGAGCGAGATGGCCAGATAGCCGCCCACATCCCACCGGAAGCCGTGGCGGTGCAGGCGGAACAGATTGAGCAGCAGCACTGCCGCGGCAGCTGCCAGCCCCAAAAATGAAAGTATTGTGGACAAAAGAAAATAGCTGTTCATTTCTCTTTCTCCTTTGAAGGGCAGGAAAAGGTGGAGCAGATGGCGCCGTGGGGACAAGCTCTCCGGCAATCTCCGCAGCGGATGCACTCCATGGAATTGGGCTTGCGCCATACAGGGATATCCAGCTTGCAGGCCCGCTGACAAGCGCCGCAGGAGGTGCATTTCTCCTCATCCACCCGCAGCCGGTAAAAAGCGATGGGATTGAACAGGCCGTAAATCACTCCCAGGGGGCAGAGATACCGGCAGAAAGGACGGTACACCACAATGGACAACAGCACCACCACTGCCAGAATCAGACCTTTCCAGGCAAAAAGCCATCCCACGGCTGCCTGCAAAGCAGGATTGGTCGCCACCAGGGGCAGACCGGCGGTGAGGGTTCCGGAAGGACAAACATACTTGCAGAACCAAGGGTCTCCCTGACCGATGATATCCACCACAAACAGCGGCAGCAGGATAACAAACAGCGCCAGCAATACCACTTTCAGCCAGCGCAGCCACCGATCCCCCGGAAGCTTCCGCAGCTTTTTGGGAAAGGGGATCTTATGGAGCAGATCCTGCACCAGGCCAAAGGGACACAGCCAGCCGCAAACAAAGCGGCCAAACACCGCCCCCACCATCATCAAAAATCCCAGAATGTAAAAAGAGAACTTGTAATTACGGCTGCCCAGCACCGCCTGCAGGGAACCGATGGGGCAGGAGCCCAGCGCGCCGGGACAGGAATAGCAGTTAAGCCCCGGCACACAGATGGCCTTGGTAGAGCCGGTATAAATTTTCCCTTTGAAAAATCCCGCGGCGTAGCCGTTGGTCAGTGCGGTGAAGCACACCTGAACCCACAGCCGCAGCCGCTTTCCGGCAGAGGAAAACACTTTACCCAACACCGATACACTCCAGACACAAATTGATTGCTTTGGTCAGCACTGTATCCGCTTCACCCCGGGCAATGCCGATGAGAAAAAAGACCAGCCCGCACGCAAAGACCACCAGCGCAGGCAGGTTCCGGCGCAGGGGGGTCATCCCTGAACCTCCGCCAGCAGCTCCTCAATGATCTCGGACCATTCTTCCTTGCTGCGGGCACCCAGATAAGATTCTCCCACCTGATTGCCCTCGCTGTCCACAAAAACCGTCTCCGGAACACCGGTAACATAGATCAGCTTGTTCATCAGCAGATCCGTAGACGGAAGAAGGTGGGTATAGGAGGCGCCGGTCTTTTCCACCACTTCCTTTGCCAATGCCACCTGCTCCTCATTATAGGTCAGGTCCTGGTTGAGAACATCCACAACTATTCCTACGATCTGAAAGTTTTGATCGGCATATTGGGTGTTAAGCTCTCCCAGGTCCGGCATCTCATCAAGGCAGGGGCCGCAGAAAGTAGCCCAGATATTCACCATGGTCAGGTCATGTCCTTCAAAGATGGTCTGGTCCACCGCATTGCCTTCCAGATCCTCGCTGGTAAAGGTCTCCCCAAACACCGGAGTAACTTCGGCAACAGAACTCTCCTCCTGGGAGCCGCTCTCCTCAGACGCTTCCTGAGAGGGCGCGCTGGGAGAAGTGCTTTGTGCATCGGACTGCTGGCTGGAGGAAGAAGCGGTTTGTCCGCCGCAGGCTCCCAGCATCAGCGCCAGAGCCATGGCCACGGCCACAAAAGACAGTCTGTGTCTATGGTTTTTCATCAGTCAGAACCTCCTGTTTTGTCATCGAATTTTTTACAGAATCGAAACTGGACCCATTCAATCAGAAAAGGCTGCCTTTTAAAGCCCGCATACGCTGCTGCCGCCCCACAACGCTGCCAACAGCAAAAGTCCTATGGTCAGCAGCATGGCCAGGCTTCGGAGAAAATCGTATTTCATGGAAGGCACCTCTCCTTTTCTCACTGTAACTTTTATTGTTCCAGTTTGTGCTGTCATCATACCAGGAAAAAGGAGGTTCTGTCAAGAGAGAAATCTGGAAAAAGGATCCGCCTGACTGAAAGCACCCTGGAAAACAAGCGGCTGCTGTGTCGTTTGACAGCGTTTCTTTACCGCCATCGTCTCCTGGATCAGTGTCTGCCGCTGTCAAGCCTTTTTGACCTTTGTTTTACGGGGGATGGTGGTTTTCGCCCTTGCCAGGGACGAAGATTCAGCCATAAATCAGGCATCCCCCGAGAAAAAACTCAGGGGATGCCTGGCAGTTCTTTTATGGATCATTTTCAAATGCCTGCTGTTCACTCCAGCTTTCCCACCACCGTTGGACGGCTGGTGACCTGGCTGTTGACGTTGACCCGGCGGTCTACCCACAATTGGTCCCCGGAAAAACGCAGCGTGAGAAAATCACAGAAAGCCATTTCCGGATAGCGCCATTCCATTGAAATGGTATCTCCGGCGCTCCACCAGGCTGCCGGGGATCTGTCATCCCGCTCCGCAGCCCTTTTCTGTGTCTATTCCCATATGTTACAAACTCCCCGGAATCTTAGTTTTTTCCTTTCTTCTGTACTTTTTCGCGGACATAGATGGTCTTGCCGCCGCCGTCCTGCCGTCCTACTGTTTTGATTTCAAAGGTGTTCAGGGAATTGATCAGCCGGGTCAGCTTTTTAAATCCGTAGTTGCGCACATCGAAATCAGGATAACGCTTGATGAGAATATTGCCGATGTCGCTGACGGTGGCCCAGCCGTCGTCATCAGAGGTTTCGTCCACAATATTCCGGATCACCTTGGACAGATCCTTTACAGGAATGCGGACCTGTACTTCCTCCACCGGCGCCTGAGAGGTTTCCCCGGCGGCAGGGGCATTCTCCCGCCCCAATACCTCCAGATAGGTAAACTTGTTGCAGGCAGCCACAAAGGGACTGGGGGTCTTTTTCTCCCCCATACCAATAACGTATTTCCCCGCTTCCCGCAAACGTGAAGCCAGGCGGGTAAAATCACTGTCACTGGAAACAATGCAGAATCCCTCCACATTGCCAGTATACAGAATGTCCATGGCATCGATGATCATGGCGGAATCGGTAGCGTTTTTACCCACTGTATAGCTGTACTGCTGAATGGGCGTTATGGAATGGTCCAGAAGCACTCCTTTCCAGGAGCCCAGGGAAGGTTTGGTCCAGTCCCCGTAAATTCTTTTATAGGTGATAGTGCCCTCGGTAGCCAGCTCGTCCAGAATGAATTTGATATATTTTTCCGAAACGTTGTCGGCATCAATGAGTACCGCAAAACGATGGTCCGCAGACATTGTCCCGCCCCTTTCTCCCAAATGCAGAAATGCTTTGAATCATACACATTCCTCACTCATGGGTGTGTGCCGTCCAAAGTCCTGAGATTCTTTCCCGTACTGAAAAACAGTTGTCTGTTTTATTGTACACTTTTTCTTTGGAACCGTCAACGAAAACTGCCCAAGCATCCAAATGAAGGGCAGGAAGCATCATTCCGCAGGCTCCCGGCTAGGCTGTCCTTCCCCAATTTTTACCCCTCCCAGCAGCTGTTATTCTTTTCATACAGGCCGGAAAACAGAAAAGAGCCTCCCGGGAACTGCCGTTCCAAAGAGGCTCAATTTTCTGTATGTCAAAAAGGACTGCTGATTTTGATCAGGCTTGTTCTCCCGACTCCGGCTGTTCCTGCTGCTGAGAAGAAGATGGGGAAGCTTCCGGGGACTGGGACGAACTGTTGGACGGATCCTCCGGCAAAGATTCTTGCGAGGACTCGGAGGATGATGTACCGGAGCTCTCCTGCTGAGAGCTGGAGCTGCCGGAACTACTTTCAGAGCTGTCCGGCAGAGACTCCTGACTGCTTGAACTGCCGGAGCTGTCCGGCAAGCTGCTGGAACTGCTTGGAGGCGTACTGGAGCTGCTGGGAGGTGTACTGGAGCTGCTGGGAGGTGTGCTGGAGCTGCTGGGAGGTGTGCTGGAACTGCTGGAGGAAGGCAGGGAACCACCTGAGGATGACTGCTGAAGCTCACGGATGATCTGTTGCGTCTCATCCCAGCTGTGGGAATCCCACACATCCTCCTGGGAGAAACCGGCGTCAGAAACAATCTTTTTCCGCTCCGCAATCAGAGAAGACATCTTGCTGTAGGAAATCCCCCGCTCACTCTCATTGAGCCACATCCGGTTGGACTGATACAGATCCTCCCGCCGGGCGTCATCAATGGCAGCGCTCATTTCCTCCCAGGTACCATAGCGGTCGGAATCCACTCCCCACTCACGGGCCAGAGCCTTGCGTTCCTCCACCAGGTTTCTCAAATCCCGCACAGACAATCCGCTATCGCCGCTGTCCAGCCACTTGGGATTATCCTTGATGTACTGCTCCGCTTCAGTCCCCGCGGAGGGCAGGGAAGAACCGGAGGATGATGTACCGGAGGAGCTGGAAGGCATTTGTTCCCCGTACTCCTCCATCCGCTCTTCAATGAGAGCCTCGATCCTGTTCCAGCGTCCGGCAGAATAAATTTCGCTGTCCGTCAGCCACTGTTCCGCCAGATCCTGCCGCTGCTGGGCCAGATCCAATTTCTTTGAAAGGGAAAGATCCTGCTCACTGCTGGACAGGTAAAGCTGGAACATTTCCTTACGCTGCTCTATCAAATAAAGCATACTGTCCAGGGACAGCTCGGACTGCTCGTCGCTGGTCAGATACTTCTGAGCGTTTTGAGCACGCTCAGCGGAAAGGGCTGTCTGCTCTTCGGCGGACAAACCGCTCTTCTCCTCGTCAGTGAGCCACTTGCCGCTGCTTGCCGCCGCGGAGGCTGCCGCTTGCTCTTCCGCCTGACGCTCCTGCTCCTGTGCCTTGGAAATGGCGGCATACCACTCGGCGGGCATCACAGGATTGTAGTTGATGGTTGCTCCTGCTGTATCCA
Organism: Angelakisella massiliensis; assembly: GCF_900104675.1. Classification (GTDB taxonomy): domain Bacteria; phylum Bacillota; class Clostridia; order Oscillospirales; family Ruminococcaceae; genus Angelakisella; species Angelakisella massiliensis. Next base: position 1,428,551 of record NZ_LT629945.1, on the reverse strand, counting down.
CCTCTGTGCGTTCCCCATCCCGTACCTTCCGGGCAAAAACCACAAAGCGGGCAATCCGTTCACCGCTTGCGCTGCGGAAGGAATAATCACAGGTGGACAGGGTCAGCAGATGGTCGCTGGGCAGTACGTCCACAGTGGTGTTGATCAGGCTGCGTTCCTTGATCTGATTGACATAATTCATCAGATCCTCATCGCTGTCTTTTTCAATGAAGTTGTGATAGTTGAATTCCGGGTCGTCCTTTTTGCATACGACGATTCCGAAAATTTTATAAGTGCCCGGATAATAGACGCTGTCATACTGTACCAAGGGATGTTCCCGGTAATAAGCAATGGACTTATAGTTGAGCAGTTCTCCGAACATCTGACCATCATTCATGTTGTGGGCATAAATAACAGTATTGGTACTGGGGGCGCGCTGATCCACCCGGAAATCCACAAAGGGAACACCGTGGTTATTACTGGCCCGGGTGAAGTCCCGCCGCTCGTAATAGCTGTTGTCCACCGTCTGTACCACAGCATAATCCACCTGTGTGTCAGGGATCTTGATCCAGCCGGCGATGTCCTCATTCTGAGCATAGAGGTTGGCAAACTTGGGCAGATAGGCGGCAGGATATCCATCGATCATAGCTGCGTCGGAAGCGGTGATGTCGTCGCTGATGAGGCCACGGAGCGCATCGGACAGCTTGCGGTTATTGTACCGCTCCAGATAAACGCTGCCGATATACACCAGACAGCTGAGGAACACCGCCAGACACACTGCCACCGCGATGACCCGCACCTTGTCGTTGGAGGTGAGCTTACCCGCCCGGAATCGCTGCATCAGGCTGCTTTTTTCGGTTGGTTGTTCCATGTTGGAGGCATCCTTCTCCTTACTTGTTCCCTTCTTTTTACTACGGGAACCTGATTTGGCCGAATGGAACAGCCCCTGGAACAAAGAAACTCCCTTGCCGCCGCCTGCTTTGGCGCGCAGCGCCTCTTCCGCGGGAACGCCGCCCGGCAGATTCCCCTGCTGCACTGCATACAGGCGAAGCATATTCAGCGCATGAAGCGCCGCGATCTCCCGCTGAGTATCGGCGTCCCCCTCTCCCAGCCGCAGCTGGCGGCTCCAGACCTGCTTGCCGTTGGTGATCGCCAGATAGACCACACCTGACGGCTTGGTGGGATCGGAAGATTTTCCCACCGAGGCGGTGATGGAAACACCCAGCGAGGTTCCAGCCGCCTGACGGGCTTTCAGCGCCATAGCAGCGGCAGCCTGACGGCTGATGGTACCACAGGAGGAAAGGAGTTTTTTGGAAATGTCCAGAGTTTCCAATTTGGCTCTGTTATAGAATACCCCAGAATTCCCGTCTAAAACCCGCTGAGTATCTGAAAGACGCAGGATCTTTTGGCTGAGCAGCCCGCCGGTACCGGATTCCGCCACCGCAATGGTCAGCCCCGCTGAGGAAAGCGCCTCACAGACTGCAGCCGCCATGGACTGCCGCTTGCTGCTGTACAGACAAGGACCCAACGCCTGAGCCAGCTTTTCATACAAACTGTCCAGCTTTTCTTCCGCTTCCTGACGGGTGCTGCCGGTGGCTTCGGCGGTGATCTCATAATCCCCTGCTGTATAGCGGTAATTCAGCTGTGGATCTTCTTCTTTCAGGAAAGGCTCCAGCAGCTGCGCCACCGACTTGCTGCCTACCTCCGCCGCTTTCAGGGTCATCCGTACCGCTGAAGGACCGCCGCTGTTCTGAGCCGGGCGCTGGCGGTCCCGAAGGAGGTTGCCAAAACGCACCAACAGCTGTTCCACATCATGGTTAAACACCAGATGCAGCTCACTGGGGCTGGCAGGCAATACCAACAGCATCTGCTGTCTGGCGGCCAGTACATAGCCCTGGACAAAACCGCTGCTGTTGGGCAGCAGCAGGGCGCTTTGAGGCATCCGGGCATAGCATTCCTGCTCCTCCCCGGAAAGTTCCATCCCTGTGCGCTGCAAATGCTCCTGCACCAGGGAAAGGGCCGTTTTATTGATCTTTGTCTCCAGATGAAGCCCATGGGCCACCACCTGGCAGACCGCTGCCGCCGCTTCCGGCTGGGGTGCGGTGAGCAGCACCACCAGCTGAGATTGATGGGAATACTCCCGCACCAGTTCAAAAAGCTCCTCCTCATCGGCGGAACACGCCACGGCCTGGTCGGCCTGGATCTTCAGCCGTTCCAGCGCTTGACGGAGATAAGTCATACTGGCCTGGAAAAAGTCGCTGTAAACCGCGGCTTCTCCCACGGCCAGCAAAACTGCTTTCATCAAATCCTTTTCCTCCCTTGTTCCTTGGGATCAGACTTCGCGATAACCACTGTGCCGGCGGGACAAAACCACCAGCTCTGCCTCATCCACCGCCCGCTGGAACAGCTCCGGCTCCAGGGCCATCTCCTCTTCGATCCGGGCCACCTCGGCCGGACGGGGCTTGGTTTTAGGATGGCGGGGGGTAAAGACAGTGCAGCAATCCTCATAAGGGAGGATGGAAGTATCAAAGGTGTCGATCTTCCGGGCAATGCGGATGATCTCCTCCTTATCCATACCGATGAGGGGCCGCAGCACCGGCAGTTCCGTTACCATATCGGTACAGGCCAGCGCCGGCAGGGTCTGACTGGCCACCTGGGCCAGGCTCTCCCCGGTGATCAGGCCGCCGCACTCCTCCCGCTTGGCGATGGCTTCAGCAACCCGCATCATGGCCCGGCGCATCAGCAGGGTGAAATAGTCCTCCGGACCCCGCTGCCGCAGCTGCTCCTGGATCTCCGTAAAGGGCACCACAAACAGCCGGATCTTGCCGGTATAGGGGAGCAGCTTTTCTCCCAGGGAAATCACCTTCTGCCGGGCCCGGTCGCTGGTATAAGGTGGGCTGGCAAAGTGAATGGCGATCAGCTCCAGTCCCCGTTTGGCCATCATATAGCCCGCCACCGGGCTGTCGATGCCGCCGGAGAGAAGCATCGCCGCCTTGCCGGAGGTACCCACCGGCATGCCTCCGGCGCCAGGAAGCTGATTGGTATGTACATAAGCCGCGGTTTCACGGATCTCCACTGTTACAGTGACGTCGGGATGCTCCACATCCACCCGCAGATGGGGAAACTCCTCCAGCAGCTGACCGCCCAGCTCCCGGCAGATCTCCGGAGAGGTCATGGGGAACAGCTTATCCGCCCGCTTTGCCTCCACCTTGAAGGTCCGGGCCTCCTCCAGCGTCTCAGCCAGATATTCCCGGCTTTTGGCGCAGATGTCCTCAAAATTCTTTTCCACGATGCAGGCCCGGGTCAGCGCGGCGATGCCGAATACCGTTTGCAGACGGCTGACCAACAGATCCATGTCAATGTCCTCGCTCTGAGGCTCCACATAAAGGGTGGACTGCTTTTTCCAGATGCGGAACGCGCCCAGATCCTCAATGCGCCGCTTCATGTTCTTGATCATCACATCCTCAAAATTATGGCGGTTGAGGCCCTTGAGGACTACCTCTCCGCTTTTAAGCAGGATCAGTTCCTTCATTTATTTTCTCTCCTCTGCAGCGCCCTAAAGGCGGATTCATTCTTATTGTTCAGGATCTCACCCGGGCGATCTCCCGGGCTCCCTTGGCCAGACAGACACAGAAATATTCAATATCCTCCGGCGTATTGTCCCGGCACAGGCTCACCCGTACCGCGCTGTCCACCCGCTCCAGAGGCAGCGCCATGGCAGTGAGGACATGGCTTCGGGCTCCTTTGGAACAGGCAGAGCCACTGGAAACATAAATGCCCAACTGCTCCAGATAATGGATCATCACCTCAGAACGGACACCGGGAACAGACAGGTTCGTAATATAAGGTGCTCCATCCAGGGGCGAATTGATGCACACCCCGGGGATTTCCCTGCATTTTTCCAGCAAAAGCTGCCTAAGCTCTGTATAAAGAGCCATATTTTTCTTCTGGCCGGCCCAGATTTCCTCCGCCGCCAAGCCAAATCCGCAGATGCCCGGGACATTCTCGGTGCCAGGATGAAATCCATACTCCTGGGCGGAACCATAATAAAGAGGCTGTACCCGCACACCCTTGCGGTGATAAAGGGCCGCCACCCCCTTTGGGCCATGGATCTTGTGGCCGCTCATGGTCACCAGATCCAGCTTCCAGCTTTCAGGGGCGATGGGCAGCCGTCCGAAGCTCTGGACACAGTCTCCATGAACCAGAACCTTGGGATTGTTCCGCTTGGCCAGCCGGGCAATGGTCCGCAAATCGTTGATGGCGCCGGTTTCACTGTTGACGTGCATCACCGACACCAGCACGGTATTTTCGTCCACCTGGGCCGCCACCTCCTGAGGGTCCAGAGAACCGTCGGACCGTGGGGCCACCCGCACTACCTGAAAGCCTTCCTTTTCCAGCTGAGCTGCAGCCGCCAGCAGAGAATCATGCTCCACCGCCGTGGTCACCACCTTGCTGCCTGTCCGGCGATTGGCCCGGACCGCTCCCAGCACCGCTAAATTATTGGCCTCGCTGCCACAGGAGGTGAAGGCGATCTCCTCCCGCCGCACCCCCAGCACTGCCGCGATCTGTTCCCTGGCGGCAGTCATCCTCTGCTCCGCCAGAAAGCCTTTGCGGTGCAGGGAAGAGGGATTGCCATATTCCTCGGTCATCATGCGGTGTATCAGCGCGGCAACCGTATCCGATACCCTGGTGGTGGCGCTGTTGTCCAGATAAGTTTCCACTGGATTACTTCCCTTCCAAAGGCGGTTTTGACAGCTCCGCCTCCCTGTTCTTTCCTCTGTCCCTCTGGGGACAGACCAATGACATTTTATTTTAGCATAAAAACCGCTCTCTGTGTGAATTTTCATGATTTGTTTACAGTTTTTCTCTTACAAAATCGTGATTCCACCGCCGAAGCTGTTTTTTTCCAATAAAAGGCCTCTCCAAACCCTCTTCTTTACAAAAAGGGAAAAATGTTCCCAGCCTCTTTCCATTTTCCGTTTTTTTGGGTATGATAATACAGAACGAATGAGGGGAGCAAAAAATTGTCCCTTTCAAAAAAATTTGTGCCGCGCTGTCGGCGGAATGGAAGTCTACGCACTATGAAAAAAATTTTTGCACTGATGCTGGCCGGCGCATTGATCCTGCTGACCGGCTGCGGTGAGGAAGAAACCTCTGTCACTCCCGCTCCGGTGGTGGAAAGCGCCCTGAACATCCAGCTGGGCGGGGAACCGGATTCTCTGGACCCTGCCTTTGCCCAAACAACTGCGGAGCAAAGCTATCTGCTTCATATTCTGGAAGGATTGGTGAGCCTCTCGGAGTCAATGGAGCCCATGCCCGGCGCAGCGGAAAGCTGGCAGAAGGGCTTTAATGACGAGGGCCTTCCTGTGTACACCTTCCAGCTCAATCCTCAGGCCAAATGGAATGACGGACAAGCTGTCACCCCTCAGGATTTTATCTACGCATGGAAAAGGGTCCTTTCTGCCGATACCGCCTCTCCCCTTGCCTATGAGCTTTATCCCATCCTCAACGCGCAGGCTGTGGCGGAAGGGACGATGGAGCCGGACCAGCTGGGGGTCTCTGCCAGTGAGGACGGCGCGCTGATGGTGACCCTTGGCTGGGACTGCCCGGATTTTCTCACCAGGCTGGCCTCCCCTGTCTTTGCTCCCCTGCGGGAGGATGTGGTTTCCGCCAATCCTGAGGGCTGGTCCAACGATGTGCAAAAATATCCCTGTAACGGTCCCTATGTGATCAAGGAGTGGCTGCACGACCAAAGTCTGACCCTTACCGCCAATGAGCAGTACCATAATCCTCAGGCAACGGCTACCCAAACACTTAATTTCGTGCTCTCCGACGATGAGCAGGCTGTAGCGGAAGCCTATAAGTCCGGCAAGATCCTCTTTGCCAAAACACTGCCCCTGCTGGAGCTGGAAGAAGCGGGAGACACCCAGCTGTGCCGTCAGCCGCTGCTGGGCACCTATTCCCTGGCTTTTAAGGATGGCCGGGAAGGATATGGCGATCCCCTGGTACGCCAGGCTTTGTCCATGGTACTGGATCGGGAGGAGCTGGCAGCGCAGCTGCGGGATGGCAGCACCGCCGCCGAGGCTTTGATTCCCGGAGGAACCACCGGTGAGGAAGGGGACTTCCGAAAAGAAGGGGGCTCCCTGCTGGAAACCTTTGGTGAGGACTCCGCCCAGGCAGCTCTGGAGCTGCTGAAAGAAGCGGGATGGGAGGATCCATCAAAGCTGCCCACCCTGGTTTATCTCACCAACGACAGCGCTCTTCATACCCGTGTAGCTGAATATGTCTGCGGGGTCTGGCAGCAAAAGCTGGGCCTGAAAACAGAGATCCGGGCTTTGGGCTGGGATGACTATCAGCAAGCCCTGACAGAGGGAGATTTTGACGTTACCCGCAGCGCCTTCCTTTCCGGGCGCACCGATCCCGGAACCTTTCTCCTGGGCTGGATCACCGATGGCGCCCAGAATGTCACCGGCTACAGCAGCCAGGAATTTGACCAGCTGGTGGCCGGAGGCTATGGAGCTGAGGTTCTGAGTATGCCTGAGGAAGACACCGAGGGGGAGGAAAGCGACGAAAGCTCTTCCACCCCGGAGGAATCCTCCACCCCCGATACTCAGCAGCAATCCGAGGAAGAAAGCGAAGCCGCTTCGCAGGAGGAAGAGGAAAAACAGCAGCCCTCCAAAATCCAGCTGCTGCACCAGGCGGAGGAACTGTTGGTGCAAAAGGACCGTGCTGTGGTCCCCCTGTTCTGGTATGGTCAACAGTATCTGGCAGCGGAGCAGCTGATAAACTGGTATGATTATCCCAACGGCTGGAATCTGTTCATCGGAGCCTATGCGGAAGAAGGCTGAACCGCTCTCCACCTGACGGGCATGAACCAAAGGCCAAATCTCCTTTGGGAAAGCCGACCGGAAAAGTATTGGTTTATGGCTTGAGACATCCTTTTTCTCCGGCAGAAAAAATCACAATTTCACAACAGCATTTCAATCGGAGGACCTATGCCCAAAAGGCAGCGGTTCTCCGATTTTCTATGGCAAAAGTGTCTGCTCCATTCCGGCGATGCTGGGCAGGCGTATGTCTTCTCATCATATGAAGCATATTGGAACCCTTAGAGGCTCCTTTACCTGCCGGAAAAGACGTTTTTGGGTCCCCAAGCGCCCCGCCTGAAAGCTTTCAGAACCTGCTTTCTCATCTAAGGCCACTATGCCTAAGGCTCCTGAAAGCAAAGAAACAGGGAACACCTTCGCCGCGTTTTAAACCGCTGAAAGTGTTCCCTGTGAGTTCGATATTCCAAAACTCTGGTTATCTGCCGGGATAATAGGTGCCGATATAGTTTGCCGGGTTCATGATCTGACCGTTGATACGGATTTCAAAATGGCAGTGATTGCCCGTAGCGTTTCCGGTTCGTCCCACCAACGCGATCAGCTGGCCCTGCTCCACATAATCGCCCGGCGCAACCAGCACCTGCGAGCAGTGGGCATAACGGGTCATCACACCGTTGCCATGGCTGATATCCACACGTTTACCATAAGCACCGTTGGAATAGTTGCTGGCGTAGGTGACATAACCTGCCCGGGAGGCCCGGATAGCAGTACCCTGGCTGCAGGCGATATCCATACCGGTATGGCCGTAGTAGCCGTACAGACCGGCGCTCATATAGCCGCCGTCCACCGGCCAGATAAAGTTGGCGCTGGTATCATCGCTGCTGGTCAGATACTGGCTGGGCCGCAGAGTACCACGGCGCTGCTGCGCATTGACCGGCTCCTTTGTAACGGTGACGCTGATGCGATTTTCATCGACCTTTTCTCCGTCAATATAAGTGATATCCGAGACAACCGTCTGTTCTCCGGCCACGCCCATGCTGATGGTCTCCACATAGCCCTCCGGATACCGGTTGTCATCCACATACTCTATCTCGTAATCCAGCTCTTCGGTATAGGTTTCACGCCGTGTGACCTGGATTCCCAGGCTCAGGTCGAACCGGGCCACCGTCAAAGTCTCGCCGGTCCAAAGGCGGGGCAGCTGTCCTTCTTCGGCGTCCTCATCCAGCCTGCTTTCCAACTGAGGATTAAGCTCCATCAGGCTTTCCACTGTGGTATTGTTGGCCTGAGCCACCGATTCCAGCGTATCGCCGGGGAGCACCTGATAATCGATCTGATAATCCTTGTTGGATTCCAAACTGTTCTTGATTTCAAAAACAGATTTGATGGAGCTGACAGGATAGACTCCCTCCCGCAGCGCCACCTTCTTGACAAACTGTACCAGCTCATGTTCAGTACCGGTGCGGTAGCTTTCCAGGATGGAATCGATATAAAACAGAAACTCGGTGCCATCCTCCACCGCGCCCAAAAACTGGCCGTCAATATAAATACCGTCGGCCTGTTCCACTTCGTTGCGGGAGGCGGAAAGGATCTTGTTGGCCAGGGTGTCGGTATCAATCAGGCTGTCCTCATTGGCAATGACCAGCCGGAAGGATGGTTTGCTGTCCTCAGGGGCCAGGTATTCCTCCTCCAGCAGACGGTCCAGCACCATGTTCTGCGCCTCATAAAAGTCGCTCTCACTGGCGATGCATCCCAGCTTCTGACCGGAGTATTCCACCTCCAGGGCATAGTCGATGCCGTCAAAATAAAGGATCACCGCCGCCAGAATGGTACATCCGATAATGGGAGCAATAAAGTTGGCGATCTGATTGAGGGGCCGTCCCAGAGAATGGAAATATCCCGCAATCAGCCGCAAAGGACCTGGCTTTTTCTCCCCTTCCTTTTTCCACGCTCCGGCGCGCAAATCTTTGCCCAAGGTTTTTGTTTTGAGGGTGATATCATCAAAAGGAGCCAGACACGCGCCTGCGATACGGTCAAAAAAGGTAACCACCCGCCGCCGCGCGCTTTCCAGTATGGGAGGAATGGTATACCACAGCCAGATAAACGCTTTCTGAATCAGACGCTTGAAATCATTGACGTCCCGGATCAGCTGCATTCCAATATAATAGCATTCGTGATAGACCCACTCCAGATATCGTCCGGACAATCCGGAAGTATCTTCCTTCTGCTCCTCCTTGGTTGGAAGCATATCTTTTTTGCGAAACGGAATCCCTTTGGGCGCCAAACGGCCCAGACGGGAAAAAGAAAATTTTACTTTCTTCTTTTTTCCCCCGGCTTCACCGGAGGCAACCTGCTGCTGAGCCTGCTGTTCCGGCGCTTCCCGCTCGTTTTCTTCCTCAGAAACCGCCTTGTCGCTGGGTCTGCGGTTGTTCTCCATGTGCCGCCTCCTTTCACGGTATTTTCTATGGCCGGAATTTTCCAGCCGAAATATTCTTCTACAATCTTTAGAATTATACCGGATTTTCACGAAAAAAGCAAGGCGGGACCGGAAAACTCTCCTCCCGCCTCACTTCTGAATCTGATTATACCTGCTTTGGACAGCCTCTTTGTTACGATAATGTAAAAAATGCCCCTCGTCCCCTGACCGCTGTGTGATGGAACGGTAAAGTTACCCCTGGCTGCGCGCAAGCTTGTCTGACAAAAGCTATATGAAAATCCCCCGGCACCATGTTTTCCTTTCCAAGACCATATCCCCTCCCATCTGCCATCGGCTGAAAGCTTGAATATAGCCCCATTTTGGATGATGGCATTCCCCGTGCTGAAAACCTCTGCCATGGCCTCTGTCCTTTTGCCGCCGAGTCTGGTATAATCATTACAGAAATGAGCGGGGAGGGTATGAGGGTGAAAACAAATCTTTTCACAGCATTTGCCGCAACTGTTCTGTCCGGTCTCGCCGGCATTTTTCTGGGAGGGGCGCTGAATATGGAAGGATATCTTGGCGTCATCCTTTCCATTGCCGTAATGGGATGCTTTATTCTCAGAGCGGTGGAAAGAAGAAAATGATTTCTGCCCCCACAGGCTTCTTATGAAAAAACGGAACCGTCTCCGCCGCTGGATTTCCAGCATGGGCAGAGCATGGTTCCGTTCTCTTTTATTGCTGACACATCAGCTAAATCTGCCGTCCCACAGAGGCATATCTATGATATACCGCTTCTCCACCGCCGGTACATCGCAAACGCCATAGGTATTGAAACCATTGTCCCCCTTCAATTTCCGGCAGCACTTTATTTTTTTCAGGAAGTGATAACAGCACGGTTTCTTCCCACTGAAAGCAAAGAGGATTTTCTCTTCCGCTTGTCTTTTCATTGCAGCATAGCCCGCTTTTTTCTGGAAAGATACTTTCCAAGCAGCTTCTGTCGGAAAATGTTTGTGAGGACACGGACTTGATTTCCATTTCAGTCCATGGTATGATGGGTCCAGCAGCCACACAAAAGAATCTTTACGACAGTTTTCTGCCGCCGGGCAGGGAATTTCACGTCAGTTTTTTCTATCGTAGGCCTTTGAAGATAGAAAATACTGGCTTTTTTGTTATCTGGGAGGAATTACATGGAACAGCCATCCTGTCTGAGGAAATTTGCTCGTTATACATCCCTCAGCGTACTGGGAACCCTGGGGGTATCCTGCTATATCCTGGCGGATACCTTTTTTATTTCCAGAGGATTGGGGGCTGACGGCCTTACCGCTCTGAATCTGGCCATCCCGGTATATAACTTCATTTTCGGCGCCGGCCTAATGCTGGGGATGGGCGGCGCTACCAAATTTTCCATCTGCAAAAGTCAGGGCGATGAGGAAAAGGCAAACCATATCTATCTCAACACCTTGTATCTGGGAGGGCTTTTTTCGGTGCTCTTCCTTTTGCCGGGCCTGTTCCGGGCGGAGGAACTGGCTGTTCTGTTGGGGGCAGAAGGGGCTGTGCTGCCTCTCACCTGCACCTACCTGCGGTGGCTGCTGCTGTTCTCTCCTGCCTTCATTTTCAACAATATCCTCTTGTGCTTTGTCCGCAACGATGGAGGACCCCAGCTTTCCATGGCAGCCATGATCATCGGCAGCCTCTCCAATATCCTGCTGGACTATCTGTTCATTTTTCCACTGGGAATGGGCATTTTCGGCGCCATTTTTGCCACCGGGCTCTCCCCTCTTATCAGTATGGCCGCAATGGCTCCCCATTGGCGAAGCAAAGGCCATACCCTCCGCTTCCTTCCCACCAAACCGGACCCCCAAACCGCTTTGCAGACAATGGCTTTGGGCTTCCCCTCTCTGGTAGCACAGCTCTCCTCCGGCATTGTGATGATCCTCTTTAATTTTCTCATTCTCCGCCTGGAGGGAAACATCGGCGTGGCCGCCTACGGCGTAATCGCCAACATTGCTTTGGTGGCCACAGGAGTTTATACTGGGGTGGCTCAGGGAGTACAGCCCCTGCTGAGCAGCTTCTACGGTCAGGGAGATTACCATCAGGCGAGAAAGGTCCAGCGGTATGGCGTTGTGACGGCGGTACTGATCGCAGCCGCAACAGAGCTGCTGCTTTTTGTGTTCGCCTCCCCGGTGACAGCTGTTTTCAACAGCGAAGGTCTGGCTCCCATGCAGACAATGGCGGAGGGAGGACTGCGTCTCTACTTTCTTTCCTCTGTTTTTGCCGCTTACAATACCCTCCTGTCCAATTTTTTCGCCTCTGTGGAACTGCCTTTGCCCGCTCAGCTGCTCTCCATCCTGCGGGGCTTTGTGCTGATTATTCCCATGGCTTTCCTGCTGGCCGCCTCCTTGGGTATGACCGGGGTTTGGCTGGCCTGTCCCATCACTGAATTTTTGGCGGCATTGGTGGGATTTCTCCTGTATAAACGCTGCCGGTGCTTCCAGGCAGGAAGAGCGTGCTGACAGCAAGGCGTTGTTCCAACACACAGAAACAAAATACAACTTATGAAAGGATGATTTTCATGTCCACCGCTTCTTTTTCCATCTCGGTACAAAATTTTCAGTGGATCGACGGCAGCACTGATGACCCCCAGGACCTTTGCGCTCATGGAGACGTCACTGTAACGGTAGGGGAAAGAGAACTTTCCTATTCCTGCTGTGCCAGTGCCGCCGCCCTGCGGATGCTGAAAACCCTGACGGAAGATCACCTGATAGAGCCCCACGGCCCCCAGATGCTTCCCTGCTGCGGCCACTTTCTCATCGCCGACAAGTCCCTGGAAAACGTCTATATTGATGGATGTGATTATGGCGTGGATTATGCCGTGGTACATCAGGGGGACGCGGTGGAACTGACCACCGAAGACGGGGAAAAATTTTTGGTGGACCTTGGGGACTATCGCCGTCAGGTGCTGGCCTTTGCCCAACAGGTGGAGGATTTCTATAATCGGTGCAGCCCGAAGGTGATTCCCGAGGATGAATTTGACCGCAACGGATACCTCACCTTCTGGAAGGAATGGCATCGTCGGGTGCGGACGGAGGAAGAAAAGCTCCGCTCATTTTCCCGGGGACAAAAAGAGGCTCCCGAAGCCTGAAAAGGAACGCCCCACCATGGGGCCGGGGAAATGCTGCCGGCGGCAGGCGGTCTTATCTCTGCATCCGGCGGCGGACAGATTTTCTTCCTTTTCCTCTCTTTTTCCAGTCTTCACCAGGAAAAAGCTGTTGACAATTGTTTCATGGGGGGCTATAATACGGGATATAGCAGAAAAAGACTGTGAAGAGAAGAGTAAGTCCTTCAGGCTCCTTCCAGAGAGCCCCGGCAGCTGAAAAGGGGCAGGCAGCGGTTGGTCTGAAAATGGTCTCGGAGTCGCGCACCGACCGTTCCTGTGCAGCAGGAACATAGATTGCGACGGGCCCGCCCGTTACAGCGGCAGGGTATGTTTGTACCCGCAGAGGCGTCTGCCGTGAGGCCGGCGCGAACAAAGGTGGTAACACGGAGCGGCTTTGCCTTCGTCCTTTTATTATAAGGGACGAGGGCTTTTTTGTTGCCCTGCCATCGGCGGCGGACAGATCGCTCATCCGCCCAAAGGAGGAGAAGAATAAAAAATGATTGAAATTTCCCATGTCTGTAAAAGCTTCCCTGATCAGAAGCAGCAGGATCTTCATGTTCTGCGGGATATTTCCCTGACGGTGGAGCAGGGGGATATTTACGGCATCATCGGTTTGAGCGGCGCGGGCAAAAGCACCCTGCTGCGGCTCATCGGTCTGCTGGACACCCCCACTTCCGGTACCATTACCGTCAACGGCAAAAACCTGGCCAGCCTCAACGCCCGGGAAAAAATCGACTATTACCGCACCATCGGCACCGTCTTTCAGGGGTATAACCTGCTGATGCAGCGGACGGTGGCGGACAATGTGGCTTTTCCCCTCAAGCTTTCCAAATGGGAGAAGAGCAAAATCGACAGCCGGGTCAAAGAGCTGCTGGAGCTGGTGAGCCTCTCCGACAAGGCATCCGCCTATCCCGCTCAGCTTTCCGGCGGCCAGAAACAGCGGGTGGCCATCGCCCGGGCCCTTGCCACCCATCCCCAGCTGCTGCTGTGCGATGAACCTACATCCGCTCTGGACAGCCTGACCACCCAGTCCATTCTGGACCTGCTCAGCGACATCAACCGCCGCCTGGGGGTGACCATTGTCATCATCACCCATGAGATCGGCGTAGTGCGCAAAATCTGCAACAAAGTCGCAGTGCTGGAGGGCGGTCATCTGGTGGACAACGGCCTCGTATCGGACATCATCGCCCATCAAAATCACGAGATCACCCGCAAGTTCTTTGGAAAGGAGGAGGTATAAATGGCCTTTCTGGAAACCTACGGCTCCCTCCTTCTCACCGAAACCGGCAAAACCCTGATCATGACCTTCATCCCCGCTATCATCAGCTATCTGGTGGGCATTCCCCTGGGTGTGCTGGTTTATGTCACCTTCCCCGGGATGAATTCCATCGCTCCCAACAAGCCTCTTTCCACCACCCTGGATTACGGCATCAATATTACCCGCAGCATTCCTTTCATCGTGCTGCTGGTGGCCATCATCCCCTTTACCAAGCTGGTGGCCGGTACCTTCATCGGCGTCAAAGGCGCCATCGTTCCCTTGACCATCGCCGCCATCCCCTTTGTAGCCCGGATGGTCCAGGGCTCCCTCAGCGAGTTGGATAAGGGCGTGGTGGAAAGCGCACGGGCTATGGGCGCCACCAACAGCCAGATCATCTTCCATGTGCTGCTGCCGGAATCCCTTCCCTCCCTGGTGCGGGGAATGTCCATCACCACCATCAATCTCCTGGGCTACACTGCTATGGCGGGTACTGTTGGCGCGGGCGGATTGGGCGACGTGGCCATCCGCTACGGCTTCCACCGGTATCAGGGGGATGTGATGCTGGCCACCATCATCATTCTGGTGGTGCTGGTGCAGATCATTCAGGCAATCTTTGACCTGATCGCCCGCAAAATCGATAAAAGCAAATAATCCGTGACACTCCCTGGGCCGGAGTCAGCTGCTCCTGCTCAGTGGACTTTGAAAATTTCGTTATCCCGGAGGGGCGCCCCTCCTGTGATAAAACTAAAATGAAAATCCTGAAAACCTGGAGGTATTATCCCATGAAACGTTTGACCGCATTGTTCGCAGCTTTGCTGCTGACCCTTTCTGTTGCCGGCTGCGGCGGCTCCGAGGCTTCTTCCTCTTCCGCTGCCGCCCAGTCCTCTTCCACCGAAGCGTCTTCTTCCACCGCTGAAAGTTCTTCTGAAGCTGCTGCCAGCCAAAAGCTGGTGGTTGCCGCTTCCCCCTCCCCCCATGCCGAAATTCTGGAATCGGTCAAGGATCAGCTGGCCGCCAAGGGGATCGAGCTGGAGATTCAGGAGTTTACTGACTATGTTCTGCCCAACAACGCTGTGGACAGCGGCGATGTGGACGCCAACTATTTCCAGCATCAGCCCTACCTGACCAACTTTAATGAAATGAATGGCACCGATTTGGTGAGCGCCGGTTCCATCCACTTTGAGCCCCTGGGCATCTATGCCGGACAGGTCTCTTCCCTGGAGGAACTGAAGGACGGAGATTCCATCGCTGTTCCCAACGACACCACCAATGAAGCCCGTGCCCTCAACCTGCTGGCCGCTCAGGGCCTCATTACCCTCAAGGAGGGCGTGGGCCTGGAAGCCACTCCCATGGATATTGTGGATAACCCCAAAAATCTGAAGTTCCTGGAGCTGGCCGCCGAGCAGGTTCCCAACGCTGTCACTGAAGTGGCCGTGGCGGTCATCAACGGTAACTACGCCATCCCCGCCGGTCTGTCCGATAAGATCATCGTCAGTGAGGACCCCCAGTCCGAAGCTGCTCAGACCTTCGCCAACATCGTGGCCATCCGTCCTGAGGATGCGGAGGACAGCCGGATTCTGGCTCTCATTGAAGCCCTCACCAGCGAGGAAACCCGGCAGTTCATCACCGAGAAGTACAGCGGCGCTGTAGTTCCTGTATTTTAATCGAAGCACCTGACCCACATAACAAAGCAGACCCGGATTTGACAAAAGCCAAGTCCGGGTCTGTTGATTTTTTATCACAACACAGAAAATCGTTTCCTTCGGCGGGCTGTGGGTAACTTTTGGCTGTCCGCTTTTCTTGTATCTTACTGGTGAAGGCAGTATAGGCCAAAGGGGAACAACGGCCCCCGTCCCAGAATATACTCACCATTGGGAGGTTCTTTCAGAACGCAAAAGGTTCCAGCTCCAGATATGATACGTTCTTTGGGGAGGATAGGCGGGCGTGAAGTAAACGACAGTATTCCACATCAGGGATGCTGCCGTTTATTGTTTATTTTATCAGATTCTCACCTAAAGCTCTTTCAAAAATGGGATAGCTGTGGTGGAATAAACGCTTTTTAAACCGTGGAGCCACTGATTTTTCAGGCTTTCCAAAGCTTATCGCAAAGCTGTTGTGACAAAAGGAGAAGCGCGGCTGTCCACAGCGGTATAGTATGTATCGTTTATCTTGCCCGCCGACTGGATCAACAGTATTTCCCCTCTCGCTTACTGGATAGACCGTCCAAGTTCAAAAGCCTCTCTCAATTCGCTTTTTCCCTGAATATCGCCCACATTGCCGTTGCCGCCTGCAAGAACAGCCCCAAGATTTTTCCACCGCAAATGTTCTGCCAAATGATTATAATAGAGCAGCACATCGTCAAAGCCATATCCTTCTGCTGCCATTAAAAGAGCACAGGCTCGATTATGCCCTCGGAGAAGATTATCATCTCCTTCCTCAAGCGCAAACAAACGGTCAACAGCAGTTCTGATCTGACCGCTCATATTCCAATAATAAAGTGGTGTCGCCAGTACGAGTACATCGCAATTTTTCACGGCAGGATAAATTTTGCTCATATCATCCCTCTGGACACAAGGACACTCCTGGCCGCTGTGTCCGCCAAAGCAGCCTTTACAGCCGTGAATATTCATACTGCCCAGAAAGAACTCTGTCACCGCGTTTCCAGCGACTTCCGCACCCTCGGTAAAGGCTTTCACAAGGGAAGATGTATTTCCGTTTTTCCGTGGACTGCCGTTGAGTATTACAATTTTTTTGCCCATACAGATCACTCCGTTCCCTCTAGATTTTTTCTGCAAGAGCAGCTGCCTGCGCGCAGCCGTCGGTACGATTGATGTCTCCAATATTGAGTACACCTGGAATCAGCACTTCTCCTGCCATTTTCCACTTATTTAGTGCAGCTGTACGTTCAATGGGGATACGCACACCATCCAATACAGTTTTATCCTCCTCCTCACAACAAGCAATCAAAACACATTCTTTTCCAGCAATGTCCTTACCACCCACAACCAGAGAGTAGATACGGTCAATGACGCCCTTTATTTGAGAAGGGATGGAATACCAATAGACAGGCATCGTAAAAACAACGACATCGGCCTCCAATATGACCGGAGCGATCATATTAAAATCATCGTCAAAGGAACATGCTTTGCCTGTCTTATAACAGGTTTCGCAAGCATGACAGCCACCAATATTCATCATAGCGGCATCAAATCGGGTCACTTTATGCCCTTTGGCTTCAGCCGCCTCAATAAAAGCATCTGTCATGGCGAAGCTGTTTCCGCCCCTGCGGGGGCTCCCGGTAATTACAACGATTTTTTTGCTCATGTAAATTTCCTCCTTTATTTGCGGAATTGACTTCCTCCATTGCTTACATTATAATTATAGCAAGTACAAGTTCATAAACAAGTACGCACATAAAAGTGTAATACTTACATATTAGTTCTATACTTTCTTAAAGGAGAGTGTAAAATGAGGGAGCGCTGCATTGCCAAGGAGAACCTGGGAACAACCGGATTCAGCTATACGCTTTCGCTGATCAGCGGAAAATATAAGATGACAATTCTCTATACTTTGATGGAATTTGGCGTGGTGCGCTTTAATGAAATGAAAAAGTATATCGGATCCATATCGTATAAAACCCTGAGCGCAACCTTGAAAGAACTGGAAGCGGATCAGCTGGTACATCGTGAAGAATATCCACAGATCCCTCCTAAAGTAGAGTACAGCCTGACAGAGAGAGGAAAATCCCTGATTCCAATTCTGGACGGTATGTGTGAATGGGGAGATCACAACAGGTTATGAAAAACGCAGGCTGTATTTTTGTACAGCCTGCGTTTTATTTGGAATAATGGGTTACTGATAAAACTCTTATACTGGCTTTACAGCACATAAGCATTTGACCCCAGCTAGTACCGACATATGGGCTGCGAATCAAATGTCTTTCGAAGATTCATTTCTTTTCCATTAATCTCATGAAACTTTCATAAAAAGGGCAACGTAATTACAGTCATTAAAACCACTGAAAAGCCATGCTGGCAAGAGCCGCCACAATCGTAAGGACTGCTGCTGGCATCGTCCACCCGGCTTCCTCGCCGCACTCATTGATGTAATAGATGGCTATGACCGCAATGGCCGCCGCTATAGCCAGATAAGGGATGAAAATGCTGAAGGTGATCCCTATGAGGGCCAGGATTTTCATTGCGGCTACAGCGCTGTTTTGGGGGTTGGGCGTATTGCTCTGATATTGGGGCTGTGAAGATGGCTGGGGTGGGGTTTGCTGGGTGTAAGCAGGACCGCTGCTGCCATTTCCGCTTTCATTTCCCTGATTGGGAACAAAGCCTCCCTCGGTCCAATATCCTCCCTGCCCGGCACTGCCGGGAACCCATCCTCCCTGATTTTGGGAGGCGCCAGACCGCTGTCCTTGATTCTGGGAACCCCCAGACCACCATTGCCCCTGATTCTGGGAACCGCCAGGCCATTGCCCCTGGTTCTGGGAACCATTGGGCCACTGACCCTGATTCTGAGCGCCGCCGGTCCACTGCCCTGAAGGATGGGGACCGGAAGAATTCCCCCCACTCTGCTGGTACCATGGACCGGAAGAAGGGGGCTTCGGCCACTGTCCATTGGTGGTCCAGTGAGCTTCCGTCTTTTCCCCGCTCTGGGAAGACGCACCTGTCCCCTGATTTACCTCAGCTTGACCGGCTGATGTATCTTGCTGCTGAGAGGGGGAAGCCTCTCCACCGGAAACCTGCCGCCAATCCTGCTGCTTCAAGCCGCAGCGGTAGCAAAATTGATTATCATCCTGCAGGGCTGTGCCGCAACGGGGACAATATTTCATCTCTACGCCTCCACAATACCACTTCATCTATGGGATTTTCTTTATTCCGCTGGGATAAAAACCGGCAGCCGCAAGAGCTTCCCGGCGAGAAATCAGCCTCTTCCCGGATATGCTTTCCCTTACAACCAATTTCCTGCAAGGACAGAAGATCGGCTATAAAGCAAAGGCATATTCTCTGTTGTGACTAATTTTATTGTATCGGATTTTCCCGCAAAAAGCAACGAAATGACTGCTTCCTGTTTCATCTATGCCAGAATTTTCCGGAATGGATAAGCACAAAATCTCGCTGAGCACAATTTTATCCCCAAAGCATTCTTTAAAGGAAAAGGGAGAAGCACCCGGCCTCTCCCTTTTATCATCCTTTGCAAACGGAATACTCCGCTTTTTATGTAGTCTGTTCCAAGGTGGTATGGACGCCCTGCTGCTGGAGCCAGGCTTCAAAAGGCTCCACCTGGCAGTCCTTCAGCTGGAACGCCCGCAAACCGGCAGCTGCGGCGCCCTCCACGTTTTCCAGCTTGTCGTCTACAAACACTGTTTCCTCCGGTACAATCCTCTCACGGTAGATCAGCGCCTGGTAGATTTCCGGATCCGGCTTGAGCAGATGCATCTGATAGGAAACCACTCCGCCGTCAAAATCCCGCAGGAACAGATACCGACGGGTCATCTCCTGAAATGCTTTTTCCGGGAAATTGGACAGCACCAGCAGACGATAGCCGTTCTCCCGCAGGCGGCCCATCAAGGCCACTGTTCCGGCGATGGGAGTAAAGCACTCATACCATCCCTTTTCCGCCTTGGTGATGTCCTCCGCCTGATGGGGATATTCCTGCCGCAGGCGGTCAAAATACGCACTCTCACTGAGTGTGCCGCGATCCATTTCCTTCCAGGTTTCGGCATGGAAAATAATATTCTTCAGCTCCTGGCGCTGCTCGGGAGTATAATCGGGAAAAACCTTCTCCAAACCGCTGTCGATATCAAAATGAAGCAGCACATCCCCCACATCAAAAACAATATTGCGGATGGCCGGAGCTGTCTGCTGCTGCTCTATCAGCTGGTCCACTGTCTTGTCAGCGTCAGACGGCTGCTGTTCCTCCATAGCCTGCTGCTGATCTTCCGTCTGCCCGGCGTTCTCAGGTTCAGAGGCTGCCGCACCATCTTCCCACTGTCCGCACTCATACAGATATCGGGCATACATCACCCTGGCCATTCCATAGTAAGGCGCTACATACAGCAGCACCAGCAGCGTCACCAGAAACAGCAGAAACATACTGGGACCGTAAAACAAGTCAAACCGAAACAGATACACGCCTATGGTGCGCTGAAAAAGCCCGGTCATCAGTATGACTGCCAAAGAGGGCAGCGCCCAGGGCAGGAAGGAAAGGTCAAAACGAACCATTTCCCATTTGTGGCCCTTCATATACCGCCGGGACAATCTCAGGGCTTCCTTGAGGGAAAGGTGATACTTTTCACACAGCAGAATGCGTGCGATGGTAAAGCGCTGCCACCAGGCCCACAGCAGCAGAGCCGCCGCCACAGCCAGTATTCCTCCCGCCCCTGTGAGAATAGCGGAGAGCAGAGGCGGTAAAGCGCCCATTCCAGCCAAGGGCAGATTTCCAGTACCCAGCATCAGCAGAGCCGCCGGAATCACTCCCAAAAGAACTGCCATGATTAATGTGGATAAGCGGGTCACCATCACCAGTCCCGCGCTGCGAAGCCATGCCTTCCCCTCATAGGGCCAGAAAATATGAGATACCGGATGGGCCCGGCGGTCAGTCAGTTCCAGCAGCCAGCTGCGGCATCCTGTCCACAGCGGAGCGGCCAGCAGCAGCCAGATCACCGCGGCAGCAGCTGTCACCCCCAGGGCAGGCAGTGTAAAGAACTGCTGCCCGTAGCTGAAGCTCATCCTGGTAAAGTTCCACTGAAAATCATATCCCAGCAGCGCCATCGCCGCGGCATCCACCAGATGGATACACAGCTCCACCGCCGCCACCACCGCCAGGCACAGGATTGCCCTGCCCCAGCTTCCTCTGAGAGAAGCTTTGGCTTCGGTTTTGATCATCTTACGCAAGGTCATTGTTTCCATGCTCCTTTCCCCGGCCGGCCGCCGGAGGATTGTCCTTGAGAAAAATTCTTTTTTCCAGGCTGCAGAAAAACCTGGTTTAAGGAACAAATAAAATTAAAAACCATAAAATACCACGCCCCGCGCCCACCAGGGCGCGAAATCGGGGGTATCACCGCTGGCTTCATCAGAAACCTGCGGCGTATCCAGGTGGTATGGGATCCCCCCTGGAAGCGTGTCCAACTTTTTCGATACGCTCTTCCCTTATTGTTCCACCGCCTGCTCCAGGCCCTTCAACGCGCTGGAGGCCCCATGAGGCAGGATCCCGGCCACTTCTATCAGCTGGTCCCTCTGCCACAGCTGTGGATTGACAAAGCAGGTAAAGCCCTGCCCGTTGGCCATCTGCCAATCATACACCTGCCGCCTGGGCAGACCGATCGCCGCCAAAAGGCTCATGATAACGCCGCCATGGGCGATAATCGCCGCATCATACAGCTCACAGCGCATCATGTCTTCCAATACAAACCGGAAACCTTCCACCACCCGCAGTAGAAAATCCTCTCCATTCTCCCCGCCGGGAGGGGCGTTTTTCAGGGAATTGCTCAGCCAGCTGACATATTCCGGGTTATCCTTCAGCTCCTGGATACTCTTGCCCTCAAATTCCCCAAAATCCGCTTCCCGCAGCTGGGGCACAGTGGTCATACCCGCGTCGGGGTACAGCACCCCCGCCGTCTGTACGCACCGGGCCATGGGGCTGGCATACACCATTTCCACCGGCGGATACTCAAAGTGTTCCCGCAGCCGCAGCAGCTCCCGGATCCCTTCAGGGGAAAGCTCCGGGTCAGTTTTGCAGCCAAGATAAAGTCCCTTTCCATCCAGATCGGTCCGGCCGTGCCGGATCAAATGCAGGCGGTAGTTTTTCATTGCCATCGTCCTTTCCTGGGGGAATCTCCGGCGGGAAATATCCCCGGCGTTTCTCTCTCAATTCTATCATGATTCCCCGGGATGTCAAACTGCCAATAAAGGCTTGTACCTCTTTTCCAGTTCCGACCATTATACACTTTAACGTAGAAAAAAGCCAGATACAACTATAAAATATAGCCAAAGTTTAAACAGTTTTTTACCTTTTGCGACAAATTGTATTTACAAACCCCGATGTATATAATATAATGTTCTTTACTAAACGTAATAAGCGACAGGCGGACAAGTTGAAAGAAGCTTTTTCGTCTTTTTGTCGTCCGGTAAAAAGGCCCCGGTCCTGCCTTTTATTTTGGCTGGAGCGGGGCATTCGTAGGTTAAATTTCCCCCAAGCATCGCTGTTGTATTGGGATAATCCTGCCGTCATGGCGCAAAAGAGGTGTGGCTGTGTCTTCTGAATTTTCACGGATATTGACTCTCCTGCGCAAGGAGAAAGGCATCAGCCAGAAAGCTGCGGCCGCCAGTCTGGGCGTTTCCCAGGCCCTTCTTTCCCATTATGAAAAGGGCATTCGGGAGTGCGGATTGGATTTTCTGGTGCGTGCCGCAGATTTTTATGGAGTTTCCTGCGATTATATGCTGGGACGTACTCCCGACCGCAGCGGTACCACCCTTTCCATTGAGGAAATTCCGGAGCCTGACTCCGCCGGTAAGGAAAACGTCATGAAGGGCAGCATTCTGGTGGTGCTCAACAAAAAGCTGATCGCCAACTCCCTGAACATCCTTTTCGATATGCTCAACAAGGCGGGCAGCAGCTCTCTGACCCGGGAAGTAAGCGATTATATCATGATCGCTGTCTACCGGATGTTCCGGGTGGTATACAGCGCCAATGACAAAA
Organism: Angelakisella massiliensis; assembly: GCF_900104675.1. GTDB lineage: Bacteria > Bacillota > Clostridia > Oscillospirales > Ruminococcaceae > Angelakisella > Angelakisella massiliensis. The sequence continues at coordinate 1,406,214 of NZ_LT629945.1, read as the reverse complement.
ACCAGAGCGGCATGTTCAAGCTGCCGGAACAGATCGCCCATCAGTATTGCGCCGCCGCCATGGAAATGCGTCAGGCCAACGCCTCCGCTGTCGCCTCCGGCAAACCGCTGGATGGGATGGACCGGATCAAGGATGTGGACAGCCTTTCCCTTTCCACCGAGAAAATCACCAGGGAGTATCCCCTCTTTGGCACCTCCCTGCTCAACCTGATCAACAGCGCCGAAAAAGCGGTGGATTTCCATCCCCCTCAAAAGTGAAACCATCTGTTCGCTCCCGCGTCATGAAAATATGGCGCGGGAGTTTTTTCTTGATGAAAACACGGTTATGGCCTGTTTATCTCCAAACTTTTCAATACAATTAGTATATTTCAATCTTTTATATACAAAAATACCCCTATTTTAATCCTGATTGTTCTCTGTATGATCCCATATTTTCATTCTTGACCGGAATCACCACTGTCATTCTCTTCTGAACGCTCTTTTCCCGCACCCCGCAATCCCAGGTCGTTGTGAAGCAGCCGCCCGAAGGAAAGGGCCTCTTTGCCGTACTTGTCCCGGACCCGGTCCATCGCCTGCTCCAAACGCCGCTGACGTTTCCGCTTCTCCTCCTCACCGGTATAAAAGGTCAGCTGCATCCCCTCTCCTCCGCCGCTGGTGAGGGCAGCTCCGGTAACCGCCAGCATCCGAATGGGTGCGCCCGGGGTCCAGTTGTTCCACACCAGCTCCAGCGCCGCCTTGCGGATCTCCCGTTCCAGATCGGTGGGCTGCTCCAACGCCTTCTGCCTGGAGATAACCCGAAATTGGGGGTCCTTGATCTGAATCTGTACGGTAGCGCATTGGAGCCCATGCTTCCGCAGCCGTCCCGCCACCTCGTCCGCCAAAGCGGTGATGCCGGCGTTCACCTCCTCCCGGGTGGTAAGGTTCCGGGGAAAGGTGATGGAGTTGCCCACTGATTTGACCTCCTGCTCTTCCCAAATATAGCGGACAGGACTGTCCTCCTCCCCTCTGGCATAAGCGATCAGCTGAGGGCCCAGCTTGCCCATCCGGGGGGTGAGGGCAGAAGGAGCTGCCTCTGCCAGCTGTCCAATGGTATGGATACCCAAGGATTCCAGGGTCTGTCGGGCAGAGCGTCCCACATACAAAAGCGCTGAAACAGGCAGAGGGTGGACGATCTGTCGGAAATTTTCCCGGGTGATGACGGTGGTGGCATCCGGTTTGCGGTAGTCGCTGCCCAGCTTGGCAAAGACCTTGTTGAAGGACACCCCCACAGAGATGGTCAGCCCCACCTCCTCCCGGACCCGGCGGCGAAGCTGATCAGCGATCTCCGGCCCCTCCCCGAACAGCTGTCTGCTGCCGGTGACGTCCAGCCAGGATTCATCGATGCCGAAAGGCTCCACCTGATCGGTATACTGCTGGTAAATTTCGTTGACCAGCCGGGAGCAGCGAAGATATTCCTCCCGATGAGGAGGTACCAGCACCAGTTCCGGACATTTCTGACGGGCCTGCCAAAGGGTTTCCGCCGTTTGTATGCCATAACCCTTGGCCAGCTCGTTTTTCGCCAGAATGATTCCGTGGCGGCTGTCGGGATCGCCGCACACCGCCATGGGCACCTGCCGCAGAGAGGGCTGCAGCAGGCACTCCACCGAAGCATAAAAGCCGTTGCAGTCGCAATGAAGGATCACCCGGTCCATTCTTTCACTTCCTTTGCGAATAAATGTTCTTTTTGTCGTCCAAATCAAGGACCCCCAGAAATATTCCGGAGGTCCCTGACAGGGACTGTTTAATCAGCGCCAGTGTTCAGGCTTTGGGCACATCATATACCTCTTTCCGCCTTTATCCGAAATCCGTTACGTCATAATCCAACAATGTCAGCTTCTGGTCATTGCCGGTATAGAGATACAAATCGCCCTTTTCGCTGGTGGTGTTGTAAGAGCGCTGGACATAGATATAGTTCCTGGTGCGATAGCTGTAGGCATGGGCATCGGTAGCCACCCGCCTGTTGCTGTCCCGATAGAGGATCAGTTCGCCCATCTCCAGCTCCTGGCTGTAATCCCGCAGCAGCATCATGGCGGAACCATTTTCCTCCAGCCACAGCTGCTCCGACGCACCCTCGCTCAGCTTCTCCTTGCTGCCTGCATTGGCTCCGCACAAGGTTCCCTTTTCTCCGGTGACGTCACGATAATAAAGCATCCGATTGCCATAGAAAATATCGGTGATGGCATAAACGTCGTCATCTGTTTTGCGGGATACGCCCAATCCTTCCTGCTCCACCGGCAGCCAGGTAAGGGTGCCTCCCTCCTTGCCTTGCTCAATGAGGAGATAATAAACGCCGCGCCCGGGGTCCAATGTGACGCTCACCGTTTCCTCATTGGTGGCTGTCACAAAGACTGTGGGCTCCTTGCCTACCCGCGCCCAGTAGTAATCCTGCACCGCGCTGCCATTGACGGCACTAAGCAGACGGATGGCATCCTCGGCGTCCTCTACATCGGAAATGAGCACCGACTGTCCGGAAGTGACCCGTTCCTTGGTGTAGACTGCGTTGCCGGTACCAGCATCCGCGGACTCCACCCAGCGGATGCCAAAATCCAGGCGGGTCTCGCTGCTGCCCGCTTTATGAAACAGCTGATAGGTGGTGATGGTACGGCTTTCGCCGGCAATAGCCTCCCGGATCTCATCCCGTTTCAGCTTGGCCTGGTAGGCCTCCAGCGCCGCCTGATACCCTTCATAGTCCGGCACGGTGTACGGCACACCCCAGATGGTGGTTTTTTCAATATTATAATCGCTCAGCTGAGGCTCCTCAGTAATCTGCGCATCCGTTTCCGCCATATCATCTACAAAATACTGGAAAGGATCGATTTCCGTAGGCTCCGCTCTGGTAAAAAACAGCTCGCCCTTGTCATTATAATCCAGCAGCTGCACCACCATTCCCGCCAGCTTTTCACTGCCGCCCTTGGGGGTGTAACGATAAACATCCCAGGGATTGTGCTCATCTCCGCTGGGCTTACCGTAATAGATGCTGCTGCCATCGGCATTGCAGGAAAAAATTTGGGAAACACCGGTATCCAGTTTCAGCTTGTCGTCATCATTGGAATCCAGGACCTTGCTGTACAGGGTCACTCCTTCCCCTGCGCCTTCCTCCGCCTTGGTATAGAGCACCTGACCGGAGGTGGTCACCGCCACGATTTCCTCAATCTGAGTGTCCAGCTTCTCCACCGCTTTATTTTTCCGCCAGCGGTACAGATCCCCGTCATTTTTGCGATAGATGGCATATTTCCCATCGCTGCTCCAGAAAAACTGTCCGGGCACCACGTTTTCATCCACCTTGACGCCCTTGTCTTCCTTTTCTCCATACCGGGGACGGTCGCTGTCGGTATTGCGCAGGTACAGGTCCCCGGAGCCGCTGGAATAATTGTTGAGATAGAGCAGATCCTTCCCATCTTCCGACAGGCAGGTCATTTCTTCCAGGGACATATTTCCCCAGTTGAGAGACTGAGTAATAGTTACCGGCTCCTCCACCAGAGGACTGCTGAATTTGAGCGTATTATCCCCCTGAACATAGATGACCGGGATGTTTTTGTATTTATTGTCCCCAAAGCCCATCCGGCAATACAAATTGTACGCCAGTGTTCCGGCAAAAACCACCATCAGCAGCGCTACCAGAGCCAGCAGCCACCGGGAAGCCCGGTATACCGGGTCCTGATCCACAGACCGGGGCATGGTAATGGCTGTACTGTCCCGGTCCAAAGGCGCTTCGTCCCGCCCCAGGAACAGCTTCCAGCCCCTTTTATTTTCCTCTCGGGGCTGTTCCCTGCTTTCACCAGCAGGCGCCTTCTTTTTTCCTTTCTGGGGGGAGCTTTTTTTCTTCTGGGGCTGGGAGGGCGCCTCCAACGCTTCTTCCGTCCGTTTGCCGCAGTGATCACAGAAGATACTGTCGTCAGGGATCTCCGCCCCACAATGGATACAATATTTCATGGGTCCCTTTCCTCCCCTCGGTATCAGTAATCTCCGCTCAGGTATTCCTCCAGGCAGATCTTATTTTCCATAATGATCTTGGCGTGATTGGTGCCCACATACCGGTAGTGCCAGGGTTCAAAGATGATATCGGTGATGTCCTCCTTATCCTTGGGGTACCGGAGAATAAAGCCATATTCCGCGCAGTGGCTTACCAGCCAGCGATAGGTCTCGGTATTCTCAAAGCTCTGTTCCAGACTGTTCAGGTCCAGCGCCAACCCCAGAGAATGTTCACTGGTACCGGGTACGGCAATGATCTTCGCGGTGGCGTCGTAAGCCTCCTGGGCCGAATAGCCCATCGCCTCATACTCCTTGACCTTGTTATTGAAATTGGTGGTCTGCTTGTCGTTATCCCGATAGGCGGACACCACCCACAGGCTGATACCGTCGGCGTTGGCCGCCCGGAGCATTTCATTATAAGCCTGGGTAGCCTTACGGTCGAACTGATAGCCATTGCCCATATCCGCCACATCCGGCACATAATCCTCCGGAATGCGGTTGGTGGGATTGACCAAAATGGGCATTTCCGGCTCGTAGAAGGGGTCCTCCTCAGAGGGTTCTCCCGAAGCCGACACGGGCTGGGAAGAGGGTTCCTCCCCGGCGGAAGACTCCTGAGAAGAAGACTGCTCCGAAGGCTCCTGCTCAGAGGAAGGCTCCTCCTGGGAAGAGGGCTCCTCCTGAGAAGAGGGCTCCTCCTGGGAGGATGAGTTTTGCTCCTGTTCCGTCTCACTCCGGGAACTGGAGGAGGACTGCTCCTGGGATACTTCATCTCCATCCCCCAGCATGGACAGTCCGCAGGCGGCCGCCAATGCCAGCGCCAGCACCACCAGCACTACCAGGATGCGGTTGCGGATGATCTCTGCTCTGGTATATCTTTTTTGATAGCGTTTCTTTTTCATCATGATGTTCCTTTCACACCGGCTTTACGGCAATGTAGCGGCATCCTGTTCCGATTGGGGAGCACCCGGCTCCTCCTCCGCGGGCAGCTCTCCCAGACGTGCGCCGCACCTGGCGCAGAATCGAGCATGGGGCCGGTTGAGAGCCCCGCATACGCATACAATCCCCTGGGGCTGGGGCTCTTTTGGCTTTTCAGGCCTGCGCAGCTTGTCGATCTCCCTGGATAAACGCTGAATCTCCCTGTCGTTGGCGGCCATCTGAGTACAGAACTTCTCCACTGTCGCTTCCAAGGGGGCTTTCTCTTTCCACAGGCGATAGATCTGCTGTCCCAGCTCCTCTCTCAGGGCCTCGTTGCGGTCCTCCAGAGGAGTAATGCGGGATTTCAGGCGGGAAATCTCCAGCAGCAGTCCGGATTGCTCCGATACAGCTGTAAATCCTTTATGAAACAGGTGCTTTACTTTACTCAATGATATTCCCTCCCATGTTCCGGGATGTTTCAGCCATCGGCTGTTATTGGTTTTATTATACTACATCTTCTCCACATCCGTAAAGGAAGGAAGGCATCTGTTCATGGTTTCTTCATGAATACAGCTGCACTTTGCCTTTCCCACCAATTTTTCTCCCGCTTCTTTCAAACTGACGCTTACGCAAAAGCGGAACAACAAAAGTTTCTCATCTGTTGGGCAGGGAAATCTTGATTCCTCGCTTGTTTTTTCCCAGGAAAATGCTACAATATTCTCAATATCGGATTCTTGATTGTACCGACAGCAAAGAAAGGAGTTGACCTGCCTGATGAAAAACCATATCCAACTGCTTTGGAGCGACCGCAAGCGGATTTTGGGTATGCCCATCAGCTTTACAAAATATTCCCTCAGCGAAGATCGGTTGTTTTTGGAAACCGGCCTGCTCAACACCCGCCAGGAGGAAGTCATCCTTTACCGGGTTCGGGATTTGAGCCTGTCCATTTCCTTGTTCCAGCGGATTTTCGGCGTAGGTACTGTCACTGTACATTCCTCTGATAAATCCATCCCCCATTTGGAAATGAAAAACATCAGGAGGCCCATGGATGTGAAGGAGCTGCTCCACAAACAGGTGGAGGAGATGAAAATCGCCCGGCGGATGCGTGTGGGCGAAGTTCTTCACGATGATAACGATTCTGGGGATGATGACGATGACGAGCTCTTTGATGATGGCTGCACCAAGTAAGCATCAAGCTTGACAAAATGATTTTTCATCCTTTATACTGAAATCAGTCAAGGTAGTGTCTGTTTTGCTGTTGTTCTGCGCAGAAGCGACAGTGCTGATAAAATTACGGGAGGGATTCGCTTTCTTCCCTTTATTACAGCGCCTGCTTTTGTTCCTGGGAACCCAGCCGCAGCTCTGCCGCAAAGTTTTTCCGGCGCGGCTCTTGCCGCGCCTTTTTCTTTTTGGGCACCGATAGTAGAGCAGGAATAAAATCATTCTTCTCCCCTGTGAAACAGTGGGATATTTCCAAAACTAAAACATAAAGTATCCGGCAGCCTGATACCTTTTGGGAACGGATGTGATTTTTAAACTTCTTTTATACTGCTCTCGGGCACAGAAAATGCCGAAAACTGAAAAGGCTTAAAAGAGCGGCCTTTACGCCGGTATACTTTTTCTTCCGGTAAGTTTTTCCATGACAATAAAAATTCACCTCTTTTTATCCCCAAAATCGTTGCCGTCCCTTTGTTCAGAAACACCGTTCAAAGGCGCTTTTTACCTTTGTTTCCGGCCTTTTAACCAAAACTAACTGATTTTATCAGTAATTTACATTTTGTTCATATTTTGTCTCTCTTATGGCCATATTTCAACGGTACCATCCATAACGTTGACTTCGTCAGTTAAATGGATTTGACCGTAAACATAAAGACCGTAGCAAAGCTACAGAAAGGGACCGATATGAACAAGCTTTTCACCCCCGTGACCCTGGGCAATGTAACCCTGAAAAACCCCATCGTTTTCGCCCCCACCTCCGTTGGCCGGGAGGGACTGGATTTCTATGAGAAGATCGCCCAGGGCGGCACTTCCCTGATCGTACTGCCTGATGTGTCGGTTGTTCCCTCCATGCTGGGAGCTCCTTCCCTGGATTCCATGAAGTTCGCTGATTATTTCCGCAAGGTGCTGGAGATCTGCCACCGTTATGGCTGCAAGGTTGCCGTTCAGCTGTTCCATCCTGAATATGATGTAGCCTATATCGGCAGCCTGTACCGGCAGCGGGATAAAATCTCCGGCGATGAGGTCCATCGTCTGCTGGCGGAAAACATGATGACCTATGCCGACAATCTCACCACCCAACAGGCGGACGAGATCATTGAGAAGTTTGTTACCGCCGCCCGCAACGCTCAGGAAATCGGCCTGGACATGATCCAGATCCATGGCGACCGGCTGGTGGGCAGCTTCTCTTCCGCTCTGTTCAACCACCGCACCGACAAGTACGCCCCTCATACTGCTTACGCTGAGGCACTGGTCAAGGCTGTCCGGGCTGCTGTGCCGGAAATGACCCTGGATTACAAACTGACCATCCGTACCGAAAGCCCCCGTCTGGGCCGCGGCGGCGCACTCCTGGAGGAGGTACCGGAATTTGTCCGGGTGCTGGAGGCTGCCGGTGTGGACAGCTTCCATGTGGCCATCGCCAATCACTCCAATATCCGGGACACCATCCCCGCCTTCAATCATCCTGATCTCAAGGGCGAAGGCTGCTTCAATCATCTGGGCCGGGCTGTGCTCAGCTGCGCCACCAAACCGGTTTGCATCGTGGGCAAGCTTCAGCACGCCGACGCGATGGAAAAGCTGCTGGAAGAGGGCTTTGCCTGTGTGGGAATGTCCCGCCAGCTGGTGGCCGATCCCTACTGGCCGCTGAAAGTTTCCGAAGGCCGGGAAAATGAGATCCTCTACTGCACCTATTGCAACGCCAAATGTGTGGCGTCCATTATGACCGGGCAGCCTGTCAGCTGCGTTCAGTGGGGCCGCGCCCCCAAAGAATCTTCCAAGGAGGAGAAATAATCATGAAAAAGGAACTGATTTCCATCGCTCTTGTCCTGGCGCTGACCGTTACCGGCTGCGCCTCTGCCGCGCCTTCCTCCAGCAGTCAGAGTGAAAGCGCCTCTGCTTCCCAGTCCGCTTCCGCTTCTGTCTCCGATTCCGCCGAGGCGGTGTCCTCCGCTACCACTTCAGAGGGCGGCAGCTCTTCCTCTGAGGCCGCTGAAACCCCTGATGCCGTTTCTTCTGCCTCTTTGACTTTCTATGAGGACAGCTCTCTGACCGGTGAGGAGCTGCGGCAGGCCATTCGGGACGCCGAGGGCTCCTGCTCTGTGGCCACTGTCAATGATGACGGTACTGTGAATCTGGCCAACTTTGTTCCCTATCCCGCCGGTGAGGATCATCTCTCCTTCACCTTCTCGGAAAATGTCACCAAAGCCAACCTGGCCGCCGGACGGGACGGTATGGTTTCCTATTACATCTACACCAAGGACGCTGCCGACAAAAATGAGCGGAACAAAGGCGCCCGCTTCCGCATCGCCCTGGAGACCGATCAAGCGGTCATTGACCAGCTGGTAGCGGAAAATCCTGAGATTCCCGTAGGCGCTACCTTCGTCCGGATTCTGGAGGTTCTGCCTCTGGGCTGATCATTTTGCCATACACATTCCTCGCTATATATGGACGACCCCAGGGGCTGGAGATCTGCTTCTCCGGCCCCTGGGGCATTTTTCTGAAAGGTTTGCGGTAAAGGCGACAGTGTCCGGAAGCGTACTGACAGCGGAGCGGAGGAAACTTTTTCAGTCGTCACCGCTGCAAAGAAGAAAGACAAGTCACTTCTCCCTATACGTTGGAGACTTTACTCCGGAGAGCGGTTCTCCCACTGTTCCTGTTCTCCATAAATCTACCCGGAAGACAAAACAATCAGCGGGCAAAAAGTTTAAAAAAGGAACCATCCCCCAATTTGAGGATGATTCCTTTTATCCATTTTTTCTGCGCCGTTAAAACACCTGGAAAAGGTAAAATTTCAGATAATCTGTTTCCGGCACATTCCACAAAATCGGATGGTCAGGGGATTGCTGCCGTCCTTCAATCTGCCGCAGCTGAACACATGCGTCTGCCGCAGCCTCATGGAGCATTTTGCGGAACAATTCATCAGTCATAAAATGAGAACAGGAGCAGGTGGCCAGATAGCCTCCTCTGGGCAGCAGCTTCATGGCCTTGAGGTTGATCTCCTTATATCCTCTGACCGCGTTTTTGACTGTGGCGTTGGACTTGGTGAAGGCAGGCGGGTCCAGAATGATAAAATCATAGTCGCAGCCTCCCTCCTGGGCGTACTGGGTCAGCAGCTCAAAAACATTGGCGGTCTGAAAAGACATATTGGTCAGCCCATTGCGCCGGGCGTTTTCTTCCGCCAGCGCGATAGCGTCGGGAGAGATATCCACCGCCCGCACATGAGCGGCCCCCGCCGCGGCGGCGTTCAGGGCAAATGCCCCGGTATGGGTAAAGCAGTCCAATACCTTTTTGCCCTTGCTCAGCCGGGCTACCGCCTGGCGGTTATATTTCTGGTCCAGGAAAAATCCGGTTTTCTGCCCTTCCACATAATCCACCTCATAGCGGATACCGTTTTCCACGATCTCCGTCTTTCCCGTCAGACCCGAGGTATCCACTCCCGGCAGAGGAAAGAAGCCCTTTCCCTCCTCTAATCCTTCCAGACGGCGGATGGCCACATCATTGCGCTCATAGATGCCGCTGATTTTTTCACCGCTCTCCGTCAGGATGCGGTACAGCATGGGAAACAACATCTCCTTGCGCCGTTCCATCCCGATGGACAGGGTCTGGGTCACCAGAATATCCCCAAAGCGGTCCACTGTCAGCCCGGGAAACAGATCCGCTTCCCCAAAAATCAGGCGGCAGCAGGAGAAGTCCTCCCCCATCACCGTGCGGCGATAATCTATGGCATGGCGCAGACGCCGCTCAAAAAAGGCTTCGTCAAAGCGGTCGTTGGCATTGTGAGAGATGAGCCGCACCCGGATCTTGGATTCCAGGCTCAGCAGCCCGGTGCCCAGATACCGGTTCTTTTTGCTTACCACATCCACCAGCCCGCCGTTTTCCGCCTCCCCGGAAGTCTCCAGGATCTCAGTATGATAGACCCAGGGATGGCCTCCCCGGATGCTTCTCTCCGCCTTTTCCGTGACGGTATAAACAGGATATTGCCGTTTGTTCATCCTTTTGTTCCTTTTCCTTTCCCGGCCGGTTATTCCCAGCCTTCAAAATCCACCAGATCGTTGGGGTCCACCCAGGGTTCTCCATCATCAGGGAGGGGCTCCTCCACCTCCATCCTGTCCGCCAGAGGAAGCAGCTGAGGCAGTATCCGGTCAAAATCCGGATGGGTATCCCGAAGCAGCTGGCTGTCCCCCGGCAGATTACCCCATACGGAAAATCTGCCATCCTCCTGGAGGGCCAGTTCCAGCTCCTCATAAATCTCATACCGGCCCAGATCAAAATCTTCCTTTTTTCCAAAGAGGAGCTGTGCCGCCTGTTTACGGCCATCTCCCCGAAAATAGTATCGCTCCATTCTGTCCTGCTCCTTTCCGCCTGCCCCAAACGTTTCAGTCCCTCCTGTTCCTCACATTACTGGTGAACAGGGCCTTCTGGACCCGGAGCCTGCAAACCTCCCCCGTCTGAAAAGCATTTCATACCAAAGGGACTTTTTGACAGCACCTATTGTAACACGCCCCAGGCAATGCCGCAAGAGTGCATCCTTCTTGACGGCTTTACCCCCACAGGTTATACTGGAAAAAAGGAGGAGTGGGCCAATGTCACAACAGTTGAGGATCGTTCATCATGCCGTTTTATACGCCTTAATCTGCCGGGCCGTCTGTGAGCATCTGGGGCGCGAGGAAGGGGAAGATCTGATGGAGCGGGCCACCTTCCGATATGGTTTCCGCCGGGGCCGCCGTATGGCCAAAAACGCTGAAACCCATAACGGTTCCAAAGATCTGGCGGGTTATTTTCTCTATGGGGAACTGAACAGCCGCCCTGGAGAGAACAGCTCTTCCCTGGAGTTTCAGCATGACAGTACCCTGTCCGCAGTGGAGCGCTGCGCCTGGGCAGATGCCTGGAAGCAGTATGGACTTTGGGAATATGGCAGAATCTATTGCCGTCAGGTGGATGCTGGCTTGTGCACCGGATATGGGGGCGGATTTTACCTGACAGTGGAGGAAACCATGGGCGCCGGAGATGACCGCTGCCTGTTTCGGTGGAGTGAAGGGCTGACGCCGGAGGAACAAACCTCCCTGGCACAGAAAAAGGCAGTGCTGGGCAACAGCGTACAGAAAAGCTACGCTTTCCACTGTAAAGAACTGCTGAATGTGGTCAGCGAAGTTCTGGATGCCGCAGGAGCTCCTAAAGAAGCGATCCTGTCTCAGGCCATGGGAGAATGGGCGGCCCTTTTCCCCGGATGTTCCCTGGAAGAATAAAAACAGAAAGAGAAAAGCAGTACAGATAAAAGGCGTCCGTTTCAGCATTTTCTGAAACGGACGCTTTTCTTTATAATGAGTAATGGGGCTTGTACCATCCTTCAAGTGAAGCCAAAGGCGTCATTGCCGAAAGCTCCTCCTGCTGTTGGGAAAAAGTTCCAGAAAGACATCTGCCCCCATTCTTCAAAGATTCCAGACACTGTGATTGGTGGAGGAAACACCCATAGCCCCTGATTGGAGAGCCAGCATGATATCCTCTTTGTCGGTGATCAGTCCCCCCGCGATCACAGGGATCTTGCAGTAATCCGTGATCTTGCGGATGATCTTGGGCATAGCGGCGGGGAGGATTTCGATCATATCCGCATTGCCTGTCTCAATGTATTTCCGGCAGTTCTCCATGGCGATGGAATCAATGAGAAAGAACCGCTGCACCGTCATCAGCCCCTGCTCCCGGGCAAACTTGACGATCACCGGCTTGGTGCTGATGATCCCGTCCGCTCTGGTGTTGCGGCGGATAAAGGTCACCGACACCTCCTTGCTGGCCAAACCGTCGATCAAGTCCACATGGACCATAACGATTTTTCCCGCATCCTTGAGCTTGGCTACCAGTTCCGCTACATTGCAGATGTTGCCATACAGCAAAAATACCATCCGGCACTCGGTATGGAGGGCCACTTCCAGCCCCTGGTCATCCTTGACAGCCGCAATGATGGGGGATTCCTCCAACAGCTGGGCCACCTGTTCTCTATGTTCCACCTGTGTTCACCGTCCGTTCCGCCGCCGGGAAGCGGCTATGGTTGATTTTCCCTAATCATAACAGCAAGCGCGTGGGATGTCAAACAAAATATCCCCTGACCTCAGGCAGTACCATCCCACCCTGGTCAGGGCAGGAAACTCTTTCTTCCCGCAAAGGACAGAAAAAAGTTCAGCTGCCTGGTTGTCTTTTTCCGTCGAAATATGGTAGAATAAAATAAATGTCCTCAGATTATCATACCATTCGCTTTTAAGCAACCACACCATCCTGAAAGCTGGATACAGATTTGATGCCAATCCTTTTCCCCATTCTGCATCGACTGAAAACCTGGATTATCAGAGCTTCATCCGGAGATTCAGAGCTGTTGGAAGTTTCTGGATCTGTGGGGATGTGTTTACGATCTTTTATTTCGGGAAAGGAGAACCCTGTACATGACCGGGCAGACCACCAAACAAACCTCCTCATCCTTCCCTGCAAAAGCCCGCAACTTCCTTCAGCGGGCGGGGACGCGGCTGCGCTTTCTTCGCTGGCGGGGACGCCGCCTTTGGAAGGTCCCCGGAGGATATCGGATCACACCCGCCTTGGCCGGCTCCATTATTTTTACACTGGCAAGCCTGACTGTCACCGCTGTCAGCTGGGCGCTGGTGCGGCTGCTTCCTAACCGGGAGCTGATGGACCGCCTGATTGCCGACCTGCCTCACAGCCTGCTGGAGATTTTGGGGCAGCTGCCGGAGCTGCTGCGGGAAAGTACCCCCACCACAGAAATGGTGACCGGTGCTTTGGTTTCCCAGGATGTTTATATCATCACCTATGCCTGCGGTGTTGTTACCGCTTTCTCCTTTCTGCTGCTGCTCATCGTCATTTGGCGGCGGATGTAAAAGCAAATTCTATCAGCAAAGGGACCTCTTCCATTGCCTGTTCAGGCAGTGGAGGGTCCCTTTTTCTATTGCGGCAGCAGGTCCATGTGGAGGAATGAACTTATCTCTTTTGTCAGGGACAGGCCGGAACATTCCTGCCTGAACCGTGAAGCCCTCAGTCCTCCAGCAGCAGACCCACCGGGCAATGATCGCTGCCCAGAACCTGGGTATAGATCAGACTGTCCCGCACCCTTGGCATCAGCTGCTCTGAGGTAAGAAAGTAGTCGATGCGCCATCCCGCGTTGTTGGCTCTGGCGTTGAACATATAGCTCCACCAGCTGTACACCCCTGTGACGTCGGGATACAGCCGGCGGAAAGTGTCGCAGAAACCACTGTCCAGCAGCTGGGTCATCTTATCCCGCTCCTCCTGTGTGAAACCGGCGTTGCGGGTATTGGTTTTGGGATTTTTCAGATCGATCTCCTGATGAGCGACGTTCATGTCACCGCAGACAATGACCGGCTTGCTTTTTTCCAGCTCCTTGAGATAAGCCCGGAAAGCGTCCTCCCAGGTCATCCGGTATTCCAGCCGGGCCAAATCCCGCTGTGAGTTGGGGGTATAAACCGTGACGAACCAGAAGTTTTCAAATTCCAGCGAGATGACCCGCCCCTCATGGTCATGTTCCTCAATTCCCAGTCCATACCGTACCGAAAGGGGCTCCTTTTTGGTAAAAACAGCTGTGCCGGAATAACCCTTCTTCTCAGCGCTGTTCCAGTATTCATAATATCCTTCCAGGGGCAGCTGAGCCTGTCCCTGCTGCATCTTGGTTTCCTGCAAAGCAAAAATATCCGCCTGCTCCTGGGTGAAGAAATCCATAAACCCCTTGCCCAGGCAGGCCCGCAGGCCATTGACGTTCCATGAGATCAGTTTCATCGCTGTTCTCTCCTTTCCTTGGACGGAAAAATATCTCTCCTTCCGCCATCAAAAGGGTACCATACACCGCCATAAAGCGCAAGGTACCGGGAGGAAGAAATTTTTTCTTTCCAGGCTCTTGACATTTCAGACTTTTATGGTAAAATCAAATCAGTAATCATTATTACTATTATTAATTAGATCTTGCGAGGAGGTCCAATGAAATATTCCAGGCAGAGGGAGCTGATCCTGCAAGCAGTTCAGCGGCACCCTGTACACCCCACCGCGGACATGGTTTATGAATCCGTCCGGATGGCGGAGCCCAAAATCAGCCTGGGCACCGTGTACCGCAATCTGAATCTTCTGGCTGAAAACGGAACGCTGCAAAAGCTCAGTATGCCCCTGGGCGGAGACCGCTTTGACGGCCGCCTGGAGCCCCATTCCCACATTATCTGCATCAACTGCGGACAGGTTTGTGATGTGGAATCCACCGCTTTTTCCTCCGCCGACCATTCAGTGGAGGAGCAGACTGGATACATCGTCACCGGCAGAACAGTCGTCTACAGCGGCTTGTGTCCCAACTGCCGGAACCACAAAAAAACCGAGGGCTGAATGAAATTGTGCAAGCTGGCGCAAGCCATATCAATATCACAGATTATCAACAGAAAGAAGGACAATGACTATGGAGTTCAAAGGTTCCAAGACCGAAGCCAATCTGGCCGCCGCGTTCGCCGGTGAATCCCAGGCCCGCAATAAGTATACCTACTACGCCTCCAAAGCCAAAAAGGAAGGCTATGAGCAGATCGCTCAGCTGTTCACCGAAACCGCCAACAACGAAAAGGAGCACGCCAAGATCTGGTTCAAGCTGCTCCATGACGGTCAGGTTCCCGACACTGCCACCAACCTGAAGGACGCTGCTGCCGGTGAGAACTACGAGTGGACCGATATGTATGCCACTTTCGCCAAGGAAGCCCATGAGGAAGGCTTTGAGAAGATTGCCTATCTGTTTGAGGCAGTGGGCAAGATCGAGAAGCACCATGAGGAGCGTTACCTGGCCCTGCTGAAAAACGTGGAAGAGGCCTCTGTCTTTGCCAAGGGTGAGGAAGTGGGCTGGATCTGCCTGAACTGCGGCCACATTCATTTTGGCGCCAACGCTCCTGAGAAGTGTCCTGTCTGCGATCATCCCCAGGCTTATTTCTGCCTGAATGTGAAAAACTACTGATTTTTCCTCTCCGCCCATTGATGCAAAAAAGGCCGATGTCCTTGGACATCGGCCTTTTCTGCGGCATGAGCGCTCTCCATATCCCATAGGGTGAGAGCTATCAGAAAAAATCAGGGGAAGCACCCTGTCCTCCCGACCGGCATGGCCGGAAGGACAAGGAGAGAAGAAGTTATTTGACGTTGTTTTCCAGAATCTCCAGCTCTTCCATGAGCTTCTTGGGCAGACGGTCGCCCAGCTTGGCATAGAACTCCCGGATACCCGCGGCATCCTCTGCCCACAGCTTCTTATCCACTGTCAGCAGATTCGCCAGATCTTCCTTGGTCATATCCAGACCGGTCAGATCGATATCATCCACCTTGGGCAGATTGCCGATGGGGCTTTCCACGGCGTCGAATTTACCTTCGCACCGGCCCAGAATCCACATCAGCACACGCATATTGTCGCCGAAACCGGGCCAGAGGAAATGACCCTCTTCATCGGTACGGAACCAGTTGACATTATAGATGCGGGGAGCCTTGTCACCCAGCTTCTCCCCCATCTCCAGCCAGTGAGCAAAGTAATCGCCCATATTGTAGCCGCAGAAGGGCAGCATAGCCATGGGATCACGGCGGACAACACCAACAGCGCCGGAAGCGGCGGCAGTGGTCTCGGAAGCCATAGCGGAACCTACAAACACACCATGGGCCCAATCTCTGGATTCATACACCAGAGGAGCGGTCTTGGCACGACGGCCGCCAAAGATAATGGCGCTGATGGGCACGCCCTGAGGATTGTCAAACTCGGGGCTGATGCAGGGGCAATTCTTGGCGGGAGCGGTAAAGCGGCTGTTGGGATGAGCGCCCTTGGAGCCGTCGGTATAGTCCCACTTCTCGCCCTTCCAGTTGATGGCGTTGCGAGGCGGATTCTTATCCAGGCCCTCCCACCAAACAGTATTGTCATCCAGATTATGTACTACATTGGTAAAGATAGTACCCCTGCTGCAGCTGGCCAGGGCATTGGGGTTGGACTTGGCATTGGTGCCGGGAGCCACGCCGAAGAAGCCATACTCGGGATTGACCGCCCAAAGCCGTCCGTCGGGACCAATGCGCAGCCAGGCGATATCGTCGCCCACGCACCATACCTTATATCCGGCTTTGGCATAAATCTCCGGAGGAATGAGCATCGCCAGATTGGTCTTGCCGCAGGCAGAGGGGAAAGCGGCGGTGATATACTTGGTTTCTCCCTGGGGATTCTCGATGCCCAGGATCAGCATATGTTCGGCCATCCAGCCCTCGTTTTTGGCCTGGAAGGAAGCGATACGCAGTGCGAAGCATTTCTTGCCCAGCAGCACGTTGCCGCCGTAGCCGGAGTTGATGGACCAGATGGTGTTGTCCTCCGGGAACTGGCAGATGTACTTGTCTTTCTCGCTCAGGTCTTTCTTGGCATGGAGACCCTTAACAAAATCGGGGGAATCTCCCAGCTGCTCCATAGCCTTGGGACCCACCCGGGTCATGATGCACATATTGAGCACCACATAGATGGAGTCGGTCAGCTCAATGCCCACTTTTGCAAAAGGCGAACCGCTGTGGGCCATGGTGTAGGGGATGATGTACATGGTACGTCCCTTCATGGCTCCGTCATAAAGCTTGCCCAGAGTTTCGTAGGCTTCCTTGGGATCCATCCAGTTGTTGGTGGGACCTGCATCTTCCTTCTTGCGGGTGCAGATGAAGGTTCTGCCCTCTACCCGAGCGACATCGGTGGGGGCGGTGCGATGAAGATAGCAGCCGGGAAGCTTTTCCTCATTGAGCTTCTCCATCTCTCCGGTGGAACAAGCCTCGGCCCGAAGCTGCTCCAGCTGCTGATTGCTGCCATCGATCCAGATGACCTGATCAGGTTTGACCAGAGCCTTCATCTCTTCGATCCATCCCAGAACATACTTGTTGTTGGTCAGACTCATTTTGATATCCCCCTAAAGTATATTGTTGGTCCTATATTCCACAATCTCTCAGACTCTTTGCTTCATATAAACCCATTTCGGTGTTGCATTTTTTTGCAAAGGTAATCATAACAAAGTTGTTATGAAAACTATGCAAAAATCCGAAATCAAATCTATTATAGTCCATTTGCAACGAAAAATCTATAGTCAAACTATGCAAAAATGTTGAAAATATCTCCTTTTATTTTACGGCGGCGTTCGTTTTTTCTCTGAACTCCAGAAAAAACTTTCCATTGTCTCATGTGGCTGTTCCTGTTTTCTTTGTTCCTGACTTGGTCTTCCTCCATCAGGCAGTACCTGTTTTTGATTGAAAAAAAATCAGCACATCCGGGGCAGAAACAGCACTTGCGCCTGTTGTCATTATCCTCCACCAGCGGTCCTTTGCCAAAGACCATTGCCGCTGATTTCCATTCTTCTTGACATCCCTTTTCCCATGTGTTATGATTTCTATGTAGTTAGTTGCAGCTAATATGCTGCTTCTTTTTTGCTTTTAAGTTAGCATATGCTAATTTACGGAGGTGTATCCCCTTGCCGCCATCCTTTTCCTGCGTTTGCTATTTATTGACCATCTACCGTTTGACCCAGCATGACACGGCTGTACGCTCTGTGGATGTGGCCCGCTGTCTCAATGTCACACGGGCCAGTGTAGCCAAAATGCTCCGGGCATTGATTTCCCAAGGAATGGTGGAAAAGGAACCTTACGGCAGGATCCGTCTTACCTTCCAGGGACAGCGGCAATCGGAAAGCCTGTATCAGGAATTTCTTCTGCTGCAAAATTACCTTACCCAATGCCTTCATGTCCCCCAACCGGAAGCGGAGCAGGACGCTGTGCGCTGTTTGTATTGGCTCAGCCGCCAAACCCGAAGCTGTATGGCAGCCAGCGCCGCCTTTCTCCCTGGGAATCCTGCCTGATTTCAATTTCACGGGGATGACAGGCTCTCAGCAGCAATGACAGCACAGCGGTTGTTTTTCCCAATAAAAAGGGACTTGCCGGACCAAAAGATGAGATCTGATTCCTCTCTTTTTGGTCCAGGCAAGCCCCTTTTCTGTTTTTCAAAGCTTCCGGGAGAAAAGCAGCCTTTCCCGCTTTTCATCATTGACAAGTGGATACACAGCAGTCAATGGTCCCAGCCCCTTCCCCGCAGGCCATTCCTCACAGGCTCAGACGCCGTCAGGCAATGAGGCGCACCACGTTGCGGTCCAGCTGGAAGCTTTCATAATTGTAAAGGATGAGCACATCATCAAACTCCGTCTGCTCCAGCAGCTGGCTCATCGTCATGGGCAGCGCCCGCAGGTCCACCACATATACCTCATCGTAGCTCCAGGTGAGGAAGGGCGCCAAAGAGTTGCCATAGGAATCCTTGATCAGCAGCACCCGGCTGGTAACTCCATCCTGATGATTCTTGTTGTTCTCGCTTTTAATGACGGTCAAGCCGTTGTTGCCATAGAGAAAAGCGGCATATTTGTCCCGCTGGCTGAACTGGGATACATTGTACATCCCTTCCACCGGGATCTCCCCGCCGTCACTGGTGGGCAGGGTGTATTTGCCGTCAATGGTAACATCCGTGACCGGGAAATCATACCAATAGATGGTGTCCGGCTGAGCGTCAAAGTTCTTGGACTTGCTGAAATAAGTGCCGTAAAAATCCGGTACCGCCTGCTTCCAGGCTTCCATCTCCTCCAGGGAACCATAGGCCAGCCCACGGCTTTGAGCATAAGCTTCATAAGCGTACCAGGCGCCCAGAGTGGTCCAGTGGTGGTCCGTATGGTAATAGATCTCCTCCTGGCTGTGGCTTTCCATCACCGGCAGCAGCTCCAGTGTATTGAGATTTTCTCCCTGTACCTGCTGCTGGAGCTGGGGAATCAGGGATTTCTGATCGATATTGATGTTTTCCAGGCCAACCGGCAGCTTGTCCGTCAAAATAGCATAGGAATTGGGAATGACGCCAAAGGTAACATCCCCATCATAACCACTGATGAACTGATTGACATAGCTGACATTCCGGTCCACCTGCTGCTGGTCTGTCTGGGTGGTCTTGCCGAAGAGATAGTGCTCCTTGCCATAGGCAACGCCGTTGTTTTCAATTTTACCCAAGGCGCTTTCCGCCACAGATTTCAGGGTGATCCACTGATCCCGCAGCACAAACTGATCGTTGACAAACTCCTCATACTCCAGCGTGTACTCATTTTCCACCAGGCTCTTGAGGGAAAAATCCGGACGCTGTTTCAGGGTACGATTTTCCAGCTCGGAATATTGCCGGCGGGTGGTGAGCATATCGGCACAGAAAACCACCAGCATAAAGGCCACAAAAACCACTAAAAAGGGATAGCGGCGCAGTTTTTTTATTTTTTCTTTCATTGCGTTGAGCCTCCCTTTCTCAGAATCTGAAATACAGGAACGGGTTATAGGTGGCATCCACCAGATAGGCGATAGAAACCACCAGCACCACGCTCAAAAAGCTGTAGCGAATCCAGCGGTGGCCCGAGACCTTTTCTCCCAGCCACTCCAGCAGCGGAGTGGACAGCAGGATGCCCAGCACCAGCACCACAGCATAGTTGCGCAGATAATAGACCCAATCTCCTCCCGGCTGATAGACAAACATGGTATGGAAATACTGGCCCAGCAGAGAAAAATCGGTAATGGCGAACAGGGTCCAGCTGATCAGCAGCAGCGGCAGCAGGTAAATCCGGCTGAGAACGGGATGACGGTTGAGCCGGGGAAGCAGGAAGCTTTTTTCCAGCACCAGAAAAACGAAGAAGAACAAGCCCCACAGTACAAAGTTCCAGCTGGCTCCATGCCAGAATCCGGTACAGGCCCAAACCACCAGGATATTAAAGAAGTTGCGGGCCTTGCTGCACCGGTTGCCTCCCAGAGGGATGTACAGATATTCCCGGAACCAGGAGCCCAGGGTCATATGCCACCGGCGCCAGAACTCGGTGACGCTGCGGGAGATATAAGGATGATTGAAGTTCTGAGGGAATTCAAAGCCCAGCATCCGTCCCAGGCCGATAGCCATGAGAGAATAACCGGAAAAGTCAAAGTAGATCTGCAGAGAGAAGGCGAGAATGCCCATCCAGGCCAGAGGGGTGGAAATAGAGCCGTAGTTCATGGCCTCCACCTCGCTCCACAAAGCGCCGATGTTGTTGGCCAGCAGCACCTTCCGGCCCAGGCCCAGGATAAAGGTCTCCACGCCCCGCTGAATCTGCCCCAGGTCCATGGTGCGTTCCTTCAGTTCCCGGTTGATGTCGGTATACCGGACAATGGGACCGGCGATCAGCTGGGGGAACAGCACCACAAAGGCGGCAAAGTCAATGATGTTTTGCTCCGCTTCCACATCGCCGCGGTAGACGTCAATGGTATAGCTCATGGTCTGGAAGGTATAGAAGCTGATGCCCAGGGGGAGCGTCAGATGGAGCAGCGGGATGGAAGTGCCCGCCACGGCATTGATATTTTGAATAAAGAAGTCGGTATATTTGAAGAAGAACAGCATTCCCAGATTAAAAAAGACCGACATCAGCAGAAAGCCCTTACAGGCGGCCTTGTTTTGGCGGTGGAGGCGAATGCCTTTGGAGGCGATGTAATCCACCAGCACCGAGGCCACCATGATGGGAAAATATTTTACCTCGCCCCAGGAATAAAAGATGATGCTTTCAATAAAAAGCACCAGGTTCTTATACCGCCTGGGGGTGAGATAATAAACAATAAAGGCGATGGGCATGAACCGGAACAAAAACAGGATGCTGCTGAAAACCATGAACAATCCTCCGCTTGCTGTACTTTCCTGAGATTTTAAAAAATCCGAAATTCGATGTAAATTTCGTTAAAGCATATAAACCAAAAGGGAAATCATATTTACAACTCTTCCAAAGCCTCTGTCAGGGCAATGGTAGAAAGGGACTGTGCTCTTCCAGCACTCTCTTTTTCAGATGGCCAGCGTATCCCCAAAAAGGTCCGGAGAGAATTTTTCCCAAACAGTCTGTTCTGTATTATAGCAGAAAAAGCCTCCGCTGGAAAGTCCGGCAAAGAAAAAACCGCTTTTTTTACCAGGGAGAATTCTGAAAATTTTTCAAGCTTCTTCCGCTGTCCCCAGCCGCTCCACCAGCAGCTCCCGGAGTCTGGAGGGGTCCTCCCCCGTTCCGGTTACCGCCAGCACCGGTCCGCTGCCGGTGAGAAAAACGCTGCCCATGGTTGTCTCCCCCGGGAAAGCTTCCAGCAAAAATGACAGGCGATCCTCCAGGCTTTGTTCCGCCTTTTTCTCCTTCTCCTGCACAGGCGAAAGGAAAATCAAGGTATCGGGACACTCCTCCTTGGCGGAAACCACGCCCCAGCCATCGGAAAGCCATTCTGTTTTCAGCCCCAGCAGAGCGGCTGTCTGCTCCAAATCCAGATAAACCGGTTGAGAAATCTGCCACAGCCGGACAGCCTCCTGCTGTAAAGTATCCCCGGATGCATCTGAACTGGTCTGGGGAACCGTGCTCTCACCAGACTGGGTCGGAGGCTGCGAAGGCTCTGAAGCTCCACAGCCGGTCAGCAGCAAAACAGCCATCACCCATGGCAATATTTTTTTCATGATGCAAGCCCTCCCACGAGGACCACCGCTGGAAACACCTTTTAAGTTCATCCTTTTATCAGTGGTCCTTTTTTCCATTTTTACTGCATAAAAAAGCACTTTTTGAAAAATTTTCTCTCAAACTTGGGAATTGCTCCCTGGAAATCTCAAGCGCACGCTCAGGCCATCCTGAAGCTATTACCCCAAAAATCCAACAGTTCCCCTGGTCCGGTCCGCTTTTTCCCGCATATCCCCGTTTCTTTTATTCTATGCGCTTTTAGGGCAGCTAATCCTTTTTCCGCCCTTATTCAGCAGCTGCCTTCCTCTCTTGTGAGAAAAGAGGTTTTATGCTAAGATTAATAACGTTTTGAGAAACTGTTTTTCCGCTTCCGCCCCTCTTTTTCTCGGGATAGAAGAAACTATCCTGACCTTCTTTTCAAGTTCCAACACAGCGCTTTCCCATAGATCAAATAAAAGAAAGGACCTGACGACTTGGCTGCACAACCAATGAATGTATTGGAGCTGGGGAAAACCCCCGCTTCCACTGTTCTCAAACTCTCCTGGCCCACAATCCTGGAACAGATCGCCTTCACCGTTCTCAACTTCGCGGACACTGCCATGGTTGGGGTGCTGGGCGCCGCCTGTACCGCCGCCGTGGGCATCACCGCGCCGGTGCTGTGGCTGGTAAACGGCATCATCGCAGCGGTCAGCGTTGGCTTTTCCGTCCAGGTGGCCCAGGATGTAGGGGCCGGAGACCTGGACCGGGCCTCCAGCGTTATCCGGCAGGCCTTTGTTTTTTCCGCCCTTTCAGGAGGAGCGCTGACGCTTATTTGCTTTTTGCTGACCCCGGTGCTTCCCGCCCTGATGGGAGCCGAAGACCAGGTACTGCCCCTGGCAGGGCAATATTTCGGCGTGGTGTGCTTTTCCTTTTTCTTCAACAGTCTGGAAACGGTGATGGCTGCCACACTGCGTTGTATGGGCAACACCCGCACCCCCATGACTGCCAACATCATCGCCATTGTACTCAACATCTTTCTCAACTGGCTGTTTATCTTCCCTCCCCTGACTGTGCAGATCGGCGGGAACAGCTTCACCATCCCCCGGGCTGGAATGGGACCAGCGGGCGCGGCCTTGGGAACTGTATTGTCCATCGGGGCGGCCACGGTGCTGGTCCTGCTTCCCCTGCTGCAGGGCAAAAGTGGGCTGAAGCTGAGCCTTGGAGGTAAATTTTCCTTTGATGGCCCAGTCCTGGTACGGGCAGCCTTTCTGGGTATCCCTGTGGCACTGGAGCGAATCACCATGTCTTTGGGACAGGTGGCTTATCTGCGGATTGTTTCCACCATGGGCACCACTGCCGTGGCGGCTCACCATCTGGCAGTACAGGCGGAAAGCCTTTCCTATCTGCCCTCCTTCGGTTTTTCAGTGGCGGCCACCACTTTGGTGGGACAGTCCGTGGGTGCCTCTCAGCCGGAGAAGGGGCTGAATTTTGGCCGTATCGCCGCCAACATGGGCTTTGCCTGTATGAGTGTCACCGGCGTGCTGCTGTTTGTGCTGGCCGCGCCTATTATCTCCATTTTTACCCGGGACGCCGCCGTGATCGCTCTGGGCGCAAGCCTGCTGCGGGTGGTGGCATTCGCTCAGCCGGGTGAAGCCTGGGCCAATATCTATACCGGCGCTTTGAGAGGCGCAGGAGATTCCCGCTGGCCTTTCTATATCAATCTGGTAGGCGTCTGGGGAATCCGGGTGCTGCTGGCGGTGATTTTTGTCTTCGGCTTCGGTCTGGGTCTCCAGTGGGTATGGGTGGCTATGTTCGCGGATCTGACCTTCCGGGGCATTGTCTGCCGCCGCCGCTTCCTGCGCCAGAACTGGTATCATTAAAATCTTATCTTTGGTACACAGAATGCCTGGGAAATTTTTCAGCGCCGTATCCTGACAGCATACCTTGCTTGCTGAACATCCCCTGAGAAGTGGATCAGCATGGGCATGGAAAATGAAAGAATGAACTGTTTTTTGTCCTTTCATCCTTTCCCCAGGCTCAAAACAGCTGTCTTACTTTTTGTCTGTGAAGCACCATTGTCCGCCGCTCACCAAAGATATTCCAAGTGAAATGAGGTCCTTTCCATGTCTTCTTCCCGCCTTGACGCTTTAAAGGCCGCCTTTCCTCACACCATTCCGGTGCTCACCGGCTTTTCTTTTCTGGGGATGGCCTATGGCATCCTTATGACTGCCAAGGGGTATGGGTTTCCCTGGGCGGTGCTGATGAGCCTGCTGGCCTTCTGCGGCAGTATGCAGTATGCCGCTGTCACCCTCTTGACTTCCGCCTTCGATCCTCTGGCTGCGCTGGCCCTCTCCCTGATGGTCAACGCCCGCCATCTTTTTTACGGCATCTCCATGCTGAGACGTTACCGGGGCACCGGAAAAATAAAACCCTTCCTCATCTTCGGCTTGTGTGATGAGACCTTTTCTATCCTGTGTTCCGCTCAGCCTCCTGAGGGTGTGGACCGGCAGTGGTTTTTCTTCTTTGTCACACTGCTGGATTATCTGTACTGGTCCGCGGCCACACTGGCAGGCTGTGTGATCGGCTCCCTGGTCACCTTCAATACAAACGGGCTGGATTTTGTCCTCACCGCCCTGTTTGTGGTGATTTTTCTGGGGCAGTGGGAACAGCGGCGCAACCGAATCCCGGCTCTCGTCGGGGTGGGCTGTTCCATCCTGTGCCTGATGGTGTTCGGACCGGACAACTTTATTATCCCCGCCATGATCGTTATCCTGGCGGTACTGACACTGATGCGAAAACACCTGGAAGGAGAGGGGGGAGAATCATGTTGACCTCCACACAGATGATGCTGCTGATTGTGATGGTGGCCCTGGGCTCCGCCATCACCCGGTTTCTCCCTTTTCTGCTTTTTCCAGACGGACGGCCCACTCCCGCTTATATTCTCTATCTGGGAAAGGTTCTGCCCTATGCGGTCATCGGGCTGCTGGTGGTTTACTGCTTCAAAGGAGTGTCCATCACCGCTTCTCCCTACGGCCTGCCGGAAGCCGCAGCGGTTGGCGTGATTCTGCTTCTCCATTTGTGGAAGAAAAACACGCTGCTGAGCATTGGCGGCGGAACCGTGGTCTATATGCTGCTGATTCAAACGGTGTTCGTTTGACAAGTTGACAGCGACGGTTTCTCTTTTGACCAAGGGAGTTGCTGCCTGCTGAAAAATCAAAACCACCAGTTGAACTGGTGGTGTGCACCAGCCCTAAAAGGGCATATTACCGGCATACGTTTTCAGACGCACTGAACGTTACTTCCCTTGCACCCCTTGCCCTGCAGCCCGTAAACGGGCCGTCTCCGTTCCACGGAAGTTTTTCATGTGCGGCAATTTGCTCCTCATAGCCCGCTTCGCTCGATACTTGAAGCTGAAGCTTTTTTACGGGATGCCTCCACCGGCAGAGCCGGTGGTTTCCATGGATAACAAAATGCGTGCAGATGGAATCTTTCCACCTGCACGCATTTTTGGTTTTCTTATAAAAGCCAGCAATATGTCCTTACTCCTGGCCGGTGAGCTGATCGAAGTTGATAAAGGGGTTGATGCTGTCCCCCATCGCCTGGGGCAGCTTGCCGTCCCATTTTTTCACCTTTTCCAGTTCTATGTATTCGGGACTGTTCTGAAGCTCCTGCTGAACGGTACGAATCGCGTAAGCCTGAGCGTCTGCCTGGATTTTCTGGCTCTCCGCTTCCGCCTCCGCCTCTATGACCGTCTGACGGGCCATCTCCTCTTTTTCTTTGGTTTTGTTCTGCATCTTCAGCGCTTCCTGTTCCGCCACCACTTTGGCCCGGACCGCCTCCTCAAAACCATCCTCAAAGTCGATGTCCTCAATGGCCAGGTTGTTGACCAGAATGCCGCCCTGAGACAAGCTTTCAGACATTTTTTCCTCAATGGTGCTTTGGACCTTTGCCCGGTTCTGGATCAGCTCCTCCGCCCGGTACTGACCAATCTCATTTTTCACCACCGACTGGAGCTGGGGAATGATCAGCTTGGATTCCACATTCTGAATGCCTACATTGCGGATGATATCGGACAAGGCGCTTTCGTCATAAGAATAATTGAGCTTGATAATCAGGTTTTCCACCGTTTGCGTATCCTTGGTGTAGGCATTGGTAATCAGCTCATAGGTCTGTTCCCGAACATCCACCTTGACGATCTGCTGAACGTAGGGGATTTTGAACACCAGTCCCGGAGGAATATCGTCCTCCACGATGCGTCCGAACTGATACCGAACGCCTACATGACCTTCATCCACTGTGGTGAAGGCGCCCAAAGCGATGGTTGCCGCAAACAGCACCACTACTGCGATCAAAAGGATTTTTCCCACTTTTTTCCCGCTGCCGGCACGCTTCATGTCCGCAGCGCCAAAGGGATTGCCGGTAAAGTTCTGTTTCGGATCGAAGGCCATTTTGTCTCCTCCCAAAGCTTTTTCTGCACACAACCTGTCTTGTTTTTTCCTCTGTTCGCTCAGTCAAATATAGAAAGGGACCGTTTGCGCCAATGTACGGCTTTATTCAAATTTTTTATCAGCCGATGAGTTCTCCCACCCTGCCGATACGGGTAATATCGCAGGCCACCACCAACACATCATTCTCCTGAAGCACCAGCTGCGGACCGGGAGAAAGCAGTATCTCCTCTCCACGGCGCACCGCCACAATGGTAGCTCCTGTTTTTTGGCGAAACTCCAGCTGGCCAATACTTTTTCCCACCACTGCCGAATCCTTTTTCAGGGGAAACTCATAGTTCCGCAGCCGGTCGCTCCGCTGAAACCGCTCTCCCAAATCGGTGATCTGGTTGATGGTTTCATAGATCTGTCCATCCAGCTCCTCCCGCTGCCGCAGAAGCTGACGCAGCTGTGCCTTCATGGCCCGCAGATCCCGATGGGTCTGATACTGTTCTACATACTCCGCCGCCCGCTGCCGGGATATGACCACCGATCCCACGTTCTGCCGGATGGCGATGATGCCCATATCACACAGCAGCCGCATGGCACGGCGAATAGTCTCCGCTGAAACGCCATACTGAGAACCCATCAGAGAACGTCCGGTAAAACGCTCCTCCTCCCGGATCTCTCCCGACGCGATTTTTGCGGCAATGTCATAAGCCACCTGAGAATAAACGGGCGGCATGGCAGATTGTTTCATACTGTTTTAACCTCCTTGCCGTTCATACGGCACCATCTGGGAAACACACACCTGCACTGCAAGAAAACAAGACGGTGGCCCATGGTCGCTGGAACTACCGCCATTCAAATCTTCCCCACATCCGGCCACAGGTATATTCAGGCCGGACCCGGGAAGCAAACGCCATGATTTTTTATCGGTTCAGCCCGCTCTGCGCAAAAAGCGGGGCCGGAACCAATGAATATAAGCCGCGTACAAATTGGCTACCATGTTATCATATACCACAAAGAATATATTTCCAAACACCAGCAGCGCCAACGCCGAATATTGGCCGAAGGGACCAAATTCGTCCAAAATGTCCGCCACACCCATCAGATTGATAATGATCCAGTAAGCGGCAATGACCGCTGTATTAAAGATCACCAGCTTGAGCGCCATCCGCAAAATTTTTACGGAGATCTTATCCAGCAGGGTCTGAAGAATGGGATAATAGCCAAAAAAGAACACAAACAACAGCGCGGCCTCCTTGCTGGGCACCACAAACAGCGCCAGCAGAGATACCGCCACATAAACCATCAGAGCAGTTTTCCGTCCGTTCTCCACCACGTTTGCCAGCAGCACCACTCCCGCAAAGGCGGGCAGCGCATAATCACCAAAGGGGATCATCCCTGTCAAAAACATCAGCAGCAGGCTCAGCGCCGCAGCCAGTCCGCCCAACGCTACCTGGGTGCTCTTTCCCGAGGACCTTGACATAACGCCTCTCCTTTTTTCGCCCCAAGGCGTAATCCTCCCGAAAAACGGGGATCTGATCAGCAGCCGTGACCCAAACAATCACAGCAGCAGCTGGCGCAGTACATTCCCGCGCACAGGTCGCAGCAGGACATACTGGTCATCTGCACACTCTGATTATAAGCCGTCTGCCGCTGATACATCAGCCGGTTGAGGGCAGCCCGGTACTCCTGATTGGAAGGGTTTTTCTGACAAGCGGTGCTGAAATACTGAAGCGCCGCATCCATCCATCCCTTGCTGGCAGCAACGCTGCCCTTGAGGAAAAACCATTCTGCATCCCGGCGGTATTCCGGTACGCCGTCCAGCAGCTCCTCCGCCTCCACCAGCCGTCCGCTGTTGATCATGACCCGGATATCGGAGAACTGGGAAGCGCTTTGGCCTCCTTGTCCGGCATAACCGTTGTAGGAGTTGTAAGACCCATAAGACGACCCATAAGCCCCTGCCGAAGCTCCCGCAGCGGTTTGTCCCCTGCCGGAACGCCGCTGCCGCTGGATCTCGTCATAGGCTTCATTGATCTCCTTCATTTTTTCCGTAGCCAAATCCGCCAACGGATTGTTCACATAATTATCCGGATGATATTTCCGGGCCAGCTGGCGATAGGCATCCTTTACCTGCTCGTCAGTGGCGGAGGGAGAGATTCCCAATACTTTATACGGATCGGTCATAATGGGCAAAAACTCCAATCTACATGAATTTCCCTTTGCAAAGTATAGCAAATTTTCTGATGAATGGATAGTCCCTCAAAAAGAAAAACTTACCAATATCGTTGTTTCGGCCGGTCCTTTGAAGGAAGGGCCACCCAGTCCACTGTGTTTTTCAGCCCCAGAAGGAGAATATTTTCCAATATAGGGCCAAAGCGCCTGGGTTCCAACAGCTGCCAGGCCGTTCCCATCTCGCCAATGGTCAAATACAGTGAACCTTTCGCTCTGGAGCGAAGCTCCTCCGGCGGATCTCCCCGCCGCAGAAAGGGATTGTAGCTTCCCCGCTTCTGATCCTGATCCAGATCATCCAAAGCATCCACCATATATACATAGCGGCCCAAAAGATAGCCCAGCCGCCATAACACCCGCTTTTCCCGTTCCTGGGATGACAGCGAAGCAAATACCTCCGCCAAAACTGTGGCGGTAGGGTCGCAGGCCTGATCCACGTCGGCGCAGCCTTCCCGCTCCAACGCCGCCTGCCGGTCCATCTGCCGCTGAAAAAGGGACGCCAGATGTGGCTGACGCTGCTGTGCTTTTTTTCTGGCAGGAGCGGCCAGCAGCAACCCCAGCCTGGCTCCCAGCCGTCGGATGGGGCCATCGTCAGCGGCATCATCCCTCAGCTTGTGCCACAGCATCAGGGCAGCCATATCACAGCAAAAAACCGCTTCCTCCGTTCCCACCGAACAGGGGACGCGTTTGAGAGGATTGACCGGACAGCGCTCCACTGTGGTCCGGGGCTCCTCTTGGGACAGCGACAACGCCAGCATAGCCAGAAAAGTAAAGTCGTAGCTGAGGGTCAGCCGGGCAAGGGGCCCATACTGCCGTCCCAGCTCCCGGCAAAGCCCGCAGTAGACCGACTTGTAGCTTTCAAACTCCCTTACCTTCAGCTCCGGCTTAAAGGCCCTGATATAACCAAACAATGACGTTTCCCCCGTTTTCCCGGGCGGCCCGCCTGCTTCAGGCTCTTTTTGTCCGCCTCCAAGTACATCCTTATCTTACACCAGAAAATTGCAAAAAGCATTAATAAACTGTAAAATGCCATAAACTGCATACACCTCTGGAGAAAAACACCGTTTATGACACTTCCCGCCAAATATTTCTTTACAAGATGTCCTCATACCGATATAATAAAAAAGTTAAACTTTCATTCCAGTTGTGATAGAAAACATTTATTCCGACTATCAAAAGGAGCTGGTTCTCTTTGAATCTCGCCACACTGTTCATCCTGGCCGTCGGCCTGTCCATGGATGCCTTCGCTGTTTCGGTCAGCAACGGTATCTGCTACAGGAATTACACTTCCCGCCAAGCCTTCTGCACTGCTCTTGCCTTCGGCGGCTTTCAGGGCCTGATGCCGGTATTGGGCTTTATTGCCGGAACCACCTTTATTTCCATGATCGAATCGGTAGACCATCTGATTGCTCTGATCCTGCTGGGATATCTGGGAGGCAAAATGATCTGGGAGGCCCGGAAGGAAGCGGCTGGCGGCGATGAATGTCCCGTGGGCGGGGTCTTTACGGTGCGCAGCCTGCTGCTTCAGGCTGTAGCCACCAGCATCGACGCTCTGGCTGTTGGCATCAGCCTGGCCGCCCTTCGTGTAGACATTGTTCCGGCAGCTTCCTTTATTGCCGTTGTCACCTTCACCTGTTCTCTCTTTGGGGTCAGCCTGGGCAAACGCTTCGGCAGAGTATTGGAATCCAGGGCACAGATTTTCGGCGGACTGATCCTCATTGCCATCGGACTGAAAATTTTTGTGGAACATACCTTTGGATAAACCAGTTTTTTCTCCATCCGCCCTGTATTGGTGAAATTTATCACTTGTGCCGGGGCGGATTTTGTTGTATCATAAATAAAATACAGATAAAGCGGCAGCTCCTTTCTGCCATCATGGGACCTCCGGCGGCACCCATGATCTTTTTGGCCGCTGCATTTTACTCCTTTAAACCAGCAAGCTGAAAAAGCAGCGGCTGTCGCTGTCTGCCGGGCACAACACCAAAGAGCAAGGAACGTGACGAAATGAAAGAACTGATGTTAGGCAACCAGGCGGCTGCCCGAGGTCTTTACGAAGCGGGCTGTCATGTGGTCTCCAGCTATCCCGGTACCCCCAGCACTGAGATCACCGAGTATATCAGCGGATACCCTGAAATTTATTCCGAGTGGGCCCCCAATGAAAAGGTGGCTTATGAGGTAGCCATCGGCGCGGCCATCGGCGGCGCGCGCAGCTTCTGCGCCATGAAGCATGTGGGCCTCAACGTGGCGGCGGACCCCCTGTTCACCACCGCTTACACCGGCGTTGGCGGCGGAATGATCGTGGCAGTGGCCGACGATCAGGGAATGCATTCCTCTCAGAACGAGCAGGATTCCCGCCATTATGCTCAGGCCGCCAAAGTGCCCATGGTGGAGCCTTCCGACAGTCAGGAGTGTTCCGACTATATCAAGGCCGCCTATGCCATCTCCGAAGAATTCGACACACCGGTGCTTTACCGCCTGTCCACCCGGGTATCCCACTCCCAGAGTCTGGTGGAGGTAGGCCCCCGTCAGGAGCTGCCGGTGCGGGATTATGAGAAAAACGCCAAGAAATATGTGATGATGCCCGCCAACGCCCAGGGCCGTCACGTTTTTGTGGAGGAGCGCACCCTGAAGCTGCGGCAGTTTGCCGAAACCACACCCCTCAACCGGGTGGAAGAAGGCAGCGACCGGCGCATTGGCATCATCACCGCCGGCATCTGCTATCAGTATGTCCGGGAAGCCATGCCCGACGCTCCTGTGCTGAAGCTTGGTCTGCTCAATCCTCTGCCGGAACAGCTGATCCGGGATTTTGCCGCCACCGTGGACCGGGTGGTGGTGGTGGAGGAGCTGGACCCCATCATCGAAAACCATTGTGCCTCTCTGGGCATCCCTGTTGAGGGCAAGTCTATTTTCGGCTATATCGGTGAAATTTCCCAGAAGATCATCCGGGAAAAGCTGCTGGGGCAGCCGCCTCTGGAGGGCTGTGCCTATCCTGAAGCGGTGCCGGTGCGTCCCCCCGTGCTGTGCCCCGGATGTCCTCACCGGGGTGTCTTTTACACCTTACATAAGCTGGGCCTGACTGTATTCGGGGACATTGGCTGCTATACACTGGGCGCCACTCCTCCCCTGCTGGCCATGGATACCACCCTCTGCATGGGCGCTTCCATCTCCGGTCTCCACGGCTTTACCAAGGCCCGGGGGCCTGAAGCCGCCAAAAAAGCGGTAGCGGTCATCGGAGACTCCACCTTCATGCACAGCGGTATGACCGGCCTGGCGGATATCACCTATAACCACGGCGTTTCCACCGTCATTATTCTGGACAACTCCATCACCGGTATGACCGGCCATCAGCAGAATCCCACCACCGGATACGACATCCACAACCAGCCTGCCTACCAGATTTCTCTGGAAGCGGTGTGCCGCGCTCTGGGCGTGTCCCGGGTCGTGGTGGTGGACCCCGCCGATCTCAAAGCGCTGGAAGCTTCCGTCCGTGCTGAAACTGCCGCTGAGGAGCCTTCTGTTATTATCGCCCGCCGTCCCTGCGCGCTGCTCAAGGGCGTCAAGGCAAAGCCTCCCGTCCATGTGGAGCCTCAGCAGTGCATCGCCTGCCGCAAGTGCTTCCAGATCGGCTGTCCCGCCATTACCATGGAAGGCGGCAAAGCCCATATTGATGATACCCTCTGCGTCGGCTGCGGCCTGTGTGTAGGCCTCTGCCCCAAATCCGCCATCAAGGAGGCTGAATAAGATGACAAACACCAAAAGCATCATGATCGTCGGCGTGGGCGGACAGGGAAGCCTGCTGGCCAGTAAAACCCTTGGACGGCTGCTGATGAACGCCGGATATGACGTCAAGGTTTCTGAGGTGCACGGAATGTCCCAGCGGGGCGGCTCGGTGGTCACCTATGTTCGCTATGGTCAGAGAGTTTGCTCCCCTGTGATCCAGACCGGCGAGGCGGATGTACTGCTCTCCTTTGAGCTGTGCGAAGCAGCCCGGTGGAGCGGATATCTGAAAAAGGACGGTGTACTGATCACCAGCACACAGCAGATCATGCCCATGCCGGTCATTACCGGCGCCACCCAGTATCCCGCCGACCTGGAAAAGAACCTTCGGGCGGTTTGCTCCCATGCCTATATTGTGGACGCCCTCACCCCCGCCGAAAAGGCAGGCAGCAGCAAAGCGGTGAATGTGGTATTGCTGGGGCTGCTCTCTAAAATGATGGACCTTCCCGAGGACGCCTGGAAAGAGGCGCTTAAACAGTGCGTCAAGCCTCAGTTCCTGGAAATGAATCTGAAAGCTTTCCAGCTGGGACGGGAGCTGTACAACGTCTGACGGGAAAGGGCTGTTTCTCTCAAACAGATAGAATAAAAATCATCAAAAACGGCAGAAGGTTTCCTGTACCTTCTGCCGTTTTTAACGTATCCTTCTGCTGTCTGCTTTGGGGAAAAAACACTGCCACTGCTTTTTTCATAACCTGATCAAGGTGCTTTTGCAGATCGTCCCAAATCTTTCCTGGAATGCTTCTCAATACCGCTCGTCACTTTTCCCTTTGGAAGAAATCTTTTCCCGTTCTTTGTTTTTTCAGCGACCGTGGGGAGATCCTATTTATGCGGTTTGTTGCTCGCTGTCTCCCCTTTTCATTTTATTTTTAAACGCGGTACGCCACCGAACCAGACATTCCCGGGGGAAAAGCCAATTGATCGCCAGCGCCATCACCACGCCCACCCCTGTATCCAGCATCCGGTTGAGAGCATAACTGATATAGGTATCGGTAGGGGTATTAAAGAGGATGATGCACAGTACCACTCCGCCCGGCTGCACCGCTCCCACCCAAAAATACTGACTGAGGAGGATCAGGATAATCACACCAATAAACAAAAAGATCATCAGCGCAGGATGATTGCCTCCATCAGGATAAAAAATCAGATAGAAGCGGAACAGGATCATTCCCAGAAAGCCGCCAATCACAGTGCCGAACAGGCGGTTTCCGCCATGGAGCTTGGAATTTTCCATGTCGGCGCCCATGCCGAAAATCGCCCCGATACAGGCAAAGGTGGGGTTGCGGTCGATCAGCTCATAAATCAGCGCGCATAAGGATGCCGCTATGGCGGTTTTCAGATTCCTCAGCCCTATATGCGGCAGCAGACTGGTATTGGTGGGCTCGGCCATATTCTTTTCCTCCATCCATGGGCCCGCTTTCTTTATAGGGCAGGCACCTCAAACAAAATCATTTTAAGCGCGGGTACAAACCGGCTGGTATCACAGACGCCTGCTGGCTATTATACAATGATTTCCAGTGCCTTTCAACATCTCTTCTTCATGCCCTCCATCAAAGGTAGAACTTCTCAGCAGCTTAAAATTGTCCAACTGTCCAATATTGCGCGTTCATTTTCCTCTCCTGATAAAAAGAGCTTGCTTTTGCTCGAAAGGTGTAGTAGAATATAAAAAATTTGACCAAGAGGAGGACGTTCCATCGTGAAAAAACTCATCAGTCCGTTGGACCTGACGACGCAGGAAATCGACGAGATTTTGTCTCTCGCTGATCGTATTATGGAGAACCCCACAGCCTATGCCCACAAATGTGACGGCAAAATTTTGGCGACACTATTTTTTGAACCCAGCACTCGTACCCGCCTCAGCTTCGAATCAGCGATGCTCAGTCTCGGCGGAAAGGTGTTGGGTTTTTCTTCGGCCAGTTCCTCCTCTGCATCCAAAGGTGAAAGCGTGGCGGATACCGTCCGCACTGTGGAGTGCTATGCGGACATTATCGCCATGCGTCATCCCAAGGAAGGCGCCGCTGCTGTGGCTGCCGCCAATGTGGAGTGCCCTTTGATCAATGCCGGCGACGGCGGCCATCAGCATCCCACCCAGACCCTCACCGACCTGCTGACCATCCGCCGGCTCAAGGGTCATCTGGATAACCTGACCATCGGCTTCTGCGGCGACCTGAAATTTGGCCGCACCGTCCACTCCCTCATCCGCGCCATGATGCGCTATGAAGGCATCCGCTTTATCCTGGTCAGCCCCAAGGAATTGCAGATTCCCGACTACATCCGGGATGATCTGACCGCCGGCGGCTTCGACTTCCAGGAAGTGGAGCGCCTGGAGGATGCCATCGGGGAGATGGATATCCTGTATATGACCCGTGTACAGCGGGAGCGCTTCTTTAACGAAGAGGATTATATCCGCCTGCGTGACAGCTACATTCTGGATACAGAGAAAATGGAGCTGGCCAAGAAGGATATGATCGTCCTCCATCCCCTCCCCCGTGTTAATGAAATCAGCGTGGAGGTGGACAAGGACCCCCGCGCCTGCTACTTCAAACAGGCACGGTGCGGCAGATTTGTCCGGATGGCTCTGATCATGAAAATGCTGGAGGTGGAGTAAGATGCTGAATATCGACAGCCTGGAAAGAGGCGTGGTCATCGACCATATCAAAGCGGGAAAGAGCATGGAAATCTATCGGGTGCTGGAGCTGGACAAGCTGGATTGCAGCGTGGCCATCATCAAGAACGCCCGCAGCAAGAAGAGCGAGCGGAAGGACATCATCAAGATCGAGGACCGCATTGACATCGATCTGGATGTGCTGGGCTTCATTGACCCCAACATCACCGTCAACATCATCGACGGCGGCAAAATTGTGGAAAAGAAAAAGCTGACCCTTCCCGCCCGGGTGGTCAACGTGGTCAAATGCAAAAATCCCCGCTGCATCACCAGCGTGGAGCAGGAGCTGGACCATGTTTTCGCCCTCACTGAAAAGGGCGTGTACCGCTGCATCTACTGCGAGCAGGAGTATCAGCCCCAATAAAAAGTATCAGGCAATATGAAAAGCGGCCCTTCGGCATGACTGCCGAAGGGCCGCTATGCGTGTCGAAAAAATTCGACACGCTTCCAGGGGGTATCCAATACCCCCTGGATACGCCGCAGGTTCCTGACGAAACCAGCGGCGATACCCCCGGTTTCGCGCCCCCGTGGGCGCGGGTCGTAGTATAAAACGCAGGCACATGTCCTGCGTTTTATGATTTTAAATTGAATTTCTTCTCAACTAATGGGTTTCTGGACAACCTGTACGGCCCTTCGGCATAACTGCCGAAGGGCCGTTTCATTTTTCCCCCAAAGTTGGGTTCCATTTTTCTTTTGCCACCGGGATGGCATCTTCCCATAATGGTTTTCGGAGGGTTATAAACCGAAATCACTTTCCACCAAAAAGTTTAGGGACAAGACGAAGCACCCTCTGCCGCTCCTTTCCCATTCTGGAGCAGCCGCAGTCTCCGCTGACGATATTTGAGACGGGCAGTTTCTCCCAGAGCGGTAAGAATATTCAAATTGGCCGCCCCGCCCAGCACTCCTACTACCGGAACACCTTGCAGCAGCTTTAGAGAAGTGATCTGCCCAGCCAGCAAATGGGAGGTACGGGCGATACTCTC
Organism: Angelakisella massiliensis; assembly: GCF_900104675.1. Classification (GTDB taxonomy): domain Bacteria; phylum Bacillota; class Clostridia; order Oscillospirales; family Ruminococcaceae; genus Angelakisella; species Angelakisella massiliensis. The sequence goes on along the minus strand of NZ_LT629945.1, from coordinate 1,370,478 downwards.
CTGTTCCGCTTCCTGCGGCGGAGCTCCCTCCCCATCCAGCCAATGAGCCAAACGATCCGTCTCCTGAGCAGCCGTCAGCCGCTCTTTGCCTTTGGACACAGACAGACGAATCAGGGAAAGCAGATACAGCCGCTCTCCGGGAGACTGGAAGTCAAAGCCATAACTGGCCCCGATTTGACACAAGGTACGCAGCATCATCCCCAAAAACAGAGGGATATCGGGGATTCCCACACCCAGCAGCCCCAGTCCTCCCCCTTCCGCCAGCGTGACGGCTTGATTCTGTGTCATTGCTCCTCTGGCCTGACGATCCATTTCCTTTAACCGGGATAAGGAAGGCTCTTGCTCCAGCTGGCGTGCGTTTTCCCGGCCCCAAAGACGCCGTTTTTCTCCCCCGGCAGTCTTTTCCACCAAAGGAAGCCCCTGTTCAAAAAGCATTCCAAAACCTTTTTGAAAGGCCGCTTCCGCTGCCGCCACCCCCTGAGAGGGAAGATGCTGTTCCACCTTTTTTCCCAGACGTTCCACCGGCCCCGGCTGAGTGCGGTCCGCCTCACGGAGCAGCTTTTTATTCTCCTTTCGCTGCATCCGGTTCAGCTCCCGCTGGAGAAGCCAATCCTTCTTCATCCTCATCCTCCTTTACCCCATCCTGTCACAAACCAGCCAGACGGCTCCTTTGAGAATCACCGTCAGCAGCAGCAAAAACAGGGAGAAAAAGAACAGGACCTGATGATACAGCGCGGCGGTGAGGGTAGAAAACAGCAGCACCACCAGCAGCAGGTCCACAACGATTCCGCCGCTCTTGTCATGGAGCCACATCCTCCGTTCATCCTGCTCCAGCATCCGCTGTCCCCGCAGCAGGGCAGGGCTGGACAGCAGCTTTTTGTACCGGTGAATCTGCACCAGAATATAAATCAGTCCACCGAAAAAGATCAGACGGCTGACAGTTTGGGCCAGCTGAGTCATGGTGCGGGAATCACCGCCGCCGGTCTCTCCCACCACAACCATGTATATAAGCATTCCCAATACCACCAGCCAAAGGCCCCGAATCCGCCACCGGACCCGCTGGACATATGAAACTCCATCAAACATTCTCAAGCTGCTCATCCTCCTTCTCACGGTTTTCCCGCAGGCAGCAAAGCTCCTCCACCGTGGTGCCGAACACCTCCGCCATCCGGTAGGCCAGCATCAGGGAGGGACTGTACCGCTCTCCCTCAATGGAAATGATGGTGCGGGCGGAAACATGGACCAGCTGAGCCAGCTGCTGCTGGGTCATACCGCTGGCGATACGGAATTGGCGGACCTTTGTTTTCATCGGCTCTCCTCCCGGAAAGTGAAGTTTACTTCCTGTGAAGCTAACTTCATTTTATCATTGGATTTTTCTTCCGTCAAGGTTATGAAACTGCCTGAGGTGGAGAAATTTCTCCCTTTCAATCCGGCAGAACAGACAAGAAAAGGTTAAACTGGGCCAAATGCAGAGTGAAAGTCTGGGGGAAAAATTGCAGGGGCTTGTACCAGCAAGTTTCTTGCAGCTCTGAGTTTTCCGCAGCCTCTTTCCTTGCCTTCTGACTGGTAAAAGCAGATTTACTGATGCCAAAAAACTTTCTGGCAAAGCTGTATTGATTCCTTTTCCCCTTCGCCCGGTCCTTGAATCCAAAGCTTGCTGCTTCCTTCCCCAAAGCCGAGAAGCTCATTGTGCCAAATAAAAAGCGAGGCACGGCTTTCCATAAAAGAAAACCATGCCCCACTTTTTATTCCGTTATGATGCGCTCTTTTCTCAAAACGCATCACTGCCCATTTCCAATTCAGGGAACCAGAAATACTTCCTGTTCACCAGGGCCTACACTGTAGCAGGCCAGCACACTGCCATCCTCTAACGCCGCCAGTGTCTTCATAGAGGCCGCATAATTGGTGGTCACTGATACCCCAGTATCATGAACACTGCCGTCGGTGACGCTCATCCGCCACAGGTGCTGGGCCGCATTCTCGTCCTTATAATTCCGGTCCCTGGCGACAAAGGCGGCGTTATGCTCTCCGGCCACCCAGTCGCTGACACCCAAAGCGGAAGCGTCCAGATCCAGTTTCCACCGCTGTCCTGCGGCAAAGGAATAGTAGGAGATCTCCACCGGTTCCAGGGTTTCGTCAAACTGGGTCAGAGCCAGACCCTTATCTCCCACCTGCTGAACGTCCCACAGGACACCATCCAGCACAGTGACCTCTCCGCCATCGGTAGGCGCCAGGACGATTTTATCAATATGCTCATAGCCGCCTACATAGGCCATGGCCCCTTTTCCTCCATCCAGCAACACGGGCCCGCTCTGATATCCCATGATTCCAAATTTACCGGAATCAGTCAGCTCATTTTCCCGCAGGCACCGGATTTCCCCAGTCTCCTGGTCCAGCAGCTGCAGGCCCTCAGCGTCGCAGTAGAGCCAGTAACGAAGGTCCGCTGTCACATCATAGCCGGTGAAATGAGCCTCCGGGCTTTCCCAATTCGCCCCTTCCGCTGCCTGGATGCCCTCCAGAATCACCTGAGGCAGAGGCAGCTTTTCATAACTGGACAGATCCTCTTTGATGAGATACAGTCCATCCGGGCCGGTGAGGGCGGGTCCCTGATCGGTGGAAATCATCCGGAAAGTAATCTGAGAAGATTTTGGCATCGGTACATCAAGGGTAGCCGCAGTCTGCCAGGTGCCGGTATCATACTGCTCCAGATGCCAGATCACCTGGTCTTCCGGCTCATCTGTAGCGCCCAGGATGACGCTGTCTGCGGTGACATAGCTGCCGCTGCCCCGGGTGGATTGATAAATCCAGTCCTTTTCAGACAGGGCAGGCAGGGTCATGTATTCTCCGGTGACATTGCCCAGATTGGTTTTTACATATTCCGTAACCATGGAGATAAAATACAGGTCTCCTTCCTCACGTACCCCCATGGTGTAAATATCCCTGCTGTCCACTTCGCCGTCTACATACAGGCTCTCATGGGATATAACAGCGGTGGCGGTGCCATCCCCGTTGTACCGGAAGCTCTCTAAGGTGATTCCCCAGGGATTACCCTCTCCCGAAGGATAACCGGGAAGGATCAGTTCCTCGGAGGAGCTCCAGGAAACGATAAACTGATTTTTTTCCTCATCATAGCGGATGCCTGCATAAAAATCCTGGGGAGCGGCACCGGACAGGCTCTCCGGCTTCCAGTTGAAATACTGCTCCAACAGCTCCATCATCTTCTCGCCGGGAAGGATATATTCATCATTTCCCGCCGGTGTAAGGCCCTCCGCTCCCCCATTCTGCCGGGCAAAGCTGTACCAGCAGTAGGTGGTCAGGTATCCCAGGTCCATTTGTTCCGGGGCGGCGAATTCTCTTTGGAGGGGAATGATCGCCAAGCCGAAATAATCCCACCACAACTGATCCAGCTGCTGGGGGTCTGTCACTTCATGGGCGGGGATCTCATGGGAAATATCACTTTCCGGCACCGATTCCGACAAAGAGGAGGACTGAGACTCAGAAGGCTGGGACTCAGAGGACTGGGAAGATCCCGCATTCTTCCCCTCACAGGAAACGGATAGCAGGAGAAGCAGGACCAGAGCCAAAGCAGCCACTTTCTTTTTCATGGAAATTCATCCTTTCCGTTGCATTTTCATAAAATCAGCCAATATCCGGGGAGAGAATTTTTCGGCAAAACTCCATTTCAACTTTCTCTTTGAACAAAACAGGGCCGGTAAAACCTTCTGGTTTCCCCCGCCTTTCAGCTTTATGATAACAAATTGTAGTCCAAATATAAAATAGCAAAATTCTAACAGGTTGTCAATCCCTCTCCAGCTTTGCTGACAATCTCGTATAAGTTGCACAAAGGGCCTTGAAGCAAAGCGCTTCAAAGCCCTGATAAGCTTTTAAACGAAATGACCTATGATGACAACACGTTTTTTACCGGAACAGGTCCTTTTTCACCAGAATAGCCGCCACCGCCGCGCTGGCCGCCACGGAGAGAAGCACCGGGAACCACCACCACTGATCGAAGGGCATTCCACCGGCGATGTTCATGCCGTAAAAACTGGAAACGATGGTGGGAATAGCCATAACGATGGTGATGGAGGTGAGGATCTTCATCACAATGTTCAGATTATTGGAGATGACCGACGCGAAGGCATCCATGGTGCCGGAAAGGATGCTGGTGTAAATATTACACATCTCAATGGCCTGCTTGACTTCAACCAGCACGTCCTCCAACAGGTCCTGATCCTCCTCATACAGCTTGATGATGCGGCCCCGGAGAATCTTTTCCAGGGTGATCTCGTTGCCCTTGAGAGAGGTGGAGAAGTATACCAGGGATTTCTCCAGCCCCAGCAGCTGGATGAGCTCCTTGTTTCTCATGGACTGATGCAGCTGCTTTTGCGTGTTGGAAGAGATCTTGTCGATCTGCTTGAGGTAGGTAAGATATCGTGTGGCAATGCGGAACAACAGGCTGAGTACAAAGCGGGTCCGCAGGTGGGTGGTCACATTCTTCACCTGGCCGTCGGCAATTTCACTGATGACCGGCTGCGGCCGCAGACAGATGGTGACCACATAATCCGGTGTGAGGATAATGCCCATAGGCATCGTGGAATAAGACATGGTGCCGTCCTCCTGAGGCTCGGCGGTGGGAAGGTCCACGATCACCAGGGTCTGGTCTTCCTCGCTCTCGATACGGGAGGATTCTTCTTCATCCAATGAGGACATGACAAAGTCCCGGTCCAGTTCCAGCTCCTGGAGCAAAAAGTCCATATCCTTTTCATCCGGGGCGATGGCATTGATCCAGCAGCCGCTGCTCAGCTTGTCCTGCTCCACCAAGCGATTGTCGATGGTCTTGAAGTACTGAATCATAAACAATGCGTCTCCTTTTTACAGGCAGACAGCAGCGGACCCGGCAGAGTCCTCCGCTGCTTCCCTTTTTTTGAAATGTATGCTGCGTCTACTACCTCCGGGGTCGCTGCTCAAACCCTGCCACCTCCTTCAATGTTCAGATACTCTGTTCCTATCAGACAATCGGACAGGAAAGGGGCCCCTTTTTGGGGACCTTGACTTTATTTATTATATACCATACCTGCATCTGTTTCAACCAAAGGCGCGAATTTTACACTGCTCTTTTCGGCAGCGGGCCTATGGGCACAGGGAAAACACCTGTTCTTAAAAAGCAGCTTCTGCCTATTTGTTTTGTCTATAAAAGTTCACATTTCCGACATGTGGGAAATGTTGACATTTGCAGCTAAACGGACTACAATAATGACGCATTAAGCTGACAATCAGAATATTTTATGATTCCTTGGGAGGTGAGGAGATGGACGGCGGCAGTAGCTGCGATCGAAAACGGGCAATGGAATTTTATCATCGTCTGAAGACGTTTCCGGCACTGCCGGGGACCTCTCCGGGCTGATTTCCCTATGGAACTTTTGCCATTGCCCCTTCTGAACACGATCTTCCGTCCCATTTTTGGGGATCGGCAGAGCAGGTTCTCCGGAGGCAATGGTATTTTTTTATCTGATTGCGTTGTTGCGGAGGACCTCGCTGTGTCCATCCCTTTCCCAGGCCGGAAGATCTCTTGGACCGGCTGCGGACCGGTCCCACAGAAAGGGAGGTCTGAACATGGAACAGAAAAAATATCAGCTGACGGAAAACGGCGCCGCCCATCGGGATTATCCCCGGGAGCTGGCAGAAATCATTCACAGCAGGATCTCTCCCCCCGCTCTGCGGGAAAAGGTGGCAGATTATCATGAAAACGATGTCGCCGCCGCTCTGGAGCTGCTTTCCCGGGAGGACCGGGAGCGCCTGTATCATATTCTGGACGCAGAAACCCTGTCCAACATTCTGGAGTACACCCCTGAGGATAGTCCTTACTTTGGTGAGCTGAGCATACGCAAAAAGGTGGATGTTCTCTCCCACATGGAACCGGACCGGGCGGTAGACCATCTGCGGCAGCTGAACAAGGACCAGCGGAATATCCTGCTGGAGCTGATGGATGAAAAGGTGCGCCGGGATATCACGCTGCTGTGGTCCTTTGACGAGGACGAAGTTGGCAGCATCATGACCACCAATTTCATCCGCATCACGGTGGGCATCACTGTCCGTGAGGCCATGCGGCAGCTGATCGACCAGGCAGCAGAGCACGACAATGTTTCCACCCTATATGTAGTGGAAAAAGACGGTACCTTTTATGGGGCTATCGACCTCAAAGACCTGATCATTGCCAGGGAAACCGATCCTTTGGAAAACATCATCACCACTTCCTATCCTTATATCTATGCTCAGGAACAGATTGAGGACTGCATGGAACGGATCAAAGACTATTCCGAAGATTCCATTCCGGTTCTGGACAGCGACAACCATCTTTTGGGGGTCATCACCGCTCAGGATTTCATCCAGGTGGTGGATGATGAGATGGGAGAGGATTATGCCAAGCTGGCCGGTCTGATTGCCGAGGAGGACCTGCGGGAGCCGGTTCTCAAAAGCACCCGTAAACGGCTTCCATGGCTCATTATTTTGCTGGGGCTTGGAATGGTGGTTTCCTCCGCTGTGGGCCTCTTTGAAGGTGTGGTGGCTCAGCTGACGCTGGTGGTCTGCTTTCAGTCCCTGGTGCTGGACATGGCGGGCAATGTGGGCACCCAGTCCCTGGCGGTAACCATCCGGGTGCTGATGGATGAGCATCTTACGGGACGTCAGAAGCTCTCTCTGGTGTTCAGGGAATCCAAGGTAGGCTTTCTCAATGGGCTGCTCCTGGGAGTGCTTTCCTTTGTCGTCATCGGCCTGTACATCCTGATCTTCAAACAGAAATCCCCCTTGTTTTCCTTTGCCGTTTCCGCCTGCATCGGCATGGCGCTGCTGCTGTCGATGGTGCTTTCCAGCATCGCCGGAACCGCCGTCCCCATCTTTTTCAAGAAAATGAAAATCGATCCCGCCGTGGCTTCCGGTCCCCTCATCACTACCATCAACGATCTGGTGGCTGTGGTCTCTTATTATGGCCTCACCTGGCTGATTCTGCTGCAAACCATGCATCTGACAGAATAAAGCGTTTCCTTCCCCTGCTCTTTTCCAAAGCAAAGCAAAAGAAAATTTCATTTTATGGCGCTGCTGTACTTGACCGTACAGGGGCGCCATTTTTTCATCTGCTTTTTGCTCAAAATGCTTCCCTGGTCCAGGGGACATCTGAAGCCGACGTCAGAAAATCTCCAACAGGACGCTCCGGTATTCTTTTGTGACCGCCAAAAAGTGCCGGTGCCTCCCCCTCCCCCTGCTTTGAATCAGTCTTCCTTACTATTGTTTGGTCATTGGCGGAAAAAAGGATTTTTTGCAGCGCCCTTATCGGCTTTTTCTCTTCCTGCTTTTTATTCCTGTTTCATTTTGCACTTTGTTCAGCGCCTCTGACAGCTTTCTTTCAAATAGTTTGGCTGTTTTAAGGATGTATAAAACCTGGGTACCATACCAAAAAATTTCATCGTATTGCCCTCTGTTTTAAGAATAAATAGTCATATCATGGTATGTATTTATTCTTAAATATGGTTATATAGTCTTTATTTTAAGGATATTTCGTTATTTTTATGTGTAAAACAGAATATTTTTAAAAGCATATTGCATAATTATTTTTTAAGGCGTATAATAATGCAAAACAAAGGAGGGCTGCAAGCCCACAGGAGGACGCTATGGCAAACGCATATGAAACCAAGCTTTGGGGCGGACGATTTCGGGAAGATGAGGATGCGCTGATGCAGCGCTTCAACAGCGGCCGCTGCCGAACTGACTGGCTGGTAGAGCCGGATATACAAGGAAGTCTGGCCCATGTGGCCATGCAGGTCAAATGCGGAATGCTGACCCAGGAGGAAGGAAACATCCTCTCCGCGGGGCTCAAGGAGCTGCTGGGGGAATATCAGCAGGGAAAACTGATCTATGGTCCTGAATACGAGGATGTACATACCTTCGTGGAGCTTAACCTCATCCGCAAGGTGGGAGAGGTGGGCAAAAAGCTGCACACCGCCCGCAGCCGGAACGATCAGTGCAACGTGGATATGAAGCTCTACGTCAAAGCCCAAACCGCAGGGGTGATCGGACTGATTGAAGAGTTCCAGAAAACCCTTCAGCGTGTGGCGGAGGAAAATCCGTGGATCATGCCGGGATACACCCATCTCCAGCGAGCCCAGGTAGTCACCTTCAAACATCATCTGCTGGCCTACTATGAGATGATGGAACGGGATAAGCGACGCCTCTCCAACGCCTTGGAAATCATGGATCAGTCCCCGCTGGGATGCGGCGCTCTGGCAGGCACCACCCACAGCATTGACCGGGCCTACACCGCCCAACTGCTGGGGTTCCAGGGCGGAGCCTGCAAAAACTTTCTGGATGGGGTTTCCGACCGGGATTTTGTATTGGAGACCATGGCGGATTTCAGCATCCTGATGATGCACCTGTCTCGTCTGGCGGAAGAGCTGGTACTGTGGACCAGCGCGGAATTCGGCTTTGTGGTGCTGGATGACCGCTACACCACCGGTTCCAGCATCATGCCCCAGAAAAAAAATCCCGATGGGGCGGAGCTGGTGCGAGGCCGTACCGGACGTGTATATGGAGATCTGTTTATCCTTCTCTGCGCTATGAAAGGATTGCCGCTGGCTTACAACAAGGATCTTCAGGAGGATAAATCCACCTTCTACGACGCTCTGGATGTGGTCACCGGTTCACTGCAAATGATGGACCGCATGATCGGCACCCTTAAAGCAAAGCCGGAAGCAATGAAACAAGCGGTGAAAAAGGGCTTCCTCAACGCCACAGAAGTAGCCGATTATCTGGTGAAAAAGGGCGTGGCTTTCCGGGACGCTCACGGTATCGTCGGTGAAATCGTTATCTACTGTGAAGATCATGGCAAAGCCATTGAGGAACTGACGCTCAATGAGCTTCTTACCTTCTCCCCTGTTTTTGATGAAACCATTTATTCGTATATCGATTATGACAACATCCTTCAAAAGGGCATCAAAAAAGAGATGCTCTGAACATCACCGGGCTCCAGAAGCCCCATTGACAAAGAAAGAGAAAAGAGGAATTTAACATGAAAAAGATGCTTTCTATGATACTCGCTTCCCTGCTGGCTGTCTCCATGCTCTCCGGCTGCGGCTCTTCCGCCGCTTCCTCCGCCTCCTCGGAGGCTCCTTCTTCCACCGCCGCTTCTTCTGAGGCATCCTCCCAGGCTTCTTCCTCAGAGGCCGCCGCTACAAGCGACAGCGACAAGCCCCTGGCCGGCAAGGAACTGAAAGTAGCTTTGAGCGCCAATTTCAAGTACTTTGAAAGTGTGACGGTGGACGCTCAGGGCAACGAGAAGTATGAAGGTCTGGACATTGATATTCTGGACTATATGGCCGAGGATCTGGGCTTCACCTACACCATCTCCAATATGCCCTTTTCCAGCCTCATAGGCAGTCTTCAGGCCGGTCAGGCAGACTTCGTCATCTCCGGCATGAGCTATACGGAAGAGCGGGCTGAAAGCGTGGACTTCTCCGACGCCTATGCCACTGCCAAGGTTGGCTGCCTGGTGCGGTCCGACTCCGGCATCACCGATGTAGCGGGACTCTCCGGTCAGGCTGTGGCTTGCAGCGCCGGTACCAACTATGAAAAGATTATCCAGAGCATCGAAGGCGCAGAGCTGAAAACCTTTGACGGTCAGGCCGCCTGCACCCAGGAAATGCTGGCCGGACGGGTCAATGCCACCATCACCGGCGCCACCGCCTGCAAGAAGGTCTGCGAGGAAAATGAGGGCCTGTCCTACTTCATCATCGATCCCTCCCAGCTGGATGTAGGCAGCCTGTCCACCTACAATATCGCCTTCCCCAAGGGCAGCGAACTGGTTCCCATCTTCAATGAAGAAATCGCCAAGATGAAAGAAAATGGCAAACTGGATGAGATCATCTCCACCTGGCTGGGTGAAGACTACATCAAGGAAGGCTGATCAATCCGGCCTTTCAATGAAGCCGCCGGAACTGTTTTCGGCGGCTTCGCCCCTGCGGCATCATCATTTTAAGTGGAGGAGCGTCTGTCCATGCTTCTTGATTTTGGTATGATGGGCAAATATATGCCCTATCTGTTTCGTTCTCTCCAGGTTACCCTTCAGCTGACCGCTGCGTCGCTGCTGCTGGGCATCCTGCTGGCAATTCCTCTGTCTCTCATCAAATTGTCCCGCTTCCGGGCTGTTCGGGCGGTAGGTACCTTTTATACCTCCATCTTCCGCGGCGTTCCGCTGCTGGTGCAGATCTTCATTGTATACTTCGGGCTGCCCCAGTTCGGACTGACAATGGATGCCTTTCAGGCCGGATGTGTCACCTTCGCGCTCAACTCCGCCGCCTATATCTCCGAGAGCCTTCGGGGCGGAATCATGGCCGTGGACGCTGGGCAGAGGGAGGCCGCTATGGCCCTGGGTATCTCCTATGGCAAAACCATGAAGGACATCATCTTTCCCCAGGCAATCAAAAGCGTTATGCCCAGCCTGGTCAACGAGTTCATCGGTCTGCTGAAAAACACCACCCTGATTTCCACCATCGGACTGGTGGATGTTCTCCGGGCGGCACAGATGATTGTTTCCGACACCTTCAGAGCCTTTGAACCGCTGCTGACGGCAGCCGTATTCTATTATGTAATGGTGATGGCTATCTCCTTCCTGGGCAAAAAACTGGAAAAGTGGGTGAACAAGAGTGATTTGCGTTGAACACCTTTCAAAAAGCTTTGGTAAGCTGGAGGTCCTCCGTGACATTTCCCTGAATATCAGTGACGGTGAGATCGTAGCCATTATCGGTCCCTCCGGCAGCGGCAAAAGCACCCTGCTGCGGTGCATCAATTTATTGGAAAAGCCCACCAGCGGTCATATCTATGTAGACGGTGTGGATGTAGTGGACCCCAAAACCGATATTCAGAAGATCCGCCAAAAGGTGGGGATGGTCTTTCAGCATTTCAATCTGTTTCCTCACATGACAGTGATGCAGAACATGACCTACGCTCCTATCAATGTCAAAAATATGGCTCCCAAGCAGGCGATGGATAAGGCCATCGAGCTGCTGGAGCGGGTGGGTTTGGCGGACAAAGCCGCCTGTTATCCCGCCACCCTTTCCGGCGGTCAGAAACAGCGGGTGGCCATTGCCAGAACCCTGGCTATGGACCCGGAGGTGATCCTCTTTGACGAACCCACCAGCGCCCTGGACCCGGAGATGGTCAAGGAAGTACTGACGGTGATCAAGAGCCTGGCGGGCACCGGCATCACCATGGCTTTGGTGACCCATGAGATGGGTTTCGCCCGGGAAGTGGCTCATCGGATCTGTTTCCTGGATGAAGGCCGGTTGGTGGAGGATGCTCCCCCTCAGGTGTTTTTCTCCACACCAAAATCGGAGCGGGCCAAACAGTTTTTGGATAAGGTCCTGTAAAATTCCCTGTTCTTGCAGCGGGCATACTTTACATCTAAAAAAGGCGGTTCTCCCTGGGTCAGGGATGGCCGTCTTTTTCTTTTGCATTAAAAAAGGCGGCTTTGAGCCGCCATGGTGAAGTCCCATCATTCAGTTTAAAGCTTGCCGCTTTCCTTCCTTTTTCCCTTTCTTCGGGCAGCAGAACTTTTGCGCTTTGCTGAATTTTATCCTCTCGGGGCATTTGTCTATCCTCCTGAAAACAGAATAGGATATGCTCATAAAAGTTCTTCTTGATCGAAAGATTTATCGGAAATCACATTCCTTAGATATTGAAACTGCAATTTTTTCCCGGCTCATCGTGCCGGTATGTTTTCTTTTTTCCCTTAAACTGATTACGGAATCATTCCCACAGAGCCTTGTGTGTTTGGTGAAACAAACGGTCAATGTCTTCCCCCCGTTTCAGCAATGGCGATTTCGCATCGCCTCAAAACTGCCAAATCAAAAATGGGCGGCCTTCCATGGGTAAATGGAAGACCGCCCGCTTTTTAAAGCAAACGACGCAGATCAATCATCATCATCCGGACGCTCATAGGTGTACTCACCGTACTCATCATCATACTCAGAGCCGGGTTCGTCTCCATCCTTATTCTTGTCGGCGTCCTCATGATCGTAAACCTCGTCCAGCCAGGGCTTATCCCCTGCCACATAGTAATCGGTCTCCATACCGGAACCATGAAGCGGACAGGGACCAGGAATGTTGCTGGTGGTGTACCAGCCAACAGCAGTATCCTCACAATCCTCACTGGCCGCGTAGCCTGTCATACGGCAATAGGTGACCGACACCACATTGGAGCTGTACTGGAATTGTTTGGGCTCCAGCCCCTCATGAACGGAAGCCATGACAGTCTTCCACAGAAGGGGGGGCGGATAAGGCAGGTAGCGGTAGCCGATGCTGTGAGGAATCGTATTGCCCCACTGGTCATAAACCGGCGTTTTGGTGCCGTCCTCATTTTCCTGCATCAGAATCTGATCATCAAAGCCCATCCAGCAAACGCCCACATAATAGGGGGTCACACCGATAAACCACTGGTCCACGTCATCATCAGTCGTACCGGTCTTGCCAGCGACAGGAATACCCGGATTGGTCTGAGCCAGGGACGCGGCGCTGCCGGTACCATAAGGACCTGTAACCACGCGCTGCAGCAAACGATTGATGATGGTGGCAGTCTCAAAGCTGATGACCCGGGTGGGAGTGATATCCCGCTGGAGCACCACCTCGCCTTTGCTGTCCAATACCTTGGTATAGGTGTAAGGCTCGGTATAGGTGCCGCCATTGGCGAACATCTGATAGGCTCCCGCCATCTCCATGGGGGTGACGCCATAGGTGAGCGCTCCCAAAGACATGGGAGCCATGGCCTGATCCGATTCTGTCAGAGATTCAATATGGAGTGTGTCGTGAAGGAAGGTCCACACAGCCTTGGGGGTAAGCATCTCCACCAGACGCACAGGAATCAGGTTGGTGGAACGCTGAATGGCATCCTCCAGAATCATATAGCCTTTGGGCTCACCGTAATAATCCACCGGCTCCCAGGCAGGCTGTCCGGGAATCTCATACTTGTAAGGGCCGTCCAGCAGCAAAGAGGACCAGTGAACAAGCTCATTTTCAAAGGAAAGCGCATAGGAAGAAATAGGCTTGATGGTGGAACCAGGCTGCCGCTTGGTATCCGTCGCCCTGTTCCAAACGCGGGCTCCTTCCTTTTCACCTTTACCGCCCACCAGGCCTTTGATGGCTCCGCCGGTATCAGTAATAATGAAAGCGGATTCAGGATACTCATCCACATTGGAGACCTTGGGGAAATACTCCTCCCAATTGACGTATATTTCCTCCAGCTTATCCTGAACAGTCTGATCCACAGTACAGTAAATCCGGTAGCCGCCGCTGTACAGCCGTTTCTCCGCTTCCGCGTAAGTGATGCCCAGCTGCTCTTCCATATCGCTGAGGACCTGCTCGATCAGATAGTCCACAAAATAGCTTTGGTCGGTGGAAATACGAGCGTCATTGTTGTCGGTATTGAAAACGATCTCCTGAGCGAGAGCTTCCTCATATTCCGCGTCGGTCAGCTTGCCCTGCTCATGCATCAGATACAGGATATCTTCTTTGCGGTCCTGGTTATTCTGATAGCCATTGTTGCCGTCTGTATTATAGTAAGGATTATACTTGGTGGGATTCTGGGTAATACCCACGATGGAGGCACACTCCGCCGCCGTCAGCTCCGAGACATCCTTATCAAAATACAGATTGGCTGCCGCCTGAATACCGTAGGTATTGTTGCCGAAGGTAACCAGGTTCAGATAGGTCTCCAAAATCTGATCTTTGGAATAATGCTTCTCCAGCGTCAGCGCCCGCACGATCTCACGCAGCTTACGCTGGATGGTGACATCCTTGTCATCCGTCAGGTTGCGCACCAGCTGCTGCGTGATGGTGGAACCACCGGGTGTGCCCTCATAAAGGGAAAAGCCAAACTTCTGCCCCACCAGATTGACAAAGGAGGCAAAGGTACGCTGCCAGTCCACACCGTTGTGGCTTTCAAAGCGTTTATCCTCTACAGCAATCAGCGCGTCGAAAAGCACCTGGGGCATATCCTCATAATCCACCCAGATTCTGGAGCCATCCTGGCTGGAGAGCCGCTGAAGCTCATAAGTCTCACCCGTAGCGGAATCCTCCGCATAGATAATGGTGGTATAGTTGAGTTTGAGGACATCCAGGTCCATTTCGATCTTTTCGCCGTTATCCAGCATATCAAAGATGTACATCGTCAGATAACAGGCCAGGATGCAGCCGGCGATGATGCCAAGCATCATCATGCCCAGGAAAAAGCGAAACACACGCCGCACCGCTATTGCAGCGGGACTTTTGGGCTTCTTTTCCCGGGGTGCACGGCCTTTCTTCCGGGGTTCCTCCCCTCCCGGCATCCTTCCGGCCTCAGGCGCAGCCGGTCTGACCGTCCTGTGGGTCGGATTTTGATTCTGTTCTCTCATAAGGGATGAGGTCGCCTCCTTTATGGGTGCCGCCGTATCCCGCCGCAGTGGGATACGAAACAGACCTCCCACAGCCTGTTGGCAGACTGCGGGAGAAAAATGCAACTATCTTTGATATTATACCATATTAAGCGCCTATAGTGTTAAAATTTTTTAAAAAATCCCCCTGAAAAGTCAAATCTCTGTGATTTCCTTGTTTTCCTGATATAAACGTCAGCTTTGAGGGGAGCCTGGGAATCAAAATAAAATCGCTTTTTATCTGCTCAGTGCCGGGAAGCATCCACAAACAAACCAAAATACTCCAGCTGTATATTTGAGCAAAAGCCGCAAACCTTAAAGCAGTTCAAAAGGTGGAATTTTTTCGGAGAAAAGGTATAAAAAGGGGCTTTTCGGGCCATACTGCGACTGTATGATGGAGTATACCACGCCAAAGGGAGGTCTTAAAGTTGGTTCAACATCGTTTGCTGGCCGGCGTATTTACCGCCATTGCGGGAGTTGCCATTGGCACTGCCCTGGCTTTGGGCAGCCGTCCCGGTACGGTATCTGCCGGCGAAACCGCTTCCCCTCTGCGGGAAGCTCCTTCCTCTCTTTCTTCCATTTCCTCCTCCTCTTCTTCCTCCTCCCAGGCCCAGGCTGAAGAGGAAGCGGAGCGTTATCTCATCCGGGATTACCAGGGGAGGGTGGCGGTTTTTCTGGAAGGAGTGGAGGAACCGGAAATGATTTTCGACATCTATACCAAAACCCTGCCGGAGCTGGATCAGCAGCAGCTGACAAAAGGGATCCCTGTAGAGGGCTACCAGCAAATGACCCGTCTGGTGGAGGATTATATCAGCTGAGGGCAGAACAAATTGTAACCTCCTTGCCCTTTGTCGTTACAGGATTGTAATCAAAGATTCATCAGAAAAGGATGAAAAAACTCCTCTCTTCGGAATATAATAAAACCGTAGACAGGAGGTGACCGGAAATGGCCTTTACCATGGCCCACACCAATATCAACGTTTTTGATTTGGATGCCAGCATTGATTTTTACCAGAAAGCATTGGGATTGTCTGTGAAAAGAGTAAAGGAAAATCCCGGTAAGTTTAAGATCGCCTTTCTCCAGGACGATCGTTCCTCCTGCCAGCTGGAGCTGACCTGGCTGGCCGACCGGCAGGACCCCTATAATCTGGGGGACAATGAAACCCATATCGCCTTTACTGCCGACGATTTTGATGCCGCCTACCGGCTCCACAAGGAAATGGGCTGCATCTGCTTTGAAAACAAAGAGATGGGCGTTTATTTCATTTCCGATCCGGATGGTTACTGGCTGGAGATCATTCCCGCCAAATAAAATCATCCATGTGCTTTTCTTCCGTAAAATTTTAATCTTTCAAAAATCCCCGAAGCGCGCCAGAGCCTCGGGGATTTTTGTGTATGCAATTGATGATGGCTTCACCCCTCCGTTTTTTCCCGGGTGAAGCCTTTTGTCTTCGGGAAAGGGATGGTTTGCGAAAAACATCCTTCCACAGTTTTTTCTATACTTTCTCCGCTGTAAACACTGCCGCTGAACGGCCTTCCAGCTGCAATCCGCTGCCGTCAAAGGGCCTCTGTGGATGGAAGGAATCCGGCTGGGCGGTATCCAGCACCAAACGCCATTTCATCCCGGCGGGAAGCTCTGGCAGCTGCTGCCAATGAGCCTCCCAATGGGCGTTGATTGCCAGCAGTACCAGATCGTCTTGTGTATCCTCTTGGTTTCTTCCAGCAAACAGCACCCCGATCTGCCGGGTGCAGCCGTCTATTTCCTTATTCCACGGGACGCCATTATGAAGGGAAACATCCGGCCATCCGCAGCCGGCGGGGGCGGTTTTTCCCCGTACCACCGGGTGGGCTTTTCGGAAAGCGATCAGCTCCTTCACAAAACAAAACAGCTGCTGGTGGCTTTCCAGCCTGCTCCAGTCCATCCAGGAAATTTCGTTGTCCTGGCAGTATGGGTTGTTGTTGCCCATCTGGGTGTTGCCGAACTCGTCCCCCGCCAGAAACATCGGTGTGCCGCGGCTGCACAGCAGCACGGTGAAGGCGTTTTTTGCCATTCTCTCCCGGAGGGACAGTACCGCCGGATCATCCGTCTCCCCTTCCGCCCCACAGTTCCAGCTGTTGTTGTCGTTGGCGCCATCGGTATTGTTCCAGCCGTTGGCTTCGTTGTGCTTCTGGTTATAGGCGTACAGATCATACAGGGTAAATCCGTCGTGACAGGTGAGAAAATTCACCGAGGCATTCTGCCGTTTATCAGGCGGATACAGGTCCAGTGAGCCGCAAATCCGCTCCACAGCGGCCCAGGCCATTCCCTCGTCCCCCTTGAGAAAACGCCGCAGATCATCCCGGTATTTGCCATTCCACTCCGCCCAGCGGTTCCAGGAGGGGAAAGAACCTACCTGATAGAGGCCCCCCGCGTCCCAGGCTTCGGCGATCAGCTTCACCCGGCCCAGAATGGGATCGAAGGCCAGGCTTTCCAGCAGGGGCGGTTCCGCCAGGGGACTGCCATCGCTGTCCCGTCCCAGAATACTGGCCAGATCAAACCGGAAGCCGTCTACCCGATACTCCACCACCCAATACCGCAGACAGTCCAGAATAAACTGCCGCACCATGGGATGATTACAGTTGAGGGTGTTGCCCACGCCGGAAAAATTGTAATAGCTGCCGTCGGGGGTGAGCATATAATAAATGTTGTTGTCCAATCCCTTGAAGGAGAAAAAAGGCCCCCGGTGATCTCCCTCAGCGGTGTGGTTGACCACTACATCCAAAATCACTTCGATCCCATGCTCGTTGAGGGTCCGGATGAGCTTTTTCAGTTGGGTCCCTTCCCGGTTGTATTCAACGGCGGCGGTATAGCTGGTGTTGGGGGCGAAAAAGCAGACGGTGTTGTAGCCCCAATAGTTCAGCAGCTGTTTGCCGTCCACCGTTCTGCCGTCGGCCACCTCGTCAAACTCGAAAACCGGCATCAGTTCCACTGCATTGACGCCCAGCTCCAACAGATAAGGCAGCTTTTCCAGCAGTCCCTCAAAAGTACCGGGACAGCTCACGCCGGAGGAGGGATGCCGGGTAAAACCCCGGACATGGGTCTCATAGATGATCATATCCTGAAAGCGCAGGTGAGGATCGGAAAAATCCCCCCAGTCAAACACATCCTCCACCACCCGGGCATGATAAGCCTGGCCGGGATGACGGCTGCTGCCCCAGACGCTCTGCCCCGTTACAGCCCTGGCATAGGGGTCCAGCAGATATTTGGTGGGATCAAACAGCAGACCACGGGCAGGGTCCCAGGGACCATCCATGCGGTAGGCGTACTCAAACTCATGGATGTCCAGCCCGAAGACGATCATGGAAAAGGTATTGCCGATGCGGAAATGTTCTGGAAAGGGCAGCACCGCAAAGGGCTCCTCTTCACCCCGCCGGAACAAGCACAGCTCGCAGGAGGCAGCGGAAACGGAATGGATGGTAAAGCTCACCCCTCCCGGCACCACGTTGGCCCCATTGAGTAAAAACAATCCCGGCCGGACCGGATAACCGGCAATCTCACCGGTGGCTGAAAAAGGGCCTTCCGGCACCGCAGAAAAGTTTTTAAGCGCATCTTTCATTCTCAATCTCCTTTCTGTTGGAAAAGGCTCCGGCTCTCCTGAAACATCCCGCAGATTTACTTTTTCTTGGAATGCTGCTGCCAGTTCTTCACTGATATATGACCATATCATCATTTCTATTGCTTTCAGTATAACGCAAAAGAGCAGAAGTTCAAAGATTTTTCCCAATTTTCCGTATATATAATATAAATTTATACTGTAAGTATTTTTTGAGAAAGAGAATTTGCTTTTTCCCTGCAAAAATAACACAAAAATTTCCCGAAGAACGCTTCCTTTTTTCGGTGTGTCTGAGGCTTTGGCCCCCTTTTTCTTTTGAGACTGCCAGTTGATTTTCCCGCACCTTTTGAGTATCATAAAGCGGAAAACCTTTGGCGCTGCCGCTGCTTGGAAAAGGGATTTTCTCATGGGAGCGTCCTGGTATTACAGCTTCTCCAAAACTTTAACAGTACTTCATAATTTTGTCAGAATCTCTGTGTATGATGAGTGTGCTGAAAATTTTCGCGGCAGAAGAAACTCCGGGAAACTCCTGCCGGATATTTTACTTTTCACCTTAGGTGAGGTCCCAGCTGTTTAAAAAAAGAGATTCGGACATTCAGCCCGAGTGATGTCCAGAATACCGCAAAGGATGTTGAAAATGAAGCGATGTTTTACTCTGGTCCTTCTGGCGCTTTCCCTGATGCTGCTGACCACAGCCTGCGGCACAGAACAGGAGGCTTTCCAGCTGGTGGTCTGCGGTCCCTATCTGGACGAGGCCGCTGTAACCGAGTATGGAGATACACTGGTCCCTGAAGACAGCAGCTGGGAGGAAGAGCAAAACCTCTCCTTCGAGGTGATGGCTCTGAGCATGGGCAGCGAAAAGCTGGACCCCATGATCTATTCCACCTCTGTGATGAAGCTGACGGTTATGAGCGCCGCAGGCGATATCGATCTGTGGATCTCCGATTTGGAAAACGCGGCTTCCTTTGGCCGCAACGGCGCTTTCTGCGATCTGTCGCAGCTTTGTACCGAAGAAGAGCTGGCCCCCTATACTCAGCGTCTCATCACCTTCCAGCTGACGGATGAGGAAGGAAACCTTCTGGAGGAGGAAACGCCTCCCTGCGGTATTGAACTGACTTCCATGGAGCAGTTTTCCGACATTTATGGAGATAAGCCCTGCGGCGTCTTTATATCCTCCACCTCCTTCCATACGGAAACCGCCAAAGAGGCGCTGCTGTCTATTGCGGCAGGGGAGGCTCTGTAACTGCCTGTACATTTGTTCCACCTTCCGGAAGGATTTTGAATAGAACATTTCGCTGCCTGTGGGTGCACCGGCGGCAAAACAAAAAACCTCCTGTCCTGGCTCTTTCGCCAAGGCGGGGGGTTTTGCTGTCCAAGACATTATATCATAGACCGTCCGTGCCCATTGACACTCATTGAGAAGGAGAGGAAAGTAAACGTACCGAAAAATCTGCTGCAAAAAAAGATATGCAGGGTAACAGCAAAAAGCATCATCATTTGGGAAAGACCGGTTGAAACGATCACAATCCGCTTCCTAGGTTTCTGCATCTACCACCATTTCAATCCATCTTTTTCGGATTTGAGAAAATGAGCTGGAGGCTGGCTTTTATCTTTATTCAGATGTGCCAAACCCTCCAACGCTTCATTTTTCTTAGCAAACCAGATCTTATTTTGCCCTTTTTTCTCCCTGGAGCAGTTCAGAACAGATTAAGTCCCCATCCTTCGTTGGCAGTGAAAGATGGGGACTGTTTTATTTTTCAACTTGTCATGTAAGGGCTTATTTGATGGACAACCCCCGGCGGCGGAGAATTTCATCCAATAGGCTGTTGGCTACTTCATCCTTGGACTGGAGAGGCAGCGGACGCTCCCCGTCCTCAGCGATGAGGGTAACGTGATTGGTGTCCACCCCGAAACCGGCTCCTTCCTCCCGGATGCTGTTGGCGGCGATAAGGTCCAGGTTCTTTTTCACCAGCTTGCGGCGGGAATTTTCCAGCACATCCCGGGTTTCCATGGAAAAACCACAGAGAAACTGTCCAGGATGTTTGTGTTCTCCCAGCCAGCCCAAAATATCCTGTGTCCGCTCCAGGGACAAGGCGAGGTCGCTGCCATCCTCAGACTTCTTGATCTTGTCTCCGGATACCTGGGCCGGACGGTAATCCGCCACCGCCGCCGCCTTGATGATAATATCCTGCTGTGCCGAGCGGCTGGTTACCTCCTCAAACATTTCCCCGGCGGTAACGATTTCCACTGTCTCCACATAGGCGGGACGGCGCAGCTGGGTAGGACCTGTGACCAGTGTCACCTGGGCTCCCCTTGCGGCGGCAGCCCGGGCGATGGCGTAGCCCATCTTGCCGGTGGAGTGATTGGTGAGATAGCGCACCGGGTCCAGGGCCTCCTGGGTGGGACCGGCGGTAACCAGTACCCGCAGCCCCTCCATGTCCCGCTCATGGGCCAGCCGATGCAGGATGCTTTCCAGCAGATCCTCCGGCTCCGGCATCTTTCCCAGGCCCACAGCACCGCAGGCCAGCCGTCCCGAAGCAGGGGTGATGATCTCCCACCCGTATTTCTCCAGCGTCTTCAGGTTATCCTGAGTAACAGGATTCTGATACATCTTGGTATTCATCGCCGGAGCAGCGATCTTAGGACAGTTACAGGCAAGTACCGTGGTGGTGAGCATATCGTCGGCAATGCCATGGGCAAGCTTCGCCAGAACATTGGCGGTCGCCGGAGCGATCATCACCAGGTCCGCCTGATCCGCCAGAGAGATGTGCTCCACCTGGTAGCTGTGGTTCCGGTCAAAGGTGTCTGTCACGGTCCGGTTGCCGGTGAGGCTCTCAAAGGTGAGGGGAGAAATGAACTCCATGGCGTTTTTGGTCATGATCACCTGTACATTGCAGTGCTGCTTGACCAGGGCGGAGGTGAGCGCCGCCGCTTTATAGCAGGCGATGCCGCCGGTGATCCCCAGCAGTACGGTTTTTCCCTTGAGCATAAAATGGTCCCTCGCTTTCGCTTCCCCAAAACTTTATTATCTCCATATTTTCAGCGGAAAACAGAATTTCCGCCTTTCCGGCAGCAGGCTCTTTCAAAGCATTCCAGCCAAACTGTGCTGTCCACCGCCGCAACTTTAGTATAGCAAATCCCCTGCCTGATGTAAACGTCCGCCGGCGGTACATTTTGTCTTGCATTTGTCCTGTTGGCGGCGTTATAATGAGGATGCCGGCGGGGTCCTTCCGCTGTACCCCCCTTGGGGACGGCAGGAATCAACGGGCTCCCGGGCACAAAAATTTATTTGCGCTGTATCCCATCGGAACAGCAGCAGGAGGTCTTACAATTGAATCAGCACAGAAATCAGACAAACCCCGGTTCCTCCCGGAACGCCATCCGTGAGATGACGCTCCTCTCCCTGTTCACGGCGATCATTATCCTGATGGCCTGTACCCCCATCGGGCTCATTGATCTGCCTCTCATCAAGGCCACCATCCTCCATGTGCCGGTAATCATCGGCGCTATTCTTCTGGGTCCTAAAAAGGGAATCTTCCTGGGAGCGGTCTTCGGCATCACCAGTGTGGTGAAAAACACCATGGTCCCCAGTCTGCTGGCCTTCGCCTTCAGTCCCCTGATTCCGGTGCCCGGCGCCTCCAGGGGCAGCTTATGGGCCCTGGTGATCTCCATGGTGCCCAGAATGCTTATCGGTCTGGTGGCCTGGGCGGTGTACGCTTTGCTTTCCCGGCTGCTGGGGAAAAAGCTCCATGGCCGCACCATCAGTATGGCTGTGGCTGCTGTGGCCGGGGCTATCACCAACACCGCTTTGGTGATGGGGCTGATTTATCTGCTGTTCCAGGATGCTTACGCCCTGGCCAATAATCTGCCTGTATCCCAGGTGTCTGCCGCCATCATGGCGGTGGTGGCGGGCAACGGTATTCCCGAAGCGATTGCCGCCGCCGTCCTGGTTCCCGCTGTGGGGCTGCCGCTGCAAAAGGTCCTGTCCAAGGGCTTTTCCAGCTGAACCATAAAGGAGAATGTAAATTATGATCATCGTTCTGGATGTGGGAAACACCAATACCGTCATCGGCGGCTATGAAGGAAATGAGCTGCGTTTCAGCCTGCGGATGTGCAGTGACCGCACCCGTACCGCTGATGAATATGTCTTTTATCTCCGTGGTCTTTTACAGGACCGGCAGGTGGACCTCTCCAAGGTGGAGGGGGGCATTATCTCCAGCGTGGTGCCGGAGTTGCGGTATCTTCTCCGCCAGGCCATGGAGCGTCTTACCGGGCAAAAATTCCTGGTGGTCACAAACGACATGAACCTGGGTGGGATGGAGATCAAGATGGACATTCCCCGCCAGCTGGGAGCGGATTTGGTGGTGGACGCTGTGGCCGCCCTCTCTCTTTATCAGCCTCCCCTGGTGATCTTCGACCTGGGTACCGCTACCACCATGTCCGTCATCGATGCTGAGGGCAACTATATCGGTGGAGCCATTATCCCCGGACTGCGCCTGTCCATGGACGCTCTCTCGGCCCGGGCGGCGCAGCTGCCTTTCATCAACCTGGATGAACCCCCCATGGTCTTTATCGGCAAAAACACGGTGGACTGCATGAAATCCGGCGCTTTTTACAGCACCGCCGCCATGCTGGATGGTATGGCCCAGCGGGCGGAGGACACCTTAGGTCAGCCTGTGACGGTGGTGGCCACCGGAGGTCTGATGGGTGTGGTATATCCCTTCTGCCGCCGCCCCATCCACTACGATGAAAATCTGCTTCTCACCGGACTGCTGCGGCTGTACCATCTCAACCATGGCTGAGACCGTATTTCCCTTTGAACAGCAGTAAAATCCTACTGAAACATAAAAAAATTCCCGGCCTTTAAAAAGGCCGGGTTTTTATTATAGAAAAAACATTCCAAAGCGCAAACAAAATTCAAAATCATAAAAATCAGGACATGTGCCTGATTTTTATACCACGACCCGCGCCCACCGGGGCGCGAAACCGGGGGTATCGCCGCTGGTTTCGTCAGGAACCTGCGGCGATACCAGGGGGACTGGGTCCCCCTGGAAGTGGGCCGAACTCCTTCGGCACACTCTTCCTGGTCTTCTTAAAAGATCGGGTTTTGACCGCTTCAATGGACGCAAACAGCATCCACGGAAACCGCTGTTTTTATAAAAGGAATCCTCAAATCACCAGTCCGCCGTTGCAACCCAAAATCTGGCCTGTGATAAATCTTGCCCCCGGAGAGGCCAGAAAAACCGCAGCGGCGGCCACATCCTCCGGCTGTCCCAGTTTTTCCAGGGGAGTCTCCAGGCGGATCTCCTCCAGTGCTTCCCGCCCCAGATGGGCGTTCATATCAGTATCAATGAGCCCCGGCGCAATAGCGTTGACGGTGATGCCTGATGGCCCCAGCTCCTTGGCCAGTGCCTTGGTAAAACCGTCCACGGCGGCTTTGGCGGCGGAATAGGCCGCTTCACAGGAAGCACCGGCAGTGCCCCACATGGAGGAAATATTAATGATACATCCCGATCCCTGCCGCAGCATCCCCGTCACCGCCTGGCGGCAGCAGAGAAAAACGCCTCGGACATCCACCGCAAACAACCGGTCCCACTGCTCCACCGTCATGTCCTGAAATACGCCCTGCCAGCAGATGCCGGCGCTGTTAAGAAGGACCTGAGGCTCCCCCAATTCCTGACGAATCTGCCGGAACATCTCCGCCACATCCTCTTCGTCAGCCACATCGCCTCCCACCGCCAGCATGGGACGGCCAAACTCCTTCGCCAAACCGGCTGCCAGCACTTCCGCCCGCTCCGACGATTGCCGGTAGCCCACAGCCACCCGATAACCCGCCTGAGCAAAGGCTCTGGCACAGGCCGCGCCAATGCCCCGGGAGCCCCCGGTGACAAAAACCACTGGTTCCATCTTTATTTCATCCTTTCTCACGCAGTGGGATTTCAGCAGGATTTCTTTTCTGACTGTGTAAACCCAGCCGCATCAAACTGAAATTCTCCGCCGGACGCGGTCATCAGTCTCTGCCACTGCTTACGGAATAAATAACGCAAATATTTTGCTCTTTTCGCCGCTTTCAGGGGTTATTGTACCATACTTTTTCCTTCCCCTCAATCATCCTGACCCCTGTCTGCCGGAACGCAACGAAACTTCTTGCAATCTCCCGCATAATCAGGATATAATGAGGGCAGACGGCCCTGACGGCTGTTCTGTAATGACGAGAAAGGCGGTAGCAACCATGTATGATATGATTATTCTGGGCGCCGGGCCCTGCGGCCTGACTGCTGCGCTGTATGCCAAGCGGTATGGACTGAATCCCCTGGTGCTGGAGCGGAACATTTACGGCGGACAGATCGCCAACACCCCCGAGGTGGAAAACTATCCCGGCATCAAACACATCTCCGGTGTAGAGCTGGCCATGGCTCTCTATGACCAGGTCACCGCTCTGGGGGTGGAAATCAAGCTGGAAGCGCCGGTATCCTGCCGGTTGGATACTCCTGTCAAGGAAGTCCGTACCCAACAGGGCGCCTATGAGGCTCCCGCTGTTATTATTGCCAACGGAGCGCGCCGCCGGAAGCTGGGCTGCCCTGGTGAAGACCGGCTGACCGGATTGGGCGTATCCTACTGCGCCACCTGCGACGGTTCCTTCTTCCGGGAGCAGGAGGTGGCCATTGTGGGCGGCGGCAACACCGCTTTGGAGGATGCTCTTTTCCTGGCCAACATCTGCCGCAAGGTCCATCTGATTCACCGCCGGGATCAGTTCCGGGGAAATAAGATTCTCTCCGATGCCCTGCTGCGGCGGGAAAATATTCAGGTCCATTATGACAGCGTACCGGAGGAAATCGGAGGGGAAGAACGTGTAGACCGCCTGACCATCCGCAATGTCAAAACCGGCGACACCACCGATCTGCCGGTAACCGGTGTGTTTGTAGCCATTGGCCTGGAGCCGGACAACGAAATGTTCGCCGGACAGGTGGAAACAGACCGGGCAGGATACCTGCTGGCGGGAGAGGACTGCAAAACCAACCTGGAGGGAGTCTTTGCCGCCGGTGATACCCGCACCAAAGCCCTGCGGCAGATCGTCACCGCTGCCGCGGACGGCGCTGTGGCCGCTTTTGAGGCTGCCAATTATATCAACTCCCTGAACGAATAATCGCTCTGCAAGCCCACTCCGGGGTATGATGCCTGGGGTGGGCTTTTTCTGTCAAAATCCTTCTGCTTCTGTTTTTCTGACTGAACGGGCGGCATTCCACAGGCAATTTCATCATTTCAGTATGAATCTATGGGATCGCCCTCCGGCCGGTGATGACGCAGACAGTGTATCGAGAAATGTATCAGTATAGTTTATCAGCCTGCCCCCAAAAGCGCCGCGCCCTCAGAAAGCTTTGCTTTTTCTTCCCTGGGGTGTACTTTCTATGTAAGGGTGTGTTAAGATGGGGATATAAACTTTCTGGGCATCACCAGCAAAGGAGGCGGGAAAGCGGATGAAAGCGAAATGTTTGCTTTTTGCTGTCATTGCTATCGCTGCGGCGGCAGTTCTGGCCCTCCTTCGGCTTTTTCCCAAAGACGAAACGGGAACCAAACTTTCTTCCTCTCAAGCTTCCTCCTCCCTGTCCGTTCCAGCTTCCCCATCCTCCCTTTCCAGTTCGTCATCTTCCCAGGCATCCTCCACAATTTCTCAGGAGGAACCGCCTCCTTCTTCCGGAGCCGCCTATATCCGGGGCCTTGCCCGTCAAACCGCCCAAAGGCTGGTACAACCGGGAATGACCGGAGAGGAGAAAATCCAGGCTGCTTATGAGGACCTGATCGCCCGCACCTTTTTCGCCCAACCGGTAGGGCTGGATATCTGGCAGGTACGGGGCGGCGGTGAGGCCCCTTCCTATCTGGAAAACCGTGCCCTCAGCCCCCTGGCCTTCGGTATCGGCAGCTGCGAAGACTATGCCGCGGCCCTCTGCCTGGTGCTGGAGGAAATGGGCTTTGAAACCTTATATGTTCCGGGGCTGACTGTCTCGGTGTATGGGGATTTTGTGGACCACGCCTGGTGTATGGTGCAGCTGGATGGGGTCTGGTACCATCTGGACCCACAGCTGGAGGACAACGTCATCCGCAACGATCTGCTCACCTACCGGTATTTTCTCCGCTGTGACCAGACCATGCTGGCAGACCACCGTTGGGGAGAAAATCTCCTTGCCTTCGCCTCCCTGACCCCGGAACAGGTACAGGAGGTGGAAGAGCACTGGCTCACCCCCGCCTGTCCCACTGACCGGCCTGCTCCCCCTCCCAAGGAACTGCGCCAGGCTCCCCAGCCGGACCGGGCCCGATTGGAGGGAGCGCTGGAACAGGAACGGCAGCGGTATGAGGCGGAGCACGGCCCCATCCCGGAATGTGAACTGCAGGTGATTCCGCCGGTCTTTGGCCTGGAAGGGTATGGACCCAAGGATGACTGAGTCTGACGGCGGTCAGAAAGCCAAAGCCAGGCAACGCGACAGGAGCAGCTCTTTTCAGGAAAGGATTGTGGACAACCCTTCGCCCTTTTCCCCTCTTTTCTCGCAAATTTCATCCCAAAACTTTCCCGGAAGGCCAATATTTGCCCCTTCTGGGACGTTTCTTTTTATGAGAGCATTTTTTCAGCAGCTTTGATTATTCAGCCGTAAGGAGGCGTTTTTATGGAACTGAGCCAAAGCTTCAAGCAGCATCGCCGTCTGGTGGTGATTATCTGCGTCGTTGTGGCGGTTCTGGCGGCAGCGCTGGCTTTTCTGCCCCGCCTGCTGACCAATCCCCAGCTGACCCCGACCATATCCAGCGAAGAAGGAGTGGACCCCCGCTCCGCCTTTCGTCTCACCGGTGTTTCCAATCTGGACGAAGCCGGTCTGCGTCAGCAGCTGAAAGCACAGCCGGAAACCAGCTTCTATCTCTCCCAGGAGGAGGATAAAAGCTGGCTGCTCACACCCCTTCATCCTTTGGAGGCGGGAGCGGAATATACCATCACCGTTTTGGGAAAGGAATTTTCCTTCCAGGTTCAGAAGGTCCTGGTAGTGACATCCACCTTCCCCACCGATGGCGCCCAAAAGGTGCAGACCTCCTCCGGTATTGAGTTTTCCTTCAATTCCAGCGCCCTGTCCACCGTGGATTTCCAGCAGGCGCTGACCATCGATCCGCCTCTGGAGGGCAGCATCTCCCTGGGGGAAGACCGCTTTGTCTTCTATCCCGACAAAAATATGGAGTACGATACCACCTACACCGTCACCCTCTCCCCACCCCTCGCCACGCCGGGTGGACTGAAACTGCGGGAGCCTTATTCCTTCACCTTCACCACGCAAAGTATTGAGGAGGAAAAAACCGCTTATTTGTTCCAGATGGGAGAGACCCTTTCCTACAACTGTCTTTCCTCCGAAACACCCCTGGTGTCCATGTATCTGGATTCCTCCCTGGACCGCTCCAAACTGGATGTGACCATCTACCAGCTGGACAGTGCGGAGGAATACCGCAAGGAGCTGGAGCGGGTGCTCCCCTACCGAGCCTATGAGCTTCCCGCTTCCGGCCTTGTGGATACCACACAACTGACGGAATACGCCTCATTTGAGGGGGTTCCCTTCTCCGCATCAGAGGACGAAAGCGGCGGAAAGGGGTACTATTCCTCCCAGTTCCTCCTCCAATTCCCGGAGCCCTTGCCTGAGGGCTACTATGTGGTGGAGTTTTCCGCCACCGGAGAAGATGCGGCGATCTCCGGCGACCCCTTCACCCTCACCCGGCAGATGTATCTCCAGGTGAGCGACCTGTCCGTGTTCCAGATGGCCTCCGGCTCCAATCTGCTGCTGTGGGTCAACGATGCCGCCACCGGGGAGCCTGTCGCTGAGGCCAAGTTGGAAATGACCGGCCAGTATACCGCTTCCGCTGTCACCGACACGAACGGCGTGGCCTCTGTTTCCACCGGCGTCATTGATGAAAAGGGGAACCGCAGCTACAGCCTCTTCACCGTCACTGCCGGAGACCGGACCTTTGTGGATCTGGCCCGGCTGAATACCTACAACACCAATGATGATACCCTCACTGCGCACGCCTATTACAGCTATCTGTTCACTGACCGGCCCATCTATCAAACCACAGATACCATTAAGGTTTGGGGCATGGTACGTCCCAGAGACACTGATGGAACCGTTCCGGAAACGGTCATTCTGGACCTGGGTAATGGGGCAGTAACCCAGGAGGTGGAAACCCAGGATAACGGACTGTTCACAGCGGAGCTGTCCATCCAGAATTTCTCCACCACCGCCAGCTCCTACCTGTCCCTGAAGATCCAGGATGACATCACCCTGCGGGAGCTGTATCTGGAAATCGAGGACTATGTCAAGCCCACCTACACCGCCTCCGTGGCCCCGGAAAAACCGGTGTATCTCCTCTCCGACCCTGCCGCCGACCCGGCTCTGGTGGCGGAGATCACCTTCTATGACGGAACCCCCGCTTCCGGCTTTGCCCTCCAGGCCAACACCTGGCAGGATAATGTCTCCTTCCCCGGAGGACAGGATAACCTGACTACCGGAGAGGATGGAATGGTGCGCATTCCCATGCGGTTCTCGGAAGCTGAGGGAACCAACACCTGGTATCCCAGGGGTTACAGCATTACCGTTTCCAACACCGACGCCCAGGGGGAAAACTTCTACTTCTATCCCACCATCTATGTCATCCACCGGGATGTGATGCTTCGGGGCAAGGTGACAGAACAATCCGCTGATGGTGTCTCAGTGGAGGTAACCACCCACCAGGTAGATATTTCCTCCATCACCGACAGCGACCAGCTCTGGGAGCCGGAAAATATCCAGGGCGCCGCCCTCAATAAAGAAGTAAGCGCCGCTGTTCACCACGTCTACTATACCAAAGAAAAGACCGGCACCCGTTACGACTTTATTTCCCATACCATGGTGGAGGACTTCAAATATGTCCGCCACGACGAGATCATCGACAACCGCTCCTTTACCACCACAGGCGGCAGCTATACCCTCACCGGCCTGCCTGGATGTGATGAGGAGAACTACTACTATCTCACCCTGTCCACCACCGATTCCACCGGCAAGGCAGTGCAGTACGAAGTGGGGTTGGGCGTTCAGTACTACTGGAACGGCTCCGGCAACGGAAACCATCAGTACGGACTGGAAAAAATGATGGAGGCAGGTATCCAGGATCAGGTGGAAACCAGCTCCGGCACCGCCTTTGAGGAAAATTATACCCTCCGTTCCCGGTTTGGGGACGGGGAGGACGTTACCTTCCAGCTGGTGGACAATGACCAGCCGGTGACCCAGACCGGCGGACGGCTGTTGTACACCGTGGTCCAGGATGATTTCACCCACACCACCGTCACCGATGCCACTGAGCTCCAGCTGCCCTTTGGCGAGGAGCTGCTGCCCAACTACATCATCACCGGCGCCTACTTCGACGGCAAACATATCTACAACCTCCAGGATAAAGGGATGCGTTTTGATCCCCAGCAGCGGGCCCTGGAAATCAAGCTGGAAACCGACAGCCAGACCTATGAGCCGGGCGGGGAAATGACCGTCACCGCCACCGTCACCGAAAAGGCCACCGGAAAGCCTGCCGCACAGGCGGAAGTGGTGGTGAGCGTGGTGGATGAGGCCATCTTCGCCCTCCAGGAGCAGTCCAGCGATATCCTTGGCAGCATCTATGAATCCCTCTCCTATCCCTACATCGCCAAATACGCCTCCTATGTAGAGAACGGCAATACCGATGCTGCCGGAGAAAAAGGCGGCGGTGGCGGAGGCGGCGAAGAATTCCGGGAAGACTTCCAGGATACCGCCCAGTTCTTCACCGGACGCACCGACGACAGCGGAAAGCTGACCTTTACCTTCACCCTGCCGGACAACATCACCAGCTGGCGTCTCACCGGGCTGGCCCTCACTGACCAGAACTATGCCGGAAATGTGAAGGAAAACCGGGCAGCCACCAAGGAATTCTTCCTCTCCCCCATCGTGGGCAGCCTGTATCTGGAAGGGGACAGCATCACCATCGGCCTGCGGGGCGCAGGCACCGCTGTCACTACCGATTCCCAGGCCCAGTATACTGTGACAGTGGAGGGCGATGGGGTCAATGAGACCCTCACCACTTCCGGCGGCGTCCGGGATTACCAGAGCGTCTCCTTCCCCAAACTGGAAGCGGGAGATTATACTGTTTCCATCCTGGGCGAGTGCGAAGGCCGCAGCGACGGTGTGAAGCTCATCTTCACCGTGGCAGAAACCGGCATCGAAGTGACCCGGGTGCAGACCTTTGATCTCTCCCAGGGCTTGGATGTGGAACCTTACCGCTGGCCCATCACCATCGCCTTCTATGACCAAAGCCTGGCAGCTTACAATGAGGTGCTGCGGCAGATGGACACCTATGGCGCCAGAGCGGATCAGCGGCTGGCCGCCTACTTTGTGGCCCAGCAGTATCAGTCTGAGGGCTGCGACTGGTACGATGTGGGAGAAATGAAGGAACAGCTTTCCGACCTGACAAACGGAGAGCTTCTCTCCCTGTTCCCCTACAGCGATACCGACGCCCAGCTGAGCACCCTGGCGGTGATGGCCATGCCCGATGTGGTGGACAGCTACATCATCTATGACCTCACGCCGGAGACAGTGGCAGCTTCCGGTCAGCGAGCCTCCATTGGATACCTGGCCCAGAGTCTTTACGGCAACGTGGATCTGGCCACCCTTGAAGGAATGCTGGAGAACCCAGACGGACTGGATTTTGTGGACCAGATGTATCTGGCCACCGCCATCGCCCAACTGGGAGAGACCGAAATCGCCGCCCAGTGGTATAAAAAGCTGGTATCTCCCAAGGTGACCAAACTGGAAGGGGTCTCCGGCAGTACCGCTCTGGTGGTGCCCGGGCAGGATTCCCTCTCCGATGGGGACTGCACCGCCGCCGCCCTGCTGCTGGCCACCGCCTGCGGACAGGAGGATGCCGACGGGCTGGCTCTGGGTGTTACCTGGAAAAAGAGCGAATATGAGCCCTACATCATGGAGCGGCTGTACTATCTGGCCAAAGTGAAAGAGAATTCCGCTGCCGCCGGTTCCGCCTCCTTCACCTATACCAGGGACGGAGAACAGGTGACCCAGGAGCTGGGCACTCAGACTGAGCGGATCTCCTTCACCCGTCAGCAGTTGGAGGAAGCGGCTTTCCAGGTCACTTCCGGCAAGGTATGGGCGGACGTCTACTATGTGGCTCCCGCCTCCCAGGATCTGGACCCCGAGAATAAAAAGATCCCCGTTGCCAAGAAGGTGGAAGCGGTGGACGGAGGCACGCTGGAAGTGGGTGATCTGGCCAGGATCACCATTACCCCTGACCTGTCCGCCTTCGACCTGGATGTGGGAGAAGCCCAGCTGGTCATCGACGACTACATCCCCACCGGAATGCGGTTTGAGCGGTACAGCGCGGTGGATAATTCTTACAACAATCAGGGCTGGTTCCTCTCCTCCCGCCAGGGACAGCGGCTGCAATTCTCCGCCTGGGGGGGCAATGATGCAGACACGCAGCTGAAACCCATTGTCTATTATGCCCGGTGCGTGGCTCCCGGCGATTATGTGGTGGAGAGCGCCTATGTCACCAGCACCTCGGGAGAAAACTGGGGCGCTTCTGACCGGGAAATGGTGAGCATTTCATGAGAAAACTCCTTCCTCTTCTTTCCCTGATTCTTGCTTTGGGGCTGGCGGCGGGCTGTGGGACCCCGGCCGCCGCCGCCCCGGCTTCCTCCCCCTCTTCCCAAGCCCCGGCTGAGGCTCGGGAAGAAGGGGCCTCTGCTTCGGCCCAAAAAGAGGAGGCGGAAACAAGCCTTCCCCTGCTCCAGTGCCTTTACTTTGACCAGGCACAGGTGGAGGGTGGCTTCCGGGATGCTCCCGATTATCAGCTGCCCGGCAAACTGACAGCGGGGATGGTTCCCCATCATCTGGTGGCCTCGGATATGATCGCCGGATTTTTCCAGATGGCCGGCGCTCAGGAAAGTCCTCCCCAGCGGGTCCTCATCGTTTCCCCCTCCCATTTTCCTGAAAACTGCCCCGGGGAGGTTCTTACCGCTTTGGCCGCCTGGGACACCCCTTATGGCAAAGTGGAACCGGACCGTGAAACCATTGGCCGTATCCTGGAAAGCCAGGAGATTGTTGCAGTGGACTCCCCTTCTTCGGTGGAGTGGGATCATGGAGCGGCAGGGCTGATTCCCTTTATCAAATATTACCTGCCAAGGGCGGAAGTTTCCGTTTGTCTGCTGGCAAACACCCTTTCCTCCCAGCGGTTGGAGGCTTTTCAGCAGTTAGCGGAGGAGCTGAGCCGGGAAGGGGTGCTGGTAGTGGCATCGGCAGACTGCTCCCATTATCTCACTCCAGCCCAGGCGGTCCCCCGGGATGCGGAAACCGCCCAGGCCATTGAAAGCTTCGACTATTCCAGAATTTTAAAATTCACTGACAGCAATATTGACTCTCCCCCTTCGGTGACCACCTTTCTCCGGGCCGCTGAGGCCACCAGCGCTTCCCTTGTCCAGCTGGATCATTCCTCTTCCCCGGAAAAGCTGTCCCAGGGCCCCAACAATTCCATCTACGCCGACGGCATCACCACCTACTTTGTTTACGGGGCGTGGGTGGAGGAAAATTAAACGACATTGTTTTTTTCGCTTTGTCCTATGATAAAAGCGCCTGGAAGGACTTTGTAAGTCTTCCAGGCGCTTTTGACGTGGCTGAAAATGATATCTGGCACCTTGGTTTTCCACACCTGATGGGTGAGAAATCTGGATTTTTGCTCATTTTATTTTCCTGTGGCTTTTTTCCTGAAAATATCAAGGGCATGACTTGTGACCCCACAAAAATCCTCCCGCTCACAGGTGGTAAAATGATACTTGAGATATAACTGAAACTTTTCATCGTCCATTTGGTCCAGCGATTCCCTCATTAATAAAGCACAGCCGTCTGTCGCCACATAATGTAAGCGGACCGTGGGAAAAGGAGCCATCAACCGGTCGATATCCTCTTTTCGCACCAGTTCAAACAGGTCCTTGGGTTCCGATCTGGCGGCAAAGGTTTCCCCATCCACCAGACCATTTTTTATATATTCCGCCACATCGATATTCCCCCGATGGAACCCTTCATCCAGCAGGCAGCCGTCGGAGATGACATAAGCCGCAAAGATGATTCCTCCCTCCTTTGTGACACGGATGGCCTCCCTGAGCGCCTTCTCTTTGTCCTCATCGCAATAGAGATGGTAAAGGGGCCCCAGCAGCAGTGTCAGATCGTACCAGCTGTCGGGAAAACCCGATAAATCCAAAGCGTTCCCTTGTACAATGGTGATATTTTCACCCTGGACCGTATTTTTGCGGAAGATCTCTATATTGTGTTCCACCAGTTCCACCGCGTCAACCTGATAACCCTGCCGGGCCAAGGTGTGGGAATATCGTCCTGTGGCAGCCCCGATTTCAAGGACCCGGCTTCCAGGGGTCAGATACTTTTGAATATAATTCATGGTAGTCAGAAACTCCACCGAACCATGTCTAGAGCAAAGCCGTTGATCCTCATCGTAATGATTGTAGAAATCCGTCACATAGGGGTTAGTCTCCATCTCGCACCTCCTCATTTCAAGCTTTTTCTTTTTCCTTCACAAGGGCTGACAGCAGCCCACGGACCATTTTTTCCTGGCTGTTCTCCTCCAGAAACAGCTTGCCCGTCGCTGTCAACACCGCCATTCCATGGGTATAAAGGAACAAATCCAGGAAGATTTCTTTTCCATCCTCCAGCCGCACTCCCAGCTGCTCCGAAAAAACCTGGGCCTTTTTTTCGTTTCCCACTTCCCGGTAAAAATCTTTCGGTTGGGCCATCCGCAAATCCATATCACTTATAAACAGCAGCCGAAATAAAAATGTTTCCTCCCTGGCAAATTGAAGATAGGAAAGGGGCAGAATCAAATACGGCTCCACCCAGGAGGATTTTTCATAGTCAGCTACATATTGCTGATAAAAATCAAAGGCAAACTCCAGAAAATCCCTTTTTAATTCCTCCATATTTTCATAGCAGGTAAAAATGGGCTGTGTGGAACAATTCATTCTGTCCGCGATTCTTCTGGCGTTTACGGTGTCAAATCCATCTTCTCTGGTGAGCCCTAAAACAGTATCCAAAATCATTTCCTTTGATATCCTTGCTTTGGGCGGCATTTCGTTATCTCCCCTTGCAAAATTGCATTAAATAACATTAGTTATATAACAATCATTATATAAAAAAGAAATTTTGTCAAGTCATGCCCAAATCTTTTCTGTATTCATTCCTTTGGCTACCTACCGCCTTTTAATAAACAACCAGAGCCTTCCGCATCAGCTTGTACTGAAGCGGAAGGCTCTGGTTTATTGTTTATGCTTTATTTCCGGGCTCATTTCTCAGCCGACATTTTCAGCAGCCTTTGCACCGGCGATGCGGCCAAAGACCACGAAATCGGCCACAGCGTTGCCGCCCAGACGGTTTGCGCCGTGAACGCCGCCGGTGATCTCTCCGGCAGCATAGAGGTTGGCAATGGGAGCGCCTTCCCCGTTGAGGACCTGGGTATCGGTGTTGATTTTCAGGCCGCCCATGGTGTGATGGACACCGGGGCTGACCTTGATGGCATAGTAGGGAGCGGTATCCAGCGCCTCAGCAAAGCTGGTGCGGCCAAATTCCTCGTCCTTACCGGCAGCCACAGCGCCGTTCCAGGCTTCCATGGTAGCGGCAAAGTCAGCGGCGGGAACGCCCATCGCCTCAGCCAGAGCCTCGTAAGTATCGCCCTGTACAGTATAGCCCTTGGTGATATAGCCTGCGATGACGCTGGAAGCATCCACCATCTTCTGGTCGATCACCAGCCAGCCGTAGCTGCCGGTCTGAGCGATTTCAGCGGCGCTGACGGCATCACGGGTACCTACCTCGTCGCAGAAGCGCTTTCCCTCGGCATTGACCAGGATAGCGCCGTCGCCACGGAGACCCTCAGTGATCAGAGCGGCAGTCTCTACTTCCACAGTGGGGTGAATCTGGATCTGATCCATGTCCACAGTAGCCGCGCCGATGGCCTGAGCCATGGCGATGCCGTCGCCCTGAGCGCCGGGAGCATTGGTGGTGGCAAAGCCAGCCAGCTCGGGCTTATACTCGGTGACCATTTCCAGGTTCGCGCCAAATCCGCCGGTAGCCAGTACCACGCTGCCTGCGTTGACGGTCACTTTGGCTCCACCCTCGCCGGTGGCGGTAATGCCCACAGCAGCGCCGGTGTCATCGGTGAGGATGCTGTCAGCCTTGGTGTTGAGCAGCAGCTGGATACCCAGCTCCTTGCAGTTTTTCTCCAGAATCGGGATCATATAGGAACCAACGGACAGGGTCTTGCCCTCGGCATCCACAGGGCGGTGGATACGCTTGACGGAAGCGCCGCCGAAGCTGCCCACGCTGGGCAGATCGATGCCGATGGATTTGAGCCAATCGATGCTGTCGGCACTGTTGTTTACCAGAGCAGCCACCAGAGCGGGATCATTGACGCCTTTGCCGCCAATGAGGGTATCCAGCTGGAACAGCTCAGCGCTGTCAAAATAACCAGTGGGATTGGCCTGATAATCCGCCCACTGCTGGGTGACGGTCGCGGTAAGGGCGGCAATGGTCTCATTGGAAGCGTACTCCGCGGCGCTTGCCAGAGTTTTGTCCACACCGGCGTTCTCGGTGAACTCATTGGCATCCTGAGCGGTGGTCTTGGCTGCGTTCATACCGCCGGTGGCCCGGACGGAGTTGCCGCCTACCATGGCCATGCTCTCCACCAGAACCACCTGCTTGCCTTCCTTGGCAGCGGTGATGGCGGCGGTCATACCTGCGCCGCCGGCTCCCACCACCACAACATCGGCAGTGATTTCCTGATCTTCAGCAGCGGCGGTCTCGCCGGTTCCCGCAAAAGAGGCGGGGTCCAGACCCATGGCGGTCACAGCAGCTTTGGCCGCTTCCACTACAGCCTTGCTGGTGATGGTGGCGCCGCTGATGGCATCCACATCCAGGGTCTGTCCGGAAACCATCTTGGGGGGCAGCTGCTCCAAAGCGGCAGAACCCACACCCTCGGTCTCGCCCGGGCCTTCAGCAACCACTTCGGTGATCTTGCCGTCGGCAACGGTTACGGTGACGGATACATCTCCGCCAAAGCCCTTTGCTGT
Organism: Angelakisella massiliensis; assembly: GCF_900104675.1. GTDB lineage: Bacteria > Bacillota > Clostridia > Oscillospirales > Ruminococcaceae > Angelakisella > Angelakisella massiliensis. The sequence goes on along the minus strand of NZ_LT629945.1, from coordinate 1,334,269 downwards.
ACCGGTAGCACTCTGTGCCCCGGTAGAGGCTGTGCTTTCTTCACTGGAGGGGGAGGCGGCAGGCTGACTGCCTCCGCAGGCGGCGAGGCCCATAGTCATGACGATTGCCAAAACTACCGCAAGGGCTTTCCGGCTGTTTTTCCACAGATTTCTCATGCAAGTTTCTCCTTTTACTGTTCCTGTTTTGTGAGAGAATCTCTCGTTGAACAAGAGACAGTATAACGGATTGTTAATTGTATGTCAAAACAATTTTCCAGCTTTTGCCTGGTTCTTTTCATTTTTGTGAAAAATCCCGTAAAACTATATGTATTTTTCAACAAATTTATGCGAATATTTTTCGTCATAATCACAATTTATATTTTAATTAAATACATTTGTGCTCATTTTAGTATTTCATTAAAATACAACTAAGAAATATTGCAAAGCTACAAGCTCTTCCTGGTGCGCCTGGTACTGCATTCCGATTGCGGTCATAGGCAAAACACAGCTTTTCTAAAATCAGGACGACTTCGGCTGGAAAAATTCTCTCTCCAAATCTGCGTAAAAAGTTCTTTCCGCCATTCGAAATTTGAACAATGGATACTTTTCCCTGACAACGATCAGCATCGTTTGTACCGAAATTTCCTCCTTCCCATTTACATTCAGGTCCGCAGGAAATGAATAATGCCCCTGTACCTGAGGTATCAGGGGCAATTTTTGAATTGATTGAAATCTGGACAAACGCTGCGAAACCAAAGCTTTCTCCCATGGATCAGACCAGCCGACAGCGATCCATTTTTTTCTTGCGGCGGGATAGTTATCCCTGCCAACCTCGTGCGGAAGGGTCCAGGGCATCCGCCGCCTGATACAGTAAAGCGTTACAGATGGCGGCGGCCACATTGCTGCCTCCCTTGCGGCCCATGGCGGCGATCACCGGCACTCCCAGGCACAGGCAGGTCTCCCACAGCAGTTCCTTACTTTCCACCACGTTGACAAAGCCTACGGGAGCGGCCACAATCAGGGCGGGACGGTAACCTTTTTCCATCAGCTCCACCGCCCGCAGCAGCGCCGTGGGAGCATTACCTACCGCCAGTAATCCGTTGGGGTATTCCTCAGCTGCCCGGTCCACACAGACCACCGCTCGGGTGGACCCTCGCTCCTTTGCCTGGCGGGCGGTCTCCTCCTCCGCCATAAAGCAGCGAATCTCTCCCCCCAGTCGGGCCAGAATCGGCTTGCTCACTCCTGCCCGGGCCATATTGGTGTCGGTGACGATAACACCGCCCTTCGCCAGATAAGCCGCTCCTGCGGCCACCGCATCAGACGAAAAACGGAGATTCTCCCCATAATCAAAGTCCGCTGTGGTGTGGATGACCCGCCGCACCACAGCTTCCTGCTCCGGCGGGACGAAAATGCCCCGCTCCTTCATTTCCCGGGTGATGATTGCCATGCTGGTGCGCTCAATATCCCCCGGCAGATAATGCTCCGGTCTCAAAACTCCACTCCCTTTCTGGCTTTGATTCCCCGCTCATAGGGGTGCTTGTGGCAGCGCATTTCAGTGGAATAGTCCGCCGCCTCCATCATCCATGGGGCAGGCTCCCTCCCGGTGAGGACCATTTCCTGGTTTTTGGGGCGCTCCAGCACCGCCCGGCGGAGCAGCTGATGGTCCACCATCTCCAGCTGCCAGGCGCTGCAGGCCTCATCCAGCACCACCAGATCCCACTGGCCTTCCAGCAGCTGCCGCAGGTTTTCGTCCTGAAGCTGCCGGGTCTCCTCCCGCTCCTCCGGGGTCATCTGAAAAACAAACTTCCGGCTGCCCTTCCCGGACCAGACCGAAGCCCCCAGCTGCCGCAGAGGTTCCAGCTCTCCGCTGGTCCCGCTTTTGAGGAACTGGAGCACCGCCACCCGCAGGCCGTTTCCCAGCGCCCGCACTGCCAGTCCCATGGCGGCGGTGGTTTTTCCCTTGCTGTCTCCCCAGTACAAGTGGAGCAGCCCCAACTGTTCATCCATGCTCATAGTCCTCCATTGCCTTCCAAATGGCTTTCAGGTCCAGATTTTCCCGCACCTGCCGGGCCAGCAGGTCATATTGCCGCTCCTTGTAGGCCCAGTGGCTTTCCGGGACGGCATCTTCCGGGTGTAAACCCTTCCGTTCCAGCAGCCATCGGGCCAGGGCGGCGGTCAGCTCCCCGGTGTCAAACAGCCCATGGAGATAGGTTCCCCACACATCCCCCCGCCATGCGCCCTCGGTTCTGCCATCAGAGAGGACGCAGAAGGGCTCTCCCCCTCCGGTGGTGCGGCCCATGTGGATCTCATATCCCTCTATAGCCGCTCCCTTCATCTGGGGAGCCTGTACAACAGCGGAAACCCGGGTCCTGGTCTTTTCCCCAGTAAAGACAGTCTCCTGGGGGAGCAGACCCATTCCCGCCAGCTCCCCACCGTGCTCCACGCCCAGGGGATCAGAGAGCTTGCGCCCCAGCATCTGATAGCCACCGCACACCCCCAGCACCGGAGTATCTGCCGCAGCCAGCTTGAGAATTGCCGCTTCCAGACCATTCTGCCGCAGCCACAGCAGGTCCTCCATGGTATTTTTGGTTCCGGGAAGAATCACCAGATCCGGCGCCCCCAGTTCCTCCACCCGCTCCACATACCGCACCCCCAGGGCCGGATGGGCTTCCAGGGGGGAAAAGTCGGTAAAGTTGGAGATGCGGGGCAGGCGGATGACCGCCACATCCACCGGACGGTGGGCCTGACGCTGGTCCAGGCGGGTGGAAAGGCTGTCCTCATCGTCTATATCCGCCCGGATATAGGGAACCACTCCCAGCACCGGGATGCCGGCTCGCTCCTCCAGCATCTTCAAACCGGGACGGAGGATTTCCGGGTCACCCCGGAATTTATTGATGACAAGACCCACGATCCGCTGACGTTCCTCCGGTTCCAGCAAAGCCACCGTGCCATAGAGCTGCGCGAACACCCCGCCCCGGTCGATGTCCCCCGCCAGCAGCACCGGGGCATCCAGCATCTGAGCCAGACCCATGTTGACAATATCATGTTCCCGGAGGTTGATTTCGGCGGGACTGCCCGCCCCCTCAATAACGATGACATCATACTGGGCCGCCAGACTGTCAAATGCCTGGCGAATCACCGGCTTGAGGCTCTCCTTTTTCCGGTAATATTCGGCGGCCCCCATCTGGCCCCATACTTCTCCCAGCACGATCACCTGACTGCCGGTATCACTGGAGGGCTTGAGGAGGATGGGATTCATCCGCACATCCGGTTCCACTCCCGCCGCTTCCGCTTGTACCACCTGGGCCCGACCCATTTCCAGACCGTCCCGGGTGATATAGCTGTTGAGGGCCATATTCTGGCTTTTGAAGGGAGCCACCCGCAGGCCATCCTGACGGAAAATACGACAGAGAGCGGCACACAAAAGGCTTTTTCCCGCCCCGGACATAGTCCCCTGAATCATAATGATTTTTGCCATCCTACAGCACCTCCCTGAGCGCCGCCAAAAGCCGCTGGTTCTCTTCTTCCGTCCGCACCGCTGTCCGATAATAATCCGGCCCCAGGCCGTGATAATTCTTACAGCTGCGCAGGGTGATTCCCCGCTGTTCCAGGGCCTCGGTCAGGCCGGGGCGATGGACCTTGAACAGCAGATAATTGGCCGCTCCGGGCCAGACGGTGCAGCCCAGCTCTTCCAGCCCTTTTTGAAGGACAGGCCGCTGTCTGGTAATCAGCTGCCGCACCTGGGACACATACTCCGTTTCCTGTAATGCTGCCAGTCCCGCCGCCTGGGCCAGGGAGGAAACGCCCCAGGGCTGCCCTGCCCCGGCCATTTTTTCCAGCAGCACTGTATCACCGCATAGGCAGTACCCCAGCCGCACCCCGGCCATGGCATACATCTTGGTGAAGGCTTTGAGAATCAGCAGATTGGGGAAGTCCCCCACCTGTCCCCGGAGGGTGTGAGCTTCCTGGTCCTCCAGAAAGTCCCCGAAGCACTCGTCTACCACCAGCAGCGCCCCTGTCCGGCGGCACCGCTCCAACACTTCCAAGAGCAGCTGCCGGTCCGACACCGCGCCGGTGGGATTGTTGGGCTCGCAGAGGAACACCATCTCCACGCCGGGGGTGATGGCTTCCAACAGTCGAGAGGTCAGGACAAAGCCCTCTTCCTCCCGGAGAAAGAACCGTTCCACCTGGCAGTCCGCCAGCGTGAGGGCCTGTTCATACTCCCCGAAGGTGGGGGCGGTAATCAATGCCCGGCGGGGGCTTACAGCCAGCACCCCCCGGAAAATCAGGTCCGCCGCTCCATTGCCGCAGAGAATCTGCTCCGGAGGCAGTCCTTCCCGCTCCCCCAGTCGCTGCCGCAGCGTCCGGCACAGAGGGTCTGGATACCGGTGGGCCTCCGACAAAGCGGCAATGATTCCCCGGCGCACTCCCTCCGGCAGCCCCAAAGGGCTGACATTGGCGCTGAAATCCAAAGGGGGACGACCATACCGGGCTTCATAGCCCGCCCAGTCCCCACCGTGCATCAGTTCCATTCCTTGCTCCTTTCTATCCCACTATCCCAGCAGCGTCACCGCCGCCAAACGGACTCCGCCCAACAGCAGCAGCGCCAGCAGGGAGGCCGTCATCATCATCCGGTTTGCCCGGCGGATATCCTCCGGCTCCACTGGCCGGACAGGGTCCCCGATGGTGGGCTTTTCCACCACCTTGCCAAAATAGGAGGCGTTTCCCGCCAGCTGGATTTCCAGCAGACCCGCGCAGGCCGCTTCCGTCTGGGCGGAATTGGGGCTTGCGTGGTTCCGGCGGTCCCGCCGCCAGATGCGCCAGCCGTTTTTCCCATTTCCTCCGGTGAGAACCCCTCCCGCCAACAGCAGCAATGCTGACAGCCGGGCGGGAAGATAGTTTGCCACATCATCCAGCTTGGCGGCATACCGGCCAAAGTGGAGATACCGGTCATTTTTATACCCCACCATACTGTCCATGGTGTTGACGGCCTTGTACATCATCCCCAAAGGCGCGCCCCCGATCATCAAATAAAAAAGCGGGGCCACCACCCCATCGGAAAAATTCTCCGCCACCGTCTCCACAGCGGCCTTGGTCACTCCCTGGGCTGTCAATGCCTGGGTATCCCGGCCCACAATGCGGCTGACCGCCTTCCGGGCCGATTCCAGGTCCCCTTTTTCCAGCTCCGCCAGTACCCGGCAGCTTTCCTGCGCAAGGCCCCTGGCTGCCAGCGCCTGCCAGCACCAAAGGACCTGGAGAACAAAAGCCAGCGCCGGATGGATCAGATTCGCCAGAAAAATGGCCCCGCCGCAGACCGCCAGCGTACCCAGGGGCAGAATTACCGCCAGACAGGCTCCCGCCCGCCGCTCCCCTTCCGGGGTTTGAGGGAAAATCCGCCGCAGTCCTCTTTCCAAAGCAGTGATACACCGGCCCATCAGCACCACCGGATGGGGCATCCAGGCAGGGTCCGCCAGCAGTGCGTCCAGCAGGCAGCCCAGGGCCGCCGCCAGTAAAATTTCCATACTTCTTCATCCTTTACGTTCTTCCGGTGGGAAAAGGGTTCCAAAATTCAGATTTTCATCGGAACATAGGGAATGTATCAGGATAGACCGTCCCCCAGAAAACATCAGCCGCCTGTCCCGCTGCTTCTGCTCAGGTGACCGCCTGGGGGCATACCAGGAACGATACCTCCCCTTCCAGCGTCAGCTTCCCCTGGCTTTTCCAAGAGGTGGTATCCAGAAGATACCCTCCCGCGTTGCCGGAACACCAGTGATAATACTCCTTCTGAGGCAGGGCAAACCGCTCCATCACCGCCATCTGGGTCCCGCCGTGAGCCATAACGGCGATTTCCTTACAGTCTGCGGCAAGGCTCTCCTCCACCAGCCGGGCGAAGGCGGCGCAGCTGCGGTCTGAAAATTCTCCCCGGGTCTCCCCGCCGGGGCAGCGTCCGGTACAATCCTCCCCCACCCAGGAAATATAATCCGGGTCATGTTCCATCTCAATATAATTGCGTCCCTCAAAGATACCGAAGCACATCTCCCGCAGGTCCTCCACCACCGTCAGGGGAGTGTGGGGGAAGAGAATCTCAGCGGTTTCTCTGGCCCGCACCAGGGGGGAAACATACACCCGGTCCGGACAAATGGGGGCCGGGGCCAGCTGCCGCCTGCCCTCGTCACACAGCGGGATATCCCGGGTGCCCTGGTACCGTTTTTCCTTATTATAGGCCGTCAGCCCGTGGCGCAGGAGATAAATTTTCATTCTTCTCCCTCCTTTTTGGGCTGCCACCGGGCGGCGGCGTCGGCAAACCGGGCAGCCAGGGGCAGCTTTCCACCCAAATGGAGATGGGGGAATCCGGCATACAGGTTTTCTCCCGTAAAGGCGCACCGCCAGCTTCCCTGTCCAGAGGCTTTCACCGCTTCCAGGCTCTCCCCGTTACAGTCGGTGTCCCAGTGATGGAACTCATGGGCGGGAACCTGCTCCCCAGGGCGGAACAGCATACTTTCCTGTTCCCCTGAAAGGGTGATGTATCCGAACCGCCGCAGCGCTCCGGTGCCGCTGCCCTTGCCGGAAAAGAACCCCACCATGGGATAGGACTTCTTTTCCGGGTCCTCCAAGCTTCGCTGGAGATAGAGAAAGCCGCCGCACTCCGCCACAGTGGGCATCCCGGCGGAGATGGCCTCCATGATGGAGCGGCGCATGGAGCTGTTCTCGCTCAACTGCCGGGCGTACAGCTCCGGATAGCCCCCGCCCAGATAAAGCCCCTGGACCCCTTCCGGCAGGGTTTTGTCCCGCAGTGGGCTGAAAAAGGCCAGCTGCGCCCCCGCTTCCTCCAGGGCTTCCAGGCTGTCGGCATAATAAAAGCAGAAGGCTTCGTCCCGGGCCACGGCGATGACACACCGGGGCGGGGCGGAAAAATAAGGCTCCACCGGCGGCAGGGGACGCACTCTCCGGGCGATGGTCAGCACCCGGTCCAGGTCCACTGTCCGCTCCACCTGCTGTCCCAGAGCGGCGCTGCGGCGGGTAAAGTCCTCCACCTCCCCGGCGGTGAGAAGCCCCAGGTGACGGCTGGGGATCACCGCTTCCTCCATGGGGGGAAGGTACCCCAGCACCGGAAGCCCTGTTTCCTTCTGGAGGATGGGGGTGAGGTGGCCGTACATCCGGGGGGTGCAGCGGTTGAGGATGATTCCTGCCAGGCGGGAGGCCCTGCGGAACTGACGCAGGCCCTTCACCTGAGCCGCCAGGGTGAGGCTGCTGCCGCCTGGACAAACCACCAGGATCACCGGCGTGGAGGTGCGGTTGGCCACATCCCAGGCGCTGGCCTCATGGGTGCCTCCCACCCCGTCATAGAAGCCCATGGCCCCTTCCAGCACCGCCAAAGAACCGCCGTGGCGGGAAAGGGTCCGCTTCACCGCCCGCTCCCCCTGCAAAAACAGGTCCAGGTTCCGGCTGGGAATCCCCAAGAGACGAGTGTGGAACATGGGGTCTATGTAATCAGGGCCGCACTTGAAGGCCCGCACATCCACGCCCCGATCCCTCAGAGCGGCCAGCAGGCCCCAGGTGACGGTGGTTTTGCCGCTGCCGCTGCTCATGGCGGCCAGCATGATTCTACTCATGGCACCCTCCTGTAATGAGAAAAATGGGGTTCTGGGCCATCATCAGGTGAAGCCGCCCCACCCCTTTGGCCCGGCTGACCGCCAGCTGGGTCACATGGACCTCATCCCCCAGCTCTGTCAGGGTCTCCAGGGCCAAATGGACCGTTTCCAGGGCGATGGCGGAAACACAGATCCGGGCCCTGGGGCTCAGACGGCGGATGAGACGCAAAATCTCCGGCAATTCTCCTCCGGAACCTCCCACAAAGACGGCGTCAGGGGTGGGGAGCTGTTCCAGCGCTTCCGGGGCGCGGCCCTCCATCACTTCCAGATTGCCGCTCACACCGAATTTGCGGCCATTTTCCCGGATCAGGGCGCAGGCCTCCGGCTTTTCCTCCACGGCAAACACCTTTCCCCGGCGGGCAAGGAGCGCCATTTCCACCGAAACCGAACCGGTCCCGGCCCCTACATCCCACAGCAGGTCATCGGCACGGATTTCCAGCAGCCCCATCGCCGCCGCCCGCACCTCCCGCTTGGTCATCGGCACGGTTTTCCCCTCAGAGCGGCAAAATTCCCCGTCGGGGATGCCGGGGGTCACCACCTGACGCAAAGGGGTTACGTCCACAGGACGGCGCACCAGCAGAACGCTTAAAGAGGCGAAGGTTTTTTCCGTCAGCTCCCCTACCGTCCCCCGGACCAAATTTTCATCCGGGCGGCCCAGGTTCTCCCCCACCACGGCAACCGCCTGTTCAAAGCCCGCCTGGGTCAGGAGCCCACACAGCTCCGCCGGTCCCTGCCGTCCGCCTGTGAGGAAAAACACTGTTTGATGCTCCCTCAAAAGGGCAGCAGGGTCACAGTCCGCTCCGTGGGCCGAGGCCAGATGCCAACCCTGCCAGGGCTCCCCCAGCCGGGCGGACAGCAGCTGGATGCTGGAAATGCCTGGCAGGACCTCTGCTTTCCAACCTTGGTCCCGCAACAGGGGCAGCAGCCCGCCAGCGCCGGAATGAAAGCCGGTATCCCCGCTGTAGAGGACACAGGGGCGCTCCGGCCGCTCCCGCTCCAGCAGCTCCACCAGCTGACGGGGATGGATGGCGGCAAAGCGCCGGGAAGGGTATTCCTCCCCCAGATCCTCCAGCAGCCTGGGGGCTCCCAACAGGCAGTCCGCCCCCAGAAGGGTTTCCTTTGCCTCCTGTGTCAGGGTAAGGGGAAACCCGCTGCCCATGCCCACCAATGTGACCTTCACTTGCCTTCCTCCTCCAACATCTTTCGGACTTCTTCCACCAGCACCGGGATGCTGTCCACCCCATCCGTCTGCTCCTGAGGACGGCGCACCAGCACCACCCGGACCCCCATGGCCCGGGCAGCCTCCAGCTTTTCCTCCATGCCGCCGGGAGCTCCCCCATCCTTGGTGACCATCCAGCGGATGTGATACTGTTCCAGCATCGCTTCATTCATCCGCCTGGTAAAGGGTCCCTCCATGGCAATGATATTCCGGTGGGCAAGTCCCAACGCCTCGCAGGCGGCGATACTGGCCGCCGTAGGCAGCACCCGGGCGTACAGCCGGGTCTTTTCCACCCCGGCAAAGGCGGAAAGCTCCTTGGCCCCGGTGGTCAGCAGGATATTTCCTTCCTCCGCCGCCAAAAGCCGGGCCGCCTGGGCGCAGTTGTCCACCGTCAAAGCTTCCTCACCGGCTGCCTGGGGACGAACCAGCCGCCGCAGGGGAATCCCGGCCTTTTCACAGGCCAGACGGATGTTGCCGCTCACCTCCACGGCGTAAGGATGGGTAGCGTCGATGCACAGGCCCGCACCCCGTAAAAGTTCCGCCATTTCTTCGGCGCCAAGACGCCCGGTGAGGATTTCCACCTGTTCCAGCCCCGCCAACTCTTCTTTTCCCAGAGGGGTGGCCACCGAAACCTGAAGGGTCAGGGGCAGCGCCCCCAACTCCCGGGCCAGCTGCCGTCCCTCAGTGGTGCCGCCGAATAATACTACTCTCATCCTTTGGCCTCATAGCCCCGGGGAGTGACCATCCGCTCCCCCAGCCTTCTGGTCTGGCTGTTGCCGATAAAAACGGTGGCGAACATATCCAACCGGGCTTCCCGCAGCTGTTCCAGGGTGGTGATCTCTTTTTCCTCTCCATCCCGGCCTATGTTCCGCACCCAGCCGCAGACCGTCTCTGGGCTCCGGCTTTCCAGCAGGATGTCGCAGGCCCGCTTGAGGTAGTCCTGGCGCTTGCGGCTGGCGGGATTATAAAGACAGAGACAGAAGTCTCCCTCCCCGGCGCCCCTCAGACGCTTTTCAATCTTCTCCCAAGGGGTGAGGAGGTCTGACAGGGAAATAACGGCGAAATCATGCATCAGCGGAGCCCCCAGCAGCGCCGCGCCGGACAGGGCCGCCGTCACACCGGGCACCACGATGACCTCCACCTGAGGAAACTGCTCCGCCAGCTCCAGAATGGGTCCGGCCATGCCGTAAACCCCGCTGTCGCCGCTGCACACCATGGCGGTGGTCTTGCCGCTGTCCGCCGCTTCCAAAGCCATGCGGCACCGCTCCAGCTCCTGAGTCATGGGGGTGGTGAGGATCTCCTTACCCGGAAAAAGAGGGGCAACGAGATCAATATAAACGGTGTACCCGGCCAGCACCTGGCTTTCCTCCAGGGCTTGCCGTGCCTGCCCGGTGAGAAACTCCTCCCCGCCGGGGCCCAGGCCCACCACATACAACTGCTTCATGGATAGATCCTCCAGTCCGGATGGAAGTCGCCCACAGCCAGAGCCATGGTGATCCCATCCCCTTTTGTTTTGGGGACAAGCAGCCTGCCGCCCCCCAGCACCGCGCTTCGCTCGCAGACATTGTCCACACCAGTGACCTGCCGGACAAAGGCCGAGGAAGAAAAATCCCCTTCCGCTTCCAAAAGCTCCTGAGCGGTGAAGATTTTAAGGGGAAGCCGCCGGGCCTCACAGAACGCCAGCAGCCCCGGCTCCTCCTGTTTGAGGTCGATGGTGGCAACCTTCGCCACAGCCTCTTCCGCCAGATCCCGCTCACCCATCAGGCGGGAAAAGGCAGATTCCAGCGCCTCACAGGAAGTTCCCTTCCGGCAGCCCACCCCCAGGGTGAGGATTCTGGGGGCCAGCCGCAATCCAGGGGCAGCCTTCGGGGACAGGTCCACCACAATCTGGGCCTGCTGCCGGTCCGAAACGGCTCTCAGTCCCTGCGGCATCTCACCGGCAATGGGCCAGCGGCTCCAAAAGGTGACTTTTTCCCCTGCCAGCAGAGAGGAAGAAACGCCCTTGATCTTTTTGGGGTCCAGTACCGCCATCTTCTGGGTTCTGGCCCACTGGTCCACGGGAAAAACGCCCCGCCGGTCGGTGGCCGTGGTGACCACAGGGACCCCGCCGCACCGGGCTGCCAGCAGCCGGGCCAGGTCGTTTCCTCCCCCCAGATGCCCTGAGAGAAGCGGGATGACAAAGGCCCCCGTCTCGTCCACCGCCACCACCGCCGGGTCCCGGGTCTTGTCCCGAACAAAAGGTGCGATGGCCCTCACGGCGATCCCTGCCGCTCCTACAAAAACCAGTCCCTCATACCGGGAAAAAGCCTCTGCCGTCCAGAGGGAAAGGGAGAATTCCTCCCGGCCATAGCCCCGCTCCACCGGCGCGCCGGGGAAATCCTCCGCCAGCAGCCGGGCCAGCGCCTCCCCCCTGGGGGAAAAGGCCACAAATGCCGTTTTCATCGGCTGGCCTCCCGGAACTCGGTGGAAAAGCCGGGGTCATAAAGGCAGCTGCGGTCGTAGGAACCAGCCAAAAAGTCTCCCACCAGCACCAGGGCGGTCTTTTTGATTCCCTCCCTGGCGCCGGTCTCGGCCAAAGTGCCTACGGTACACCGGGCCACCCGCTCCTCCGGCCAGCTGGCCTTATACACCAGAGCGGCAGGAGTATCAGGGGTATAGGCCCCCTTTAACAGCTCCGTCTGGAGGCCCTCCAGCATTCCGGCAGAAAGGAAGATGACCATGGTGGCCCCGTGAGAAGCCAGGGAAGCGATGCTCTCCCTCTCCGGCACCGGCGTCCGCCCTGCCATTCGGGTGATGATGACGCTTTGGCTCACCCCCGGCAGGGTGTACTCCCCGCCCACGGCAGCGGCGGCTCCGCAAAAGCTGGAAACACCGGGGCACACATCCCAAAGGATGCCCATGCGGTCCAGAGCATCCATCTGCTCCCGGATGGCTCCATACAGGCAAGGGTCCCCGGTGTGCAGACGCACCAGTTCCAGGCCTCTTCCCTCAGATTCCTCCATCACCGCCAGTACCTGCTCCAGGGTCATCTCAGCACTGTTATAAACGGCGCACCCCTCCCGCAGGGTCCCCAGTAAGGCGGGATTGACCAGGCTTCCGGCGTAAATGACCACATCGGCCCGGCGCAGCAGCTCCAGCCCCCGCACCGTAATGAGATCCGGCGCGCCGCAGCCCGCCCCTACAAAATGTACCATGGCAGTGTTACTCCTTTACAATGATGGTGGCGAAATAGCCGGTTCCCTCCGGGGGATGGCGAAGATCCTCACAGACCTCCTCGGTGGGCAGGCCGCAGTCCCGCACCAAAGCGCTCTTTTCAGTGAGGCCATGGGCTTCCAGGGCTTCCAGCACCTGGGGAATCCTCCGGCCGGATTTCATCAGCACCTTGGTCCCCGGCAGCTCCAGGGTTTCCTCCAGGGGACCGCCCCCGGCGGGAACGATGTGCAGCGGGCTGTTCATCTCCGTCAGGCTCACACCCAGACGGGCCGCCACAGCGCAGAAACTGGGCACACCGGGAATCATCACCGTCTCGTACCCTTCCCCCCGGAGTATCTCCATCAGATAGCTGTAGGTGGCGTAGATGGACACATCCCCCAGGTTGAGCATCGCCACATCCTCCCCCCGGTCCAGCTCCTCCCGGACTGCCTGGGCCGCTTCCAGATGGGCCTGTCTTTGCTGCTGACGGTCACGGGCCATGGAAAAGTAAAGGGGAAGAATCTTTTTCCCTGTCAGGTCCACCGCCCGGGAGGCAATATCCAGGGCCAGGGTCTCTCCACTGTGGGTCTGGGGGGCGGCGATGACCCGGCAGGCCTCCAGCACCCGCACCGCTTTCAGGGTGAGCAGTTCCGGGTCTCCGGGACCAATACCCACGCCGTAAAAAACTCCCCGCTTTACCGTCTGTTCCGCCATTGCTCCATGATCTCCTTTGCTTTTTGTGTCTCTCCCAGTTTACCATACTCATTGGAAAACAGTACAGCCCCCACGGCATATTTTTTCGCCGCCCGCCGTTCCAGATGATCCTGGATAGCAGCCAGAAGGCTTTCCAAAACCGGTTCCAGCAGTCCCGCCTGCCGCAAAAGCTCCACACACCGGTCAGAGGTGGGAGCTTCCAACAGCGCCCGGCACAGCTCCTGCCCCCCGCCCATGATGGCGGCGTGGGCGCAGAACAGCTCAGTGCGGCAGTCCGCTGCCCGGGAATGGGTGTTCATGATCCCCCCGGCCAGCTTCACCAGCTTGCCTGCGTGGCCCACCAGCAGCACCTGCTCAAAGCCGGTCAGTCCGCACCGGTCCAGGGCCTCTCCGATATAGTTGGAGCACTTGACCACCGGAATTCCCGTCTTCCCCGGCAGGCCCTCCCGCCTGAGAAAATCCAGACCGTAATTGCCGGGGGTGAGGATGACCCGTCGGCTGCCTGCCTCAAAGGCCTGCCGCAGCTCCAAAGCAGTGGTCTCCACCAAAGCCTGGACGCTCATGGGTTCCACGATACCGGTGGTGCCCAGGATGGAAATGCCCCCCACAATACCCAACTGGGGGTTAAAGGTGCGCTTTGCGATCTCCTCCCCCTCGGGCACCGAAATGACCACATCCACGCCGGTCTCCTCCCCCAGCTCCGCCAGCACTTCCCTCACCTGGCGGCGGATCATCTCCCGGGGAACCCGGTTGATGGCGGCAGCTCCTACCGGCTGGTCCAGCCCCGGACGGGTGACACGACCCACACCCCGGCCTCCATCAATGTGGATGGTCCCGGAGCTGTTCCGGGAAACCTGGGCGAAGATCAGAGCTCCATGGGTGGCGTCTATGTCGTCTCCCCCGTCTTTTCGCACAGCGCAGCAGGCAAAGCCCTGCCCCAAAGAGGGCTGTTCCGCCGCTGCTTCCACCGCCACGCCGCCGGGGGTGGTCAGATGCAGCGTCTGGGGAAATACCCCGGTAAAAAGCAGCCGGACTGCCCCGCCTGCCGCCAGCGCCGCGCAGGTACCGGTGGTATAGCCGCACCGCAGCCGTTTACCGTCAGCGATCACATACCGTTCCAGGGCCATGGCCCCACCTCCTTTCACTGGTGATAGCAACTGATAAACTGGTTTGTTACTCATTTAGCCGTCAAAGGGGAAAGTCCCCGAAAGGGCCGGTCCGGATTTGAAAGGCTGTTTTACTCCCTGATCCATCAAAGGTCATTTTGCTTCCTGATGGCCGCACTTTTTGCAAATGCCGTATTTTCTGGAAAAAGGATTGATGTTTACACCGTATTCATGGCACACCGGACATTTGGCGTACTTGAGCATCATCCAAAGGGCAATGAAAACCAATCCCACTGTGAGGACCCGAAAGGCCATGGACAACTGAAAAACCACGCAGCCGATCCCAAGCAGACAGGTAAAGATCCCAAAGAAAAACGCAAACGCTCTCATCCAATCTCCTCCGTCAAGGATGTTCCTTATTCTTCTCCTTCCAGCAGCATCCGGGCCCGGTTTGCATAAAGGCGCTGCACTTCCTCCAGCTCCCCCAGGCCCTGCAAGCGGCAGTCCACCGAAAATCCCGCCTGTGTGAGACGGCTTTTCCAACTTTCCGGCTCCTCCCCGGCCATATCGTTGAGGGCATGGTCCCCGGCTACCAGCATCAGGGGGGCAGCGGTGACTTTCTGATAACCACCCGCTTTCAGCACCGGCAGCAGCTCTTCCAGAGAGGGCCAGCCCTCCACCGTTCCCACCAGCAGATCGGGGCGGCCTTTCATGTTCAGCACCGTTTGCAGGGCAGGATAGGCCATGTTGGCTGGATGATGGGTGCCATGGCCCATCAGCACCACTGCCCGGCCCGGCTGACGGGGATAGATCCGGTCCAGCAGCTCCCCCATCTCCAAAAGGGTATCGGTATCCGCCAGGAGAGGACGGCCCAATGTCAGCCGCTCAAACCGGGGCCGCCATTTCTCCACCGTCTGGCGGATGCGGTCATATTCATAGCCGTACAACAGGTGGGTGGGCTGCACCCCACCATGGGTGATGCCTTCCGCCGCCATCTGTTCCAGTGCCCCCTCCAGGTCCTGCACCATCGTCCCCCGCTCCGCCAGAATCCGGCGAATAGTGGGGCTGGTGTAGGCCCGGTAAAAGACCGCCTGAGGACAAGCGGCGGCAATGGCCTGTTCCACCGGCTCAATCTGCCGAAGCCGGGCCTCCTCCACCGAGGTGCCGAAGCTGACAGCCAGGATTCCTTCTTTCATCTATTCCACTCCTTTTTCAGTTCCTCTATCGTCCGGGGCAAGGGGGTCATTCCCAGCAGCCGCCCCACCTCCATCAGTACCGGCTGGGCAAGGCCGCACCGGCTGAGCAGCTCCGCGTCCCCGAACACTTCCTCCGGCGTTCCGTCCCGTTCCAGGCGTCCCCCATGGAACACCAGCACCCGTCCGGCCCAGCGCCAGGCAAAGTCCAGATCATGGGTGGCTACCATCAGGGCCATTCCCTGGCTGGACAGCCGCTCCAGATTCTCCTCCAGCAGCCGGGCGTTCCCCGGGTCCAGGCTGGAAGCCGGTTCATCCAGCAGAAGCAGCCGTGGCTCCATAGCCAAAGCGTCCGCCAGGGTCACCCGCTTTTTCTCGCCGCCGGAAAGATACTGGGGGGCCCGCGAGCGGAAATCCTCCAGTGAAAAAGCCGCAAGAGCCCGGTCCACCCGCTGTGCCGTCTCCTCTCTGGAAAGGCGGAGATTCATGGGGCCGAAGCTCACTTCCTCCTCCACTGTCCCCGCCAGCAGCTGGGCGTCCGGGTCCTGGAACACCAACCCCACCCCCTGACGAAGCTGGGTCAGGCTCCGGCGGTCCCGTCCCACCGGCTGTCCCTGCCAATAAATCTTCCCGGAGGTAGGTGCGAGGACCCCATTGCAGCAGAGAAGAAAGGTGGATTTTCCCGCGCCGTTTTCCCCCACCAGAGCGATCTTCTCCCCGGCGGAAACGGTGACGGAAAGGGCCTCCAAAGCCGGAGCGCCGTGGTCATAAGAATAGGAAACCTGTTCCAGACGCAGCAGTTCCTCCATTTTCTTCACCTCCAACTGAAAACCATCAGGGCAAGTCCTGTCAGCATCAGCCCCAGCCCCCACACCAAGTCTCTGCCCCGCAGAGGCAGGGGGCGCTCCAAAAATTCCAGCCTGCCGTCATAGCATCTGCTTTCCATGGCGTCAAAATACTGCCGGGTCCGGTGGAGGCTGCGAAAGAGAAGGCCCCCCCACACCTTTCCTGTAGTACGCACCCCCTGGGGAAAGGCGGCGTAACCCAACCGGCTGGCGGCGGCATCCTCCATGGTGCGATGCAGTTCCAGCAGCAAAAAGAGATAGCGGTAAATGAGGGTCATCAGCTGGAGCAGCACCTCCGGCATCCGCAGCCGCCGCAGCAGGCTCACCAGCCGGGAGAGGGGGGTAGTCAGCGCCAGCAGATAAAGACAGCTGAGGGCTCCCACCGAACGGGCGGTGACCAGAGCGGCCCGGGTTTGAGCTTCCGCTGCCACTGTCAAAAATCCTCCCCCAAACGGCACCGACAGCATCCCCGTGGGAGCGGTACTGTAGCCCCACAGCAGAGCGAGGCCGCTGAGGAGAAGAAAGCTGAGGGGCAAGGACAGCAGGGAAAGGTATTCCCCCAAGGGCACTCCAGCCCCCAAGATGGTAAAGACCGCTGCCATCAGTCCCAACAGCAGCGCAGCCGCCGGATGACGGATATTCAGCGCCATCACCAGCAGCAGGCAGCAAACCAGGGCTTTCCAGCCGGTGGAAGCCTGTCCCAGCGCAGAACGGTGAGCCAGCTGATCGATCACTACCGGGCCGTGGCTATGGTGCCGGGAAAGAAGGGCCAAAACCAGCCCCCCCGCCGCCGACAGCAGCGCCAGAGGAAGAAAGGGAATCCGTCCCGCCAACAGGGAGAACAGGGCCAGGGCCGTCAAAATTCCGGTTATCATCCTACTTCTCTCCTTTCTGTGGGGAATTCCTTTGCAGATGAGCGCACCTCAAAAATTGGACACGCTTCCTGGATGTATTGGGTATACCTTGGGTACGAACCTTGTTGCTGCGGAAGTCAGGTTCGACATTCCAGATTTCCAACCTCTGTGGGCACGTTTTTTGCGGCCTCAGCCACTTTTCTCCCTACGCTTTGAAAACAAGGACAGTCCCTTGTTTCCAGTCACACCCGGGACCACCCCGGCCGGGAAAATCCTCCTGACCGGGGCGGCATCATTTTACAGCACCATAAAATCATCAGCGCCAGAGACAAATTGCGTTCCGGCAGTTTCCAAAGGACTTTTTCAGTCCTTCTTCAAGGGGGTGTGCGCATCATCCTTTTTATACTTCTTCCGGGCCACCAGATAGCCGAAGGCGAAGGAAATGATCCCCACGCCGATTCCCGTCTGGACACAGAAGATCAGGCTCTCGATCTCCCCCGGCAGTTCCCCGCCCAGGGCGGTTTCCAGCACCGGGGTAAACCATGGCTCATAAGGCTGACCCGTCACCTGCTCCACCATCTGGCTTCCGGCGTCATCGCTGCCGCCGAACTCCGCTCCCGGGGCCAGAACAAAGGGAACCAGAATCAGCAGCGCCACCACCGCCAGCAAAACAAGGGTCAGTTTCAAATTTTTACTCATGTCAGGCTCCCTCCCGGATAAATCCAATCTCACGCAGCTCCGGCTGGGCATAGCTTTCCATGCCCATGATGATGAGAACAGTCAAAATTCCTTCGATAACCGCCAAAGGCAGTTGAGTGGGAGCGAATACCCCCAAAAAGGAGACTGCACTGGCAGCCACGCCTCCCTCCGGAGAGGGATAAGCCAAAGCCAGCTGCAAACTGGTGACGCAGTAGGTCAGCAGATCCCCCAGGAAGGCCGCCAGAAAGACTGAAACCTTACGGTTTACCCCACCTTTGCGGCAAAGCTGCCACACAGCCCAGGACACCACCGGCCCGGCTACAGCCATACTGAAGGTATTTGCCCCCAGGGTGGTCAGCCCGCCATGAGCCAGCAGCAGCGCCTGGAACAGCAGCACAATCAGCCCCAGCACTGTGGCATGGAGAGGCCCGAAAAGGATTGCCGCCAGACCGGTACCGGTCATATGACTGCAGCTGCCGGTGACCGAAGGGATCTTCAGGGAAGAAATGACGAAAATGAAGGCTCCCGCCATGGCCAGCAGCAGCATACCACGAGGCTGACGGGCCGCCGTCCGGCGGATGGCCAATACCCCGCCCACCACAAAGGGCAGGCACAACGCTCCCCACAAAACACAGGCGCTCCCCGGCAGGTAGCCCTCCATAATATGCATCGCCCAGGCGGTCTGTGGTACGGCCAGAACACCGGAAAGCAAGGCGGAGAGGCGCAGTAAAGACATTTCCCATTTGCTCATAAAAAACTCCTCCTTCTTTTTGACCGGACCTGCCGGGAAAGGAGGCGCGCAAAACCGCTCTGTCCGCCCCAGCCGTCTGACCCTTTTCCCCGGGAGAAAAAGAAAAAGCCTTTTCCATCCACCGAGGAAAAGGCAGCACAGCGGCACGCCGGACCTGGTCCCGCTCCGCTTCAGCATCCGTCCGGCGTTTTGTCCGTCCCCGTCCGGATTTTCTGCCCCTTTCCGGCAGTATCCATCATCAGGCAGGTCTTCCGGCTCAGAGGTCCACGCCCCGGCGCGCCTTCCCATGCCGTACCGCACAGTGACATTCATGCGCCGGAACTCCCCCTTTACGGCGGCGGTCCCGCGCGGGCTTTTCACCCGCTTCCCTATTCTCCCGGCCAGCCTGCGGCCCCGGGCACCTGACGATATTTTGCACACCTATTTTACCATAAATTACAGACGCTGTACAGAGGGAAAAGCGCCTTCCAGTTTGTGGTCAATCTGTCCTTGACAACGGACGGAACACCGTTGTACTATAAAATTGTATTTTCATCACGATGCAGTATTCTTTGCCGCAGCCATATCAACTGGAGGGAATGAAATGAAAGGGTTTTTTCGGCCTGTCGCTGTCGTTATCGCGCTGATGATGCTGTGGACCCAATCGGGCTGCAGCCAGTCCAACGTTCCTGCCTCAGTACCGGACAATCCGTCTTCCTCCAGTCTTCCTGTGGGGCTTTCCCTGCCCTCTGTGGAGCACATCCCCTGGGACAGCACGATTCTGGAGCGCGACATTGTTCAGCAGCGGCTGCTCCAGCAGGGGCTCAGTATTCCCGAGGGCGCCTATCCTCTCCTGGCCGGCGGCGTCGTTCTTCCAAACCAGCAGGAGGATCATACCATGCGCATCAGCGCGGTGGTTTATCCATGTACCTCCCTTTCCGGGGAATCTGCCGGCGCTGACAGGCTGCTGCTGCTTTACGGCCTGATCACTTCCACCAATGGGGAGCAGGACACTGCGGAGCGGGTGGCGCTGTTTTCCTACCAGGAGGAAAATATAGGCTTGGGTAATTACAGTGCCGGAGAAATCCAGTTTTCCTCTGACTGGCGCAGCGGCATCCTGCTGCGAAGCGAAAACAGCGAGAAATGTCTCGCCGCCTCCCCCCGCACCGGCGATCTGCTGCTGTTGGAAGGGCTGCCGGAAGACCAGACCTTCTTTCTGTGGGATATTCTTCCGGCTTTTTCCGGATGGCAGCTCCTTCTGTCAGAGCCGGAGGATGGACAGCAATATCACTGTGCCCTCTACCAGGAAGAAAGCCATACAATTCTGCCTCTGGAATCAGTACCGGAGGGTCTGCCGGAACCTCAGGCCGTGGGACGGCAGATGCTGGCTTTGTTCACTTCCACAGGCGGACTATCTGTTTACGATCTGGGCAGCAGTACACCTGAGATCCCGGTAGGGCTTTCCTCTTTGTCCGACCCTGAAGGAGAGCGCTCTCCCTGGTTTCTTTCTCCCGCTGTGGGCGACTCTCAGCGGACAGGCGGCTTTGCTGTCTTCTTCTGCTGGCTCACCCAGGAAGAACGGGAAAGCTTCCCCTGGATCGTACCCTCCGGTCTTACCTGGCAGGTGGCTTGGCTGGATGGAGAAACCGGCGTCATCCATCAGGCGGATACCGGCCTGACTGTCCGGGGCGGACAGCTCACCCTGTCCCCCGAGGATGATGTCATCCGGCTAAGCAATGGTGTTCTCACCTTTGATTATTATGGTCCCATGGCGGGTATGGGGGACCTGCGGGAATATGAAATGGATTTGCAGGCCGAAAGCCCTTCCCCCGCGATCATTGACCCAGAGCGTTACAGTCTGGATTTTTACGATGATGAAGAAGCCCTCCAGCAACTGGAGGAAATGGGGTATACCTCCTCGCTGCTGGAAATCTGTCAGCGTAACCGCTGTATTCTGGAACAGCTGCTGTATCCTGAGGTTACTGAAATTGTACAGGAAAATAAAGAAGGCACCCGGCTTTATCTGTCCAACATCAGCAGGATTCCGGATTCCAACCTGTCCCTGGCGGTAGTGGATAATCCCTCCAACGGGCAGCTTTACGGCGTTCTTCCAACACTGTATTATGGCCGCCAGGAGTCTTTGGGGCTGCTGGAAGATGATGTGCTGTTTGCCTCCTCTCAATCCGGCACATCCTTTTACCGTCTGTCCACACCTCCCGAGGAATATGCCGAGGCTGATCGTTCCCGGCTGACTGTACCGGAGGATGAAGTAACCAGATTCCTCTGTGCTTTCCCGGACGCGGCCCGCCAGCATCTGGTGGAGATCTACTATACCACTCCGCCCGGTGTGGTTTACAGCCGGGACAATCACGACAGTGACCACTATTATCACATTGCTCTCTACGACCTGGAAGGGAATCTCCAGAACAGCTTCCAAACGGTGGTTCCTCTCTCCTACGGCGGAGATCACGGATCGGTATCTATCCCTCAAAACATTGCTGTTTCTGCAGATGGACGGCTTTCCTTTACATTGGAGGCTGACAGCGGGGATGGACAGCTGTTGTACTGGTTCGTGGAGCTTAGCGAAGAAGAATGACCCTATCCTTTCAGGAGGAAAAGCGTATAGACATGATAAAAGAGGCTTGGAAACTTTGCAGAAAGTTTCCAAGCCTCTTTTTGACCCTCTTAACAAACCGATCCGTTATCCGATCTCGTTGCCATGGGTAATCTTTTGCTTATCACGGCTGCAGCAGCCGGCAAATCATCTCCGCGGTATTGGTCATATCCTTGATGGATAACTGTTCCTCGGTGGTGTGAACCTTTTCCATACCCACGCCGATGTTGACGGCGGTAATGCCGTGGCGGTTATAAATATTGGCGTCACTGCCTCCTCCGCTTCCTACAGTTTTGGGTTCCAGGCCCACCTCTCTGGCAGCCTGGAAAAGCCACTGGACCAGCGGCTCTTCCTCACTGAGGCTGAAGCCCAAATAACTGGTGGTCACCTCTGTTTCCAACTGGGCGCCAAACTTCCGGCACGCCTCTTCAAAACAATCCACCAAATGCTTCGTCTGCGCCTCCAGCTTTTCCTCACTGCGGCTGCGTACCTCCAGTACCAGACGGGCAGTGGCATTGACGATATTGGTGGGGCCTTCCGCCATAAAGGTGCCGATATTGCAGGTGGTTTCCTCATCCACCCGGAGGAGATTCATGGCCGCCACGCCATGGGCCGCTGCCTGAATCGCGCTGATTCCTTTCTCCGGGGAGGAACCTGCATGGGCTTTTTTACCATGAATGACCGCCACGATCTTGTTTTGACCGGGAGCCCTGGTGATAATGTCTCCGCCGGTGCCTCCTGTATCCAGCACCACCGCCTTTTTGGCGTGGATACGGCTGTAATCCAGATTTTTAGCTCCCACCAGTCCGCTTTCCTCCCGGACCGTAATGACTGCCTCCACCGTCCGGTGTGTAGTGGCCGATACAGCCTTCATAGCTTCCATAATGGCACAGACACCTGCTTTGTCATCTCCGCCCAGAACGGTGGAACCGTCGCTGCGGATATAGCCGTCCTCACAGACCCTGGGACGCACGCCTTTGCCTGGAATTACAGTATCCATATGAGCACTGAGCATGAGGGGCTCCAGGGACGGATCGCCGGGCAGGGTGGCATATATGTTGCTGCCTGTGGTCTGAGCAGCCTCATGAACGTCATCCGTGGTGACGACGCATCCCAACGCTCTGAAGTCCTCCTCCAGACGCCGGGCCATTTCCCCTTCATCTCCCGTCTCACTGTCGATCTGCACATAACGAAGCAGCCGCTCCACCAGCGCTTCACGGTCAATTTTGCTCATAGGGTGATCCTCCTTTATCATTTATCAGCGGGACCGGATCATTCCGGCTGCCAGCTTCTATTGTAACGCCAAACAGCTCCTTTGCCAATACACCGAAAATACAAAAGCATCCATCGGCGCCTTCATACTCTGTACAAGCATTTTTCTTTTAAAAACACAGCCATACAAAATATCCCCCCGCCTGGCAGACGGAGGGATACATCAGCAAAAATATATCAGTGGAAAAAGACCAAACCCAGTACAGCGCTGATCAGAATCACTTTCGGGATGCTCAGTTTAAAACGCAGCAGCAGAAAAAGATCCAGCAGCGCAATTCCAATGGCAGGCAAACTGACGGCAGATTCCACTACATAGTTGGTCATGCTCAAAGAGATCATAACGCCCACGATCAGTCCCACACAGATGGGACGCACACCTACCATGATCTGCCCCATGCGGCGGCTGGTCTTGAACTTTTCAAAGAATACCGCAGCCACCAAGCACAGGGTAAGGGTGGGCATCAGCACGCCCAAATTTGCCGCGATGGCTCCGGGGATCCCCGCCGCCTTGATTCCTGCGAAGGTGGCGCAGTTGAGCCCCAACGGGCCAGGGGTCATTTCGGCAATTGCCACAATATCCGACACCTCGCTGGCGGTCATCCAGCCGTGTGAGAGCACCTCGCTGGTAATCAGCGGGATCATGGAAAGGCCTCCAAAGCTGGTAAAGCCTATCTTGGTAAAACTCCAAATCAATTCAAGCAGTACCATTCTTTTTCAGCTCCTTCCGCTCATAATATTCGCTGATGAGCAGGCCGCACACCACGCCGATGACAACCAGTGTCACACAGCTCATGTTCACCGCCAGGTACAGTATCACCGCCATAATGGTCAGCGCATAGCAAAGGGGATAACGGAAAGCGCTCTTGAGCAGGCTGACAGCCGCACTGGCAATAATGGGAACGATGGCAGCCCGAACCCCCACCATAGCGCTCATGACCCAAGGGTTGTCCTGGACCAGGCTGTAAAAATAAGTAATCACCGTCAAAATAAGCAGCGGCGGCAGAATCATGCCAATCAGGCAAGCCAGCCCACAAACGACGCCGCCTACATGATAACCGTACAGCATGGCTACATTGCCGATCATGGTTCCCGGCAGGCTGCGCCCTACACTGGTGATATCCAATAATTCCTCAGAGGTCATGGTTTTTTCATTTTCCACATAAAGCTTCTGCATTTGGGCGATGATGCTCCATCCGCCTCCAAAGGTAAAACAGCCAAACTTGAAAAACTGTCCAAACAAAATCAACGCTTTTTTCCAATTGCTCAATTTTCTCCCCTCCCTGCATATTATTTATTTTACACCTTCAACCTTATGTAAGGTCAATAGCTTTTTGCGATGCTCATGAGCCGAAGATCATTCTCACCGTGAGAGGGCATGGACATTTTTCCTGAGCGGGCCTGCTCACCTTCCTGTTTTTGGCTTTGGCGGTCTGAGGCTTCTATTACTCCACCGGCAGCCAGATCTGGCGGTACCGGGTGTAATCATCCCGCTTGTTCATGGATAAAAAAGTTCTGGCCACAGGGTCACCCGTCACCTGTATCCCCTCTCTCTCCACAAACTCCCGCAGGTGGGCAAGGTATTTGTCACAGCTGGCATTCTCTCTGGAGATACGCACTACAGTGTACAAACAGGAGCATGGCGGAAAATAGCGCACCAATTCGCTTTCCCGTACCCCCAGGGCAGCCGCGTCCTCCTCCATCATTCCCAACGCCGAGAAGCTGCGGTCACGGCCTTCCGTCAATGCCTCCCATTCATTGCGCTGGGAAGGAAAGGTGAAGGGAGCCATGGACACCCAGCGCTGAAAATCGCCATAGGATTCCGGCTTGAGCATCAGCTCATCCCCCTTCATAAACTCAAACCGGTACAGGCCCGGTCTTGTGTCCCGACGGATCTGCCACAGCTCTTCCGGCAAGCGCTCAATGATGGCGGAAGTTTTGTTCAGATAATCCAGCATTCGCCTCTTCCGGGCGATCTCCTCCGCCAGCTGCTGACTGCGGCGGGTATAGCCGTCCACGATCTGATCAATATCATCTGTATTGATCAGGCTCTCGGTTTCCTTCAGGGAAAAGCCGTATTTTTGGTAGGCCCGGGCCCGCAGCAACGCTGTAATATCCAAGCGCTCATAATATCGATATCCGCTGCCATTTTCCTCTCTGCGGGATGCCAGGATCCCGTCCCGCTCATACAAACGCAGCCCTTCAGGGGAGATTCCCAGCAGCTTGGCTACCACACCGATCCGATATTTCATTTCTTTTTTCTCCTCCTGTTCCGGCCGGTTGTTACATTGGCTGGATTTGTAGTGAGACTTTCGTCCTTGTATAAGCCGAAGGCGGCCCCCGTATTCCATCAAACGGAAGCCGCCGGACTTGCCCCTCTCTTCAGAAGCTCTTTGTCACAACACAGGCGATAAAGAGCTGTAAAGCCCCAACAGCAGCACGATCAGCACCAAAAACGGCAGCACCCAGGTCAGATACCCCCGAAGCCACGAAGGCATGGCCAAGCCCTTTCCCTGGTTGGCTTCTTTCTGGCAGGCACGAAAGCCCCAGCCCAAACGATGGGTACAAAACAGCAGATAGATCAGCGAACCCAGCGGCAGCAGCACTGTGCTGACTACAAAATCTTCCAGGTCCAGCACCCTTGTCTTTGGTCCCAAAGGACGAAAATCACTCCAAAGATTATATCCCAGCACACAAGGCAGGCTGAGAAGGATGATGAGAGCGCCATTGATCAGACAGGCCTTTGTCCGGCTGATACCGGTCAGGTCCATGGTACAGGAAAGAATATTTTCAAACACCGCAAGGACCGTGGACAGGGCGGCAAAGCTCATAAAGAGGAAAAACAGAGCGCCCCACAATCTGCCTGCCGCCATATTGTTGAACACGTTGGGCAGCGTAATAAAAATCAGCTCCGGCCCGCTGTTGGGGTTGATCCCAAAGGCAAAACAAGCGGGGAAAATGATCAGACCGGCAGTCACCGCCACAAAGGTATCCAGCGCCGCGATGCTCACAGCTTCTCCCATCAGTCGATGGTCACGGTCCAGGTAGCTGCCAAAGATCGCCATAGCGCCAATGCCCAGGCTAAGGGTGAAAAAGGCTTGTTTCATCGCTTCCACCACTGTTCCCAGCAAGCCATCCTCTCCCAGACGTCCCGCATCCGGCAGCAGATAAAAGGCCAGCCCTTCTTCGCCGCCCGGCAGAGTAACGCTCCGCACCGCCAATATCAAAATCAGCAGCAGCAATGCCAGCATCATCCATTTGGAGATGCGCTCCACCCCTTTTTGCAGACCCTGAGCGCAAATGACAAAGCCCAAGACCACCACAAACACCATCCAGGCCGCCATGGGCAATGGTTCCGCCAGCATCTGGTCAAAAGCCGCCTTCACAGCATCCGGGGACAGGCCCTCAAAGTCTCCCGCCGCGAACTTTTGAAAATACGCCAGCATCCAGCCTGCTACAGTGGTATAAAACATCATCAGCACATAATTGCCCAGCATCCCCAGGGGGCTGTACCAATGCCACTTCGTACCGGCCGGCTCCAGCGTTTCAAATTCCCTGATGATGCTCTTTTTGCTGGCGCGGCCCACTGCAAGCTCCATGGTCAAAATGGGCACTCCCACAATCACCAGAAACACCAGATAAAACACAACAAAAATGCCGCCCCCATTTTGTCCCACCACATAGGGAAAGCGCCATACATTTCCAATTCCAATGGCACAGCCTGCGGAAAGGAGCAAAAAGCCCAGCCGGGAGCCAAACCGTTCACGCTCCATCTGTTATCCACCTTCAATCTCAGATTTATAGATAAGAAAAGCTGAAAATTTTTTGAAACTTCATTCAGTATACCAGATCTTTTTGGGTGAGAAAAGCTTTTGTCTCACCTTTCCTTCTCCAGCTCCAGCAGCAGGCTCCGGCATCCTTCCAGAACATCCTCCCAGGTGGCCTGGAAATCTCCTGTGTACCATGGATCGGCAATGGCGCGGGGGTGTTCTGACCAATCCAGCAGCAAGTGGATTTTTCCCTCAGGATCGCCTCCTGTGATACGCAGCATATTCTTGCGGTTCCATTCATCCATCCCTATGAGCAGATCGTAACGATCATAATCCGTCTTGGTCATCTGTACCGCCCGATGAGGCACCACCGGCACCCCCATCCTCCGCAGCTGAGCCACTGTGCCATGGTGGACACCGTTGCCCAATTCCTCGGTGCTGGTAGCGGCAGAGGCAATCTGATATTTTTTCTCCACTCCGCTCTGCCGGACCAGCCAGGTCATTACACTCTCAGCCATGGTGGAACGGCAGATATTGCCATGGCAAACAAACAGTATTTTTGTCATCTCTGATCTATCCCTTCATAAGCTTTTAAGCCGTTGGCATCACTGACTTTTGGACGTTTTCCTTTCACGGCGGCTGCCATGCTGCCCACGCAAATCTGCGGATTTCTACGCAATTTCACCGGCAAATGGTGTAGTAATTGGTGTAGTACCAACTGCGGATTTGATCTGATTTTTCAAGCTGTCACAGCGGAGAACACAAGGATTTTTGCCATCTGTTCGGCTGCCCGGTCAAAGCTGGCGTGGGTGTAGACATTCAGTGTGACCCCCACATCGGAGTGGCCCATCACATACTGCAAGTTCTTGATATCCATACCCGCACTCGCCATGTTAGTGCAAAAGGTATGTCGGAACAACATGGGTTGTCATTCTCTTTTGAATCAAGACAAGAGCATCGGGCCTGCGAAATTTTTGAGGCTTTCCCTCTTCCTGAAAGCCTTCTCTGACAGCCCTTGGACTTTTCGTCTTATTGCTCCGTTTTCTTGGAAAAACCTTCATCAAACACATTTATTGTACCATATGCAGACAGTCTTTTGCATTATAAATTTCAATCACAGTGTATTTGTTCCAGAAATCCATCATATACGGCATACCGGCCGAACCGGGCGCACTCCCCCTTTTTGAAGGCATATGATAAGCTTGAGTTTGGACTGAACAGCAGCCATTATAGCCGCTATTTAAAACTGCGTTGCATCAAAGCACTTTCAATGCGGTAAAACACACGGAAAATGCAGAGGAGCATTTCCCGATAACAGAAATGCTCCCCTGCCGCTTCTTTTTACTTTTTCTTTATCTGCCTCATCTGTGAAAGATCGTTCTGCCTGATCATGGAACCGCCTTTTCCCCCGTATAGGGACAAACCTTCATGCAGATGCCGCATACCGCTCCCCGTCCAATTTTTTGAAAGGCCTGTTTCATATACTGGCTGCAAGCCTGTGGATCTATCAGGGAAATTTCCGGCATACCCCTCTGATATACCACCCCTTTGATGGCATTGGCAGGGCAGGCGGAAACACAGCGGCCACATTTTTCACAAACTCTGTTTTCCAACGGCTGCGGATTCTCCCCCACCAAAGGGCAATCGGTAAACACCGTCCCCAAGCGCACTCTGGGGCCGTACTGCCGATGGAGAAACAATCCGTTGGTACCCATTACTCCCAACGCAGCCAAACAGGCTCCCTGCTTGTGGGGAAACCGCCCATGAAAACCGTGAGGATCCTCCGCAGTTGGAATACTTTGAGACGCCCCCACCGGAATATAGCGCCATCCCTGCTGCTGCAGCAACAGCCCTGTTTCCAGCATACAACGGTCCAGATAGGCGTTAACCGTGCGATAATGATGAAAATAACTGTGGGTAGGCCGGTCTGTGATTTCATCCACCACAGCATCGGATAAGCGGGCTACCAAAGTAATACCATAACCCAGTCCCCCGCTTCCCGGATGGTCGGTCCGGAAAAAGCCCATGTCGGCCAAACCTTGTTTTTCTGCCAGCTGCCGCAGCCGCTGCTGAATCGTCATGACTGTTCCTCCTCTGTTCTGTCGGCAACGCGGTTACGGCGTTTCCACTCTTTGATCTGCTCCAAACGCTCCTTTACCCGGGTTTCAGAACCCTGTGCGGTAGGCTTATAATATTCCCGCCCCAGCAGACTGGGGGGTAAGCAGTCCATCAAGGTCAGCTTGTCCGGCGCGTCGTGAGCGTACTGATATCCCTGCCCATAATGCAGTTCCTTCATCAGTTCCGTGGGGGCGTTGCGGATCTGCAATGGAACCGGCTCCGCAATCATTTTCTGGGCATCCTGCCGGGCTGCTTCATATGCTGTATACAAGGCGTTTGACTTGGGGGCCATGGACAAATAAACCACCGCATGGGTCAGATTGACTGTACATTCAGGCATACCGATAAAATGGCTCGCCTGATAAGCTGCTACAGCGATCTCCAGCGCTCTGCTGTCCGCCAAACCCACATCTTCGCTGGCAAAGCGGATCAATCGCCTTGCCACATACAGGGGATCTTCTCCGGCTTCCAGCATTCTGGCCAGCCAGTAAACCGCTGCGTCAGGATCACTGTTGCGCATGGATTTGTGAAGGGCGGAGATCAGATTATAATGCTCCTCCCCCTTTTTGTCATACAAAAGGGACTTTTTATTGATGCACTGCTCCAGCACCTGCCGGGTCACCCGGATGACACCATTCTCCTGAGGACTGTTGAGGACCACCATTTCCAGTGTATTGAGGGCGGTGCGGGCATCTCCATTGGCAAAGGCAGCCATCAGCTCCAGCGAGCCTTCCTCCAGCTCCACCCGGCGCGTTCCAAAGCCACGGGGATCTTCCAATGCATGGGCCAATAACCGGGTCACATCTTCAGTTGTCAGCGCCTGAAGTACGAACACCTTGCACCGTGACAGCAAAGCCGAGTTGATCTCAAAGGAAGGATTTTCAGTGGTGGCGCCGATGAGAATGATGCTTCCCCGCTCCACAAAAGGAAGAAAGGCATCCTGCTGGGCTTTGTTAAAGCGATGGATCTCGTCCACAAACAGGATGGTCACTTCCCCCAGCTGCCGTCTCTTTTCCGCCTGGGCCATTACCTCTCTGATTTCCTTCACTCCGCTGGTGACTGCGCTGAAGTCCTCAAAGTGTGCCTTTGTGCGCCGGGCAATGATCCTGGCAAGGGTGGTTTTGCCCACCCCAGGCGGTCCCCAGAAAATCATGGAGGAGATCTGATCCCGCTCAATGAGATTCCGCAGTACCTTTCCCTCTCCCAAAAGATGCTCCTGCCCTATAAATTCCGACAGATCCCTGGGGCGTATCCTGCTGGCCAAAGGGGTACCATCCATATTCGGGCGATCAAACAAACTCTGCTGCATCACTTGTTCCCATCTCCTTGAAACTATGTTTCTATCATAGCTTTTTCCATTGGCAGAATCAAGGATGGCGAACATATTTTCTTTACTGCTGCCGAAAAAATCAGGCGGGGATCATGTTTTCAGCTCAAATCCATCATATTCTCTTCCTCCCGTGGGGCTCTGACGACAGTTTTGACCTGTATTCAGATCATCTCCTCGGCCATAGGATGAAACTGTGGTTCCAGCCATTCCAGCAGCTGATAAATTTCCTCTGGCTTCTCTTTCCGCCATCCCAGCAAAACCTCGTCCGCCGACAGGTACCGTATTTCGCATCATTTTTTCGGGGTGGTCAAAGACACCCTCTTCCGCCTCGTTTCAATGCAGCTCATAAAAAGGGAATTGGCTCCTGCCAGCTCTGCCAGTTCTTCCTGGGTCGGCTTTAAAAGTTCCCGCTGTTGTCGGATTGTCTCCTCAAGCTGGATGTTAAGGTCCTTTTTCATCCCATTATTTCTCCTCTCTATTGTGTCAAATGGGCGCTGATGGACACAATTTTACCTGAATGAAAAGCGCAATTTACCCAAGATAATTGATTATTGATCTCTCCAGGTGTATAATTGGTTAAAAAATGTATCATAATAGAAAGAATGGCGGTGGATTATGAGACTTTCTGGCACAACTTCCTCTTTGTTGGACGATTGGGCAAATCAGTTGGGTTTGCTTTATTTGTCCGACCTGAAATATGGCGAACTGTCTCACCATCAGCTGGCGGAAACTTTGAAAGAGATCTCCCCCCAGAGCTATCCCTGCAATCAATGGAATGACGCGGTGGAATATTTCACTCAAAAACCAGTACACTTTTCCTCCTCCTATACAGCAAAAGCCTACCTGTTGGGATATTTGAAATCATAAAATCAATTGTTTAATCTGAGGCCCTCCTTCTATTCAGTAGAAAGAGGGCCTCAAACTATAAAAACCATTTTTTAGGCACACAAAATTCAAAACGATCATCATAAAAATCAAGCCGCGATCCGCGCCCACCGGGGCGAAAAACCGGGGGTATCGCCGCTGGTTTCGTCAGGAACCAAGCGGCGTGTCCTGGGGGACTTGGTCCCCCAGGAAGTGTGCCGAACCCCTTCGGCACACTCAAAGGGATATGCGCCCACTCTCTCGACACACCAAGGCCCCCTTTCCAGCGGATGGAAAGAGGGCCTTTTTCGTACCAAAAGGATTCACTTACTTTTTCAGCGGACCGATCATCTGTTCCGGACGAACAATGCGGTCAAACTCTTCTTCGGACAAAATTTGCAGCTTGACTGCCGCCTGGCGGAGGGTCAGCCCCTCCCGATGGGCGGTTTTGGCAATCTTGGCGGCGTTCTCATAACCGATGTGAGGATTGAGGGCGGTCACCAGCATCAGGCTGTTCTCCAGGTTTTGCCGGATTCGGGGAAGATTGGGCTTGATTCCCTGGGCGCAGTTGACCCGGAAGGATTCCATCGCATCCCCCAGCAGCCGGGCCGACTGGAGGAAATTATAGGCGCACACCGGCATAAAAACGTTCAGCTGGAAATTTCCCTGGCTGGCCGCCATGCCTACCGCTACATCATTGGCCATCACCTGCACGGCCACCATAGTCAGCGCCTCACACTGGGTAGGATTGACCTTGCCGGGCATGATGGAGGACCCCGGTTCATTTTCAGGGATCAACAGCTCCCCGATGCCGCAGCGGGGCCCGCTGGAAAGCCACCGGACATCATTGGCGATCTTCATCAGATCGGCGGCCAGGGCCTTCATAGCCCCATGGGCAAAGGCCATCTGATCCTTGCTGGTGAGCGCGTGGAATTTGTTGGGGGCGGTGACGAACCGTTTTCCTGTCAGCTCCGACAGAATCCGGGCAGACAACTCTCCAAACTCCGCCGGAGCGTTGAGGCCAGTACCCACAGCAGTACCTCCCAAAGCCAGCTGCTGCAGACCTCCCAAACTGGCCCGGAGCATTTCCCTGCACTGGACCAGCATCTGCTGCCAGCCGCTGATCTCCTGTCCCAAAGTCAGCGGAGTGGCATCCTGAAGGTGGGTACGGCCGGTTTTGATAATGTCCCGATAGTCCTCCGACAGCCGGCCAAAGGTTTCCTCCAGGCGGTTGAGGGACGGAAGCAAGTGGTCCTCTATCACTGTCACCGCCGCAATGTGCATGGCTGTAGGATAGGTATCGTTGGAGCTTTGGGACATATTGACATGATCGTTTGGATGGAGCAGCTTCTCCCCCAACAGTTCGTTGCCCCGGTTGGCAATGACCTCATTGACGTTCATATTGGATTGCGTACCGCTGCCGGTCTGCCATACCACCAGAGGAAAATGTTCATCCAGCTTTCCCTGGGAGATCTCATCGCAGACCTGCACAATGGCCTGCATCCGGCGCTCATCCAAACGTCCCAGCTGATGATTGGCAAGAGCGGCCGCCTTTTTCAGCAGGGCAAAGGCGCGGATGATCTCCACCGGCATCCTCTCACCGCCGATTTTGAAGTTCTCAAAGCTCCGTTGGGTCTGTGCTCCCCAGTATCTGTCCGTGGGGACCCGCACCTCGCCCATGGTATCGTGTTCAATTCGATATTCCATCATTGACGCTCTCTTTCTATGTTACTTCCGGAACAGCATCATGTCCGGCTGCCTCTTTCACACTGACTGCCGCCCTGTGTGGGAAGCTCATTGCTATCCTTTGAAAGTGCCGCCCCTAAAGAAGGCCGCTGTTATCTTCTGTTGAGCCCCAGACGCACCGCTTCCTCCGCTACAGCGCCGGCAACCGCGTCAGCGACCCGGGGGTTGAAGGAATCCGGCAGAACATAGTCGGGGCGCAGCTCCTCTTCTGAAACAATGGAAGCGATGGCATGGGCAGCGGCGATTTTCATCGTCTCGGTGATCTCCCGGGCCCGCACAGCCAGAGCGCCCTTGAAAATGCCGGGGAAAACCAGAACATTGTTGATCTGGTTGGGGAAATCGGATCTGCCTGTACCAATGACCGCCGCGCCGCCCTTTTTCGCCTCATCAGGCATGATCTCAGGAACAGGGTTGGCCATGGCAAAAACAATGGGGTCCTTGGCCATGGTGGAGACCATTTCCGCCGTTACCAGACCGGGCTTGGAAACGCCGATAAAAACATCCGCTCCCTTGAGCACTTCCGCCAGGGTTCCCTGACGGTTGTCCTTGTTGGTTTTTTCCGCCATCTCGGCCTGGGCCGGATTCATCCAGTCGGCTCCCCGATAAAGAGCGCCTTTGATATCGCACAGGATAATATCTCCGAATCCCATCTGGAGCAGCAGCTTGCCGATGGAGATTCCGGCTGCGCCGGCGCCATTGATCACAAGGCGAAGCTCTCCCATTTTGCGGCCGGTCACCTTGACGGCGTTGAGCAAGGCAGCCCCCACCACAATGGCGGTACCGTGCTGATCATCATGGAAAACAGGGATGTCACACCGTTTTTTCAGCTCCGCTTCGATCTGGAAGCAGCGGGGGGCGGAAATATCCTCCAGGTTGATGCCGCCAAAGCTCTTGGAAATGAGGAGAATGGTGTTGATGATGGTTTCCGGGTCCTTGGAATCGATGCAGATGGGGAAAGCGTCCACGCCTGCAAAGGTTTTGAACAGCGCGCATTTTCCTTCCATAACCGGCATAGCCGCCTCGGGGCCGATATCCCCCAGACCCAGTACCGCTGTACCGTCGGTGATGACCGCCACCAGATTGCCCCGGCGAGTCAGTTCATAAGAAAGATTGGGATCCTTTTCAATGGCCAGGCAGGGCTCCGCCACACCGGGCGTATAGGCTACCGCCAACTGCGCTTTATCCTTTACCTCGGCCCGGGAAATCACTTCAATTTTTCCCTGCCATTCATAATGTTTTTTCATTGCCAGTTCTTTGTTGTCCATCTGCTCGCACCTGCTTTCTTTTATTTTAAAACGCTCCCTGGTTTTGGGGAGCTCCTCTGAAAAAAGCATAGCCTGAAATCTTTTTTTCGTCAAGGTAAAGTTATCATAACAATCTTTTTTCCTGTGGAAAGGATAAAATTATGGAAAAATTGTGAATTTCCCTTTCCTTCTCTTGATTTTCCAAGTCGGGAAGGTTATACTATATTAGCACTCATATATAGAGAGTGCCAAAATTGTACTATTTTATTTCGAGGTGTCATCCTGTGAAAGAATTTAAAGCTGAATCCAAACGTTTGCTGGAAATGATGATCAATTCCATCTACACTCATCGGGAAATCTTTCTGCGGGAGCTGATTTCCAACGCCAGCGACGCCATCGACAAACTCTATTTCCGTTCCCTCACCGATCAAACTGTGGGGCTGTCCCGGGAGGATTTCCGTATCCACCTTACCCCGGATAAGGAAGCCCGCACCCTGACCATCACCGACAACGGCATCGGCATGAGCAAGGAGGAGCTGGAAAATAACCTGGGTACCATCGCCCGCAGCGGTTCCCTCAGCTTCAAGAAAGAAAATGATACCGGTGACGACGTCAATATCATCGGCCAGTTCGGCGTAGGCTTCTACTCCGCCTTTATGGTGGCCAAAGAGGTGGAGGTCATCAGCAAGGCTTTCGGCAGCGGGGAGGCCTGGCGCTGGAACTCCACCGGCGCTGAGGGCTATGATATCGTTCCCGCCCAGCGGGAGCAGGCCGGCACCACCATCATCCTCCACATCAAGGACAATACGGAGGAGGACAACTACGACGAATTTCTGGACCAGTACCGG
Organism: Angelakisella massiliensis; assembly: GCF_900104675.1. Lineage (GTDB taxonomy): Bacteria > Bacillota > Clostridia > Oscillospirales > Ruminococcaceae > Angelakisella > Angelakisella massiliensis. The sequence goes on along the minus strand of NZ_LT629945.1, from coordinate 1,300,283 downwards.
CTGTCCGATCTGGTCAAACGGTATTCCGACTACATCCGTTATCCCATTCAGATGGAGATGAGCCGCAGCCGCAAGAAGGAGGATTCCGACGAGTACGAAACCGTCACCGAAACCGAAACCCTCAACACCATGATCCCCCTGTGGCGGAAGAATAAAAACGAAGTCACCACCGAGGAATATAACGAATTTTACAAGAGCAAGTTCATGGACTACGAAGATCCCCTTCTGGTCATCCACACCAAGACCGAGGGCACCGCTACCTATGACGCGCTGCTTTTCGTTCCCGGCCGGGCTCCTTATGATTACTATTCCAAGGATTACGAAAAGGGCCTCCAGCTCTATTCCAGCGGCGTGCTCATCATGGACAAGTGCGCCGATCTGCTGCCTGACTGCTTCAGCTTTGTCCGGGGCCTTGTGGATTCCCAGGACCTGTCCCTGAATATCTCCCGGGAAATGCTTCAGCATGACCGTCAGCTTCGCCTCATCGCACGGAGCCTGGAAAAGAAGATCAAGGCGGAACTGCTCAAGCTGCTGCAAAATGACCGGGAGAAGTATGAAACCTTCTGGAAGCAGTTTGGTCGTCAGATCAAATTCGGCCTTTATGAGGGCTTTGGCGCCAACAAGGACCTGCTCCAGGATTTGGTTCTGTTCCACTCCTCCGCGGAAAACAAGCTGGTAACACTGGAGGAATATGTCTCCCGGATGAAGGAGGATCAGAAGCAGATCTTCTACGCCTGCGGAGAAAGCATTGCCCGGGTGGAGCACCTGCCTCAGACCGAGCTGGTGCGGGAGAAGGGATATGAGATCCTGTATCTGACCGAGGATGTGGATGAGTTCTGCCTCAAGATGCTCCACAGCTTCCAGGATAAGGAGTTCAAGAATGTTTCCGACGGCGACCTGAATCTGGAAAGCGAGGAAGAAAAAAAGGCCAGCCAGCAGCAGACCGAGGAAAACAAAGACCTCCTTTCCTTCCTCAAGGAAAGCTTGGGCGACAAGGTCAAGGAAGTGCGGATCTCCCATCGCCTCAAGACAAATCCTGTCTGCATCACCAGTGAGGGCGGCCTTTCCCTGGAGATGGAAAAGGTCCTCAACGCCATGCCCTCCGGCGAGGCTGGAAAAATCAAGGCTGAGCGGGTGCTGGAGCTCAATTATGATCATCCTGTTTTCTCGGTTCTCAGCAAGCTGTATGAAAGCGATCAGGAGAAGCTGAAGGACTACGCCGAGGTTCTGTACGACCAGGCTCTGCTCATTGAAGGGCTACCGGTGGAAGATCCTGTCGCCTATACCAACAAGGTTTGCCGGCTGATTTCTGAGAAATGATGTCAAAGCAGGACGGAAAACTGTAAGGCACTCAGAAGGTTCCAAATCAGTTTTCCATCCCGCCCAATCAGCTATTATATTTCTGTCAAACAACAGCCCAAGGGGGTTTCACAACGCCCCTCGGGCTGTTGTTTTCTGGTTTTGGGCAGAAAACTCTCTTCTTTGCCGGAGCGCACGAAAAGCTTCCGTTGCAATCGAAGGAGAATGCTGTGAAAAGCCTGGGCAAAAACAAGGAGAAAATGACCGCCTGTTTATGTGCCCAGGACAAGTGGCGAAGACGACAGAATATTCATCGCTATTTAAGAAGAGTAAAAAAAGACGCCTCAGCCTAAATTTCCTTTCTTTTCTCTCTTTCATCCACAGGGGCTTTGGATAGAAAAATTCTCCTTGACAAAAGGAGAAAAAAGGAATATATTTAATCAACAACAATAATAATTATTGTTATTGAAATTGGAGGTATCCTGATGAATCTCAAAGGCTCCCGGACAGAACAAAATTTGATGGCCGCTTTTTCCGGCGAATCCATGGCCCGAAATAAATATCTCTTTTTCGCTGACAAAGCCCGCCAGGAGGGTCATCCCCAGGTGGCTGAACTGTTTGAACAGATGGCGAAAAACGAGGGTGTTCACGGCAAGCTCCTTTATGACTGCCTCAAAGGGGTAGGCAGCAGCACCGCTAATCTTCAGGAGGCTATTACAGGAGAATACGGGGAATGGAGCAGCATGTATCCTTCCTTCGCCAAGATCGCTCGGGAAGAAGGATTTGAGGCAATCGGCGTTCTGTTCGATCAAATCACCAAGATCGAAAAGGACCATGAATTTCGGTTCATGAGCGCCCTGGCCCAGCTTCATACTTCCTCCGCCGCTCCCAAGGAAGCGAATAACGCGCCTTCCCCTGCGGTGTCTTCCCCCGTCCCTACACCAAAAACGGTTACTGTTTCCGGCTATCGGTGTATGTTCTGCGGCGCCACCTATGAGAAGCAGCCGGATGTTTGCGATGTATGCCACGCCATCGGCTCTTTTGAATATACCACCTTCCAAAAAAGCGTTTCTGTCTGATTGGTTTTCACAGCCGCAAAAAGCTCTGCTTTTGTCCAAGCCATCAGCTCCAATGATATAGACGGTGGGGGGCTGCCTGCTGCATCCCCTCACCGCTGCAAATTTTCCGCCTTTTAAAACAAAAATCCTGCTTCACAGCCAGAGGGCCGGCGTCCATAGAGACGCCGGCCCTCTGGCTGCTATACATTACAGGTTTGTTCACCGGAGAGCGGAAACCATTTACGCTGCCAAAACTTCTCCAGAACACTTCCTGTAATGGGGAGCTGTTTTATTTAAAAAATCACTCCTGAGGCGGTGTTACTTCCGGCACAGGGGGAACCGGCGCGCAACTGGTGCAGATACTATGCATGAGAGGAAAAAGTGTCTCTCCCCTATTCCCCTGCTGTGTCAACGGCAAGGGGGGGCAAATCCGCCATTCCATTCATACTATACAGTGGGGCTATTCCCAGAAGGAGGTAATACACATGGGGATTACAAATTCCAACAAAGTAATCAATACCGACCGCATCGCCTGTGATGGTGCGCTTCGGGTCACCCTGGCGCTGACAGCAGCGCCGGATATCGTTTCCAACCCCACCGATATCGTGCTGATATTGGACCGTTCCGGCAGCATGACCGGTACACCCCTTGCTGATCTGAAGCTGGGTACAAAATCCTTTATCGACCTGATGGACGAAGCTACCGACAACATCAAGGACGGACAGATTGGTTCAGGAAGCCGGATCGGAATCGTCAGCTTCTCCAATACCGCCACAGCGGATACACAGCTGATCACTTCTGTGGATGTACTGAAAACTGCTGTGGACAATTTGATCGCCACAGGCAGCACCAACCACGGGGATGCCTTTACCAAAGCCATCCAGTTGTTTGATCCCGCTTCTCTCAACGCCAAAGTCATCATCATGTTTACAGACGGCAATACCACCGCCGGTATCCCTCCCGCTCCTGTGGCCGCCGTCGCCAGAGCTTAGGGAATCACCATCTATTGTATTGGCCTCATCGGCTCCGACGGCCTGGATGTCAATGTGCTCAATAACTGGGCCACCGATCCGGATGCTTCTCATGTAGCTGTTACACCTGACGCCGCTGATCTGGAAGCGCTGTTTGCAGAACTGGCTGCCAATATTTCCAAGACCGGCGCTACAGATATCGTGGTTAATGAGGTTGTTCAGCCGGATTTTGTGATCACCAGCATTTCCTCCCCCACCAAGGGCTCCGCTGCTATGCTGGACACTCACTCGCTGAGATGGAATATCGCGGAACTGGGAGTGTCTGCCGGGGAAAGCGCGTCGCTGGACTTCTTTATCCGCCATGTAAGCCAACAGCCTGGAACCAAGCTGGTCAACCAGTCCATCACCTACAGTGATAACGAGGGGAACATCGTCTCTTTCCCCATGCCCACTGTATCAGTAGAATGTGATATCGTAGTTCAGCCCGAGGACTGCCCTCAACCAATGGATCTGACCGTGGAAGGCTACAACGATGCTGTTCTGGCCGATTTTGGGGACGTCTATCTGGAATCCTAAGGCCGGATTCTTCAGCTGGATGTGACCATTAAAAACGTCTGTCCCGGAAGGCGGGTAGCTCTGGCAGCCATCCTCACAGAGGTGGATCAGGAGAATGTGGAGCATCAGAGAGGCATGAAAGCCATGACTATCCCCGCCCATAACTTTCCCATGTGCCGGGATGTACTGGTCAAAGGAATCAAATTTGTAGTGCCGGAGGATTTAAATGTCTCGGGGGAAACCATGTGCAGCCCCCGCAAATTCAAAGCCCGCTTCATCGCAAACAATATTGACACCGACTATACCTGCCTTTAACCGGCTATAAAAAGCTTCACATCCCCAAAAGTGCTGGATGGGATAAACGCAGACGCTGTTCCCGCTTTTTTCTTCGCTGGCTGCGTCTGAAAGGCTTTGATCTCCAGCCTTGGCCACTGCCATCCATGGTCTTATCTGGTATTGAGGGAGGCCCGGATGGCGCATCGTTCCTCTCCGGGAACACAAGGCGAAAAACACCTCTGGAACTGTATCAGCCCGTAAAAGGCGGCTTCGTTCCCTGTCCTGGGTTTGTCTGTCTGGGAACGTGAAATTACACAACAGTACAAACTGAGCAGGCAATACCCAACATGGGTGTGGGACCGGGCCGCCGATGGCGGCAGCAGATGTTTTTCAGACGTCTGTGGGACAGTTGTATGTTCCGCAGGCGTCTTTTTCTATGGACATGGAAGCAACTTATCTGCACAAGGTGGGCATAAGAGAAAAATAGCGCTGTTTTCTCAGACAGAAACAGGAGGATTCTTTCTATGATAATGAACGAAAAAAGACTTTCCCCAACCGCTTCACAAATAAGAATCGACGAAGCGCGGATTATTCGAAAACTTTCCCTGGTCAGCGTGATTGGCAATGCCGTTCTGTCCGCCTTTAAACTGTTTGCAGGAATCACAGGCCATTCCAGCGCAATGATCTCTGATTCCATCCATTCTTTTTCCGATGTACTGACTACACTGGTTGCATGGGCCGGCGTCAAGCTTTCCAAAAAAGAGCCGGATTCAGCCCATCCTTATGGGCACGAGCGGCTGGAATGCATCACCTCACTGATTCTTGGAGTGGTTCTGATGGGTACAGGTCTGGGGATCGGTAAAGTGGGGCTTGAGAACATTCTTTTGCCCCGCAATAATGCTTTGGCCATCCCCAGCACGATCTCTTTGGCGGCGGCTGTGATATCCATTGCCGGAAAGGAAGCAATGTACTGGTACACCCGGTACTACGCAAAACTGATCAACTCCAGTGCCTTTCTGGCCGACGCATGGCATCATCGGTCAGACGCCTTTTCCTCCATTGGTTCCCTGGTTGGTATCGGGGGAGCAATGATGGGATTTCCAGCGTTGGACCCGGCAGCGAGCGTTGTGATCTCCCTGTTTATCGTAAAGGTATCCTATGATATTCTCAAAGACGCTGTCATGAAATTGCTGGACACTTCCTGTGGGGAGGATTATGAAAAGCAGTTAAGGGAGTACATTTTTGCTCAAAGCGGCGTGATGTGCATTGATATGCTTCGTTCCAGAATGTTCGGCAACAGGGTCTATATCGATCTGGAAATCCAGGTGGACGGTGAACAATCCCTGAGAGACGCCCATGGGGTGGCGGAACAGATTCATACCAATGTAGAGCATCAGTTTCCGGATGTAAAGCATATCATGATCCATTTAAATCCAGCCGCAGCAGTAAAATAACATTCCATTCCTGTTCTATCTCCCCATTGCATATCGGTCAAAGACTCCCATATACCACAGATGAAAATAAGAACGGAGCAGTTCTGTCAGTAGCCTATAAAGAAACCGGTTGTTTTCATCCCGACTTGACCCAGGCCGCTTATTGGGATAAAAAAACAGAGCCGGAGCACGACTTGGCTCCAGGCCCTTGCCTGGTGGAACATCGCAACACTATAGATGCCACGGCCTTCGCCCGTTCGCAAGCGTCCTGCCTATTATTTTTTACTCCATAGGAGATAGTTTTCCGCTATGAGCCTCCAGAGCTTCGATGCGGTGATCCTGTATCAAGATTTCCATCTGGCTGATGGCGATGGCATTGAGCTTTGCCAGCCGCTCGGCCTGATGCCTAAATGCATCGAATTCGACACGGTTAAAAGACGGGTTGTATAGAGATTCCCAAACACCCAGGAACTCAATCGTGTTCCGGTTCCGCAGCCAGTTTTGGATAATGTAGCGAGGATTGTCGCTGTCCTTCAGCTTGGCGATGTCAGTCAAGCTGATAAAATCATCTCGCTCGGAATTCCATTGTACACTAATTTCCGCTCCCTTGACAACCAGCTTGTCCACTTGTCCGCACCTCCTTGCTGATTATTTTTTGTAGCAATCCCCGGCAGCCTTCCTCCACATCCCGCCAGGTCGTGTCGAAATCGTCGGTGTACCACGGATCGGCCACCTCTCCGGGACGGTTGGTAAAGTCCATCAGCAGGTGCATCTTGTCGGCAAAATCGCCGCCGCAGATCCGGTACATACTCCGCAGGTTGGCCCGATCCATGCCAATCAGAAGGTCGTACTTCTCGTAATCGCTGTTCAGAAGCTGCCGGGCTCGTTTGCCGGAACAGTCGATGCCATGCTCGGACAGCTTGCGGCGGGCTGGCGGATACACCGGATTGCCAATCTCCTCGGTGCTGGTAGCTGCCGACTCGATTTGAATGCTCTGCTCCAGACCGGCTTTCTTCACCAGATCCTTCATGATAAACTCGGCCATCGGGCTTCTGCAAATGTTGCCGTGGCAGAGAAAAAGTATCCTGATCATGCTCCGTACACTCCAACTCATTACTATCACGCTCAGTATAGCACTGAATCTCAGATTCGTCGAGTTGGATTTCCAGATGGGCGTCAGAATCGATTTTTCTCTGGAGTTCTGCCTTTGACCAGCCAAAACGACCAGCGGCACGAAGATACCAGCGCCGCTCATCCGGCTCCATGTCTGCTTCCAGGATGACTACATTCTGTGTCCAGCTGATCTCCATGGCCAGCGTCAGTAATTCGGGGGCGTCCTCATACATCCGATAGAACGCCCGCATCCGGCGGAGGTTCCGTGGGGAGAAGCCGGAAGCATCGGGGAAACGGCTGTGCAGGTGTTCGGCTGCGGCCACTGCCGCGCCTTTCTCCGGCCGGGAACAGACGATGCGGCCCAGTTCGCAGCAGAGTTTCATCTGGGGCAGCTCAGCGTTCAGCGCGGCGTCCAGGGCTGCAAACATGGCGGAATAATCGATATTTTTGCGGATGTTCATGGCTTCTCCTTTCCGGCAGAACCTGCCTTATTTAGAAACAGGCCAAAGAGAAGCACAGGAGGCGCCTCCTGCGTTTCTCTTTGGCCTGTTCACACCACTTGTACCATCTGCTCCCAGAGCAGGACGAAGCGGTCATTGATGATTTTGTTGTCGTGGTAATGTCCGAACAGCCAGTAGTGGAACTTGGCTCGTTCTTTGACTTCCTCCAGGAAGCCGGTCAGGTGGTCGTGAACATATCCACCGTTTCCCAGTATGTCCACGATGCTGTTTGGGGCGCAGTGTGTGATCACATAGTCCATCTCATAGTGAATGCTTTCCAAGCTGTGCCGAGCTTCCTCATACTCGGATTTATCGGGAAGCTCTTGTTTCCACCAGGAGTGGTGGTTGACCCGGAATCGGGCGCCCATTCTGCGAAGGGCCCAGTATTGTTCTTCGTAATCGGGTGCTTTGGGGTTCAGAATACCGTCCTCGATATCATGGCTTCTGGCACCGCCCATGGTAAAGAAGGAGTATCCTTGCAGGTCAAAGACCTGCCCGCGCATCAGATGGATCACATGAGGACGGATTCGCTGGATCTTTCCGCCGTTCCATTCCTCTGTGGGGTATTTTCTCAGCAGGTCGAAGTTTTCATGGTTGCCGCTGATGAACAGCGTGGTAAAGGGCAAGTCCTCCAGCCAGTCCAGGTTCCGCTCCTCCTTCTTGCCCCCGTCCCATACGCCGCCAAAATCTCCGCAGATGATCATATAATCTTCCTTGGTCATTCCGGCCTGCTCGGGGAAGTGTTCGGGTGCGAACCGCTGAAAGTTGCCATGGGTATCGCCGGTTGCGTAGATCATATCGGTTCACCTTCTTTTGCCTATTATATCATATCCTGCTCCACCTGGATGCCGCCGCGGAGGAAGACCGTGATTTTCTCCGCTGAGTTGACCTTGACCGTATCCACCAGCTGCCGGATGAGAGCTTCATCCCATTCGCTGATGTGGGTGGACGCCTGAGCCATCGCGGCAGCCGCATCTTCAATGCGCCGTACAGCCTGAGCGTTGCTCTGACGCTGTTCTTCAATCAGGGCTCGCTTTTCTTTTAGTATGGCAGCCTCATTCATGATAGCTCTCAGCTGGGCGGTGCAGGCGGAGGCGTCCTCAGCTCGGGCGGATTCTGCCACCAGCTCACGGGTCTGGTCGTTCAGCTCGCCCAGCCGCCTTTCAATATCGGCAAGACTCATGCTCTCGCCGGGAACCGGAGCCAGCTCCATTTCCATGGCGGAGGTGATTTGTCGGATCAGCGTACTCTTTTGACTCATGACGGAGTTGATTGCGGCGAGGATTGCCTTCTGGAGCGGTTCCTCGTCCAGCGTTGGTGAGTTGTGGCAGTACTTGGTGCCGTAGTCCAACCGGCTGACACAGCGCCACACGATGCGCTTCCTGCCTTGCTTGGACCAGGTGCAGCGGCGGTACAGGGTGCCGCATTCGCCGCAGACAAGGCGCTCCGACAAGGCGTATTTGCTGGCATAGGATGTCATCCCCGTGGGGGCATTCTTTTTGGAAGGGCTTTTCCCGGCACTGCGCCGCGCCATCTCTGCCTGTACCGCATCGAAGGTTTTGCGCTCCACGATGCCCTCATGATGATTCTGGACCAGATACATGGGGAGCTGCCCCGTGTTGCGGATGACCTTGCGGCTGATGCAGTCGCTGATGTAGGTCTTCTGGAGGAGGACATCTCCGCAATACTTCTCATTGGTCAGGATGCTTCGGATCGCCGTGATCGTCCATTGGGAGCCGCCGGTCACATTGGGGATCTGCTCCGCTTCCAGCCTGTCTTTGATCATCCGAAGGCTGGCTCCGCTCAAATACTGGTCATAGATCGAACGAACCACATCTGCTTGCTCCTGGATGATTTTCGGCTTGCCGTCCTCGCCTTTTTCATAGGCGTACAGCCGGTTATACTGTATGATTGTCTTTCCCTCGCGCATGGCCTGCCGCTTGCCCCAGCGGACATTGGCGCTGATGCTCTCGCTTTCTGCCTGAGCGAAGGCTCCAAGCATGGTGATGAGGATCTCACTGTCGGCTTCCAGTGTGTTGATGTTCTCCTTTTCGAAGATGACCGCAATGCCCAATTCCCGCAGGGCCCGGATGTAATTCAGGCAGTCCACCGTATTTCTGGCGAAGCGGGAGATGGATTTGGTCAGGACGATGTCGATCTTCTTCTGCTTGCACAGCCGGATCATCTTCAGGAATTCGGGCCGCTTCCGAGCCGATGTCCCTGTGATGCCCTCGTCTGCGAAGATCCCGGCCATGGTCCACTCCCGGTTGGTCATGATCTTGTCGGTGTAGTAGTTCTGCTGCGCCTCATAGCTGGTGAGCTGCTCCTCGTCATCAGTGGATACCCGGCAGTAGGCAGCCACGCGAAGCTGGCGCTGGATCGCCTGCCGGCTTGCGACCTCCGGCTTTGCGGGTATGGTGATGACTTTGGGTGGGCTTTCTTTCATGCTGTTTCACTCCTTCCCAATTACTTGACCGTTTTTCAGCTTGATATTCAGACTTCCATCGTTATGACAATGGATGGCGGATACGGAACTTTGAAGCAGTTCTGCATCCAACGCAGTCATGGGCTGACGCCCGGAAAACACTCTGCGCAGACGAACCGTTTCGTATTCGCGGGAGTCGACGGCACTATCGATGTTCTCTTTCTCGAAGTAGACGCCGACACCGAGTGATTTCAGCTCTCTGATGGTTTCCAGGCATTCCTTGGTATTGCGGGCAAAGCGGGAAATGGATTTTACCAGCACCCTGTCGATCAGCCCTCTGCGGCAATCTGCCAAGAGCCGCTGGAAGTCCTCACGCTTTTCAGCCGATGTCCCAGTGATAGTCCCGTATCTCAGAAAGACTGCTCAGCAGTTCATTTATCAGAGAAACATATCGAAGGCGGTATAGACTGACCTGGCTGATGATCCAATGTTCATCCTCCGCGCCACGAAATATGGGACCACGATATAACATTACAGCTTTCTTCATGAGATTAATTTTTTGCACCACAGAGGTTGCCTGCCTGGCCCCGTCAATTAGACGGTCGAACTGCTGTACATCGGTGATGATATTCAGGTTTGGATTAAGGCGGTAGCCACTGGGCGTTGACTCAATGAGGGGGAAATCACAGATCAAGGAAAATGTCTGCCTGAATCGATAAATATACCCGCGAATATTCCTGCTGGCCACCTCTGGTTCGACACACTCCTCCGGCCACAGCGCATGATAGATCTCCAGTGGGGGGTGGGCGGTTTTGGGGTTGAGAATAATGTAGGTGACAACTCGGCTGCTCTTAGGCGAATTGAAAAAACGCTCACTCAGAACGCCCTTTCTGGTGCATATCTCCATATCACCGAAGAAGTTAATGGCTACATCTTTATTGCTCTGTACCAAATCAGGCATCGGTGCCAACTTCGCACTTTCAATCATTTTCTGCTGAGCCATAGCACGTTGCAGCACATAGGCAAGTGCGCTGAGCATACTGGACCTCTCAAGATAACGAGATGGATTTCGGATGACCAGGAAGCCCGTTGGCTTCGGCATGAAAGGAACCGCAATCAGCGACTGCGCCAACAGACGTTTATAGACTGCGTATTCCTTTGGATTCTGATCCTTGATGATATCTTAACGTTATGGGAGCAGACTCCTCTAAAAAAGACAAAGGCACCAATGCAGTTTTCTACATTGGTGCGCCTGATTCCCAATTCTATGCCGCACTGGCTGGTGCTGTTCCAATCTTAAGACATGATAGAAAACCTCCGGCGAATGTCGGAGGTTTTAGGGATCTAAATTGTCTTCCTGAAAAAGAGGTGAAACAAAAAAAGTGTCTAAACCGATCTCCATGCCCTGACATATTTCGTGAATAATTCGTAGCTTAACCGAATCATAGGAGCAGTTGATAATATTGCTTATTGTAGACTTAGGGACACCGCTTTTCATATACAGTTGATACTGTGTCATGTTGCGCTCTGCCAGTAACTGCAAAAGGCGTTCGCTGACTGCTTGATTCAGCTTCAATTCCTCTCACCGTCCCTGTCCCTGTACTAAAGGTATTATATGGGCAGGTATGAGAAAAATAGTCCCTGTAACTGTACCAACAGTGCTGTTCTGTAGTGATTTATTTCTCTGCCAAGATACAAAAATACAGCCCGTAGTCTCGTTTGGGTAATACTTTGTGTAAGATTGGCAGCCATTATTAAGTTTTTTATTATGTTGCCTTTGTGCACCGTTGCAAACTGCAGATAACATGAAAAACCGGTCGAGATATTGCTCATGAGATCTCGACCGGTTTTCTGTTATTGTGGAATTAACTTATATTACTTCGACTCTTTGCGGAAGCACATGAACCAGTCCAGGCAATACTGATTCTCGCTCTGGTTGTCCATCCGCTCCTTGGCTACGCCGCAACTAATGCCGCTTCCCCGGACCACCATGGCATCTACCGGCTGGATTGGGGCATGGGGAGCAGCACCCATCCTGAGCTGTGCTCCACCAGACACAATCCATATTCAGGGACATACATCGGGTCAAATCAACAACAGGTTTTTTCCTTCACCACTCCTCCGGTGCTTTTTCTACAGCCTCGGTCGATAAAAACAAAAGAGGCTTCTATAAACTGCCTGCACGGACAAAGGGTATGATTCTGGGGTTTATTTCAGGTAATAGAGGAAGGAGTTTAGGCGGGACCAGGCGCTCTCGTCCCAATCACTGTCCATGGCAAGATGTAAGTGGGGGATTCCACCCATTTCACCAGTCATATCCAACAATGTTGCTGTGTTTTCATACCGGGGAGCCAGCGTCAGCACACCAGCCGATGTTCGGCCAAGTTCCCGTGCCTTGGCCGAACGGTACCGACCGTTGGCTCCGGCAAATCTCGGCAGCAGCTGATCCGCTGCAGTACGCATCCCCTCTGGATCTTTGGAGAAGCTGCTTCTCGCCCCCAATAGGCGCCCCAGTTCTGTCATTTGATCCGTCCAGGAAGCGGCTATGACACTTCCGGAATCTCGCCAGAGAAACCAGAGGTACTCGCTCAGGGGGGCACGATACAGAGGCCGGCCCTGCCTTTCCAGCGTTCCCAGCACCCCGTCGTTTAGAGCAAACAGCGTAAGGGGTTCTCCCACCGCGGCAAGAGGCTGGCTTTTGACAGGGATGCTTCCGATTTGCGCCGCCAACGTGCTCAGGCTGTCCCAATTTGGAATGTCGTCTGGACTTAGTGCGCTGCGCTGCTCAGGCGGGGCGCACAGTATGAGATCTCCTGCCAACACAGCTCGGAACAACAGGTCTGGATCTGGGATGTTCTCCGGCAAAGTTTCCAGTTCCGGGGAAACCAGTGTTACCCGCTCCAGTCCCCGGTTGGCAAGCACTGCCTCCACCGCCCACGGGTACTGGCCGTCGGCCTCCGCGCCTTGGGTGGAGGGAATCAGCATCTGAAAGGAATCGGATTCCTTCTCCGCTGCGTTCAGAATACCACCCAGTAATGCGGGGAAGGGAAGGTACTCTTTGGAACTGGTCTCCCCCCGGCCCAAAACCAGGGAAGTGCCGCCCAGAGGCATGGGATGGGTTTCCACATTCCATACCATTTCAGCATATTTCCTAAGATATGTGGTAAACGGCGGCAGATCCAAAACATATAAAGGGCCGTGGTTTGATTCTGGGATATCAACGACTTTGGTAGAGCAGTGTTCCACAGCTGTGAGCTTAAAGTGATCCGGCAGTGGCTGAGAGGAACGGCTTTCCAGACTCTGGAGAAATGCCTCGATGCGAGTAATAACGCCTACTGGTGAGAAGTGCTCATCCACTTCGATGTGCAGATAGGTTTTTTCGCCCATCTCCTTCCGGAACAGATAGGAGAGCATCGTATCCGGTCCGCAGCCGTGATTGGTGAGATAGACGGCGTACAGATTAGGGTGATGGGCCACGAGTTTCGCCCCGGAGAGGATGTGTTGTCCGAAGGGCCAGTACAGATTGGGGTAGTCCGCTGACAGATCCAGGTCGTGAGCAGGTAAATGGGAGAGAGTAATTACCTTGTGCCCCCGTTCCAGCAGCAGACGAGGGATTCCCATATTCAGCACCGGATCGGAAAGACCGTAGTTCCGGGTGATCAGTACAAGTACTTTGTCCTCAGGATTCAGAGAGGAAAGCAGTTCACGACCCTGCCGCTCTACTGCTGCTGTATGCCGGCGTACCGCTTGGGCTCCGGCCATCAGGGCAGGCAGACACCGCAGTTTGGGGATGCCAAGCTGTTTTCCAAGGCCCAGCATAGCTGATGCCATCGCTTCCTGCCCAAAGTCCAGATCGAACACAGGGTTGAGCAACTCAATGCCCCGCTCCGCCAGACGAAGGGCACGGGCGGCCAACTGAGGTGCGGTCTGCATATAGACACAGCCGTAGTTGTGCTCAACCTTGGAGGTCTCATGCCTCATGGTATGGATGGAGGGGAGAAAGATATAGTCAACACCGCGCTCTGCCAACCAGGCCATATGACCATGGATCAGCTTTACCGGGTAACAGGTCTCCGCCTGGGCTGTCTGTTGGGAGAGGCGTATGATCTCCTCGTTGGTAGACGGCGAGAGCAGTACATTGAATCCCAACTGCCGGAAGAAGGCATTTGCCATAGGAAAGAACTTGTGGATCATCAGGGCAAAAGGTACACCCACCGTTTTCCTTCCGGGGACAGGTGTTGGATCATAACCTTCCAACAGCAACCGTGGGCCACGCTGGTAAAAGGCGATGTTGCGTTGAATCTCCGCGGACAGGGCGACCTCCGCTTCCGGCTGCCTGTCGAACCCATGGAAGCGGGTAGGGCCTTTCTTGGATTCCAGTGCCAGCAGGGCGGCGCCGTGTGCTCCACTGATGGAGAAGCAGGGAGAGACTGTGAGCCGATCTCCAAATTCCTGGCGGAAAGCGGCCACGATGCCGGGGTTATAGGCCACACCGCCCTGGAGCACAATATGGTGTCCTACTGGCTTGCTCCCAACTACTTTGTGGAGATAATTTCGGACAATGGACTGGCACAAACCGGCTGCGACCTCTGCCTGGGTGGCTCCCTGTGCCTGGGCAGATTGGATAGCGGTCTCGATAAACACGGTGCATCGCTCTCCCAATTCCACAGGGGACTTTGCAGTAAGTGCCAGGCGGCCGAAGTCCTTCAAAGGGATGTTCATGCGTGCAGCCTGCTCCTCCACAAAGGAGCCGGTTCCGGCAGCACAGATTTTGTTCATTTGAAAGTCTGCAACCTGCCCATTCTGAAGGGAGATGTATTTAGAATCTTGACCGCCGATCTCAAAGACGGTATCTGCTTTGGGCATACATTGGATGGCAGCTCTTGCTTGGGCTGTAATCTCATCTCGCACGGCATCCGCACCGATGAGCCGGCCGATCCGCTCTCGTCCGGAGCCAGTGACGCCAACTGCCAGAAGGGGAATCCGCCCAAAACGGGAGCGGATATTCTCCAGGCCCTTTCGCACCGCTGCCTCCGGGTCTCCGGCGGTGCGAAGATACTGGAAGTCCACCAGTTCTCCGAATTGATCCGTGAGAACCAGGTCTGTGCTGGTAGAACCTACATCAATGCCCAAAGCGCAGCCCTGTGGTGGGATATGGCCGGAAACAGGCGGATCAGATACAAAAACCTTGGGATCAGGCCCCAGTGGCTGACGACGGTGCAGCCGGTCTTCCGTGTTTGAATCCTGCCCACACAGAGAGGCCAGTAGTTCTCCCATGGAACAGGTGCCTGCCTCCTGAGCAGCCAGCGCAGCCCCGGCGGCGCCGGCGTAGAGGAAATTCTTCGGTAAAATCAATTCTTCTTCCGTGAGACCAAAAACATCCCGAATAGCCCGAAGAACCCCCGCATTGTAGCCAACTCCGCCGCATAAAGCCACAGGCTTCTCCACAGAAAGTCCCCGCACAATGACTGCTTTATAGTTGCGGACCATTGCGTAGCAGAGCCCCAGCAGAATGTCAGGAGTAGGCACTCCCTCCTGCTGTCGGTGAATGATATCCGTTTTGGCAAAGACAGCACATCGGCCAGAGAGGCGTGGAATGGAGCGAGCCTTTGCTACCAGTTCGGAATAGTCTTCGATCCGCAGGCCCAGCCGGGACATTTGGTCTTCAAAAAAGGAACCAGTGCCCCCGGCACAGTGTTCATTCACTGCAAATCTGGGCGGAGTGCCACAATCCAGAGCGGTGAGGAAACGGGCGCTCTGACTTCCAATTTCAATGACAGATTTCGCTTCCGGCGCCAGCAGATGGATGCCGCGATGGATGGCGGGAATATCGCCCAGAGTTAAAAGTCCGGGACAGACATCTAAAAGTCGATTTCCTATGCTTCCGGTAAGCATCACTGGATAGCCGCAAGCATTGCTATCCGCCTGCAGTAGTTCGCCGAGAAGTGCCCGAACTGTTTGAACTGCGGCACCATGATGCGCGGAGGATTTGAACCACAAAAGCTCCCTCTCCTGTGAGAGCATAGCCAGTTTGACAGTAGCAGTTCCGCAATCTAAACCGATCCCATTCATAGACAACCTCCTTACATTGACATTTCATTGTCTAAGCAGTATAATAATGGTTAGTTATTGCTAACTATAAAGAAGCTTTTTGTTTTTGTCGGTTGCCACAGCAACACGGAGGGATCTCATGGGTTCGATTTTTGCGGCGATGCGCCGTTGCCAGCTGTTCGACGGTATTCCGGAAGAAAAGTATCAGAATGTTCTTAACTGCCTGCATGGAGAAGTGCGGGCAATTCCAAAGGACACAATTCTGCTGCGGATCGGTGATTGCCAAAAGCGCCCCGGCGTTGTTATGTCTGACACCTTAAGGATCTCACTTTACAGCGAGGACGGAAATCTACTAACCATTGATCGCCTGAGTAGGGGGCGCGTGTTTGGGGAGACATTGGTCTGCTCCATGTCCCAAGACAGCCCCATTCAAATTGATGCCCTTAACGATACAGAGGTGCTCTATCTGGACTTTGACCCTTTGTTGCTGCAGCAAGAGAACGGGTGTCCATACCGGATGCGGGTAACCGCCAATTTGTTGCAGGAAATGGGAAGAGGAGCTTTATTCCTCAACCAGAAAATGCGTATTTTGGCACAGAACCGGCTTCGCAATCGGATTAAGGTCTATCTTCAAGGTTTGCCAGTTGCCTCCAATGGTGAGATACGCTTGGAGATGGGACGTGGAGAGATGGCGGACTATCTGTGTGTAGATCGCAGCGCCCTTTCCCGAGAACTGGGCCGAATGCAGAAAGAGGGTATTCTTACTTATCAGGGACAGGTTATTCAAATTTTGGACAGTAAGTTTTTAACCGCATAGACAGAATAATAAATATCCCCCCGCAAAGCGGGGGGTATTTCCGTTTCGGGCATAGCCCTAATACTACAGGCAACGCACAAGTGCGTTTTTTATTGGCCTGCCAGCCACGCATAGGATTACTTGCTACCCGTAAACGGGTCTCTGGGATCGTAAAGACTTATTTGATCACTTTCTCGATCCATCTTTAATTGGTTCTCGATATACTCTTTTATTGCTTTTGTATTCTTTCCTACTGTGTCCACGTAATATCCTTTGCACCAAAATTCACGGTTCCGATATGCAAACTTCATATTCCCAAACTTTTGAAATATCATTAAACTGCTTTTTCCCTTGAGGTATCCCATAAATCCCGATACACTCATTTTTGGGGGGATACTTAGAAGCAGATGGATGTGATCTGGACATACTTCTCCCTCTATAATCTCAACCCCCTTCCATTGACACAGTGTTCTGATGATATCTCTTATTGCTGCTCTTTTTTCGTTATAGAATACTTTTCTTCTATACTTTGGCGCAAATACCACATGATATTTACAATTCCACTTCGTATGTGCTAGACTGTTTGTGACGTTATTTTGCTCTGGCATTTTAATGTCCTCCTAATGTGTTTTTCAGCGTAACTGGCAGGTCACGTTTTTACTTTAACACATTAGGAGTTTTTTTATCTTTTTCACCGCTTAAGCTCTTTTGAACCACGCGACTATCGCGTGGTTTTCTTTACACAAAAATCAGGGCTATCCGTTGCCATAGCAACGGACGGTCCTGTTGTTTTATGTAATAATCCTGCTTGTGGTTAGCTATGTCTAACCACAAGCAGGATTATATTGATTCAGATTGGAGGATCTCAAATGAAACGCACCCTTGCTTCCATCCTGGCTTCTGCTATGATGCTCTTTGCCCTGGCTGGTTGTGCCGGGGGCAATGCGCCTGCGGACAGCACCAACCAAAACGACACAGCAGAGGAATCCAGCCAGGCCGCCGAACCGATTACCATCTCTGTAGGCGTGCCCACTGCCCCGCCTGCTCTGCCGGTTCTTCACATGATGGAGGAGCAGCTGCTGGGGGAGAATGTGACAATTGACCTGAATGTGTGGAATGCCCCGGAAGAACTTCTGGCTATGGTCCAGGGCGGAGAACATGACCTGTACGCATTTCCCCTGACCGTGATATCCACCCTCTATAATAAGGGACTTGATGTACGTCTGATGAATGTGAACACCTGGGGCGTTACGTACTTTATGACCACCGATCCGAATTTCACAACCTGGAGTGACCTGGAGGGCAAGACGGTATATATCCCGCTTCAGTCCTCTCCTCCGGATGCGCTCACCCAGTATTTTATGAGTGAAGCCGGCCTGACGGTGGGTGAAAATGTCCAGGTGGTCTACGCCAGTACTGCAGAAGTAGCCGCCCTTTTGGCCTCCGGGGAGGCGGAATACGCCACCTTGATCGAGCCCCAGGTTACTTCCGCCATGGTACAGAATGAGAATGTGCGCCGGGCACTCAGCTTTGAAACCGAGTGGCAGCGATCCACCGGCACCGATACCATGATCCCCAACGCGGGCTTCGGCACCACGCAGACCTTCCTGGACGCGAACCCGGAGCTGGCCGCCCAGTTCCAGGCGGCTTATGAGGAGAGCGTGCAGTGGGTGCTGGATCACCCGACCGAGGCTGCTGCTCTGGCTGAGGAGTATCTGGATATGAACGCTGCTGTGGTAGAAGCTGCCATTCCCAATATGGGCTTGACCTTTAAGAGTGCCCAGGATGCCAAGGAGGAGCTGGATACCTTCTATAACCTTCTTTACAACTTTGAGCCCTCTATGATCGGCGGAGAGTTGCCCGATGAGGGACTGTTCTATGCAGGGTAAGACGGGACTATGGTTCCGCCGTGCCTTGGGAGTGTGCCTACTGCTGGGAGCCTGGCAGTTGGCCGCTCTCTTTTTCCCGCCGCTGGTGGTGCCCCCCATTGCCCAGGTCCTTTCCACATTGGTTAGGTTGATGACGCAGTCGGACTTCGGAGCCACCATAGGAACAACAATCCTGAGGCTGATTGCCGGATTGGCCATCGGTGTGGGAGTTGGCGCTGTTCTGGGACTGTTGTTTGGCCTGTGTCCCAAGATAGAGGACGTGGGAACCCCACTGATCCATGTACTCCAAGCCATTCCGCCCGTATGTTGGGTGGTTCTGGCACTGGTGTGGTTCGGATTTAACGGAAAGCCCTGCGTCTTCATTGTAGCCACAGCCACAGTTCCAACTGTGGTGATCAACCTTAGTCACGGCGTCCGCAGCGTAGATCCACGGCTGTTGGAGATGGCGCGCCTTTACCAATTTTCCCGCTGGAAGACGCTGCGCCATGTAACCCTTCCGTCTATCCGCCCCTATTTCCGCTCAGCGCTGGAAATCGTGATCGGAGGCGGATGGAAGCTGGCAGTTATGGGAGAGGTTCTTACCACAAACAGCGGAATCGGAGGAGCCATCACCACAGCCCGGCTCAACATTGAGCCCGATGCCATCATTGCCTGGTCGTTGCTGTTGGTATTGGGATGCTATCTTACACAGAGATTGCTGAGGATGGCTTTTTGCGGGAAAGAAGGTGTGACATGCTGAAACTGAGTGGTATTAGCAAGTCCTATGACGGATTACCTGTCCTGTCTGACTTGTCTTTGACTCTTTCTCCGGGGGAGATCGTGGCCCTGATCGGTCCCTCCGGCTGCGGAAAGACCACGCTTCTTAACCTGATTTCAGGCCTGGCAACACCTGACACGGGTACCATCGAGGGAACCAATACTCGGCTGAGCTATATGTTTCAAAGTCCACGCCTGCTGCCGTGGCGAACAGTGGAAGAAAACATTCGTCTGGTTCGTGAGGATGCTGAGCCGGAGGCAGTGCGTACCCTCATTTCAGATGTAGGGCTGAAAGGCTTTGAGGGATACTACCCCACGCAGCTCTCCGGGGGCATGGCCCGTCGCTGCGCGCTGGCACGGGCCTTCCATTTTGGCGGAAAGTTCTTCCTGATGGATGAGCCCTTTCAGGGGCTGGACTACGGCATTCGCATGGAGATGGTGAATATGCTTCTGGAGATCTGGCAGATCAAAAAGCCGGGTGTTCTGTTTGTCACCCACGAAATTGATGAGGCGTTGACCGTGGCCACCCGAATTGCTGTCCTGACACCCAGGCCAACCACCATTCAAACATGGATCACCCTGCCTGGCCGGGAAGGCCGGGATGCCTCGGCACCGGAGCTGACTGAGATCCGGCGGGAAATTATTGGTCGCATCACAGCCTGATCGTTGTTGCTGTGGCAATGGAATGATCCCGTTTCCTGGGGTATCATAAGGATAAAACGACCCATGGAGGTATGAGTAATGGACTTTTTACGCAACCTGCCCACACAGCAGCCCCAGCAGCTCACCCAGCTGATTCAGATTCAACCTGGCCGCGTGGTCAGTATGGCTATGAGCCGGCAGGAACACTGCCAAATGACTCTTTTGGCCTTCGGCGACGGGGAGAGTATCAGTGAGGAATGCTATTTTGGCGATACCCTCTACTACATTCTGGAGGGGGCGCTTTTTGTCTCTGCGGGTGAGGACAGCCGCTGTCTTCAAATGGGCGATTGCTTGGCTGTTCCCGCCCATACTCCCCACGCAGTAGTTGCTCCGGATGGCTGCAAGCTGCTGCAGATCACGCTTTCATAATGATTTAGGAGGAATAATTCATGGAAACCCTGATTAAGAATGTCCCTCATGCGCAGCCCTTTGCCTTGAAGGGGCAAGTGGAATATGAAGCGGGTAAGGTTGTCAGCCTGACCCTGGCCCAACAGCCCGGTGCGGGGATCACCCTATTTGCCTTTGATGCGGGTGAGACCATCAGCACCCACGCTGCTCCCGGAGACGCTATGGCGACTATTTTGGAAGGAACGGCACAAATTACCATTGACGGCGTTCCCCACACCTTGAACGCAGGAGAAGCCGTTATCATGCCTGCCGGCATCCCTCATGCGGTACAGGCGGTGACAGCGTTCAAGATGTACCTGGTGGTCGTGAAGATCCCGTCCTGCTGACAGAATAAGAACGGATTCTATAGAAGCGTTTTGACATTTGTAAAGCCAGTTTTTTATTCCAGTCCTGTCAGCAATTCGGCACACCCAGCATATCCAGCTCTGTGGGATCATGCGTGACAAGCAGCACGGTTTTTTCCATGCACAGGCGTTGGGTATATAGAGGCATGTATCAGGAAAATAATTACCCATTTAGAAAGAAGTAAAATAAGGAGAGGCGATCTCTGTAGATTGCCTCTCCTTATTCGTCATGGTGTATTCTTTTTGCTAAGTGGTAATGCACTCATACTCCGTAAGCTGACGCCCAGGGTGGAAAGATTGTGCAGCGTGGCGGAGGTGGCAGGCGGCAGGACACCGGCCACGCCGAGAGCGATCAGGGCGCCGTTGAAGCCGATAACAAAGCGATAGTTGGAGTGGATGCGCGCCATCAGCGCCATGGCGATCCGACGCAGCTCTACAAGCTCCCAGAGGCTGTCGGCGGCAATGGTGATGTCTGCAATCTCCCGGGCGATGGCGGCGCCGTCGCTGATGGCAATGCCCGCATCCGCCTCGGATAAGGCCGGTGAGTCATTGATGCCGTCGCCCACCATCAGGACAGTATGCCCCTCCCGACGGAGCCGTGCCACATACTCCGCCTTGTCCGCCGGAAGGACTCCGGCGCGGAAGTCATCCACTCCCACCTGGGCGGCAATGGCTGCGGCGGTGCGGTAGCTGTCTCCGGTGAGCATAACGGTACTGGTGACCCCCAGAGCACGGAGGGTGGACAGAACTTCCTTCGCCTCCTCCCGCAGCGGGTCGGAGATGCAAATCACGGCGGCCAGCTGCCCCCCTACTGCCAGATACAGGTGGGAATACTCCGGCGGCAGGGCGTCAAAGCGTTCCTGTTCGTCCTCTGGAATGACGCACCCCTCATCCTCAAAAATAAAGTGGGCACTGCCGATGAGGACTCGCTCCTCATCGACGGTGCTTGCGATGCCGTGAGCCACCAGATACTCCACCTTGGAGTGGTACTCCTCGTGGCGCAGGCCCCGGCGTTTGGCCTCCTCCACCACGGCGTTGGCCATGGAATGGGGGAAGTGCTCCTCCAGACAGGCGGCCAGCCGCAGCATTTCGGCTTCCTCTTTGCCGCCGAAGGACACCACCTGAGCCACCCGGGGGCAGGCGTGGGTCAGGGTGCCGGTCTTGTCGAAAACGATGGTGTCGGCGGCAGCCACCGCTTCCAGGAACTTGCCGCCCTTGACGGTGATATGGGCCCGTCCCGCCTCCCGCATGGCGGAGAGGACGGCCAGAGGCATAGCCAGTTTCAGTGCGCAGGAGAAGTCCACCATCAGCACCGACAAAGCCCGTGCCACATTCCGGGTGAGGACGAAGCTCAGCAGACTCCCTACAAAGGTATAGGGCACCAGCTTGTCCGCCAGATTGGCAGCCTTGCTCTCAGCCTCCGACTTCATCTGCTCCGACTGCTCGATCATGTGAACGATTTGGTCATAGCGGCTCTGACCGGAGGCCTGCTTCACCTCCAGCACACACTCGCCCTCCTCCACCACGGTGCCGGCATAGACTGCGCCTCCGGGGCGCTTGGGTACCGGGATGGATTCGCCGGTGAGGGACGCCTGATTGACGGTGACCTCCCCCTCCAGCACCAGCCCGTCCACGGGGACGATGCCGCCGGCGCGGACGACTACCGCATCCCCCGGCTGGATCTGGGACACAGGAACCAGCACTTCGCCCTGGGCTGTGCGCAGCCAGACCCGGTCCACATTCAGCGACATGCACCGGGCCAGATCCGCCACAGATTTCTTTCTTGTCCACTCCTCCAGCAGTTCGCCCACCTCCAGCAGGAACATGACCATTCCGGCGGTTCCAAAGTCCCTTCTGCAGGCGGAAATGGAAATAGACAGGGCATCCAGCAGTTCCACCTTGACGCGGCGGCGCAGCAGGCAGCGCAGTCCCCGCCGTACAAAGGGGATCATGTGCCAGAGTATGCGGGCAATCCGCAATGGAGGTGGGAGAAACAGGGTGCAGGCGGCCTTGCACACCACCTTTGCCACCAGCTTCTCCTCAAATTCCCGGTTCAGCGCCCGGCTGCTGTGGGCGGGAAGCGCGGTGGTCTGCTCCGCCTCCTGCCAAGAAAAATGCCGAATTTCGTTCAGCACGGTTTGGCGAGTCCCGTCGTAGTACAGGATGACGCAGCAGGTGCGCTCGTGGACGGTGACCTGCCGGCACCAGGACTTTCCCTGAATCCATGCCTCCAGCAGATCCGCTTGAGCGAGCGTCATCTGTTTTTGCCGCAGCCGGAACCGGATGCGCCCCCGGCTTTCGTGCAATATGGTTGCGTTCATAGGTTCCTCCTTCACGAAAAGAGGGAGCCGCTGGCGGCTCCCTCTGGGTCAATCAGGCTTCTTCGCTCTCCAGATTGGCAGCGGCGGCTTCCTCCGCTTCCTTTGCAGCCCGGTCCTCATTCAGCTCCTTGGCGGAGGCCAGAATGTCCGCGGCGTTTTCCTGCACCGTGGTCACAGTCCCCATGACCGAGTCCTTCATCCGCAGGCCGGCGGCCGTGACATGGACATAGGCTTTCTTGGCGTCCTTGCTGGACAGCAGCTTGATGCCAAAAGAACCAAACAACGCACCACCCGCAAAGCAGGCAAGTTTCGTATAAACGCTCATTGTGATCCTTCCTTTCCCTTATTTCCGTTTGTAGCCGGTGACCATGACCATAATCATGCAGATCACAGCGCCCCACGCCCAAAAACGATGCTGTTTCATCGCTGTCACTCCTTTGAATGCTTTGGAATGTCTGATTATTGTAGCAGAAAAGGTGGGTGTTTGTCGCTGTCAAAACGGACGCAGAGTTGCGGTTTCCGACATTTTTCTGTACTGGCCGGGGGTCATGCCATACTCCCGCTTGAACGCTGCGTTGAACTGGCTCATACCCTCATACCCCACAGCCTGCGCAATTTGCTGAATGGGCATCCGGGTGGTGCAGATCAGCTCCTGTGCCCGACGGAGGCGCTGTTGAACCAAAAAGCTGTGAATCGGCATGCCATAGGCGCGGCGGAAACCTTCTTTCAAGAAGGTCGGGGAAAGGGAAAACTGTTTGCAGAGGAACGCAATGGTGAGCTTATCAGACAGATGCGTCTGGATGTATACCTTGACTTCCAACAGACTGTGGGATACTGGGCAGCCTGAGCCGGAGAAAGATTCGTCCGATTCAGATACCTCGGTGCAGAGCAGATACAGCAGTTCCACCGACTTGAAAACAGAGTAGCGTTCCTGCTCCTGCTCGGACAGATAGCGAACCGTTTCAAAAAATGACTGCGTCCAAGGTGTGCCGCACAGGGCCATGCAGCCGTTCCTCGCCGTCATCTTCTCCTTGACGATCCTGGTGTCCAACCTCATCCCCAGGGTGGAGCAGACCGTCACAAGGCTTTCTTTTGCGGCTTTGGCGTCTACGGCGATCAAAATGCCGCCCAGATTTCCGCTATACTGACACGAGCGGAGAGCGGAGCTGTCGGAGAGGAGGAAGATGGCCGGAGCCTCCACCGTGTAGGAAGTACCTTGCAACGCTCGGACAGTAAGGCGGCCGGTCAGGCAGAACAGCACCTCAAACTGGAGCGGTGCGCCGCACACTGGGATAGGTCGCAGAGGTTCCTGCTCCGGCAAGGAAAAGCGGCAGATCTCCACCCCCGGCATACCGTGGCCCCAACGGCCCGTGCCGGAGCCCTGGCTCAATAAATATTCCTTCAGCATGATTTCTCACGACCTGTTTCTCTGAGTTCGAAATTGGTTTCGCCTATGCTGGCTGGGGATACAGAGAGAAGGCAGGAGACGAGATCCTCCTGCCTTCTGCGGTGTTTTTGTCAGGCCAGAGATGCGCCCAGCTCGCGGCAGGCTGCCAGAGCGTTATCGTCCGGAGCCTCGTTGCAGATCACGCTCTCACAGGCCAGATTGGCGCCGTCATCGTTGCAGCGGGACTCCCAGCTGCGCATCCATTCGCCGTCCCCCCAGCCGTAGGAGCCGAACAGAGCGATGTTCTTCCCGCTCAGCCTGCCCTCACAGGCGGTGAACATAGGCTCGAACTCGCTCTCCTCCAGCTGCTCCGACCCCATGGAGGGGCAGCCGAAAGCGATGGCGGAATACTCGCCGACCTGCTCCGGAGAGAACTCCGCGGCAGCAATCACAGACACCTCGGCGCCCTTGCCCTTGGCGCCTTCGGCCACCGCCATGGCCATGGCCTCGGTGTTTCCCGTGCCGCTCCAATACACAACTGCAACTTTACTCATAAGACTTTAGCGACCTTTCTTTCTGGATTTGTTATGGTAGAAACATCAACCAGCCACGGTGAGCTGCTCGATGGATTTCCCTTGCTGCCACTGCCGGGAGTAGATTTTGCTGCACATCTCGTATTTCTCAAAGATGTTTCTGGCGGCCTGCTCGTCGCCGTAGACCTTCCAGCAGCCCACGCACTTGTGATTACACGCGCGATTGCAGATGAAGCCCAGCACATCCTCCGGTGGATAGCTCAAAAACAGTCCGATCTCATGGGGGAATTCCCCCTCGCTCCGGAGCCGGTGGATCAGGTGAACCACGCAGCCATTGGGGTTTTCCGGCACATAGCCGTATTTGAGAAGCAAGGCTCTGGCCCGCTGGTCGGTCAGATCGCTCTCCAATGCATTGGGCCGGTAGGCATAGATCAAAGCGCGGCCTTTGCGAACCCGAAGCGGAAGGACGCGTATTCCTCTGGGAACCAGTTTCTTGTTCAGTCGACACAAGTCTTTCGTCAGATCCTTCCGGCTGGGGCAGGCACAGGAAAAGAGGTTTCCCGTCTTGATTCCCGCCAGGGTGGGAGAGCAGTGACGAATCAGCAGATCCTCTGACATAACACGCCTCCTTGTATGGTACGTCGCTTCCAAAGTAGGAAGTTAGCAAACGCTAACCTATATTCAAAAAATAATCGGGATTTCTCCCGGCAGTTAGCAATAGCTAACCCGTATTCTGATTTTAATATATCACATCGTGTTTGTCAATAGGAAAGTTCATGGATACATGAAATGATTAGCGGGGGCCATCCAAACGGAAGGCCCCCGCATCTTTTCTATTTCTCATGGGTACTGCAGCAGCAGTGATGCTGGTCTGCCTTTTTGGAACTGCAAGAGCATCCATCCGGGCAGCCGATACACTTCTTGCCGCTCTTCTTTGCCTTATAGACATAGAATGCGGCGGCTGCAATGATTACCACAAGAATGCCAATTACGATATAGTCGATCATTAGGCTCTCGCTCCATTCAGCGCATACTCCTGCTTCAGATCCTTATCCGCCTTCAGGCACAGCCACACCAGAATTGCGGCGAACACAATTACAGCGATGAGACCGGGGACAAAGCCGGCGCCAATGGAACCGGTGGTGATCAGGGTGCCAATCTGGTAGACCAGGAAGCCCACTGTGTAGCCGGTACCCAGCTGGAGGCCGATACCGCCCCACAGCCACTTCGCGCTCTTCATCTCGGAGTTCATGGCGCCGATGGCGGCAAAGCAGGGAGGTGTGTACAGGTTGAACATTAAGTAGGCCAAGGCCGCCACCTTGGTGATGGCGATGACGCCCGCTACCTCGGCGCCGGCGCCCTCCATCATCTCCAGGGCATCGGTGTCGATGAGGTTCTCCAGACCCACAAAGCAGACGGCCAGCGTGCCCACCACATTTTCCTTGGCAATGAAACCGGTGACGGCGGCGGCTGCCAGCTGCCAGCTGAGAACGCCCACGATGGGCACCAGCAGATAGGCAAAGGGATGAGCGATGGAGGCCAGAATGGAGCTGTCGGCGGTCTCCGCCACCTGGAAGCTCCAGTTGAAGGTCTGCATAATCTGCACGGCGGTGTTGCACAGCAGAATAATGGTGGCGGCCTTCACGATGTAGGCCCAGCCCCGGGCGCACATGGCCTTGAAGGCGAACCAGAGAGAGGGTACCTTATACTCCGGCAGCTCGATGATAAAGAAGGACTTCCGGTTCTTGTAGCCGGCGATCTTGTTGACCAGCAGGGCACCCAGGAAAATAAGCACGATGCCGGTGAAGTACATGAGGAAGCTTACCCAGCCGGCATCGTCAAAGAAAGCACCGGCAAACAGGGCGATGACGGGGATCTTGGCGCCACAGGGCATGAAGGGGGTCAGCATGGCGGTGGCCCGGCGCTCCCGCTCGTTGCGGATGGTGCGGCTGGCCATGACGCCGGGGATGGCACAGCCGGTGCCGATGACGAAGGGGATGACGGACTTACCGGACAGGCCAACCTTTTTGAAGATGGGGTCCAGCACTACGGACACGCGGGACATATAGCCGCAGTCCTCCAGCAGGGCGATGAGGAAATACATGATCATCACCAGGGGCAGGAAACCAACCACGGCGCCCACGCCGCCGATGATGCCGTCGGCCAGCAGCGCGGTCAGCAGAGGGTTGGCGTCAGCCAGCAGCACCTCGCCGACGTAGCCCTGGAAGGTCTCGATCCAGGCCACCAGCGTGTCCGCAATCAGCGGACCCACCCAGACCTGCGAGATCTGGAACACCAGGAACATGACCACGGCAAAGATGGGAATGCCCAGGAACTTGTTGGTCAGCACGGCGTCAATGGCGTCCCCCGTGCCCTTGTTCTTGGTGAGGACCTTCCGCTTCTCCACCTGGGAGACCAGGGAATTGACAAACGCGAAACGCTTACGGTCGGCTTCCTCCACAACCTTCTTGTCAGTCAGATCAATGTCGCCCTGGACATAAGGAGCTCTTTGGATTTTACCGCTTTGTGCAACAGCGGCATCCACTACGGCCTTCAGCCCTTCCGCGGCGGTGGAGACGGTTTCCACCACGGGACAGCCCAGTTTGGCGGAGAGAGACGCTACATCAATGACGGTCTGCTTTTTTGCATTGATATCGCTCTTGTTCAGGGCGACCACCACGGGGATGCCCAATTCCAGCAGCTGAGTCGTGAAGAACAAACTGCGGCTCAGGTTGGTGGCATCCACAATGTTGATGATAGCATCGGGGTGTTCGTGCTTTACATAGGAACTGGTGATGCTCTCCTCCGATGTGAACGGGGACATGGAGTAGGCGCCGGGCAAATCCACGGCGATCAAATCTTCCGTCCCACTGCAGTAGGCTTTCTTAATGTGGTGCTCCTTTTTTTCAACCGTCACGCCGGCCCAGTTGCCCACCTTCTCATTTCGCCCGGTGAGGGCGTTGTACATGGTGGTTTTGCCGGAGTTCGGGTTGCCAGTCAAGGCAATACGCATGACATTTCCTCCTTCTCTATGTGTGCGATGTACTTTATTCACAACTCAGCGGTTGCCCTACGCTAACCGTTTGGCAGAATAAACATGAATGAATACCTTAGATATGGGGCTCCGGGGCGCACTAAGTCTCCAGATCTTATATCTCAACGGCTGAGGCCAGCTGGTTATCAATATTGTAGCGGCCATCCTTGATGGAAACCACGCAGCCGCCCTTGAGGTGGGACACCACGGTCACCGGCTCTCCCACATAGCAACCTAAAGAAAAAAGGAACGCATTCAGCTCCTCATCATCCGTATTGATTTGCTTGATGATATATTCCTGTCCATCCAGAGCATCCAACAATGTCATATCCATCACCTTTTCAGAGTTGATTCAATCATTTGCTCATGGTCTGGTTAGCGATAGGAAACCAGACCGCGAAAAAATCAGGTTAGCAGCATCTAACCCTCTGCTATAATATACCATGCCCAATCAATTGTCAAGCGGGAACCTATATTCAGCAAAGAAATCTCCGTTTCCGATAAACAGGCTGGTTCATTTTTCCGGACTATGCTATAATAATCAAAATGCTTTATCCAATGGAGGTCTTATATGGCAATCCATGAATCTGGTCAGATGTATTTGGAGACCATTTATATTTTAAGGCAAACAAAATCCTTTGTGCGGGCTATTGATGTAGGAGAACAAATGGGCTATACCAAGCCCAGTGTCAGCCGTGCCTTGTCTATTCTGAAAAAAGACGGCTATGTGGAGGTGGACGGAGAGGGAGCAATCACCCTGACGCCAAAAGGTCTCGCCATTGCTGAGACCATGTATACCCGGCATACGGTACTGACAGAAATGCTCAAGGGTCTTGGCGTGGATGAAAAAACGGCCGCAGAGGATGCCTGCAGGATCGAGCATGTGATCAGCGAAAAATCCTTCGCCGCTATGCGGGCTCACCTGAATCAGGCAAAAACATCAGATGTGGAATCCTTAGAAGTGCAGAACTGATTCTCAGAAAGCCACACCGCTGACAGGCGTTCTGAACTCCCAGGTTACAGGCCGCCCCCTGCTGAGAGGACAAGGGGTTGCAGACGGGATACACACATTGACAACAGTATCGGTGTATGATAGAATCCAATTGGTTAGCGTTTGCTAACCAATTGGATTCTTTTGCTTATATTGAATTCAGACAACAGTCTTCCCATAAAAAGATGGTCTGGACTTGGCTCAAAACCATAGTGGTTGCCGGATAGACAAGGAGTGATGGAATTGGAAGTGCGTGCGTCAGCGGAAGATTATCTGGAAGCTATCCTACTCCTTCAGAGGAGAATGGGGGTGGTACGTTCTGTGGATGTAGCACAGCATCTGGAGGTATCGAAGCCAAGTGTATGCCACGCGGTTGCCTCTCTGCGTGCGAAAGGATTCCTGCGAATGGACCAGCGTCGTTTCCTGATTTTGACAGAAGCGGGCCGTTCTGTCGCCGAAATCACACTGGAAAAGCACCAATTCTTTTCTGCGATGCTGATGGAGGCCGGTGTTGACCCAAAAACCGCGGAAAAGGAAGCCTGTCGCATCGAACACGCAATCAGCACGGAATCCTTTGAGAGATTAAAGCGGCTCAAAAAAGAATATACCAACCATTCGACTGGGGGAACCTGTGCCGATTAAACTGTGGAAAGGGCTGCTTGTCCTCTGCGTTGAAATGACATTCGATACCGATCATGCTTTTATCAGGAGACCAACCATGGAACAGATTGATCAAAGGCGGCTTTTTAACTTTGCGTGGTGCCGTTGGAGTTACTGGAATAATAATAGCAGCAATGCAACATCCCGCAAGTGCGTGGGTAACACCACCGGGAAGGATGATAAGCAACATATAAAGCGGCGGATGCAACAACGCATCCACCGCTTATTTTTTGATAGGGGTAAGTTCACAACTAAGCAATCTTGTGCCATAAATCAAAACTTTTGCGATAGATCGCCCTTATGTGTCTGCTGGCTTTTCAAAACCTTTCGGGCAGCTTTTTTGATTTTATGGCACACGCTAAAAATAGCGATGCAAAACAGCAGAGCCACTAATCCATATCCAAACGACTGCATTGCCGTGTTCATATTCACGCCTCTTTTCTGACCGCTGCCGCCAACGAACTCAACCGAACAATCCTCTTTTTTTGTACGGCTCCTTCTGGATCGTGCCGACCTCATACCCTGTACTGCGAATAGCATTCATAAGAGCCTCCGTGTCCAGCTCTGTTTCAGAGAGGATTACAGTCTGGTTTTTGCTGCGGGAGGAGTTTACCTTTTTGACCGGGCAGGCTTTGCGTACGGTGTCATTGACATGAGCCTCGCACATCCCGCACATCATTCCGTTGACTTCCACTGTGTACTTCCACATGTTCTCTCACTCCTTCTTGACTTTTGGATCATCGAGCTGCGCGGACCGGACGGTAGCCTGCCGTGCCGCAGTCCGTTCATCCGGGATCTTCCTGGCTATCAGACAGCACAGCGGCGCCAACGAACTTCCGAGAAGCTGATGGCGAACGATGGAATATCTCCGCTCGGACAGGTATGCCATCAGCTCCCCGGCAGTCCAGACGTGGTACACCCGAAAGCCTGACAGCCCCATGAACCAGAGCCGGAGTCTGGCGCTTCGGCTTTTGCCCCAGACAAAGGTGGGGGCGAACAGCCATCCCCCCGGCTTCAGAACCCGCCAGGCTTCCGTCAGAGCTTTTTCCGGGTGAGGCATGACATGGAGGGCGTTGGAGATCACGACTGCGTCGAAGCTCTCCGGACCGTAGGGCAGCTTGGTGGCGTCCTGGACGGAGAAATGGAGCCGGGACGAATGCACCTGCTTTTTGGCCTGACGGATCATTTCAGCTGAAAAGTCGGTTGCCTCCCAGCTCCGAACGCATGGAGACAGCGGCACAGACAGCTGACCTGTTCCGCAGGCCAACTCCAGCACATCCATGTCCCGTTTCAGAAAAGGACGCATTGCTTTGCATATCTGTTGATAGGTTGCCTGAGAGCGGCGCATGAAACCAGAGTAGTGCCGTGAAAACCGCTCCCAAAACTGCTTATTGTCATCCATCAATATGGTCACCTCAACAATGGTTAGCATTTGCTAACTACATCATACTCTTTGTCGCACGAAATTGCAAGATGCCGCCATATTGGTTTTGCATGTTCTCTGGGATAAATTAAGGGAAGAAGCGAGAACGAAGAATGACCGGGATACATCTCCCGGCCATTCTTTCCGTTTCGTTCGGCTCACTGTGTTTACCGGCACCAACCGGTGGGATTGGAGCGGGCGGTGATGAAGCGGCGGTAAATGCCCTCCTCCGCCATGAGTTTGTCATGGTCGCCGGCCTGAACGATGCGCCCCTGGTCGATAACCAGGATCTCATCGGCGTGGCGAATGGTATTGAGCCGGTGGGCAATGACCAGCAGGGTCTTGCCCCGGCACAGCTGGGTGATGGCCTCCTGGATGTAGCTCTCGTTGTCGGCGTCCACGCTGGCAGTGGCCTCATCCAGAATGACGATGGGGGCATCCTTCAGGATGCAGCGGGCAATGGAGATCCGCTGCCGCTCTCCACCGGAGAGACTGGCTCCACCTTCGCCGATAACAGTGTCAAAGCCGTCGGGCAGTTCCATGATGAAGTCATAGCATCGGGCTTTCCTGGCTGCCTCATAGACCTCCTCCCGTGTGGCGTCTGTCCGTCCCATGGCGATATTGTTATAGACGGTATCCTGGAAGAGATAGACCCGCTGGAACACCATGGAGATCTGATCCATCAGATCAGAGAGAGGAATATCACGGATGTCCCTGCCCCGTACCAGAACCTGCCCCTGTTTCACATCCCAGAACCGGGAAAGCAGGTTGGCTACCGTACTCTTGCCGCCGCCGGAGGGACCCACCAGGGCCAGCATCCGGTTTTTCTCCAGCGTGAAGGAGACATCATGCAGCACCTCTTTCTCCCCGTATGCAAAGGTGACATTTCGGAACTCTACCTCTGGGGCACTGCCGGCTTTGGGTAAGGCCTCCCGGCCCCGGTCGGGCAGCTCCGGCTGGGCCAGTACCGCCTCGATCCGATCCATGCATGCGTTCATCACCGTCAGGCGTGTGGCTTGGCTGTAGAGTGCCTTAATGGGGCCGAAGAGGTCAAAGACGAAGAGCAGGACACCCAGCAGGAAGGTGATGGAGAGCTGCCCCCGGCCATAGAGCCAGAGAGACAGGGGAATTATCAGCACCGAGCCCAGACCGCACACCAGATAGAGGGCCCGCATCCAGGGAGCCTGGCTCTCCTCGAACTCGATGCTGACCTTGCGGCTCCGGGCGAAATTTTCGGTGAGTTGCTCGGAACGCTCTCCCAGCAGGTTGAAGGTCTTGGCAATACCAATGCCCTCCACATAGTCCAGCACTGCCCGTGTGAGAGCCTCGCTCTGCTCCTGTCGGACATCAGAGTGAGCCAGGGTGCTCCCCAGGGAAGCGCGGCCCAGCTGCCAAATGATCCCTACCACCACCAAGGCGGCCAGTCCCAGCCAGGGATTCAGGAAGGCCAGCCACAGCACAAGAATGGCTTGGGCAAAGGTATAGCTCATCATGTTGGCAATGTCGTGCATACAGTTCTCCTCAATGAACACCATGTCGGTGGACAGAACGGAACTGATTTTGCCGATGTTGCCCTCTGTGAAATAGCCCATGGGCAGGCGGCGCAGATGCCGTCCCAGCTCCATGCGCAGATCGGCGAATACCATATAGCCCGCCGCGGCCTGGAGCCGGTCGGCGATGTTCTGGCACAGGCACTCCAGCAGAACGCAGCCCACCGTGCCCACCGCCAGCCACAGGCACAGCCGTGCCGTCATGGTTCCCTGGAGAAAAGCGCTCAGGGCCAAGAAGGACAGACCGATGGGGGCCTTGGACAGCATGGCCTTCAGGAACGCAAAGACAAAGGCCAGCTTGATCCGCCCCTGATAGGGGCCGGATACGGACAGGATTCGTTTCATCAGCGCGATCATGCCTCGTCGCCTCCTTTCTCCGCAGAGACACGCCAGGCAGCGGCTCCCTCGGCAGCCCGCCACAGTTTTTCATAGGCGGGGCAAGTCTTTCGCAATGTATCGTGGCGGCCAATCCCTGCCACATTGCCCTGATCCAGCACCACAATCTGATCGGCGCCTACAATGGACTGAAGCCGGTGGGCGATGACGATGACCGTCTTGCCCCGGATCACCTCGGCAATGGCGGCGTTCATTTTTTCCTCATTCTCCGGGTCCACGCTGGCGGTGGCCTCGTCCAGCACCACGATGGGAGCGTCCTTCAAAATCGCCCGGGCCAGTGCGATCCGCTGTCGCTCCCCGCCGGAAAGCCCTTTGCCGCCGTCGCCGGCCATGGTATAGATCCCTTTTTCCAGCCGCTCCAGGAACTCTCCGCACTGGGCCCGTTCCGCCGCCGCCAGCACCTCCTCGTCGGTGGCGCCGGGTCTTCCCAGCCGGATGTTCTCCAACAGGCTGGTGTTGAACAGGAACTGCTCCTGAGCAACGAAGGAAATCTGCTCGTTCAGAGAGGCGAGGGACATCTCTCGCAGGTCTTGCCCTCCCAGTGTGATGTGTCCGTCCGTCACGTCGTAAAAGTGAACCAGCAGTTTGGCAAGGGTCGATTTCCCGCTGCCGGATTCTCCCACCAAAGCAGTGAGGCTCCCCTGTGGGACAGAGAAGGAGACGCCGTGGAGGACTTCGTCCTTTTCATAAGAAAACCGCACATTCTCAAAGCGGATCTGCAAATCGTTTCCGTTGAAATCCGTTTTTCCTTCTTTCAGGGGCGGAATGTTGAACAGCGCTTCCATCTGATCGATCTTGTAGCTCAGCTGGGGCAGCACCGACATAAAGTTCATGGCTCGGATCAGAGGCGGTCCCACGGAAAAAGACATGCACAATACCAGCGCGTAATCCGGCAAGGTAGAGGCGCCGGTGAGTACCAGATAGCCGCCGGCCGGCAGCAGCACCAGCGCCACGCAGGGCAAAATGCTGGTGTAGAGGGCCATCCACAGCCAGCAGGCCCGGAACCAATCCAGAGTAAAATCACGGTAGTTTTTTACATCGGTCTCAAAGCGGTGATAGGACTCTCCGTCCCGGTTGAAGACTTTCACGACTTCCATGCCGTTGATGTACTCCACGATGGTGTTGTTCATTTTCTGCCCGGCGGCGTAGTAGTCTCCCATCTTGCTCATGCCGGAGCGGTACATCATGCCCATGGCCAGCACGCCCAGCGGAAGGGAGCAGAGGGAAAGCAGACCCAGCTTCCAGTCCGTGAGGAACATGGCCGCAAATACCACCACCGGCACCGCCAGATTGGACAGCCCTTCCGGCAGGGCGTGGGCCAGCAGAAGTTCCATGCTCTCAATGTCGTCAATGAACATCTTCTTCCAGACTCCAACGCCCTTCTCCTGGATTGCGCCCAGGGGCTGCTTTTCCAGCTTGCTCTGGAGATGGAGCCGGAGGTTTTCCAAAGTATGATAGGCGGAGCGATGAGACAGAGCCAGCCCCTCCACATAGAGAAGGCCGTAGAGGACCATGCACAGAGCCATGGCCCCGGCGCTCGTCAGGGTTTCCTCCAATGTGAGACTGCCCCCAGTCAGCAGGGGTCTCAGCAGGCGGTAGAGGAAGAAATAAGGCAGCACGCTCATGGCCACGCCGGCCACCAGTACCAGAATGGAGGCATAAGTCGTCTTCCGGTGGCGTCCAGTGTAGCGCAGGACTTTTTGAAACACAGTATCACTCCTTTTTAGTTAGTTATTGCTAACTTGTTAGCGAGAAAAAAGCCTCCGCAGAGGCGTTTTTTCATCCCTTGGGGAATCCCAGGGCAGCGTACCAGTCAAAGAGACGGCAGACCAAAGTGCAGTGGCGTTGGATCTCCGGCCAGGCGAAGGCGTGGATAAAGGGCTCGTAAATGGTGGTCCAGAAGGCGGACAGGACTACATGGAGCTCCTCCTGCGTCATATCCACAGTACACAAGCCCCGGCGTCTGGCCTCGGCGTAGTAGGTCCAGGTGCCTTCCGTCATTTTCTCCACCCAGTCGTGCTGGAAGTTGGCGTAAGCGGTGCCCTCCGCTCCGGTGAGCAGCAGCACAAAGCCATCCCGCCGCTCATTGAGAAAGCGGAACCACCACAGCATGTATTCCTCATCCATATACCACGCCCGGATCAGGTCTTCGTCGGAGAGGGCGGATGCCGGCACCGCCGTCCGCTCCTCATAAACAGCATCCAAATCCGCCACCGTATCCGCCACCACAGCGCGAAACAGCTCCTCTTTTCCGGCGTAACGCTTATAAAGGGCGCCGGTTGTCACCCCAGCCCGCTGGCAGATGGATTTCAGGGAAGCCTGCTCAAAGCCCAGCGTCCGAAACTCCTCTCTGGCACTGTCCATGATCCGAGGGTCGATGGAAGTATCCGGTCTTGCCATAACACCCCTCCCGACAAATGATAATTTGATTACCGATAATCTGATTATCAATATAGCATCCCTTTCTGCCCCTGTCAAGGGGAAATCCTCTCTTGACAAACTCGCTTTTTGGTTGTATATTCAAAACATCGTTATGAAACACTGTTTTGATTGTGAGGCGATACCATGGCAAAGCAGATCGAAGGGGTCTATGAAAATGTACTCCACTGCGCCCGTCAGGAATTTTTGGAAAAAGGCTTTGCTCTGGCCTCCCTGCGGGACATCGCCAAGGCAGCGGGAACCAGCACCGGCTCCATTTATACCCGCTTTACCGACAAGGCGGGATTGTTCCGGGCCCTGGTGGAGCCTGCTGCCGGAGAGCTGAAGCGCCGTTTTTTGGAGATTCAGGAGTCTTTTCACCGGTTTGACGGCCAAACCCAGCAGGAGGAGATGGGGCGTTACACTGCCCATGCCCAGGAGGGACTGTTTGACTACATCTATGAGCACCTGCCGGAGTTTGAACTGCTGCTCCGCCGGGCCGCCGGGACGGAATATGCCCACTATATTGACGAGTTGGTGGAGATCGAAGTCAGTTACACCTACAAATACATGGAGGTCATCGGCTGTGAGAGCGTCCGCTCCGGTCAGGTCACCGAGGACTTGATCCATATCGTTACCACCGCCTACTTCAACGGAATGTTTGAGCCGGTGCGGCACCGCATGGATAAGGCCCGGGCGCTCCACTATATCCGCCAGCTCAACCGCTATCACATGGCAGGATTTGAAACGATTTTTCATCCTGAAAACTTCCGGTAGTGCAAAAGGCCGCTTTCCCGGCGGCCTTTTCATAGAACCAAAGGTTAGCAATAACTAACTAAAGGAGGCTTATTTATGCAGAAAACGCAAAGCCCGCTGCTGCGGCTGTGGCAGCTGGGCAGGGAACATCACGGCGGCCTGATCGCCGCCATCTTCTGCGCGGTGGCGGGTGTCCTGCTGGGGCTGCTGCCGTATCTCTCGGCGGGGCACATCCTGGTAGCGCTTCTGACCGGGCAGCAGGACTGGAACTTCTATCTTCTGTGGTGTATGGTGGCTCTGGGGGGCTATCTGGCCAAAACCCTGCTTTACAATCTGGCACTTTCCCTCTCCCACAAGGCCACCTTCCAAATCCTGCGGGACATCCGGAAGATGGTTCTGTCCAAAATGCCTCGCTTACCCTTGGGTGACATTCTGGATACCTCCAGCGGACGGCTCAAACAGATCGTGGTAGATCAGGTGGAGAGTATGGAGACGACGCTGGCTCACCTGCTGCCAGAGATGACCTCCAATCTGCTGGCGCCGGTATGCGTTCTCGTGTATCTGTTTACGCTGGACTGGCGTATGGCATTGCTGAGTCTGGTGTCCATTCCTGTGGGCATGGCTTTTATGATGGCCATTATGGGCAGCTATGGCAAGGACTATCAGGGTGCGGTGGAGACGACCCAGGCTATGAACGAGACCATTGTGGAGTACATCGGCGGCATTGAGGTCATCAAGGCCTTCAATCAGGGAAAGAACTCCTATGAGAAGTTCTCCTCCCGGGTACGGGCCAATGCTACCTACTACTACAACTGGATGAAGAAATGCCAGTTTGGAATGGCGCTGGCCTATGCCATCGCTCCCACCACCCTTATCACGGTGCTGCCTGTGGGCTGGAGCTTCTACACGGACGGCAGTTTGTCCGCAGAGGTATTTCTCACCACCATCATCCTGTCCATGAGTATTGTGGGACCTCTCATTGCCGCCATGGGCTTTGTGGATAATCTTGCCAAGGTAGGTACCATCGTGGGCTCGGTGGACGAGATCCTCCTGAAGCCGGAGCAGGATCACGGAACACAGCCGGCACAGCTGGGAAAACCGGATATCGCCTTGGATCATGTTTCCTTTGGATATGCTCAGGACAAGGAGATCCTCCACAACATCTCCCTCACCATTCCGGCCGGCAGCCTCACCGCTTTGGTTGGACCCTCCGGTTCGGGCAAGTCCACCATTGCCAAGCTCATCGCCGGTTTCTGGGATGTGACCGAGGGCCGCATTACCCTGGGCGGCGTGGAGGAAAGCCGTATCCCGCTGGAACAACTCTACGACCAGGTGGCCTTTGTTTCTCAGGACAATTACCTCTTTGACGATACCATCCGGGAAAATATCCGTATGGGCCGGGTAAATGCCACGGATCAGGAAGTGGAACAAGTCGCCAAAGCCGCCGGATGCGACGGCTTCATCCGCCAGTTGGATCATGGCTATGACACCCGGGTGGGCGGCGGAGGCGCCCATCTCTCTGGAGGAGAGCGGCAGCGTATCGCTATCGCCCGGGCCATGCTGAAAAACGCCCCTGTGGTGATTCTGGACGAGGCCACCGCCTACATTGATCCGGAGAATGAAGCGGTGGTCCAGCGGGCAGTGGCAAAACTGGTGGAGGGTAAGACGGTCATCGTCATTGCCCACCGCCTGTCCACCATCACCGGCGCGGATCAGATCGTGGTGGTGAAGGACGGAAGCATCGAGGCACAGGGCAGACATGAAGAACTGTTGCGCCATTGCCCGTTGTACGCCGATCTGTGGCAGGCTCACATGGGTGTAAAGGAGGGAGAAACGGTATGATCGAGACATTCAGAGGTATCTGGCGGTTTGCCGGTGAGGAACAGCGCAACATCCGGCGCTCGGTGATCGCTTGCTTTTTCAACGCGGTGTTCCATATGTTTGAGATCGCCGCCATTTACTACACCATCCTGGCTCTGCTGGATGGAAAAACCGGCCCTGCCACGGCGTGGCAGGCGCTGGGTCTGTTGGCAGTCAGTATTCTGGGCAGCGCCGTGACCAAGTATTTCTCCCAACTCCAGCAGACCCACGCCGGGTACTTCATGGCGGCCAATAAGCGCGTGGCCATCGGGCAGCGGATGAAATCCGTCCCCATGGGCTACTTCAACGACAACAGCCTGGGAGAGCTCACCGGGGTCTGCACCACTGTACTGGACAATGTGGAGACTGTGGCCCCCATGGTGTTGGTGACCATGCTGGGCGGGATGCTCAACGCTCTGGTCTTTACGGTGATGATCCTGATTTTTGACTGGCGGATCGGTCTTATTGTGGTGGCGGCCACCGTGGTTTATCTGTTCATCACCTCTGCCATGGAGCAAAAATCCGCCGCCCTCGCCCCGCACCGTCAGAAATCCGAGGCCAAGCTGGTTGAGGCGGTACTGGAGTATGTGCAGGGCATGAGCGTGGTGAAGTCCTTCAACCTCACCGGACGGGGTGACCGCACCTTGCAGGAAGCCCTGGAATACAATTGCCGCAGCAACCTGAACATCGAAAAGATGTTCACCCCTTATATTATGGCGCAGGGGATCGCGCTCCAGCTGGGAAGCGTGGCCATGATGCTTGCGGCGGTATGGTTCTATCTCTCCGGAACGATGATTCTGGCCAATGCTCTGATGGTGGTCATCATGTCCTTCCTGGTCTTTGCCCAGATCTCCTCGGCGGGCAGCGGCATGTCCTTGCTGCGTATCGTCAGCAGCTGCATGGCCCATGCCGATGAGACGGACGCCATGCCCCAGCTGGCAGAGACCGGTCGGGCCGGCACGCCCAGGGAGCACGGCATCACCTTCGACCATGTTTCGTTCTCTTATGACCAGCGGCCCATCCTGCGGGATGTATCCTTCACCATCCCGGACAGAACCACCACCGCCATCGTGGGCCCCAGCGGCTCCGGGAAAACCACACTGTGTAATCTCATCGCCCGGTTCTGGGATGTGGAGAGCGGCGCCGTCCTTGTGGGCGGTCAGAATGTGAAGGACTATACCCTGGAGGGCCTGATGGATCAGATCTCCATGGTATTCCAGAAGGTCTATCTCTTTGCCGACACGGTGGAAAACAACATCAAGTTTGGATGCCCCAATGCCACCCACGAGGAAGTGGTGGCTGCGGCGAAGAAGGCCTGCTGCCACGACTTCATTCTCACCCTGCCCCAAGGCTATGACACCGTCATCGGTGAGGGCGGTTCCAGTCTTTCCGGCGGCGAGAAGCAGCGCATCTCCATTGCCCGGGCTATCCTGAAGGATGCTCCCATCGTGATTCTGGATGAAGCTACCGCCAATGTAGACCCGGAGAATGAGGACCGGCTGCAAAAGGCCATCGAAGCCCTGACCCGGGACAAGACCATTCTGATGATCGCTCACCGGCTGAAGACGGTCCGTAACGCCGACCAGATCCTGGTGCTGGACGGCGGACAGATCGTTCAGCGAGGCACACACAGCCAGCTCATGGCCCAGGAGGGCTTGTATCAAGCGTTCGTATCCGGCCGTGAAGAGTCCGGTCAGTGGAAGCTCTAAGAGGAGGAGCGCCTAAACCATCATGAAAAGAGGAGTGCCGTCACCGGGTACATTCCGGTGGCGGCACTCCTGTTGTGTCCGGGAGATTGCGCTTGAGAGGGTAATTGATACTTCAAAGCGAAAATGACTTGACCGGTTAGCGATTACTAACTATAATCAAACATAGAGTACCGTTCCTTTTGAGGAGGGCCTATGGAGAAGTACAAAATCGAGAAGGACTCCGTGCAGGAGACGCTCATCATCCCGCTGTATGGCCGGCGGCTCTGCTCGCGGCGGTTTCCCGGACTGTATCAGAATACGACGGCGGCCATGCTGATGGAGAAGGTGGACTACGACTTCTCCCCTTTGGAGCGGCAGGCAAACGGCCTGATGCAGACCTTCGGTGCGCTGGAGGTAGCCATGCGCCAGAATGACCTTGCCTGGGAGGTGCAGGACTATCTGAATGCCCATCCCAGAGCCGCTGTCATCAATCTGGGCTGCGGTCTGGACAACACCGGGCGGGCCTGCGACAACGGCCGGTGCAGCATCTGGAACATCGATCTGCCGGATGTGATCGAGCTGCGGGATCGCCTGCTTCCCGCCGGGGAGCGGGAGAAAAACCTGGCCTTTGATCTGAAAGACCCGCGCTGGATGGATGCCGTCCGCACTGATCCTGAGGATGGAGCGGTGCTGTTTGCCGCCGGGGTCTTCTACTACTTCACGACGGAAGAGGTGAAAGCTCTGGCCGCAGGCGCCGCGAAACGCTTCCCAGGAGGGCGGCTGGTCTTTGACGCGGCCGGGCAAAGGGCTGTCCGGCTGATGCTGAAAACCTGGGTGAAGCAGGCGGGCATCCGGGATGTGGGCGCCTATTTCTCCGTCAAGGACGCCAAGGGGGAGCTGGAGCCCTGGTCGCCGCTTTTTTCTGTTTCCAGCCGGGGCTATATGCTGGGCTATCAATCCCTTCACGATCCGGCGGTCCGGCCCGTCCACCGGCTGCTGGCAAGGCTGGCTGACGGACCGATGCATCTGCAGATCGTCCGGATCGACTTTGCGGAATGATGATACCTAACCGATTTTTTCCACCCGGAATACGAGCAGATGATCGTGATAGGGGATGTGTATGAACTGGACGCGCACCGTTTTGGACGGGTTTGCTATGGCGGCCTACTTTAACCTGTTTGCCGGATTTGTGGCGCTGTATAAACCCCGGTTGATGTTCCCCTGTTATCCGCCCGCCATCATCAAGGCGGCGAAAGATCCGCCCACCGGGGTGGAAAACCGTTTTTACTGGCTATGGATCTGCTTTGGAGAGCTGCTGCCTCTCCTTCTTTATGGTGCGGTCAGTACTGTGGAGGGCGGGAAAACCGGATTCTGGGTTCTGGTTCTGAGGGCCTATATCCAGTGGATGATGGTCAATTTCTGTGACCTGTTCTTTCTGGATTTCTGGCTGATCCAGGGAAAAGTGAAAGCCAGGTTTGTCATCCCCGGTACGGAGGGGCATCCCGGCTATGGGTTCAAGGCATGGATGAAGAGCTACGCTCTGCCGGAGCACCTGCTCCAGTGGCCGCTCATCCTTTGCCCAATCCTGGCGGCGGCTCAGGCGGGGCTGGGCCTGCTGTTGCAAAAAATAGGATGAACAGGAGATGTTCCCAATGAAAGAAAAGCAAAAGCAGCAAAACATGATCCACCTTGGCACCCATGGTGAAGATTACGGGAACTGGATGTCAAACCCGGTCTTATATACAATCGGAGGGCTTCTCGTGGTGACGGGAGCGGTGGCTTCCCTGGCATCCACAGTGTTTCATGTCACGGTGCTGAGCGGATTGGCGTTAATCGCCGCGATTTCACTGCTGTTGTTGCTCTGCTGGTGCGGCTGGATCCGGCGGCAGTACGCGTTCGGCGGTGGAGGAATGATGGAGCGCGTCCACCACACCGTCCTTTCCTATCTGGATTTTGACGGACAGGGACAGCTTCTGGACGTGGGCTGCGGCTCCGGCGCACTGTCCATCCGGGCGGCGCTCATCTGGCCGGATGCCCAAGTCACAGGCATCGACTATTGGGGTGCAGCCTATGGCTACGGACAGATCATGTGCGAGAGAAATGCCGCCGGTGAAGGCGTAGCGGCCCGGTGCCAGTTTCAGCATGGGGACGCCAACCATCTGAATTTTCCGGATGAGAGCTTTGACGCCGTGGTAAGCAACTATGTGTATCACAACATCAACAGAGCGGACAAGCGGGCGCTTCTGATGGAAACGCTGCGGGTTCTGAAAAAGGGCGGCGTGTTTGCGCTGAACGATGAGATGAAGCCCCGGATGTATGGGGATGTGGAGGAATTTGCCCAGGAGCTGCGGGACATGGGCTATCAGGAGGTACGGCTGGTGGATACAGCCGAAGAAGTCTTTGGCTCCCGCCGGCGGGCAGCTATGATGATGCTGGGCTCATCCCGGTTACTTGTGGGCAGAAAGTAATTCGTCCAAATAGGAGGGTTGACCATGTCCAAGTTGGGCGTTGTAGAGGACACGCTGTTTGTCCCCATGCTGGGTAGGATCTATGCCAGCGAGTATTGCCCGCAGATCCTGTACGATCCAAAGGCGCTGGAACTGAAAAAGAGGTTGCCATCCGGCTTGCCGGAGCAGAACGGCCAGAGTCAGTATACCCTGCTGGCTTCCGCCGCTCGGTCTGCCAATATGGATCGGATCATCCGGACCTTTCTGGAGCACAGGTCGAACGGCGTGGTCGTTCAGCTCGGCTGCGGTCTGGAGACGACATATTCCCGCTGCGACAACGGAAGGTCGCGCTGGTATGCCGTGGATTTGCCCCATGTGGTGGAGTACCGGCGGGAGCTGTTGCCGGAGCCGGAGCGGGAGACCTATCTTGCCGGAGATGCCTTTGCTGAGGACTGGATCAGGCAGATCCGTGCCGATGTGCCGGATGCTCCTATTCTGGTCACCGCCGGAGGCCTGTTCCACTATTTTGAGGAAAGCAAGGTTGTGGGCCTCCTGCGGATGCTCACGGGGTTTGGAGAGATTGAAATCGTCTTTGACTCCGTGAGTAAAAGCGGTATGGCCATGATGCGAAAAAAGTACATGAAGCAAGTGGGCCACGGGGATGCGCAGATGTTCTTCTATGTGGATTCCGCATCGGTGCTGGCCGGAAAAATCGGCAGCGGGGTCAGGGTGCTGGCTGAGGAGCCTTATTACCGCTATATCCCCCGAACCGGATTGAAGCTGTCCACAAAGATCAGTATGTCGGTTTCGGACCGGTTTTGGATGGTCAAAATGGTCCATCTGGCAGCCGAATGATGCCTTCGTCAAAAGCCGGCCGGAGTTTTCCGGTCGGCTTTTGCACGGAGGTGGCCGTTTCCCCTTGACAAATCATCCCGTAGGCTCTATTATAACGGTGTTATATATCACTGTTATATGGAGGCGCAGATGGAAGAGAAGTCTACCGCGACCCTGGAAAAAATCCAGCGGGCCGCCATGGAGGAGTTTACGGAGAAAGGCTTTCAGGGTGCCTCCCTGCGGCAGATCGTGAAGCAGGCCGGTGTCACCACCGGCGCACTATATGGCTATTTCTCCAGCAAGGAGGCGCTCTTTGCCTCCATCGTGGAGCCTCACGCCGCTGCGCTGATGGGCCGGTTCATGGAGGCACAGACCGCCTTTGCCGAGATGCCCGAGCAGGAGCAGCCGGAACACATGGGACTGGAGTCCAGCCAGTGCGTCCATTGGATGGTGGACTACATCTGCGACCACCGGGAGCCCGTGAAGCTGCTGCTGTGCAAGGCCGAGGGCACCAGCTATGAGCATTTCGTCCACAATATGGTGGAGGTCGAAGTGGAATACACCCTCCAATACCTGGAGGTTCTGCACCGTCTGGGGCATGAGTCCCCCCAGTTGGATGCCCAGCTGTGCCACATCATCGCCAGCGGGATGTTCAATGGCATCTTTGAGATCGTCGTCCACGACATGCCCAAGGAGCAGGCCATGCACTATGTGGA
The DNA here is from genome assembly GCF_900104675.1 of Angelakisella massiliensis. Taxonomy (GTDB): domain Bacteria; phylum Bacillota; class Clostridia; order Oscillospirales; family Ruminococcaceae; genus Angelakisella; species Angelakisella massiliensis. The sequence goes on along the minus strand of NZ_LT629945.1, from coordinate 1,256,693 downwards.
TCAGCTGCGGGATTTCTACACTGCCGGGTGGCTGAAGCTGATCGGGCAGTAACATACCGCCAATCTTTTTTGGAAGATCGGGGCTTCGCCCCTTTCTTTTTACGCAATTAGTTAGTTAATGCTAACCTTAAAAGGAGGAGTATTTGTGAAGCAAAAGAAGCAAAACGCGCTGTCTGTCCTGCTGGAATACGCAGGCAGCCATCGGCGGCTTACCCTTCTGGGGCTGGGACTGTCGGCGGTGTCCATGGTGTGCAGCATGATCCCGTACCTCTGCATTTGGCTGGCGGCACGAGATCTGATCGCTGTGGCGCCGGACTGGACTCAGGCCCGGAGTGTGACGGACTACGGTTGGATCGCCTTCGCTTTTGCGGTAGGCGGTATCCTCATCTACTTCCTTGGCCTGATGTGTACCCACTTGGCTGCGTTCCGCACGGCAGCCAACATCCGCAAGCAGGGCATGGCCCATGTGATGCAGGCACCGTTGGGTTATTTTGACGCCAATGCCTCCGGTCTGATTCGTAGCAAACTGGATGCGGCGGCCGCCGACACGGAAACGCTGCTGGCCCACAATCTGGCGGACATTGTAGGCACGATTACATTGTTTCTCGCCATGCTGGTGCTGATGTTCGTGTTTGACTGGCGCATGGGCGCGGCCTGCCTGCTGGCGGCGGTGATTTCCATACTCGCCATGTGCAGCATGATGGGCGGCAAGAATGCCGCACTGATGGCAGAATACCAGGCGGCTCAGGACCGCATGACCAAATCCGGCACGGAGTATGTGCGCGGCATTCCGGTGGTCAAGATCTTTCAGCAGACCGTGTACTCCTTCAAGGCCTTTCAGCAGGCCATCGAGGACTACAGCGCCAAGGCAGAACACTATGCTGAAGGACTGATGCATCACATAGTTACTTTCCTTCAAAATTCAAAATCGCATCTCCGTACTTGGCCAGAAGCAGAGCGCAGACAATCAGGTGGAACGCCTCATCTGTGACCAATTCGGGGGATGCGAGATCGGCAAGAGTGATATTGCGGCTGCCGGTGGAGATGGCTTTGGCCGCCTGATAAACACTGTACAGCTCCGGTTGGATGCCGGCGAGCTGGACAGATTGGAAGTCAAACCCACTGGCATCAAACTTCCAGATCATCCTGCGCCAGATGTCCCCATACGCCGTGAGAAGAAACAGTGCGGCCAGGTTACGGTTCGGCATTCGAAAACAGCGCTCACGCCAGTGCTGCCAGCGCTCACGATGACTATCGCTCAGGAAAAATTCAATGGAGCAGCCATTGAAACTCCTCTCTAACCGGGCCTGAAGCTGCGCTCCAGCTTCAGGGAAGAAGCAATCCCTGACAAACTCGTTGAGGTCAATCGCACCAGCCACGATCCGTTCATCCAGACAGACGCACTGCTCCAAAGGGCAGGGATGATTGCGTCTGAAGTTCATGCAGTATGGGCACTCCATGTCATCTCTGCTATATTGAAAACCGGGATAGTATCGGCCATGGCCTCTGGGCTTGAAATAGGGCGGGGTCATCATCTGCTGTTCCATCTGGCACAGCGGTGTATCCCGCATGAAGTAGCGTGTCATAAGGTCATGCCCATCCCTTTCTGCTTGATTTCGCAATCGTCTTCCCTGATTCCCTCATTCTCCTCCGTATCGCTTTTCTGGCCGGGCATAAGGCATTCGCCCGGATAAAGCTCCATTTCGTACAGCACGCTGTTATCACCGCTTCTACGGTCAAGAACCTTGATGGTCGTGCCCTCAAATAAATAGTTGGATGCCTTTTCGAAATCAGAGCGGAATCCCTTCCCGTAATTACAGGTCGAATACTGATGAGTCGGCTGATCCTTGACCACGGAATAGTAAGCGTTGGTCTGAACCTCAGTCACCACCCGTACAAGCCCGACCAGGGTAGGGTGCTTGCTATGGCTGGTTGCCACCAACTCTGTCCCGGGGCGGATACAGCGTTTCAACTCAGCCAGGTTTTTGATGCGCAGCGGCGCTTTTTGTTCGTTCTTTTGATCCAATCTTCAATCCTCCTGTCTGGTTTGAGGCAATAAAAAAGCGCCGGAGTCTTATTTCTAAAACTCCGGCGCCTGAATATTACATGATCGGTTCCTGGTTGTAGGGTTCCATGGGGTGTTGCTCCTGCTCTCTTATGCGCTCCAGAGCATCGGGAGCTGCAATGGCAATCTGCTCCTGAACGCCCCGTATGCACTTTTCCTGCTCGGCAGTCAAGTCATAACCAGCGTCTAAGGTGTCAGAGCAGCACCGGTAGATTTCGATAAGCTGCTCCTGATTGAAGATTTGCTGTTTGGAAATGAGGCCGGCGCGGATGGCGAAGTCCTGCTTGGCACCTGCATAGTTTTCCTGAAAGTAATTGCCCTGGTTGAGACCTGTGCGGTCGAAGCTCCAGTCCCATGTGACGAATTGGACGCCAAGCCGGGTGGGATGGGCAGCCAGCACGGCTCCGTTGAAGTCAGCCAGCAGGCGGTAGTCACCGGTCAGGCTCTGGGCTTGCAGGGGCGGAGCCTGTTCCAGCAGCGTCATGTACTCCCGCACGGTGCAGGCCAGATCGGTGGCTCGCTCACAGGCTCGTTCCCGTTCCGGCGTCGCTACATCCTCCTGCCAGTAGCGAACGCCTCCGTCCGCTGTGATCCGGCAGAGGGGGAGACCATCCCACTCCACAGGAAGCAATTCATCCTGTTCCGGCTGCGGAGTGAATCCCTCACGGTGGAGAGCGGTGCGAAGCTCCTGAAAAAACTGTTCTCGGTTCATTTACTACCTCCTGATATTTAGTGCCCTTTTTGAATTTGTCTGAAAGCAAAAAGGGCGCCAATCTGATGGCCCGTCGTGACCAACAAATTGACGCCTCAAATTTTGTGTATTCTATTGATAGAAAAATAGCGCCCTTTTTGAAAATTGATGCTTCAAAAAGGGCGCTACATGGTTTCTGGTTTTGCCAACCTCCGAGAAGAGGGGGTTCGAATCCCACCAGTTAGGGGGAAACAGCGGTTGGCATCTATGGAATCATCCGTGAATTTTTGAGCTGAAAAAGCCCGGAAACGGTTGATGCCACTGGCTTTTCGCCAGTGGCATCTATACCGTTTTGATTTTATGGTGGACCCGAAGGGATTCGAACCCTCGGTCTCTGCGATGCGAACGCAGCGCTTTCCCAGCTAAGCTACGGGCCCACATTTTATTGGAACACGTCTCATAACGTGCTTGTATATTGTATCATTGCAAACTTTTATTGTCAAGCCTTTTCCCTTTTGCTTCAGGCTTTTTTCCATGGGATTCATCACTGCCCTTTTTGCACTTTAGTCCGGGGTCTGCTGCTGTCCGCCTCATATTCTCTTTTCTCTTGCTCCCAGACTGCCTCTCCGGCAGGATTCATCTTGAAAAGTACCATACGATGTTGTAAGATAAAGAAAAAATCATGGAAAGGGGAAAACAGTATGCTCCAATATAAATATGATACTCAGCTGCTCATTGAGGGCGAAAATCTTGATGAGGACGCGATCAACGACTACTTTACAGAAAATTTTGCGGGAGATTGTCTGCTGGCAGTAGGTGATGAGGATCTGATCAAGATTCATTACCACACCAACGAACCCTGGAAGGTGTTGGAATACTGCGCTACCCTGGGAGAAATCTATGATATCGTTATTGAGGACATGGACCGTCAGGCACGGGGTCTGAAGGGCTGAGGCTCACTGTGAAAAATCGTCAGGCTTTTTCGCTGACGGAGAAAAGTCGGGCCTGCTTCACAAAGGTCTTTGCCCGTCTGGGCCCCCAGCTAAGCTGGGAGTACTGTTTCACTAAAGCATACCGACACTGAAACCAGCCGCTGTTTCCTTTTTGGAAAGCAGCGGCTGGTTTTTACTTTTGGAATATGGTGTTAAAACGGGTCCCAAAAAGCACCTTATCCCGCTGTTCCACCGGAGGCGGCAGAAGCGGAAGATCCGCCACCCAGAGCACCGGCAGAAGCGGGGGCAAATTCAGTGGAGGGTCCCACTTTGGCCACCTTCTTCCAGGCGTGCATGGCCAGAGCCAGAGCAATAACGCCATAGGAGACAAAGACGCGGAAATACTCACCGATCATGGCGTTGCCGAACAGCTCCTTGCCTGCCAGCGGCGCCACGATAAACAGGGTATGGAACAGCACCACGCCCAGAATCGCCTGTTTGTTGGTGGCCTTCTGGACTGAAGCACCGCCCACCAGCAGCGCGGCAATGGCGAACTGACCCACCTGGGTGTGCGCGCCATAGGTGGAGAAGGTACCCACGTTCTGCAGGAAAATCAGCTGACCCCAGCTGGCCAGAACGGTGGAAAAGATCATAGCGGTGATACGGGTACGGTCCACATTGATGCCCGCCGCGTTTGCCACCACGCGGCTCTGTCCCACTGTGCGCATATTCTGGCCCAAACGGGTACGCATCAGAACGGTATTGAACAGACACAGGCCGGCAATGCACAGGTAGGTCATCACAGGCAGCCGCACATAGATGAGGATCTCATATACAGCGGGAATGTAGGTAATGGCATAAACCAGCACCGCCGCAACGCAGATGGCCAAAGTCCGTTTGACATTCACGTCTTCCTTGCGGATGACCTTGAGCCAGAGGAATTTTGCAATCTGCCAAACCAGCACAATGGCGATCCACAGTTCCACCGCCCACAGAAGCAGCAGACGGTCGGCGGCCAAAAAGCTCTCCACCGCGGGGATAAAGGTAACGGCATAAACCGCACCGGCCACCACCAGGGAAATCAAAGATTTTTTCCAGTTGACCGGCTGTTTCTGAATCAGCTTGATGAGGGCGGAAAGGACAATGGCCGCCACCACAATGTAAAAGCCGATCTCCACAATGGTGAGCATGGGAACGGTGTCCAGAGAATACTTGATGGTATCCTTCAGGTCGATGGTGTTCTTGACGCCCACACCGGTAGCGATCATCAGCTTGGGGTTATTGATGGGAATAACACCGCCGAAGATGAACAGGAACAGCAGCTGGTACAGACCGTCGGCAAAGTAGCCCAGCACCAGACCGCAGATCATCTCGGAGCCCTTGGCTTTGTTGAACAGCTTGCCTACCAGGAAACCGAAAAATACCGCCATAGGAGTAGCCAGCAGCGCGGTGAGCAAAAATCCGCCGATGCCCACAAAGCCCCAGTGGGTGGTGAGGAAAACGGCGATCTGCGCCGCCATGGCGCCGATGACGATGCCGAAGTTCAGTCCCATACCGGCCAGCACCGGGATGATCAGAGCCAGCACCAAAAAAGAGTTTCGGGCGATACGGGTAAACAGCTCATTTGCCACAAAGGTCAGCGGCTGTTTGGAAGCGATGATGGTCAGCACACACAAAATCACAAACAGAATGACTACCTTCTGTTCAAAGAGCTGATCCATGATCTTTCTTTTATTCACGGTCGCCACCTCCTGTCTGCGTGAGGGCATAGATGATGATGCCGTTGGAAATGATCAGTCTCATCACCTCGGAGAGGTTGCTCTCGGGGATGAACTGATTGGCCACCGGCAGCGCCAGAGCCATGATGCTCTGGAACAGGAAGGTACCGATGAGCACATGAGAAATGCGGGCCTTGCGGGGAGAAGCACCGCCGATGAGGACCGCTGCCACAGAGGTAAAGCCCATCATCATGGGACCGTTATACAGCTGCATGAAACCGAAGCCCTGGGCATAAACCAGAATGCCCACAGCCGCCAGAACGGTGGAAAGAATGGTGCCTACCAACCGCATCCGGTTGACATTGATGCCGTTGGCCCGGGCGAAATTGGGGTTGGCGCCGGCGGCGCTCATGGCCTCGCCGGTTTTGGAGCGCATAAACAGCCACACCAGCAGGCACATAAGGAAGAAGAACAGCAGCAAGCCGGTTGGAATGGTGAGGGAACCGATTGTGATGGCGAAGGTGTTGTTCATAACACCGGAATAGGAATCCGCCAGGGAGATGGTATTCCGCAGTCCCTGACCGGCGTTGGGGTAGATCAGCTCACCACTCTGGAAGGGAAGGATGGTCCACAGGATATTCATGAAGGCGATGATGGAAAAGCCTACATAGGTGGTCACCGTCATTTCAGACCCCTTGACCCGGTTGAGCAGCAGAGCATACAGCCAGCCGATTCCGGCAGCCAATACAACGCCAATGAGGATGGCGATGAGAATACCCACCCACTGGGCCAGCAGCGGATGGACCGCCACCAGGGCGGGAATGTTGGCCAGACGGAACTCAACGACGATCAGTCCGCCCAACAGGCCGCCCACAATACCCATGGAGATACCAAAGTTCAGGCCGATGCCGCACTGAACAGCCGGCACCATCGCCAACACCAGCACGCCATACATACCCCAGCGGCGGAGGAAGTCGCTGCACAGCTGGAGCAGATCCATCTGGAAGCCTCCTGCCGCCACCAGCAGCAGCAGGAAGAATCCCGCGATGATAATGCGGGGCAGACCCACCTGCCGGACCAATACTTTTGCGTTATCCCGCACGCTGTCCACCTCCTTGCTTGAGACCGCCGGACATTGCCAGGCCAAAATCGGCGTCGGAATCATCGGGCTTCAGGATGCTGGCCAGGCGGCCGTCGGACACAATGGCGATCCGGTCACAGACTGACCGCAGCTCCGCCAGCTCGGAGGAAACAACAATAACGGTCATTCCCTGCTCCCGGTTGAGCTTCACCAAATATTCCAGCACCAGCTTTTTGGCGCCGATATCGATGCCTCGGGTAGGTTCCGATACAAACAGGATTTCGGGATTCAAGGTCAGCGCCCGGGCCAGACATACTTTCTGCTGATTGCCGCCGGAAAGGCGTCCCGCCATTTGACGGATGCCGGTGCAGCGGATATCCAGCTTCTTGACCATTTCCTCGGCATGACGCCGGGTGGCGCTGCCATTGTGGAGGCGAATCCATCCATACTTGTGGAAAAAGTCATTGTTCACCTGCATGGCGGAGAAAACAATATTCTTTTCAATGCTTTCATCCAGCAGCAGGCCCACGCCCCGGCGGTCCTCGGAAACAAAGGCCACCTTATGGTGGAGCGCTTCACCCAAACGGCTCAGATCCAGCAGCTCTCCGTTGACCCGCACCTCACCTGACGCGGTATATAATCCCATGATGCCGTTGGGAATACCCAGCTTGCCCTGGCCTGCCAGACCGCCGATGCCGAAGATCTCCCCTTTGCGGATGTCCAGATCAACGCCCTTGACCAGCTCGCCGGGCATATGTACCACATAGTTGCGCAGGCTGACGGCAATGTTGTCGTCAGAAAGGACACGGGTATCCTCCCCCTGGTCCTCCACCAGTTTCTCCACCTTGCGTCCGATCATCAGCTCGGCGATCTCCACCACGCTGGTCTCGGCGATCTCCCGGCGGGCCACAAACTCGCCGTCACGCAATACCGTCAGACTGTCTGCCACCTCCATCACCTCATCCAGACGGTGGGTGATAAAGATAATGGCGATTCCCCGGGAGGCAATCACTTTCATCGTCTCCAGCAAACGGGCAGCCTCACTCTCGGTAAGCACCGCCGTCGGCTCGTCGAATACCAGCAGCTTGATACCGGTCTTGTCGATTTCACGGGCGATCTCCACAAACTGCATATAGCCTACCGGCAGCCCTCCCACCTTCTGACTGGGGGAAAGCTTGAGGCCAATGGTGTCCAGCGCCGCCTGAGCATCCTTTTTCATGGCTGCCCGATCCAGGATCTCCATACTTTTTCCCACCAGCCTGCTGACCAGATTGGGATGGCTCAGTTCCCGGCCAATTTTGATATTCTCGGTGACGGTAAAACCGGGAATCAGCATAAATTCCTGATGGACCATGCCAATGCCCAGCTCCATGGCCTTGACAGGCGTATCAATCTTCACCGGCTGACCATCCACCTCAATGGTGCCTTCAAAGCCGCCGGTGGAATGGATCACCGGCATGCCGAACAAAATGTTCATCAGCGTAGATTTGCCCGCACCGTTTTCTCCCATGAGGGCATGGATCTCACCGGGCCGCACCTGGAGGCTGACCCCCTTGAGCACCCGGTTGCCGCTGTATTCCTTGGAGATATTGTCCATCTTCAGGACGTAGCTTCGCTCCAATGTCATACCTCCCTTATCACTTGCTTTTCTGTTATTCATGCAGACCCTCCAACAAAATGACCCGCCAGCCTGTAAAAGCCAGCTGGCGGGTCCTGTTGTTCAGATCTGTTTTGAGTTCAGGATATACGCCAATGGATCAGAAGGTAACGAAGTCGGACATAACCAGATAGTGATTGGCCACAGAGTTTCCGTTCTCCTCATAGTTCTCCACAGTCATCTGGATGCCGGGATAGAACTCTTCAGCACACTCCTGAATGGTGGAGCGGAGGACCGCGTCATCCAGAGTGCCGTTGGTCTGGCCTTCCAGGATCTTCTTTGCATACTCAACACCGGCGGAAATGAACAGCATATTGCAGGGAACGCCCCAGGTGGAAACACGACCAGTCATACCAGCCTCATCCACCTTGGTCTTCAGCTGCTCCAGCAGGTAGTTGACATCCGCTTCGTGGCCGGACATATCAATGTTCAGCGCCGCGGGGAAGGCATGGAAGGGAGAGGGGCAGCACTGGAGGGTGTAGATGGCGCCTTCCTCAAAGACCTTGCGGATCAGAGGCTCCTGCATGCTGCAATTAGTGGTGAAGAACACGGTGTCCTTGCCATACTTCTCGATCTGGCGCGGAACGTCCTCCAGGATGAACTGCTGAGCGCCGGGGACACCGCTGTCACCGGTGGGATCGGGAGCGGTGACGTCCACCAGCTCGATGCCATTTTCAGCGCAGTACTTTTTCAGGTTCTCATGGCGGGCAACGATCAGCGCATAGCTCATGTGCCGGGGGAAAGAGTAGTGGATCAGGGTCTTGGCACCCTGGATCTTGGCCTGGGGAGGAATGGTGATGCCGCAGCCGGGCTCATCTACCTGAAGCACAATGTCCGCTTTGGGATCGATAACGCCAGGGTCCTCACCAGGGGTACCGGCGATAAAGATCATGTCGGGGCGAGTCTCCCGCACCTTATCGATGGCAGCGGCGGTACCGGGAACAGCCTGACACCAGACAATGGCCTTGACGTCAGGGTCGGAAGCCATGGCCACCGCGTTGGAAATAACCGTCTCGGTCTCGGTGGTGAAGTTATCCGGATAGGTGGCGGTAACGATCATATCGCCATACTTCTCTTTCATCTTGTTGGCCTGGGTGATCTCCTCATCACCCTGGGAAGCGGTACCGGTGATGATACCGATCTTGAAGTTCTCGGTTGCGGCAGGGGCAGATTCAGCAGGGGCCTCACCGGTGCTGGAAGCAGGGGTGGAGGCAGGGGCAGATTCAGCGGGAGCCTCAGCGCCGCGGCAGCCTGTGAAAATCATCATGGCAGCCATTGCAAGGCAAATCAGCTTCTTGGTCATACTCAGGTTCCTCCTTCAATTCTTTCAGGGTTCTTTATTCTTTCATCGCGGTCTCGTAGGCCACAGTGAAAACAAAATATATCTGATTTTGTCATATAATAACGATTGTTTTTTCATATTTGGAACAAGATTTAGAAATATTTGATATCAATTATAGTGGAAAACTTTGCCCTCGTACAGCCCTAAAACGCTAAGAATTTGCTAAAAATGCAAGTTTTTGTTTTCCAACCTCTATTTTTTCTCCGATTGGAAGACATTCTCCCCTTTCCATCAGGAAAACATTGCCCCCAAACCTTTTCTGATGATATAATATTAATATAAAAAGAATCATTTCTTATGTCCAAACCAAAAAAACAGACGCCCAGAGCCTTTTGATTAAAAAACCGGCAACTTTATTGATCCATTCTTTCTGTTATCCTTTTTCTCTGCCCATGGAGCGAAGCTGATTTATTTTTTCCCCTTTTCCGAGGCGACCACGAAAGTAAACAAAAGCAGGCCCGATGAGAGGTAATTCAGCTATGGTTACAGGAAAAATCCTTCTTTCGTCTGAAAATCCCCATAAGCTTCAGTGTCTTTCCGCACTTTTGGAGGAAGCGAAGTTTCTTCCCATCTGTGCAAAAAGCGGCCAGGAGACGCTGACATTGGCCATTTCCCATCTGCCGGACGCCATTGTTTTGGACCTGGAGATGACCTCTATGGATCCCCGATGGCTGGTGGAAAAACTGCGGGAATGGTATCTGCGTCCCATTCTGATCCTTTCTTCTCCTTTGTCGGAAACAGAAACCGTTCTGCTGCTGGATATTGGCGTGGACAGCATTCTTTCCTCTCCCTGGGATTCTCTCCAATTTCCTGCCTATATCCGTGCTGCCATTCGTCTCAGCCGCAGATTGATGGAGGCAGACAATCCCACCGGCGGTTACCGTTACAAAGATCTACTGATCGACTTTCACCGCCGTCTGGTTCAGCTGGGGGACAAGTCTGTCCGCCTGACGCCCATTGAATACCGCATTGTGGAGCTTCTGGCCCGCAACAGCGGCCGGGTCCTCAGCCACAGGCTCATTATGGAGCGGATCTGGGGCCCCTATCACAATGAAAACAATAAAATCCTCCGGGTGAATGTCACCAATATTCGCCGCAAGCTGGAGGCCTGTCCCGGTACGCCCTGTTATATCCTCACAGAAAACGGGGTGGGATACCGGATGCCTCCTTCTGAAGAAAACAACTGATTTTCCCTCCCGGCGAAAAGGACTTTTTTCATCGGGAACATTTCTTGACTTTCCCTGCGGGAAGCCTTATGCTGGAACTGCTGCGGCGGTAGCCGCCTGAAAATATGTACCGGGATACCGGTGCTGGAGGTCTTTTGCCATGAATATCGTTTTGCTGGAATCCCTGGCCATCAGCCGGGAAAAATTGTCTCAGCTGGCCGCTCCCTTTGAGGCTCAGGGCCATCAGTTTACTGCCTATGACGACGGCTGTCGGGATACCGATGAGCTGATCCGCCGGGCCAAGGACGCCGATGTGCTGATGATCGCCAATTCTCCCCTGCCGCCCCAGGTGGTGGATGCCTGTCCCAGACTGCGGCTGATCTCGGTGGCATTTACCGGCGTGGATCATGTGCCCATGGAGCTGTGCAAGGAAAAAGGTATCCTGGTATGCAACTGTGCCGGATACTCCACCGATTCGGTGGCAGAGCTGGTATTCGGATTGGTTTTCGGCCTGCTGCGCCGTATCTCTGCCTGCGATACCGCGGCCCGCAGCTGCGGTACCAAGGCTGGTCTGGTAGGGTTTGAACTGAAGGGAAAGACCTTCGGCGTGGTAGGCGCCGGCGCCATCGGTGGCCGGGTGGCCCAGCTGGCCAAAGCTTTCGGCTGCCGTGTGGTGGCCAACCGCCGTTCTGTGGCTGCCGGTACAACAGTGGATGGCGTGGAATACCTGACATTGGAACAGCTGCTGACCCAGAGCGATATCGTCAGCCTCCACGTTCCCGCCACCGCAGAGACCAAAGGTCTTATTGACAAAGAAAAGCTGGCGCTGATGAAGCCCACCGCCCTGCTGATCAACACCGCCCGGGGCGTGGTGGTGGATAACGCCGCTTTGGCGGATGCGCTGAAGGCAGGAAAACTGGCGGGGGCCGGTATCGACGTCTTTGAGATGGAGCCTCCCATTCCTGCCGATCATCCTCTCACCGGCGCGCCCAACACCATTCTAACCCCTCACGTGGCTTTCGCCACCGCGGAGAGCATGGAAATCCGTGGCGAGATGGTCTTTGAAAATGTCCGGCTGTGGATGGAGGGGCATCCCAGAAACATCATGGGCTGACCCTTCCATTCCGGCAAAGGCGAGGGGGGCTTTTTCCTCCCTGTACTTGCTCTGCGGCGGCATGGAAAGCCGTTTTGCCGCCTTGACAAGGCTATGGACACGGTGCTAAAATAAAACCTTGTGAAGCCTGCTGTTTGGGCGGAAACCAACGAGAAAGGAACGTAACCTATGTCTGGACATTCCAAATGGAACAATATTAAGCGGAAAAAGGGCGCTTCCGACGCCCAGCGCGCCAAAATCTTTACCAAAGTGGCCCGTGAGATCTCCGTGGCGGTAAAGGAGGGCGGTCCTGATCCTTCCGTCAATGGCAAGCTGCGGGACTGCATCGCCAAGGCCAAGAGCGTCAATATGCCCAACGATAACATCGACCGCTGCATCAAAAAGGCCGCGGGCAGCGATGACAAGAACAATTACGAGGAACTGATGTATGAGGGTTACGGACCTTCCGGCGTAGCCCTGATCGTGGAGACCCTCACCGACAACCGCAACCGTACCGCCGGTGATCTGCGTCATTACTTCGACAAATGCGGCGGCAATCTGGGACAGACCGGCAGCGTTTCCTTCCTGTTCAATCCCCGGGGCGTTGTGGTCATCGACGATCCCGACGGTGAACTGGATGAGGAAAAGGTACTGGAGGACTGCTTCGATGTAGGCGCCGAGGATGTGGATTTTGCTGATGGTTCCGTTCAGGTCCTCACAGGCGTCAACGACGTCCGCGCCGTCCGGGAAGGTCTGGAAGCCAAAGGTTACACACTCTCTTCCGGCGAGGTGGAGTATCTGCCTGTTACCACCACCAATATCGACGATCCTGAGCTGCGGGAAAAGATGAGCAAGCTGCTGGACCTGCTGGACGACAACGACGATGTTCAGAACGTCTGGAACAACTGGGGCAATCCTCCTGAGGAGGAAGAGGAGGACTAAGTTTCTCCTGAAGCTCCCTTTCCGTCACTGCAAAGCCCCCGATAGACCGGTTATACTGCCGGCCTGTCGGGGGCTTTTTCTTGTATGCTTTATGAAAATCATATTCTCCCGCCCTGCCAAAGGCTGGAATCACAGTATGTCAAAGTCTTCAGGGCAGCAGATCCTGGAGCACATCCCGTATATGTACCGGCATCACCTGTTTTTGAGCCAAAAATTCCGCCATAGCCTCTGCTGTTTCCTCATTCCGGAAGACACTGCGCAAGCGGCATAGTTCTCCCTTTTCCATACCTTCCTGGCTGCAAAGCAAACCATATGTACCCTTTCTTTCCTCAATCACCCGGTAGCTGCATCGGATCAGCTGTCCATCCATCTCTATCTCACTGTAAAATGAGCTGCGCTCCATATACATTCCCTCCTTTTTGTTTCTGCCCAACAGGGGCTGTTTTCAGTATACCGCACAGGACGCGCTCCCGCCACCGGGAAGTAATGGGAAGAACGCAGCCACCCTTTCCCAATATCCTTTTCGCCGGGATCCTCCGCTCATATTTCCCCAGGCAGCTGTGATGAAAGGTCCTTTTCAACTCTTTGACAAAAGGGCGGCCGTTCTCTTTTGACTTGACTGCAAAAGAAAAAATCCAGGCTGCAAACCTGGATTTTGATATTGTGCCCACACTCTGTCAATCGTTACTGGGAGGAAAGGCGGGCGATCTCTTTTTTCAGCTCGACCATATTATTGAGCCAGTCTCTCGCCGCGTCCATGTCACCTTTTTCCTTTGCACGGTGCAGGCCATTTCGATACACTGCCAGTTTGCTCTTCATCCGAACAAGCTCCATCGTACTGTCCATTGGAAAGCCCTCCTTTTTTCTTCTTTGCTTGAACCGTTGCCACACTTGATCCCAGAAAAATACAGCGACAAAAATTTCCGCCTCTCCCTTGCGGAGCTGCTTCACCAAATGCCGCGATATTTCTTCTGTTATTGTTTATTATAGCACAAATCCGCTTAAAAAGCCAATCTACAAGGATTTTTCTCCGTTTTTTCCGAAAAAGGAGCCCCTATTGTGCAGTGTTTTTGAGCGTAATATCCATCATACAAGGACTTTTGTATTCAAAAATGCCGTTAAATCGTTCAGATCATTCCTTTTGTCTGGAGCAGCTTACGCCGTTTTTACCATATCCTTCCACATATAAAAAGAGGAATGACACTGGCAAACCGTGTCATCCCTCTTTTGTATTTGTTCTTCAGGTGTCTTTTTAAATTCTGCTGTTCAAAGGTTCTCCATCCAAGCCTCCGGACCAGGTCCCCCGGTTTCCGGATTGCGCACCTGAGCATAAACCGTTGTACTGGTATTGCGGTACATACTCCCCAACAGTTCAAAAGGCCAATAGATCCGCCCTGTTTCAGGCGCCCTGGCAGAACCGGGAGGTATAATAATGGTTCCACCGCTCCATGTAATGTCCAAGCCTACCCCTTTAAGACGGATCGCCTCCATCACGCTCCAGGGCAATCCCGAACAGCCGGAAGCGTTGACATCAATGATCAAACTGCTGTCCGCCGCCTGAATGCGGTGAAAAGTCGTATTCCAGACCTCATCCTTTTCCCGTCCGGACCAGGTTGCAGTGATGGCCTCCGGCTCCACTTCCGTCTGCGCCGGAGATGGCGTCCTGGGTTCCACTGCCCAGGCATTGGTGGCAAAGAGCACCGAAAGCAGTATCCCCGCCGTTACTTTATGACAAAATCTCAACCGACGTCACCTCTTTCTCTCGCCCCTACGCCGCCTTTCGCAGACATCAAGGGATTATTCTGTCATCGCTTTTAAACATATCAAAAAGCATCTTCAAAATCAAGGGCTATATTGTAAATAACGCCTGAATTTCCCCGAAAAGAACACATTTGGTGCGAATCTTCTCCCCAACCATAGCCATCATCATCTTCATAACGGTAATCGTCACCGTCATCAAAGCCATAGCCGTAATTAAAGCCGTAACCGTAATCATCACCGTCGTCAAAGCCATAGCCGTAATCATAATAGTAGCGGAACAGATCCCCATCATATTCGTCACTGTAGCCTCCGCCCATTTCATACTCAAAAGCTTCCCATGCGGTGCGGAAACTGACAGCCCATCCCACAAGCACCATCAAAATGATTGCTGCCGCAGCCAAAATCACTACCGCAACCGGCAGTCTCTTTTTCTGGTTGTCTCTCCTCCACCAGCTGTTTGACGGCGGAGGCGGCGGCGGAGAAAATCTGCTTCCCAAATCCGGCCGCTGCACATGCTGATAAAAACTTCCACCTGGCCCAAAGGGAGCTTCTCTGAGGGGAGCCCCGCAGACAGGACAAAAATTTCCTTCCTGTACCTGATGACCACAGCGTTGACAGCGCATCCTTTTCCCTCCTTTGACGGTTTATCTCTTCTTCCACTTTTATTATATGGCGCTCACAGCTGAAATGCAATGATTTTCCTGTCTTGACATACCTTGATATTCCAGGTATACTAATGGCAGAAGCATAGAATTTCCAGGTATATCTGAAGGGAGGATCTTTATGGGCAAAAAGGCTGTGGAGCATACCGCTTTGTTGGTGTTGTCGCTGCTGTCAACGGAGGATATGTACGGTTATCAAATGATTTCCAGACTGGAGCAAAAGTTTGACAGCACCTTTTCCATGCAGGAGGGCACCCTTTATCCGGTTCTGCGGAAGCTGGAAAACCAGGGCGCTGTCCGCTCCTATGAGCAGCAGGCTCCTTCCGGGCGGATCCGAAAGTATTATCACCTCACCGCTTCCGGAAAGCTGCTGCTGCGGCAGGAAGCACGGCAGTGGGAAGCTTATCAGCAGGGGGTCAGCAGCGTGGTAAAGCTGGCGGTATTGGACTAGGAGGCGGCTTTTATGGAAGATTTCGCAGCCTTTCTGGACGCTGTTAAGCATCAGCTGAACCGTGCGACGGAAAAAGAGGCAGCTTCTTTTTTGGAGGAACTGGCCGCCCATCTGGAGGACCATACTGAGGCCCTCACTGAAAGCGGCTGGCCTGTGGAGGAGGCCCGAAACCGGGCGGTGGAAGCCATGGGAGACCCGGCAGCCATCGGCCGTGACTGGAACGCACAGCTTTCCCGCTTCTGGCTGTGGCTGAAAAGGATTTGCCAGGGACTTTTGCTGCTGACGGTGCTGACGCTGATCATGCCTCTTCTGCTTTCCGGCAGCATTCTGGTGGATAACCTTACTGCCCGCTTCTTCCCTCTCAAGGGTGGCGATTACCAATTGGGCAGCACCCAAAACGCAGTCTGGCAGGAGTGGGAGCCCATCCTGCTGGATGGAGGAGAGTATATGATATCCATCTACCGCATCGGTTTGGGAAAGGATGAAAACGGCGCTTACATCTGTGTTTCCTCCTGTGTGTATAACAAAAACCCCCTGGGACCCGCACCGGATAACCTCCGGCAATCCATTACCGTCAATGGACGGAGCGGAGGTGGCGGCGGAAGCAGCAGCGGGGGCGCCGCCTATTGGACCAATGTGATCCAGGTGGAACCGGATATCCCGTCGGCTACCCTGGAACTATCCTGGTACGGCATGGAACTGTCCACGGAAATTCCCCTCAAGTGGGAGGTGCTGTCATGAAAAAGCGAAGAAAAACTCCTCCCTCCCGCCGCCGGACCGCCTTAAAATGGTTGGGCGCCCTGGTGTCGCTGATGCTCTTTTTCAGTGTCTGCGGCATTTATCCCCTGCTGCCCCGACAGGGAGCGGAATATATGCGCCAGTGTGCGGGAATCGCCCCCATGGAAGTGGTGAAGTCCTTTTACGACCCCACTTTGGTGGGGATGCGCACCAGCCGAATTTATCTGATGGCCAATGAAGACGCTCTGCTGCTGACCGCTTCCCGCTTTCATCCTCTGATGGGATGGTCCGGATTTTGGAAGGGCGCTGTGGCAGTGAAAGAAGGTTTGCCGGTACAGCCCGGCTACCATATGGTATCGGACCGGAGCGGAAAAATGGTATATCTCTACGGCAGGGTAGACGATCCCAATGTATCCACTTTCACCTGCACCCTGACCCTTGTATCGGAAGACGGTGGGCAAGAATGGATCCCCGCCGGCACCATTCAAAAGACTGTGGGGCAGGACGCCCTGTTCACCGCCGGAGATGGACATACCTATTTTCTTTTCTCCATTTCTCTGGAAAGCAAGGAGCATTTTCTCTACCAAGCCTTTCTCTCCTGCACAGATGGTTCCGGCAATCCCATCCTCTGGCCCGGACGCTATCAGGAACATTCCACCGCTTCCTTTGAAATCCAGGAGAGCACCTCCACTTCCATCCTCAACAATTAGGCAGTCTTACCCAAAATCAAAACACCACAAAAAGCGAGGTTTTCCAAACCGGTTTCAGCCTGGAAAACCTCGCTTTTAAAAATGACAAGAGAAAAATGCAGTCTGCTTTTCAGAAAAAACGCCCTTGGTCCATGGTCTTTTCCTTTCACAGCATCCGGCCCCGGAAATACTCCAGCAGCTTCTTTTCCCTTCTGGAAACCTGCACCTGTGTCATTCCCAGCCGACGGGCGGTCTCACTCTGGGTCATGGAGCCAAAATACCGCAGGCGGATCAGCTCCCGATCCCGCTGCTCCAGCTCCTCCAACAGCTGCTGTAACGTGAGCAGGTCGGACACACGCTCCTCAGGCGATTCTGTGGGCAGATCGATTTGTCCTCCCCCTTCATCCTCCTGCTCCGTGAGGGAAACCGGCGGCGTGGTGGCGGCAATGGCCTGGGCCACCTCCTCCATCGGCCTGCCCATGGCGTCGGCTACCTGGGAAACAGTGGGCTCCTGCCCCATGGCGCCGCTCAGCCGCTCCCTGCACCGCAGGGCTTTGATCCCCAGCTCCTTGATGCTGCGGCTGACCTTGACCGTTCCTCCATCCCGGAACAGCCGGCGGATCTCTCCCAGTATCACCGGCACCGCGTAGGTGGAGAACATGACCCCCCGCCCGGAATCAAAGGCATCGATTGCCTTCACCAGTCCCACACATCCCGCCTGGAACAGGTCATCATACTCGATTCCCCGCCCCTTGAAGCGATGGGCGCAGGCGTGCACCAGCCCCAGATTCTGTTCCACCAGCTCTGAACGTTCCAGCACCGGAGCTGCTTCCGCCGCCATTCTGTCTCCCCCTTCCTGCCTTGTTTTTTCACTCGCCCCGGGTGGTCAGTTTCTTATCCAGGGTTACGGTGGTTCCCTTGCCCACCTGGGATTTCACCCGTACCCGGTCCATCATTTCCTCCATCACCGCAAAGCCCAGGCCCGCCCGTTCTCCAGTCTGGCAGGTGGTATACAGCGGTTCCATGGCCTTTTGAACATCCGGTATGCCGCACCCCTTGTCCTGTACCTTGATCCTCAAAAGCCCTCCTGGATACAGCGAAACGGTTATGTACACCATTCCCAATGTATCCCGATAGCCATGGACAATGGCGTTGGTCACCGCCTCGGACACCGCCATACGAATATCACACAGCTCGTCCACTGTAGGGTCCACGGTGGAGGCAAACGCCGCTACCACTGATCGGGCAAAGCCTTCATTGACCGAACGGCTTGGAAATACCGCCTTTACACTGTTGAGCGCCTTCATTCGTCCTCACCTCCCCGAAGCTGAATCGGCAGGCTTTCAATGCCCGCCACACGCATCACTTTTCTCAGGTGCCGGGGAAGTCCCGTGACGATCAGCTGTCCCCCCAGCTCCTCCATCAACCGGTAGCGCCCCAGTACCAGACCAATACCGGAGGAATCCATAAACTCCACCCGGGCAAAATCCAATACCAGCCGCTGCGGCCTGCACTGCTGCGCCCGGCTGTCGATCTCCTCCCGCAGCTGCTGGGCCGCGTGATGATCGATCTCACCGGCAAGGCGCGCGGTCATCTGTTCTTCCTCCACTGTGATTTTGACTGCCATCGTTTCGTCGTCCTTTCTTTGAGCGGAGCTCCGATTCCGCAAAAAAAGCCGGTCCTCCGTCCCTTTTTCAAGGATAACGGAGGACCGGCGAAAAATTGGTCGAAGCAAGGGGGAAGGGAAATATCTAAAAACGCGCGTCCTTTATTAAAAGGATCCCTCTTCCACAGAAAGTTATTTTCACCCGCTTCGCCAAGCTGTCATTGGTCCTGAATTCGCATCATTCTGCCACGCTCATGGCTTTCGCCAGATGCAAAAAAGCCCCGGTCCCTTTCACCTTTTGATGAGCAGGACCGGAGCTTTGACAACTCCATTGGAACTATGAAACAGTTCCACAGCGGCATTACAGCACTTGCCGGATGTTATTTTGGATTTTTTCACTGGTGGCATTATAAGCCCCAATCTCCTCCTGAGAAAGCCCCGCCATCATCGTCATACGGTAATCCAACACGGTGGTGGCCAAATCCGCCAGAATGGGGGACGCCTGAGAGGAAAAGGTGATCCGAAACAGCTTTTTCCCACCCTTTTCCCGGGTGCTTCCCTCCGGGGACACATCCACCAGGCCCCGTGAAACCAGCTTTTGCAGCAGCGCCCAGCAAGTACGAAGGGGCAGGGAAACAAAGTCTGCCAGATCTCCTCTGGTGATTTCTGCCGGAATCTGCCGCAAATACAGCATCAGCCGCATCTCCGCAAGGGTCAGCCCATGCTTGAGGGCGGCGGTCTCCAGGTAGCGGTCCATCAGCTTGCGCCGCCGGAACTGATCAAACAGCGGTCCCTCTCCCGCCAGAATATCATTATTCACATGGAAACGTTCTGTTCCCAGCTTGGCAGAACCAGGTAAAATCCCCGGAGGCACCACGCCATCTCCAGCCGCGTCCACCAAAAAGCGGTAAATTTTCAGCTTGCTTTTCTCATAGGCTTCCTCATCCAGCACTGTCCGGTAAAACTGATTGTAGTACTCAAACACTGCCAGCTTCATGCGAACCACTCTGGACAGGCTGACACTTTGGCTGACCAAAGAGCCCTTGGTTTTCACATAATAATAAATGGGAACCTGAAGAGCGATGATTCGCTGGGTATAACGGATATATTCCAGGTTGAACATAAAATCCTCACACCAGCTGATGGCGGGATTCATCTCCAGCCGGTGTTCCATCACAGGCTGCCGCCGGTACAGCTTGTTCCACAGCACCCCATAGTAATAATCCCCCGGATTCTCCATCATATGGGAGGCAAACTCCTGACGGGTCATAACGCCGGTTTCCTCAATATCCCCTTTGGGAGAGACCCGCTCCCCCACTACCCGGTAAAAATCCGCAATGACCATATCACAGTCATTATCTCTGGCTGCCCGCAGCAGGGAAGCGGTTGCATCGGGGGTGATCCAGTCGTCGCTGTCCACAAACTGGAGATATTCTCCTTTCGCTTCCCTCAGCGCCAAATTCCGCGCAGCGGAAACCCCTGAATTCTGCTGATGAAATACCCGGACCCGGGAATCTCTGGCCTGGTAATCATCACAAATGGCGCCGGAATGATCCGTGCTGCCGTCATCGATCAGCAGCAGCTCAAAATCCCGGCAGGTCTGTTTCAAAATACTGTCCACACAGCGAGAGATGGTTTTACCCGCGTTATAAACGGGGACAATGATACTGACGGATGGTTCCATACAGGCTCTCCTATCACTTTTGTCTATTTTACTGTAACAGATTTTATTTCAGGGAAAGTTCCCCCGGCAAAAAACGCTCTCCCAAACAGGCCGAATTACACCTGACCGGCCAGCTGTTCCCGTCTGGTCAGTTCCCTCCAGACAATATGCAGCATGGTCAAAAAGCAGGCGGCCCCGCCGATAAAATTGGAAACAGGCTCCGCCAGAAAAACACCATTTGTCCCCAGTGCGGGAATCATCGGCAGCAAAATCGTCAGCGGCGCTACAATGATCACCTTCCTGAGCATGGAAAAGAAGATGGCCTGACGGGATTTTCCCAACGCTACAAAGACGCTCTGGCCTATCATTTGCAGTGCCATCATGAAAAATCCAAAGAAATAGATCCGCATGGCAGGCACCGCCGCCTCCACCAGCTGCGCTTCATGGTTGAACAGGTGAATGAAAAACACCGGGAACAGATGAACCAGCCCCCAGGCGGTCACAGTATAACCGATGGTAGCCACCGACAGGAAACGAATGCCCTGTTTGACACGGCCATATTCCTCGGCGCCGTAGTTGAATCCCATCACCGGCTGGGCACTGTTGGTCAAACCGCTGATGGGCAGCTGGATCACCTCCCGCACCGAGTTGAGAATGGTCATCACTCCCACATACAAGTCGCCGCCGGTGGACTGAAGGGTGGCGTTGCAGAGAATCTGCACCAGGCTGTTGGTCACAGACATCATGAAGCCGGCAGTGCCCAGGGTGACGATGCGCCGCACCCGGTCCAGCTTGAGCCGCATGGCGGACAGCCGCAGGCGTAAAATCGCCCTGGGACCGGTGAGAAAGGTCAGAATCCAGATGGTGGAAAGCATCTGGGAAATGACCGTAGCGATAGCCGCTCCCCGCACTCCCATATCCAGTACAAAAATAAAGATGGGGTCCAAAATGATGTTTGCTACCGCTCCCAGCACCACTGTCAGCATTCCCACACGGCCAAAGCCCTGGGAATTGACAAAGCTGTTCATGCCAAGGCCGGTCATGACAAACAGGGTGCCCAGCAAATAAATGGTCAGGTAGTCATTGGCATAAGGATAGGTGACATCGCTGGCGCCGAAGAGATAAAGCATTGGTTTTTTGAACAGATAACAAAAAACCATCAGCGCCACGCCGGTCAGCATCATCAGCGTAAAGGAATTGCCCATGATGGATTCCGCTTCCTCTGCCTCTCCCCGTCCCCGGGCGATGGAGCATAAAGGAGCGCCGCCCATACCATACAGATTGGCAAAGGCGATGACCATGGTGATGATGGGCAGGCACAGCCCCAAACCAGTCAGCGCCAGTGTGGCGTTTTCCGGGATGCGCCCGATGTACATCCGGTCCACCACATTGTACAGCACATTGACCAGCTGGGCCAAAGTCATAGGGACAGCCAGCCGGATGATATTGCCCACAACGCTGCCCTGAGAAAAATCATTTTTCTGTTTTTGTTCCAATCTTGTTCCTCTTTCCCGCCTGAAGTTTCAAAGGAATATTGCTGAAGAAAACGGCGCCGTCACAGAACCGTTCTCTCCCGGCAATCAGCTGCCTGTTTTGGAGATGGATACCTCCGCTCCTTCCCCTGAAAGCCCCGCTCCAAACAGCAGTGTCTGTCCTCCTTCTGTGATCCACAGGCATCTTCTGCTTCCGAAGCCTTCCGCATTGTACCAGCAGATGGTATAACCCGGCCGATCGTCCCGAACAAAGACATAAACCGCCGGCTTCTCTCCTGCCGACAGATACACCAGCTCACCTGGCTGCGACCCATCAGCCCACTGCTCCGCCAGCGCCAGATTTACCGTCTTTCCCGGAACTTCGGTAACGTAACCATATGCCAGCGCCTGGCTCTGAAATTCCTCCGGCTTTGCCAGCAGCTGTGCCGCTTTTTGTTCATTCATCACTGTGGGCGCCGCGGGCGGTATCAAATTACCCTGCTCATCCGCCGGTACCAGGCCTTGTCCCCCACCGCCGGTACCAGTCGTGAGGATCTCATATTGATCCCCGCCTCTGGCGACAATGCGGAACTCGGTATAGCAGTCATCCCACTGGATCGCTCCGCCCTCCAGCTGCTGTCCCAGGCCGTTGGCGCTCAGATGAGCGGGACTGTAGCTTTGATAGCTCAGATGGGCGGAAACACAAAATTCACTGGCATCTCCCGCCACAAGGGATACCTGCTGAGCCTGGCAGTTGTCCATCCGATACCAGGTAACCACATCCTGGCTGGTATAAGCCTCCATCCAGTGAAGAATCCCCGTCTCCCCAATGGCTGTCAGCTCTCCCGCAGGAGCGGTGAATACATCCCGCCCCTGTACAAAGCGCTGAGCTGATTGACGGGCCTCCTCCACCATACGGCGGAAGTTATCTGTATCTTCCAGCGGGAAAAGACGGAATTCCTCCCCACCCCAGATATCAGTAACCAAAAAATACTCTTCCCCATCCTGCAGCAGCAGAATCTGATAACTGTAGCCGTCCATCCGGTCTCCATAGATCCAGACCTCCTGGCTGGCCTGGGAAAGACGCTCCATTTGGGCTGGATCAGTAACCTCTTCTCCCAGCACCAGCGCCGCCAGCTCCTGCTGACACTGCTCCAGCTGCCAGATATCATAGGTGGCAAAGGAATCCTGCTGGGTATAAAAGCGAAAATCCGCCGTTTGGAACAGTTGATCCTCCGGCAGGGCGTTGGCCGCCACCAGCAAGGGCAGTTCCTCCAGCTCCTGCACAAACTCCTCTTCTGTCATCTGGCTTGAAACGGATTCTTCCACCGCAGCGGGCTGAGGGCCAAAACTGCATCCGGCCAAAACAGCCGCCATCACCGCGGCAAAACCCATCCGTAAAAGCTTGTTTCTCATCGCCCATCATCCTTTCCACCGTCCCGCAGCTCAAGAAGGGCGGGACGCAGCGCAGAAGCAAGATACAAGGAACCAAATACCAGTACAGTATCCTCCGGCCCCGCCAGAGACAGCGCCCGGTCCAACGCTCTGCGGCAATCCGGCTCCACCTCCAAACGGCTGCAGCACCGCTCTGCCAGCACCGCCAGCTGCTGCGGCTCCAGCGCCCGGGGATTATCCGGGGGTGCGGTCACGATACATCCCTTGAGGAAAGGGGTCAGTTGGTCCAGCGCCTGCTGACAGTTTTTATCCGCCATCATCCCCACCACAGCGATGATGTTCCGGGCGCCCATCTCCATCAAACTGTCCCGGAGAGCCGCCACGCCGGGAGGATTATGGGCCCCGTCCAGCAAAACCAAAGGAGCACAACCCATCTGTTCCAGCCGCGCCGGCAAAAAGGCGGTCTTTGCTCCCGCCTTAATCGCCTCCACCGATACGGGGAGGCCTTGCTTTTCCAAACATAAAGCGGTGTCCACGGCAGCCATGCAGTTGCCGGTCTGATAGGAGCCCCGCAGCCCCAGGGTCAGGTCCATCCCCCGGTACCGCATCCGGCTGCCCTCCCGGTCACAGACCACCCGGCACAGATGGGCGCAAGTGGATTCCACCAAGGGGCTGCCTGTTTCCCGGCATCTGCGGCGAATCACTTTCAGCGCCTGAGGGTCCATCCCCGGACCTACCACCACCGGATGTCCCCCTTTGATGACACCACTCTTCTCAAAGGCAATCTCCTGGATGGTATCCCCCAACAGCTGGGTATGGTCCAGGCCGATGGAAGGAATGACCACCGCCAATGGGGCCGGAATGATGTTGGTAGCGTCAAAACGCCCTCCCAGGCCCACCTCCAGCACCACCACATCACAGGGCGTCCGGCTGTAGTACAGCAGCGCCACAGCGGTGATAAACTCAAACTCCCGGGGGCTTTCCAGCTCCTCGGCCACCTGATCCCCAGCCATCCGGACCTCTCCGGCCAGCTGCGCCAGAACCTCCGGCGGGATCATCCGGCCATCCAACTGGATGCGCTCCCGGAAATCCACAATAAAGGGGGAGGTATACAGCCCCACACGATATCCCGCCTGCCGCAGCATCGCAGCCAGAAAAGCGGAAACCGACCCTTTTCCATTGGTGCCGGCCACATGGATGAAGCGGCATTTTCTCTCCGGATGCCCCAGCTTGTCCATCAGCATGGCCATCCGGGTCAGTTCCGGCTTGCGGCTGAAGCGGTGAAGGCTGTGGATATACTCCACCGCCTCCTGACAGCTGTCAAATCCACCGGAAAAACGGTTCTCCGCCTGCCCCATCATTCTCCAAACAGCTCCCTGGCCTTTTGGGCCATACGGCGTCCATAAATCCGGAACAGCTCCCGGCTCTCTTCAAACTGGTCCTTCAGTGCCACAGGTCCCAGATGGATATAGGGCTGGCCCAAAGACGCGCCGCTGGAATAAACCACCATTCCCTTTACCAGCATATGCTCCAGAATGGTCTGGATCGCGATGTCCGCTCCCCCCTGAGGATAATTGGCGGTAGCGAAAGCGCCGCCCAGCTTGCCTGCCAGCGCGCAATCCTTGCTGTCCTCATCAAAGAACTTTTTCACATGCCAGGTGGTGCTGGCCACCCAGGTGGGGGTCCCCACCATCACAGCGGCACTGTCCCGGACAAAGTCCAGGTCCATTTCTTCCAGGG
This sequence comes from Angelakisella massiliensis, assembly GCF_900104675.1. Classification (GTDB taxonomy): domain Bacteria; phylum Bacillota; class Clostridia; order Oscillospirales; family Ruminococcaceae; genus Angelakisella; species Angelakisella massiliensis. Next base: position 1,231,829 of record NZ_LT629945.1, on the reverse strand, counting down.
AAAAGACGCCCGCCTGACAGCCGGGCTCCTGCTCCACTCCCGCGGCGATCTCCCGTGCCATCTCTGCTGTTTTACCGGTTTTACTGTAATAGAGAATGGAAATCTTCATCTGAAATCCCCTTCCTTTCCTGAAATCATGCGGTCATTCCGCCAGCTCGATCTCACCCTTCATCAGCAGTGACAGAAATCCATCCAGATCCTCCGCCACCTGCTGCGCCTTCTCAAAATAAGGCTCACAGCCATAAAGCACCGCTCCGGGATGCTCCTTTGTGTCCAACGCGAAAAAGCCGTAGCCCCCTCCCACAGAAACAAAAAAGGGCATGGCGCCATCCCAGAAGCGGACGATGCGCTCCATCCGCGCCTTGTTCCCCTTGTCCTCCGCGGCAGCCAGAGACATCAGCTCCAGCTCATTCCAGCGGAACATCAGCTCCTGTCCTCCTGCATAATCCTCCTCACAGAGAAACCACGCCGTATCCTGGGGACTGATGCAGCTCCTTACAGCCCCCAGAAACTCCAGGTAGCTTTCAGGCACCTGATAGCGCTTTGTTACGCTCCCGTCCAGCTGGCATTGTCCTGTCCGGTTGCGCCGCAGTTGCCAGCCCCGCTCCTTTGCCCATTGCAAAAAAGGCTCCAAGTTTTGATTGATCATTGCTGTATTCCGTGCCTTCCTTTTTCATTTTTCAGGGGAGAATCCTCCTGCATTCCAGGTAATAGCGCTTTTCCTCCGCCTCCCCCATGGAAAAGGTCTTTCGGGGCAAGGCTCCGTCCTGAATCACCGCCGGGAACAGGCTCTCCTTATCCATTACCGGCAGCAGCAGCCCCACCGCCCCTTCCCGGGCCAGCCGCTCCACCGTCTGCCTGCCGTGGATATAGTCCACCGTACCGCCGTAGGCCGCCAGGTAATCGTCCAGAAACCGCTGAATACTGCCCACGGTCAAGCTATGCTCCGGAGCAGAAATGGTCATCTCCCGCTCTTGGCCGTCAGCCAAAAGGGTGAAGCGCTGAGGGGAAAAGCTTCCATTCCGGGATGCTGTCCACTTTTCCAGCGCCTCCAGAAAATGATGGTGATCCACTCCGAACACCACCCGATGGATCGCCTCAAACACCAGGGACCGGTCATGAAGGTTTCCCAGCTCTGCCAAAGCATACCGGGCGGGATGGGTCTGACGCTGCTGTGGGGCAAGAGTTTTTTTGATCTTCTCCCAGCAGTTCTTGGCGGCTCCCAGGGAATGGTTGCCGTCCCCCATGGCGTAAACCAGGGGCGCAGCGCCGGTAAGACCATATTTTTCTGAAAACACCTGGGGATCTGCCAGCTGCTCCAGTTGTTCCATCAGCCGCCCCTGCTGCCCGGTGGTCAGCAGCCAGCCGGCCACCGAACCCCCTCCCATCATCAGGGGAAAATGATAAAGGAGCTCCATCTGGTCCTTCTCCGCCGCCAAGCCTTCCACAATACAGCAGGCGGGGTCATCAATGAGGGTAAGGATATGAGGGCACTCCAAAGAAGCCGCTTCCCGGATGGCCGCCCGGGGGGGAAGCCGGTCCAGCACCGTTCCTTCCGTGGCCCGGATGAGGGAGCCGGAACCTGTGTGATAATCATACTCCTCCAGGTCCAGCCGCCCCAGAATCCCATGACGCACCGCTCCACTGGCGAAAGTGCGTTCCACATAGATCATTCCCTGAGGAAGCAGGCGGAACACATCCTCCTGCTGATACCGGTCCATCTCCCGGCGGATCTGCCGGAGCGTGGCTTCAAAGTCCACTTTTCCCAGCTTTGCTTCCGGAAAGATAATATGGGCGGAGGATGGGACGCCTTCAGTCCGCTCCTCCACCTCTCTCCAGTAATCCGGGTCCGACGTAAACTGGTCGCAGGCCACCACGCTCCAGCGCTCCAGCTCTGTTTTTGGCAGCAAAATGTCAGCGGGGTAAAAACCGGTTTTTCTGTTCACAGCCGCTCGCCTTCCTTTCCGCCGGCCTGGAGCCGGAATGAATTGTGTCGATTCTTTAATGATACCGCAAAACCAGATTTTATACAAGAACCTTCCTGGTCTTCCGCTGCCCTGCGGAACAAAAAATCCATCCCCTTCTCCTGAAAACAGGCGAAAACATCAGCTGCGACAAACCAGAAGGCACCCAGCGCACCATATTCTCCCATAAAAGAACGTTTTACCAAAAAATCGGCGCAGGCGAGTTATTTTGACATGGGAGAGATGGATTTTTTCCACCGAGCCCTGTTAAAAGAGGGGAACCATATATTTCCAACTTTCACGATGAACCGGTCACAGATTTCCGCTATTTGCCGCTGATGGAACACTCCCCACTGATAAAGAAGCAAAATTCACCATTTATCCCTGTTTCATGGACTTCACCCTTCCCACCCCGCATAAGATGAAAGGAAAACACTCCAGATCACGGAAAGGAAGATGGTTATGCCCAGCATTTATCTCAGTCCCTCCACACAGGAATACAACCCTTACATCTGCGGCGGCAATGAGGAAATGTACATGAACCTCATCGCGGACGAAATGGAGCCCTGGCTCATTTCCAACGGCATCTCCTTTACCCGCAACACGCCGGATATGACTGCCGCCAGTTCCATCGCTCAGTCCAATGAGGGCAACTACGACCTGCATCTGGCCCTTCACTCCAACGCCGCTCCGCCCGCCCTGGCTGGAACCCTTCAAGGGAGCATCGTTTTCTACAATCCCGACCGGTCTCAAAGCAAGAGGGCTGCCGAAATTCTGGCGGATTACCTTCGTCAGATCTATCCCCAGCCGGACCTGGTTTCTGCCCAACCCACCGATTACCTGGGTGAGGTGCTGAAAACCAAAGCCCCCGGTGTACTGATCGAATATGCCTTCCACGACAACTGCCAGGACGCCACCTGGATCCGCAACAACATCCCCCTTCTCGCCAAAACCACCGTGGAAGCGCTGACGGAATATTTCGGCATTCCCTTCGTCCAGGCCCAGCCGCCCCGCTCCGCCGTGGTGCAGGTCTCCTCCGGCTGCCTGAATATCCGCTCCCGCCCCAATACCAAGTCCACCATCCTCCGCTGCGTCCCCAATGGTCACCGGCTGACAGTAGTAGGAACCCTTCCGGACTGGTATGTAGTGCAGGATGGCGGACAGCCTGGATATGCCGCCTCCCGCTTTATCCGGCTGATATGATGTTCCCGACATCAGAAAAAATCTGGGCGCAGGCCTGAAAGCAAGCTGCGCCCAGTTTATAGAAAAATGTGCAAAAGAAAGCGATGTGAAGATACCCCAAAACGGCCTCCTTTGCTATACAACACCCTAAACTTAAAAAGGTGCCCGCTTCAATCACAGCAGGCACCTTTGAGCGTGTCGAAAAAGTTCGACACGCTTCCAGGGGGTATCCCATACCCCCTGGATACGCCGCTTGGTTCCTGATGAAACCAGCGGCGATACCCCCGGTTTCGCGCCCCGGTGGGCGCGGGTCGTGGTATAAAAATCAGGCGCATGTCCTGATTTTTATGATTTTCAATTTCATTTGTTCCTGAAACCAGGGTTTTCTATAGTATAAAAGGTGCCCGCTTCAGTCACAGCAGGCACCTTTTATATTTAGGGGGGCCAAGGGGAAAATTTGTTTTGATTCAGGACGGTGCCATTAATGCTGTTCTCCACTTATCATCTGTGGGGAACCCACTAAAGGGACACGCTGTTTTTTTCCAAACAACTTCTTTTATCTAAAAAATTATCCCCCGTGCAAATTGCGGCCCACAAAAGAAACCATATCCCAAACTTATACAAAGGGCCCCCTTTTTCTGCTGCTTCCTGTCCCCAAAATTTCTCTGCTTATCCCACCGGAACACAGGTGATGCTGGAAACCTCATGGGACTGGATGAAAAACTCCAAATCTCCCAAATCCATATCATGAGGGGAACGAAGAACGATTTCATATCTGGTGGTACCGTTATCCTCCTGGGTAACAGTGCTCTCCACGATCTGAAGCCTATGCTTTGCCGCATAGTCCTCCAACTGGCGGATAAAGTTCACATGTCCTGAAACATTGAATCTCCACCGGCTCAGCGCCATGGCGTCCACCCCTACAGTGTAACGGTGCATGATGATCTGCAGCACAGCTATTACAGCTGTTGTAAAAATCCCCAAAACAAACAGCCCCGAACCGATGGCCAAACCGATACCGGCAGTGGCCCAAAGTCCGGCAGCAGTGGTAAGGCCCTTGATGGTATTGCCATTTTTAAAAATGACCCCCGCGCCCAAAAAGCTGACGCCGCTGACCACCTGAGCCGCAACACGGGCAGGGTCCGCTCCTCTGGTGCCGTTGAACACATCTCCCAAAGAGCCGGTCAGATCCGCAAAGCCATATTTGGACACGATCATCAGCAGCGCCGCTGCGCAGCAGACTATGATATGGGTGCGGATGCCCGCTTCCTTGAAGCGGCGGCTTCTTTCAAAGCCGATACACGCGCCGCAAATGCAGGCCAAAATAATACGCGCAAAAAAATCCAGTTCCTGGATCACAGAAAACTGGCTGTTGATATATTGGGTCAGGGTCATGATGCAAACTCTCCTTAACAAGCTTTATTGTTTCTTTTTCTGACAGGCGCTTTTAGGGGAAGCCTTTTGGGGAGGGCTCAGATCCAGATGGGGCTGGGAAAACGTCTTTTCCTGTCGGGGCAGATACAGCCGAAGGGCCGACTGCATTGCCGGAGAGCTGTATACACCTTCAAATCCATTGCTGATATACATATCATTTACTCCTCTTGATTTCAGGGGTGAATTTAGTTATAGTGGTTATTATAGCCTCAGATACCCATTATGTAAAATGAAGATTTTGAAAGCACCTATAAAAAATCATAATAGGAGGTCTTTGAGATGCTGGATCCGAAGCTGTACACGCTGCTGGAAGTTTATAAATGCAAAAGTTTTGTAGGCGCGGCTCGCAAGCTTTCCATCACCCAGCCTGCCGTCAGCCACCACATCAAAGTGCTGGAGGAAGAGCTGAATGTCTGTATCTTTGACCGAAGCAACGGGAAAGTAGTTGTGACGCGGGAAGGTGAAGAAGTCATCAACTGCGCAAAAAAGATGCTTGGCCTCTATAACAGCCTTCGGCAGGATCTCAGCGACAGCCGCCGCTTGGTTTCTCACCTGACCGTGGGGGTGACCCATACAGCGGAGAGCAATCCCATCGCAGAGGCTCTGGCAAACTACGGCGCCCAAAACGATCATGTTATGATTAAAATGATTACAGGGACTATCAATAAACTTTATAGCAAGCTGAAGTCCTATGAAATCGATCTGGCCATTGTGGAGGGCAGGATTCCCGACCCGGAGATCCGCTACCTGCTGATGGACACCGACTATCTGGTGCTGGCAGTGTCGGTGCATCATCCATTTGCCAAACGTGCCATGGTCACCCTGGAAGAGCTGAAAAAGGAACGGATGATCCTGCGTCTGCCCAGTTCCGGCACCCGTAATCTCTTCGCGGCCCATCTGGAGAGCAATAACCAAAGCATCAACGACTTCAACGTGATTCTGGAGCTGGACAACATCGCCACCATCAAAGACCTGATCCGAAGGGATTTTGGTGTATCCATTCTTCCCAGAAGCGTCTGTCTGGGAGAACTGAAGAAAAAGTCCATTGCGGTGCTGCCGGTGGAGAATCTGAGTATGGTGCGGGAAATCAATCTGGCCTATCAAAGCGATTTCGCCCAAACCGACATTCTCCATGACCTTGTGGAATCCTACCAGGAAACACTGCGCCGTTACCAGTAAAAGCTGCCATGGAGCGTCTTGGATCTTTGTCTTGATCCTGCTGGGCTCATCCCCTTCCATCTTCACCCTAAAATTAATAAATTGTCTTTGCGTTTACAGCAAAGGAAAAGCGGATGGTTCGATAACCCATCCGCTTTCTTTTTGGTCAAAAAACTTAGATCAAAGATTATGCTCTCTTATGAAATCATACTGTACAATGCTGCCGGCAAGGTCCTCAAAATCCCTTGCAGAGATTTGCTGGATGCTTTTGCAGAATGCCCATCTGCTTACCAGCCTTATTTTTTCTGTCGCCCTTCTCCTCGCCTTCCGGCAAGGAGGCAGCGACAGCTTTTCCGCAAATGATATCGTCCAAAATATCGGCGTATCAATCAAATTGAGAGGCAGTATTCGGGGTTGCCCCTGATACCAGCAAAGGGAAAAACAACACTCACCGAACGATCACGGACACGCCGTCGGGAATGACCGTAACTGTATAGTCTTCTTTTCTGACGATATCTTTGGCCAATTCCATCGCCGCTTCCAGAGAATGGGCCGGAATCATATGCAGCCCCCGCACCATCTCATCCGGCGCATCGGACACGTAGATAACGGTGGCTCGATGAAGGACACGAATGAATATCTGACTCTGCCACTGATCGGCCTGTGTTTCATTTCGGCCGCGTTCCAAAAACAGAGAAAGTGTTTTGCCTATGTCCTTCTCATCCGCCATTTGATGATAGAAATGCTCTCCCCCATGCCCGTCATCGGATTTGGCCGCCATGATGATGACTCCTCCCGGCTTGACAGTAGCCTCCGCGGCTGTCATCCCTTTTACCGCCTGATAGATATTTTGATCCAAAGGATAACCGCCGTTTGTGGAAATCACAATGTCAGCCGCCCTGGACTGGACCTGACAAAGGGATAACAGAAAACGGCATCCCTCCTGATGGGCTTGCTCCGCATCACCCGCCACAGCGTAAATGACCTCTTTTTCCGCGTTGAGCACCACATTGACAATAAAGGCCAGCCTGGCCTTTTTACAGGCCCAAAGCATATCCTTATGAATGGGGTTGTTTTCCAAAATTCCGGTGCGGGAGCAGGGATCCGCGATAAACTCGGAGCAATGGTTTGCCAGCACTGTAGAACGGCTTGCAATACCAGGCAACACACTCTTTCGTCCGCCGGAAAAACCGGCAAAGAAATGGGGCTCTATAAATCCTTCAGAAACCAACAGATCCGCCTCCACCGCAAGGCGGTTGACAGCACAGTCCCCTCCGCTGGGCAAAGTACCGATGGAAACCATGGGCGAGCGATCGCAATCATGAACCTCAATGTCTTCTGAGGCAACGATTTCGGGGCCAAACTTTTCCACCAGTTCTTTTTGCGTAGTCCCCCTGTGGCAGCCTGTGGCGATCAAAATCGTAATATGGGCATCAGGACTTCCCTTCCGGATTTCCCGCAGCATGGCCGGAATAATCACCTTGCTGGGAACCGGGCGGGTATGGTCGCTGGCAATAACAACAATATTTTTCTTTCCCTCTGCAAGCTGGGAAAGAGGGAGCGTTCCAACAGGATGCTTCAAGGCGTCTTCCACCAATTCAGCGGGGCCTTTGGCTGCTTTGTAATGATGAATCTGAGAGAGCAAAACTCCCTGTATGTGCTGTTCTTCCAGCTGCAGTGTCAGCTGCTGCTTACCGTAAGGAAAACAAAACTCCATCATTCATTACCTCCTGTTTGTTTCGGTATATCCATCAGCCTTTTTCAAAAATAACACGCTTGCAGATGATCTCATTTTTATCCAGAGGGGCAGCTATGTATGGAAAGGGGGGCTGCTTTGATTTTTGCTGTTCTGAATTTCAGAACAATATTTTGATTTTATTATATCATTTTTCTTCCTGTCATTGCCAGAGATGGTGTAAGAACTGTGCGAAAATATATCTCCCGGAAATTTGCAGTTTAAAACAAAGATTTGCTGCCTGCTGAGCTGTTTTTGCAAATGCTGAAATTGCTTGCAACAGCACTCCTGAGAGGCGCTGAAAATTTTCCTTCCCTCCTACCTGTGTCCATTTTTAATGTTCCCCCGGTGGACCTATGAAGGGTAAGCCATACAAAAGAGGAAGGGTGGGCAGTCTGACAGACTGCCCACCCTTCCTCCCGCTTTCGCCCCTGCAAGCGGCGAAAGCCGGAGAGAGAAAAAGGGGGAAGTAGAGAAGAACGCAATTTTTATTTGCCGTAATAGGCTTTCAGGTAGATATCCTTCAGTTCCCGAACCAGAGGATATTTGGGATTGGCTGTGGTGCACTGATCCTCCAGAGCGTGATCTGCCAGCAGATCCACTTTGGAAAGGAACTCTTTCTCATCAATGCCGCAGGACTGGATGGTGGGCGTGATGTTCAGCTTGGCTTCTAGTTCCAGCACCGCTTTGATGAGGCTCTGGACCCCTTCCTCTGTAGTGGAGGCAGGCAGTCCCAGGTAACGGGCGATCTGGGCGTATTTTTCATCGGCGATAAATTTCTCATACTTGGGGAAAATGGTAAACTTGGTGGGAGTGGAGGCGTTGTAGGCAATGACATAAGGCAGCAGCACCGCGTTTGCCCGGCCATGAGAAATATGGAACTCTCCGCCCAGCTTATGGGCCAGAGAATGGTTCACGCCCAGGAAAGCGTTGGTGAAAGCCATACCTGCAATGCAGGAGGCGTTGTGCATCTTTTCCCGTGCCAGCTCATCTCTGCCGTTCTCATAAGCTCTGGGCAGATACTTGAACACCAGCTCGATGGCTTTCATGGCCAGACCATCTGTGAAGTCGGAGGCCAATACCGAAACATAGGCTTCAATGGCATGGGTGAGAACATCCATACCGGTATCGGCGGTGATGGTGCGAGGCATACTCATCACAAACTGGGGATCGATGATGGCAACTGTGGGGGTCAGAGCGTAGTCCGCCAAAGGATATTTGATGTTGCCGTTGGATTTGTCGGTAATGACACTGAAAGAGGTAACTTCACTGCCTGTACCGGAGGTGGTGGGAATGGCCACCAGCGCCGCCTTCTTGCCCAGGGTGGGGAACTTGAAGGCCCGTTTGCGGATGTCCATAAACTTCAGCTTCATGCCGCTGAAAGAGGATTCGGGATGCTCATAAAACAGCCACATGCACTTGGCCGCGTCGATGGCGGAACCGCCGCCCAAAGCAATGATCACATCGGGACGGAAGCGGTTCATTGCCTCCACGCCCTTCATGATGGTCTCCACGGAGGGATCCGGCTCCACGTCGGAATAGATCTCACTATGGCAGTATTCCGCCCTCTTGCGGAGATAGTAAAGTACCTTGTCCACATAACCCAGCTTTTCCATGGTGGGGTCAGTGACGATGAAGGCCCGGGTGATGCCGGCCATCTTCTCCAGGTACTGAACGGAATCTTTCTCAAAATAGATCTTGCTGGGAACCTTGAACCACTGCATATTGACCTTCCTGAAAGCGATGCGTTTCTTGTTGATGAGATTGACCGAGGAGACGTTGGCGGTAGTGGAGTTGCGTCCAAAGGAACCGCAGCCCAGGGTCAGGGAGGGGGTGTTGGTGTTGTAAATATCACCGATGGCGCCCTGAGAGGAAGGAGAATTGGCGATGACACGCCCCACCTTCATCTCTTCACCGTAAGCGGAGCAAAGCTCCAGGTCATTGGAATGAATGACAGCGGAATGTCCCAGACCTCCCAGCTCCAGCATCTTCTTCGCTTTCTGGAAGCCCTCCCGATAGTCCTTGACCACATAGTAGGCCAGCACCGGAGAAAGCTTCTCCCGGGAAAGAGGATAGTCAGGGCCAACATCAGCCAGGCGGGCCAGAAGGATTTTGGTATCTTCCGGTACGCTGATCCCCGCATGGGCGGCGATCCAGGCGGCCGGCTTGCCTACCACCGCCGAATTGACTGCCTGCTTTTCGCTGTTGATCACATAATCCGAGACCTTTTGGGTCTCCTCCTCATTGAGGAAATAGCAGCGGTTTTTCTTCATATAAGTTTCAAACTGCTGCTGGATGGCCTCGTCCACAATGACCGCCTGCTCACTGGCGCAGATCATACCGTTGTCAAAGGTTTTGGAGAGGATCAGATCGGTGCAGGCCCGTTCCACATCCACGTTGCTGTTGATATAGCAGGGAACGTTTCCGGGGCCAACGCCCAATGCCGGTTTTCCGGCGCTGTAGGCGGAACGTACCATGCCGGAGCCTCCGGTGGCCAGAATCAGCGAAATATTGGGATGATTCATCAAAGCATGAGTGGCTTCCATCGAGGGCAGCTCGATCCACTGGACACAGTTCTGGGGCGCTCCTGCCGCAATACCGGCATCCCGCAGCACTCTGGCCGCCTCAGCGGAGGATTTCTGCGCCGAAGGATGAAAGGCGAAAATAACAGGATTCCGGGTCTTGGTGCAGATAAGGGTCTTGAACATGGTGGTGGAGGTGGGGTTGGTTACCGGTGTAACGCCCGCCACAATACCTACCGGCTCCGCTACCTCGGCATAGCCTTCCATCTCGTTTTCTTCCACCACACCCACCGTTTTCTGGGCCTTGATGGAATGATAGATGTACTCTGTGGCAAAAAGGTTCTTGATGATTTTATCCTCATATACGCCGCGGCCTGTTTCTTCCACCGCCAGCTTCGCCAAACGCATATGATTGTCCAAACCCGCCAGCGCCATCGCCTTGACGATCTCGTCCACCTGCCGCTGGTCCAGCTCCATATACTCCTTCAGTGCCTGCTCCGCATTGCGTACCAGACGGTCCACCATCTGCTGTACTTTATCTCCTTCATCCACCTTTATTTCCACTTTGTTCTCGCCTTTATCTTTCATTGTGGTATGCCTCCTGTTTCTATCATTTCTGACTGCGCAGAATTTGTTAATCTTTTAACATCTACTATTATACGAACCTTCCCCTTCAGAAGCAATAGACAAAAGCGCAAAATAGTTAAACTTTTAACGAAAAGTTTGATAAAAAATAAACAATTCTTTCTGTCTGCTTTTCCCTCTTTTCCATACTTCATGTCAGCCTGTTCATATGCTTCCGCGCCTTCTCCGGGAAGAGCAAAGAAAATCCCCTGTATTTCTTTGATTTTGCTGTCAACTTCACATTTTCAGATATGGAAGTCATTACCACAATACGTTGTATAAAGAAAATTTTTATGCTAGAATAGAAATCAAATTAACAATGGTAGCTGTTCTTATTTTCAGTTCATAAAGAACGGTTTGCCAAAAAAGGAGGGCCTTTAACCGTGGTGCCATAAGAAAACATGAAAAAACCCAGTAAAATCAATGTTTTTTAGGGCAGCGGAAAACGGGGCAGGTCAAAACAACTGAATAATCAGACAGAAACAGGGTGTTGTCAAGCATGACAGCGCCCTTTTCTGTTCCCCGGCCAAGCCGCAGATTTTGAAAAAAGTCTGCGGCTTTTCTTTTTGCCCAAAAGCAGAAAGGAGGCGACGGCCTATGTACTTCACTTCCGGCAGCGATCGGGCCTTTGAACAGCTCATGCAGGGCAAGCCCGGTTTTGACCACTACGACAGCGGCGAGGCGGTCACGCCGGAGGACTGCGGCACCTGCCGCTTTTATCGCCCGCACTGGAAATATCAATTCTGCGTCTATGCGGAATGTCCCTACCAGCCGGGCAAGCTGACCGCCTACGACGCGGTGACATTTCGAGTGAAAGGAGTTGAGAATATGGCAGTATTTCGTGTAGAGCGTAACAAGGGCTACACGGTGATGTCCAATCACCACCTGCGGAACAAGGACTTATCCCTGAAAGCCAAGGGCCTGTTATCGCAAATGCTCTCCCTGCCGGAAGATTGGGACTATACGCTGAAAGGTTTGTCCCTTATCAACCGGGAGCAGATCGACGCGATCCGGGCCGCAATCCGGGAGCTGGAACAGGCCGGGTACATCGTCCGATCCCGTGAGCGCGACAGCCAAGGGCGCTTGCGCGGCGCGGACTATGTGATCTATGAACAGCCCCAGCCTGTGCCGGATTCACCTACGTTGGAAAATCCAATGTTGGATAATCCAACGCAGGAAAAGCCTACGTTGGGAAAACCAACGCAATTAAATAAAGATATATCAAGTAAAGAAAAATCAATTACTGATGTATCAATTACCGATCCCATTCCTATCCTTTCCCGACCCTCTCCTTTGGAGGACGAGGCGGCACAGCCGCCGGAACGGAAAGGAACGGAAGCGAAATCACAGAGCGCCATAGAGATTTATCGTCAAATCATCATGGACAACATTGAGTACGAACACCTTTGCCAGCACGTCAAGGGCATTGACCGGGAAACGCTGGACGAGATTGTGGACTTGCTGGTGGAAACCGTATGCAGCGCCCGCAAGACTATCCGCATTGCCGGGGACGATTACCCGGCAGAGCTGGTGAAATCCAAGTTTATGAAACTGGACAGCTCTCACATCGAGTTTGTCTTTGACTGTTTGAGCAAGAACACTTCGGAAATCCGCAACATCAAGAAATACCTGCTGGCTATGCTGTTCAATGCGCCCAGCACGATCAACGGTTACTATGCCGCGCTGGTGGCCCATGACATGAACACCGGCAAAATCTGAAAGGAGGACGGCCCTATGAAACAGGGTGCATTGATTTTCGACGAGCGCAGCGACCGTTACGACATTCGCTTTGATCTGGCGGACTACTACGGCGGCCTGCACTGTGGGGAAACCTTTGATGTGATGGTGGGCGGCAGGTGGAAGCCCACCCGCATTGAGTACGGGGCCAACTGGTATCTGGTTGGCATCCGTGCCGACGATCTTTCCGGCCTGCGGGTGAGGATTTAATCGGGGACAACCGGCGCAAGCGGCTGTCCCTTTTCTGTTTCCTGCGGCGGCTGACGGTGCCACCTTAACCGTCCCGCCGCACTTCTGCGAAAGGAGGGATAGCGATTGCAGGAGGAAGTAACCCAAAAGACAATAGCCTTTTCCATCAAATCGGCCAAGCTGACAATCCAAGTGCTGCAAGCGGCGGCCCGCAAGTTTCTGGAAACCCAAAACAAGGGCAAGACCAAGCTGCACCACGGCCAGCAGAGCCTAAAGCAGCTCAAAAAGCACGGGGCGGCCCTGTCCAATATCGAGATCACCGACGCCAACATTGGACTGTTTAAGCCCTGCGCCAAGAAATACGGCGTGGACTTCACGCTGCGGAAAGACGCCACTACCCAGCCCCCGCACTACATCGTGATTTTCAAGGCCAAGGACGCCGACAACATGGAACAGGCGTTCAAGGAGTTCACGGCCAAGAAGTTGCAGCGGGAGGAACGGCCCTCGATCCGCAAGGACATTGCCGCAAGCAAGGAAAAGGCAGCAGCCCGCAACGCTGACCGGGCCAAGGAAAAATTCAAAGAAAGGGGGCTGTCACGATGAAGCCGGAAATGAAAAAACTGATAATCGCCAATCTGCCCTATCTGCTGTTTGTCTATCTGTTCGGCAAGCTGGGGCAGGCGTACCGGCTGGCGGAGGGCATCGACCTTTCCCAAAAGCTCCTGCACTTTGCGGATGGCTGCGCGGCGGCCTTTGAAAGTGCCGCCCCCAGCTTCCACCCCACTGACCTGCTGATCGGCGTCGCTGGTGCTGCGGCGCTGCGGCTTATGGTGTACTGCAAAGGCAAGAACGCCAAGAAATACCGCAAAGGCGTGGAATATGGCAGCGCCCGATGGGGCGGCCCCAAGGATATAGCCCCCTATATCGACCCCAATTTTGACAACAACATTCTGCTGACACAGACGGAACGGATCACCATGAACAACAGGCCGAAAGACCCCAAAACCGCAAGAAATAAAAATGTTCTGGTGATCGGCGGTTCCGGCTCCGGCAAGACCCGGTTCTTTGTAAAACCAAACCTGATGCAATGTGTGTCCAAGGACTATCCGACCTCATTTGTGATAACCGATCCCAAGGGCAGCTTGATCGGTGAAGTGGGCCAGCTCCTTATCCGCAGCAGCTACCGCGTGAAAGTGCTGAACACCATCAATTTTTCCAAGAGCATGAAATACAACCCGTTTCGGTATCTGCACTCGGAAAAAGACGTGTTGAAGCTGGTAAATACCCTGATTTGCAACACTAAAGGCGAGGGCGAAAAAAGTGCGGAAGATTTTTGGGTGAAATCGGAACGGCTGTTCTACACGGCCCTGATCGGCTATATCTGGCAGGAAGCGCCGGAGGAAGAAATGAACTTCACGACGCTGCTTGAAATGATAAATGCCAGCGAAGCCCGCGAGGACGACCCGGAATTTCAGTCGCCGGTGGATTTGATGTTTGAGCGATTGGAGGAACGCGATCCAGACCACTTTGCCGTCCGCCAGTATAAAAAATTCCTGCTTTCGGCGGGCAAGACACGTTCCTCTATCCTTATCAGCGCAGGTGCGAGAATGGCCCCTTTTGACATCCGCGAGGTGCGGGAGCTGATGGAGGACGACGAACTGGAACTTGACACCATCGGGGACGAGAAAACGGCGCTGTTCCTGATTATGTCGGACACGGACACGACCTTTAATTTCATTCTGGCAATGGTGCAAAGCCAGCTTATCAACCTTTTGTGCGACCGGGCCGACGACAAATACGGCGGGCGGCTGCCCGTCCATGTGCGGCTGATTCTGGACGAGTTCGCCAACATCGGCCAGATTCCAAACTTTGACAAGCTGATTGCCACCATACGAAGCCGGGAAATCTCGGCTTCTATTATTTTGCAGAGCCAGTCGCAGCTAAAGGCCATTTACAAGGACGCGGCGGAAATCATTTCCGACAACTGCGACTGTACGCTGTTCCTTAGTGGCCGGGGCAAGAACGCCAAGGAGATTGCGGAGGTGCTGGGCAAGGAAACCATTGACAGCTACAACCAGAGCGAGAACCGGGGCGCGCAGACCTCCCACGGACTGAATTACCAAAAACTCGGAAAGGAGCTGATGAGCCAAGACGAAATTGCAACGATGGACGGAGGCAAGTGTATTTTGCAGGTGCGCGGCGTGAGGCCGTTTTTCAGTGAGAAATACGACATCACCCGCCACCCCCGCTATCAATACCTCTCGGACGCCGACAAAAAGAACACCTTTGATGTGGACAGCTACCTGTCGTCCCTGCGCCGGAAAAAGCGGCGCGTGATAACGGAGGACGAACCCTTTGACCTCTACGACATTGAGCTGTCGGATGAAGATTTTGCCGTAGAATAAAGCGGCCATAGAGAAAGGAGCGTGACCGATGGGACACTCGGACGAATGGACATTTGCGGATTATTTCAAGTATGAGAAAGAAATCTACCGGGCAATCATTTCCGCTGCGGTGCTGTGCCAGTGGATCGCAGAACATGATACCCCGCCCACGGACGGGGAAGCCGAAGAACTTGCAAGGGAAATAGACCGCAGACTGTGTGAAGCATGGGGCGAAATTTTTTCGCTGGCTGTGCTGGAATGGCGGGACGGCCAGTAACTCCGGGCCGTCTGCGGATTGTGAGGCTGCCGCTGTGAACGGCGGCTTTTTTTGCACCCAAACACCATCACAATCTGAATTTATGGAGGTATATTTATGGAATTTTTCAATAGTGCAGTTGATACTTTGCAGACCATCGTTGTGGGCCTCGGCGGCGCGCTTTGCGTATGGGGCGGCGTCAATCTTTTGGAGGGATACGGGGCGGACAACCCTGCAAGCAAGTCACAGGGAATCAAGCAGCTTGTCGCCGGAGGTGGCGTTGCCCTCATTGGCATGACCCTTGTTCCGCTGCTGTCCGGGCTGCTGGGATAACCCCATGTGTGTTAGAAAACCCTCCGCGTCCTCTCTGATCTGGGAGGGCGCGGGAAAGGAGGTGTCCCCACATGATCGGTGATTTAATCGGGGAATGGATCAAAGGAATCCTGATCGACGGTATCATGGGCAACCTGTCCGGCCTGTTTAACACGGTCAATACCAAAGTCGGGGAAATCGCGTCGGATGTGGGCAGTACCCCGCAGGACTGGAACGGCGGCATTTTCTCCATGCTGCAAAACCTGTCCGAAACGGTGATCGTCCCCATTGCGGCGGCCATTCTCGCCCTTGTGATGTGCTATGAGCTGATCGACATGATTGTGGAAAAGAACAATATGCACGACTTCGACAGCTCCATGTTCTTCCGCTGGATTTTCAAAAGCGCCTTTGCCATCCTCATTGTGACGAACACATGGAATATCGTCATGGGCGTGTTTGACGCCACCCAGCAGGTCGTCAACCAGAGCGCCGGGGTGATTATCGGAGATACCAGCATTGATTTTGACACGCTGCTCCCTGATCTGGAAAGCCGCCTTGAAGCAATGGACATCGGGCCGCTTCTGGGCCTGTGGTTCCAGACCCTTGTTGTGGGGCTGACGATGAACATTCTTTCCATCTGCATTTTCCTTGTGACCTATGGAAGAATGATTGAAATTTACGCCGTGACCGCATTGGGGCCGATCCCCCTTGCCACGCTGGGCAATGCAGAGTGGCGCGGCATGGGCCAGAACTACTTGAAATCCTTGCTTGCGCTGGGCTTCCAAGCCTTTTTAATCATGGTGGTTGTCGGGATTTATGCGGTGCTGATCCAGCAGATCGGAACCGCCGACGACATATCCGGTGCGATCTGGGGCTGTATGGGCTATACCGTTTTGCTTTGCTTCTGTCTGTTCAAGACGGGAAGTATCAGCAAGGCCGTATTTACCGCCCACTAAAGAAACGAGGTGACTTTTTATGGCTTATGTAACTGTCCCCAAGGATTTAACCAAGGTCAAATCCAAGGTAGTATTCGGGCTGACGAAACGCCAGCTCATTTGTTTTGGCGGTGCGCTGCTTGTTGGCGTCCCGCTTTTCTTTTTGATCCGGGGCCGCGTCCCGACCAGCGCGGCGGCGCTCATTATGGTGTTTGCCATGCTGCCGGGCTTTCTGCTGGCGCTTTACGAAAAACACGGCCAGCCCCTTGAAGTGGTGGTGCGCCAGATCGTAGAGTGCTGCTTCATCCAGCCCAAGGAACGGCCCTACCAGACCAACAACGCTTATACCGCCCTTGTGCGGCAATCCCAAATGGAAAAGGAGGTCAACGCCATTGTCCAAAAAGCAAAAGAACGA
Source organism: Angelakisella massiliensis (assembly GCF_900104675.1). Lineage (GTDB taxonomy): Bacteria > Bacillota > Clostridia > Oscillospirales > Ruminococcaceae > Angelakisella > Angelakisella massiliensis. Next base: position 1,214,982 of record NZ_LT629945.1, on the reverse strand, counting down.
AACGAGCGCAAAAGCGCCGGTCAAGCTCACCCGCGCCGAAAAGAAAGAAATTCAGGCCGTCATCCGAAAGTATAAGGGCGACGGCAAGCCCCATTCGGCGCAGGTCAGTATTCCCTATGAGGCCATGTATCAGGACGGCGTGTGCCGGGTGACGCCCCGCACCTTTTCCAAGTGCATTGAGTTTACGGACATCAGCTACCAACTGGCGCAGGCGGACACCAAGACCGCCATCTTTGAAAACCTGTGCGACCTCTACAACTATCTGGACGCCTCCATTCATGTGCAGTTTTCCTTTATCAACCGCAAGATCGACCCCAAGCAGTACGCCAAGAGCTTTGAAATCCGGGCGCAGGGGGACGACTTCGACGACATCCGCAGCGAGTATTCCGACATTTTGCAAGACCAGCTTGTGAACGGGAACAACGGACTGATGAAGCGGAAATTTATGACCTATACCATCGAGGCGGACAGCCTGAAAATGGCCCGCGCCAGACTGCGCCGGATCGAAACCGACCTTTTGGGCTATTTCAAGAGCATGGGGGCCTCCGCATGGGGACTGGACGCCAAGGAACGGCTGGAAGTCATGCACAGCATTTTCCACCCGGACGGGGAACCGTTCTCCTTTGACTGGAAGTGGCTTGCCCCGTCGGGGCTTTCTACCAAGGACTTTATCGCCCCGTCCTCGTTCCGCTTCGGCAATGCCCGGATGTTCGGGCTGGGCGGCAAATACGGGGCGGTGAGCTTTCTGCAAATCCTCTCCCCGGAACTGTCGGATGAAATGCTGGCCGACTTTCTCAACACGGAAAACGGCATTGTGGTGAACCTCCATGTGCAGGCCATCGACCAGAGCGACGCCATTAAGACGGTCAAGCGCAAGATCACCGACCTTGACGCCATGAAGATTCAGGAACAGAAACGGGCTGTCCGCAGCGGCTACGACATGGATATACTTCCCAGCGACCTTGCCACCTACGGGCAGGACGCCAAGGAGTTGCTAAAGACCTTGCAGAGCCGGAATGAACGGATGTTCCAGCTTACCTTTTTGGTTCTGAACACCGCAGACACCCGGCAAAAGCTGGAAAACGATGTGTTCTGGGCTGCCGGTATTGCACAGAAATACAACTGTTCCCTTGTGCGGCTGGACTACCAACAGGAACAGGGGCTTATGAGCAGCCTGCCGCTGGGGGCCAGCCACATCCAGATTGAACGCTCCCTGACGACTTCCAGCGTGGCCGTGTTCGTCCCTTTTGTAACGCAGGAGCTTTTTCAGGGCGGCGACGCCATGTATTACGGGATCAACGCCAAGACCGGCAACATGATTATGCTCGACCGCAAACGAGCGAGGTGTCCCAACGGGCTAAAGCTGGGGACACCGGGAAGCGGCAAAAGTATGAGCTGTAAATCGGAGATTGTGAGCGTGTTCCTCTGCACCCCGGACGATGTGTATATCTGTGATCCAGAGGCCGAGTATTACCCCCTTGTGAAGCGGCTGCATGGGCAGGTGGTGAAGCTGTCGCCTACCAGCAAAAACTATGTGAACCCGCTGGACATCAACCTGAATTACAGCGAGGACGAAAACCCGCTGGCCTTGAAAAGTGATTTCGTGCTGTCGTTCTGTGAGCTTGTCATGGGCGGCAAGAACGGGCTGGAAGCCATCGAAAAGACGGTCATTGACCGTGCCGTGCAGGTGATCTACCGGCCCTATCTGGCAGACCCCCGCCCGGAGAATATGCCCATCCTGTCCGACCTGCATCAAGCCCTGTTAGACCAGCATATCCCGGAGGCTGACCGTGTGGCGCAGGCCCTTGACCTGTATGTAAACGGCAGTCTGAACGTCTTTAACCACCGCACCAATGTCAACATCGAGAACCGCATTGTGGCTTTCGACATCAAAGAGCTGGGCAAGCAGCTCAAAAAGCTGGGGATGCTCATTGTCCAAGATCAGATTTGGGGCCGTGTGACCCAAAACCGCAGCCAAGGCAAGGCAACGTGGTACTTCTGCGACGAGTTCCATTTGCTTTTGCGAGAGGAACAGACAGCCGCTTTCTCCTGCGAGATTTGGAAGCGGTTCAGAAAATGGGGCGGTATTCCGACAGGTGCCACACAGAACGTCAAAGACCTGCTTTTCTCCCCGGAGATCGAAAACATTCTGGAAAACAGCGACTTCATTTGCCTGCTCAATCAAGCCAGCGGCGACCGCAAAATCCTTGCGGAACGGCTGAACATTTCGCCCCAGCAATTACGGTATGTGGACAATTCCGAACCCGGCGAGGGGCTTCTCATTTACGAAAATGTGATCCTGCCCTTTAAGAACCCCATCCCGAAAAACACCCAGCTCTACCAGATCATGACGACCCGGTTAGGCGAGGGGGCGACGGTATGAGCGCCTTAACACATTTCAGCCTGTTTTCCGGGATCGGCGGGATCGACCTTGCGGCGGAAGCCGCAGGGTTTACCACCGTATGCCAGTGCGAATGGGCGGATTTCCCGATGGAAGTTTTGAAAAAGCACTGGCCGCAGGTACCAAAATTCCGGGACATTACCACAGTGACAAAGGAGGCATTTTTTGAAAAAACAGGACGAGAAACCACCACACTTATTTCCGGGGGATTCCCCTGCCAGCCCTTTTCCAGCGCCGGGAAACAACGGGGATTTGAGGACGAACGGTATTTATGGCCCGAAATGCTCCGCGTTATCCGGGAACTGCACCCCTCTTGGGTGCTTGGAGAAAATGTTGCTGGCTTCATCCATCTGGGGCTCGACAAGACGGTTTTTGACTTGGAGCAGGCAGGCTACGCCGTTAGGGTTTTCGTACTTCCTGCTGTCGCCGTCGGCGCATGGCATGAGCGCAAAAGAACTTTCATCATCGGCCATACTGCTTCCCACGCCCCTTGCCAGCGACACGGGGGATGTGGGGAAGACTGTCGATGTGCGGATGACCCCGACCGGGAGCTTCCGAAAATACAACCCCAGCGGAACCGTATGGACGGCGCGGCTGTCATGGGCGGTTTACAAACTGCTGGGCAGCCCGCCGGGGGATGTGAAACTGAATCCCGACTGGGTGGAATGGCTGATGGGATTCCCCCGGAGATGGACGGACATTCCATGTGGGCCAAAGAACCGGCGCAAATCCCGTACTTAATCAGCGACCCGCCGGCGAATGTGGCAAAACGGTTAAAGACTTTGGGAAACGCAGTTGTTCCCCCGCAGGTGTACCCCATCCTGCGCTATATTGCAGAGATCGAAACCGGGCGCTGCCGGAACAGACAAGGAGGTGACGCCCTATGAAGCAGTTGAAACCCCGTGATAAGGTGACGCAGCACATGACCCGCGACGGCCTGACGCTGGACAACCAGACCACCGGCAAGAGCATCAACATTTCCAGCCGGGAGGCCGAACAGGACTATTCCGCAGCCGAGCCGGGCGGCACCGCTGAAAAGGTGCTGGAACGTGCCGGGGACATCCGGGAGCGCAGCAAGGCGAAGCGGGCCGCCAAGGATGGCGCGAATACGGCAGCGCAGGCCACCGGCCCGGCGTCCCGCCTGCAATTCACCGCCGAGGAACGGGCCGATCCCGCCCTTTCCAAGTACGTTCACAAGGCGGAAAAGCGGGCGGATAAGCTGGACGCAGCCAAAGAAGCCCTGCCGAAAAAGCGCGTCGTCACCAAGGAAATCGTCTATGACGAGGCCAAGGGCAAGGCCAAAACCAAGCTGCACTTTGACAAGGTGGAGAAACCGGCCCCCAAGCTCAAACCCAACCCGGCCAGCCGTCCGATGGAGGAAGCGGGCCTGTATCTGCATGGAAAAATCCATGAGGTTGAGCATGAGAATGTGGGCGTCGAGGGCGGCCATAAGGGAGAAGAACTTGCCGAGCGCCAAGCGGGAAAAGCCATTCGCAGCGGCATCCGGCGTCATAAGCTCAAACCCTACCGGGCCGCAGCCAAGGCCGAGAAAAAGGCCATTGCCGCCAATGCGGAGTACATCTACCGGAAATCCTTGCGGGACAACCCGGAAATGGCGCAGGCGGTGAAAAACCCGGTGGCCCGGTTCTGGCAGAAACAGAAAATCAAACGGGACTATGCCAAGGCAGCACGGGCGGCGGGCCAGACGGCACAGGGCGCAGCCAGCGCCACCAAGACCACCGCCGCAGCCGCCAAAAAAGCCGCCGAGAAAAGCAAACAGGCCGCGTCCTTTGTGGCCCGGCACTGGAAAGGTGTGCTGCTGATCGGCGGTGTGGGCCTTATGCTCATGCTGATTATGGGCGGCCTGCAATCCTGTACGGCCATGTTCGGCAGCGCAGGAACCGGCGTGGCAGCCACGTCCTATCTGTCCGAGGACAGCGATATGCTGGGGGCGGAAGCCGCCTATGCGGACATGGAGGCCGATTTGCAGTATGAGCTTGACAACTACGAAAGCCTGCACCCCGGCTATGACGAATACCGTTTCGATCTGGACGAGATCGGTCATGACCCCTATGTGCTGACTTCCATCCTGTCGGCGCTGCATGAGGGCGTCTATACGCTGGGCGACGTGCAAGGCGACCTTGCCATGCTCTTTGAGAAGCAATATACCCTGACACAGACCATTGAAACCGAAACCCGATACCGCACCGAAACCCGGACGGACAGCGAGGGCAACACCTATACTGTGCAAGTTCCCTACACCTATTACATCTGCAACGTGAAGCTGGAAAACTTCGATATGTCCCATCTGCCTGTTTACATCATGGGCGAGGAACAAATGAGCCTGTATGCGGTGTATATGCACACGCTGGGCAACCGGCCTGACCTGTTCCCAAACGGCACCTATCCCAACGCTTCCACCGTCAAGGAGCCGACCTATTACGACATTCCCCCGGAGGCTTTGGAGGACGCCACCTTTGCCGCAATGATGGCCGAGGCGGAAAAGTATGTAGGTTATCCGTATGTGTGGGGCGGCAGCTCTCCCAGCACCAGCTTTGATTGCAGCGGCTTTGTGAGCTGGGTAATCAATCACAGCGGATGGGACGTGGGACGGCTGGGCGCACAGGGCCTTTGCAATATCTGTACCCCTGTTTCCCCGGAGCAGGCCAAGCCCGGCGACCTTGTATTTTTCGTCGGCACCTACGACACCCCCGGCGTTTCCCACGTCGGCATTTATGTGGGCAATTCCGTGATGTTGCACTGTGGCGACCCTATTTCCTACACCAACCTCAATTCGAGTTATTGGCAGCAGCATTTCTATTGTTACGGGCGTCTGCCTTGACGCCAGAAAGGAGTTTTGACTATGGCAAACAAACTTGACCGTATCGAAAAGGACATTGAGAAAACCAAGGCCAAGATCGCGGAGCTGCAAAAGCAGCTTCGTGAGCTGGAAGCGGCAAAGACCGAGCAGGAGAATTTGCAGATCATCCAGCTTGTGCGCGGCCTGAACATGAATCCGGAGGAATTTGCGGCGTTCCTGCGCGGCGGCGCTTTGCAGAGCGCCCCGGCCCCGCAGCCGGATTTTGAACAGGAGGACAATGCCAATGAAGAATAAGATCATTCGCACGTTTACCGTGACGCTGGCCGCCGTGCTTTGCCTGACGGCCTTTTCCACCACCGCGTTTGCCGGTGGCACTGACCCCAACCCGGAGCCTTTGCCGGAAACCACCGAGGCACCGCAGGAGGAAGAACCCACCACCGGCGGCATGGAGCCGAAGGGCGTACCTGTTACCCCGGAGGGCAATGCAACACTGGTGGATGATTTTTATGGGGATAAGCAGCTTATCACCGTTACCACCAAGGCGGGCAACTACTTTTATATCCTGATCGACCGCGCCAACGAGGACAAGGAAACCGCCGTTCACTTCCTCAACCAAGTGGACGACGCTGACCTGCAAGCACTGTTGGAGGACGGCAAAGCCGCCCCGGAAACCTGTACCTGTACGACCAAGTGCGCGGCGGGAGCCGTCAACACGAATTGCCCGGTATGTAAAACCAATATGACCGAGTGTACCGGCCCGGAGCCGGAACCGCAGGAGCCGGAGGAAACCGAGCAGCCGCAGGAAGATGAAGCGAAAGGCAGCGGCATGGGCGGCCTTGTCGTGTTCCTTGTGGTGGCCCTGATCGGCGGCGGCGCGGCCCTTTACTTCTTCAAGTTTAAGAAGCCCAAGGCCGACACCAAGGGCGGCGACGAGCTGGACGAATACGATTTTGGCGAGGACGAGGACGACGAGGACGAACCGACCCCGGAGGACGAGGAACCCGCGCAGGATAAGGAGGAATAAGGAATGAGTATTCAGTTGGTAATTGCAGAGAAACCGAGCGTCGCCCGCAGCATTGCGGGCGTGATCGGTGCAGATCAGAAACGGGACGGCTACATGGAGGGAAACGGCTATCTGGTGAGCTGGTGTATCGGCCACCTTGTTTCCCTTGCCGATGCCGGAGCCTATGACGAGCGTTTCAAGAAGTGGCGCTATGACGACCTGCCGATTTTGCCGCAGGAGTGGCAGTACATCATCCCCGCCGAGAAGAAAGGACAGTTTGCCGTGCTGCGCTCCCTGATGGAACACCCCGACGTGACGGGCCTTGTGTGCGCCACCGACGCCGGGCGCGAGGGTGAGCTGATTTTCCGTTTCGTCTACCAGATGGCGGGCTGCAAAAAGCCGTTCAAGCGCCTTTGGATTTCCAGCATGGAGGACGCCGCGATCCGCGAGGGCTTTGCCCACCTGAAACCGGGGGCCGACTACGACGACTTGTATCAATCGGCCCTGTGCCGGGCGCAGGCCGATTGGCTGGTGGGGATCAACGCCACCCGGCTTTTCTCCATCCTCTACCACAAGACCCTGACCGTGGGCCGTGTCCAGACGCCTACCCTCAATATGCTGGTTGACCGGGAGGCCAAAATCAGCAATTTTAAGAAAGAGAAATACCACGTTGTCCATATCGCGGCGGGCGGCATGGAGGCGGCCAGCGACCGCTTTCTGAACCCCGATGACGCCGACGCCACCAAGACGGCCTGTGCAGGAGCGCAGGCCGTTTGTGTATCGGTGAAGCGTGAGAAAAAGACGGAGCAGCCGCCCCGCCTTTACGATCTCACCACCTTGCAGCGGGAGGCCAACCGCCTGTTTGGATTTACCGCCAAGCAGACCCTTGACTATGCCCAACAGCTCTATGAAAAGAAGCTGCTGACTTATCCCCGCACCGACAGCCAGTACCTTACCGACGATATGCAGCCCACAGCGGAAAGCATTGTGTCCGGCCTGTGGCCGCTGCTTTCCTTTGCGGCAGGGCTGGACATTGCCCCGCAGTATGGCCGGGTGCTGAACAGCAAAAAGGTGTCCGATCACCACGCCATTATCCCCACGATGGAGTTTGTGCAGAAAGGCTTTGACGGGCTGACCGAGGGCGAAAAGAAACTGCTGTCCCTTGTGTGCTGCAAGCTGCTGTGTGCTGTGGCCGCGCCCCATGTGTATGAGGCTGTCACCGCCACATTCACCTGCGCCGGGAACGAGTTCACCGCCAAGGGCAAAACCATTCTCACCCCCGGCTGGAAAGAGATTGAGCGCCGCTTCAAGGCGTCGTTCAAGACCGACGCCGACGAGGACGCGCCGGAGCTGGCAAGGGAGCTGCCGGAGATCACCGAGGGCCAGACCTTTGACCCGGTGAAGGCCAGCATCACCGAGCATTTCACTACGCCGCCCAAGCCCTATACCGAAGATACGCTGCTGTCTGCTATGGAACGTGCCGGGGCCGAGGATATGCCGGAGGACGCCGAGCGCCAAGGTTTGGGAACCCCGGCAACCCGTGCTTCTATTCTGGAAAAGCTGGTGCAGATGGGCTTTGTGGAGCGCAAAGGCAAACAGCTACTTCCCACCAAGGACGGCCACAACCTTGTGTGCGTACTGCCGGAAGTGCTGACTTCTCCCCAGCTCACGGCGGAATGGGAAACCAAGCTGACGGCCATTGCCAAGGGCGAGGCCGACCCGGAGGGCTTCATGGTGGGCATTGAGGAAATGACCCGAAACCTGATTTCTCGTTATTCGCAGATCAGCGAGGACGCACAGAAGTTGTTTCAGGCCGAGCGTGTTGTTATCGGCAAGTGTCCCCGCTGCGGCGAAGCCGTCTACGAGGGCAAGAAAAACTATTACTGCGGAAACCGGGCCTGCCAGTTTGTCATGTGGAAGAATGACCGATTTTTTGAGGAACGAGGCAAGACGTTCACCCCGAAGATCGCCGCCGCGCTGCTCAAAGACGGAAAGGCAAAGGTAAAGGGCCTGCGCTCCATGAAAACCGGCAAAACCTATGACGGAACGGTGCTTTTGGCCGATACCGGCGGGAAGTATGTCAATTACCGCGTGGAGAAAAAGAGCTGACGGAGTAACGTAGCAAGCATAGGAAGTGTAGCCACACTTCCGATAAATCCCTGACCCGGCCACCCTGCCGGGCCGGGGATTTTGCTTGTTGGGGAAAGCCCCAAACCCCTATGAATATGAAAGGAGTGAACCCATGAGCGAAGTGTTTTCAATCCTGCTTCATAACCGACAGCGTTATGAGCAAGGCAACGAGGGCCTTTGGTTTTCTTTGCCGACCACAACCGAAAAGCTGCAAGAAGCCCTGCGGGAAATCGGGATCAGTGCCGACAATCCGCAGGACTTTTTCTTGTACGACTACCGAAGCCCGCAGGAGCGTCCCATTAAGCTGCCCCGCGATCTGGTGTTGTCCGCTGATGTGGACGAGCTGAACTTCCTTGCCGCGAGGCTGGAAAAACTGGACGCCGCCGAGCTTGCGGAGCTGAACGCCGCCCTGACAAGCCCGCAGCGCGACTTCCACAGCATCGGCCAGATCATCGACTACCCCGACAACGTGGACTACTATGTGCATCTGCCGGATGTCACCGGCACGGGCCAGTTGGGTGACTACTACCTGAACCGTTCCGGCATGGTGGATATGCCGGAGGAATGGAAAGCGGGAATTTTCCTGCCCCGTTTCGGCCTGCATATTGCCAATACGGAGCATGGTGTTTTCACCGACTACGGCTATCTGGTGAAAAGCGGCGACGAGTGGCAGCGTGTCCATGAGGGCCAGCCGGTGCCGGAGGAATACCGGGTGATGGCTTATCCCGCGCCGGAAATTCTGCGGGACGAGGCCCCGGCCCGGACGGTGCAGCCAGAGGCAGCGCCCACCGCCGAAGCTGCGGCCCCGCCGCCCGTCGTCCCCATTATTCTCAACAGCCAGAACAGCGCCGACCGCATGAAAGAAATCACCGACCGGCTGGAAACCGGCATACAGGAACTTTTCGAGAGTGAACGCTACAAAGCCTATCTCACCTCTATGGCAAAGTTCCACAGTTACAGCTTCAACAATACGCTGCTGATCGCCATGCAGGGCGGCCAGCTTGTGGCGGGCTACAACAAGTGGCGGGACGATTTTCACCGCAATGTGAAACGGGGCGAGAAAGGCATCAAGATTCTGGCCCCCGCCCCCTACAAGGTGAAAAAGGAAGTGCCGAAGCTGGACGAACAGGGCAAGCCGGTCATGGACAAAGACGGCAAGCCTCTGACCGAAGTACAGGAAACACAAGTTCCGGCGTTCAAGATCGTGTCTGTCTTTGACGTGAGCCAGACCGAGGGCGAACCCTTGCCCTCTATTGGTGTGGACGAGCTGGCCGGGAATGTGGAGCAATACGAGGACTTCTTCAAGGCGCTGGAACAGACTTCCCCCGTGCCGATGGCCTTTGAGGACATCCCCGGTGGTTCTCACGGCTACTACCACCTGACGGAAAAGCGGATCGCCATACAGGAGAACATGAGTGAGCTGCAAACTTTGAAAACAGCCATCCATGAGATTGCCCATGCCAAGCTCCACGCCATTGACCCGGAGGCCCCTGTGACCGAGCAGGCCGACCGGCCCGACAGCCGCACCCGCGAGGTGCAGGCCGAGAGCGTGGCCTATGCCGTCTGCCAGCACTACGGACTGGACACGTCCGACTATTCCTTTGGGTATGTGGCCGGTTGGAGTTCCGGCAAAGACCTGAAAGAGCTGCGGGCGTCCCTTGAAACCATCCGGGCCACCGCCCATGAGCTGATTACCACCATCGACGGCCACCTTGCCGAGCTTCAGCAACAGCGGCAGGCGCAGCAGGCCGTGGAGCAAATTGTGGAGCCGACTGTGGAACAGGCCGCCGAGCAGCCTGCCCCCGACAGTGTGTTTTCCAAGCTGCCCCCGGAACAGCAGCAGGAAATGACCGACAGTGTAAAGACCATGCTGCAAACCCTGATTGACGCCGATGTGAAATCCACCGGCGAGGTGACACAAGGCACGTTGGACGCTATTCAGACACAGGGCTTTGTCCTTTCCAGCGACAGGACGCTGCAACGGGCCGAGGCCCAAGAAGCTGCCTACCGTCTGGAAAGCGGCAATATTCTCTTTATCCAGACCAGCGAAAACGGCTTTGACTATACCGTGTACGGCCCTGACTACAAAGAGATCGACGGCGGACAGTTGGACAATACGGAGTATTCTTTGTCGGAGGCCCGCGACGAAATTTTTTCCGGGATAGCACCGCAGGGCCATGTAACGGAAACCATCACCGGCGACGCACTGGAAGATTTTCAGGAGGCCGCAGAACAAGCCAATGCTATTTCCGTACAGCCGGAGCCGCAGCCGTGGAATGGGATTGACGGCCTCTTGAACAACAAGCCCATTATGCCGGAGGCCACCCCCACAGAACGGGCCAACGCTCTGATCGACTGGGCCGAGCGTGACGGTCAGCGCATGGGCAACGAGGAACGCCGGTTGATCGTGGAGTATGCCGAGACTGTGGGCGATACGGACAAGGTGATCGAGCTTATCAACCGTCTGTGCGAACAGGGCTATGAAATGCAGCACGGCCACATGGATGATTTTGTGAGAAGCCAGATTGAAAGTGAGATTGCCGTTGCCAAGGCGGAACAGCAAACCGCCCTTGATCCGGCAGCGGAGCCGGTTGTAACGATCCTTTTCACCGAAAGCCCCCATCTGGAAATGGGCCAGCAAATGCCGCTGCATGAGGCTGACGCCTTGTTTGCCCGGCTGGACGCAGAACATCGAGGCGGCGGCTACTATGACAAGACCGACTTCCGCATTGATTTTACATTCCAAGGAGAGCCGCACAGCTATTCCGGGCGGCAGGATTTTGGCGACCGGGACGGTTCCCTGATTGAGCATATCCGGGAGTATCAGACCTTTTATCTGAACGACGAAAAATGGAAAGACCATCTGACCCGGCAGGGAGGCCCGGAGGCATGGGCGGAGGATCACGCCAGCCGGGAAGCCTTTCTCACCGAGATCATCCCCTACATGGAGCTGCATTGCAACCTGTCCCGGCTGGAACAGGAGGCGCAGACCCGTTTGGCGTCCAGCGACACCCTGACGCCGGAGGAAACCGCCTACTATGGGGCGCTGGTGGACTACGCTATGGAGTGCCGTCCGCTGCTCAACCACGGAGAGCCTTTGCCGGAAATGCCGAAACTGACCGACTTCGACCAGAGCTTGCAGGACTACAAGGCGCAGGTGGAGGCCGAAATTGCACAGGAGGCCGCCGACGCCGGTATGACCGTAGAGGAATATGCGGCGGCTGGCTATGAGGCCCCGGCCCAGCCGCAGGAGGTCAAAGAGCCGCCCCAGCAGGAAGCCCCGGAACAGCAGACAAAAGAACCTGCGGCGTCCGACTACTACTATTCCATCAATGAGGGCGCGGCCCGCCGTGCCAAGGAAATGAACAGCTTTTCCGACTACAAGCCCGGCAGCGCCACAGCCGAATACCGGCATTATGTGGATAAAGCCTTTGCGCTGGCACAGGAACAGAAAAAGCGCGTCGATCCCATGTACCATGAGAAGATCGACAGCCTGCTTGACACCTATGCGCGGAAACTGGCCGCCAACATGAACCATGGCTATGAGATTGACGCCCGTGTTCCGTCCATTTTGATTGCCGGTGGTTCCAATTTCCCGGTACGCCAGAAAGAGAAACAGAACGCGGCCCGCGACAGCAATATGCAGGAATGGCAGTACATCCAAGGGCTGCTTGATAAAATCCGCAGCACCGGCATGGGCGGCATCCGGCAGGACGACCCGCAGGCCATTCCCAAGCTGCAAAAAAAGCTGGCCGGTCTGGAAAAGGCGCAGGAAACCATGAAAGCGGTCAATGCCTATTACCGCAAACACGGCACACTGGACGGCTGCCCGCACCTCTCTCCTGAAAACATCGAAAACCTGAAAGCGGATATGGCATCCGGCTGGCACTATGAAAAGAAGCCGTTTCAGAGCTGGGAGCTGTCCAACAACAATGCGGAAATCCGCCGCGTCCGGCAGCGGATCGAAAGCCTGACCCGCGCAAACGAAGTGGCCTATGTGGGCTGGGAGTTTGACGGCGGCCATGTGGAGGCCAACCGGGATCAGGGCCGCTTGCAGGTGTTCTTTGACGGCAAGCCGGAAGCGGACGCCCGCCAGCAGTTGAAAGAACACGGTTTCCGCTGGGCGCCGAGTGTGGGCGCATGGCAGCGGCTTTTGAACGACAATGCCTACCGTGCGTCGGACAGGATTGCTTGTATTCAGCCCCTTTCCGGCATCAAGCCCACGGAGCTGCAACGCAACAGCAGCCGAGAACAGCGGGCGCAGGCGGCACAGGAACAGGCCGAGCCGGACTACTTCTACCGGGTACACGCCAACCCCCGCAGCGACAGCCGGGAAAACCTGTATATGCTGCAAGCCTATATCCCGCAGGACAACGGCAGGGCCAAGATTGGGGATGTTCTCTACATCGGGACGCCGGAACGGTGCCGGGAGCTGATGGATCAGCTTAATACCGGGGAGCTGACGCAGGAGGCCGTCAAGGAGCTGTATGCCAAGGAACAGGAGCAGCCGGAACAGAAACCCACCCCGGAACAGGAACCGGCACCAGAGCCGGAGCCGGAACAAGAACCCGTGCAGGAGCCGGAAACCGCCCCGGAGCCGGAAGTTACTTCCGACACCGAACCGCAGGCAGCCCCCGCAAAAACCCTGACGGAGTTGCAGGAAAAGGCGCTGGAAATCGCTGACCGATACAAAGACCTGCCCTTGCAGGCCAAGATTGATGTGATCGCGCAGGCGTTTGGCTGTAAGACCGGCGAAATCCACACGTCCCCCTGTACCGGCAAATGGCGCGGCACCAGCGATATGACGATCCGTTTTGACAACGGCGCGTCCCTGTTTATCGGCAACCGCCTAACGCCGAAAGCCAAGACGGTCAAGGTACAGACGGAATGTGTAAACCGTACTTTGGTGCAGTACAACCCGGAGATCGTCAAGGCCACCAAGGAAGCGGCCCTGCCTGCGCTGTTGCAGCGGGAGGCCAAGGACAACGAGATCGCGGCCCAAAAGGGCTTGAAGCCCTACACGCTGCTCAATGTGGAGTTCAACGAGGGAGCCGATGAAAAGACCGGCGGTTATATTGGCTGGTACTATGTGACGCTGGCCGTGGACGGCAAAATCTGTACCCATCTGGAAACGGGATTGAACCATGACATTGCCAGCGGCAAGGTGAGCGACACCCCAACACGGGCCGACTACTACCCGGCAGGAGCCTTGAAAGAGGCCGATGTAGACTACGTTTTCAATAACGTGGGCTTTTCCTCTGCGTCCACCCTCTATACGGTGCCGTTGCGGGACGATGTGCGGGAACGGGCCGAAAAGACACTGGCCGAGCGCAGCGCCGCCGCGCCGGAGGCAAGCCGGGAATGGGGCTTTTACATCATTCCCGATCTGAAAACATGGGCCACCAATGCCGAGCAGCAGACCCCGATAGAGCATTTCGCTACCTTTGAGGAAGCCAAGGCCCGGTTCGACGAGCTGCGGAGCCAGCCCTATAACAGCGAGGCCAAGGATTTGAACACCGATGGCCGACCCTATGCCCATCTGACGCTGGGCATGGAAAGCAAGGACGGCATGAGCGCCGCCGATATTCTTCATGTACGGGCGGGCCAGAATTATCTTGTGGAGGACTTCACTCGCATGGAACGGTTGCGGAGTGATCCCGTGGTACTGGAAAGCCTTTCCCGTGTGGCACAGGAAATCGGCTTTGACCGGGTGCGGCCCTATGTGGTGGAGAACGGCAGCTACAAGGCCATGCCGGATATGCCTTTCACCCAATGGGAAAACCCGTATTTCACCGTCGATCCCCCGGCACAGGAGCAGGGCGACACCTTTACCATCTACCAGCTCAAAGGCGGGCCGGAAACACGGGACTATCGCTTTGAGGCTTACGAGAGCTTGCAGGAAGCGGGGCTGGCCGTTGACCGGCAGAATTACGATCTTATCTACACGGCCCCGCTGGACGGCAAAACCACGCTGGAGGACATCTACCGTACATTCAACCTTGACCGTCCCGCCGACTTCACCGGCCACAGCCTTTCCGTTTCCGACGTTGTGGTGCTGAACCGTAGCGGCAAGGAGGAAGCCCATTACTGTGACAGCTTCGGCTTTACGCCGGTGCCGGAGTTTTTCTTGCAGCGGGAAAAACAGCTTACGCCACGGGAATTGCTCACCGGCGAGAGCATCCAGACCCCAAGAGGTAGCTTCCTTGTAACCGACATGAGCCGGGAGCAGTTGGAGGCCGCAGGCTATGGTTTCCACCACCAATCCGAGGACGGCAAGTATCTTATCATGGGCAACGGCACAGACGCTTTTGCCATCCCCGCCCAGCAGGAAAGCCCCATCAAGGCCGCTGAAATGACGACCGAGCAGAACTACAACATGATCGACGGTGTTCTGAACAATGCCCCGACCATGAGTGAACTGGAAGCCAAGGCCAAAGCCGGGGAACAGATTTCCTTGTTCGACGTGGCCGAGGCAGCCAAGGCGGAGGCCCAAAAGCCCAAGCAGCCCCAGCGCCCGGCGCAGAAACAGAAAAAACCGTCCATCCGGGCGCAGCTCAAAGCCGCCAAGGAGGAACAGCAGAAGAAACCGCCGCAGCGGGAAAAAGCACAGGAATTGGAGGTGTGACACCATGAACAGGTTTGAGAATGTGGATGTTCTGGCCGCGCTGGAACAGCTCATGCGGCAGAACACCGCCTTTTATCGCAGCGATTTTGAGATCGACAAAGAGATCATCGGGCGGGCCGCTGCCAGCGACAATGCCGAGGACAGGACGCTTTTGTGGATGTCCCGCCCGTCCGGGACGCACTGTTTCCGGGAAAGTGATGTGTACCTGCAAGGCACCCGGCAGCACAACACATGGAAGTTTTACGGGGAGCAGACCCGTGACCGGGTGCTGGCCTACGCCGTGGAGCTGACCGGCAAGGTGCGGGGCGTCATTCGCGGCAATCTCTATGAGCTGGACTATCCCCAGCACTTCCGGCACGTCGCAGCCGAGGCGGTACAGGCCGACAACATCATCCTGCACTATGAAAAGGGCGATCGGGAGCAGCCCGCCGGTCTGTACTTCGACGGGCGGCCCGATCCCAAGTTGGGGGCGTTCCTGCGGTATGAGGCCAAGCCTAATGAGCCGGAACACCTGCGGGAGCTGTTGCGGCAGGAACAGAAAGGCCGGGCGCAGCTTGCGCCCGGCGACTTCAAGGCCCACGTCACGGCGCTGCATGACGGCATGATTTTGGCCGAGGCGCAGCGGATCGTGGCCGGGCTGAAAGATCTGTCCGCCCCCAACAGCCCCAACAAAACGCATTTCATGGTGGAGCTGTCCCCGTACTTCGTCCAGATTGCGTCCAGCAAGGACACCGACCGGCTGTTTTCTATGCTGCCCTATAAATCCCTGTGCTTTACCGGCATGAAAGACCGGCACGGCCTGTATGCGGTGATCGGCAAGGACGAGAACCGGGACAAGGAAGTGCGGAGGCCCCGCGCTTCCATCCGCAGGCAGCTATCCGAAACCAAACAGGCCCAAGCCCCGAAAAAGGCCCCGGCCAGAACCAAGAAAAACGAATTGGAGGTATGACAATGGTACCGTTTACCGTAGAGGAAGAAAACCTGATCTGTATGTATCACAAGAGCGACCGGCGCAGAACGGCGGCCAACATTCGGGCCGCCCTGCCGGACATGGACGAGGACATGGCGGCGCTGGCCCGCCAGACCGCCGACAAGCTGGACGCCATGCACGACGCCGACTTTGAGGCGCGGCAGTTCCATTTCACGGACGAGTGATCCAAGTATAGCAAAGCGCCGGGCGCGGTGGCTGTATGGCCTCTGCGTCCGGCGCTTTTTAGTATATTACACTGTATTGTTCATATAATATTGACGTTATACTTCATAATTTGTATAATTTTACCATAAAACATAAGGGGATTGCGCGATTGAAATGAATGAAAGAGGTGATTCCATTGGGATGATAGTTTGATGGCATTTTCTATTTACGATACCTAATAAGGAGGAATGACTGTATGTTGAAAAAACACTTAAAGAAAATTGTGAGTTTGGTGCTTGTCACCATGATGGCCATAGGAATGTCGATTACTGCTATTGCGGCTGAACCCTACCAGAATGAGTTGGAAGCCGTCATGGATACCTCTCCCGCTGATTCCGGGCAAGTCACTCATTACGATACGACCACGGGTGAAATGCTTGTTGAGGATGGTGAACTTCTTACTTTCGACGAAGTTGCCATCCCTGTTCCTAAAGGATCTGCTGATACTCCCAGTGAGCGAGGAATTGAAATTTATCTTGTCCGTGCTGGAATTAAAAAAACCAGTGGTGGCGAATTTACTTGGTATTTTAATGTTGATTGCCCAACCTCTCCTTTTGTGAAACCAAATATTAAATTGACAGCTCAATTAAAGGGGAGTTTTACAACATTATCCGGCTCTTACTCAAATGTTGGGGGTTCTGTTTACCATACATATACATCCAACAGTGAGTATGGCGTAGATTACACATGGACAGTTCCTGCAAAAACAGGGTATTATTATGTTGCCTACACTATTACGGACTATGATAATGCTACTTCTGGAAGTGGCGTAACAACAACTGCACTTTCTAATAGAACAGGACACGCTTGGAATTTTAATTTTTCTGATTCTGTAAGCGGGAAAAGCCTACCCATGCCGCCTGCTAACTATGCCAAAGGTGCAACAACTACTCGTCCGTCTAATTTAGCTGATACCTACTATAATACTTACACCGCCAATACGGGCGTTACCTTAAATCGCAGTTTATACGATGTTCACCATATTCGCCCGCTTGCATACGGCGGAAGTAATGCGTATAGCAATCTGATTCATCTTCCAAAAGCAACACATACACAGGTAACAAGTTGGTGGGCTGGTTATTAACGGCATCCTTTTCAAAGAAATCTCACAAAAATCAAAAGTTTAATTAGTCAACAAAAAAGTTGCAGAAGAACACTGTTGAAAGTGTCCTCTGCAACTTTTTTAGATATTCTCTTGCCGTGTTAAACCAGTTATATTATAAAATTCATCTGTAAACTTTATCTCTTTATACGGAAAATCCTTTTGGAGTTTTTTGATATAATCAAATGGATTTTCTATCGGTTCAACCTCTAAATTAGAGGAAATATTTTGAAGTATGCTTTGCACTGGCTCACTACTTGTATATCTAACTTCATCAGGATCATTCATAAAGTTTTCAAAAGCATCTTTATCCATCCACACTACTTGTTGAATTGCATTTGTTGTTTTCAGAGAAAGAAGCAACCTTAAAAAATCTGTAAAATCTTTAGCAAGTGGATAAACATAATAATTACAGCACGTTTCTGGATTTACGCAAAAAACAATCTCCTTAAATCCCTTGATAAAGCAATAATGTATTCCATTATCCCACCCAATAATTTGGGCTCCAATCGGCGTACAAAAAAATGGTTCTCTCAATTCGATTGATAGACCTATGGGCGAGGTGTCTAAATTTAATTTCTTGAACTTATCAAATATATTCTCCATAATCAGCTCTCCACATCAAAAATCCTATTTTGTAATCGTACCTTTCATTTTCCTTTCTGTCCATTAAAAAACACAACCAAGGCCCCCGCTACGGCAACGGCTACAATCACACCGAGATCAGTAGATCCATTAAGGAAATCATTTCCTATTGCCATGAATACAACTCCTACAATAAGGGTAACTATCAATGTTATAATTGATTTGAGCATAGTATATTTTTCCCTTTCTTTTAACTTGTAGATACACACTTGATATTCTTTTCTTAGTATATCATCAATGTGGTTTTAGAGCAATACAATATGAAATATAAAGTGTAAGAGTGATCTAAGCATCGCAAAGCGCCGGGCGCGGGGGCTGTGTGCCTCTGCGTCCGGCGTTCTTTTTCTTTATGCCTGCCCCATCGGGAAGTGTGGCAGTTCTTCCAGCAGTTTCAGAATAAGGTGCTGCTTCATATCTTCGTCAACGGCCAGCA
The DNA here is from genome assembly GCF_900104675.1 of Angelakisella massiliensis. GTDB lineage: Bacteria > Bacillota > Clostridia > Oscillospirales > Ruminococcaceae > Angelakisella > Angelakisella massiliensis. Next base: position 1,196,627 of record NZ_LT629945.1, on the reverse strand, counting down.
CGTCGATCATAGGGGTGTAGTGTTGGATCACCTTTTCCGTGGCCCACTTCTCACCTGCAACGGCGGCCTTGATCGTGGCGCTGTCCAGCAACATTTCCTGTTCGGCCATCCCTTAAACACTCCTGTCATAGTTTTATTATGAGCATACCACAGAAGCGCCGGGAATAACACCATAAGAAGAATTTTCCTACGCATTTTGAAGTCCTCTCTGGCGGGGATTGGATAACCTGTCCTGCCTGCCCGCCGACCATGCCGAAAAAGCCCCGAAATGGCGGGTTTTTCAGCGGCTTAAATGCGTAGACAGATAGAGTTTTTAAGTTATTAGATAAGATACATACAAAGTTTGTTTGAATATACTCTTGACATTAGATATACTGTGTAGTACGATATATAGGCAGGAGGTACAGTACATGAATATTGACGATTGGAAATCCCAGATTAAGCGAGGGACACTTGAATTTTGTATTCTGTTAATGATAAAGCAGCGACCGTCCTATGGATATGAAATTATCAGCACATTAGAAAAATATCCTATTTTGGCCGCAAAAGAGAATACAATTTATCCGCTACTTAGACGGCTAATGAAAGAAGATTATGTTTCATCCTCATGGCAGGAAAGCGCCGAGGGTTTGCCGCCGAGAAAGTATTATTCCATTACGGACAAAGGACTTGAGTATATTTCTGCAATGTCTAAAGAATGGAATAATCTATTAAATGCAATCAATGAAATTAAAGGAGAATAAAACAATGGAACTGGAAAAATCCCTTAACGAATATCTTGAAAAAATTGAAAAATATCTGAAACCACTGATTGTATCAGAGCGTGTGGACATTGTCAAAGAGATTAAAAGCGAAATGCTTGAATTACAGGCCAGCGGTACTTCCACAGAACAGATCATTGAGCGACTGGGAAATCCGAAAGAACTTGCAAGAGCCTATTTAGGGGAAGCTGTTGCAAAAAACAATGGTTTTAACTGGCGTCGGTTGAGTGCCGTAATTGCGTTTTACAGTCTTGCAGGCATTGGTGGTATGTTTGTTTTGCCAATTACCAGTATTTGCGGTATCGCCTTTATGGTAAGTGGTGTGCTTTGCCCGATTGCGGGTATTATCAAGCTCGTTGCTCATTTAATGGGATACGAAATTACAGAAATTGGTATCAGCATCGGCGCTTTTTCTGCTAATGCGATAGCTTTTCTCCCTATTTCTATTTTGATTGGTGCAGTAATTTTTGCTATTGGATGGTTGCTTTGGAAGCTCACCATTGTAATCATTAAGTCTATGAGCAAAGGGAAGAAAAAACTGGATCAATAATATAATAAAAAATGCCGGATATAGCGGCCTGTCAGCCCTGCGTCCAGTGTTTTTTTCAACCGGCGACCACTACACAATAAGGTAGAAATTTGACAGCAAATGCGAGAATTTCTTTTCAGTAGCTTTCCAGTTTTTGTTGCAAAGTCATTGAGAAAGGTTGATACATAAAATGGAGCATATAAAATTTACTTCATTGCAAATTACTGTTGCAATCGTACTTTCTATAATCATTTTAACTGTCGCACAAATACTTTCATTTTCAATCAGTGAGTTACCCCTAAATATAGGCGTGACACCTGCTATCTGCAATATCTTTGCAGGAGTGCTGTATTGTGTGTTCGCCTTCTTAGGAACCAAGTTATTATGCCAAAAGCTATTGAAAACGTCTTTACTCGAATTAAAAATTCCTCGATTTAAGGTTAAAGCGGTTTGGATAATATCAGCTTTGACAATGCCTGCTTTGGTTTTGCTAATTGCAATACTGCTCGGCGGACATTGGGAGATCAATACTTTTAATTCCACAGATCGCAATGCAACAATTACTGGTGCCATCTTCTTTTATGGACTGGCAACAGGGATTGTGGAGGAACTGATTTTTCGGGGCATAATCATGGGATGTCTGGAAAAAAGGTTCAACATACAAATTGCCGTTATAGTACCATCTGTTCTTTTTGGGCTACTTCATATTATCGGAAATGACCTCAATTTTATAAGTATTATTCAACTTCTAATTGCTGGAAGCATCGTTGGGGTATTGTTTTCTCTGATAGCCTATGGAAGCAACTCTATCTGGAATAGTGCTATCGTTCATGGTATTTGGAATATAGTTATCATAGGAGGAATTTTGCATATAGGAAATGAAGCAGACAGTAGTTCCATTTTCAATTTTATACTGGATAACAAGTCTTTTTTAATATCTGGCGGTGATTTTGGTATTGAAGCATCTATAATTTCCATTTTGGTCTATTTACTTTTCATTGTATTGGCAGCTATTCAGGTTAAACGGAAAGGCACTAAAAGTAAGATTGAATAATATCGTTCCATGAGAAAACGCCGGGCGCAGGGCCAGCAGGCCGCCGCGTCCGGCGCTTTCTCATGGGTTGCTTTCTACGCATTTAGAAGTGTGTTCTGGCGGGGATTGGATAATCTGTCCTGCCTGCCCGCCGACCATGCCGGAAAAGCCTTGTCACGGCTGGGTTTTCACCGGCCTAAATGCGTAGACAGGAGGTATCTTTTCCTCTGCCGTTCGGCTTCTTTCTTCCGGCGCATCCGCACCGCGCAATCCGGGCAGTATTTGGCCCGGTTGGACTTCGGCGTAAACACGGCCCCGCATACGGCGCAGCGTTTCACCTCGTCCCGGCTTTTGCTGATCTCGGCGTACAGGGCCGCGTCCAGTGGGAGGACGGCAACCTTAAACCACCGGCACAGCAGCGAATAGGAAATGCTCTGAACACAAACACATTCTTCGACATCGTCCAGCAGTAGACAGTTCCCGTCACAGTAATTGCAGCACTCATGCGTCAGCTTCCGGGCCTTGCGGTATTGAGGGTAATTCATTCTCGGTATGCTCATAGCTCTTGTGCCTGCTCCTTTCCCGGCGTCACCCGCAAAATGCTGTCCACATTCTGCTTGATAATGCCGTATTCTTTCAGCTCTCGCTTGACTTCGCCGTACTGTTCGTACAGCCGCGCTTTCTGCTTGTCCAGCTCCCGGTACTCGGCTTTCAGGGCGGCCAGATCGGGCAGCCTTGTGATCCCGGCGTCCTTGATGGCCTTTGCCGCAGCCTCGTACAAAATGAGCTGACTTTCATGTTCGCGCCGGAACGCGGCCTTGTCTTTGGCCTTGCGGTATTCCAGCACCACGGGCCGGAGCTGCTTGTAGGTGGTGAGGTTCTTTATCAGCACCGCCATGTTCCCAAGACGCCGTTCCACATCTTTGAGGGCCGCAGCCGCCTCGTCGTTGGCCGCGCTGATCTCAATAACCTTGCTTTCCAGCTCGGCATATTGCTCTATGCCATGCTCGGTAAGAAAGTTCATTGTCTTTGCGGCCTGCTTCAAATTTTGGAGTTTCGCCCAACGTGCATAGCCCGCGCTCTGCTGGGCCTTGATGTTGTTCTCCAAGTCGATCCGCAGGGTGATACCCTTGTGCTGCCGGTTTGGGCCTCTGTCCACAGCCAGCCCCTTGATCCGGCTGGTGATGGCTTCCTCGGTGTAGTTCTCGCCCAGCGTCTTGCAGCGGGTGAAGCGTTCCTGTCCGGGGGCGCGGAACGAGATAAATTTGCCCTGCTTGATCTCATAGCCCTGCGCCGCCATGAGCCGGAGAAAATCGTCAAAGTCTTTGGCCTGCGGGATTACGGCGTCGATGGCAGCTTTCAGTTTGGCTTTCCAGCTCTTGCCCTTGCGCCCGGCATCCCATTCCGCATAGCTCTTGCCTTTATCCCGGCTGGGCTGTACCACCGACAAACCGTGTTCCCGGCACAGCCGGTCACTGGTGCGCCGGATATAGGCGTAGCTCTGCCGATTGGAATTGTACTTGCGGTGGTTCACCATATCCACAGCACAGAAAATCAGGTGATTGTGGACGTGGCCCTTGTCGATGTGGGTTGTCAGTACATAGGAGTATTTGCCTTGCAGCACTTCGTCGGCAAGCTGCTTGCCGATCTCATGGGCCTGTTCCGGCGTGGCCTCGCCGGGGGCAAAGGATTGGATCAGGTGGTGGGCCAGATTGTTGCCTTTCTGGATGGCCTGCGCCAGCAGCATTTCAAATTCTATGTCCGCTGTTTCATAGGAGCAGCCAAAAGAGGACACCAGCATTTTGTCCTCGGTCTTGTCCGGGTTCTCGATGTAGTCCAGCGCCTTTTTCAGCGTTGACTTGATAGGATGTATCTTTGTAACTGCCATATCTTTGCCAGCTCCCCTTTGATGTCCTCAATGTCCTGCGCGTACACAGTCCCGGTGCTGTTGATACGCCGGGCAATCTGATTGACATTGACGCCGATTTTTTGCAGCTCGGCGGTCTGTGCCCGGATGTCGCTGGTGTCCATGTGGACGATATACCCGTCAATGAGCATTTTCCGGGCATAGGCGGAAAAGTTTTTCGTGTGGAGCTGGGCCATTTTCTGCTGGATCAAGGCCCGTTCTTCCTGCGTCACAGGGACGCGCAGCACAATGTTTCGTGTTCGGTTTGCCATTCATTCACCGTCCTTTCTGAACAGGGGTTTGGGGCTTTCCCCAACAAGCAACCGGCCACGGCCCGCAGGGACAGGGGCGGGCCGGTTTTCGGAAGTGTGGCTACACTTCCTATGCTTGCTACGTTTCTTCTTCTCCGCTACTAAAACGCTCCCAACACGTCCAACTGCCCGCAAAATGCGGGATTTCTCTGCAAAAAGGGCAAAAAAATAAGAGAGCCTTGCGGCCCTCTGGCAAAACGGAAAACAGAGGATGCTTTCACACATCCCCCGTTTCCTTTTTCTTTTTGGGATTGTTGATTTGAATAGCCCCGTCAATCGCTCCCTCGATGATCGGTAAATACTGCTCTGGACAAAGTTTCAGCTTGTGGCTGATCCGCTGCCTCTGTGCGCTTTCTTCCCGCATGATTTCCGGGTTGAAGTACCGTTCCACAGGTAAGCCGCACTCTTTGATAAGCTGTATAACAACCGGCAGGCTGGGGATCGTTCCGTCGTTCTCGATATTTGCAAGATACCGGGCGTCCACGTTGATGATCTCCGCCATTGTTTTGCGCGACAGACGCTTTGCTTTCCGCGCTGCTTTTACGTCCGCGCCAAAAGTTTCAAAACCGGGGCAATCTTCAATATTCGCCATATAACATCACCCATTTACATTGTATAGTTCATAGTATTCCAATGGAATGTTGTTATATGCAGTTAGATTAAACTTTATAATTCATATCTATTTGATTATGGCAATGCATAAGAGGCTTTTCAGCTCTCGCATTCAGCACATCGTTTGTGGCGCTGCTATATTCTAAAAAAGCCCTAATACATCATCCTTGCTTACAGAGCTATCTATGATCCCCAAAAGCCATTTAGAGAATTTTCAAAATGAGTGTTGACTTTTTTTCCTATTGTGCTACAATGAAAATATCATTTAGAGATTTTTCAAAATAACAGAGGCAAAGGTGAAAGCACTGTGAGTTTACCTAATATTTTCAAAGCATTAAGCGATCCCGTCCGACGGGAGATATTGCTGAAACTAAAACAAAAACGGAAGATGTCAGCCGGTGAAATTGCCGCAGAATTTGACTTGACTAATGCCACTATTTCATACCACCTTTCTACTCTAAAAAAGGCTGATTTGATTTTTGAAACGCGCTATCAGAAATACATCTATTATGAAATCAATACATCGGTATTTGAAAGTGTTGTTATGTGGCTTATGCAATTTCAGGAGGATAAAGATGAACCCCAAAAATAAACGAACCTTGTTTCTGACAAGTACAATTTGCATTATTTTGTCCATCGTAGCATTCGCTCTGTCCCACATGGGCGGGGCCAGTAACGAAAACTATATTCTGCTCTATGTGATTGCCGTTTTGCTGAATATTGTTCTGAACCTTGCGCTTAATATCAAAATTGCTTCGACAAACGGAGCCAAGGCGTTAGTGTCTTTGGGCAAATGGATTATGCCGATTGCAGGAGTTGTATATTTGATCCCGCAGGTATATTCCGTACTGTTTCCTGCCAAGACCATGCAAGATACTTATTGGTATGTTTTTATTGGTATTTTGTTTATTGTCAGTGGCAATTATTTTCCCAAAAACCACATCAATCCCTATGTCGGACTAAAGTTTCCGTGGCTATTGAATGATGAAGAAGGCTGGTACAAGACGCATCGGCTGGGCAGTTATACATGGATACTGGCTGGTATTGTCAGCATTCTGCATCCGCTGCACAATCTTATTTTTGTAACCGTTCCGCTAATCATTTTTCTGGTTGGCGTTGTCCCGTTGGTCTATTCACTTGTCCTCTTTTTTAAGAGGAAACAAAGCAACTAAAGGAGGTAATACTTATGAAATCTGCAACGAAGCATATTGTTATCAGCACCGTTTTGTGTGCGTTGACGCTGGTAGTCTTTCTCGCTTTCTATAATCGCCTGCCGGAGTCTGTCCCCATCCATTTTGATTCTGCCGGAGTAGCAAATTCTTTCTGGCCCCGCAATGTTGTAGTGTTCGGCGTTCCCGTGGCCTGTGTCCTGCTGAACCTCATTTCTGGCTTTACCGTCAGCCAGAAAGAGAATGCAAAGCCGTATATGTACTATATCATGACTGTTGTTGCATTCGTAGCAACGGGCATCATGATCTATTTGGGGATGAAGTGAATTGCCCCAACAAGAACTTTGGTGGCGGAACGGTTATTTTTTTGAATGTCATTTTGAATTTTTTCTAAATAAAGGCAAGGAATGCTATGTTACAAATCAAGAACTTATCCAAAAGCTACGGTGCGAAAAAGGCTGTAAGCAACCTTAGTTTTGTCGTGGAAGATGGCGACATAATGGGCTTCATCGGAAAGAATGGAGCTGGCAAAACCACAACATTGAAAGCCTGTTTAGGTATCATCGGCATCGACGAGGGAGAAATCCTTTTGGATGGAACTTCTGTCCTCAAAGAACCGATGGCTTGTAAGCGGAAGATGGCGTATGTGCCAGATAATCCCCAGCTTGACGAGTATATGACTGGATTGCAGTATCTCAACTTTATCTGTGATATTTACGAAGTACCGTCCAAGATGCGGAAACAAAACTTCGAGAAATTGGCCTCAGCTTTTCAGATGGGGCCGCATTTGAATAACTTGATTTCCTCTTACTCCCACGGCATGAAACAGAAACTTGCGCTGATTGCCGCCTTTTCGCACACGCCTAAACTGCTGATATTGGATGAACCTTTCGTTGGATTAGACCCGGAAGCATTTGTGATCCTGAAAGAGCAGATGAAAGAACTCTGTGCAAGTGGAAATTCCGTTCTGTTTTCAAGCCATATTCTTGATGTGGTAGAAAAGGTGTGCAATAAAGTGTCTGTTATTAAGCATGGACAATTACTGTATTCCGGCAGGACGACAGAAATCGTTGGGACAAAGGGTTTGGAAGAAGTATTTATGGAGATGAATGGCGATGAAATTTCTGTTACCCCTACTAAGGAATAATCTTTTGCAGCTATCTCATGCCAATCAGCTTCGATATGCAGATACAAAGAACCGCACAAAAACGATCACTTTGTATATGTTTATAGCCATGATCCTAATGGGATTGCTTGCATACCTGATTTACTCCTTGAAAATCATTTATTCTATTGCGTGGTCGTTGGAGGAAGTAGTGACAGAACTTGTTGTTCCTATGGTTCTGATCTGCGTGATCCTTAATATTGCGATTAGTATTTTTTGGGGAAGTGGTCTGCTCCTTAGTGATACTAATATTGACAGTGTGCTTGCACTTCCAATTCCGCTGCGTACATTGATACTCTCCAAATTGACTGTCCTGTTTATGGTAGAAGTCGCTCTTACTGTGGCGCTGCTGCTTCCTATGATGGTGCTGTTTGGCCTAACCGCAGGTATGGGATTTCCGTTTTATCTAATTGTGCTTGGAATAACAATTCTCTTTCCTGTCATTCCCGGCCTTTTGGGAACAATGTTCGGAACACAGATTTACCGCATCTTGAAAAATTCCTCTGCTCGTATTGCCCGACTAAAGGCAGCGGCGGCTATCCTGATTTTGTTTGCGTTTATGATCTTCATGTTCTGCAAATTCCCAGATATAGCTGCTGGAAATTTTGGGGATGTTATTTCTACCTCGACTTTTACACTTTATGCAGGCCAGTATATTCACCGATTGCTTAACGGGGACTATCTGTTGATAGGCATATACTTCGGTGGGGTATTCCTGATAGGCGTTACTCTGCTCTATGGTCTAATCAAAATATTTCGTAACTGGTATAGCAATGACGCGATACAAGGCTCAAAAAGTCAGCCCGTTGATTGGAACAAACAAACCACGAAACAGCACAGCCCGGTATCTGCTCTTTTAGAAAGAGAGCGCACACGTTATTTTTCGCTTCCAGTATATCTAACCAATACTGCCTGCGGGTTGCTTTTTGCTGCGGTCTTTGTTCTGCTGGTTGTTTTAATGTCGGATAAGATCACGCCATACATTTATCAGTTGGCCGAATATTTTCAGGTGCCTTTTGCTGATTATGATGTGCTGTTCATATATGCTTTTTCTATCTTGACAACAATATCCTGCACAACCTATGTCAGCATTTCCATCGAGGGAAAACAGATTGAAATACTGAAATCCTTACCCATTGCGGCAAAGTGCCTCTTTCGAGTAAAGCTGCTACACCATCTCTCAATGTCTGTACCGACCATTTTTGTTTTGAATACCATTATGGCATTGTATTTGCAATGGTCTTTCCCTAAAGCTATGCTGGGGTATGCTTTTCCTTTGCTATGTTCGGTGCTGATCGGAATGATAGGCTACATCTTAAATCTCATTTTCCCAAATTTTGAATGGGAGAATGTCACCCATATTATCAAGCAAAGTCTACCAGCAATTTTGACGGCCTTGATCGGAGTTGTAGTTACCTGTGGAACGGCATATCTGCTGTTGAGATTTTTCCCAAGCGCCTTGTTTATGGGGAGTTGGCTTGCCTGTGCAATTATTCTATTGCTGCTTTTAACAATGGTGGCGTGGGTGGACAAAAAAGGTCAGCACTTATATCAAGAATTATAGAACGCTATTTATTCATTGCAAAAAGGTGCAAAGTAATGATACAGAAATGGATATTGTGTCCAGTCTGCGGCTCTAAAACAAGGGTACGAATACGAGAAGATACAGTTCTTGAAAACTTCCCATTGTACTGTCCCAAATGCAAGCATGAAACATTGATCTCCGCACGACAACTGAATATATCTGTTATCAAAGAGCCAGACGCACAGACGCAGAGCCAATAACACACAAGGTCTGATCCCCTTGTGGTTATCGGCTCCTTTTTTATCTCAATAAGCGACAACAGCCTGCCCCGCCCAACGGGGAAAGAAAAAAACCGTTGCCAGGCAGGTTACTTTCGTGCGCTCACTTTACAAATCCCAGCGGCGGTTTTGAGAAATCAAGGCCGCCGCTTTCCTTTGCCCGGCGCAGGATCGGCGGCCCACGGAGGGAGCCGCCATGCTGATATGTCCTGTTTTTCAAAAGCATAGCTTATTAAAAAAAGCCTGTACCCAACAGGGGTCAGCTCCGGCCAGCAGTATGAACTATACTATGTAAGAAAACATCATAACACTTTCATATTCGCCCGGTGGGTCTACGACCTGCCGGGCGAATTTTGTCGATTCCTGCGGTTTTTCGGTGCGGGCCGAAGCTGCCGCAGCAACATAGACACAGGGGGCGACGCAACCGGCCCCGGCTTCTCATTCTCCCGCAGATCGGGGGTGAGAAGATGAAGTACACTCCTGATGGTTATGGAGAACGCTGCCGGTTTGACGCTTTCTGCAAAACTGTTCTCCGCAACGAGGCCAGAACCCACCTGCGGGATTTGGGCCGCCAGCGGAACCGGGAAACCGAGTTCAGCGCCTTATCGCAGCAAGAAATGGACAAGCTCTGCACAGTGGACGAATACCCAAGCGACAGCTTCCTATTCACGGCCTATGGCTATACCTTGCATATCCGGGACGAACTGGTGGCCGCTGCCTTTGCCAGTCTGCCGGAACAGGAGCAAGGCATTTTGATCCTACATTGCGTGTTGGAACTGGCAGACGGCGAGATCGGCAGTCTTGTGGGAATGTCCCGCAGCGCCGTCCAGCGGCACCGCACCAAGGCCCTGAACGAATTGCGGAAACGATTGGAGGATGAAAGGAGGAAACCGAAATGAAGCAGCCGACTTTCTGTGGGCGGGAGCTGTTGCCCCTGTCTGTGATCGAGGCGGCCCGCGCCGGTGATCCTCTGGCCGTGGAGCGTGTCTTACGGTACTATGAGGGCTACATGGACAAGCTCTGTACCCGGACGCTCTACGATCTGGATGGTACGCCCCATGTGCGGGTGGACGAGTACATGAAGCGCCGATTGCAAAGCAGACTAATCCGGGCCATCCTGAACAGCCCATAAGAAAGCGCCGGACGCGGCGGCCTGCTGGCCCTGCGCCCGGCGTTTTCCTATGGGTTTATTCTACGCATTTCAAAGCCTGTTCCGGCAAGTGTTTGATAAATCATTTTGTCCCCCCACCGACCACCGCCAGAAAGCCTTGATTTTCGTGAGCTTTTTGTACCCTAAATGCGTAGACAGGAGGGGCTTTTCAGCTCTCGTGTTCAGCATATCGTTTGTGACACCTCTACACTCTATAATTCATATTCTGTTCCTTGTATTCTTCGAGTAAATGAAATATAATGGAATAGATTGTCGGAGGTGTGAACATGGATTACATGACGCTCAAAGAGGCAAGCGAAAAATGGGGCGTTTCGTCCCGACAGATAAATTATTACTGCACCGACGGACGCATCCCCGGTGCTGTCAAAATGGCTGGTGTTTGGCTGATCCCCAAAACTGCGGAGAAGCCGATTGATGGTCGGACAAAACAAGGGAGAGAACTACGCTATGAATAAAATTTTGATTATAGATGATGACAGAGAACTGTGTGCTTTGATTAAGCGCAGCGTACAATCGGAAAATATAGAAGCCGATTTTTGTACTGCCGGAAAAGAGGGCTTGCAGAAATTAAAAGAGCAGGAGTATCAGCTTGTGGTGCTGGATGTGATGATGCCCGGTATGGATGGCTTTGAAACGCTGGAAGAAATCCGTAAAGAGAATAGCTTGCCGATTTTGATGTTCACATCCAAAAATGACAGTATTTCTAAAGTGCGGGGCTTACGGGCTGGGGCGGACGATTATCTGACAAAACCGTTTGATATGGATGAACTAATTGCTCGTATTGTTTCCCTCATTCGCCGCTACACTCGTTTTAATCAGCAAGCCGGAACCACACAAAAACTGAATTTTGACGGATTGCAGATTGACCTTGAAAATCGTTCTGTTACGACGGCAAATGGCACTTTTGAACTTCCGCCAAAGGAATTTGATCTGCTCCTATACTGTGCAAAACATCAAGGGAAAATTTTGACCAAACAGCAGATTTATGAGGAAGTATGGGGCGAAGAATATTTCTATGATGATAGCAACATTATGGCGATCATCAGCCGACTTCGTAAAAAGTTGGAAGTCAATCCTTCCAGTCCAAAGTATATCCAGACGGTCAAAGGGATTGGCTACCGCTTTAATAAGGAGGTTTAGCCAGTATGGAGATCATCATTTTCTTTTCCATTTTAATTGCTGTTTTGGCTGTGCTGACTTCCATCATCCTCGTTCGGCGCATAAAAAAGCAAATAGCAGAAATGACCGATGCTCTGATGGATGTAAAAAATGGAAATGGTAATCGGCGCATCTTGTCTGCAACAAATGAACTGGTAGCCCCTCTTGCCTATCAAATCAATGAGATTGTTGTGGCCTATGAAAGCAGACTTTCGACTGTACGGCAGGCAGAAGAAACCAACCGCCAGCTTATGACGAGCCTTTCCCACGATGTTCGGACGCCCCTTACCACTCTGATCGGGTATCTGGATGCTGCACATAAGGGGATTGTCACAGGAAAAGACCGGGATGATTATATCGAAACCGCCCGCCGGAAAGCCCACGATCTGAAAGAATACATTGATGTGCTTTTTGACTGGTTCAAGTTAAATTCCAACGAGTTCGCTTTGGAAATCCAGAGCGTTGAGGTCGCGGAGCTGACAAGAAATATCCTGATTGACTGGATACCTATTTTTGAGGATAAACAGGTTGATTATGATATTGATATTCCTGAACAGCCAGTTCGGGTAAGATTGGATATGGACAGCTATATGAGGATCATCAATAACCTCATTCAAAATGTAATCGCTCACAGCCATGCGGACAAAATCAAAATCGCCCTATCAATGAAGGGAAATAACATGGAACTGCTGCTGGCGGATAATGGCGTGGGAATTGAGAAAGAAGATTTGAAGCACATATTTGAACGGCTTTATAAGTGTGATAAAGGCCGGTCTGAAAAAGGCAGCGGTCTTGGTCTTTCTATTGTCCATCAGCTTGTAGAAAAGATGGGTGGAAGCATAACGGTTGAAAGTTTTCCGGGAAAAGGAACTACATTTATGTTGCATTTTCCTTTGGAGATTTAAGTGGGTTCCCGTCTTTATGGCGGGAACCTTTGTCATTTTGCCGGGTTCAAATTGCATGGTTAATGCAAGGTTGCGGCAAGGTTAATGCAAGGTTGGAGTGATAGAATACTTTACAGAACAGGAGGTTTTGAATATGGATACAAATTATATCATTGAAACAAAAAATCTGACGAAGCAATACGGCTCACAAAAGAGTGTGGCTGACTTAAATATCCATGTGAAGCGCGGGAGAATTTATGGCCTGCTGGGTCGCAACGGAGCCGGAAAAACCACTACCATGAAAATGCTGTTGGGATTAACGAAGCCGACTTCCGGGGAGGTCAAAATCTGGGGGAAATCTTTGCAGGGGAACGAAAAGAAGTTGTTGCCCCGTATCGGCAGCCTAATTGAGTCCCCCGGTTTTTATCCCAATCTGACCGGCACAGAGAACCTGCGTATCTTTGCTACCCTGCGGGGCGTGCCAAACAATCATGCCATCAAAGACGCTCTGGATTTGGTGGGACTGCCCTACAAAGATAAAAAGCTCTTTTCACAGTATTCTCTTGGTATGAAGCAGCGGCTTGCCATCGCCCTTGCTGTTATGCACGATCCGGAACTTTTGATTTTGGATGAGCCGATCAACGGTCTTGATCCTATCGGTATTGCAGAAGTACGCTCCTTCATTCGGGAACTTTGCGACGCAAGAGGAAAAACCATTTTGATTTCCAGTCACATTCTTTCGGAGATTTCCTTGCTGGCTGACGATATTGGAATTATCGACCACGGCGCATTGCTGGAAGAAGAAAGCCTTGCTGAGTTGGAGCAAAAAAGCAGTAAGCATATCCGGTTTACGCTCTCTGATACTGCACAGGCAGCAAGAATTTTGGAACGTACTTTCCATGAAAACCATTTTTCCATACAGGACGACCACAATCTGCGCCTGCACAACCTTGATCTGCCTGTGGGGAAAATTGTAACTGCCTTTGTAGAAAACGGATTGGAGGTATCGGAGGCGCATACCTGTGAAGAAAGTCTTGAAGATTACTTCAAGCGTGTGACAGGGGGCGAAGGAATTGCTTAAACTAATCAAATGCGAATTTTTGAAATTGAAACGGAAGAAATTTATTCCTCTGATTATTCTGGCTGCTTTCCTGTTTCCGATCCCGTTGACCTATCTGATGACAACACCTTCTATGATGGAGCGATATACGGATCAGGCAGATGCTTTCGACGGACTTTTTAATATGGTGTTGGGATATGGTATCCAGTTTTTACTGCCCTGCATTATCGGAGTGATTGCCGCTATCCTATTTTTTATGGAACGCGACAACGATACATTCAAAAATCTGCGTACAATTCCCGTAACCAGCACGCAAATGGTGCTTGCAAAGATTATTGTCCTGTTTCTCTTTGGAATTGTTTTTTGTGTTGCTTCTACCGTTGTAACAATTATCTGCGGATTCGGAACATTGGAAGTTTATGGAATAGGCTATAAGTTGTTTTTAGCGGTTGAAACAGGAATTTTCATTACGGCGGGAACACTCCCGTTGATTGTTCTTGTTGTCTTTTTTAGTAAGACCTATGTTTTTTCCATTTTGCTGTGCGTCTTTTATAGCGTTCTGAACATGAGTGCTACGGCATTGTTTGACACACTGCCTAAAACCATATTATGGCTTCTGCCCACGCCATTGACTACATTTTGGAGTGCGGGAGATATGGCGGCCCATGGTATAAAAATGGACTTGGAGCAAATGACTGGGCTAATTCCTTCAACATTTCAAGTTGTACTCATTCTTGGGGTCATGGCAATCGTTTCGTTCTTACTGATTGACAGACTATATAAGCAAAGGGGGGAATAAACATGGTTCGCATTGTAAAAACAGAATTTTATAAATTGAAAAGGTATCATATCCTTTGGGCGGGCGTTGCGCTCATGCTCCTATCCGTCCTGCTGACCTTGTTTACCTCTATGGCGAATGATGGTTCTGTTTGGGATTTCGCCTATCTTACAGAACAGGTCATCAAAAATAATATGTCCATGATTTTTCCAATGTGTATCAGCCTGATTGCCGGATATATGATTTCTCGTGAGCAGACGGATGACACATTGAAAAATATTCTGACTGTGCCAATCTCTTTTAAGAAACTGCTGATCGGAAAACTGATTGTGTGCGGCGTATTGTCTGTTATTTTTGGGCTGATATGCAGTCTGTTTACAATCATAGCGGAAATAATTGTAGGATTTCCCGGCTTTGAGATTTCCTTGGCACTAAAAGCAACCTTGCAGATTACCGCAGTTAATTTCTTTTTATATCTTGCGGTTCTGCCAATTATCGCTCTTACTTGTCGGAGAGCAGGCAGCTTTTTAGTCGGTGTAATCATTGCTTTTGTTTACGGATACGGAGGGATGTTTGCCGCAGGAAATATGACATTAGCAAACTTCTATCCAATTACCGCAAGTCTTGGAATGGTAGGCTACCGCAGCTATGATGCCGCAGTCAACTGGAATATCGGAACCTGTTCTTGCAGTCTTGTGCTTGCCGTCGTTATTTCTGCCATCTTGATTTTGTGCATGAACGAGCGAGAAGCAACCCAAACAAAGAAAAAGACTAAAAAGGCAGCACCAAAGAAAGGTTGGTGATAATTTTATGAAGAAAATAGTTTTAGCATTAGCACTTATTCTTGTGGGAAGTTTTATGCTGTCTGGCTGTTCAAAAGATGAAATTCTCGATCATTATAATAACATCATTCAGTCGGCTGGGGCCATAGAGCTTACAGGAAAGTTATCTTTGGAGGGAACAAAAGAAAAAGGGATTGATGATTACACGGGAACTTATACGGCTGATTATGAGAATTTTTCAGATACAGAGTATTTGTTCGGAGGAACTTCCATAAAGAGAGAAGCCGGTAAGGAGCTGTCTATTGATTGCACTTTGGAGGTTACGGAAGGTACTGCAAAAGTATTTTGGACTTCTGGATCGGATGAAGCGGTCACTTTGATTGAAACAACCGGAACTTATAGTGACACAATTACACTTCCTGATGGTGGAAATTATATCGGCATTGCGTGTGAGGACTTTACTGGAAACATCGAACTGAATATTGAATAACAATCTGCCGGACGACGGCAAAAAGAAAAAAAGCCGTCGTACAGCAGCCCTTTTGACACGCCTATAAAACCAGCGGCGGCTTTGAGAAATCAAGGCCGCCGCTTTTCTTTGCCCGGCACAGGATCGGCGGCCCACGGAGGAAGCCGCCATGCTGATATGTCCTGTTTTTCAAAAGCATAGCTTATTAAAAAAAGTCTGTACCCAACAGGGGTCAGCTCCGGCCAACAGCATGAACTATACCATGTAAGCAAACTTCATATCTATTTAATTTTCGCCCGGTGGGTCTATGACCTGCCGGGCGAATTTTGTCTTTTCCTGCGGTTTCAAATTTGCTCTGGAAAATTTTCTAAAAAAGTCCAAAAAGGAGGCGTTCAGCGGGCAGCAAAGGGTGTCGCAGGATTAGTAGTAGCGGAAAGGGAGAGAAACACCCAATCCCCCAACAGAAAGGGGGTGAAAATGATGGAAGCTATCCCCCGCGACTATGGACAAGGCCAGTTTGATGCCTTTTGCAAAAAAGTGTTGAAGAACGAGGCACGGGCTTATCTGCGGAATATGAAGCGTCAAAGAGATCGTGAAACGATGTTCAGCGACTTGCCGCAGCATGAGTTGGACAAGCTCTGCACCGTAGACCGCTATCCCAGCGACAGCTTTGTGTTTAGCTCTCATGGGTACGATTTACATATCGACAACGAGCTTGTGGCCGACGCTTTTGCCGACCTGCCGCAACAGGAACAAAGCATTTTGATCCTGTACTGCGTACTGGATATGGCAGACGGCGAGATCGCCAGCCTCACAGGGATGTCCCGCAGCGCCGTCCAGCGCCACAGGACAAAAACACTGAAAGAGTTGCGTGTAAAATTGATGGCGCTCATGCCGGAAGGAGGTTGACGCGGATGAAAGAACCTGCCTACAAAGGCAAAGAGCCTTTGCCCCTTTCAGTGTATGTGTCCGCCCGTGCAGGCGATCCCCAAGCCGTAGAACGGTTGCTTCGGTACTATGACAATTACATGAATTGTCTGTGTACCCGGACGCTCTATGACGAGGACGGCTATCCTCATTTATGCGTGGACGAGTACATGAAGCGGTGCTTAGAAATCAGGTTGATCCAAGCTATCGTTAAAGTTTAACGATAATCGCCCGGCTGGATGCAGCGGCTTACCCTTTCCCCGCCAGCAAAAGGTCTGTGGCGTCACAGTTCTTTGAAAAATATGCCCGTATATAGCGGCGCATCATAGGGCAAACGGACACATTCTGTCTGTGCCGAGCCGTGCGGCAGGTGCGCCATGAGGCTTTCCAGTAGGAAAAAGCGGAGCGATCAAACCGGGCTGTAAAACAAGTGTGGCAACTTGTGGGCGACGACGTACAGGCAAGACAATGATACTCCCGCGTTGAACGCCCTCAAAGCATTGCGCGGCGCACCCATCAGCATGGGCCGGGGTGAGATTCCCGTGGAGCTGTGCCAGCAGCCGTCCGTACTGCCCATTTCGTTTTACACCAATGTAAGCGAAAGGGGGATTACTGTATGAGTACAGTAACAAGTCAGAACCAGACCGCCCCCGTTGTACGTCAGTACGAGATCGGAGGCGTTCGATATATTGTGAAAGCGACCGTCAAAGACGGCGCGAAAGAAACCGCAGTCAAGAAAATCCGTCGGCTGCTCCAAAACGATTTGAACAAGGCAGCCACTTAAAAATTAAAGATTTTTTCATTTCCTACAAGCAGACGGATGGGGCATGATATGGTATAATATACTTGTATCATGCCTCGTTTTCCGGCTGCGGAATAGGAGGAACTTATGAGCAAACAGCCGGAAATGGTGATTGCACGGAACCCCCGTGCGACACGGAATAACGATACTACTTTGAACCTTGACAATCAAATGTACCAACAGCCAGTCACTTCCTTTCAGCGCGTATCCAATGACGCGCCGTTGAGCGAGGAAACCAAGACGGCTATCCAAAACACGGTGCTGCAATTCTATGTCCACAGCCAGCCGCAGGAGGAAGCCGAGGGCATTACCGCCTGCTATGAGCGTCTTTCCCAAGAAGATAAGCTGGACGGCGAGAGCAACAGTATCAGCAATCAGAAGCGGATTTTGGAAAAGTATTGCCGGGATCACGGCTATACCGCCATCCGCCACTACGACGAGGACGACGGATATTCGGGAACCAACTTCAACCGGCCCGGATTCCAGCGGATGCTTGCCGACATCAAGGCGGGCAAGATCAAGCGCGTTGTCGTTAAGGATATGAGCCGGTTCGGGCGTAACTATCTGCAAGTCGGAATGTATACGGAAATGCTGTTTCCAGAGTACGGCGTCCACTTTATTGCCGTCAATGACGGTGTGGACAGTGTGCGCGGGGACAGCGAGTTTACCGCCATCCGCAACGTATTCAATGAAATGTACGCCAAGGACACCAGCAAGAAAATCCGGGCAACGTGGCAATCCAAAGGACGCTCCGGCGAACACCTCACCACTATCCCGCCTTATGGGTACAAGAAAGACCCGGAGAACAAGAAGCGGTGGATCGTGGATGAAGAAGCTGCCGCCGTTGTCCAGAAGATTTTTGCACTGTGCATGGACGGCATGGGGCCGACGCAAATTGCAAAATGGCTCCAAGAAAATAAAGTTCTTTCGCCTGTTGCTTACTGCTACGAAAACGACTTGCCGACAACATCTAAACGGCCAACTGACCCTTATAAATGGGCAACAAAGACGGTAGTGCATATTTTGGAACGCCTTGACTATTTGGGCCATACGGTCAACTTCAAAACTTCTAAGCAATCGTTCAAGAGCAAGAAAGTATTGTGGAATGATCCGGCGGATTGGGTGATCTTTGAGAACACACAGGAACCTATTATTGAGGAAAGCGTGTTTCTGATCGTCCAGAAAATCCGACAAGGCCGCCGCCGTCCCACTAAGATGGGCGACATGGGTATGTTCTCCGGCCTGCTGTTCTGTGCGGATTGCGGCGGAAAGATGTACTTGTGCAGAGCCAATCACTTCAAACCTGAACAGGAATATTACCTTTGCTCAACTTACCGTAAAGACCGCACTTTATGTTCGACCCATTCTATCCGGCGCGTTGTCCTTGAAGAAATCGTGCTGCGAAACCTGCGGGAAGCCATTCAGTATGTGACGCAGTATGAGGACGACTTTGTGCAGCGGGCCGCAGATCAAAGCCTGCGGGAACGGGACAAGGAGCTGGCACAAAAGAAAGATACTCTGGCGCAATCGCAAAAGCGGATTGCCGAGCTGGATGTTATCATCAAGCGACTGTATGAGGATAACATTTCCGGCAAGCTCTCCGACGAGCGTTTCATCAAACTGTCCCGTGACTATGAGCTGGAACAGACCAACCTTACAAATCTTGTCGAACATCTGCGGCAGGAAGTCAAGGAACAGGAGAAGCAGAAAGTCAACGTCAGGCAGTTCATTGCAGCGGTCAGAAAGTACACCGATATGCAGCAGCTTGACGCTTCCATTCTCCGGGAGTTTATGGATAAAATTTATATCTCCGAGGTTTACACGCCGGACGAGAACGAGCCGCGCATTAAGGTCAGAGAAATTGAGATTGTCTATAACTTCATTGGTGCATTTGATTTTGAGGAAGCAAGGGAGCAATCCCAAGCAGCCCAAAAAGAAAAGAAAACCGGCGTAGCCTAAACTACGCCGATTCTCTCACATAAATGTTTTCTTACGGAACCACGCCTTTATGGATAAGCTTTTCAGTTGCGGCGCCGGTACCCTGATCGTCAACGGAAAGGGCTGTTCCTTACTGGCTTTCAGTCGTGATTTGGCTGCTTTGTTAGGCTACAAGGACGATCTTCCTTTATCTGTGCGAACGGATTTTCTCACTGTCATTGCCACAGGTCATCAGGGACGTTTTTTACAGTGCTTTTCTCAATCCGTTGAGCCAGGCACTTCCGTTGAGCAGACGGTTACCGCTATACGCAATGATGGTGTACCCATTATTTTATACATTTACGGCACCTGCACTTCCCTCTCTGCACAACAGCAGGTGTATGACTGCATATTTATGGACGCAACCACATTGAAAGGGCTGAACAGACAGCTGCTGCAGGCGGATCAGCGCCTGGAAATGCTGGCGGATACCATGCAGGGCGGAGTGGTATTTTACCGCTACCATTCTCCCTTTCCTCCTCAGTTTATCAGCCGGGGAATGTTGGCGCTCCTGGAATGCGATACTCAGCAGTTGTCTCAGCTGTTTCAGACCTCCTCCCCGGCAATCTTGCTCCCGGGGACTGGGAGTGGATTTTTCCGCCCTCTCCACCTGCTCAGGGTCAGGCAGAGCTACGTGAATTTTCCATCGTCATCTGCACCGGAAAAACCAAATGGCTGATGGCCGCACGGCAGCTGCTGCAAACGGAGGAAGACGGACTGCTGGTGTGTATCACCGCATGGGATATCACAGAAAACGCGCGGAATATCCAGCAGCTGGAGACAGAGCGGCAGCGCTATCAGCTTCTTTGCAAATATACACAAGACCTGCTGTATGATTATGACCTGCACCGGGACATATTGGTGCTGTACGGGGATATGGAACGGGTCAATGGCCAAAAAGATTACTCCTTAGTGGTAGAGGACTTTCTGGCCACACTCCCCTCCAGTGGTATCATGGCTGCGGAAGACGCACAAAAAATTCATCACATCTGTATGGGACATTATTCCGCTCCCACTGAACTGAGGCTGCGTTTTCCTATGAATGGAGAACAATATTCCTGGTACCGCATCCGCCATGGAGCGGTAAAAAGAGATGCCAGCGGCAGGATGATACAAATCCTGGGGATTTTAAGGAACATTGACCAATCCAAACGGGAAAGTGAGCATTTGCGGGCTTTATCAGAACAGGATACCTTTACTGGTCTTTTGAACAAGCACTCCACTAACGATGCCATTTCTCAATACCTTAAAGAATATGGCGGTGAAAAAAAGCACGCTTTGCTGATGATGGATCTGGATCATTTTAAGGGAATCAATGATACCTATGGTCATCAATTCGGCGATACGGTATTGCTGGAGTTCAGCCAGGTTCTGCGGAGGATTTTTCATCCCTCCGATATTATGGGGCGGGTTGGCGGAGATGAATTTCTTGTATTTATGAAGGATATTCCTTCCCAAGCAATGGCGGAAGAGAAAGCCGCTGTTCTCTGTGAAACCTTCCGCAGCCAGGTTCTGTTTGAGAGCCACCCAGGCTTTCAGCTGGAATGCAGTGTTGGATTGGCACTGTATCCCACCCATGGCACAGATTTTCACAGCTTATATGAAAAAGCGGACAAGGCATTGTATCGGGCCAAAAAAATGGCCGGTTCCGCTATGAGGTTTATCAAGAGGAGGCATCACACAACCCGCAGCAAAATTGGTCTCATTCACTCAGCAGCAATTCTGATGGAGGCCATGGCTGCATATTGTCCCGCTGTTTAGAACTGCTTGATCAGGCAGACAGCATGAGCAAAGCTCTTCAGCTGGTTTTGGCAGAGGCTGCTGCTTACTGGAAAGTAGAGCGGGTATGGCTGGCTGAGCTTTCACCGGCTCATTCGCCGGTCCGGCTCTGTTCCCGCAGCTCGTCTTCTCTGCCGTGGAAGGCCCTTTTGGCAGACAGCTGGTGGCGTGATGGGAATCGTTTTGATTCTTTGGGTATCTTTTCCTGTTCAAAGGTGTCTGATAACCAAGGAAGAACATGGGATGCCCTCTGTCGGCTTTGTCCTGAAACCCAGGCGACATTACAGCATCGCTTTTCAGATGGGAATCTGGAAATGATCATCGGGTTGGATTCCCTGCGTTCTTCCCGCATATGGAGCCCCAACGAATCAGTGCAGTTAATCCGCCTGGGACAGCTGCTGAAATACTATATTCTTTCTCAAAGAAAATTGGAGGAACAATCTTGAACAACACACTTTTTGAGGTCCGGGATTTTGACTATTTCCAGTTTGGCAATACCTACACAGGCAGCCTGGAGCAATTTCGATATCGTATAGTGCCCAAGGATGAAACACTGATCGTCTCCTTATGGCATGGTGAACAATGCTTTGAACGGGCTGAAATACAAAAAACCAGAGAATTTCCCTTATCTCCAGATGGGTTGAAACAAGCTGTAGCCTATATGGAGCGACAATATCGCTGCCGCTGTACGGATGACGAATAAATTGGCTTTTTACATCAGCGCAAGGTTTTTTGAAGCCATGATTCAAAAAAGGAGCAGATCCCCGAAAAGGTCATGATTCAATATGGGCCCTCTTTATATGGATCAGCAGCTCCTTTTTCTGCTGCTTTTATCCCTTTTTAACAGTTCAAAATCATCAGCCGGATTGAAAGTGGCGACTGACAGCATCTTTTATATCTGAACTTGAATTTCAAGAAAAAATCGGGTCCCCCTGGAGAATACTCCAGGGGGACCCGATTTGATGAGAAGATTGTTTGAATCAGAAGATAACTTAAAAAGTAATGGGAGAGGTCAACCGTCTGAGGGTAGCCAATGTGCTCCATGCGGCCAGATCAGGTCCCGGAACTATATGGGCCGGGCTGCCTTGCTGCAGGAAAATATGGGCCTTTCCAAAATCTCCGGTCACATCCAGAGCAAAGCTCATGAATTCTTCATCAGGGATAGGCTCCAGACGCACCTTGGTATTCTGCCAATCCTGGCAGACCACACTGGTGGCTGCGGCAATGTTCAGCCGCTCCGGATAATTGCTTACAGCATCCCAGGCGCTTCCCTCATATTCGCCAGGCATCCCACGGAAGCCGGGAGGACATTTGGGAGATTCGGGGGGATATTTCCGCTGTGTCAGTGTGACCTGTACAGGTCCATACAGCATCGCTGCCGCAATCACATCAAATCCGCCAACCGCTCCTGAGGCCAGATGAACCTGGGTATGATACTCCTGGGCTGTCTGTCTGACTCTTTGGCAAAACTCCTGATCCTGAAATGCGCTGGCAGACAAACAAATCATGTCACAGCCAGCGGACAGAATCCGCTCCGCACATTCTTTGACAGTGTCAGCATTGGATGCATCGATAAAATACTCCGGCTTCAAGGCAAGGACATCTTCCAACTGCTGATATCCCTCACAGCCATACAGCTGCGGAAAAGTGGCAGCCTTCTCCTTGTCCCGCTCCAGAATGCCGATCAATTGGCAATTTTCACCCTTGCCCTCGGACAATCCCCGGGCAATAATTTTTCCCAAACGTCCGCATCCCAGTAAGGCGACTTTGATCACTGGACACGACCTCCTTGCATATTCTTTCAGTGCTTTTAAGCTGCGGTAGCTTTCATCTGCTTCTTATGCTGCATCACACGTCCGCCATACAGCGCGGCGAACAGTGCCCAACCGACCAGCGAGATGATAAAGCTGGACTGAATGGCAGTGCAGACAACCACTACATAACCGATCCGCTCAAAGATGGTGATCTTCTGCTCCACATATCCCTGGATGGCGCAGGCGGCAGCATAGCAAACCACAAAGGCGGAAACCCAGGTGAACAGGGTAAGCACGTCAAAGCTCATATGGAGATAGTCGGTGTTCAGTGTAAATACGAAGGGCAGTACAAATCCGGCAATACCCAGTTTGACCGCGGTAAAGCCTACCTTCATGGGATTCTCCTCCGCAAGACCAGCGGCAGCGTAAGAAGCCACAGCGACAGGAGGAGTGATGGCGGAAATGCAGGCGAAGTACAGCAGGAACAAATGCGCTGCCAGAGGCATAACACCAATCTTAACCAGAGCGGGGGCAATGGCGGTAGCGCAGATGATGTAGGAAGCAGTGGTGGGAAGACCCATACCCAGGATGACGCAGACGATCATAGACAGCAGCAGGCTGAGGATGATGCTGCTTCCGCCCATGCTGACGATGAAGTCGGAGAATTTCAGGCCAAGGCCGGTGAGGGCGAACATACCGGTCACGATACCAGCGCAGGCGCAGGCCGCCACAACGCTGGGCAGGCTCTTTCCGCCTTCCACAAAACCGTCAATGATATTCTGGAAGGTCAGACGGTCATTCTTATCCAAAAATCCGCACACAATGATGGCAATCATCGCATAGATGGCGGCCAGCATGGGAGTGGTCTGAACAACCAGCAGCAGGAACAGAAGGATAGCCAGGGGAATGAACAGTTTGAAGCCCTTGGCAACAGACTCCTTCAGATTAGGCAGTTCTTCCTCAGGAACACCCTGGAGGCCATATTTGACAGACTCCAGGTCAACCATCTTAAACAGGGTCAGATAGTACATCAGGGCAGGCAGCAGGGCAGCCAGACAAACAGTACCGTAAGGAGTACCGGAGATATCGGCCAGCACGAAGGCGGCGGCGCCCATGATGGGGGGCATGATCTGGCCGCCGGTGGAGGCAACAGCCTCAACAGCGCCGGCAAAACGCTTCTGATAACCCTGACGCTTCATCAGCGGGATGGTAAAGGCGCCGGTGCTGACCACGTTGGCCACAGCACTACCGGAGATGGAGCCGAACAAGCAGCTGGCCACAACGGCCATCTTGGCGGGACCACCGCGCTTTTTACCAGTCAGAGCGATTGCGATATCCTGGAAGATCTTATCCGCACCGGACACGCTGAGGAACGCGGCAAACAGCAGGAACAGGAAAACGTTGGACGCAGATACGCCAATGGCGGTACCCAACACGCCCTGGTCGCTGAAGATGGTAGTAACAACACGCTGGAAGCTGTAACCGCGGTGTCCCAAAATACCGGGCAGATTGCCGCCGAAGAGGGCGTAAGCCACAGTGATCAGGGAGATAATGGGCAGAATCCAGCCCAGGCAGCGGCGGGTAGCCTCAATAACCAACAGGGTTACGATCAAACCAAATACATAAAGTCCAGTGGTCAGCTTGCCAGTCTGCATGATGACCACATAAGTGTCGTAATTCAAAATGACATATGCACCCGAAACTACGGTAAGCAGGATGCACAGCCAGTCAGCCCAAAGATACTTTTTGGGGTTTTTCTTGCTCAGGGGCTTGTACAGGAAAACAAACATCAATCCCAAAGTCAAATGCCAGGAATAAAACTTGATGCTCTCCATGGGGCAGAAGGTAAATTGGCCGATGTGCAGCAGGCCGGTAAAAACAGAAAGCACAATCACAAAATACTTTCTGAATTTTTCATAGGTCAATTTTTGTTCCATACTATTCCTCCCTAGAACAGTCCCCCGCGTTTGACGCGCGGGGGACACATGCGCTTAACAGTTCAAAGCTTAGCCCTGGTACTCAGGGGGAATCAGCTCTTCGGGAACTTCAACACCCAGTTCCTTCAGGCAGCGGACAGTACCGGCATGGAGGTAGATGTTGGAATTGAGGGTATCCTCAGCAGTGCAATACTTCAGGCTCTGATGGATGACGGTCAGATCATCGGTGCTCTCAAAGAGCATCTTGGTGATCAGATAGATCTGATCCTCGGGAACATCACTGCTGGTGACCAGCATGTTCCACTCGGAAACACCGGCAACATCCTCAGCAGCGCCCTTGTAGAAGCCGCCGGGCATAGCATCGGCCACATAGAAGTCATAGGTGGTGGTCAGATAGTTCTGCTCATCCTCGTTGAGGGGGATGAAGGCCAGATCCTTGGTGCTCTCCAGCTCGCTGATGGCAGCGAAGGGAGGATAGCTGAACAGGATGGCGGCATCGATAACGCCGTTGCCCAGAGCGGTAGCGGTAGCGCTGTGGCCATCGTTGTGGATCTGCTTGGGAGTGATGCCCAGGTCAGTGAACATCTGACGGAAAATGCTGTCCATAGCAGCGCCCTTGGAGCCCAGACCAACGATCTTGCCATCCAGATCAGAGAAGGAGGTGATGCCGGAATCCTTCAGGGTGTAGATGGTCAGCCAAGAGGGATACAGCGCGCAGGCTACACGAAGCTTGTCATGCTTAACGCCAGCAGTCCAATCCGCGGAGGCGTTGACAGCCTCATACAGGGAGCTGGTCATAGCAATACCCAGCTCAGCATCGCCGTTCTGGAGCATACCCAGGTTAGCGGTACCGCCGCCGGTGGTCTCAGTGGTGAAGCTGAAGTAATCAGGCAGAGCGGAGTTGATGACCTGAGCCACACCGCCGCCTACCAGATAGAAGTTGCCGCCCACGGAACCGGAAGCCATGGAATAACGGTAGGGAGAAGCGGGCTTCTCAACGTCTCCGGCATCGAACTCATCCACTTCTACCTCAACAGTGCTGCTCTCAGCAGCCTCGGAAGAGGCAGGAGCGCTGGAAGACGCGGTGCTGCTGGTACCGGTGCAAGCGGTGGAAACCATCGCCAGCGCCAGCGCCATGACGATTGCGATCAAACGCTTCATAACAAAATTCCTCCTACAAAAAATTCGCCTTGGGTTAGAGTTTTTGCATATAAACCTTCAAAGAGCGGAAAGCCTTTCCTCCCTGGAAGCCTCCCCCGCAGACCCGGTTGCCGCAAAGGGCCACCGACGCGTGGATATGGACAAACAGGGGGCCATCGCCTTTGTAGATCTCCTTGAGCGCGGGGTCCATCTTCTCCCGGGCCATTACCTCACCGGTGAAAGAGAGCATCTCTCCCGGCAGGCTGCCGGTTTCATTGACCTCCACCTGAGGAGGGAAGGCATCGCTGACAGGGGCGGTGAAACGGGCTTCACAGACAGAGCCGATGGCTCCGCTGATATAGACATTGTCCCAGCCCTTTTCCAGAATGAAGGCCTCAATGGCGCTCTTGATATCCTGGCCCCGGCCAATGACCAATTCACACACTTCGCTCATGCCCTTGCCTCCTTATCCACACACTTCAGCGCTTGGCTGGCAGCGATCAGAATGGGATCGTATACCGGCGCAACAGAAGGAGAATAGACCAGATCCAGCTCATTGAGCTCCATCACAGTCATACCGGCGGTGATAGCAGTAGCCAGAACGTTCATCCGGCCGGCGACAGTCTCGGTGCCAATAGCCTGAGCACCCAGCAGCTTGCCGGTGTGGCGGTCCAGAACCAGGGTCAGATGGTTCTGTCCACCGCCGGGATAGTAGGAAGCACGGTCGTTCTTGGTAATGGAGCAAACAGCGGGAGCGAAACCAGCCTGTTCCGCCTGAGCCTCAGTCAAACCGGTTGAAGTGGCATAGATCTCAAAGATCTTGGTTACCTGGGAGCCCAGCACGCCCTTGAAGGTGCTGTTGCTGCCGCCCAGATTTTCACCGGCGATACGGCCCTGTTTATTGGCTGTGGTGCCCAGAGGAACATAGCAAGGCTCACCAGTGATGAGGTTCTTCATCTGCACGCAGTCGCCGCAGGCATAGATGTCGCTGTCGCTGGTGCGCTGATGCTCGTCCACCACAATAGCACTCTTAAAGCCAATTTCCAGGCCGCAATCACGAGCCAGGTCAGAGGCGGGACGCACACCGATGGAGAAGAGCACCAGATCCGCAGGAAATTCCCGGCCATCGGAGGTTTTGACACCGGTAGCCTTGCCGTTTTCGTCACACAGGACCTCAGCGGCAGTGGAATTGAGGCAAACCTCAACCCCATGGCGCTCCAGCTCCGCCTGGATGCTGGAAGCGTACTCCTCGATCAGGAAGGGCAGCAGGCGGGGCATTGCCTCCACCACTGTTACCTTCATTCCTGCCTGGGTCAGCTCCTCGGCGGTTTCCAGGCCGATAAAGCCGCCGCCGATGATCACTGCCCGGACAGCGCCTTCAGCCACGCGGGCCTTCAGGGCGATGCCGTCCTCCACCGTCCGCAGGCAATGAACGCCCTTGGAACGTGCTCCGGGAATACCCGGTACGATGGGAGTAGCGCCGGTAGCGATGACCAGTTTATCATAAGGTTTGACAAAGGTTTCGCCGCTGTCGAGATTCCGCACCGTTACAGTTTTGGCCTGACGGTCGATACTGGTCACCTCATGGTGTGTATAAGTGGGGATTCCCCGTTTCTCACTGAGGGTCTGCACATTGAGAGAAACAAGGTCCTCTGCGTCGGCGATCATGCCGCCGACAAAATAAGGCAGTCCGCAGGCGCCATAGCTGACAAAGCCCGAACGCTCATAAACGGTGATGTCCATGGAGGGGCACATCCGTTTTGCTTTTGAAGCCGCGCTCAAACCGGCCGCGGTGCCGCCAATGACTACAAGACGCTCTCCCATCTGGGTTTCTCCTTCCGCTGTTTGGAATTATGCAATATGGAATTATTTCACGCTGTACTTGGCGATAACGCCCATCTCGTCCATCAGAGCCTTCAGCTCATCATAGTGCTTGCCGGCATAGTCCTGATAGGGCTTACGCAGAGAACCGCCGGGCAGGCCCAGGATGTTGAGGGCAGCCTTGATGACGACGGGGTTGGACAGGTGATAGAGAGCCTGGAGCAGGGGGAACCACTTGAAGTACTCCTCACGGCACTCTTCCATGATCTGCATGCTGGTCCAGGGACGAGAGTACTTGGCAGCCTCTTCAGGAATGATGTTGCCGCCGATGTTGGCAGTACCGGTGCCGCCCACAGCCAGGGTGGGGATCACGATGGAATACTTGGGGAAGTCGCAGCACATGATGTTGACCTTGTCGCCGCACATACGCTTGACCTGTACCAGCTGCTCCACGCTGCCCAGAGCTTCCTTGTCCACGACAAAGTTGGGATGAGCGTCGCTCAGCTTCTTGATGGTCTCAGGCATTACCTGAACGCCCAGACGAGAGGGATTGTTGTAGATACCGCAGGGCAGAGTGGTAGCGCTCATGCAGGTTTCCAGATGAGCATAAGCGGCAGGCTGAGAAACCAGAACATAGGGAGGAACGGTGAAGATAACACCATCAGCACCCTCAGATTCGCAGTACTTGGCCATGGCAACGCTGTCATCGGTGGTCATGGAAGCGCAGCTGAAGAAGACGGGGATGCGGCCCTTGGTCATCTTGATGACCTCATGGACAATGGCCTTCTTCTCATCCAGGCTCAGCAGGGTAACCTCACCGGCGGAACCCAGCACAAACAGCTCGGAAGTACCGTACTTGATCTGACGGTCGATGAGCAGTTTGAAAGCACCAAAGTCAACTTTGTTCTGACTGTCGAAGGGAGTGGGCATAGCAACCCAGGAACCAGTAGGTTTGATCATAAATCAGTCACCTCATCTTAAATTTTAGCAACCCAACGGCTGCCCTTTGCGCATTTTCATTATAGTAAAGGCCCTACGCTTTTTCAAGTACACTACATCACAATGTATCATTCGCAACATTTTGATGCTTTCTAACATTTATGAGTAAAAAAAATGGTTAAAATATACAATAATGTTTATTTTTTTCTTAAGCAATTCCCAAGCCCCAGGGACCACAGGCAGTTTTTTTTCGTCCATTTTGCGCAAAAAACCGCATGAAAAATCGTCATCCATCTTTTGGGAAAGACAAAAGATGGATGACGTGTTCTTACCTGTCAGACAAAATCAAAGCGTTTTCCTGTGTTACAGGGTGTTTTTCTCTGATCTCAGGTGCGGGGGAGATGAAGGTCGAAGCGGTTGGGATCAAAGGAATCCGCGGCGGGAATGTCACTGCGTCCGTCACAGATGAGATCCGCTACCAGCCGTCCGGAGATGGGAGCCAGGCAGATGCCGTCGCCCTCGTGTCCGGCGGCGATGAACATACCGGGCACACCCTTGGCATAACCGATCAGGGGTTTGGAATCCGGAGGATAGGGACGAACGCCGCCCATGGCACGGATGACCCGCATTTCCTTGAGGCCGGGCATCAGATGGACTGCGTTTTCCAGCAGCTCCTGAAGACCTTCATAAGTATTGTTGGTATGATAGCCTACAAACTCACGGGTGGAACCAAAGAGGATGTTGCCCTTGTGAGACTGGGTCAGGGAGATACCAACGCCCAGCTGTGCTTTTCTGGAATGATCGTTCTTCAAAGTGCTGGGATTGTGCTTGGCCACGATGTAGCGGGCGTTGAGGACACAGTGGTTGACATAGGGGGCTACCGCTTCGGTGATGTACACCTGGCCGCGGCGGGGCTTGATGGGAAGGTTGAGGCCGGCCATCTCGCCGATGATGGGCGCCCAGGCTCCGGCGGCGTTGACCACGGTATCAGCGTAGTAGGTCTCGCTGGGGGTGCGAACGCCAACCACGGCTCCCCCTTCCATTACCAGACCGGTAACGGGGGTGTAGGGATGGATCTCCGCTCCCAGACGGGCGGCCCCATCGCTGAAAGCCAGATTCATCTTGAAGGGGTTCACCTCGCCGTCCACAGCGCTGTAGGTGGAAGCGATCACCGCGTCAGGATTGATGCCCGGCTGACGCTTCATGGCGTCGGCGGTGGAGATGATTTCTACATCCATTCCTCTGGCCCGCTGCTTGGCGGTCACTTCCTCCATGATCTTCAGCTCTTCCTCGTTCTCAATGAGGATCATGCCGCCCTTCTGGACGTATTCGATATCGGTGCCCAATTCCTTGGAGAGATTCTTGTACAGCTCCACGCTTTGGAGCGCCAGGGTCAGGTGATCGTTGGGAGCCTTGGACTGGGGAATGACCATCTGATCGCAGGAACCGCTGGCTCCGGCGCAGAAGTAATCCCGTTCCAGCTGGATGACTTTTTTGCCTCTCTTGGAGAGGTAATAGGCCGCCGCGCTGCCGATGACACCGCCGCCGATAATAATAACGTCCGCTTTATTCATGGTCCTCTACCTCCTTCTTGGGGGCGTCGGCGGCCAGATCCGCCACCGAAACACTGCGAACCGGGAAACGATAGGGGCTGTGCTTGATGCAGCCGGGGTCCACCTTCCGCTCACGGAGCATCCGTTCAATATTCTTGCGGCAGGTCATTCCCTGGCAGACGCCCATACCGGCGTTGGTGCGCACTTTAATGGCGGTGAGAGTGGTGGCTCCCGCTTCAATGGCCCGCTCGATATCCGCCACGGTGATCTCCTCGCAGCGGCAAACGTAAATGTTTTCCTTGTTCTCGCTCATTTGTCGAAGCCTCCTCTCTGAATGGTGCGCACAGTCATGCAAAACTCCTTGGGCACTTCCACCGTCACCACAGTGGTGTGGTCATAAGCCGCGGGAGAAAGCACCTTGTGAACGGTACCCATGGTCAGGAACAAACCGTCACGGCCGGCGCAGCGCACCTCATCCCCCACCTTGGGCTGGGGCAGATACTCATAGGGGAAGCTGACCAGAGAGGTGGTCTCGGTGTAATTCTTGTGGACATTGAAGATGGACAGTCCGGGGCAGCGGGCGATGCACAGTCCGCAGCCATTACATTTCTCGCTGTCCAGATGGGGCAGCGCGGTCAGTCCCGGCTCCACGGTGATGGCGCCCCGGGGACAGGCTTCCTTACAGGGATTGCAGGGAATCTCCTGGGCGCACTCAATGCAGGCCACCGGGCCCAGCTCCAGCCGGGCAGCGTCCGGCACACCAGGCAGCGTCGCCAGCAGCTCCTGATCCAACACGCCGGAATATTTTACGTCTTTCATACCTCTGCCTCCCTGTAAAACTCTTTGACCATTTCCTCTTTCGCCAGGAAGCGGCGCTGACCGAAAGCACCGGAGCGCAGGGCGGCCAGATTATCCCGAACGGCTTGCTTCTTTTCCGCTGTTTTCTCGTTGGACAGTCCCAGGCTTTCCGCAGCGGCGATACCGGCAAGGCGTCCTTCCTCAATGGCGGTGCTGGCTTCCTCCACACCAGCGATATCGCCGGCCACATAGTAGATGGGGTTGGAGGTGCGCATATTTTCATCATGGAGGGGAACCATTCCGCCCAAAGTGCCGTTTTCTGTCAGGCGGCATCCGGCCAGAGAAGCCAGTTCCACCATGGGGGTCAAGCCAACGGCCATGCAGACAGTATCAGCATCCAGCACTTCCTCGGTGCCCTCGATCTTGTTGAAATGCTCATCCAGCGCGATCAGCTCCACCTTTTCCACCTTGCCGTCGCCCCAGACCCGGTTGACAGTGTGGGACAGGTAGATGGGAACAGCGGAACGCTTCAGCTTGGCAGCGTGGACCGCGTAACCGCCGATGGCAGGAGCGGCTTCCACCAGAGCACGGACGGTAGCGCCCGCCTGCATCAGCTGATAGGAGATGATCAGGCCCACGTTGCCGGAACCAATCATGACCACATTCTTGCCGGGAAGCACCCGATGCTCGTTGATCATGGTCTGGGCGGCGCCGGCTGTCATAACGCCGGGGAGGGTGGAACCTTCAAAGCAGAGGTTATTTTCAATAGCGCCGGTAGCCAGGATCACACGGTCTGCCTGGATGCTGCGAACGCCCTCGGCGGAACCGTAAACCACACGACCGTCGGGATAAACACCATAAACAGGATACCCCAGATGGACTTCCACGCCCTGGCTCTCCGTTTCCTCCAGCAGCTGACGGCCGATATCCACGCCGCGAACTCCGGCCTTATGGGCTCTGGAGCCGAAGAATTTGTGGATCTGCTTGAACAGCTGTCCGCCGGGCTTCTGGTTCTCGTCGATCAGAACCACCTTGGCTCCCGCTTCCGCAGCCTGGATGGCGGCGGAAAGACCGGCGGGACCGGCTCCCACGATGACAATGAGATTGTTATTCATGTGTCACATCCTCCTCTCCGAGACCATGCTGGGTACGAACGTCCATCCCTTCCCGTACAGGGGTCACACAGGTACGGACATTGGGCACACCGTCCACTACCATCTTGCAGTCATTGCAGCGTCCGATGCCGCAGAACAGACTGCGGGGCTGGTTTTTCTTGGCTGTGTACCGGAAGGTGCGCACACCGGCGGCTACCAAAGCGGCCGCCACAGGCTCGCCGGTCACGGCAGGAATCTGCTTGCCGTCAAAGTAAATATAGGTATCCGGCTGACGGCTCTCGCCCAGAATCGGATGATTTTCTACACGCATGTTACCTTCTCCTTTTTATTGACCGATCATCATATGCAGAATCTCGATGTCTGTTTCTTTCATACCATCGCGGCCCAGACGCATGATGTTGCGCACGGTAGCATCAGCATCTTCTGCCACCAGACCTTCACCGTCGCCGAAGGCCTTTCCTGCCAGAGCCAAGTCTCCTGCGAACAGGGCGGCATCCACCGCGCTGGCGATCTTGGCCGCGCAGGAAGCTTTGGCGCCGTCGCAGACAATACCGGAGGTGTTGGCCAGGGTGTTGATGATGGTGCGGCAAACCGCGTCATAATCTCCGCCCCGCAGCCAGGTGATGGCAGCTCCGGCGGCACATCCCGCACCTACTGCGCCGCAGAAGGCGGACAGCTTGCCGATACCGGATTTGATGTAGATAGCGGTGAGGTTGGACAGCACCAGGGCGCGGTACAGCGTCTCCTGGCTGACGCCCAGCTCTTTGGCGTAGGTGATAACAGGCAGGGAAACGGTCATGCCCTGATTGCCGGAACCGGAATTGATCACTACCGGCAGCACGCAGCCGCCCATGCGGGCGTCACTTCCCGCGGCGGGCATCGCTCTGGCCATGGTGCGGACGCTGTCGCCATAGTTTTCTTTGATGCTGGCGCCTACGCCGCAGCCATAGGTGCCCTTCATTCCTTCCTCCGCAATGCGGGTGTTGCACTGGATCTGACGATCCAGCACAGGGATCAGGTCGGTCAGATCCCCCTGGAGCGCAAACTGGAAGATGCTTTCCAAATCCATCTCCGGACCGGAGGCAGAATTGGTGTGAGCTGAGGCAGGCTTGTCCTCATACAGCACCTCATGATCCTTTTCGATCCGGGTAATGTGGGTGTGGCTGTCCTGTACCTCCACCAGGGCTTCATGCTCTCCGGCAATGGCCCACACAATGATATACAGATTGCTCACATCCCGGATCAGTTCTACCTGACAG
Organism: Angelakisella massiliensis; assembly: GCF_900104675.1. Taxonomy (GTDB): domain Bacteria; phylum Bacillota; class Clostridia; order Oscillospirales; family Ruminococcaceae; genus Angelakisella; species Angelakisella massiliensis. The sequence goes on along the minus strand of NZ_LT629945.1, from coordinate 1,163,235 downwards.
ATCTTTTCCGCCACCAGCTGCTTGGTTTTTTCGATATCCTTAGGGGTAACACCCGAAAGAACCTCCAGCTTCTTTTCACTGTCTCCGGCAAGGGCGCCCAGAATGGCGCTGGTGTCGATTCCTTTCATATTGCCGGTGGTAGGCACAATGACGCCTTTGACGTTTTTGATGATGTTACCGCTGCACTGAACAACCAGCCGCTGCGGCATACAGCCCAGCACCTCTCTGGCCCTCGCCGCGGCAAAGGCGATGGCAATGGGCTCGGTACAGCCCAAAGCGGGGACCAGTTCTTCCTGAAGAAGCGCGGTATAACGTTCGCAGGTATTTTTGTCCAACATATCTTCAGCTTGTCTCCTTTATTGGTGAGTCTCATTTTAGGGGATCGGAAAGTGGCAGCGCGCCTAAAACAACAAAACAACGTACGCCATCCAATCTCGAGGAAACCTTGGGCGCAAAGGGCAACCATCGAGATTTATGGGTACGTTGTTTTTACAGCACCAGTATAGGAGAATTTTCAGAAAAAAGATGTATCAAACGATACCAGTACGACACAAAAAAATCAAAGATTTTTTTGGCTAAAACTAACAAATCACAAAATCATCCATCTGTATCACCGGGAACTTTGCATATACTTATGATACTGTTCGGCACTGACCTGGATTCTTCGGTTGATAATGCGGATAAAGCCTTCATTGCAAAGCTCCGTCAGCTGGCGGCTGATGGTGACCCGGGCGCCGCCGACGATCTCTCCCAGTTCGCTGTGGGTATAGTGGATGCGCAGATTATACCAGCCGGGATCAGTCATATTTTCCCGCTCCACCGCGGCGCAGAACAATCTCTTCAGCCGGTTCTTGCATGAATTAAAGGCCAGATTGCCGATCTCATAGCGGAGGATCAGCATCTTATGGGCGAAGCAGCGCAGCAGTGTATCCCGGAACAGTTCATTTTCCCGCATCAGGCGATAGGTCTCGCTGGCAGGAATCAGATAGATGGTGGTTTTGGTTTCAGTTTGGGAATATAAGCTGGTCTCTTTTCCCAAAAACAAAGCAGTCTCGCCGAAAAACCAGCCCGAGGACAAGGTATAGAGGATCTTGAAACAACCCTCATTATTATCCATGTAGTGCTTGGTACGTCCGCTCTTGATGTAGTAAATGCCGTCAATGGTTTCCCCCGGCATCTGAAAAATGTGCTTGGGAGGATAAACCATACGCTGTGACACAGGTGCCAGCAAGGCTTCCAATTGTTCATTTTCCTGCGAGGATGTCATCAATGTCGAACGTTCAAACATTTCCAAAACAATCACCTTCCCATCGTCTCTACTTCTCATCGGCGTTCTTTCTGCATTTCAGCCATTCGTCCAAAAGTGCGCACGGCATTTACAGAAGGTGCTTTTATGAACAAATATTTTGAAATCCATCCCCAAAAAGAGTTTCCCTCTTTTCGCGCAGCTATCAGCGGCTTTGAAAACAGTTTGATCTCTTTTGATGTTTATTCTGTCTTCAGCAGCCGCTGCAAAAAGCAATATGATTCATATAAAAAAGTGACCCAAAGGCTATGAGATATACCTTTCGCCTATATAGGAAAAACCATCCTGGCGATATTTTCTATCAGCAGTTATATACATATAATTAATTGTACCATAAACGTAAAACTGTAGTCAAGTCAAACAAAACTGCCCCCCTTTGGAAGAATAAAGGGGAGCAAATTGCATATTATCTGATTTGAATAAAAATACCAGTCCAAGTCAGGCCCCGACCCCGCCAAAAAACGGCTGACCTGCCGTGACACAGGGCCAGTGCCTTCATCCGCCGCTAATCAGCCGCAAAATACGGCGTCAAGCGTTGAAAATCAAAGAGCGCAGACTGGATAATCTTACCTCTGGCTCTCCTCCAGGCTCCTACAGCCTCAGGCGAAAATCGAAGCCATATCAGCGGACCAAAATTGGGGTAACAGGGACACGGCACAAATCCATCTTACAGCAGCACCTGGCCATTGATGACCAGCTGAAAACGCAGCCCCAGCTTATCCGCGGCCTTTCGGCAAAGGATCATACGGTCCAGAAAAATTTCAAAATAATCCATTACCGCGGAAATACTGGTATCAATAGTAATGGTCAGAATGAACCGCTGACGATCCTCGCTGATGGTGGCGGAAGCCTCTGTTACAGCGTAATTGACCCGGTCATGAATATCAAAGGTAGAAAAATCACGGTTGCGCACACGGCTGCGGCGCACATCCGTCTTGTCCGCCAGGATGAGAGCAGCCGCCACAGGATTGACCGGAAAGGCGGTGGATTCATCATGGTTGCCGATAGCGCTGATGATGGTGGCGATTTCCTCCGCCTCCGCCCCCATCTTGTCCAACAGACGGAAGGCCATCACCGCACCACTCTGGGCGTGGTCGATGCGGTTGATCACATTGCCGATATCATGGAGATACCCGGCGATGCGGGCCAGCTCCGCTTCCCTGGGAGAATACCCCAGCGTCAGCAGAATATCCCGGGCCTTATCCGCCACCAGACAGACATGGGCAAAGCTATGCTCGGTATAACCCAAAGCAATCAGGGTTTCGTCCTCTTTTTGAATATAAGTACGGATCTGAGGATCTTTGCGGATCTGCTCAAAAGTAATCATCAAATGGGTCCTTTCCTGCAACTTGCCGAAACACACGGCATCCCCTTCAGTCCGGGGGCTTGTCTGAATACATACCCAAAGGCGGCCTAACCTTCCATTTCAGTCAGCTGCGTCTTTTGCCGGGTATCATCCGCCGCTCTGTAAGGGCAAAAAACTGATGCGTTCCCGCCCTTCCTCACTCAGCCAAAACAAAGGCGCAAACATGGCGGACCGCCGCCCTGCTCCATAGTTTATCCCGGCGGGACAATTATTTTCCTGCCTGATACAGCAGTTCTCCCTCGGAGAAGGTGGCCAGAACCCGATATTTGTCATCCAGCATCACCATATCCGCGTCCTTGCCCACATCCAGAGAACCCTTCCGGTGGAAAATACCCAGCATCCGGGCAGGATTCTCAGTCAGCAGCGGCACTACCTTTTCCACCGGCAGGCCGGTAAACTCCATCATATTGCGCAGCGCCTGAATGGTGGTCAGGATGCTGCCGGCATGAACATCGGTACCCATGATCTTTGCCTCACCGCCGCGGACCACAACATTATTGTTTCCCAGCTTATAGATTCCTTCCCGCATTCCCGCGGCCATCATACTGTCGGTAACGGCGATCACACGGCCAAGGCCCTTGGTTTTCAGCAGCAGCCGGAACACGGCAGGATGAAGATGCTTACCGTCACAGATGGCTTCGCAGTAGCCATCGCTTTCCAGCACAGCGGTGGTGATGGCAGGGGCATGATGATGCAGCGGCTTCATGGCGTTGAAGGTATGGGTAGCGCTGATTGCCCCCGCTTCAATGCAGCGGACAGCTGTTTCATAATCCGCCCCGCTGTGGCCCAGAGAGACCCGCACCCCCTCCATGGACAGGCGCTTGGTCAGTTCCGCCGCCCCCTCCAGCTCGGGAGAAAGGGTGATCAGACGAATCTGCCCTCCGGAAGCATCCTGGAGGCGTTTGAACAAGGGGTAGCTGCATGGCTGCAGCAGCTCTTCCGGCATAGCGCCTTTATAAGCGGCATCCAGAAAGGGGCCTTCCAGATGGATCCCATAAATCTGACTGCACTTGAGGGTATTTTTGGCCTGGACCACCGACAAAATGGACCGGAGCATATTTTCCTCCGTGTCTGTCATAATGGCCGGCAGAAAGGTGGTAGTGCCCTGGGAGGCAAAAAAATCCCGGACACCGCGGACATCCTTGGCCTCGGCGTGATTAAAGTCCACCCCGTTTGCACCATGGGTATGGATGTCGATAAAGCCTGGCAGAATCAGGTTTTCCCGGGCATCAAAGGTTTTGCCATAAGTATCTCCGGGGGGCATGATCCCCTTGATTTTCCCGTCCACAACCTTCAAATTGCACTTGCGGACAGCCCCGCCGATGACCGCGCGGGCATTGATAATGGTCAGACTGGCCATAGTGGAATCCTCTCTCTTTCCCCGGTGCATCAAAAAATGACCGTTGTTTTTGCTGGACAAAAAAGGTAAAATTTATGTAAAGAAGCTGTTTTGGCCGCTGGGGCAGTAGCAATCAATGAAAAAATACGTTATGATTGCAAGGAAGGGCTTTTCCCTCTTTCTGTCTCTTTCAGTCTATACAAGGTTGCAAGGATTGTCAATAAATCAGCGGCAAATTTTGTCCACTGCGGCAGAAGGAATAACCAGGCCGGCGTCTCTCAGAAAAAGGAGTGCTTTGACTATGGAACTGACGATGGAAAACCAATTTCTTCGGGTGGAAGTCACCAGCTTCGGCGCGGAGCTGACCTCCTTATATCATAAGGGCACCCAGCGGGAATATATCTGGGGCGGTGACAGCAATATCTGGTCCCGCCAGTCCCCCATTCTTTTCCCAAACTGCGGCTCGGTCAAAAACGGTACGTTTCTGATGGGGGGCAAGCCTTACAAAGGCGTACAGCACGGCTTTGCAAAGGATCTGATGCATCATATTGTCTGCGCCGATGATCGTGTGGTCACCTTCCGCCTGGAAAATTCCAAGGAAACAGCGGATTTTTACCCCTGGCCCTTCTCTCTGCGCACCACCTATAAACTGGACAAGAACTCCCTCATCTGCCAGTATAATGTTGTCAATTGCCACACGGATCCCATTTATTTCAGCCTGGGCTTTCACACCGGCCTGCGGTGTCCCTTCGCGGTGGGAACAGCCGCCAGCGATTACGCTGTTGTATTTGAGCATGGGGAAAAGCTCACCTATCTGGCCCAGAATGAAGAGGGGCGGCTGCTTCATAAAGCCTATGAAATGGATCTGCCCGACGGGCGCATCCCCATTACCAAAGGGATCTTCAGCAACAGCCTGGTGCTGATGGGGGTGGAATCCAGTTACATCCAGCTGGAAGAAACTCTCAGCGGAGATTACATCCGGGTGCGGGGCACCAATACTCCTTATACTGTACTGTGGAGCGTTCCGGACAATGTGGCCGCTGTCTGCATTGAGCCTTGGTATGGCATCGGAGATTTTGCCGACGCCTCGGGAAAAATAGAGGAAAAGGCAGGGATCATTTGCCTGCCTGCAGGACAGGAATTCACCTGCAGCCAGGTGCTGGAGGTAGGCACCCACAGCCACTGAGTTCTCCTTCCCAAGTCGGATGGTGTTTGCCGCTATCCAGTCTCATCTTTTCCATGTGAGGTCCTCCGGGCGAATGGCCTCCCAGGCATCTGTGGGGATGAGATTAAAAACAGCATGATGGAGCGTCCAAAATACAGGGCACCGTTTCGCCTTTACTTGGAAAACCCAGCACTCGTATCAGCAAAATGATTTCGCCATAGGGCTCGGTGTGATGACCGGGCCTTTTTTATGGGAATAATAAAAACAGGCGTTAAAAGCTTAACAAATTTAGAGAGTTGTTTTCTTGCTTTTCAGGGTGGTTTGTTGTAAACTGAAAAGCGGAAAATCTTCACAATCCGGCGTTTTCCCCGCTGCTGAGATGGGGAAGGAAAGACGCCTGATGGACGATAGCCGGTTTTCCGGCGGAATAGGAGTAACAGCAAAAATGAAGATTTATGTCTGCATCGGCAGCTCCTGCCACCTGAAGGGTTCCTATGACATCATCGCCGTACTCAAAAAGCTGGTGAGTGACCGGGGGCTGGAAAAGGAGGTCAGTCTCAACGCTTCCTTCTGCCTGGGTCATTGTATGGATGGCGTCACCATCAAAATCGACGATCAGCTGATCACCGGCGTCACCCCCCAGAACATCACCGAGATTTTTGACCGGGCCTGGGCGGAGCGGCATCCTGCCTGACCGGTCTCAACAAAACAGAATGTTCCGCTCCAAGGGTGGAACCATGTCAGCCCGGCGGCAAAGGTGTTCCCTTCCCCCGGGCTGTTTTCATCTATCTGTCAGAAAAGGGCGGCCTTCGGCGCTGCCTCAAAAGGAAAGGAAGCGACACCATGGAGATCCTGGGCCTGAAAAAAGCCAACTGCAAAAACTGTCACCGGTGTATCCGGGAATGTCCTGTAAAATCCATTGAGTTTTCCAGCCAGCAGGCACGAATCATCAAGGACGAGTGTATCCTTTGCGGCCGCTGTGTCATTACCTGTCCCCAAAACGCCAAGGTGGTCCGCAATGATGTGGCTCAGGTCCGTCAGGCCATGGCGGAAGGCCGCAAGGTCATCGCCAGTGTCGCCCCTTCCTTTATTGTGGATTTCCCTGTGGAGGGGATTGAGCAGATGCGGCAGCTGCTGGCTGGTCTGGGGTTTGCCGGAACCGAAGAGACGGCGGTGGGCGCCCATATCGTCAAATCGGAATATGAGCGGATCGTCCGTCAGGCCAAACAGGATGTGGTCATTACCACCTGCTGTCCTTCCGTCATTAAACTCATCCAGAAATATCACCCCCAGATGCTGGGATGTCTGGCTCCTGTCATCTCCCCCATGGACGCTCATGGCAAGCTGATCAAGGAAAAGGACCCCGACGCCTATGTGGTCTTTATCGGCCCCTGCATCTCCAAAAAGGCGGAAATTGAGGAATATCCCACCGGAATAGACTGTGTCCTCACCTTTGAGGAGGTGCGGGACTGGCTGGCAGAAGCACAGATCACCCCCCCCACCGTCCCCTGCGATAAATCCGGGGCCATGTCCCGCTTTTTCCCCAAAACCGGCGGCATCATCCAGAGCATGAACCGCACCGGCACCGGTTACCGCTACTATGCCATAGATGGAGCGGAAAAGTGCATCCAGGCCCTCAAGGACCTGGAAAACGGCAATCTCCACCACTGCTTTGTGGAAATGAGCATCTGCGAGGGCAGCTGCATCAACGGTCCCATGGTCCGCTCTTTCCGGGGCGGCGGAATGCTGGAGTGCCATGACAAGGTGACGGATTATGCCGCTCCCGGCTATCCGGACCATATGGATTACCGGGACTTCACTCCCCAGTACCATTTTTCTCTGGACAAGACGGTTCGTCCCGAACTGGTGCGGGAACAGGTTCCGGGAGAAAAGGAGCTGCGTGAGATCCTGGAGAAGATGGGCAAATTCATGCCGGAGCAGGAGCTTAACTGCGGCAGCTGCGGCTATCCCACCTGCCGGGAAAAGGCCAAAGCGGTTTATAACGGCAAGGCGGAAATCACCATGTGCCTGCCTTATATGAAAGAACGGGCGGAATCCTTCTCGGATAAGATCATCAGCTCCACCCCCAACGCCATTCTGGTGCTGGATGAAAATCTGGTGATCCAGCAGCTCAACCAGGCGGCCTGCCACCTGCTGGGGCTGAGCCGTCCGGATCAGGCGGTCAAAAAGGATGTCAGCGAGCTGCTGGACCCCACGGACTTTGCCTATGTGCTGGCTGACGGGCGGAGCATCACTGATAAAAAAACCTGGCTGGGCGAGGTGGACCGGTTTGTGGAGGAGACCATCGTCTACGATATCGACAGCAAACTTCTCATCGCCCTGATGAAGGATATCACCGAACAGCAGCGGCGGGAACGGAAAGCGGCGGAGCTGCGGCAGCAGACCATTGAGGTGACCGACCGGATCGTGGAAAAGCAGATGCGGGTGGTGCAGGAAATCGCCTCCCTGCTGGGCGAAACCACCGCTGAAACCAAGGTGGCCCTGACCAAGCTGAAAAAAGCAGTGGACAGCAGTGAGGAGCGGCAATGATGGAAAAGCTCTATATGGAATCAGGCTGGCTGAGCCTGAACAAAATGGGAGAGGAACTGTGCGGTGACCGGGTGGAGTGCATCAATCTGGAAAACTGCTACCTGATGGTGCTGGCGGACGGCCTGGGCAGCGGCGTCAAAGCCAACATTCTTTCCACCCTCACCTCCAAGATCATCTCCACCATGCTGGCCAATGACATGACCATTGAGGAATGTGTGGAAACCATCGCCAACACCCTGCCGGTCTGCTCCCAGCGGCAGGTGGCCTATTCCACCTTCACCATTCTCCAGGCTTTCAAGACCACCGGCGAGGTGATCATCACCCAGTTTGACAACCCCCAGGTAATCATCCTGCGGGATGGCAAATCTATCCCCTACCCCATGGAGGAGCGGGTGATCGCGGGGAAAAAGATTCAAATCACCCATTTTCAGGGGCAGGTGGGAGATCTGCTGCTGATGATGAGCGACGGCACCATCCACGCCGGAGTGGGCACCGTGCTCAACTTTGGCTGGCAGCTGCCGGAGATCATCGAATACGCCCAGCGGAAATACAAGCCGGACCTGTCCGCCCGGTCTATGGCGGGCATCATCTGCGACGCCTGCCGGGATCTGTACATGGATATGCCCGGGGACGACACCACCGTGGCGGCGCTGCGCATCCGGCGGCACCGGGAAGTGAACCTGATGATCGGCCCTCCCGTGGACCCTGCCCAGGACGAGGAGATCTGCCGGGACTTCTTCGCCCTGCCGGGAAAGCATATCGTTTGCGGCGGCACCACCTCCACCCTGGTCAGCCGGTATCTGGGCCAGCCGGTCAACCCCAGCATCGACTACATTGATCCCAAAATTCCGCCCATCGCCTTTATCAAGGGGGTGGACCTGGTGACCGAAGGAGTCATCACCCTGGGGCGGGTGGTGGAGCTGGCTCAGAAATTCGTCTCCAGCCAGGACACCGATACCCCCTGGCGCACCAGCAAAGACGGCGCTTCCCTCATCGCCCGGCTGCTTTTTGAGGAGGCGACCAAGGTGGAATTGTATGTGGGCCGGGCCATCAATCCCGCTCATCAGAATCCCAACCTTCCTCTGAACCTGAGCCTGAAGCTGCGGTTGATGGAAGATCTGGCGGCACTGCTGGAAAAGATGGACAAACGGGTATCTCTGCGTTACTATTGAATCATAGGCGAAATGAATGCGGACGGACGGCAATCTCCCATACAGAGGCGCCGTCCGTCTCTTTTTATCCCCACTTCTCTCTCCCGGCTGGAAGCAGCAAGTTTCAGGAGGCCGCCGGAAGTAAATTTTTTGCCCTCAGCATTCTATGACAGAATAAAATCAAACCTTTGCTGCGGGGAAGCTGGCTTTCAAAGTCGCTGATCATCAGCAGCTTTCGGCGTCTGTTTACTCTTCTTCCCCTTTTGATTTCTTTGTCCCTTCCATCCCCATAAATTTTTTCTTTTTCAGTGCAGCTTTTTGCCCTCACGGCCCGTGTTATCTGATGAAAGGAGGTTGGAGCCATGTTTCCGTCCCCGCCTGAGGAGCTGGCGCAGATGGCGGTTTCCCGTTACGGGGAAATGGTGTATCGTCTGGCTTTTTCTCATACCGGTTCCCGTCAGGATGCTGATGATATCTATCAGGAAGTGTTTCTCAGGCTGGTGCGCCGCCCCAACGTCTTTGAGGACGAGGAACATCTTCGTGCCTGGTTGATCCGGGTAACTGTCAACTGCTGCAATTCCCTGTGGCGCTCCCCCTGGAAGCGGAGAACCGTGCCATTGTCTCAGGTGGAAGAAACAGCGGCTGCGGATGAACCGGAGCTGACAGGACTGACGGAGGCCTTACAGCGCCTTTCTCCCAAAGACCGCACTGTGATCCATCTGTTTTATTACGAAGATTTACCGGTGGCGCAAATGTCCCGTCTTTTGGGAGAGAGGGAAAGTACCATCCGTTCCCGTCTGACCCGGGCACGTCAACGACTGAAGCTGCTTCTGGAAGGAGGAGAAACATGAACCGTGAAGAGTATAACCGATTGATGGATCAAGTCTCACCCTCACCGGAACTGGTAAACCGCACCAGAGAGCGGATACGGCAGGAAGGCGAAAAACGCCGGAAAACTGCACAGCGCCAACACTTTCAGTTTTCATTATTCCGCCGGACCCTGGCTGCCGCCGCGGCAATGCTGGTGATCAGCGTCAATATCAGTCCCGCTTTCGGTGAAATGCTGGAAAAGGTTCCTCTGTTGGGACAGGCGGTACAGGTGGTAACCGTACGGAACTGGTTTTCCCAGGAGGGCGACAGCCAGACCACTGTCCGTCAGCCGGGCTTGTCCGGCGAGGATGCCTCCTGGACTATGAACGTCAATGAAGAGATCCAGGCGACGGTGGATCGTTACCTGGCGGAAGCAAACCAGCGTCTGGAAGAATACAAGCGGGCATTTTTGGCCACCGGCGGCAGCGAGGAAGAATTCAGCAGCCACAATTTCCAGGTATCGGTGGACTATGAAATCAAATGCCAGAATGACCAGTATCTTTCCTATGTCCTGTACGGCAGAGAAAATTGGACGGGAGGATATCAGGTGACTCAGTTCTATAACTTTGATTTGACCACAGGACAGTCCCTCACCATGGAAAATCTGCTGGGAGAACAGTGGAAGGAACTGGCAGATCAGTCTGTACGTCAGCAAATGGCTCAAAAAGACCCCGACGGAACCCTTTACTTTGCGCCGGAGGAGGGAGGCTTTACGGGAGTAACGGAGCAAACCCCTTTCTATTTGGATGAAAATGGAAAACCGGTACTGTATTTTGCTCCTTATACCATTGCTCCCGGGGGCTATGGTCCTCAGACCTTCTCCATTGAGACAATGTCAACAGCGTCATGATCACAGGATTTTGAGAAAACGACCCATAAAAAATTCATATAAAAGGAGAGCTTTGCAATGAAAAAGTTTATCGCTTTGCTGCTGATTTTCACTCTGGTTTTTGCTGGATGTTCCGGCAAAGAGGAAAAGACTTTCCCCACCGATGAGGAGATCATGGAGAAAATGACCCCTTATCTGACCAACGCTCAGGAACAGGACCCCTCTCTTTACCCCTCCTATGACGATTTTCTCAAAGCCAACCTTGGTATTGGGGAGGATCAAGTGACTGATGCTGTATTGTACATGGGGGCTCCCAATCAAAATACAACCTTTTTCCTGATGCTCACCAAAGCTGAAAACGGAGATACAGACACCATTATCCAGGCACTGGAAAACAAAGCCGTTTCCATGGTGGAAACCGCCTCCATGGGATATACCCAAGGTTATACAGAATACAAGATCATTGACAAAGGAGAAAAGATTTTTCTGGTGATGCATGAGGATCAGAAGTCCTTTGAGGAAATGGTGGAATGGCTGGAAAGCCTGTAACAGACTGCCTCAGCCGCAATATGTTGATGACAGCGGCCTGTCGTTCCTTCTGTCCAGCAGCTGTTCCAATCCTGTTATTTTATGGCAAGCAGGCCCATTTCTGTCAGCATCCGTTTTATGACTGATACTCATACCTATTGATCTGGGGTAGGTATCTGTTCTTCTTTCTCCCCTTTGTAAGTCAATTTTTTCAAAAAGAGGCAAGGGACAAGTGGATTTTCCACCTGCTCCCCTGCCTCTTTCTTTGATGGCATACACCATTTTCCAGTCCACAGTTTACTGTTATCCAAAGTATATTGAAAAGTCTTCCAAAGCTGGGATACTGTTAGAGATGGTATGCAGCCACAGGGAAGCAGCACTGTTCCCATAATGGACATCCATTATTCCAGCTTCAAATCACCTTCCCGGATCCACCCCACGCGGCGGAAAAACAGGCCAAAAGCCCAGCTTAGAATGCCGGGAAGGACAAAGCAGATCAGTATCAGTCCCACCCAGTCCATCGCCGTTACAGCAGCCTTGGTCCCCGCGGAAATATCCGATATCCACCCGGACCAGACGCCGATAGGTCCTACCATTCCGCAGGTCCCCATTCCCGCGGATACAGCGGGGCCATTCATCTCCAGCTGAAACAGACAGGTGGCCAGGGGACCGGTAACGGCAGAGGCTCCGATAACAGGCAGCCAGATACGGGGATTGCGGACAATATTGCCCATCTGAAGCATGGAGGTTCCCAAACCCTGGCTTACCAGTCCGCCCCACCGGTTCTCCCGAAAGGACAGAACAGCAAAGCCTACCATATTGGCGCAGCATCCCGCCACTGCCGCTCCTCCCGCCAGGCCGGTCAGCCCCAATGCCGCGCAGATGGCTGCTGAAGAGATGGGAAGGGTAAGGGCAATGCCGATCACCACCGATACCACGATTCCCATCAGGAAGGGGCGCAGGTCAGTGGCCCACATAATGATCTGTCCCACCGATGAAGCCGCTTTTCCAATGGCGGGCGCCCACCAGGCGGACAGCCCGCTTCCCAGCAGTACCGTCACCAGGGGGGTCACCAAAATGTCGATCTTGGTTTCCTTGGATACCGCTTTACCTGCTTCCGCAGCCAGGATGGCAATGATCAGTACCGCCAAAGGTCCTCCCGCTCCCCCCTGGGTATTGGCGGAAAAGCCCACCGGAACCAGGGAAAAGAGCACCAGCGGAGGGCAGTGAAGGGCATAGCCGATGGCCACCGCCATGGCCGCGCCGCTCATTTGGGAGGCGTCAGCCCCTACCTGATTGAGAAAAGGCAATCCCAGCTGGGTGCCGGCTGTATTGAGAATGGTACCGATGAGCAGAGAGCAAAAAAGTCCCTGGGCCATCGCTCCCATGGCTTCCACCCCATAGCGCCGGGGGGAAATGACAATATCCTTCCTGTCCAGAAATGATTTTACCGCTGCGAGGATCATGTGCAGTCTTTGCCGAAAACCCCTTTCACTGTGTTTCAAAAGCTTCCCCTCCCCTTTAAGTCAAACATCTTCCTGCTGCTTTACGGACTGTCCCCCATGACATCCGGGCCATAATAGTCCTCATTATAGTACACCAAAGCTGAAATGAACAGTTCTTTTTTGCTTTTTCTCCTTTGCCGCTCCTGATATCTTCAAACTGACGAGGCGAAACTTGTTTTCATCAGCATGGTTTGTTCAATATCCACCGGTTTTCCCTGAAAGCTTCGGCTGTATCTTTTCGCCTCCTCACAAGGCCATATTTTCGTTTCTCACCCTGTTTTCCCCTTTTTCATAGAATGAGACATCGGTTCCCGATAAAAGGGTGCCTTTTCCTTCAAAGGAGGGGTTTTGATGGAAATGTTCTTTTTGTACGGCGCAGCGGCAGCGCTGGCTGCTTTCGGCCTGACACAGCTGCTGCTGATCTTCTGGCGGTGGCTGACCCATGGCGCGGAGGCGGAGCGGGCCTTTCTGGTGGTGGAGATCCGCCCGGACGATCCCGCTGCGGAAAGCCGTTTGTCGGGAGTTTTGGAGGCCCTACGGGGGCAGCCGGGTCTGGAACGGGTATCCCTGGCGGTCCTGTGTCCTGAGGGAGGCTGTTCCCGGGAGGTGTGCCTGCGCTTCTGCCAGGATCATGGACTTTCCCTCGCGCAAAATTGGCACTGCCTGGCGGAGGGATTTGAAAAGGAAGGGGAAATGGATTATAATGAATCCTGTTAACTGACAGGGAGTATGCCGCCGGCTTTGATGATGGCGGATGGAAAGGACGTGTACCATGTCGGAAAAGGAGATCCAGCGGCTGGAAGGTTCTGTAGAGGATATCATCTTCCACAATGAAGATACCGGCTTCACTGTATTGGCGGTGGGGGTGGGAGATGAACTGATTACCGTCGTGGGAGAGACTTCTCTGGTGGGAGAGGGCGAGGAGATCGCTGTCACCGGTTATTTCACCTCCCATCCCACCTACGGCAGTCAGTTCAAAGCCCAGACCATTGAGCGGACCCTCCCCAGCACCGCTGCCGCCATCGGAAAATATCTGGCCTCCGGCGCCATCAAGGGAGTGGGGCCCGCCCTGGCCAAGCGGCTGGTGGCCCAATTTGGAGACCGCACCCTGGAGGTAATGGAAAAGCAGCCGGAGGCCCTTACCGCCGTCCGGGGCATCTCCCCCGCCAAGGCAAAATCCATCAACGAAGAATTTGTGCGTCTCTATGGCATCCGCAGCGTGATGCTGTTTCTCAGCCGGTACGGTATCCAGCCGGCCATGGCCATCCGGGTCTGGAAGCGCTGGGGAAACGTGACGGAGGAAACAGTCCGCAACAATCCCTACGTCCTCTGCTGTGAGGAGGTGGGGCTGGACTTCCAGTCCGCCGACCTGATGGCGGAGGAGTTCGGCATCCCCCATGACGGCTACTGTCGGGTGAGCGCGGGGGTAGCCTATGTGCTGCGCCACAATACTCACAACGGCCATGTCTGCCTGCCCCTGGAAAAGCTGTCGGACCTCACCGCCCAATATCTGGACGTCCCCCGTCATCAGGTGGAGGACGCCATCCAATCCATGGCGGAGGACAATACGCTGGCCCTCTATGACCGGGATGGACGGCATTTTGTCTATCTGGCGGAATTGTACGGGGCGGAAAGCTATATCGCCGGGCGGATCGCTTTGCTGTTCCAGCTGCAAAATCCGGAGCCGGAGGATCACACTTCCGAGATCGACCAATTGGAAGCGGAACTGCGGATCCAGTACGATCAGCTGCAAAAAAAGGCCATCGGCGAGGCCCTTTCCAACAATCTCTTCATTCTCACCGGCGGCCCCGGTACCGGTAAAACCACCACCCTCAACGGCATCCTCACCCTGCTGGAGCGCCAGGGAATGAAGGTGGCTCTGGCGGCCCCCACCGGCCGGGCGGCCAAACGGATGACCGAAGTAACCGGACGGGAGGCCAAAACCATCCATCGCCTGCTGGAGGTGGACCCGGGACGGGACAGCCTTACCTTTAAGCGCAACGAGCGCAATCCCCTGCCTGTGGACGCGGTGATCATTGACGAGATGTCCATGGTGGACACCCTGATTCTGGAAAGTCTGTTCCGGGGAATGAAGCTGAGCAGCAAGCTGATTCTGGTGGGAGACAGCGACCAGCTTCCGTCGGTGGCGGCGGGAAATGTTCTCAAGGACCTTATCGACAGCGATGTGGTCCCCACCGTCCATCTGGACCGGGTATTCCGCCAGGCTGCGGAAAGCCTTATCGTCACCAACGCCCACGCCATCGTCCATGGGGAACTGCCGGTGCTGGACCGAAAGGACAAGGACTTCTTTTTCCTCCGGTGTCAGAGCCAGCAGCAGGCCCAGGACCTGACAGTTGATCTGTGTGTCCGCCGCCTGCCCAACAGCTACCACTATTCTCCCCTGTGGGATATTCAGATCATTGTTCCCGGCAAGAAGGGGCCCCTGGGCACCCAGGAGCTGAACCGCCGGATGCAGGAGGCCCTCAATCCTCCGGACCGGAACAAGTCTCAGCTGAATTCTCTGGGCCGGATTCTCCGTGAGGGGGACAAGGTGATGCAGATCCGCAATAATTATGACATCACCTACCGGATGGACAGCGGCGAGGAAGGAATGGGCATCTTCAACGGTGATATCGGGGTCATTGAAATGCTGGACCCCAGCTCCAAAACCATTTTGGTTCGCTTCGATGATCGGGTAGCTCAGTACAGCTTTGATAATGCCGACCAGCTGGAGCACGCCTACGCCATTACTGTTCACAAAAGCCAGGGCAGCGAGTTTCAGGCGGTGGTGATGCCCCTGATGCAGCGCCATCCCAAGCTTCATTATCGGAATCTGCTGTATACCGGCGTCACCCGGGCCAGAAGCCTGCTGGTAATGGATGGTGATCCCGGCACTGTGGCGGAAATGGTGGAAAATGACCGCCGGACTCTGCGATACACCAATCTGAAAGAGATGCTGCGGGAAGCAGTGAGTCCCCAACAGGTGCTGGGATAAATAAACAGCCCTCCAAAGCCTGCCGCTTTGGAGGGAAAACCAGCCGCCCAGGGGCGGCCGAAGGCGGCGGATAAACCGCCGCCTTCCCATATTTTCAGCTGACAAATGATTTTACACACCAAAGCCCTGGACAGCTAATCTGTCCGGGGCTTGAGCGTGTCGAAAAAAGTTCGACACGCTTCCAGGGGGTATCCAATACCCCCTGGATACGCCGCTGGTTCCTGACGAAACCACCGGCGATACCCCCGGTTTCGCGCCCCGGTGGGCGCGGGTCGTGGTATAAAAATCAGGCGCATGTCCCTCTGAGTGTGCCGAAAGAGTTCGGCACACTTCCAGGGGGACCCAGTCCCCCTGGATACGCCGCTGGTTCCTGACGAAACCACCGGCGATACCCCCGGTTTCGCGCCCCGGTGGGCGCGGGTCGCGGTATAAAAATCAGGTGCATGTCCCTCTGAGTGTGCCGAAGGAATTCGGCACACTTCCAGGGGGACCCAGTCCCCCTGAATACGCCGCTGGTTCCTGACGAAACCAGCGGCGATACCCCCGGTTTCGCGCCCCGGTGGGCGCGGGTCGTGGTATAAAAATCAGGCGCATGTCCTGATTTTTATAATTTTAAATTTCATTTGTTTCTTAAAACAGGTTTTTTCTACAGTCTGAAGCCCCGGACAGCCAATCTGTCCGGGGCTTTTCTGCGCCTTTATTGAATTTGAAACTTAAAAATGATCGTCCAGCTCCATATAGGGCCTGCCATTAAGGTCCATGCCAGCCAGATTTCCCGCCTGGAATTCATAGTAAGCCTGGGAACCGATCATAGCAGCGTTATCTCCGCACAGCTTCAGCTCCGGCAGATACAGCTTCCAGCCCTTTTGGGCGCACCGCTCCTGGGCTCTGGCACGGAGCCAGCTGTTGGCGGAAACTCCTCCCGCCAGGGCCACCGATGTCGCTCCCAGATCCTCCGCCGCCTTTTCAAACCGGCCCCAGAGGATATCGGTCACCTTGCAGCAGAAGCTGGCGGCCATATCCTTGACATCGATGGTCTCCCCCTTCTGCTGGGCGTTGTGGGTCATATTGACCACCGCTGTTTTCAGACCCGAAAAGCTGAAATCATAAGGGGTATCGATCTTTGGGGTGGGCAGCTGATACCGGTGCGGGTCTCCCTCATGGGAGATGCGGTCCAGTTCCACCCCGCCGGGATAAGGGAATCCCAAACATCTGGCGGCCTTGTCAAAGGCCTCCCCTGCGGCGTCATCCCGGGTCCGTCCAATGATGTGGTAATGGGTATAATCCAGCACCTGGGCAATATGGCTGTGACCGCCGGAGACAATAAGGCAGAGGAAGGGGGGCGTAAGCTCCGGGTGGGTAAGATAGTTTGCCGCCACATGGCCCCGGATATGATGAACCGGGATGAGGGGCTTGCCCAGGGAAAGGGCCAGTCCCTTGGCAAAATTCACTCCCACCAGCACCGCCCCGATGAGGCCGGGCGCCGCCGTTACCGCTATGGCATCCAGCTCTTCCTTGGTCATGGATGCCTGCCGGATGGCTTCCTCCACCACATCCACCATATGCTCCACATGGCGGCGGGAGGCGATCTCCGGCACCACTCCGCCATATTTCCGATGCTCCTCGATCTGGGTATACACCACCGAGGAAAGCACCTTCCTGCCGTCCTCCACCACCGCGGCGGCGGTCTCGTCACAGGAGCTTTCAATACTCAGTATCCGCATCTTGTTCCATCCTTTGCAGCGCTTATTTTTCTTACGCCCGATTCAGTTCCTCCAGCAAGGTAATGACATCCAGCAGGCTGTCCACCTTCCGGTCCGCCAAACTCAGCAGCTCGGGGGTCACCGGAGCCAGATCCGGCACCCACACGGTAAAGAGATTCGCCGCCCGGCAGGCCCGGATACCATTCTGGGAATCTTCCAGACCCATGCACTTCTCCGGCTCCTTGCCCAACAGGGAAGCGGCCAGAAGGAAGATGTCGGGATTGGGCTTGCTGCGCTTGACCATGTCGCCGTATACTTCCACTTCAAACCGGCCTCCCAGGCCAGCCCGTCCCAGTATGTACTGTGCCTTCTCCTTGGGGGTGGAGCTGGCCACCGCCTTGGGGATGCCCTTTTCATCCAGATAATCCAGCAGTTCCTTGGCGCCCTTCATGCTCTGGATGCCATCCTCTTCAAAAACGCGGGTACGGATCTTGTCCATCCGGCGGCGCATCTCGTCCAGGGGAAAATCCTTGCCGTAATGGGCATAGAGGGCCTCCCCCCAGGCCTGCACCGACAGACCCATGCACTGGCGGAGATAGGCATCGTCCGGCTCATAGCCCATGCTGGCGATAGCCTCGGTGTTGGCATTGTGGTAGATGGGCTCGGTGTCTACCAGCAGTCCATCCATGTCAAACAAAACTCCTTCGATCACCTTACTTCCTCCTGTTTGAATCGTTTGGTTAAAATCAAACCATCCTCCCGTGGGTCGGTATAAAAATTTTTTCTCCGCCCCTCCTGGCGATAGCCTGATTTTTCATACAAATTTTGAGCGGAAGCATTGCTCTCCCGCACCTCCAGGGAAAGGAAGGACAAACCCAATCGCCGGCCTTCCTGCTCCAGAGTCTCCAGCAAAGCCTTGGCCGCTCCCTGTCTGCGATATTGGGGAAATACCGCTACGTTGGTGATATATCCTTCATCCAGCACATACTGGCACCCCACATAACCCATCACCTGACCGTCCGGGGCTTCCGCCACCAGAAAGAGGGAACCGGGCCGCCCCAGCTCCTCCTCCAGTCCATCCCGGCTCCAGGGGTGAGAAAAACAAATTTTCTCCAGTTGGGCCAGCTCATCCAGGTGCCGCCGCTCCATAGGCACAATCCGTTCGTTTTCCATGGCGTACCCCCTTCCCGGTCAGTGGGCCTCGGCCCAGTCTTTGCCGATCTTCAGGTCCACCTCCATGGGCACTGCCAGACTCACCGCATGGGTCATGGCGTCCCGGACGATTTCCGCCGCCCGGCTTGCTTCCTCTTCCGGCGCTTCCACAATCAGTTCGTCGTGGACCTGGAGGATCAGCTTGGCTTTCAGCCCTTCCTCCCTGAGCCGCTGGTAGACCCGTACCATGGCGATTTTGATGATATCGGCGGCGGTGCCCTGAATGGGCATATTCATCGCCACCCGCTGACCGAAGCTGCGCAGGTTGTGATTGCTGCTTTTCAGCTCCGGCAGATACCTTCTGCGGCCAAAGAGCGTGGATACATAGCCCTTTTCCTTGGCCTCTTCCACCGTGCGCTCCATATAGTCCCGCACACCGCTGAAGGTTTTGAGATAGTTTTTGATATACTGATCCGCTTCCGCCACCGACACCCCGATATCCTTGGACAGGGAGAAAGCGCCGATGCCGTAAACGATGCCGAAGTTGACCGCTTTTGCCCGGCTGCGCATGAGAGGGGTGATGAACAGCGGCGGCATATCAAAGACCTGGGCGGCGGTGTTGGTGTGGATGTCCTCCCCCGCCAGGAAGGCGTCGATCATATTTTTATCCTCTGCGATGGCCGCCAGCACCCGCAGTTCGATCTGAGAATAGTCGGCGTCAATGAGAAGATTACCGGGACGGGCGGCAAAGAACTTTCTCATCCTGCTCCCCGGTTCGGTGCGGATGGGAATGTTCTGCATATTGGGTTCCGCGGAGCTGATGCGGCCGGTGCGGGTCTCGGTCTGATTGAAGGAGCTGCGGATGACGCTGTCCGGTCCCGCCGCCTTGTCCAGCCCCTCCACATAGGTGGAGCGGAGCTTCATATATTTCCGGTAATCCAGAATTTTTGAAATAATGGGGTGATAGGGTGTGAGGCCCTCCAGCACCTCGGCATTGGTGGAATAGCCGCTCTTGGTCTTTTTGCCGGTGGGCAGTCCCAGCTGGTCAAAAAGCACCTCTCCCAGCTGCTTGGGGGAATTGATGTTGAAGGGATGCCCTGCCAGCTGATAAATCTCTTCCTCCAGCCCGGCGAGCAGCCCGGAAAGCTCCTCACCGAATGCCCGCAGGCCCTCCAAATCAATATAGAAGCCCTCCAGCTCCATAGAGGCCAGCACCTCCGCCAGGGGGATCTCCATCTCTGTCAGCAGCTTACGCTGCCCGTTCTGGTCAATGGCCTCCTCCAGCTGCCGGATCAGCGTAATCGCCAGCAGGCCGTCCCGCACCAGCTCCGGCATCTCCTCCCCGTTCCAGTCAGAATGAAGGGGGGCCGCTCCATATTCTCCCGCCAGCCGCTCCACCGTGTAGGCGGTGGAATTGGGGCTGAGCAGATATCCCGCCAGCCGGATATCAAAGGTCACCCCGGTCAGACGGCTGCCCATAGCCAGAGCCGCCTTGTGGACCGGCTTGGAATCGTCCAGCAGCTTCTCTCCCGGAGCCTCCGCCAGCTGTTTCAGCTGCTCCCTTGTCAGCTGGGGCTGATACCAAATGGTATCCTCCGTCACAATGGCGGCGGAAGTGACATTCTCTCCCCGGGTCAGCAGAACGAACCGTTCCGGCAATGTCTCCGGCCATTTTTCTTTGATGGCGACGATCTTTTTCTCTGTCCGCTCCTGCGGGGCAGGGGCCTCTCCCTCAGCGGGAGGCTGCAGATCCAGCCGCCTAATAAGAGTATGGAGCTCCAGACGGCTGAGGGTGCGGTACAAGCCGTCCCGGTCCGGTTCCTTCCGCAGGCTGTCCTGGCGGAAATCCCCTACCGGCGCCTCGCAGCAGATTTCTCCCAGCTTCCGGGAAAGCTCCGCCATTTCCTTCCCCGCCGCCAGTTTTTTCTTCACCGACGGGGTGGTTTCCAGAGCGTCCACATCTTCATACAGCCGCTCCACGGTGCCGTATTTCTGAATGAGGGAAAAGGCAGTCTTTTCCCCGATGCCCGGTACCCCCGGGATATTGTCGGAGCTGTCCCCCATCAGTGCTTTGGTCTCGATCAGCTGCCGGGGCTCCACGCCATACTTTTCCCGCACCGCCTCGGGGGTCATGGGAATATACTGGGCCCCTCCCGCTTTGGTGGTGGCCAGGATCACCGTCACCTGGTCGGTCACCAGCTGGAGGGAATCCCGGTCTCCGGTGGCCAGCAGAACCTGGTCCCCCGCTTCTTCTCCCTGCCGGGCGATGGTTCCCAGGATGTCGTCCGCCTCGTAGCCTTCCCGCTCAATGATCTCATAACCCAGCTGGCCGATGAGTTCTTTGACCACCGGCAGCTGCTGAGCCAGCTCCGGAGGCATCCCCTTCCGCTGTGCTTTATAGCCCTCGTACATCTTGTGGCGGAAGGTGGGGGCCTTCAGGTCAAAAGCAAAAATTACCCGGTCCGGGGCATTGTCCTCGATGAGCTTGAGGACGATATTGAAAAAACCGTAAATGCCGTTGGTGTAGCTGCCATCCTTGGTGGTCAGCAGCTTTATACCGTAAAAGGCCCGGTTGAGGATGCTGTTGGAATCGACGACCAATATCTTCATGGAAAACCTCCGTTAAAGATCAAAACTAAGCTGTCCCGGGGAGCGTCCGCCAGCAAAAAAGAACGATACAGGCTGCGGCAGTATTTTCTTTATCTGCCTGGGAAATCCCCCGCCCGCCTTTACTGCCTGTTTTCTGCCATCGGTGCTTTTGCTCACACAGGACGAGATTAGTATATCACAAATCTTTCCTTTCGTCCCCTGTAAACTTGTAGTTGAGGCAACTTTCGTGTATAATTCATTTCATCAGGCTCCCCAGAGGGAGCTTTATCGTTAAAATGCAAAGGAGATCCCATGAAAATCGGAACCATATCCATAGAACCTACTGCCGCACTGGCCCCCATGGCGGGAGTGGGTGACCGGGCCTTCCGGGAGCTGTGCAAAGATTTTGGCGCGGCTTACCTGGTGGGCGAGATGGTCAGCGCCAAGGGCCTGGGGCAAGGAAGCCGGAAATCCGCCCAGCTGCTGGAGCTGGGAGAAACAGAGCATCCCTGCGCGGTGCAGCTGTTTGGAGGAGACCCCGCCGCTATGGGAGAGGCGGTGGCCCTGGCCATGGACTATCACCCGGACATCATAGACATCAATATGGGCTGTCCCGCCCCCAAAATCGCGGGGAACGGCGGCGGCAGCGCCTTAATGAAGGACCTGGAGCTTGCTTCCCGGATCATCCGGGCGGTGAAGGATGCCTCTCCCGTCCCAGTTACGGTCAAGTTCCGCAAGGGCTGGGATGACGCCCACATCAACGGCGTGGAATTTGCCCGGATGGCAGAGGCCAGCGGCGCCGACGCCGTCACCATCCACGGCAGGACCCGGGCGCAGATGTATGCTCCCTCGGCGGACTGGGACTATATCCGGCAGGTAAAAGAGGCGGTTTCCATCCCGGTCATCGGCAACGGGGATGTGGACACTCCTGAAAAGGCCAAGGCCATGTATGAGCAAACCGGCTGCGATCTGGTGATGGTGGGCCGGGGGGCATTGGGCGCGCCCTGGCTGTTTGGACAGATCCGGGACTATCTCACCACAGGCAGCTACACTCCCACCCCGCCTATGGAAGAGCGGATGGAAGTGATGCTCCGTCATCTGCGGCTGCTGATCCGGTATAAAGGAGAAAATGTGGGGATGCGGGAAGCCCGGAAGCACTGCGGCTGGTACATGACCGGCGTCCGGGGCGCGGCGGCTCTTCGCCGTCAGGCGGGGACCCTGTCCACCTACAGCGACGGCGAGCGTCTGGCGGAGATGGCGGTGGAGCTGTCCCGGCAGGAAAGGAGCCTGCAATGAAGAAACGATTTCTGGCCTTTGCTCTGGCTATGGCAATGGTGCTGTCCATGGCTGCCTGCGGCACGGCTGGGGAGGAGAATGAGGCCTCCTCTTCCTCCGAAAGTGAAGCTGCCCCGGAGTTTCCGGTGGAGGTGCGGGACACCATCATTGAGGATGCCCCCAAAGGGGTCCTCTCCCTCACCCCAGGCACCACCGAGATGCTCTTTGATATGGGTTACGGCAGCCGCGTGGTGGGGGTAAGCGATTATTGCGACTGGCCCCAGGAGGTGGAGCAAAAGACCCCCTGCGGCTCTCCTCTTTCCCTGGACCGGGAGATGATCTCTCGCCGTCCGGTGGATCTGGTGGTGTCATCGGTGGCCCTTCAGGAGGATGACCTGATCTGGTTTCAGCAGCAGGACATTCCGGTGCTGATTTTGCCCCGTGCGCAAACCTTTGAGGAATTGGAGGCCAATTACCTGGACCTTGCCCTGGCCATGAGCGGCCAAACCTCAGGGGCCACCCGTGGGGAAGAATACTATGCCTCCCTGGAGGAAAAGCTGGATGACGCTCTGGCTCTCTCCCAAAGCTGGGCCAGCGCCCATGACGGGCAGATCCTCCGGGCGATTTTCCTGCGGGAGATGGACTACCACATGGCTACGGGAGAGACCTTTGAAAGCCGGCTGCTGGAGCGCATTGGTTTTGTCAATGACGCCGCTGATTACACCGATTGGCTTTTCCCCGAGGAGCAGGTGGCCATTCTGGAGCCGGATGTGATTTTCTGCGATCTGTCCACCCAGCCGGAAAAGGTGGCCACCAGCTGGGTCTACAGCGTGGTTGGGGCGGCGAAAAATGATCTGATCCTCCAGGTGGATTTCTCCATTCTGGAGCGGCAGAGCCCCCGGATGTTCGATTTGGCGGTGGAGATGGCAGAGTTTGCCTTTGGGGGACAGAACACAACCGACGATTAATACCTTTGCCCTTTTTTTGTCTCTGGCGCTTATTCCCCGCAAAGGCCAAGCACATTTTATTTTTCCCTCAACTGAACTTATACTGTCACAAAACCGGGCCCGACAGACCAGATTTTCTGATCTGTCGGGCCCTGAGCGTGTCGAAAAAATTCGACACGCTTCCAGGGGGTATCCAATACCCCCTGGATACGCCGCCTGGTTCCTGACGAAACCGGCGGCGATACCCCCGGTTTCGCGCCCCAGTGGGCGCGGGGCGTGGTATAAAAATCAGGCGCATGTCCTGATTTTTATGATTTTGAATTTTATGTATTCCTTGAAACAAGGTCTTTTGTAGTCTGCGGGCCCGCAGCATTTTCACATTTCAGTAATCAATTATAATTTTTTGGCAATCAGTACAGTTCCATGCCACCACCGCATGGCCGCCCCAGGGGCCACGGTATTCTCCCAGCCTGAGAGCGCTAAAAGAGAGGCTCCCCAAAACTGCCACCGGCACCGTTTTGTTGTTCCAGATCACACCGTCCCGGCACTGGATATAACCCTGTTCCATCTCTTTACCGCAATAGGGACATCTCATTTGGATCTCTCCTTTCTGTCAGCAGCAATCCGGCTCTTTCACCTTTTCCCAGGGTTGGAGGCCATACAGCTGATAGGGACATTGCCGCAGCAGCTGCTGATATAGCCCCACCACATCCCACAGGTCAAAAAACATTGCCTTGCACGCTCCGATTTCTCCCGTTTTGATTTTTCCTTGTTTCATTGCTAGCCTTTGGACCGTATACCAGGGCTTCACCGGCGGTTTTCCCCCTTCTATGAACCACTTTTCTGCTGGGTAAAGGGCTCTCGCTTCCTCGCTGGGGGCAAAAATATGCCGGATCTCCTCGGGAAGATCCTCCTCCACATAGTGCATCGACGTCAGCTTATAAATGTCCACCCCCAGCAGCAGCCCTTTGCCGCCGTGGCGAAGAGGGTACTCCAAGCCGTCCTCCACGGCCTCCTTTCCATGGAGGCCCCATCCCGCGATACGGAATACACCGGTTCCCACCCAGGTATCCGGCTGGCGACGAAAAGTGTCTGCGATCAACCCCATGGCGCTGCGCTCACAATCCTGCGGCAGAATGGGAATTTTGGTGGTGATTCCCAACGCCCGGTCCCCCTCTGTCAGCTGCTGCTCCCGGCCCAGGCGCAAGGCCGGCATGAAGATGCTCCCCTCAGGTCCGCAGCATTTTTTCAGCGCACGGATGACCGTCTCCGCTCCACCCTCCACCGGTCCGAAGCTGCTCAGGGAACTATGGACCTCCAGCATCATCCCAGACATTACTCCCAGCGCCCGGAGCCCATCCTCAATCTGCTGTTGTGTCAGCATTGGGCACCTCCAACATCACAACCCTATTCCATATGTACAGACGGAATTTTTCGCAATAAATATACAATTAGTATATTTCAGATCTCATTGTATTCATTCCAGCATCCTGTAAACTGTCGAAGCAAGTCTATTTTTAGTATAATACAGATTTTATATACTTTAAGTATTTTGCCAGGGACGATCATAATCCTGCAGCCACTGAAAAGGCACTTCATGATAATAGGTTTCCCCTTCTCTGCCTTTGAAAACAGACCGTCCCCCTTCATCCCCCGTGAGAGCCATCAGCTCTTCGGCCAGGGATGGGGAAAAAACAGTGGGGCTGCCCATCTTTCCTTCCGCCCGGACCCGCCCCAGAGGCAGACCGCTTTTTTCAAATCCTTCTATGAATTGTCTCAATCCGCAGCCGGGAAAGTGGGGCTGATCGCAGACAAAGAAGCAAAGGTTTTCTCCTTTACAGGCAGAAGCGGTTCCCAGGCGGACCGAAAGCGCCTGTCCCTTCCCTTCGGGAGCCAGCACACAGGAAAAACCCCACTCTTTTGCTTGCTGATCCAATAGTCCCTGCCGGGTCACCACCGTTACAGGACATCCGGAGTCCGCCGCTGCCTGAAAAGCCCAGGTGTAAAGGGGTTTTCCCTGAAAACTGGCCAACAGTTTCTGGCTGCCGAACCGGCGGGAAGCCCCTGCCGCCAGTAGAATAATCCTGGTCATTTCTCCCGCTCCTCCCTGTTTTTCTTCTCCCACGGCCTTTCCACTGCCGGAACCGACTGACAGACAACCTCTGTGTTTCCCCTGTCTGCCGTCGAAAAAGCCTATGGGGCGGCCCACCTTCTGAGAAAACGGAACCGCCCCTTTGATCCAATGGTGTTGTTTTATTTCTTGTCTTCCAACAGCGCCATGGCCACATCTTCCGGCTTTACCGGCAGAGTGTGGAAGGCTTTGCCGGTGGCGTTGAGGATCGCTCCCAAAATAGCGGGAGCGGGGGTATTGATCACCAACTCCCCGATGGATTTGGCGCCGAAAGGACCGGAAGGCTCATAGCTGCTCTCAAACTCCACCCGGATGGTCCCCAGATCCAGACGGCTGGGGATCTTATACTGGAGGAAGGAATCATTGATCAGCCGTCCTTTGGGAGTATGGTTCACTTCCTCATAAAGGGCCATACCGATGCCCTGGGCGATGCCTCCTTCGGTCTGCACCCGGGCCAGGTTGGTGTTGACCACCGTACCACAGTCCACAGCGGCGGCGTAATCCACCACCTGCACCACACCGGTCTCCGGGTCCAGGTCAATTTCCGCCATACCCACCATAAAGGGGGGCGGCGAGATGGGAGAGGAATGGGAGATACAGGAGGACAAACAGTGATTGTGCCCCTCAAAGCTGGCGGAACCGATCTCTGCCAGAGAAATTTCTTTTCCTCCCGGCACAAACACCCGTCTGCCGTCAAATTCTGCCTGCTCCACCGGCACACCGATCATTTTTGCTCCCATGGCCAGGATCTTTTCCCGCAGCTCCTGACAGGTGCGCACCACCGCCATACCGGTGATGTAGGTGGTGGAGGAGGCATAAGAACCGGTATCATAGGGGGACTGGTCGGTATCCACTCCCCGTACGGCGATCCGGTCCAGATCGCATTCCAGGCAATCCGCCGCCATCTGGGAAAGGATGGTGTCACAGCCTGTTCCCATATCGGTACATCCCACCAGGAGGGTATAGAAGCCATCGTCATTGAGACGGATCTCCACACTGCCGATGTCCACCCCGGAAATACCGCTGCCCTGCATGGCCATTGCCACGCCCACACTGCGGATATGCCCGTTTTCCAACACCTTGCGGGGATACTTCTCCTCCCAGTTCATCATCTTTTTGGCCTGCTCCATGCACCGGTCCAGGGCACAGCTGTTGCAGGGCTCGTTATAATAGGTGGCCATGATCTGCCCCTGACGCACCATGTTTTTCTCCCGCAGCAGGCAGGGGTCCATCCCCAGCTGAGCCGCCAGCTCGTTGACGGCGGCTTCCACCGCGAAGATGCCCTGGGTGGCGCCGTAGCCCCGATAAGCTCCCGCCCCCATAGTATTGGTGTACACCACCTGGCAGCCAAAACGGGCGGCCTTGAGGGTGCCGTAAAGGGAAAGGGCTTTATGGCCCACCAGACCGATGGTGGTAGGGCCATGGTCGCCGTAGGCTCCCGCGTTGGAGAGGGCAAACAGATCAATGACCCGGATGGTCCCGTCCCGGTCCGCGCCGATACGCACCCTCATTTCCATCTCATGGCGGGGAGAGCCGTTGGTAAAGGTCTCCTGCCGGGTATAACAAATATAGGCGGGCCGTCCGGTCATCTTGGTGACAAAGGCGGGGAAAATTTCACTGACCACGCTTTGCTTGGCGCCAAAACCACCGCCGATGCGGGGTTTTACAATACGGATATCCCGGCGGGACATTTCCAGCGCGTTGCCCAGGATGCGCCGCACATGAAAGGGCACCTGGGTGGAACTGACCACATTGAGGCGGCCATATTCATCGATATAACTGTATGTACGGAAGGTTTCCATCATGGCCTGGCTGTTGGCCCGGGTGTGATAGACCCGTTCCAGCACCACTTCGCTTTGGGCCAGTTCCCCTTCCACATCCCCCACAGTCATTTCCTCCTGGCTGCACAGGTTGCGGGCGGCATCGGTGCCCACATCGCACAGGGCACGGAAATTTTCCTCCGGGTGAACGATGATGGGATTGTCCAGCGCCTTGGTGAAGTCCAGCAGCGGCTCCAGCACCTGATAGGTCACCTTTAACAGCTGTCTGGCTTTTTGGGCGCTTTCCTCCGTTTCAGCGGCAATGATGGCCACCGGGTCCCCCACACAACGCAGCCGCCGGTCCAGAATCAGCCGGTCATAAGGGCTGGGCTCCGGCCATGTCTGTCCCGCGGTGGTAAAGCGGCTTTGAGGCACATCCTCCCAGGTATAAATGGCCACCACCCCAGGTACCCGGAGGGCAGCGGTCTTATCCACCGATTCCACCAAAGCGTGGGCATGGGGGCTGCGGAGCAGACAAACCTGCAGCGCCCCTGCAGGACACAGGTCCCCGGTGTACACCGGCTTGCCTGTCACCAGGCTCATGGCGTCCCGCTTGCGGATAGGTTTGCTGACATAGCTCATTTGTCCCCCTCCTTCCTGGCAGCCAGCCACTTTTTGATGGCCCGCAGCTGGCTCTGATAGCCGGTGCAGCGGCAAAGATTTCCCGCCAGATATTCTTTGATCTGATCATCAGTGGGGTTTTCTAGCTCCCGGGCCATGGCCAGCACCGACAAAATAAATCCGGGGCTGCAAAAGCCGCACTGCTCGCCTCCCTCATCCGCCAGGAAGGCGCCGAACTCCTCCGCTTCCTTTTGGACGCCTTCCAGGGTGGTCACCTCATGGCCGTCTGCCCGGAAAGCAGGGACCGAACAGGACAGCACCGGACATCCATCCAGATGCACGGTACACAAACCGCAGTTGCTGGTTTCACATCCGCATTTGACCGACAAACATCCCTGCTGCCGCAGAAAGGTATACAAGCTGGTGTCCGGCTGGACCTCCCCGGTGCGCCGGATGCCATTGAGTGTGATGGTTACCGTCATTCTTCTTCCCTCCTCAGCTGTTCCAAAGCCCGACGGGTGAGGACGCCCGCCAGATGCCGCCGGTATTCTTCGCTTCCCCGCATATTGCCGCCGAAGGAAAACTCTCCAGCCAATCTTTCCAAACTGCCGGGATCACCGGTTTCCACCGCCTCCGCCTTTCCGGGACGGGCGCCAAAAACCAGCCGCCACAGGTCCCCTTTGTGGGACAGGGCACAGGTCAGAACCGGCAGGTCGGTGCTGATGTTCCGGGCGGACTGATAAACCGCCTTTCTTCCATCTTTTTTCACCACCACCGCTGTCAGGATATCCCGGTCCGGAGCAAGGCGGGCATATTCCTCCAACGGCATCCGGCCCTTTTGGGCCAGCTCCACCTGGCAGTCCAGCGCCATCAGTCCGGTGAGGATGTCTGAAAAACCAAACCGGGCGGCAACGCTTCCTCCCAGCGTGGCGCAGTTGCGGAACTGGACCCCCACAATATGGCGTACCATGTCCGCGAAGAAGGGGCCGAAGGCCGCCTCCAGCTCCTTACTCGTCTCCATCTGCCGCAGGGTGACCATTGCCCCCAGGGAAATTTCTTCCTCATTTTCCTGAATTTTATCCAGCCCCAGGGCGGACAGATCAATCAGGGTACCGATCCTTTTCCGGCCCAGCCGCAGCCAGCAGCCTCCGCCGATGATGGCGGAACTTCTCTTCCGGTTCAGTTCCAGCGCCTGGTCCAGGGACTGTGCCAAAACATAGTTGGACGCTGTATACAAAGCCTGCTCTCTCCTTTCACATCCGCAAAACAAGGGCAGCTATCACTGCCCGATACAGCAAAGGCATAAACATAAAAACAGGCAGGTACTGCCGCAATTTCCCTACCTCTTTCTTCCCGCTTGTGCACAATTGCTTTCAGCCGGTTTTTCCGAAAACAGTGGCCTGCCGTACCCGCAGTTTTCTGGAGCGGTAAAGCGTGCCTTGTTCCAAAATCTTTTTATTTTCCGGCCTTTTTATTAACTATATCATGTTTCTTTCTTTTTTCCTATACAGAAAAAGTGAAAAAACAGTATTGGCGGGAAAAAGAAAGAATTTCTCCTTTCCCGGATTTACAATCGACAGCATTTCCGAAGATCAAATACGTTTTGAGGAATGTCTGATGGACTTCTGCCTGACCATCAATTTTTCACAACGCCTGTCGTTGATGCTCACTTTTCCCAGACGGCATTTTTGCCTGAGGATCAATGGGCAGAATATAATTGTTTTCCCAGTGACCTCTGCTGCCCCTTATGGCTGTGGATATATTCAGACAGAGATATCTTGCTCTTTGTCCCACCGCAAGCAAAGGCGGCATTGACACAGCCTTTTGGAACACGGTACAATAAAGCCGGAACAGGGGGCATACCCCCACATGAAAGGAGGAAGATTTCTGATGATCGTCATTCCAAGGAATCAAGCCGTCTACTCCATGTCGCCGGATCACCCTCCCGCCGCCCGGATTGCCAGCGGGGAGCAGGTGGTTTTTGAAACCAGCGATTGCTTTGGATGCCAGCTGACCAGCGAGGAACAAAAGGTAGGGGCCATCGACTGGGAGAGGATCAATCCCGCCACCGGCCCGCTCTATGTGGAAGGGGCCTTGCCCGGAGATGTGCTGAAGGTAGAGATTCTGGATATCTCCCTGGCGGATCACGCCACAGCGGTGGAAATGCCCGGGGAGGGTGTGTACGGCCATCTTCCCACAAAAGAAACCACCCGCATTTTCCCTGTGAAGGACGGCATCCTTACCTTCAATGACCGCCTCACCTTTCCGGTGGAGCCCATGATCGGCGTGATTGGTGTGGCCCCGGCGGAAGGCTCTGTCCTCACCGGAACCCCGGACAGCCACGGCGGTAATATGGATTGCAACCGTATCTGTGCCGGTTCCACCCTTTACCTGCCGGTCAACGTTCCCGGCGCCCTGCTGGCGATGGGAGACCTCCACGCCATCATGGGGGATGGGGAGGTCTGTGTCTGCGGAGCGGAAATTTCCGGCGCTGTTACCGTTCGCGCCACCGTTTTGAAGGATTGCGCTCTTCCCACTCCCTTCCTCATCCGGGAAGACCTGGCAGCGGCCATCTTCTCCGCCAAAACCATGGAGGAAGCTGCCCGGGGCGCTACCTGCCGGATGCGGCAGTTTCTGCTGGATTTTTCCTCCCTGCCCAGCGCCGACGCGGGCATTTTGCTGTCCCTTTCCGGCAGCCTGCGGATCTGCCAGGCGGTAGATCCCATGATCACCTGCCGCATGGAGCTGCCCCGGAGGGTCATTGACGCTTTGGAGGTCCTCCTCCCCTGAGGCAGCCCATTCTGCAGCTTTCCCTGCCCACCGGTCCTATCCCCTCCCAGCTGCGGAGAAAACAAAAGATGCAGCAAGTCCCCGGTTTCCGCTCTTTTCAAACGGGAACCGGGGACTTTTTCACATCATCAGCAATCGATTATCTGTTGCGATAAAATTGCCGCATCACCAGCAGGAAGCCCAGCAGCAGCACCGCGCCTACAGCAAAGGAGATAAGGGCGGAATGGGTCAGGCCAGCCACAATGTAGGCGACAAAGGAGATGACTGCCACTGTAATGGCATAGGGCAGCTGGGTGGAAACATGGTTGACATGGTCACACTGAGCGCCTGCGGAAGCCATGATGGTGGTGTCGGAGATGGGGGAACAATGGTCGCCGCAGACCGCACCGGCCATGCAGGCGGAGATGGAGATGATCATCATCTGGTGATCGATACCGTTGAACACCGCCACCACAATGGGGATGAGGATACCGAAGGTACCCCAGGAAGTGCCGGTAGCAAAGGCCAGCAGGCAGCCCACCACAAAAATGATGGCGGGAAGGAGAACCATCAGTCCCTTGGAGCTTTCCTCCATGGCGGCCTGCACAAAGTTTGCCGCACCCAGGCTGTCGGTCATAGCCTTCAGGGTCCAGGCAAAGGTGAGGATGAGGATAGCGGGAACCATCGCCCGGAAGCCTTCCACCACGCAGTCCATGGAATGACGGAAGGTAAGAACGCCTCTGAGCTTATAAAGGGCCACTGTCAGCACAAAGCCGAAGAAGCTTCCCAAAGCCAGACCTACCGAGGCATCAGAGCCGGAAAAGGCGGTAACAAAATCTGTTCCTGAGAAAAATCCACCAGTATACAGCATGCCGGCCACACAAAAGACAATGAGGGCGGCAATGGGCAGGACCAGATCCATCACTGTGCCTTTTCCCTTCACCTCATCGCTGACGTCAGAGGCGGAAACACTGCCGCTGGTGAACAGATCTCCCGTCAGGGCATTGCGCTCGTGGCGGGCCATGGGACCATAATCCACATTGAGAACCGCCACAAGAATCATCATCAGCAGTGTCAGCAGGGCGTAAAAATTAAATGGAATAGCACTGATAAACAGGGCCAGACCATCCTCACCCTCCACAAAACCGGATACCGCAGCGGCCCAGGAGGAGATGGGGGCGATGATACATACCGGGGCGGCGGTAGCATCGATGAGATAAGCAAGCTTTGCTCTGGAAATCTGGTGCTTATCAGTGACAGGGCGCATGACGCTGCCCACTGTCAGGCAGTTAAAGTAGTCGTCAATGAAAATCAGCACGCCCAGCATCATGGTGGCCAGCTGCGCTCCTGCTCTGGTTTTGATATGCTTGGAGGCCCACTGACCGAAGGCGGCGGAACCTCCCGCTTTGTTCATCAGCGCCACCATAGCGCCCAGAATGACCAAAAACACCAAAATGCCCATGTTATAGGGATCGGTGAGGACAGCGATAAAGCCATCCTCAAAGATGTGCATCATGGTACCTTCGGCGGAAAAGCCGGAATAAAACAGTCCGCCTACCAAAATACCGCAGAACAGGGAGCTGTAGACTTCTTTGGTGATCAGCGCCAGACCAATGGCCACCACCGGCGGCACCA
Organism: Angelakisella massiliensis; assembly: GCF_900104675.1. Lineage (GTDB taxonomy): Bacteria > Bacillota > Clostridia > Oscillospirales > Ruminococcaceae > Angelakisella > Angelakisella massiliensis. The sequence continues at coordinate 1,131,049 of NZ_LT629945.1, read as the reverse complement.
GCGCCCAGAAGGTCGCATACATGGCAGGCTGAGCGGCAGCTTCCGCTTCCTCCGCAAAAGCCGGAACTGCCAGTACCGTCAACAGGGTAAGTATCGTAAACAAGGACAAGGTACATCTGCGTAACCAGGAATTTCTCACTTGTGATCCTCTCTCTTTCTTCTTCCATCGACTGGCTTTCAGGCGGAAGGATATTTCCAACACACGGCCTTTGGAGCTGAAGCCACGGGAACACCGGTCATTCCTGTGCTTTCACTGTTTTCCAAAGGGATGGAGGAGATATCGCCGCTGTTCAAGCAGTCTTTTTCATGCCGGGCAGCTGATGGGAAAGAGGGCCGGAAAACAAAAACGCCATGGACCGCGCCGGAAAGAAGGCGCCTGTGTCCATGGCAAAAACGGGAAAAACACTTCCCCTGATTCTGTAAAGCCGATGAACGATAGCGCTCCACTTTCGTGACAGTCCGACACATCTCCTGCGCCGGCCCAGGACTGGTCTCCCGGGCGGAGCACCAATCCTTCGGCAGCTCACCCCTTCCCCCGTCGGCTGCCCGGCCGAATCTTCGGGGTATCCTGAGAGCTGCGCCTCTATCGCTGCCGTCCACTTTAGGACGGCTGTTATGAGCATTGTAGCACGATTTTGAAAAAATGCAATGGTTCTGAGGCAAAAAAGTGATTTTTTCGTCCCCAGGTGTGGAAATTTTCCCTCTGCCCCTCAGAAAATCACCTGCTGCAAGCTTTATATTCCACTTTTTTCCTTTTCAGACAGGTCTGGTAAAAGGTTTGTTTTCAAAGCTTCGCAGACAGTTTCCATCCAATTTGTGAGGGATGCACCCTGTATTCTCTTTACCGGTCCATCATCGGATCAACATCACTTCAGGTTGAAACTCTTTATCCGGTATCATCACAAGGTATGATACCACCTCTGGGCAAGACTGCCCCACACGCAGGAAAAATCAGAAAGGGCCTCTGCCACCTCCCGGGCAGCAGCCTCGCCGCTTCGGTCCGCCTGATTGAGAAAAATACATCCTGTTGTCTTTTTCCAGAAAGAATCATATCCCGCCGCCAAGAGCCGGGCGGCGTCCTGGGGAGATACCTTCCGGTCCCCTTTCCAGCCGAAACTTTCCTCCGCCAGCTCCCACCGGTGGCAGACCTGCTCCAGGGGCTGTCCCAATCCTGAAAGACCCAGCACCGTCACCAGAAAATCATAGTGCTCCGGCATCACCGGTTCCCCCTCACGGGGCATTTTCATCGGCAGCCGTTTGGAACCGTCCACCTCCAGCAGCACGATATCCGCCCGCTCCGATACCTGGCGGTAAATTCCCGGCGGCAGCTCTGACATTTTGATTCCTTCCCAGGTGGTTCCCGCCACCACAAAGCCGTCCCGGTCCATTTGAGCAATGATCTCCTCAGCCGTGCGATCCAGTGCTCCATATTCCTCCGGCAGGGCCATTTTGGTGGTGGTGGCCAGCAGTACCTTATTCCCCTCGCTGCGGTATTCTTCCGCCAGACGAAACAGCAGGCTGGTTTTTCCGCCTCCTCCCGCCGCACAGATGATCCGCTGTCCGTTCAGGCCCAGGGCCTGGCGCAATTGGTCCATTTCCATCGCTCCTATTTCTTGCTTCCATCATTTTTCCATACTGCAAAACTGCTTTTCCGCACAGGGAAGAAATATCTTCCATCATTGTTTTTCCAATGCCCGCAGCTTCAAACCGCTCTGCGCCGATTTTTCCTTATAACAAGACAAAAGTGCCCCGGACCAATATTTCATCTGTCCGGAGCACTCCAAAGCTTTGAGTCCAAGGGCTTTTCTTATTCAGCCATCAGTCCGACTGATTCATTTTCATCTCGTACCAGCGTTCCTTGGTCAGGAGAATCTGACGGGGCTTGGAACCCTCAGGCGGACCCACTATGCCCCTTTGCTCCATTTCATCCATCAGTCGGGCCGCCCGGGCATACCCTACCTTCAGCCGCCGCTGGAGATGGGAGGTGGATGCCTGGCCGCCTTCCACCACCACTTCGATGGCGTTTTGGAGAAGCTCGTCCTCCTCCTCTCCGTCACCGCCGGCGGAGCCTCCGGAGCCGCTGCTCTTGCCGCCCACAGCGGCGGCGTTGCGCTCGATTTCATCCATCAGCTGCTGGTCATAAGCGGCTGTAGAGCTGTTCTTGATAAAGCCTACCACCGCCTCCACCTCCTGATCGGTGACAAAGCAGCCCTGGACACGGGCGGGCTTGGCGCTGCCCACAGGGTAAAAGAGCATATCACCCTTGCCCAGCAGCTTTTCCGCGCCTCCCATATCCAGAATGGTACGGCTGTCGATCTGAGAGGAAACCGCAAAGGAAATACGGCTGGGAATATTGGCCTTGATGACGCCGGTGATGACGTCTACCGACGGCCGCTGAGTGGCAATGATCAGGTGCATTCCCGCGGCCCGGGCCATCTGTGCCAGACGGCAGATATAGTCCTCCACGTCTTTGGGAGAGGCCATCATCAGGTCCGCCAGCTCGTCGATGATGATGACGATCTGAGGCAGCGGCTCCAGTTCCTCCCGCTCCGCAGCCAGACGGTTGTAGCCCTTCAGATCCCGGACACCGTTGTCCGCAAACAGCTGATAACGGCGCAGCATTTCGCTGACCATGGTGCACAAAGCACCCGCCGCCTTTTTGGGATCGGTTACCACAGGGGAAAGCAGATGGGGTATACCGTTATATCCACCCAGCTCCACCACCTTGGGGTCCACCATCAGCAGCTTCACCTCTTCGGGGCGGGCCTTGTACAGGAGGCTGATGATGATGGAATTGATGCACACCGACTTACCGCTTCCCGTGGCGCCCGCAATGAGCAGGTGGGGCATTTTTCCTATATCAGCCAGGGCGATGCTGCCGGCAATATCCTTTCCCAGCGCCACAGTCAGACGGCTTTGTGCCTCGGCAAACTCTGGAGAATCCAGAATTTCCCGGATGGGTACAGTGGAGACGATTTTATTGGGCACCTCTATACCGATCGCCGCCTTATTGGGGATGGGGGCCTCGATACGCACGCCGGCCGCCGCCAGATTCAAGGCGATATCATCGGCCAGATTGGTGATTTTACTGATCTTCACACCGGCGGAGGGCTGCAGCTCATACCGGGTCACAGCAGGTCCCCGGGTAATGTCCACGATCCGTGTCTGAACACCAAAGCTCTTTAACGTGTCCACCAGCCGGTCCGCGTTGGCTTTCAGCTCCTTGGTGGTATCCCCTCTGGGCAGGGTTTTTCCTTCACCCAACAGCGTCAGCGGCGGGAAAGCATACTCAGGACGCAAAATCTGCCCCTCCCCTGCCGGCTGGGATGGAGCCGCTTCCGTCTGCTGAGGCTTTGGCGCTTCCGCAGCAGCGGCGGGGGCCGCAGGCTTTTCTTCTCCAAAATCCAGCAAACCGCTGCCGCTTTCCAGTACCGGCGGCTGAGGTACCTGCACCTCTCCCGACACAGCCCGGGTAATGATGTCCTCCAGCGTCAGGTCCTCTTCCTTCGGCGGTGGGGACTGCTGTTCAGGCTCCGGTTCCGGCTCCCTGGCCGGAACCACTCCCGCCTGCTGTAAAGCCGCGCCGGTTACCGGCTGGGGAGCGGGTTTCGGTTCTTCCTTGGGTTCATGGGCATCAAAATCATACAGGCTGGGGGCTGTCTTGGGCTCCTGCTTTTTCTTTCTGTTCGCCTCAGGAGCCGGAGCATCCAGCCCACGGGCAGCTTCCAGCAGCTTGTCCCGGTCTTCCTCAACGGTAGGCGCAGGGGGTTCCTTTTTCTTTTTGGGGCGGGCAGGCTGCGTATCATCTCCCCCATCCAGGTCCACGTTGATGTTGAAGAGATTGTTTTTCTTTCTTGGGGGAGCAGGCTGGACGGCAGCCGCAGCCCTGGCGGTTTCCCTGGCCTCAGAGACGCTGGTATAAACCTCTTCCATCTTCTGCACCGGCCTTACAACCGTATTCTGGAACAGGCCCACCAGCGTTCCGCCGGAGAGGAGCATCACCGCCACAAAGTCCAGCAGCACAATGGTAATGGCCGCCCCGGTAAAGCTGAACCAGTGGAGCAGCGGAACACCGAAGAAGATACCGGCCACACCGCCGCCCGCCAGCTCCTGGCCATCCTTGAACAGCTGTCCAATCAGCTCTAAAATATTGCCTTCCGGATACCCACGGACAAAAACCTGTGTGGTACCGCAAAGCAGCAGAATCAGCAGCAGCGCCGAAATAACTTTTGCAGCAATGGGATAACCGGTCTGATCCATGGCCACCATCACCGCGGCATAGATGATAATGGGACCCACCAGATAGCCGCACCAGCTGAAGCAGCCCAAAAGGAACTGATGGATGGAAAGCCAGGCATTCTCTCCCGGCACTGCCGCCAGGCAGAAAATGAGAATACCCAAGGCAAACAGCAGCACCGCGTACATCTGCTTGCGGGTCTGCTGTTCCTTTTTGGTGGTCCGCTTTCCCCGGGAACCGGATTTTTTTGTTGTACTTTTAGAACGGGATGAGGATTTTGTTGCCATATGTACACTCCATTTATCTTTTAAAGCGGGTTTTTGCTTTTTTCAGCGTCAGGCCAGCAATCCAACGATGAATCCCTGAATGGCATTGCCGGTAACAATTTCGATAATCCCCAGGATCACCACCACCGTACCCAGTACAGCGGTATATATGGCGAAGATGCGGAACTTATTGGCGTTTACAATGTAATTGACCAGCTTGATGGCGAAGAAACCGGAAATGGCCGCCACCACCATTCCTACCAGCGCCGGCCCCCATTCCAAAGACGCCGCTGCGCCGGTGCCGCTCATCAGGTCCTTCAGATCCAACAGACCCGCGGCCAATACAGCGGGCAGACCCAGAATGAAGGAATATGCCACGGCATAGCTGCGGCTCAGCCCCATAATCAGTCCCGCGGAGATGGTGGAGCCGGAACGGGAAATTCCGGGAAGGGTGGCCATCAGCTGAGCGGCGCCAATCACCAAAGCGTCGCCGCCGGTCATGGTTTTGGCGGTTTTCTTGCCGGGGATGGCGTGATCCGCCAGTGTCAGCAGCAAAGCGGTGCCCAGGAAGCAGACCCCTTCCGCCAGAATGCTGTTATCAGCGCTGAGGGCGGTGATCCGGTCCTGCACCAAAAGCACCAGCAGCAGCGGAAAACAGGAAAGGATGAGCATATAGATCATCCGCCGTTTGCTGTTGGGCTTGACTTTGGTGACCCGAAGGGTAAATATATCCCGGAGCAGCAGCACCGCTTCCTGAATCAGCGCCCAGATGGTGGGCCAGAAGGCGATCATGACCGCCGCCAGGGTACCGAAGTGGAGGAGAACCGAAAAAAGCACCGAGCCCTCGGAATTGACACCGGTAAAATATTGAAACAGGGACAGATGTCCTGAGCTGGACACGGGAAGGAACTCGGTAAAGCCCTGAAGTAATCCCTGAAAAATGGCGTTTAGAAATGACATAGTGATCCTCCTGGTGTAAAAAATAAGACTGTAAAAAACAAAACGATTCCACTTTCCGGCTGTATACACCTCAAATGGGAAGCGGTTTGATCTATTTTTGTTGTCCCCTCAGCGGCTGGAGCGGCTCTTCAGACTTTTCAGGGGAGCGCATCTTTTTTCCGCCCTTCATCAGGCAGCTTTTTTCATACTATGTAGCCAAAAGCCGGGTTTCGGCTTATGGCTGGGCTTTTTCCTGCCAGATACTGCCCGGGGACAGTTCCGGATCCAGATAGGCCGCAGGATCGGTGGACAAAATTCTTTCAATAATCAGCTGCCCTTTTTCGTTGCGGGTCCCTTCCAGAAATCCGCCCTTCCAGCTGACGCATTCCCTGGGTGGAAGCTGTACCTGCTGCTCCAGCAGTTCCGGCGGCAGAATGGACTGAAAAGGCATCGTCAGACCCTCCTCTCAGGCGCCGTCTGCTTTTTCCGTCCTCTCTTTTTGGAGGAAGAAGAAATTTCTTCTGCCGCAGAGGACTGCAAAGCCGGTGTCCGGTGTTTTTTGGCAGAGCCGGCATTCTTTTTGCCGGAGGACTTTCCCCGTCCATTGTTGTCTGAACCGGTATCATCCTTTTGGGGGGAAGCGCTTTTTTCTTTCTCCTGGTCCTGAGCGTCGATCATATCATACAGCTTTTCCACCGCCTCATGAAGGCCGCCCAGGCTGTCGATCAGCCCCTCCGAAACAGCGGCTTCCCCATCCAGCACTGTGCCGATGTCCATCACCAGTTCTCCGTTTTTCATCATCAGCTCCCGGAACCGCTGGGGAGAAATATGAGAGTTTTGACAGACAAAGCCGCTGATGCGCTCCTGCATCTTGTCAAAATAGGAGAGGGTCTGAGGGACACCCAGCATCACGCCATTCATCCGTACCGGATGGACAGTCATGGTGGCTGTTGGGGCAATAAAGGAATAACGGGCGCTCACTGCCAGCGGTACGCCGATGGAATGACCGCCGCCCAATACCAGGGAAACGGTAGGTTTTTTCATGCCGGAAACCAGCTCCGCAATAGCCAGACCTGCCTCCACATCTCCGCCCACAGTATTGAGGATAATCAGCAGCCCACGGATCGATTCGTCCTGCTCGATGGCCACCAATTGGGGGATGACATGCTCATATTTGGTAGTTTTGTTCTGTGGAGGGAGAATATAATGGCCCTCCACCTGCCCGATGATGGTCAGGCAATGGATCTTGTGGCGGCCTCCCTCCGGTGTGACGGAACCCGCCTGGTAAATCTGCTCCTGCTGCTGGCCAGCATCAGTTACTTCCTCCTGCTCCGCCAGCTGTTTTGCTTCTTTTTTTGCTGCCATACTGCTGCTCCTTCCAGTTTTGATACTTGTTATTGTGTACCACAGAGGGAAGGATATACACAGCAGCGCTCAAACAGAAGGCATTTGCCTGCCGGATATCGGAGAAACCGGTTGAAAGGCTTTTGGCATGGAACTTGAGAATGCAAATGACCGGTGCAGCCAAGCGATCATCGTTATTATACCACGAATCCTTTGTGAGGAAAACCTTAAACATCAGAAAGCCTTCGGCCTTTTTCCCTATGATGGGAAAGCTTGCGGCACCTTTGCGCAAATCTCTTGTTCCTTTTCCGAAAAAAGCCCCTTCACCTTGACATTCCTGCGCAGGCGTGTTAGAATATGCGGGCGTTGGGAACGCTTCGTTTGATACATTATCGCTAACAAGTGTATGCTTGTTGGCGTTTTTTTATTTTTGGGGGAGGATCTCAACTGGTTCACCCATTTGCCGTATTGGGAATAACAGATCTTCTTTCGTTTATAACTTATAAAGCGATCAGATGCTTTCAGAAAGCATTTGACTTTTTCCCGGCGATTTTGGGGCCTGTTTCGGCCTGTAACCTTGATAAAGAAAGGAAGAAAAATATGGATCACAATACCTTTCTGGAGGGACGGATTCTGCCGCCTCTGATCCGTTTCTCCATCCCGCTGATGCTTTCTCTGATTCTGCAGGCCCTGTATGGCGGTGTGGATCTGGCTGTGGTAGGGCATTTCTCCGCCACCTCCAGCGTTTCCGCTGTAGCCACCGGCAGCCAGGTAATGCAGTCGGCCACCGCGCTGGTAACCGGACTGAATATGGGCGTAACCGTATTGCTGGGACAGGCCATAGGCGCGGGGGACCGCAGGCGGGCGGGCGGCGTGATTGCCGGACAGATCCGTTTGTTTCTGCCCCTTGCTTTGCTGCTGACCGTTGTAATGGTGGCTTTCGCCCCTCAGGCGGCTCAGCTGATGAACGTTCCCCAGGAAGCTGTGGCGGAAACCATCCGCTATGTGCGCATCTGCGCCTGCGGAATGATCTTTATTACCGCCTATAACGCCATCAGCGGCGTTTTCCGGGGCATTGGGGATTCCCGCTCCCCCTTTCTCTTTGTGGCCATTGCCTGCGGAATGAATGTGGTGCTGGATCTGCTGTTTGTGGGCGTCTTTGGCATGGCGGCTTCCGGAGCGGCCTTGGCTACCGTGATTGCTCAGGGAGCCAGTGTGCTCTTTTCCGCCGCCTATATCCGCCGCCGTCCTCTTCCCTTTGATGTGGACCGTGAAAGCTTTCGCCTGCCCCAAACCTCCCGCTCCATCCTGCGGCTGGGTACCCCTATCGCTCTCCAGGATGTGCTGGTCAATATCTCGTTTCTGATCATCACCAGCATTGTCAACAGCCTGGGGCTGGTTGCTTCCGCCAGCGTGGGTGTGGCGGAAAAAATGTTTGTCTTTCTCTCCATCGTTCCCATGGCGTTTTTGTCCACCCTGTCCGCCTTTGTTGCCCAAAATATAGGGGCTGGCAATCATCCCCGTGCCACCAAGGCTTTGTTTGCAGCCCAGAGCATTTCCTTTGCTTTCGGCACTGTCATGTTTTTGCTTACCTTTTTCCAGGGTGGGCTGCTGGCTTCTCTTTTCACATCAGATCCCGCTGTCATCGCGGCAACCGCCCAATATCTCCGGGGCTGCTCCTTTGAATACCTGATGATCTCCCTCAGTTTTTGTTTTCTGGGATACTTCAACGGCCTGGGCCGAACCACCTTTGTCATGCTCCAGGGGCTGCTGTCCGCTTTTTTGGTACGCATTCCCCTCTCCATATTCTTCAGCCGCCTGCCGGATACCAATATGGGAATCATCAGCCTGGCGGTTCCCATCTCCGCCTTGTCCAGCCTGGTGATGTGTCTTTGCTATTTCTTCTGGCTGCGCCGCAGTCTCAAACACACCCATTAAAGACAGGCTTTCCCTGGTTTGCCCCAAAACTGCCGCTCCCTCCACCGGCTTGTTCCATAACCGCCGGCGGAGGGGTTCTTTTTTGTCTGTCTCAAATTTTCATGCAAGGGCAGAAATAGGCTTTCTCAGATAAAAATAACCGCCCCGTAATCTTACGAAGCGGTCATAAAAAATTGTCACTTGGTTTGTCAGTACCTTTATCCTTCGCTGAAGGCGCTCATTACGCAGCCAAAGGGAACGTACGAACCGCAGCTGTCTGAGGGCAGGGCAGCAAGAGACGGCACAACAGCTCTGTTACACCTAAAATGTACTCGGCGTCAGTCTCTACTGTCCGTTCCGCATTTTCATAACGCCGGTGCTGCTCCAGAATCATATCATAAGCGGCCATCTCCCCGCAGCGAAAAAGATCACGGCCCTGCTGAAGGCACTGCTTAAAGTGCTCCTGGAGGCGTCCCTCATAAACCAGGTGCTGGCGGATATCCTCCTGGAACATCGCATTATGAGCAAATGTAAAAGCGTCAGCGGTGTAATGAATCAGCTTTCCCAAACGATAATAGTCCAGCATTCTCCAGTTTTCCCGGTTTTCCAAACCACGGCAGAGACGCTTTACCAGCCGCTGTGCATTAAGGAAATTATGTCCACGCATCCACTGTGCGCGGCAGGACCCCTTGAAATAGGTAAAAGGATTCCGGTCCGGCTCTACACAGCCCAGTAAAAAAGCTGCCCGATGGCGAGGTTCGTATTCTCCCTGAACACGGTTAATGAGATAATATCCCAGCAGCTTGTGGCTTTCCTGCTTCATTTCTTCCTCCTTCGCATTACCGGCCCGCTGTCTTTCAGCGAGCTGCAACAGCGCAAGGATACCATGAAACCCAAAGTGAAATTGTAAACATTTTATGAATTTTTAAAACCTGTAGTCCATTTTCGCCTCTTTGTCCCCCACAGCGGGATTTTAAGCAGTCTCTTTCGTTAGTTTTCCCATATTCCTATGCTTTTTTGGTCAAAAGCGCTTTCTGACCTCCACCACTTTTCCCAGAATGGATACCGCGGTTTCCTTTGTATTATAAATCTGAATTTGGTGCACAGGATTGAGGGATTGCGGGGAAAGGGTAACCATTTCACCTGCCTGATGAAACCGTTTGACTGTGGCATCATTTCCGTTGACCAGTACCACCGCAATTTCACCATTGTCCACCATGGGCTGCTTGCGCACCACCAGCAAATCACCGTCGGCAATTCCGGCGGCATTCATGCTGTCTCCATGAACTCTGAGGGCAAAATATTCTTCACCATCATCAAAATCATCCGCCACATAGCCCTCAATATTCTCCTGGGCAAAGATGGGCAGGCCTGCCGCCACCCTTCCTAAAACCGGCATCCGGCCTTTAGGGAAATATGGCTCCACCATAGGCGGCAGCAGCTGTGAAAGCAGTTCTCCTTTTTGCTCCTGATCCAGTTGAGACAGCAGCACTGCTACCGGCTGCCCCATAGCTTTTGCCACCCTCTGGATGGTTTTTGCCGATGGAATTGCCGGCTGCCCGGTGGAAGGATTTCTGTTTCGCTCCAGAATAGAAATATATGCTTTGCTCAGACCACTGGCCTGGGCAAAATCCTCCATGGTTTGGTGGTGCTGTTTCCTGTAATCCCGGATCAACTGCCCCAATGTCATTGCTTCTCCACCTTTCCGGCACTTTGATGGTCAAATACATTCGAGTAAATTTGACAGCAGAACTGCTCTTGCCTCAAAATCTTTCGCTGTTTCTTTATCCAGTCATCACAAACGGCAGATATCTTCTATTTCCACACCTTATCTTGTTCAAACATCCATTTTGATGACAGCTTACTTATTTGATGAATTTCTGCGTCTTTGATTATATAGCAAACTAGAATTTTAGTCAATATATTTTTAGTGTACTTGACAACTTGGAGTTTCTGTGCTACTCTAAAGCCACGCCCCACTCAGTATCCCATCAAAAAGAACATATGTTTTCATTTTGTCTAGTGAACTATATATTTAAAGGAGCCTGATCAATATGGTAAATTGGAAACAGCACGCCGCGCAGGATCTGGAAGATTATCCCTTGATTCAGGAAAGTCTGCAAAATCTTCCGGAAGAAATTCAGATTCTGGAACAAGCGGCTTATTCCATCCACAGCGTTCGTTTGGACAAAATTCCTGTCCAGGGTGGAACCTCTCGCCGTGAGAGCGATCTGATCGACAACATTGACCGAAGAGGACGTTTGCAGGGGAATCTGGAGTTGGCCAAAAGAAAGGCTGAGAGAATCGAACGGGGCCTTTCCGTGTTAAACAATCAGGAACGATTGGTGCTGGAACGTTTTTTCATCCATCGCACCCGGGATTACATGGATCGTTTATGTGAAGAGCTGGGCTGCGAAACCGCTCAGATTTACCGCATTAAAGACGCGGGACTGAAAAAATTCACGCTGGCGATGTATGGCGATCTGCTCTCCTGAGGAAATTTCTGGACCTTTCCGGTATGAGAGCAGTATATCACACCTTTTGTCCCATAGAACGGATTTGCAGAAAAGAGGGACGCAATGGAATTGATTCAACCTGGCCCATCCTGTCCTGAGCCTTCACTCTCTCCTCCCCAATATCTCACTTGGCAATGTCCTGTATGCGGAGAATATCTATATCTGGACAGCCTGCTGTATCGTGACCAATGGGGTCGGCTGGTGGGATGCGACTATTGTTTGCATTCGGTGACAGCAGAGGATCTGTTTTCCAAAGGCAGCTGAAATGGGGCTGGAATCACACTGTTCCAGGAAGAGCAGCAGTTTTTTGGGCTCCACACCATCCTGATGAATTTCTCTTTGTCTGATACTGAATACGGCTGTGGCATGTGCCTTAAAGGTTCCATGTGCTTCCATGGAGGGGATTATCCCCGGATACACCCAAAACCAGCAGCAATATCCAGGTTTATCCACTGTCGTTTTGGCCTGAATGTTTGCGCAAAAATGATTTGCTGCTCATCTCCAGCAAAATAAAAATGAAATAAAAATCATTCCCACTGTACACCCTGACCTGGACAAGCCGCAGCATACACTGCAAAACTGTCAGCTGATTTTCTCTGCCAAAATGAAAATGATCAGCTTATAAAAGCGCACCAAAAAATCGGGCCCTGCTGAGCGTATCAACAGGGCCTCTTTCAATTTTGCCGACCGTCACATCAGTGGTGCAAAGGCCCGGAGAATGGACCTTCCCAATCGCTGCAGCCAATTAATATTTCGCGCGGTGGCCAATGTGATTTCCTGGCTTTTCCCCTGTGTCAGCAGGAAGTCATCCCGAACCTGAAGCACACTGGGAGTTTGGTACATCCAGCATCCGCATTCAAAGTGAAGATACAGACTGCGATAATCCAAATTGATGGTTCCTACCACAGCATATTCATCATCCACCACAAAAGTTTTCGCATGGATAAAGCCGGGGGTATATTCAAAAATCCGCACCCCTGCCTCCAATAAAGTTTCATAATAGGCCCTTGTGACCGCATGGACATAGAATTTATCCGCAATGTGTGGGGTAATGATTCTTACATCCACACCGCTTTTTGCCGCATTGGACAGGGCCGTCACCATCTCATTGTCTATGATCAGATAAGGGGAGGTGATGTGCACATACCGCTGCGCTTTATTGATGAGATTGAGGTAAACTGTCTCTCCCACCGCTTCATTGTCCAAAGGAATATCTCCAAAAGGCTGCACATATCCTTGGGAAACGATTGGCTCCGGCTGATGGACATGGGGGCGGAAGCTTTCATAATGATCCTGTGTATGGCGCAGAAAACTCCATAGAGACAGAAACATCACTGTCAGGTTCCACACTGCTTCACCTTTGAGCAGAATGGCGGTATCTTTCCAGTGTCCATGCTTGACAACGGCGTTGATATATTCATCCGCCAGATTGATTCCCCCCGTAAAGCCTACCCAGCCATCAATCACACAGATTTTTCGATGATCCCGATTGTTGAAACGAGTGGAGAGAATGGGTACCAAAGGATTGAATACACAGCATTTGATTCCCATGGATTCCAACTTCCGGTCATATCCATAGGGAAGGGTCATCATAGAGCCAATATCGTCATAAATTACCCGAACATCTACACCCGCCGCAGCTTTTTCCCGCAGGATCTCCAGAATTTCATTCCACATTTTTCCTTCTTCTATAATAAAATACTCCAGAAAAATGTAATGCTGCGCCTTTTGCAGCTCCTCCTTCATACGCTGAAACTTGATCTCTCCCAAAGGAAGATATTCTGTTGACGTATTACGGCACAAAGGCGCATGGGCAAAGCGATAAATATATTGGGCCTGAAGACCCGCTACAGGGTTTTCTTCCTTCAAACGATCCAGATTTGGTGTGCGGTCCGGCATCACAGCAAAAATTTGCTGCCCTATCTCACGCATCTCATTTTTCTGACGTTTGCTCAAATGACTGTGGCCAAACATCACATAAAACAGTCCGCCAAAAATGGGAAAGGTTAAAATCGGAATGATCCACGCCAACTTATAAGCAGGATTGGAACGATCATTGATCAGATGCAGTACCACTGCCACGCTCAGCAGCATCAAAATTCCATAGGAAAAGGCAAAAAATTCCTGAAACTTCGATAAGAGGATAATAAAATAAGCCGCCTGAAGCAAAATTGCCACACCAACGATAACCACCCGATGAAACAGCAATTTTACTAAGCTTTTGAGCACCTTCATCCCCCTGCATTCTCTCCTTTCTCCCCTGTCTTTTCCTCAAACTGTTTTAACCGTTGTTTGGTGGCCTGTCTAAACAGTGTATACAATACCGAACACAATGGAATGCTCAACAGCATTCCCGCGACTCCCAACGTGTTTCCACCTAAGGTAACCGCTACCAATACCCAGATCGCAGGCAGACCTACTGAACTGCCCACTACTCTGGGATAAATCAAGTTTCCCTCCAACTGCTGGATCAGGAGAAACAGCAGTATGAACCAAAATGCTTTCATGGGGGAAACCATCAGGATCAGAAAGGCGCCTACAAAACAGCCAATAAAAGCGCCAAACAGGGGAATCAGTGCGGTAAAAGCGATCAAAACGCTGATCATCAAGGCATAGGGAAAGCGAAGAATGGTCATCGCTATAAAGAATAATAATCCCAAAATGATCGCTTCGGCGCATTGTCCGGATAAAAAGCTGGAAAAGGTTTTGGCTGCTAATCCACTAACCCCTAAAATCTTATCCGCCCAGCGGGGAACCCACGCATGAAGTACCATTTTTACCTGTCCGCCCAGCTTTTCCTTGTCCAGCAATAAATAAATGGAAAAAACGAAAGCCAGAAAAAATGTGACCACACCGCTGAAAACACCTGCTGCAATATTCAAAGTGGAGCCCAGGAAAGCACTGAGCCAGCTTTGAATCAAAGCGGCAGTTTGTCCCAAAATATTGCTCCAGTTGATTTCCAAAGTGGAGAGCCATTGAGAAATCTGTGGATGTTTTGTAGTCATTTCCGCCGCCCATGCAGCCGTCCTTGAAACAAATTGAGGAACCGTTTCGGCTAAAGTGCCTAAACTTCTTCCCAGCTCGGGAAGGATCAAAAAAGCTACCACAAATATAACACTGATTACCAGTAAAAAGGTTAACAGCAAGCTGATCCCTCTGGCCATTTTTCTCTTCTTTCCTGTCTGTGCAGAAAAAAGAAGTTTTTCAATGCCCCTCATGGGAACGTTCACAATGAACGCCATGCAGCCGCCTAAAATAAACGGAAATATGAGTCCCAATAAAACAGAACACGTCTTTCCCAAAAGAGAATGATTTTCCAATCCCCAATAAAACAGGATCAGAACCATTCCCAATCCCAACAGTTTACGCCAATTTTTTTGGTTCAACTCCATTTGCCGCTCCTTCCAAAATTCAAAATGCTGGTCTGGGCGATAAATCTTATTATAGCCTAAAAAATATATCTTGTCACGAATTTATCTTATTTGTCTTTTCTGATGATGTTGATGGGGACTAATGCGTATCTAATTTTTCATAACCCCAATTTTTTATATAACTCAGCATAGAGATATAACAAAAAACCCGACCACACTTGTGATCGGGTTTTGGAGCTGCTAACCAGAATCGAACTGGTGACCTCGTCCTTACCAAGGATTACAAAATCCGTTTATTTATCAGCATTATCTATGATTTTGTGTGTATTTTGTATGTATATTTAACTTTTAAAAATAACTTACAGCAAACAAAAAGTACCGTTCAAAGGCCTATCAAATCACCGTTCCATCAGGGAAAGCAAATTCTGCTTTCCACTGTCCGCCCATAGCCTGAGCGATCTTCTCTAGGTCTTCCATAGTTAGAGTGTTTCTTTTAATTTTTTGGTTCAAATTTGACGGGGTAGTGCCGATTCTCCTTGCAAGCTCTGCTTGGCTAATACCACTATATGCCAATGCCATTTTAATCTTCTGCTCTATAGTCATCTTTATCATCTCCTCACACATATCATACAGCAAATACTTTATATTGTCAAATTGAAATTAAAATCATTCATAAAATAATAAATTATTCTATTGACATTATTAAGCATTTGCTGTATAATATACTTGTAAGGCAGAGATACAAAATCTCTTACAGAAGGGAGTGAGGTGAATGGATACAGTGAATGTGACCGAGGCTCTGCTGAAAGCAATCCTCGAACTCATTGAAAAATGCGAAACGTTGGAAGAACTCCGGAATAGTGTTAAACGCATAATGAATGAGTAAATAAAAAAGTGGGGCGGCTGAAAATCCACACACACCGCCCCACACACCCAAAAGTGAGCCGGGAGCCTTACCCCGGCCACTTTCATTATAGCAAAATATGAAGCAAAATCAAGGATCATACTATATCTACAACCTCACTATATTAAAAAGCCAGCAACCTTTGTCCCAATCAGAGCACAAAGGTTACTGGCTTTTTTGTATCCTGCAATATCAATCAGATTTTACCGTCTGGAGTTTTCCGATGAGGTCGCTGACAAAATTCGCCCCCCGGCTGGCAAAAACACCTGTGAGGAGCACACCCACCCAAGAATAAGCAAACTGCACCCCCAGGGCCGCGTAAAAGTCCGCGCCTGTGGCAAAGCACAGCAGCACCGCCACCACCAGAGCTGCGGCCATCACAGCCAGCCCTTGATAATCACGGGACAGCGCAGCTTGTCCAAGCAGTTTGCCGTATTCCACCAAAGCCTCCACTGTTACCGCCAGCATCAGCACCAAAACAATAGTATCCATATTTCCCTCCTAATTACTTATGATATGCCTCAAGATCATCAATGCGATGGTTAATTACCTTAATTTTTTCCTCCACCACCGGAATCCTGGTAGCAAACTCATTATGAGCCCGGACTTCCCGAGTCAACTCTGATAGCTTCTCATCAGTCACCATCTGAGCCGCTGTAATATTGTGCATGGTACGAGTCTCACTTTTGCGGTTAGAGACAAGCACACCTACCAAAGATAGCACACCTGTGATAATCGACGCCATCAGGGCTGTCAAATCTACCATTGCTCTCCTCCTTAAGACTCCAGCATCTCACACAGCTCCCGGATTTTGCTTTTGATCTCCGCCAGCTCCGTTTCCGCTTTTGCCTGGGCCTCCTCCGCAATCTGCCGGCGGCGGCACTCCTGCTCCAGCTCCTTTTGGAGAGCCGCCAGCTGCCCGGCACAATCATCGGGGCTTTCCAGCTGCGGGATGACAAAGTCCTCCGGGTTGAGCCACGCAGGATTATATGTAGGCTCCGCCAGGGATTGTCCCGGACCCATGTGCAACAGGTGAGAGGGATTGACGGTGCTGTCCACACCTTTTTTCCAAAAGCCGCCGGTTCCGGCCACCTGGGGAGACCATGTGGCATAGGTGGGGGTCACATCGGTATCAAATTCCAGGTGGAGATGGTAATCGGAGGTTCCTTCCTTTCCCTCCTCCCCGATGACCGTTCCCGCCTGTACTGCATCCCCCTCTTTGACCAACATAGATTTCATGTGCATATACCGGCCCACCACGCTGACGGTCTCTCCGGTCTGATGGTTGAAAACATCCTTGTACAACACTGCCGCCCCATAACCCAGGCGGGAATCCTTTCCGGCGGCCAGCACCACCCCTTCGCCGGAAGCAAGGATTCTGTGGTCGTCACTTGCCCCTCCCTGGATGGTAGAAATGTCCACACCATAGTGAGGATAGCCCCAATACTTTGTATACTCCGGATTTTTGTACCCGCACAGCATCATGCAGCGGGTGAAGGGCATTACAAGGTATTGCATCACTTGGCCTCCCGGATCTCATCCGCCTGCTCCCGGGTCAGCTGTCCCGCCCCCACAAAGGTTTCCAGGTCCTTGTCAGTGTAAATGCCCATGCGGTAATACTTTTTGATCAGCTCAAACATTGGATGCACCTCCCTGCTGGTTCATTTTCAGTTCCGTCAGCAGCTTGAGTACCGACGCCCGGTACAGGTCCTCATCGGTGGGGGTGAGGGCGGCGGCTTCCTCTTCCTCTTTCCGTACCGCCAGGATTTCCTCACGGATAGGCGCCGCCTCCGCCTCGTCAATGATCCGGGCAAATTCTCCTTCCTCCAAAGTCTTTTCCGACAGCGCGGCGGAGAGGGTACCTTCGTCCGCCGCCGGCAGCAGGCTGACGAAGCTGCCATCCCTCACATATCCCTGTGTGGTGCGCTTCCGCACCTGGGTCACAGAAAAGCCATTGGTTTCCCAAATAATTTTCCCGTTTACAGCCAGCAAGTCTCCTAGCTGCACGTTCGTGTACAGGTATTTCATCGTTTCTCCTCCTTATTTGCCGCCGTCTCCGATTGTTACTGACCGCTCAGGAATTGTGAGCAATCGGATCGGCAGAAGTGTGTCTGTGTCGAGTTCAACAATTTCGGGGCCGCCTACTTGCAGAACGAAAAGTTGTTGCGCCGTTCCGGCCAAATCATACGCGGTGTACCCACTGTCTTTCGGAACAACGCTGTTGAGCAGAACAATACTATCTGCATCTATCTTAGCCAAATATTCACTTGGATATCTTGAGACGAAAAACGCATCGTTTGTTCCACCGCCCTCCAGCACGCGCTCCTGAGTAGGCGTGTTCTCTCCTGTTTGGGTAAATGTGGCGGGGTCCAGCTGCACACACCTTTGGGTTGAAAACATAAAAAACACATGATCCCGTGTGCCGCCTGACACAACCGCACTGGGCTTGTTGTAGGATGCTTCTGAAAATACCAGCGTTTCCCTGTCTACATTGTACACTTCTGTGTTTGCGCTCGGTCCAAAAAAAGCGTGCATACGGTCTTTGGTTCCGATAAAATCAGACTGCGCTCTATATGCTCTGCCCGGTGCCGTGCTCGACAAAATGACCGTGCTGGTTTCAGTATCAATTACGTTGGTAATATCGCTTTCTGAATCTGCATAGGCATACAAATATTTTCTGTACGGGTTGTTTGACCACACCTCTGTGGTCCCCAACATCACCCGATCCACCTCCTGGATCCCCAGCATGAGATTGTCCAGCTCCGCCGTTCCGATATTCAGCCCCATCCCATCACCCCACAATAAAATACAACGTGGTGCTGCTCTTGCTGCTCAGGGCATCATACTGGGCTCGGGTCAGCTTTTTGATGGTGAAAATATTTCCATCGGGATTGACCGTACTTCGGCGCAGGTGTAGTACACTTCCAACATTTTCCGACACCCCTCCTTGTATATTTTGTTAGTTGTGTTTTGTTTGGTATGGTGATATAATGATGTCATAAAATATCAAAGCATTACGCAATTAACATAATAATAGTTAAGTTTTCGTTTGTTTTGTTTGGTTTAATCACACTATATCACACAAAACAAACGAAGTCAATACTGTTTGGTGCTTGTTTTATTTGTTTTGCGTTTTGCACAAAATTAGAGGTTAATTATGGACGATACATTAAAAAAAATTGTTAACTGCATCGGTCCAAAACATGGTGCAAAAAAGGAACTTGCTGAACACCTGGGAATACATCCCAATGTCATCACCAATTGGCTAAATGGGCGAAACAAATCATATAAAAGGTACTTACCAGAAATTGCTCGTTATTTTAATGTCCCTCTGGAATATCTATCTGAGAACCCAGAGGATAAAGAAAAAGCGCCCGCCCTTACTGATAAGGATGAGCGCGATATAGCCAGAGATGTAGAGCGGATCATGAGCAACCTGGAAACCAGCGGCGATTTAATGTTTGACGGCGTCCCCATGAGCCAGGAGGCAAAGGAATCCATGGCCGCCGCCATGAAGCTGGGCCTGGAAGCTGCCAGGCTCAAAAATAAAGAAACTTACACTCCCAAAAAGTACAAAAAGGAGTAAATATGGATACCTGGAGGCTTGCCACAAAGCTTGCAGAAAAACATCGCACCCGCAATCCTTTCCGGATTGCGGAGGACCTGGGGATTATTGTCATCAAATATCCTCTGATTGGCATCAGGGGTTTTCAGCAGCGCGTGAAGCGGCGAAAGATCATCTACATCAACTCCGATCTGGACGATCATCAGCAGAAGATTGTCTGCGCGCACGAGCTGGGTCACATCATCCTCCACAGTGGCATGAATCGAATCTTCCTGAATCAGAGCACCAACCTGGTGGCTCAAAAATTTGAGAATGAGGCCAATTTTTTCTCAGTGGACCTGATTTTTTCTGACGATGATCTCATTCCGCTTCTGGATCAGTCGCTGGATGTAGCAGCGGCTGCTATGGGTGTATCCACAGCGCTTGCCTTACACCGTTTACGGCATATAGACCAGAAAGGGTCTTTTGACATTTAACTATAACAGGAGATGGCCAAATGAGCATTTTTGATGTCTTCAAAAAGAACCATTCCTTGCAGGACGACTGGAAACAGTGGGATGAAGTCCATGATAATCCAGATCAAAAAAAGCGCCTTTCTTCCTCAAAGAAAGCAGAGAACACTCCTCTGTCTATCAATCAACAAAGTGGCACCGGAGAGTTTTCGGGTTCTCATGGAAAATACAAAACGTCGCTCTCATCCTGCACCTGTGTTGATTTCGCCAGAAGAAAAAAACCGTGTAAACATATGTATAGGCTGGCAATCGAATTAGGTATGATGGAAGAGAGTACCGAAGCAGATGCCAAAAAGGTCAAGGAGCCAAAACCCAAAGATGCTTACACCTTGGAGGAAGCAATTGCCAAACTCAGCACACTTTCAATTGCGAGTCAAAAATTAATGCTGCGGTATTTTAGTTTTACCTGCAACTCCCCACAAAAAGAGGTTCCTTTGCAAAAATGTGACGATTTGAACGCTTTGCTTGATGCAGATTTTTTGCGGGTTGCCGATAATCCCAATCTTATAAACTGGCTACATATTTACACTCGTACAGAGCTCAATAACCGAATCATTGAATATTTCCCTGAGCTCAAATTTAAAAAGAATATGTCCAGAGACGATCTGTGTAACTGGATTGCTGAAAATATTAAAAATCCGCAGGGCACTGTATGTCACGATACAACACCTGTCATTTATTCTCCCAAGCTGATTGGAATACAAAAAAGCCTGCATCACCACCTACGGTCTCTTTATGATCCTGATGTTTGGTATGATCCAGAATCGGATGAATTCAAAGCGGTTGAACCGGGTGAAAAATCTATTACAATAAAAGTTACAGCTAAATAACTGCCTGCAAAAAGGAAGGAAGATTTAAAAATGATTGATTTCCAGAACGCATCCTTTATGAAACTCAAAGCAGTGGATCCAAAAGGCTTCAGCGCCATGGTCTCCCCCATGCTCATCGATGGAGAGCAAGTTCTTTCCGCTTATCAAAGCATCCGGGACGGTATTGTATTCACCAACAAGCGGATTTTCGCCATCAATGTGCAGGGGATCACCGGAAAGAAAAAAGACTTTTCTTCTCTCCCTTACAGCAAAATCCAGGCTTTTTCTGTAGAGACAGCCGGAACATTCGATCTGGACAGCGAGCTTGAGCTGTGGTTCAGCGGCCTGGGCAAGGTCAAATTTGAGTTTACCTCAAACTGCAACGTTTCGGAGATTTGCCGCATGATCAGCGGGTTTGTCCTCAAATAAAATTCAGGGCAAAGCAAAGGCCCCGCTGGTGGCGGGGCCTTTTTACACCAAAATGATGGAGGTATATTTTGATCTGCAAAAAATGCCACAATGTCATCAAAGACGAATACGCTTTTTGTCCGATCTGCGGCAGGGCGACCAAACCTCAAAAAAGATCGCCCACCCGCAGACCCAGTGGCCTGGGATGTGTTTATAAACTCCCAGGGAATCGACAGCGCCCATGGGCAGTACAGCGGAATCACAAATACCTAGCTTCGTTTGCCACACAGGCTGAGGCTGAGGTCTTTTTGGGGACCCTCTATCAGTCCGCAGATCCATCTTTGATGACGCTGAAGGAGCTGCATGAAAAGTGGATGGAGACTGCACAGTATCAAGACCTATCCAGAGATGCCCAGGCCAACTATTCCGCCGCTTGGAAAAGGATGGATAGCATCAAAAAAGAAAAGGTCCGCAGCTTAAAAACTCCACAGTACCAGCAAATCATTGATCAAATGGTACAGGACGGTCTGGGGAGGGATAGCTGTGAAAAATTCCGCAGTCTTTTGAGCAATCTTTGCAAGATGGCCATGCGGGATGAGATTATAGATCGGAACTATGCCGACCTGTTGGAACTGCCTAAAGCTGCTCCCAGGAAGAAAAAACGCAACCTCTCAGACGAAGATATAATACGGCTCCTCTATGCGGCAGACGATGGGGATAGAGATGCCATGCTGGTGCTGATCCTCCTCTACAC
Source organism: Angelakisella massiliensis (assembly GCF_900104675.1). Classification (GTDB taxonomy): domain Bacteria; phylum Bacillota; class Clostridia; order Oscillospirales; family Ruminococcaceae; genus Angelakisella; species Angelakisella massiliensis. The sequence goes on along the minus strand of NZ_LT629945.1, from coordinate 1,109,507 downwards.
CGGTATGAGAGCCGGAGAACTGTTTGCTGTAAAATCATCGGACGTCTATCTGGAGGAACGTTACATCATTGGTGGCGCCAAAACGGACGCCGGACGCAACCGCAGTATCCCGATCCGGGAAGAGATTGTGCCCTATATTAAATTTTTCCTATCTGAAAACAACCAGTTTCTTTGTCACACACCTTCAGGGAAAAAAATCGACAGAAACAATTTTACGAAAAGAAATTTTTATCCTCTGCTGGATCGCTTGGGAATCGTCCACACGAATGAAGCCGGGGAAAATATTCTTACACCCCATAGGTGCCGCCACACCTATATTTCGGAGGCCATAAAAGCCAAGATGGCTCCGGAAGCCCTCACAAAAATTGTAGGGCACTCCAGCTACGCCACTAGCGTTGATAAATACGACGACACAACGGATCTGGAGTATCTCCGTAAAGAGGCAGAAAAAGGGTTATAAATCGGGCACTTTATGTTTGCGTTTTGTGTGTAATCCATCATAAAATAGGGTAAAATGGGGCAAAATAGAGGTGCTTTTTCTACACATATCTTAAAAACAAAAATCCCGTAGAACCGCTTGCAAAGCCATTCTACGGGATTTATTGTGGAGCTGCTAACCAGAATCGAACTGGTGACCTCGTCCTTACCAAGGACGCGCTCTACCGACTGAGCCATAGCAGCGTATGTGGAGGACTTTCGTCCTCAATGATGGGGATGCGATTGGCAGGGGCAGAAGGACTTGAACCCTCGGCACGCGGTTTTGGAGACCGCTGCTCTACCAACTGAGCTATGCCCCTATGTTTGTAAGGTGGTGGGCCTTCGGGGACTCGAACCCAGGACCGACCGGTTATGAGCCGGTTGCTCTAACCAACTGAGCTAAAGGCCCGTGGAAGGCTTTTCCTGCTGTGCCGCCAACTTTCTGACGGCACAGCGGAAAATATTTGGCGCCTCAAGTTGGACTCGAACCAACGACCCTGCGGTTAACAGCCGCATGCTCTACCGACTGAGCTATTAAGGCGTGTTTCCTGTCAGTTTCCTGACAGGAGATGCCGGCGAAGACCTATTTTCACAGGCGGCTTCCCGCCAACTATCTTCGGCACTGGTGAGCTTAACTTCTGTGTTCGGGATGGGAACGGGTGGGACCTCACCGTAATAAACACCGGCTATTTTGCTGTCCTCGTGTCGGCCTCAGTTATTCTTTGCGCCTTGCCTTCACAGGGAAGCTATTTTCATATCAGGACTTTCGTCCGGATAAGCTAAGGGGAAATGGTGACCCGTGCGGGAATCGAACCCGCGTTACCGGCGTGAGAGGCCGGTGTCTTAACCGCTTGACCAACGGGCCGTCTCGCCGTGGTATCTATCTGATCCATGACCACGCCTTCCGGCGCGCCTTGGGACCTTCCTTTGGTGCACCATCAGGGATTCGAACCCGGGACCCACTGATTAAGAGTCAGTTGCTCTACCAACTGAGCTAATGGTGCAGGTCTTTTTCGGCTGTTCCGACTGGAACGCGCCTTCAAAATTGAACAACGAACTCATATTTATCAGCTAAAGACTCGCTTGACCTGGTCAAGCCCTCGACCGATTAGTACACGCTAGCTACACGCGTCACCGCGCTTCCACTTTGTGCCTATCTACCTTGTAGTCTTCAAGGGGTCTTACCTGATTGACTCAGTGGGATATCTTATCTTGTGGTTGGCTTCACGCTTAGATGCCTTCAGCGTTTATCCGTTCCGCACATAGCTGCTCAGCCGTGCCACTGGCGTGACAACTGATGCACCAGAGGTGCGTCCATCCCGGTCCTCTCGTACTAGGGACAGCTCCACTCAAATATCCTGCGCCCACGACAGATAGGGACCGAACTGTCTCACGACGTTCTGAACCCAGCTCGCGTACCGCTTTAATTGGCGAACAGCCAAACCCTTGGGACCGAATACAGCCCCAGGATGCGATGAGCCGACATCGAGGTGCCAAACCTCCCCGACGATGTGGACTCTTGGGGGAGATCAGCCTGTTATCCCCAGGGTAGCTTTTATCCGTTGAGCGATGGCATTTCCACTCACATACCACCGGATCACTAACTCCAACTTTCGTTACTGCTCGACCCGTCGGTCTCGCAGTTAGGCTCGCTTATGCGTTTACACTCAAAAGCATGATTTCTGTCCATGCTGAGCGAACCTTTGAGCGCCTCCGTTACCTTTTTGGAGGCGACCGCCCCAGTCAAACTGCCCACCTAACAATGTCCCCCGACCAGATTCATGGCCGCAGGTTAGAATTCCAGCACTTCAAGAGTGGTATCCCAAGGTCGACTCCGCAGAAGCTGACGCCCCTGTTTCCTAGTCTCCCACCTATCCTGTACATGAAATACCGAAATCCAATATTAGGCTACAGTGAAGCTCCATGGGGTCTTTCCGTCTTGTCGCGGGTAACCGGCATCTTCACCGGTACTACAATTTCGCCGGGTGGGTCGTTGAGACAGTGTCCAGATCGTTACGCCATTCGTGCGGGTCAGAACTTACCTGACAAGGAATTTCGCTACCTTAGGACCGTTATAGTTACGGCCGCCGTTTACTGGGGCTTCGATTCAATGCTTGCACATCTCCTCTTAACCTTCCAGCACCGGGCAGGCGTCACCCCATATACGTCATCTTTCGATTTAGCATAGAGCTGTGTTTTTGCTAAACAGTCGCCTGGACCTATTCTCTGCGGCTCTGTCTCCAGAGCACCCCTTCTTCCGAAGTTACGGGGTCAA
>NZ_LT629945.1:1064255-1101755 GCF_900104675.1 Angelakisella massiliensis | reverse complement strand
GACGCGGGTTTCCAAAGGGACGAGTCCCTTTGGCCGTATCCCTCCGTATCCCTAAATAATATTACACATAAAAGGAGCACCCCATGACATCCTTTCCCTATACTTTTGAACAGCTGGGACCAGACTACCGAATCTGTGTTAGCCCAGCTCATAAATTTGGCACCGACGCTTTCCTGCTGGCAGATTTCGCCGCCAGGCGTTCCCGGGAGCGGGTCTGCGACCTGGGCACCGGCTGCGGCATTATTCCTCTTCTCTGGTTCCGCTGGGGGCTGGAGCCGCAAACCGCCTACGCCGTGGAGCTTCAGGATCAGGCTTTTGAGCAGCTGATGGTGACGGCGGAAGAGAATAGAGACCGACTGGCGGGACGGCTGATCCCCATTCACCAGGACCTGCGGCAGCTGGGGAAAACCATCCCCCTGGCCACACTGGATCTGGTTACCTGCAATCCTCCCTATAAACCAGCGGGGCACGGGGTCCCCTCCCCCAAGGAGGCACGCCTCACCGCCCGCCATGAAATCAGCTGCACCATGGAGGATGTCTGTGCCGCCGCCTCCCGGCTCCTCCGCTTCGGGGGTCGCCTGTGCGTCTGTCAACGACCGGAACGGCTGCCGGATATGATGGAAGCTATGCGGAACCACGGTATCGAGCCCAAACGGCTGCGGATGGTCCAGCAGCGGGGGGACAAGGCTCCCTGGCTGGTGCTGATGGAAGGAAAAAAAGGGAGCCGCCCCTTTTTGCAGGTGGAGGCTCCGCTGATTGTGGAGGATGGCGCCGGAGGCTTTTCCCCGGAAATGAAAAGAATCTACCGTTTGGAGCAGGAAACGGCCCATGCTCCCACGGAATCACAGGAGGATAAATGACATGGGTAAATTATATTTGGTAGGAACCCCCATCGGCAATCTGGGGGACCTTTCCCCACGGGCGGCTCAGGTGCTGGAATCGGTGGACTTCATCGCCGCCGAGGACACCCGGGTGAGCCTGAAGCTGCTCAATCATCTGGGGATCAAAAAGCCCATGGTCAGCTATTTCCAGCATAACATCCGTCAGCGGGGCCAGCAGATTCTGGATCGTATCCTGGCGGGGGAAAACTGCGCCATCATCACCGACGCGGGAATGCCCTGCATCTCTGATCCCGGCGAAGACCTGGTGGCTCTCTGTCACGAAAATCAGGTGCCCCTGGAAGTGGTGCCCGGCCCCAGCGCCGCCATTGCCGCTCTGGCCGCCTCAGGACTGCCCACAGGCCGCTTTGCCTTTGAAGGCTTTCTGTCGGTGAAGGCTTCCAGCCGGATGGAGCATCTGGAATCGGTAAAAAATGATCGCCGGACCCTGATCTTTTATGAAGCCCCCCACAAGCTGCGGGCCACCCTGGAGGATATGGCCAGGGTCTTTGGGGCTGAGCGGCGGATCACCCTGGCCCGGGAGCTGACCAAGGTTCATGAGGAGATTCTCCGCACCACTCTGGGAGAGGCCTGCGACCTCTACGCCCAGCGGGAGCCCAAGGGAGAATTCGTCCTGGTGGTGGAAGGGGCCCCCGAACCGGAAAGCACCCTTGTCACCAAGGAGCAGGCGGCAGAAATGATCGTCCAGCTCAACGGCTGCGGCGTTTCCCTCTCCGATGCCGCCAAGCAGGTGGCCGCCGATACTGGCTACAAAAAAGGAGAACTGTACCGGATGGCCCTGGCCCTTCAGGGCGGAGAAGGCTGAAAGGGGAAAATTTCTGTCAGGGGATAGATTGCAGGGGATACGAAGGGGTTACGCCCAAAGGGACTCGTCCCTTTGGAATCCCGTAGTTGAGGCCGTAGCGAGTGGGTTAGTCCGGCAAACAGCCTGCCACTGTTTTGGTTTGTACCTTTTAGTGTTAAGGGGACGGGATGGAGGGATAGTTTCTGCACCTGTGCCGACAGAGGCAAAATCGCCCGCTCGCCGGTTGCCCGGGTAAAGCCGGACAATCCACTCGCTGTTTGAGTGTCAGGGGATACGGGGGGATGCGCCCAAAGGGACTCATCCCTTTGGAAACCCGTAGTTGAGGCCGTAGCAAATAGGTTAGTCCGGCAGACAGCCTGCCACTGTTTTGGTTTGTACCTTTTAGTGTTAAGGGGACGGGATGGAGGGATAGTTTCTGCGCCTGTGCCCACAGAGGCAAAACCGCCCGCTCGCCGGTTGCCCGGGTAAAGCCGGACAATCCACTCGCTGCTCTGTGCTTATAGATTTTTTAGTCTCTTGATTGCTTTGGGAACTTTGCTCTTTACAACTCATTATAAAATTGCCGCCGGCAGGAGATGGCTTCTCTCTGCCGGCGGCTTTCCTGTTTATTTTAACTCCTGGTCCAGCTGACGGAACAGCTGGGAATGAAAAAACTCCTCGATGGTGATTCCCAAACCATCACACAGCTTTTTGATGGTGGAAATGGTGGTGCTGTGATTCCGTCCGCTGACAATGTTGTGGACGGTAGACTGGGTGACGCCGCTGAGACTGCTCAGCTTATTGATGGAAATATTCCGCTGCCGGCACAGCTCCAAAATGCGCGCCTGTACCGCTTCACCGATGTCCACGGGCATCACCTCACTTCTTGAGAAAAATGATACCCATTTCCCCTTGAAAAGATTACCTCTTTTGAGTTAATATAAACCCAAAAGAGGTGATTTAGTTGCTATGAACGGAAAACTTTGCTTTTTCATTGGACACCGGGATGCAAATGATGAAACTTTTCCTTTATTGGCGGCTGAAGTAGATCGGCATATTTCAACACTGGGGGTAACAGAATTTATTGTGGGACATTATGGTCACTTTGACCGCCTGGCGGCAAAAGCGGTGATCAAGGCCAAGCAGACAAATGCCTCCCTTCATCTGTATTTGCTGCTGCCATACCATCCATGGGAACGTCCTATCGATACGCCCGATGGTTTTGATGGCACTGTTTACCCACCTGATATGGAATCTGTACCCCGGAGATTTGCCATTGTCAGAGCCAACCGATATATGGTAGATCACACGGATTTTCTTATTGCCTATGGATGGCGCCCCGGCAGCAACGCCAAAAAACTGCTGGACTACGGAAAAAGGCGGCAGGCAAAAGGGTTGCTCCAAATAACACAGTTGCCCTATACTCCTTTGCCCTGTCCCGGCAATAAGCTTCACCCGGAGAAAATAATTTCTGTCTGAATCCACCATCTGTGGGCATCCAGTCAAACTGCGCCTGCTGTTTGCTGTGGGCTTTCTCCGGAAGCTTTTACATATCAATAAAATGGCTGGCGACCTCTAAGCAGCAATGTACCCGGGGGCAGGATATCCCCCGGATGCGTGCCGCAAAAGTCGGCAACGCAAACGCCCCCGGCATAAAGCCGGGGGCGAGAGCAAGTTCATCATGTTTTTGTTTATTGGAGAACACGGGATGCGCCGCTTTTCTCCAGGGCGTAGATCATCACCAGGCCCAGACCGCAGCAGGAAACCAGCTGTCCCAGGGCGATAAAGCCGCCGAAGGTGAGAAATGGCAGAGGCGCCAGTCCTCCGGTCATCACATAGCACCATTCTCCCCCCACCACAATAGCGTTGAGCAGCACGGGAGGAAGGCTGGCCAACACAGGAAGTCCTTTCCAGCGGTATTTACCCAGCCGGGCGGTCATCAGCCCTGCCGCCAGCGTAGCGGCGGAGCCCAGGAACACATCCGCGATGCCCAGGAAGTTGGTACCGGCGGAGGCTCCCACCAGATTGGTCACCACACACCCCAGGGTAACACCCCACACCGAGGAGGGGCAAAGGACCGGCAGGAGAGTGAGGGCTTCGGACACCCTGCACTGGACCTGTCCAAAGGTAAAGGGGGTCAGCGCAAGGCTGAGGGCTGCGTAGGCCGCGGCAATGAGACCGTTCCGGGCCAGCCCTCTGAGGTTTTGACTTTTCATATTCAGTTTTCCTTCTTTCGTAGGGCGTATCCACAGACCGCCCCTAGTATGTTTTTGCGGCGCGGGGCCGCAGACCAGGAACTTGCGACTGGTCATCCCCCATCAGTGACAGAGGACCGGGGATTATTATAATGCACCGGAGAAAAAACTTCAAGCTTCTTTTTACGCCAATAAAAAGCGCCGGAACATTGCCTCCTTTGGGAAGGCAGCATTCCGGCGCAAGCCTTTTGTGATATAAGGATGTTATCTCTCTTCCGGCCTGAAGCCCATTTGCTGAATTCTTCTGCGGAGCCATCCACCCTGGAGATAATAAATAATGAACAGTACCGAAGTAAACGACCAGGTAAGGGGATAGCTGAACAGCACCGTATCGATCACAGGGTTATAGGGCACCGCGATCCAGATCCAGGCCACACGGAGCACACAAACCCCCAGGCAGGTCATCACCATGGGGATAAAGGAGTCTCCCGTTCCCCGCACCGCGCCTGCCAGAATCTCGATGCACACATAGGTAAAGTAGAAGGGCACCAGCTGCCGCAGCATACGCATACCATCGGCAATTACTTCCGCGTCGGTGGTAAAGAGCCTGTAGCAGTAGGGACCGGCAAACATCAGCAGTATACTGATACCGATGGCGGTGCCCATGGCCATCGCCAGACAGACCCGGACGCTTTTACGGATACGCCCGTACAGCTGCGCGCCGAAATTCTGTCCCACAAAGGTGGTGATGGATACGCCGAAGGCGCTCATGATCATCCAGTAAAAGCCGTCAATTTTGCCGTAGGCGGTGTAGGCGGCAATGATATTGGTACCAAAGGTATTGATGGTGGCCTGAATGATGATATTGGATGCGGAATACATCACCGACTGCAATCCGGCGGGGCATCCGATGCGGATGATATCCCCCAGGATCTTCCGGTCCATGGCCAGCCGTTCCCGGTCCAGGCGATAGCAGGCAGGAGTTTTGGTCAGGGCCATCAGCACCAGAACCGCGCTGGCGGCTTGGGAGAGAACGGTGGCCAGCGCCGCTCCCAGCACACCCATTTTAAATATTGCCACCAGCAGAATATCCAGCACCACATTGACCATACAGGAGACGATGAGGAAATAAAGGGGCCGTTTGGAATCTCCCACCGCTCTCAGGATACCGGAACCCATGTTGTAAATAATAGGAAAGATGATACCGGCGAAATAAACCTGGATATAAATGGTGGCGTGTCCCATGATATCCTCAGGGGTACCCATGGCCCGGAGGGCTGGAACAGAAAAAGCAAGGCCCGCAATTGTAAACAGCATCGCCACCACCAGACTGAGGGATGCCGCGGTATGGACAGCCTTGCTCACCTGCTCCTCCTGCTGTCCGCCGTAAAACTGGGAAATGATGACCGTGGCGCCGGAGGAAAGCCCCACAAAAAATCCAATCAGCAAATTGATCAGCGTACCGGTGGAGCCTCCTACAGCAGCCAGGGCCTCCTTGCCCACAAACTGTCCCACCACCACCGCGTCCACGGTGTTGTAAAGCTGCTGGAAGAAAATACCCAGCAGGATGGGAAAAAAGAAGCTTAAAAGCTGTTTCCAGATCACACCGCTTGTGATACCGTTGGCACCTTCCCCTGTTTCTCTGATGGCATTTGACATAATGAACCTCGCTTCAAAGCACTGAAAAAAGCCGGTTGCCCATGGCAGCCGACAAACGTTTTCTGACCTTCTGACCACAGAATAACATACCAAAAGGCGTTTGTCCAGATACCTCTGATTTCTTCTTTGATTTCCCCCTTTTTCTTCTGTGAAATCACTGCTGTTCGGCCCCAAAAACCGGCCGGTAAAAAAGCTTTTTCATCCAGAAAAGCTCTGGCGGCAGAACAGCCGTCCGTTTTGGGGGAATTGCATTTTCTCTCTTTCCCTTTTCTTCCCACGATATTACCCCTTTGCTCCTAAAAGAAATCATTGGGCGGCAGCATCATAAAAATAATACAGCCCAAAAGCCTGTGCGGGGGGCCTTCGCCGGTTTCCCCGCCAGACGGAGGACCGGTTCAGGGGCGGCTGTATTTCCGTTGCTCATCCCCGTTTTCCCCTATGGGCAAAGATGAACGTTTCTTTCCCTGCCTTTGTTGACAGGGAGAAAAACGGGTGGTACTATTTGTTGTGTATGCAACTATTCCTGCAAGGAGGGTTTGGGATGCGCCGTTTACTCACCTATCTGTATCCTTACCGGGGGCGGATGGCGGTTCAGATGACCATCAAGTTTGTCGGTACTGTGATGGACCTGCTGCTGCCCTGGATTCTGGCCACCATCATTGATGATATCGTTCCTCTGCGGGATGTCCGGAAAATCCTTCTGTGGGGCGGGGCCATGATCCTCTGCTCCATCCTGGCGGTGGTGACCAATATTATGGCCAATCGCATGGCCTCCGCTGTAGGGCGGGAGGTGACCCGCCGGCTGCGGCAGGATCTTTTTTCCAAGATCTGCTCCCTTTCCTGCGGGCAGGTGGACCGGCTGACCATTCCCTCCCTGGAAGCCCGGCTGACCACCGACACCTACAACACCCACCAGATGGTCACCTCCATGCAGCGTCTGGGGGTCCGCTCCCCCATTCTTCTGCTGGGCGGGGTTCTCATCACCCTCACCCTGGAACCGGTGCTGACTCTGGTGCTGCTGGCGGTGCTACCTTTTATCGCTCTGGTCATCGTGGGCATCTCCAAAAAGGGTATCCCCCTTTATACCAGAACCCAACAGGGGGTGGACCGGCTGGTACAGGTGGTGCGGGAAAATATTTCCGGCATCCGGGTCATCAAGGCGCTGTCCAAAACTGAGCACGAATGCCAGCGGTTTGACCAGATCAACAAGGAGCTGGTGCGGCGGGAGACCCGGGCCGCGGTGACCATGGCCGCCAGCAATCCCGCCATGAACCTGCTGCTCAACACGGGGCTGACCCTGATTCTGGTGGTTGGGGCCTTTCGGGTCAACAGCGGCCTGACCAAGCCGGGGGCCATCATCGCTTTCCTCAGCTATTTCACCATCATTCTCAACGCCATGCTGGGGGTCAACCGGATCTTTGTTCTCTGCTCCAAGGGCAGCGCCTCCGCCCGCCGGATCGATGAGGTACTCTCCCTGGAGGAGGATCTGAAGCTGAAGCCCTCGGAACCGGTGGATACCGGGGATCATATCCGCTTCGATCACGTTTCCTTTGCCTATGGACAGGGGCAGGAAAGCCTCACTGATATCTCCTTCTCCCTCCGGCCCGGGGAGACCCTGGGCATCATGGGAGCCACCGGCTCCGGCAAAACCACCATCCTCAGCCTGCTCATGCGCTTCTACGATCCCACCCAGGGAGAGATCCGCATTTCCGGGCGGCGTGTGGACAGCATCCCTCCCGACGAACTGCGGGTAAAGTTCGGGGTGGTGTTCCAGAACGACATGGTTTTTGGGGATTCCATCCAGGAGAACATTCAGCTGGGCCGTGCCCTGGGGATGGAGCGGCTGCGCCAGGCTGCCGCCGACGCCCAGGCCCTGGACTTTATTGATGCCCGGGAGGGAGGCTTTGACAGCCATCTTACCGCCCGGGGCACCAACATCAGCGGCGGGCAGCGGCAGCGTCTGCTTATCGCCAGAGCCCTGGCGGCAAAACCGGAGATCCTGATCCTGGATGACGCCTCCAGCGCCCTGGACTATCAAACCGACGCCCGTCTGCGTCAGGCCATTGCCGGGGGATATCAGGGGGTCACCACCATTATTGTGGCCCAGCGTGTCAGCTCCCTGCGCCACGCCGACCATATCCTGATGCTGGAGGAGGGACGCTGTATCGGCTGCGGCACCCATGACCAGCTGATGAAAGAATGTCCCGCCTACCGGGAGATTGCCATTTCGCAGATGGGAGGTGGAAGCGATGCCGCCGATTAAAGTTGCCGAACGGAAAGTCACCATAGCGGAGGGAAAACATGTCATCCTCCGGCTGTGGAAATATCTCTCCCGCTACCGTCTGCTGCTGATACTTTCCCTGGGGCTGACGGTGCTGAGCAATGTTCTGGCCCTGATGGGGCCCCGGCTGTCGGGTCTGGCGGTGGACGCCATTGAGCCGGGACCCGGTCAGGTACAGCTTCCGCTGGTGTTCCGTTACGCGGGGCTGATGCTGCTGTTTTATCTCATTTCCTCCCTGCTTACCTGGGTGCTGTCGGTGATCATGATCCGCCTGAGCCAAAAGACCGTGTATCAGATGCGCCGGGACGTCTTTGAAAAGCTGACCCGCCTGCCGGTGGGCTTCTTTGACACCACCCAGACCGGCGACATCATCAGCCGTATTTCCTACGATGTGGACACCGTCAACACCTCCCTTTCCACCGATCTGCTTCAGGTGTGCACCACCGTTATCACCGTGGTGGGGTCCCTGTGGATGATGGTGGCCATCGCTCCCCTGCTGACACTGGTGTTCGCGGTGACGGTCCCCTGTTCCATCCTTTTTACCCGCTACCTCATGGCCCGGGTGCAGCCGCTGTTCCGGAAGCGTTCCAAGGCGCTGGGCGAACTCAATGGCTTTTCCGAGGAAATGATCTCCGGGCTGCGGGTCATCAAGGCCTATCACCGGGAGGAGTACAGCGCCCAGCGGTTCGCCCAGCACAACGGCGCCGCTGTGGACGCCTACTACAATGCCGACTACTACGGAAGTATGACGGGACCCTCGGTGAACTTCATCAACAATCTCTCCCTTTCCCTCATCAGTGTCTTTGGGGCGCTGCTGTATCTGACAGGACGGATCAGCCTGGGCAATCTTTCCTCCTTCGTGCTTTACTCCCGAAAGTTCTCCGGCCCCATCAATGAAATGGCCAACATCATCGCTGAGCTGCAATCCGCCTGCGCCGCGGCGGAGCGGATCTTCCGGCTGCTGGATCAGCCGGAGGAACCTGCCGACGCTCCCGATGCTCAGGATCTCCAGGATGTGCGGGGCGATGTTTCGGTGGAGCATATTCGTTTCGGTTATACCCCTGACCGGGTCATCCTCCACGACCTGAGCCTCCACGCCCGGCCCGGCTCTCTGGTAGCCATTGTGGGTCCCACCGGAGCGGGCAAAACCACCCTCATCAATCTGCTGATGCGGTTTTATGATCCCCAGGAAGGGACCATCCGGGTGGACGGCCAGGACATCCGTCAGGTGACCAGAAAAAGCCTCCGCTCCGCCTATACCATGGTGCTCCAGGATACCTGGCTCTTTACCGGCACGGTATATGAGAATCTGGCCTACGGCAGCCCCACCGCCACCATGGAGAAGGTGGTGGAGGCGGCCAAGGCGGCCCATATCCACAATGCCATTCTCCAGCTGCCTCAGGGGTATGACACCATTCTTACAGAGGATGGCGGGGCCATCTCCAAGGGGCAGAAGCAGATGCTCACCATTGCCCGGGCCATGCTGATGGGCTCCCCCATGCTGATCCTGGATGAAGCCACCTCCAACGTGGACACCCGCACCGAACGCCAGATCCAGCAGGCCATGCGGAGCCTGATGGCGGATAAGACCTGTTTTGTTATTGCCCATCGTCTCTCCACCATCCAGAACGCCGACCACATCCTGGTGGTACGGGACGGAGATGTGGTGGAACAGGGTACCCACCATCAGCTGATGGCTCTGGGCGGGTTCTACGCCCAGCTGTACAACGCCCAGTTCAGGTAAAAAACTTTTTGCTCCAGTATCCACCTGCCTGCTGCGTTTTTCAGGAAAAAAACCTTGCAGCCACTCCCACTGCTTTGACGCTGAAGGCAGTGGGAGTTTTTTTATAGATTAACCCTGTGGGCGGCTTCTTACAGAAACAAGGAATATGCCCCGCTTTTATCCGGACTTTTTCCCTGCATCGGCTGGTGATAAACGTTTTTTTATTCTTCTGTGACCCTTGCCGGCAAATGGCTGTGTAAAAGGAGCTTTCCTTGGCACCGTCTCCATTAAAAAGTTAAAAAAGGCTGATCCTGCCTGCGATATTTTGCATAAAAATTAAAAAAATTTATGTATTTTTTTAGGAAAAACTGTTGTGTCCGCAACAAATTTGTATTAAAATGGAAAACACACAGTAGAAAAAGGGCCTTCCTTTTTCCCATCTGGTCCGCTTCCATCCCATCGTTTCAGCTTTTAAGGCATCTTTTGTGGCACGATGAGAACTTTGGGGTGGAAAATCCTCATAGCGGTCAGCATCAACCGAGATGAAATGCTTTTGTATACGATTGCGGTCCTTTATTCGCTGAGTGTATTACACCTTGGAATGGGGGAACACGCGATGGAGCGCCGGAGAGTCATGCTGCAAGAGGAAATTGTGGTGGAACAATTGGTGGAAGCCAACATTTTCCGTCCCCATGAACAGAAAAGGCCCGTTTTGCATCCCCGGCAGGGGTTATGGGTCATGGTGCTGGTAAGGACAGGTACCATACACCTGGTATTGGAGGGACGGAATGAAACCCTCTGTCCGGGAGAAGGAATGATCCGCAGGGCGGATACCATCTATGCCGCTCAGTGGGAAAACAACGAAAAAGCCGAACTGCTGGTGGTGGCATTCATCTCCTTTTCTGCCCTGCTGAGCCGTTTGGAGGATACCTTTTTTGTGTTGGGGACGGAGGATTGGCGGTTGGCGGATGAGCTGCTGGAGGAAGGCAGACTGCTGCTGCGCAGTCAGTCCCTGCCGGATTCCCGGCGTTTTGCAGGCCCGCAGGTGGTACGCCTGGCGCTGGAGCGCCTGCTGATCAATCTGGAGCGTCAGCGGCTGAGGGAACAGCGAAACCCCGTCAAAAATCAGTCTGCCCGGAACCTTTATGAACAGGTGGTGCAATATCTCAACAGAAACATTCACCGGAAGCTTTGTCTGGAAGAGGTGTGCAAAGCCAATCATGTGGGCCGCTCCCATCTGCAGAAAATGTTCCGGGAATACAGCGGCGGCGGTGTGATGGAGTATTTCGGGATATTGAAAATAAAGGCCGCCAAGGAAGCCATCGAACAAAGCCGGGGAACCTTTACCCAAATCGCCCAGGCGCTGGGATATACCTCTATCCATTACTTTTCCCGGCATTTTAAAAAGATATCCGGCATGAGCCCATCTGAATACGCTGCCATTGTGCGTCTGGAAAAGCATCTTGCCCGTTCCATGGAAGGATATGAATAGGCGGGAAAACGGTTTTACCGTGCGTCAAATGGAACAGCGAAAATTTGAAAAAAGCGGAAAAAGTCTGTAAAATGTTTTTTCTGTCCATTTACCAGTGCTGTTTAAGGGGGTATAATAACAGTGGAGGAGCGGCTTTCCTCATAAACAGGCAGCAGGCTCCAAAACGTTCTATACTTGAGATGGGAGGCAACCATAATGGCGGTACTGGTAACAGGAGGCGCCGGCTATATCGGCAGCCACACCTGCGTGCAGCTGATCAAGGCGGGATATTCCGTTGTGATCGCGGATAACCTGGAAAACAGCAAGATGAAGGCGGTACAGCGCATTGAAGAAATCACCGGCTGTGATGTGCGCTTTTATCTGGCGGATATGAAGGACTACGACGCGGTCAAAAAGATTTTTCAGAATGAGAAGATCGAAGCGGTAATCCATTTTGCCGGTTACAAAGCGGTGGGAGAATCCGTGGCCAAGCCCCTGATGTATTATCAAAACAATATTCAATCCGCCATCACCGTTCTGCAGGTAATGCAGAAGATGGGGGTACGGAATTTTGTTTTCAGCTCCTCCGCTACTGTATATGGCGTCCCTGAAACGGTGCCCATCCGGGAGGATTTCCCGCTGGGTGCCACCAATCCTTATGGACAAACCAAGCTGATGCTGGAGCAGGTGCTGCGGGATCTGTATCATGCGGACCCCTCCTTCAATATCGCGCTGCTGCGGTATTTCAATCCTGTGGGCGCTCATGAAAGCGGTCTGATCGGTGAAGACCCCAACGGCATTCCCAATAATCTGATGCCTTTCATCACCCAGGTGGCGGTGGGCAAGCTGGAGCGGCTGCGGGTATTTGGCAACGACTATCCCACTCCAGACGGCACCGGTGTGCGGGATTACATCCATGTGATGGATCTGGCCGACGGCCATGTGGCAGCCATGAAGAAGCTGGAGGAAAACTGCGGCCTGCAGGTCTATAACCTGGGTACCGGCAGAGGCTATTCCGTGCTGGAGATGGTCCACGCCTTTGAGCGGGCTACCGGTGTGGAGATTCCTTATGAGATCGTTGACCGCCGTCCGGGAGATGTGGCGGAGTGCTACGCTGACCCCACCAAGGCCCGGGAGGAGCTGGGCTGGTCCGCCGTCAGAGATCTGGAGGCCATGTGCCGGGACAGCTGGAACTGGCAGCGGAAAAATCCCAACGGATACAGTGAAGATTAAACCGCTAAATTTAAGCTGATAAAAACCGCCTGGAGGGAGCGATTCCTCAGGCGGTTTTTCTCATCAAAGGCGTCGGGGTATCTGGAAGCCTTCCGGTACTTTGGGCAGGGGATCTGCAAGGGCTATGGAAAGCCGGGAAAAATGCCCCACACCCCTTTCCCCTTTTCCGTGTCCCCCCGGGCGGCAGCATCCCATCACCAGCGGCTTTACCCGGCGTGTGGGGAAAGCAAGGATACGCTCCCCTGTACGGAAACAGCGGCAGAAGCTTGTTCTCCCCTGGGCGCTTCAATCCAACATTTATTTTCTCCCCCAGCCCCGGGAAAGGCTGCGCGCCCTTTAAAGGCGCGGGTCAACTGAATCCTGGCAGCGGGAACAGGAGAAAACTTTTGGCTGGGAAACGGAAAAAGACGGCCAATTCTTCCCTGGTGGGCCCGAAAACCGGCGGACTGTGTCCCGGGGAGAATCCTTTGGGCTCATCCTGTCATTTCCTTTCTCCAAAATCTTTTCTTTGTAAAAAAGCCGCCTGAGGATGGTCCATCCCCAGCGGCTTTCTTGCTTTCATTCTTTGTTTCAGCCCGCAGTTCCTGTCTGCCGTTTGCCTCCCAGGAAGCACATGGCCAGCAGATCGGGACCACCGTTGATGGTGATGGCGGGACCGGCGGAAAAAATCCCCGCCAGACCGTCCCCTATGGCCTTCTGGAGCTTGGCGCTCAGATCCTCCGCCAGACCGGTGACCGTACCCACCAAAATCCCGTAGGGGGTACCCTTCACCGCCCGCTCCTGAGCAATTTTCACGATGGCGCCGGGGACGTTCCGATCCCCCCGCACCACGGCGGCGGCATGAGTCTTGCCTTCAATGATATCGATGATGGGGCGCAGACCAAGGGCCTGCCCCGCCAGGCAGGTGATTCCGCTGACCCGTCCGCTCCGCTTGACAAAGTCGAAGGTGAGGGGAGCAAAATAAATCTCCACCCGGTCAAACCAGTCCTGGAAAAATGCCCGGATATCCGCCAGGGCCACGCCCCGCCGATGCATCTCGGCAGCCCGGAGCACCGGGATACCATAGGCAATGGAATAGGTGCGGCTGTCCAGGATCTCAATCTCCATCTTCTGCCGGGCATCGGGATGTTCCTCATAGAACTCCTCCCGGGCCCGGTTGGCAGAGGCATAGCACATGGAACCGCCGCTGTTGATGCACACCACACAGACATTGGTACATCCATCCCGGAGAGCCTTTTCATACCGCTCCAGATACTCCTGGGCATTGACCCCGGAGGAAACCGGCAGCTCTTTGCATTCCCGGCACAGCTGATAAAATTTCTGGGGGGTGATCTCATAGCTTTCCTTGTAGATAACGCCATCCACCGCCACGGTGAGGGGCGCGACATCTATCCCATAATTCTCCGCCACATCCAGTGGGATGTCGCAGGCGGTATCGGTGATAAAGCGGATCTTTTCCACCATAAGGCTCCTTTCCGGTTGAAAATCATTCCACAGGACGAATGATGCCCATAGGAGTTTGCTCGCTCTGCTGGCCCAGAGGGTTGTCCTTGAGAATACGCACATACAGCTCCGGGTCCATGGAAGCGTCGCTGCGCCCCAGGATATTGCCTCCCAGGTCGTTGATGTCGGTGATGAGAACAGGATGGCCCAGCGCATCCGCTGTTTCCCTGGCCACCTTGTCGGGGTCAGCGGGCCCCAGCACCACATACTCGTTGTATGGAGGCAGGGTGAAGCTGCAAGGGCCGTCAATGGCCCGGGCCTTGTCCCCGGCGATGATATAGAAAATGCCCCGTTTGCCGAACAGCTTGCCGATGGCGGAACAGAAGGCTGCGAACAGGATACGAATGGTGCCGCATTCCCGCAGGGCCATCTCCATGGTTTCAGGAATACCCAGGCCGATGCCGTAAGGCGTTTTCAGCACAAACTTGCACAGCAGCTTTGCCAGCGGACGGGGATGGATATCCTTCATGGGGATCGCCCGCTTTTGGGTGCAGGCCACCGCCTTTTCGGTGATAAACAGTACATCCCCCGGCTGCATATGGGGCCCCGCGTACTGCACCGCCACATCAGCGATGCGGTCCACATCGGTGATGACGTGGGTTTTGATGCACAGGCGGCGGTACTGGCGGCCGTCCACAGTGATGATCTCATTTTTGCCGGGATTGATAACGGTTTCAACATTGGACTGACTCATAATCAAAAAGCTCCTATCTGCCGCGGCGCGGCGTGGAAAATAACAGGATTTTGCCGTCTCCTTTTCAGCCCTGAGCCTGCTGCTGGGCGGCGGCTTTGGCCCCGGCGACGCACCACAGGGCCACAGTGACCAGTACTATTATACCACCGGCCAGGGCAAAAGCACCAGGCTTTTCTCCCATCACCAGAAAAACCCACAAAGGATTGAACAGCGGCTCCAGCATTCCGATGAGGGAACAGTACAGCGGCGGGCAGCGGTGGGATGCCATGCCGTAGAGGACGTAAGGGATACCCAGCTGAAAAACTCCCAGCACCAGCATACATCCTACAGCCATGGGCTCCAGGGTGATGGGGAAGAAGGGCAGGCAGCATATTCCCACCAGTGCGGTACCCAAATGCCCCAGCAGCAGGGCGCTCATGGAGCTTTCCTCATCAGGCAGGGCGCTGGAAAGAACAAACATCGCCCCCATGGTCAGGCCGCTGGCCAGAGCGAAAATATTGCCCATCAGCCCTCCGGGGGTCAGCTGGTCAAAGAAGAACAGGGAGGTACCCGCCAGACAGATGACCACCACCAGGTAATCCGACCGGCTGTACCGGCTGCCCAGCAGCAGGGTACTGAGCAGCATGATATGGATGGGAGAGGTGGACTGGAGGATGATGGCATTGGCGGAGGTGGTAAACTTATTGGCACAGACGAAAAAGATCATGGTGCCCACCAGCATCAGTCCGCAGAGAAGGGTACGCCGGTTGACCCGGATATGGTAATGGAGCAGCCGCATATAGCCCAGAAAAATAAAAATAGCGATGAGCGACCGAAGTCCCGCAATCACCACCGGGTTCCAGGGCACCAGCTTGATGAACAGTCCCCCAATGCTCCACAGCATAGAGCAAAGAGCCATCAGGAGCATCCCGCTCCGGGTTTTGTTCTCTTTCATGATCCATTTCCCTCCAGGATAACACCAAATGAACAAGACCGTCTGTTTTCCATATCTGATACAAGGAATCTACTTGTGATTCTACTAAATAATTGGTATAATTACAAGAGTTTATTTCACCTGCCCGCCCCATCCTTTCAGCGTGTTGGGGCCGGGGGTGGTTGGGATGGTGCGGTATGGTTTTTTCCAATCTGTTTTTTCTCTACGTCTTCCTGCCGATAAACATCATTTTATATTTTCTAGCCAAGTCCAATTCCACCAGGAATGTCATTATGGTGGCCTTTTCCCTGGTGTTTTACGCCTGGGGTGAGCCGGTATGGGTGCTGCTGCTGCTTTTTACCGCCTTTGTCAACTGGTTTTTCAGCGGCCTGCTGGAATCGCCGGGGCGAAGGAGCAAAATCGTCCTGACTTTGCTGGTCGCTTTGGACCTGAGCCTGCTGGGGCTGTTCAAGTACAGCGGTTTTCTCTATGAAAACCTCAACGCTTTGCTGGGCACCTCCTTTGAGGCGCCGGGATTCACCCTTCCCATCGGTATTTCCTTCTACAGCTTTCAGATCATTTCCTACCTGGTGGATGTCCGCCGGGGGGATGTGAAGGCCCAGCGGTCCTTTCTCAAATTCCTCATGTATGTCACCATGTATCACCAGCTGGTGGCGGGTCCCATTGTCCGTTACCGCTGGATCGCGGATGAGGTGGATGGCCGCAAGGTGGACATTGGGGACATCTGGGGCGGTTTCTGCCGTTTCTTTGTGGGGCTGACCAAAAAAGTGGTGGTGGCCAACGCTGCCGGCGCCCTGGCGGGACAATATTTGGATGGGGATCTGTCCAGGCTGGCCGCTTCCGGCGCACTGGTGGGGATCCTGATGTATTCCATTCAGATCTATTACGACTTTTCCGCCTACTCCGATATGGCCATTGGAATGGGCCGCATCTTCGGCTTCCACTATAACGAAAACTTCAACTATCCCTATATCTCCACCTCCGTTACCGATTTCTGGCGGCGGTGGCATATTTCTCTGAGCACCTTTTTCCGGGACTATGTCTATATTCCCCTGGGGGGCAAATACCGCCATCAGCTGCGCAATATCTGCATTGTCTGGCTTCTCACCGGCCTGTGGCACGGCGCCAGCTGGAACTTTGTACTGTGGGGCGCATACTATGGCGCGCTGCTGATCCTGGAAAAAACCTTCCTCCTCTCCCTTCTCAACCGCCTGCCCCGTTGGGTGGGCCGGGTCTGGTCCTGGCTGGCGGTGTTGGTGGGCTGGAGCATCTTCTACTTCACCGATACCGCCCGCCTGGGGGCCTTCTTCCGGGCGCTGCTGGGGGCTTCCGGCTGGTCTGATCCCGCTGTGTGGGTCACCCTTCAGAACAACATTTTGTGGCTGGCTTTGTCCCTGGCCTTCTGCGCCCCTATTCTTCCTGCCATCCACCGGTGGCTGGACGATCATCTCACCGATGTGGGCCGGTGCCGTCTGGTGCCCCTTCAGGCGGCGGGCTGTCTGGCGCTGCTGCTGCTGTGCACCGCTTTATTGGTGGGCCAAAGCTACAATCCCTTTTTGTATTTCCGCTTCTGAGCCGGACATGTTCCACATAAACTGGAGCAGGAAGGAGTATTTTCATGAAACTGCCGGAAACAAACCTGCGAAAGCTGTACAAGCAATGCTGTATCCGCTCCATGGTCCTCATTGTCGCGGTAATGGCCACCATGGGCGTCTTTTCCTTCGTGCTGCCCAAGCCTGCTGAATCCCTGGTGGAAAAGAGAAAACTGGCCGAAATGCCCGCTTTTTCTCTCAATGCCCTGTTCAGCGGCACCTATCTGAGAGATTTTGAGGCCTTTTACGCCGATACCTTCCCCTTCCGGGACGCCTTCATTGAAATGGGCTCCTGGTTTGATGAGCTTAAAGGCATCCGGGGCAGCGACGATGTGAAGATCTATGCCCCGCCCACCGATTCCCAGCCCCAGACCTCCTCTTCCCAGGGGGCCTCCCAACCTGCTTCCCAGCCCCAGGGGGATCCTGATGGCTCCGGCAGCTCTGTCCCGGCGGTGACTCCTGATGACGGCAGCTCCTCCCATCCTTCCAGCGCCTCCAGCCAGCCGGAACAGTCCTCCAGTCAGAGTGACAGCTCCTCCCAGGGCTCCTCCGCGGCGCCGGAGGTACCGGACGGCTACTCCAGCAACGGCTACTTTGTGGTGGGGGATACCGGTTATATGCTCTTCGGCGGCTATCGCCCCGTGGCGGAGCAATACGCCGGTTATCTGACCCAGTTTGCCCGGAGCTTGGAGGGACAGGCCAAGGTCTACAACATCGTGGTACCCACCTCCTCCGACTTCTACCTGCCGGAGAAGTATCAGTCCCTTTCCAACTCCCAGAAGGACAATATTTCTTATCTGTACAGTCTCTATCCTCAGCAGAATTCCCCTGTCATCACTGTGGACGCCTACAGCAATCTGGAGCGGAACAAGGACCAGTATATCTATTTCCGCACCGATCATCACTGGACCGCCCGGGGCGCCTACTGCGCCTATGAGGCTTTCTGTCAGACGGCCGGTCTGACGCCGGTAAGCCTGGACAGCTTTGAGAAGCGGACCATTCCCGATTTTCTGGGCACGGTTTACTCCTATACCCGGGATCAAAAGCTGGCGGCAAATCCCGATTATGTAGATTACTATATCACCGCCAAAAACTATGAGGGCCAGGTGGTCACCAAGGACCAGCCGGGGGTCTGGCAGCCTATTTCTCCCTGGGCGGAATGGGTGGAGGGAGGCAACGCCTACTCCGTATTCCTGTGGGGAGATCATCCGGTATTCCTGCTGGATAACCTGGATATTGAGGACGGCAATAATGTTTTGGTCCTCAAGGAATCCTATGGCAACGCCTTTTCTCCGTTCCTGATGGCCAATTTTGACAAAACCTATGTCATCGACTATCGCCATTACGAACAGTCCATCTACGACTTTGTACTGGAGCACAACATTAAAACCGTTATTTTCATCAACAATGCCTTTGCCGCCAACACCAGCTATCACGCTGAGCGGATCAACTATCTGGCCAATCAGCTGCCCCATACCGCCGGGGTTTCCGCTGCCGGTGAGGGGCAAGACCAGAGCGGACAGGAGTGAAAGCCATGTTCAAAAAGCTGCTGGCGCTGCTGCTGGCGCTGTCCCTGCTGGGCGGATGCGCTCAGGCGGACCTGCGGCGCTATCCCCGTGAGGAGCAGGAAAATGACCCCGCCGGGCTGGAAGAGGAGACCCTCCGCATCGCCATGCCGGTGGATGCTCCCCAGCTGATGTGGGACACTTTGGATCTGCTCCGGGCCAAGATCAAGGAGCTGAGCGGCGGCCGGCTGAAGGTGACCGTGCGCAAAGCAAAGTATCCCATTGAAAGCTACCGTGAAGGACAGGCAGACCTGTACTTTTTCACCACTGAGGAAATGATTCAGATGGATGACCGTCTGTCATTTATGACCATGCCCTTTCTCTTCCCCGACGCTGACACCATGCTCACCTTCCTCAACGATGAAAGCGGCGTGGTGCGCAACTCCACCGCCACTCAAACCCGGCTGCGGGGGGAGATTCTGGGGGTATATTACGGCGGCACCCGCGCCTTTCTCAACCGGGGCCGGTATTATGACGAAGTAGGCTTTTACAACAATACTGCCATCCTGCCGGGGCACCTGGGTGAAAACGCCTTTATCGCCGCGGGAGCCGAAACCCTGGTGGTGGGAGAACAGGAGGAAATTTTCAACTATCTGGCCCAATCCACAGTGAAATTCGGGGAATACATTCCCGGCACGGAGGTGCCGCCTGAAACCCTGGCTCAGCTGCGCAATGTGGAACGGACCCAGCATCAGTTTGACGGTTGGTGGCTGGTGCTGTCGGCGGGAAAATCTGCCAACCTCAGTACCCAATCCAGGGCGGTATTCAAGGAAGCCTTTGCCTATACCGTCCAGTGGGAGAAACAGCTGATGGAGGCGGATCAAACCAGTCAGCTGGACCAGCTTCAGCAGCAGATCCAGCAGTTACAGACACCGGAAAGCTCCAGCGGCGACACTTCCGAACGCTCCAGTAAAGTTACTCCCGCCTCCACTTATGACAATGCCAAAGCCGCCATGTTGGATTACTACAAAGATAACTGGCAGGAGCTGGGGATACCCCAGGATATCTGGGAAGCCCTTCAGAATTTGATATTTTAAAAGAGCATTGCTGTTTTTACAGTTAAAAAGAAACTGCTGCTCCTGGTTTTCTCAGAGAGGGAAACCGGGGGCAGCTTTTTTATATTCCAGCCGGCTCAGGTGAAAAACTTTCCAGGAAAAAAGCTTTTGATTACAAGAAAAACTTTTTTCCGCATACAATCCAAAGGGAGGGAGGAAATTTTTCAAGAAGAAGTGGAAAATACAACAAAAACCTTTTCTTTTTTCATTTAAAAAAAGCGGGAGAAAATTAAAAGTATCAGTAAAATCTTTCGAATCCTATACAGGTTGTCCAAAATTTTAAGTTTCACTTTGGAACTATAATTGGTTATTTCGCTTTATATTTTTCTGCAAAATAAAATTATAATTGAAGTTTTTTACAAAAAAGACTATAATATTCTATGGAATCAGCGGAAGACGCACTGCCAATTCCAGAAATGAATCATCAAAAAAAGGAGGTAAATGCCATGTTGCCTACGGACATCCGGTACCAGAACTACATCCAGGTTCTGCGTGAGGAGCTTGTCCCGGCCATGGGGTGTACGGAGCCGATTGCCATTGCTTATGGCGCGGCCAAAGCCCGTGAAGTGCTGGGATGTCTGCCGGAAACCGTGCTGGTGGAGGCCAGCGGTAACATCATCAAGAATGTAAAAAGCGTCGTCGTCCCCAACACCGGAGGACTTCACGGAATCGAAGCCGCGGCAGCGGCTGGTATCGTGGCCGGTGTGGCGGACAAAAAGCTGGAGGTCATCGCTCAGGTGACCGACCAGGACAAAAAAGCCATCCGCGATTATTTGGGAAATCACGAAATCAAAGTGCTTCCCGCTCAGGGAGATATTATCTTCGATATTATTCTCACTTTGCAGGGAGGCGGTTCCACTGTCAAGCTGCGGATCATGGATTTCCACACCAACATTGTTTACATTGAGAAGGATGGAAAGGTTTTGCTGGATGCAGGTAGAGCAAGCTCCGGCAGCACCACCCCTCTCACTGACCGGGCTTTTATGAACCTGCGTGACATCCTGGAGTTTGCGGAAACGATGAACGTGGATGATGTTCGCGAAATGGTAGAGCGGCAGATCCAGTATAACTATGCCATCGCGGAGGCCGGCATCAAGGAAAACTGGGGAGCCAATGTGGGTTCGGTGCTGCTGGACGATGATGACCAAAGCATCAAGGTCCGGGCCCGGGCCATGGCCGCTGCGGGCTCTGACGCCCGTATGAGCGGCTGTGAGCTTCCTGTAATCATCGTTTCCGGCAGCGGCAATCAAGGCATTACTGCCTCCGTCCCTGTCATTACCTATGCCAAGGCGCTGGGGGTGGACCATGATACCATGGTAAGGGCGGTCACCTTCTCTGATCTTCTGACCATCCATTTGAAAACCGGTATCGGCCGTCTGTCTGCTTACTGCGGTGTCGCCAGTGCCGGGTCCGCCGCCGGAGCGGCCATCTGCTGGCTGCAGGGAGGGGATTATGAGGTAATTTCCCACTGCCTCATCAACTCTCTGGCCACCATCTCCGGCATGGTTTGCGACGGCGCCAAGCCGTCCTGCGCTTCCAAGATCGCCACAGCGGTGGAATCCGGTATTCTGGGCTGCCAAATGGCCCGGAAAGGTCAGTTCCTTCGGGATGGAGACGGACTGATCGGCGATGGCGTGGAAAATACCATCCGCAACATCGGTCGCCTGGGACATGACGGCATGAAGGAAACGGATAAAGAAATCATCCGTATCATGACCGGCACATGATCCCGCGGGAGTTTTCCCACAGGCTCCGTTGGGGAGCTGTATGAGGAAATACTCCAACATTTTTAGGAGGGAGTTTCGTTCATGAATATCTTCAAGAGTTTGCCATTTAAGCTTTTGGTAGGCGTGATATTGGGTATCGTCATCGGCCTTGTCATTCCTGATGGCGCCATCCTTCAGGTGATCGTGACGGTCAAATATATCCTCAACCAGCTCATCGGCTTCTGCGTACCGCTGATCATTATCGGCTTTATCGCCCCGTCCATTGTCAAACTGGGCTCCAATGCCTCCCGGATGCTGGGCATCGCCCTGATCCTGGCTTATGTCTCTTCTGTGGGCGCGGCCTTGTTCTCCATGACCGCCGGATACGGCATTATTCCTCACCTGAATATTGTCAGCTCCGTAGACGGCCTTAAAGAGGTCCCCGCTGCCGTATTCCAGCTGGATATTCCTGCCATTATGTCGGTTATGAGCGCTCTGGTATTCTCTGTGCTGGTGGGCCTGGCCGCAACCTGGACCAATGCCCGTACCATAGCCAAAATCCTTCAGGAATTTCAGGATATCGTACTGAAAATCGTTACCAGCGTTATCATCCCCATTCTGCCGGTGTTCATCGCCTGCACCTTCTGCACCCTGTCCTATGAGGGCACCATCACCAAGCAGCTGCCCATCTTCCTCATCATCGTGGTGATCGTCATGGTGGGACACTACATCTGGCTGGCCCTGCTGTACGGCCTGGGAGGGGCCTATTCCGGCACCAATCCCATGGAAGTGCTCAAACACTACGGCCCCGCCTATATCACCGCGGTAGGCACCATGTCCTCCGCTGCCACCCTGGCTGTGGCTCTGCGCTGCGCCCGTAAAGCCAAAACCCTCCGCTCCGATATGGTGGACTTCGGCGTTCCTCTCTTTGCCAACATCCATCTGTGCGGCTCGGTACTGACAGAGGTCTTTTTTGTGATGACCATCTCCAAGATCCTGTATGGCTCCATCCCTTCTGTGGGTACCATGGTTTTGTTCTGCGCCCTGCTGGGTATTTTCGCGGTAGGCGCTCCCGGCGTACCTGGCGGTACGGTAATGGCTTCCCTGGGCCTGATCACCGGTGTTCTGGGCTTTGATGACACTGGTACGGCCCTGATGCTTACCATCTTTGCCCTTCAGGATTCCTTCGGCACCGCCTGCAATGTTACCGGCGACGGCGCGCTGACCCTGATGCTCACCGGCTATGCCAAAAAGCATAACATTGAAGAGAAAAAGATCGATTTCGCCCTGTAATTTTGTTTTCCAGACTGCAGATCATTTTGCCATGCGTCTTGGCTGATTTTCAGATAGATGATTCATTTCACCGGCGGCCGGCTCATGAATGAGCCGGCCGTTTGAGTTTCCGGCAAACTTCCCCAGGTGAAGGGGATGCCTCTATGCTCCATTCGCCTCGGTTCCTTCCGCCCGTACCATCCATTCTGCCCCTGCGTGCGGCTCTTCCTTAAAACTTTTCTTCCCCTTCTGCTTCTCAGGGGCCTGGACAGGCACGGGGAAGCGCTGCCAGGTTTTTCCCTGTTTTTGGCTATGACAGACAAAGCAGCCGGTTCCAATATGGAACCGGCTGCTTTTGAAAGTTGAAATTTTATTGCTTTTTTATCCCCTTAAAGGTTTTGCTCCTGCGGGGGGACATCCACGGGAGACTGAGACTGCTCGGAAGGCTTTTTGCTGCCGCTGAACAGGCCGCTTACTTTATCCACCATCTCCGGTACCATACCCACCACCCGGTCAGCGGTATTGTGAAAGCTTTGCAGCTGGAGAAGTTTCACATCACCCTCCCTGATGACCAAAAAGCCCATGGGAGTGATGGTAACACCGCCGCCGGTGCCCCCGCCAAACAATTCCTTTTGGGTTGCGGGCAGGTCTCCTCCTCCCACGCCAAAGCCGAAAGCCACCTTGGAAACCGGCAGGATCATGGTGCCGTCCGGCAGATTGATGGGCTGGCCGATCACAGTATTGCTGTCAATAAGGGTTTTCAGATTCTTCATGGAGCTATCGGTAAGGTTCCCCAACTGGTTGAGTGCCATGGCTATACACCATCCTTTATTTTTTTTCTTTCTCAGTGTTCGCAATCATCTGAGAGGAAATATGCTCTTTATTTTCAGCGGGAGACGTTATTTTTCTCTTCCGCTTTTTTTCATCACCGGGGGATCTGCTTTTTGATCCGCTCTTTCGTTTGACCAGAGGGCTCTCCATCAGCGGCGGCAGACCCTTTGCCGCAAGCACCACACCTGCCGCCAGCAGCATCGCCGGGATGATACGCCCCTCTCCTTCCACAGCCAGCTTGCCTCTGTCTCCCATAAAATCCGGCAGCACCTGAAAGCGAAATTCCTTCAGCCGCACCACCGGGGACAAGCAGCCATAAGCCGCATATCCCAGCCGATAGGCTTTGCCCAGATTCATACCCACCTCTGCCGCATCTTCTCCCACCACAGACAGGGTGATCCGGCAGCGGGAGATCTTCAGATGCCGCAGCAAAAAGCCCATGGATTCCAGCACCTCAGGCAGCACATCATTTATGGTTTGGAGCAGATCCAAAGGAAAAGCTGGGTCCTTGGGGGAAAGCTGCTTTTTTTGTGACTTTGCTTTTTTTTGCTTTTTGGCGGAAGCCGTGGCGGCTTTCTTTTTTTCCTTGCGGGGCAGTAAAGGGATGGGGATCACTCCCAGCAGCCGCAGGGTCAGTTTATATTCCCCATCCAGCCAGCTTCCCTGAAACCGCAAGGGGATGAGCAAAAGCAGCGCCAGCACCGCCGCCGGCAGCCACAAAAGCCAGCTCATCACTTCCCCTCCTCCTCAGGGGATGAAGTCCCTCCATCACCCCAACAGCTTGTAAAAACAGACCTCGGTTACCGGTAAATCCGGCTTCACCTTTCTTTCCCGGCCGTCCTGCAAAAATCCCAATTTGGTATAGAAGGAGCTGCCGATGAGGTTGCCTTTGAGCGCCCACAAAATCAGCTTCCGATACCCTGCCTCCACCACATTGGATAAAATAAAGCTCATGCATTGGGTGCCGTATCCCTTGCGCCAATGGTCCGGCGCAAAATAAATGGATCTCAGCTCCCTGTTGCCCGGCTCACGGTCCTCCTCCTCCGGCTCCCCCAGAGAGAAAAAGCCAACCGCCTGATCTCCCTCTAGCGCGATATAGTGCTCCGCTGTGGAAGCCTTCAGCTCCTTCTGCCAATATTCCAGCCAATATGAGGGGCTCCCCAGCTTTTCCAGGCTTTGGGGAGGAAGGATCTCCTTATATGCCCGCCGCCAGGATTCCGCCTGAATAACGGCGATGGTCTGTGCATCCTTGGCTGCGGCTCTGCGGATATACAGCATTTGAACACCTCCTGTGCCCATTGTTCATCTCTCACTCCTGCCGGTTTTGGTCAGGCCGGCAAAAGGTCTTTTTCTGCCGCGAAAAATCACTTTGCCTCCGGGGAAGCGTTTTCAGCCAAATCCTCCAGGGTCACCTGGCTGTCATCCTCCGCTTCGTCCTCTCCCTGATGACGAACATCCGGCAGCTGTTCCAAACTTTCCAGTCCAAAGCACCGGAGGAAATTGGCCGTTGTGCGGTAGGCTACCGGCTTTCCCGGCAGTTCCAGCCGTCCCGCCTCCTCCACCAGTCCCTTTTCTACCAGAGAGGATACCACCGAGGAGCTGTCCACTCCCCTCACCTGTTCCACAAAGCTCCTGGTTACCGGCTGATTATAGGCGATCACCGCCAGTACCTCCATGGCGGCGGCACTCAGGGGGGTGTTCCGCCGGATCTCCAGGGTGCGGCGAATGATGCCTCCATACTCCGGCCTGGTGCAAAGCTGATAGCTTTCCCCCAAACGCCGCAGTTCAAAGGGCATTTCTGCCTCATCAAGGACAGCGGTCAATGCCTCCGCCTGATCCACCGTTTCTCCCAGGGTCAGTTCCAAGGCTTCCCCCAGCCTGGCCGCCTCCAACGGCGCTCCGGCAGCAAACAGCACTGCCAGCATCTGTTTCTGTGTTTCTGTCAGTTTCACGCTTTTATCCTTCCTGTTTTCCCAAAGCGGATTCTCTCTGCCGTCCGCCTCCGGCAAAGACCACCGTCTGATCTTCATCCTCCATACGAATGCGCTTGGCCTTCAGCAACTCCAGCACTGCCAGGAAAGTAGCCACCCGCTCGCTGCGGCTGCCGGAATCTTCAAACAGACCCCGGAAGCTGAGGCGGGTACGGCGATACAGCCCTCGTAAAATATGGACGATCCGGGAGGAAACAGACACCACCGGCTTTGCCACCAAGGGAGTAAAAACCTCCGACTGAGGCGGCAGCCTTCTGCGTCCCTTGCCCACAGCGTCCCAATAGCTTCTGGCCAGCTCCATGGGATCATGGCGCCGGGTATAGGTGAGATCCGCTTCCAGCTCCTGAGGGGCCCGCACAAAGGCGGAAAATCCGCTCTGGCGCAGTCCCAGCTGCTCCGCAGCCTCTTTACAGGCCTGATATTCCAGCAGCTGTCCCACCAGCTCGGCTTTTGCCTGCTTTTCCTCCTCCTCATATTTGGGCAGCAGGCTGACGGTCTTAATATATACCAGGCGGGATGCCATCTCCAAAAATTCGCTGGCAACCTCCATGTTCTGCTCCTGCCACGCCCGGATATAATCCATATATTGCTCCAGCAGGCTGGATATGTTAATGTCCTGAATATTCAGCTGATGCTTTGCAATGAGGTGAAGGATCAGATCCAAAGGGCCTTCATACTGCTCATTGACTTTAAATGAAAGTTTTTCCATTGCGCCCTCCAGTTATACCAATCAAGGAGCCTAAAAAATGGTACCGCCCATAAAAAATGTCAGCAGATCCAATCCCCTGAACACATAGTAGCGCAAAAAGAACAACGGTGTGGAAAGAATACCGCTCCACAGCAGCAGAAACAGCACCAGCATAAAAAGCTGCTCATGGCGCATCAGTTTGTAGTAAATCCTGTAAGGCAGCAGGGCTGTCAACAGTCTGGAGCCGTCCAGAGGCGGCACCGGCAGCAGATTAAACACGGCCAGGCCGATATTCAGCGTGATCATCGTCTCCAGAATGATGCCCAGCGCAAAAATGCTGTCGCTGGCGGTCAGCAATCCCATACCGCCCGCCACCAGGAAAATCAGTTTGTAAATGACCATAAATGCCAGTGACAGCGCCAGATTGGAAAGGGGTCCCGCCACCGCCACCAGAATCATGCCTTTTTTCACGCTGACGTTCTTAAAATTCCGGCTCATTACCGGAACGGGCTTTGCCCAGCCAAAACCGGTAAACAACATTAGAATGGAACCAAAAGGGTCCAGGTGGGCCAAGGGATTGAGGGTGGCCCTTCCCAAATTTCTGGCAGTCTGGTCCCCCAACCGGGAAGCCATCATAGCGTGGGCGCATTCATGAACCGGCAAAGCGGTCAAAAGAACGATCACCTTGATCAACAGTTCAAAAAGCCCCTGCTGTGTCATGCTGCTCAAAAAAAGATCCGCTCCTTTCGCTGATAAATCTCGGGGCCCGCCCGCAGGCAGGCAAAAAGGACGCCCGCCGCAGCCACGGCAGGCGCTGCCCCGGATCTTCTGTTTTTATTATACTTTGCACAGCAGGAAAAAACAAGATTTCCCTTCCCCGCGGAGGTAAACAAACCTTGAACATTATTCTCTTTTGTTTTCTGTTTCCAGCGCCGGGAACACTTTTTCGGAAAAAGATGGGGACGCAAAGAAAATTGCCAAAAAGACTTGATTTTTACCGGCAAAGCTGATAATATACTAATGTTACTTTACTACTAGTAGTACCCCTATTAGCAGTTTTGAAAAGGAGGTGCAGACTCATGGCTAAATGCGACATTTGTGGAAAGGGCGTTACCTTCGGCATCAAGGTTTCCCACTCCCACAGAAGATCCAACAGAAGCTGGAAGCCCAACGTGCGGCGCGTAAAGGCGATGGTGAACGGGTCCCCTTGCCACATCTACGCCTGCACCCGTTGTTTGCGTTCTGGCAAGGTTGAGCGCGCTGTCTGATTTTTCAGACAAAACACCGGTGAAGCGGACAAAGCCCCTATCCAAATGGATGGGGGCTTTTTTCGTGCTGCATCTGATTTTTTCAGGGAATCCTTTTACAGAGCAGGGGGAGGGGCGAGCAGCCAAGAAACGCAGCCTGATATTTTGCCTCAAAAGGAAATACACTTTGGGAAAGAGATATTTGTTTTTTTACTGTTTCCGTCATTTTCTTTTCAAGGGGATCTGTTTTTTCTTCTTTCTGGCCCTTCCATATCTTTTCCACCCATGCTATACTGGAGATACATATTTCGGGGCCGTCCCCGAACAAAGGCAACAAAAGTGAGGAGAACTGTGATGAATATTCTGATCATCGGTTGCGGCAAGGTAGGCTCCGGCCTGGCCAATTCCCTGTGCCGGGCAGGACATGACATCGCCATCGTAGACGCCGATAAAGAGCATTTTTCCCGGCTGGATGAAGATTTTACAGGATATGCCGTTGTGGGAGTACCCATTGATCAGGAAGTACTGCAGGAGGCGGGAATTGAATCCTGCGACTGTGTGGCGGCAGTTACTGAGGATGACAATATCAATGTGATGGTCTCCCAAATTGCCCGGGAATTTTTCCATGTTCCAAAAGTGATTACCCGAGTGTATGATCCTCGCCGGAAACGGGTCTTTTCTCAGCTGGGGCTCAATACCATCTCTCCCACGTCCCTGACAGTGGATGTGATTGAGAAAATGATCAGCGGCAAAGAGAACGAAACCTCCAATCAAGTCACCGTGGGTGAAACGGTGCTGAGCGTGCTGCGCACTCCGGTTCCCAAAGAATTTTACGGCGCCGCTATCCGGGATGTGGGACATGATGACAGTGAAACCATTATCGGTGTTCAGCAGAAGGACGGCACCACCCTGCTGCGGGAAAGCTGTCGGGACTACACCTTCCAGGAAGGGGATCAATTGCTGTATGTCAAAATACTGTGACATCAGCAGCACGAGACAAAAAGGAGTACAGATATGGCTGAAATGAAGGTATTGGTCATTGGAGGCGGTAAAGTAGGCTATTACCTCTCCAAAACACTGTTGGAGCATGGATATACTCCTATCATTATTGAGCAGGACCGCAAACTGTGTGAGCATATCGCTGATGATCTTGGGGTGACCGTCATTTGTGGAGACGGCAGCTCTCCCGATTGCCTGGAAAGCGCCGATGCTGCTTCCGCCCAAAGCTTCGTCACCGTCACCGGCTCGGATGAAACCAATTTGGTGGCCTGTCAGTTAGCCAAAAAAATGTTTGGTATCCAAAAAACCGTCGCCCGGGTCAATAACCCCAAAAATTTAGGGGTGATGAAGGCTTTGGGGGTGGACATCCCCGTCTGCGGCACTGACAGCATTGCCCGCCAGCTGGAACGTGAGGTGGACTTTGCAGCCATTCGCCAGGTGATGGCTCTTAATCAAGGCCAGGCAGTCATCAGTGAAATCCAACTGCCGGATAATTTCGCCTTCAGCGGCGCTTCCCTGAGCGAGATCAAGCTCCCTGAGGAGTGTGTTATCATTTCCATCACCCGTCGGGGCAATCTTATCATTCCCCGTGGTAAAACCTGCCTGCTGTCCGGAGATAAGATTTTGGTGCTGATCAGCAACGAGGATGCTCATCAGCTGCGGAAGTGTCTCCAGTTGGACCGGTAAAGCCATCAAAAAATCTTTTGGAGATCTGCCTTACTTCATCAGAGGGCAGATCTCTTTTTAGTCGTCAAAAGCTGTTGGGCGGGATGTGTCTCTGGCTTAGACAGGTATCAGGCAAAAATTTGTGTCAGGAGTTACGTCCAAAGGGACTCGTCCCTTTGGAATCCCGCAGTTGAGGCGATCACGATCTGGTTAGTCAAAGATAGTGCCTGCCACTGTTTTGGCTGGTACCTTTTGCTTTTAGGGGAACGCCGTAGAAGGATAGTTTGTGTTTCTGTGCCAACAAAGATAAAACCGCCCGCTCGCCGGTTGCCCGGGTAAAGCCGGACAATCCACTCGCTGCTTTCTGGACGATGAGATGGTGTCTCTTTCCTGAGTTGCAGCTAGCAAAAGGTTGTATCGGGGATATGGGGAGGTACTCCTGAGGGGACCACCCTTTAAAAAACCATAGTTGAGGCGATCACGATCTGGTTAGTCAAAGATAGTGCCTGCCGTAGTTTTAGTCTGTACCTTGTAGTGTTAAGGGAAACGGATGGGAGGGATGGTTTCTGCTCCTGTCTTGGCAGAGACAATATCGCCCGCTCGCCGGTTGCCCAGATAACCTGGACAGGTCCGGGTAAAACCGGACAATCCACTCGCTTCTTACGGCCGCAAAGTCCGACCAGCTCTGGTTACCTGGGTGGAAGCTATCCGTCCCCTCTCTTGTGTCATCTCCAGCCCAAGAAACACGCGGCAGTTAAGCTCCAAAACGCCCCCGCCGGCGCGATACTCCTCCGAAAGAAGTCATGTTCCCATCCATCTAAAGGCCTGCCTGTGCCCTTTAGGATAACAAGTGCACTTTTTGGACTGGATCTGGCCGTTGCCAACTTTTTTCGGGCGGCGATAATTTCCTTTTCATAAGGAAAAAAGACACCTGGCCACCGACAAACAGCCAAAGGGGACAGTGAACAAACCGCCGCTTTCAAAACCGCCCTCCCCAATCCATCAAAAAGCTCGTCGCAGCAAATACAGTGATTGAAGAATCAGAAGATGCAAAAAAGCCTGACGTTTGGTTAAACGTCAGGCTTTCTGTTCCGGCAACGACCTATTTTCACAGGCAGCTTCCCGCCAACTATCTTCGGCACTGATGAGCTTAACTTCCGTGTTCGGGATGGGAACGGGTGGAACCTCATCGTTATAGATACCGGATTATGCCCATGGCTGTGCCATGGTAAACAAAACAAAAACCACTCTTGCGAATGGTTTTTGTGGATGCCGGCGAAGACCTATTTTCACAGGCGGCTTCCCGCCAACTATCTTCGGCACTGGTGAGCTTAACTTCCGTGTTCGGGATGGGAACGGGTGGGACCTCACCGTAATAAACACCGGCTATTCTGCTGTCCTCGTGTCGGCCTCAGTTATTCTTTGCGCCTTGCCTTCACAGGGAAGCTATTGTATTACCAGGACTTTCGTCCGGATAAGCTAGAGGAAAATGGTGACCCGTGCGGGAATCGAACCCGCGTTACCGGCGTGAGAGGCCGGTGTCTTAACCGCTTGACCAACGGGCCGTCTCGCCGTGGTATCTATGATCATCCATGACCACGCCTTCCGGCGCGCCTTGGGACCTTCCTTTGGTGCACCATCAGGGATTCGAACCCGGGACCCACTGATTAAGAGTCAGTTGCTCTACCAACTGAGCTAATGGTGCAGGTCTTTTCGGCTGTTCCGACTGGAACGCGCCTTCAAAATTGAACAACGAACTCATATTTACCAGCTAAAGATTCGCTTGACCTGGTCAAGCCCTCGACCGATTAGTACACGCTAGCTACACGCGTCACCGCGCTTCCACTTTGTGCCTATCTACCTTGTAGTCTTCAAGGGGTCTTACCTGATTGACTCAGTGGGATATCTTATCTTGTGGTTGGCTTCACGCTTAGATGCCTTCAGCGTTTATCCGTTCCGCACATAGCTGCTCAGCCGTGCCACTGGCGTGACAACTGATGCACCAGAGGTGCGTCCATCCCGGTCCTCTCGTACTAGGGACAGCTCCACTCAAATATCCTGCGCCCACGACAGATAGGGACCGAACTGTCTCACGACGTTCTGAACCCAGCTCGCGTACCGCTTTAATTGGCGAACAGCCAAACCCTTGGGACCGAATACAGCCCCAGGATGCGATGAGCCGACATCGAGGTGCCAAACCTCCCCGACGATGTGGACTCTTGGGGGAGATCAGCCTGTTATCCCCAGGGTAGCTTTTATCCGTTGAGCGATGGCATTTCCACTCACATACCACCGGATCACTAACTCCAACTTTCGTTACTGCTCGACCCGTCGGTCTCGCAGTTAGGCTCGCTTATGCGTTTACACTCAAAAGCATGATTTCTGTCCATGCTGAGCGAACCTTTGAGCGCCTCCGTTACCTTTTTGGAGGCGACCGCCCCAGTCAAACTGCCCACCTAACAATGTCCCCCGACCAGATTCATGGCCGCAGGTTAGAATTCCAGCACTTCAAGAGTGGTATCCCAAGGTCGACTCCGCAGAAGCTGACGCCCCTGTTTCCTAGTCTCCCACCTATCCTGTACATGAAATACCGAAATCCAATATTAGGCTACAGTGAAGCTCCATGGGGTCTTTCCGTCTTGTCGCGGGTAACCGGCATCTTCACCGGTACTACAATTTCGCCGGGTGGGTCGTTGAGACAGTGTCCAGATCGTTACGCCATTCGTGCGGGTCAGAACTTACCTGACAAGGAATTTCGCTACCTTAGGACCGTTATAGTTACGGCCGCCGTTTACTGGGGCTTCGATTCAATGCTTGCACATCTCCTCTTAACCTTCCAGCACCGGGCAGGCGTCACCCCATATACGTCATCTTTCGATTTAGCATAGAGCTGTGTTTTTGCTAAACAGTCGCCTGGACCTATTCTCTGCGGCTCTGTCTCCAGAGCACCCCTTCTTCCGAAGTTACGGGGTCAACTTGCCGAGTTCCTTAACAACCCTTCTCCCGTTGGCCTTAGAATTCTCTTCCTACCTACCTGTGTCGGTTTGCGGTACGGGCATCGCGGATATACAATCAGCTTTTCTCGCCTGACGCCAAACTTGCTTCCCTACTCTAATTTCGGTCCCTTTCGCCCGGGGCTACCAACGCCCGGGTCAAGCCCTTTGTCAGTGTCACTGATCTTAAATCCTTTGATGGCTACGGAATCTCCACCGTATGTGCATCGGCTACGCGTCTCCGCCTCACCTTAGCTCCCGGCTAACCTGGAGCGGACGAACCTTCCTCCAGAAACCTTAGGCTTTCGGCCAATATGATTCTCACATATTTCGCGCTACTCATTCCGGCATTCTCACTCGTGTGAAGTCCACAGGCGCTTCCGCTCCTGCTTCACCCTGCACACGACGCTCCCCTACCCCGCATCCATAGGATGCAGCCCAAGCTTCGGTTACACGTTTAGCCCCGTTGAATTTTCGGCGCAGAATCACTCGACCAGTGAGCTGTTACGCACTCTTTGAATGTGTGGCTGCTTCTAAGCCAACATCCTGGTTGTTTATGCAATTCCACATCCTTTTCCACTTAACGTGTATTATGGACCTTAGCTGTGGGTCTGGGCTGTTTCCCTTTTGACAATGAAACTTATCTCACACTGTCTGACTGCTGACCATCAATTATCTGGCATTCAGAGTTTGATAAGGGTCGGTAACCTCTCGGCCCCTAGCCTATTCAGTGCTTTACCTCCAGTAATCTAAGTCAACGCTAGCCCTAAAGCTATTTCGGGGAGAACCAGCTATATCCGAGTTCGATTGGAATTTCTCCGCTATCCACAGTTCATCCGCCGCCTTTTCAACGGAGGTCGGTTCGGTCCTCCATGAGCTTTTACGCTCACTTCAACCTGACCATGGATAGGTCACCCGGTTTCGGGTCATATCCGACTGACTATACGCCCTGTTCAGACTCGCTCTCGCTTCGGCTCCGGACCTGAGGCCCTTAACCTTGCCAGTCAAATATACTCGCCGGACCATTCTACAAAAGGTACCCGATCACCCATTGACGGGCTCTCGGTGCTTGTAAGCACAGGGTTTCAGGTTCTTTTTCACTCCCCTCCCGGGGTCCTTTTCACCTTTCCTTCACAGTACTATACGCTATCGGTCACTGGGTAGTGTTTAGGCTTGGAGGGTGGTCCCCCCGGCTTCCCACGGGGTTTCACGTGTCCCGCGGTACTCTGGATACCGTTCGCTGTCTCAATCTTTCACCTACACGACTCTCACGCTCTTTGGTCTGCCTTCCCATACAGTTCGGTTAGATCTTAACAATGCTAAATACGGTCCGCAACCCCGGAAACATTGCTGCTTCCGGTTTGGCCTAGTCCGCGTTCGCTCGCCACTACTAGCGGAATCTCGGTTGATTTCTTTTCCTCGCCCTACTTAGATGTTTCAGTTCAGGCGGTTCCCCTCATATACCTATTGATTCAGTATATGATGACCGGACTTGACTCCGGCCGGATTTCTCCATTCAGAAATCCACGGATCAAAGCTTATTTGCAGCTCCCCGTGGCTTATCGCAGCTTATCACGTCTTTCATCGGCTCCCAGTGCCAAGGCATTCGCCCTGCGCTCTTTGTAGCTTGACCATGTTTTGAATCTTTAGCTGTTTCTACTCTGGCAAATATTGTAGTTTTTTATACCCATTTTGCAATGAATATCTTCACTCTAATATCTTGCTTTTCGCAGTAAATATTTGTATTCGTTGTTCAATTTTCAAGGTGCGTTTCCGGTCTTTCAACCATAGTGTCACTTCACAGTGACTGGTGGGCACAAGTGGACTCGAACCACCGACCTCACGCTTATCAGGCGTGCGCTCTAACCACCTGAGCTATGCGCCCATGTTCATCAGAGTGTCACTCAAAGGCTCCGGCTTCCGTTTCTCCTCGTCCACCGCCCATCAGATCACTCCGATGTTTTGGTGGAGATGAGGAGGATCGAACTCCTGACCCCCTGCGTGCAAGGCAGGTGCTCTCCCAGCTGAGCTACACCCCCACGGTATTTGACCGTGATTTTGAAGGCTGGCGCCTTCAAAATCGAACAACATTCAGCACGAAACTCTTGCACTGACCAGAGTACACGGACTGTTGCATCCGTATGTCTCCTTAGAAAGGAGGTGATCCAGCCGCACCTTCCGATACGGCTACCTTGTTACGACTTCACCCCAGTCATCAATCCCACCTTCGGCAGCGCCCTCCTTGCGGTTAGGCTACTGACTTCGGGTGTTACCGACTCCCATGGTGTGACGGGCGGTGTGTACAAGGCCCGGGAACGTATTCACCGCGGCATGCTGATCCGCGATTACTAGCAATTCCGACTTCATGCAGGCGAGTTGCAGCCTGCAATCTGAACTGGGACAATTTTTAGGGTTTTGCTCCACCTCGCGGTGTCGCTTCCCTCTGTTAATTGCCATTGTAGTACGTGTGTAGCCCAGGTCATAAGGGGCATGATGATTTGACGTCATCCCCACCTTCCTCCGTTTTGTCAACGGCAGTCTCTTTAGAGTGCTCTTGCGTAGCAACTAAAAACAAGGGTTGCGCTCGTTGCGGGACTTAACCCAACATCTCACGACACGAGCTGACGACAACCATGCACCACCTGTCTTCCTGTCCCGAAGGACTTCACCTATCTCTAGGTTATGCAGGAGATGTCAAGACCTGGTAAGGTTCTTCGCGTTGCTTCGAATTAAACCACATACTCCACTGCTTGTGCGGGCCCCCGTCAATTCCTTTGAGTTTCAACCTTGCGGCCGTACTCCCCAGGTGGATTACTTATTGTGTTAACTCCGGCACGGAAGGGGTCAGACCCCCCACACCTAGTAATCATCGTTTACGGTGTGGACTACCAGGGTATCTAATCCTGTTTGCTCCCCACACTTTCGAGCCTCAGCGTCAGTAAAAGCCCAGCAGGCCGCCTTCGCCACTGGTGTTCCTCCTAATATCTACGCATTTCACCGCTACACTAGGAATTCCGCCTGCCTCTACTTCACTCAAGAGAAACAGTTTTGAATGCAGTCTATCAGTTGAGCCGATAGTTTTCACATCCAACTTGCCTCCCCGCCTACGCTCCCTTTACACCCAGTAATTCCGGACAACGCTCGCTCCCTACGTATTACCGCGGCTGCTGGCACGTAGTTAGCCGGAGCTTCCTCCTCAGGTACCGTCATTATCGTCCCTGAAGACAGTAGTTTACAATCCAGAGGACCGTCTTCCTACACGCGGCGTCGCTGCATCAGGGTTTCCCCCATTGTGCAATATCCCCCACTGCTGCCTCCCGTAGGAGTCTGGGCCGTGTCTCAGTCCCAATGTGGCCGATCAACCTCTCAGTCCGGCTACCGATCGTCGCCTTGGTGGGCCGTTACCCCGCCAACTAGCTAATCGGACGCGAGCCCATCTTCGAGCGATAAATCTTTGACATCAGGATGATGCCATCCCAATGTGTTATGCGGTATTAGCAGTCGTTTCCGACTGTTATTCCCCACTCGAAGGCAGGTTGCTCACGTGTTACTCACCCGTCCGCCACTAAGTAAGATAAGCAAGCTCATCTTACTCCGTTCGACTTGCATGTGTTAGGCGCGCCGCCAGCGTTCGTCCTGAGCCAGGATCAAACTCTTCATTAAATGGTATCTAAAGCTTTTCAGCTCTAAATCAATTCAACGAAGTAATTTCGAACCTAAATTCTCATTACTCACTGGCATTCTCTTTTTCCTGAAATCGGAATCAGAGTATGCTGCAAAGTTTTTATAAAACTTCAAAAATCATTTACAAGGGTTTCGCTTGTAAGCTAAATGTTGTTCAATTTTCAAGGTGCCAGCGCTGTTTCTCTCGGAGTTTTTCTTTCGTTTTCCGCAGCCCCGCGAGACAGCTTAGTTATAATACCACAGGCCAATAGATATGTCAACACCTTTTTTCAAGTTTTTTCACTTTTTTTCTGAAAAAAGTTGTTTCGCTTCCATTTTGTCCCATTTTGCAGTATATTATACGCCATTTATTACTTAAAGTTAAAGAATTACCCTCTCAACCTTACTTTCTTCCGCCCAAAACTCCAACCAAAGAGATTCCCAGGGCGATCACACACCCCACCAGCAGAACTTCCCCTGTGGTCAACGGACGTCCTTCCAATAATCCATTATCAAATAAGGAGGACCCGGAAACCTGTTCTTCCTGAGAAGATTGCTGCTCCTGGGACTGGGGAGAATCATTCTGCTGCAGATCTTCCGCTTCCGGCTCAACCGCTTCAAAGATTTCTTCCTCCTGCTGTTGGGAGTCGGGCGGCGGAGTGGAGGGAAGGGCCGTTTCCTCCTGGATGATCACCTGCGGGGCATAGGAAACAGGACAGCTGAAACCGCATAGCAGCGACCAAGCCAGAGCCATAGCCAAAAGGAAAGCCTCTCTCCATTTTTTATTCTTCATTTTTTCGCACTTCCTTTCTCGAATCTAGCTAAGAAGATGATTGCTCTTTATATTATATAGGTGTAAAAGCGCAAACCTCTGCAAGGCTGTACAGGCAAGGCAGATTTTCACGTTATTGAAACCCACGATTGAGAGTTTGTATAGTCAGAGGAATTATTTTTTTATTGGGCTGAAAAATTTCGGACCCGGCACAGCCGGGGGAATCTACTTTTTGTGGTATCGTCAGTCTGTAGCCCTCATGCCGGGCGGGCACTTCCTTTGTAATGAAACAAAGGAAGCAAAATTCACCAGCGTTCCGCTTCGCCGACACAAAGTCCGCTATGCTCCGGTCCCCTGTACGGAGACCATCCGCCCGCTCCCTTGCGTCTGCTCCTCCGGAAAAAGTCACGCTTGCTTCGGCTGCTCGGTTGCCTGTGCCCTTTAGGGTAGTAAACGCCCTCCCAACGCCTCCGCTGCGCTAGCAACTTTTTCCGGGCGTTGGTTATTTCCATTTTATAAGGAAAAAAGAACGGCTGCTTTTGCTTCCCCGCCTGGTACGCTCGGAAAATTGCCTCAAGTCGCCCCTCCGCTCCGACGCGGGGACAAAGTTCATTTCGTTCCGGTCCTCTAAGCGAGGACCATCCACTCCATTTCCTTGCCCCCGCTTCTCCGAAAAAAGTCCCGCTTGCTTCGCCTGCTCGGTTGGTAAACGCCCTCACAACGGCTCCACTGCGCTAGCAACTTTTTTCGGTATGCTAAGGTAGTTTTAGTTACCGCCTGACACACGGGGGCGGCATTCCCTCGCTCCTACCCACGGCAGGAAGTACAGATACCGCCGCCTTGCTAATACCGGAATTCCGCTGCCGCCCTCGCAGACGCAAAGTCCGCTATGCTCCGGTCCCCTGTGCGGGGACCATCCGCCCACTCCCTTGCGTCTGCTCCTCCGGAAAAAGTCACGCTTGCTCCGGCTGCTCGGTTGTAAACGCCCTCCCGACGCCTCCGCTGCGCTAGCAACTTTTTCCGGGCGACGGTAATTTTTATTCGATGCGGAACCGGTATTCCGTTGCGCGGATAAGGTAGAATT
>NZ_LT629945.1:991033-1063889 GCF_900104675.1 Angelakisella massiliensis | reverse complement strand
CTGGTACGCTCGGAAAATCGCTTCAAGTCGCCCCTCCGCTCCGACGCGGGGACAAAGTTCATTTCGTTCCGGTCCTCTAAGCGAGGACCATCCACTCCATTTCCTTGCCCCCGCTTCTCCGAAAAAAGTCCCGCTTGCTTCGCCTGCTCGGTTGGTAAACGCCCTCACAACGGCTCCACTGCGCTAGCAACTTTTTTCGGTATGCTAAGGTAGTTTTAGTTACCGCCTGACACACGGGGGCGGCATTCCCTCGCTCCTACCCACGGCAGGAAGTACAGATACCGCCGCCTTGCTAATACCGGAATTCCGCTGCCGCCCTCGCAGACGCAAAGTCCGCTATGCTCCGGTCCCCTGTGCGGGGACCATCCGCCCACTCCCTTGCGTCTGCTCCTCCGGAAAAAGTCACGCTTGCTCCGGCTGCTCGGTTGTAAACGCCCTCCCGACGCCTCCGCTGCGCTAGCAACTTTTTCCGGGCGACGGTAATTTTTATTCGATGCGGAACCGGTATTCCGTTGCGCGGATAAGGTAGAATTAAAATCCGCCACGGGCGGATAGGGCTTGAGACAAAAGTGAGCGGACAGGACTTCTCCTCTGCAAAACTCCAGTTTCGTTCTTTTATGGGCGGCGGATAAACCGCCGCCATCGGGTCTCCCCCAGCTTTTCAGAAAACTACAGGGTTTGTAAGCTGAAATAAGATGATAAGTCCCTTTTCCTGCAAACCATTGTTTTCGCCCTCTTTGGGGGCGGCGCAGCTTAGCTGCGCCGCCTTTAAGCCGCACATTTGCGGTACTACCAAAATTTCCTCTTGAATTTTAATAGCCTCCGCCCGAAAAAAGTTGCTAGCGACCAGACGGCGTCAATAAGGCGCGCTTGCAAGCCTTTAGCCGGACGGGAGCGGGACTTTTTTCGGAAGAGGCGGGGCAAGGGAGCGGGCGAGGAATGCCCAATTCCTTAATTGGGCATTCCGAGAGTAGCGGACTTTGCCCCGCCGAGAGTCCCTTTGGCCGTATCCCCCGTTTCCCCTCTCATCCCCCATTCCTCTCCCTATACATTATTATATATATGCCTTGGGGGGATCGTTCTGAGGCATATCCGCTCTTTTCCTTTTATGATACCCCATTTCTTTTTTGGGCACAATCCCCGCCGTTGCATTCCGGGACATTTTCCTTTATACTGGGGGACAGAAGATTTTACAGGAAAGGCCAGGTTCCATTTTATGCCCATCAAGATTCCCAACGAGCTGCCCGCCTTCTCGGTGCTGGAGCAGGAAAATATTTTTGTCATGCGGGAGGACCGGGCGGATCATCAGGACATTCGTCCGCTGAAAATCGTCATCCTCAACCTGATGCCCAAGAAGATCGAGACAGAAACCCAGCTCTTGCGGCTGTTGGGGAACTCCCCTATTCAGGTGGATGTGGAGCTGCTGCAGGTCAGCAGTCATCGCTCCAAAAACACCAGCGCGGAGCATCTGATCAAATTTTATAAGACCCTGCCGGAGATCGAGGACCAGCGTTTTGACGGCATGATCATCACCGGTGCGCCGGTGGAGACATTGCCTTTTGAAGAAGTGGATTACTGGCCGGAGCTGTGCCGCATCATGGAATGGAGCCGCAGCCATGTTTATTCCACTCTCCATATCTGCTGGGGAGCTCAGGCGGGGCTGTACTACCACTATGGTATTCCCAAGCATCCGCTGCCGGCGAAAATGTTCGGCATTTTCGCCCATCATCCCCTGGTGGACAATTACCCTCTGCTCCGAGGCTTTGATGAGGAATTTTGGGCGCCTCACAGCCGCCATACCACTGTCCTGCGGGAGGACATTGCCGCCTGTCCCCAAGTGCAGATTCTGGCGATGTCTCCCGACGCGGGAGTATATCTGGCAGAGGCCCAGGGAGGACGGCAGATTTTTGTTACCGGACACTCGGAATATGACCGCTACACCCTGGCGGACGAATACTGGCGGGACCGGAACAAAGGGCTGCCCATCTCTGTTCCGGCCCACTACTATCCTGATGACGACCCCACCCGCGAGCCAATGATCCGGTGGCGGGGGCACGCCAACCTGCTGTTCTCCAACTGGCTGAACTATTACGTTTATCAGGAAACTCCTTATGATCTGGAGAAGCTCAGCCGCCAGGAGGAATAATGCACAAAGGCTTTTCCCGCTTTTGTCGTTTTTGACCCTTGTTCCAAAACAGGGGATGTGTTATACTATTTGTGTCTGAAGGATCGGCGTTTATCCTTGTGAGAATTTGAGTCAAGGTAGACAAAGCCCCCCGGGTTTTGTTTGCTTTGGCTCTTTTTGTTTTTCCTGTGGTTTCCGCTGCAAGAGGTACCGATGGAATGATGGGAAAAGCGCCGCCAAACAAAACAGGAGGGAGACAAACACCTATGTATGATGTAGCAATTATCGGCTGCGGTATCATCGGCGCGTCCACTGCCTACGAACTTTCCCGGTATAAGCTGAAGGTGGCTGTGCTGGAGGCTCAGAACGACGTGGCCAACGGCACCACCAAAGCCAACAGCGCCATCCTCCACGCCGGATACGACCCGGAGCCCGGCACCCTGATGGCCAAGCTGAACGTGGAAGGCGTTCGTCTGGCCAAGGAGCTGTGCGAAAAGCTGGATGTGGAGCGCAAGCAGATCGGCTCTTTCGTGCTGGCCTTCTCTGAAAAGGAAATGGAAACTGTACACAAGCTGTATGACCGGGGCGTTCAGAACGGCGTGCCGGACATGAAGGTGCTGACCAAAGAGGAAGTGCTGGCCATGGAGCCCAACATCAGCACCGAGGTTCACGGCGCTTTGTACGCTCCCTCCGCCGCCATCGTCAACCCCTGGGAGTTCTGCATCGCGCTGGCGGAGACCGCTGTCCGCAACGGCGTGGAGATGCACCTCAATTCCAAGGTGACCGCCATTGAGAAGAAGGATGATGTATTCCACATCACCACCGCTTCCGGGGAGTTTGAGGCCCGGTATGTGGTCAATGCCGCCGGCGTTTACGCCGATAAGGTCCACGAAATGGTGGGCGGCTCCGGTTTCCATACCATTTACAACCGGGGCGAATATTACATGATGGACAAATCCCAGGGCAATCTGGTGAACAAGGTGGTGTTCCAGTGTCCCTCCGAAGTGGGCAAGGGCGTGCTGGTCTCCCCCACCGTTCATGGCAATCTGATCGTCGGCCCCAACGCTGTCAACTGCGCCCACGGAGATGATGTGGACAATACCGCCGAGGGTCTGGACTTTGTCCGCCGCCTGTCGGTGAAATCCGTCCCCTCCATCAACTTCCGGGACAGCATCCGCAACTTCGCCGGTGTCCGTGCCAACACCGACCGTTCCGACTTTATTATTGAGCAGTCCCCTGCCTGCAAGAACTTCATCAACCTGGGCGGCATCAAGTCTCCTGGTCTGTCCTCCGCTCCCGCTATCGGCAAAATGGCTGTGGAGCTGCTGAAGGGCTGCGGTCTTGAAACCGAGGCCAAGGAGCAGTTCATCGACACCCGCAAGCGGATCAAGTTCCGTGAGCTGGATGCCGAGGGCAAAAAGAAAGTCATCGCTGAGAATCCTCTCTATGGCCGGGTCATCTGCCGCTGCGAGACCATCACCGAGGGAGAGATCGTGGAAGCCATCCATCGTCCCATCGTTCCCCGTTCCATCGACGCCATCAAGCGCCGCTGCAATGCCGGCATGGGCCGCTGCCAGGGCGGTTTCTGCGGCCCCCGCGTCCACGAGATCCTGGCCCGGGAACTGGGCGTGTCCCTGATGGACATCCAGATGGATGAGGAAGGCTCCTACATCCTGACCAATCCCACCAAACAGGAGGTAAAGTGATGAATACCAATTATGATGTCATTGTCATCGGCGGAGGTCCCGCCGGTCTGGCCGCCGCCTGTGAAGCCTACGACAAGGGCGCCAAAAAGGTGCTGGTCATTGAACGGGATAAGGAGCTGGGCGGCATCCTCAACCAGTGCATTCACAACGGCTTCGGCCTTCATTACTTCAAAGAGGAGCTGACCGGTCCGGAATACGCCGGACGCTTTGTGGAGCTGGTCAAACAAACCGCCATTGAAGTGAAGCTGGACACCATGGTGGTGGAGATCACCCAGGACCACATCGTCCGCTGCATCAGCGCCAAGGAGGGCTACCAGGAGCTGACCGCCGGCGCTGTGGTGCTGTGCATGGGCTGCCGTGAGCGTACCCGCGGCGCCATCGCCATCCCCGGTGACCGCCCCGCAGGCGTCTTTACCGCAGGCGCGGCCCAGCGGTATGTGAATATGGAAGGCTATATGGTGGGCAAGCGGGTTGTTATTCTGGGTTCCGGCGACATCGGCCTGATCATGGCCCGCCGCATGACCCTGGAAGGCGCCAAGGTGCTGGCCTGCGTGGAGCTGTGCCCCTATTCCAACGGCCTGACCCGGAATATCGTCCAGTGCCTCAATGACTATGATATTCCCCTGTATCTGTCCCACACCATCACCAACATCATCGGCAAGGAGCGGGTGGAAAAGGTCATCATCAACAAGGTGGATGAAAACCGCCGTCCCATCCCCGGCACCGAGATCGAGTTTGACTGCGATACCGTTCTTCTTTCCGTGGGCCTGATTCCTGAAAACGAGCTGACCCGCAACGCCCAGATCG
Organism: Angelakisella massiliensis; assembly: GCF_900104675.1. Classification (GTDB taxonomy): domain Bacteria; phylum Bacillota; class Clostridia; order Oscillospirales; family Ruminococcaceae; genus Angelakisella; species Angelakisella massiliensis. Next base: position 1,059,251 of record NZ_LT629945.1, on the reverse strand, counting down.
TTATGGACCGCCGCACCAACGGCGCTGTGGTCTATGAGAACATGGAGACTTCCGCCCCCGGCATCTTCGCTTCCGGCAACGTGGTACACGTCCATGATCTGGTGGACTTCGTCACCGCTGAGAGCAAGCGGGCCGGTGCCGCCGCCGCCAAGTATGCCCTGGGCCACAAGGCCGGGGGACCTGTTACCGAGGTCAAGACCGGCAGCTGCGTCAACTACACCGTTCCCCAGCACATCCGCCGGGAGAACGTGGAAAAGGGCGTGGATGTTTTCTTCCGGGTCAACAATGTCTACCAGGACATGGTCATCAAAGTGACCAGCGGAGACACCCAGCTGTGCGCCTTCAAGCGGGAGCATATGGCCCCCGGCGAGATGGAGAAGATCACCATCCCCAAGGTGCTGCTGGATAAGGCCTCAGACGAGATCACCGTTTCGGTGGAGCATCAGTAAGGAAGGAGTGCGGAACATGACAAACGTCATTTGCATCGTCTGCCCCAAGGGCTGCCATCTGTCGGTGGACGAGGAGAACGGCTACGCTGTCACCGGCTTCGGCTGCGAGCGGGGCCGGGAATATGGTAAGAAAGAGCTGGTCAACCCCACCCGGGTCATCACCTCTACCGTAAAGGTCAAGGGGGGCATCCATCCCCGCTGCCCCGTCAAAACCAGCAGCGACATCCCCAAGGGGCTGATCAAGGACGCCATGAAGCTGCTCAACTCGGTGGAGCTGGAAGCGCCCGTTCATGTGGGAGATGTGGTGGTCAAGGATATCTGCGGTACCGGCGTGGATTTCATTGCCTCCAGAAATATGTGATTTTTCGTCATTTTGACCGTTTTTTCGCCGCCGGAGAGCTGTTTGGCTTGCCGGCGGCCTTTGCCTTTGAGGAAGAGAAAGCTTTCCTTTTGGAAAAGAGCTTCTGATTTTGTCAGAATACAAAAAAAATTTCCCATAAGTCTGTGCTGTCACAAAAAAAGTGCACGAAGATTTGGTTTCTGCCCCTATGGGGCGGGGAAAAGCCTTGCATCAGGGGGCAATTTCCGATATTATAAAGTGGGTAGATTTTTCGAATCAATTGCATGGAGGTAAACGCACTATGAAGGTTCAATTCACCGAAACTGTGTTGCGGGATGCAAACCAGTCCCTGATCGCGACTCGTTTGCCCTTCAACAAGTTCCAGCCGATCCTGGAAAAGCTGGATCAGGCTGGGTACTACTCCCTGGAGTGCTGGGGCGGAGCCACTTTTGACTCCTGCCTGCGGTATCTGGATGAGGACCCCTGGGAGCGTCTGCGGAAGATCAAGGCCGCATGCCCCAACACCAAGCTCCAGATGCTCCTCCGCGGCCAGAATCTTCTGGGATACAAGCACTATCCCGATGATGTGGTCCGTATGTTTGTCAAGAAGTCCATCGAGAACGGCATGGATATTATCCGTATCTTCGACGCCCTCAATGACATCCGTAACATCGAGGTCGCCGTGGACGAAACCCTGAAGAACGGGGCTCACGCTTCCGGCTGTATCTGCTACACCACCAGCCCCATTCACAACCTGGAAAGCTATGTCAAGCTGGCCAAGGATATGGAAGGCATGGGCGTCGGCTCTATCTGCATCAAGGATATGGCCGGCATCATGGGTCCTCAGGAGGCTTATGACCTGGTCAAAGCCCTCAAGGAGACCGTCAAGCTCCCCATCGTTGTACACACCCACTGCACCACCGGTCTGGGCCCCGTGACCCTGCAGAAGGCCGTGGAGGCAGGCGCTGACGTGGTGGACACCGCCATTTCTTCCTTCTCCGGCGGCACTTCTCAGCCCGCCACCGAGACCATGGCTTACATCTTCCGTCAGGAAGGCTATGAAGTGGGTCTCAATGACAAGGTCCTCAAAGAGATCAACGATTTCTTCAAACCCATCAAGGCGGGCTATCTGGAAGACAAGACCCTCAATCCCCGTGTTATGGGCACTGAGACCGACGCTCTGGTGTATCAGGTTCCCGGCGGTATGCTCTCCAACCTGGTGGCTCAGCTGACCGCTCAGAAGTCCCTGGACCGTCTGGACGAGGTTCTCAATGAGGTTCCCGCTGTCCGCAAGGATCTGGGCTATCCTCCTCTGGTCACTCCCATGAGCCAGATGGTGGGCGTACAGGCTACCGCCAATGTTCTGGCCGGCGAGCGTTACAAGAACGTTTCCAAGGAGATCAAAGCCTATGTCCGCGGTGAATACGGCAAGGCTCCCGGCGAGATCGATCCCGCCCTGGTCAAGAAGATCCTGGGAGACGAGAAGCCCATCACCTGCCGTTTTGCCGACACCCTCAAGCCCGGCTTTGAGGAGGGCAAGAAGGAGATCGGCTCCCTGGCCAAGTCCGACGAGGACGTTCTGTCCTACATCGCCTTCCCCGCTCAGGCGGAAGCTTTCTTCCAGAAGCGGGCCGAAAAAGAGAAGAACACCTTCTCCTATACCATCAAGGAAATCAAGTAAGGAGGTTTTGCCTTTATGCTGGATGGTTCTGTACCAATGGGATTGGGCAACTCCCTGCTGCTGTCCCTCATCGGGATGCTGGTGGTGTTCATGGAGCTGATCATTCTGGCTTTCATCATCACCCTTATCTCCAAGGCTGTTCGCGCCGCTACTGAGCGGGGTGAGCAGGCTCCGGCTCCTGCCGCCGCTGCTCCGGCTCCCGTGGCTGCCGCTCCTGCAGTGGCTGCTCCTGTGGCTGCCCCCCCTGTGGCCGCTCCCGGCCTGACCCTCACCGATGTGGATGCCCCTTCCGCCGCCGCCGTTATGGCCATTGTCAGCGACAAGACCGGCATTCCCCTCAATCACCTGGCTTTCCACTCCATCAAGGGCGTCATCGAAATGGATGGCGTGGAGGAGCGGGACGCCGCTGTGATCATGGCCCTTGTAGCCAACAAACTGGGCAAGCCTGTCAACAAGCTGATTTTCAAGTCCATCAAGAAAGTAGACTGAATTGTGTTTTAGGAGGATACCTGTTATGAAATACATTGTTACTCTCAACGGCAAGAACTACGAAGTCGATGTGGAGGAGTCCAGCGCCGAGATCCTCAATGTTACCACCGCTGTGGCCGCTCCTGTGGCCGCTCCTGTGGCCGCTCCTGCTCCCGTAGCTGCTCCCGCTCCGGCCCCTGCTGCTGCTCCCGCTCCCGCGGCTGCCCCTGCTCCTGCCGCCGCTCCCGCTCCTGTGGCTCCCGGCGCCGGCACCCAGGTGAAGTGCCCCATGCCCGGCACCATTCTGAAGGTCAACGCCACTGTCGGCCAGGCTGTCAAGGCCGGTGACGTCCTCATCGTTCTGGAAGCCATGAAGATGGAAAACGATATCGTGGCTCCCTGCGACGGCACCGTTTCTCAGGTACTTACTGCGAAAGGAAGCACTGTCAACACCGACGACGTCCTGGTTGTTCTGGGCTAAGGATGGTGACGCAGGATGAATTTTATTGAGATTATTGTGCAAACCTTTGCACAGTCCGGTTTTGCGGCCATGACCTGGCAGCAGGGCGCGATGCTTCTCATCTCCTTCGTGCTGCTGTACATGGCCATTGTCAAGAAGTTCGAGCCCCTTCTGCTGGTGCCCATCGCCTTCGGTATGATGCTGGCCAACCTTCCGGAAGCCGGCCTGATGTATGACGCCACCGCTGAGGCCTCCAATGCTTTGGCCGCTGCCCAGGCTGCTCTGGCCAACGGCACCGGCTCGGTGGAAGCGGTCAACGCCGCTGCCGCTCAGGTGGCCTCCACTCACTGGTATAACTCCGGTGTGCTGCGGATCATCTATTCCGGCGTCAAAAGCTCCATTTTCCCCTGTCTGATCTTCATGGGCGTAGGCGCTATGACCGACTTTGGTCCTCTTCTGGCCAACCCTGCCAGCCTGCTGCTGGGCGCTGCCGCTCAGCTGGGCATCTATGTGGCCTTCACCGTGGCCAACCTGCTGGGTACCTATGTGGTCATTGACGGAGTGCCGCTCTTCACCGCCGCTCAGGCTGCCGCTATTGGCATCATCGGTGGCGCCGATGGTCCCACCGCTATTTTCCTGACCAACAATCTTGCTCCTGAGCTGCTGGCTCCCATCGCTGTGGCGGCCTATTCCTACATGGCGCTGATCCCCCTCATTCAGCCCCCCATCATGCGGGCGCTGACCACCAAGGAAGAGCGGGAAATCAAGATGAGCCAGCTGCGCAAGGTCTCCAAGACCGAGAAGATCGTATTCCCCATCGTTGTTACCGTCTTCTGCGTGCTGCTGCTGCCCTCTGTTGCTCCCCTCATCGGTATGCTGATGCTGGGCAACCTCTTCCGTGAGTGCGGCTGCACCGAACGTCTCAGCGATACCGCTCAGAATGCTCTGTGCAACATCGTTACCATCATGCTGGGCACCACTGTTGGCGCTACCGCTGACGGTTTGGTCTTCTTGCGGCCCCAGACCCTGGCCATTGTGTTCCTGGGCCTGTTCGCCTTCTGCTTCTCTACCGCGGGCGGCGTGCTGCTGGGTAAAGTGATGTGCGCTCTTACCCATGGTAAGGTTAATCCTCTCATCGGTTCCGCCGGTGTGTCCGCTGTTCCCATGGCCGCCCGTGTTTCCCAGGTGGAAGGCGCCAAGGCTAATCCTACCAACTTCCTGCTGATGCACGCCATGGGTCCCAACGTGGCCGGCGTGATCGGTTCCGCAGTTGCCGCCGGTTTCCTGCTGATGATGTTCAAATAAGGAAATTGTTGCCGTTGTGCAGCTGAGGAATCAGCAATTGCAAAGAAAAGACCTCCTGGTTTGTCCTTTTGGATGGGCCGGGAGGTCTTTATTTATAGATTTCGCTGCTTTCTGCGGGATGGAAATCGATTTTCTTACTTGAATAAGAGCTGGGCGAAAGTTTGTGCCAGGAGTTACGCCCAAAGGGACTTGTCCCTTTGGAAACCCATAGTTGAGGCGACAGCGATCAAGTTAGTCCGAAAAAGTGCCTGCCACTGTTTTGGCTGATACCTTTTAGTGTTAAGGGGAACGGATGGAGGGATGGTCCTTGTTCCTATCCCGGTATAGGAAAAACCGCCCGCTCGCCGGTTGCCCGGGTAAAGCCGGACAATCCACTCGCTGCCTGAGGCTAAGATTGTTTTTCTGTCCTGGATGGACGCTGGGTGGAAACTGGTGGCAAGGGGATACGCCCAAAGGGACTCGTCCCTTTGGAAACCCATAGTTGAGGCAATAGCGATCAAGTTAGTCCGAAAAAGTGCCTGCCGCTGTTTTAGCTGGTACCTTTTAGTGTTAAGGGGAACGGGTGGAGGGATGGTCCTTGTTCCTATCCCGGTATAGGAAAAACCGCCCGCTCGCCGGTTGTCCGTATAAAGCCGGACAATCCACTCGCTGCCTGAGGCTAAGATTGTTTTTCTGTCCTCGATGGACGCTGGGTGGAAACTGATGGCAAGGGGATACGCCCAAAGGGACTCGTCCCTTTGGAAACCCATAGTTGGGGCAATAGCGATCAAGTTAGTCCGAAAAAGTGCCTGCCACTGTTTTGGCTGGTACCTTTTAGTGTTAAGGGGAACGGGTGGAGGGATGCTCCTTGTTCCTATCCCAGTATAGGAAAAACCGCCCGCTCGCCGGTTGCCCGGGTAAAGCCGGACAATCCACTCGCTGCCTTGATCGGATTTGGCCGCCAAGGCGGCCAAAGGGGGGCGGCGGATAAACCGCCGCCCCCCCTGTCTGCCCAAAAACGGATCTTCTCAATTGCACCTTCATCATGATCTATCATGCTCGCAATGTCTGGAAGCCCTGAATATGGGTCTGCATCGGAAAACATAAAGTCGCCTTTTCACTTTCAAAAAATTGGCTCCTTTGTCATCAGCAAAAGGATCTGCCTTCGTTTCTCAAAACTGCGGCTCGTCTCTCCATCGTTTTTCAGAAAAAGGGGAAACTCACTCCTCCTCCAGCAGTCTGCGGATCAGCGCTGCCGCGTCCTCCAGATACTGTGCCAGGGGCTTTTCCGCGACACCGGCCACATAGGTGGCGCAGCGGCTCACAGGAATCAGCACACGTTTGGCAGGACTTTCTCCCACAGCGGCGGCCATGGCGGGGCTGAACTCCCCCATCATAGAGTTGGCCAGAACGATTCCTACCGGTCCCGCCAGGATATCCGCCCGCCCGGCGTTGACGATCACCGCGTTTTCTCCGGTGGCGGCGGCGTCAGCTCCCGCTTTCAGCATGGCCGAGGTTGCCAGGGCATTGGTACCTACCGCCCGGATTTCCACTTCGGACAGAGGCTGCTGACGCAGTTTTTCAATGAGGGCTCTTCCAAAGCCGCCCCCCTGGCCATCGATCACAACCAGCACTTTTTTCATCTGTCTCTCCTTCTGTCTCTCAGGGAAGCTTCCCTTTTCATTGAGGCAAATAGCCCAAAACGCCCCGAACACTCACTTCCCCGAAGGTGACAGTCTCCCGGCTGCCATCAGAGAAATCCACAACCAGACCGCCCCAACGGTCCAGATCCACCGCTTGTCCCCGGCGTTCCTCCCTGGGGGAGATGACCAGGACCTCCCGGCCCAGAGTACAGGAGCGCTCCTTCAGCTGCTCCAGGGCCGCATCAGGAGTGGTCTGAAGCCATTTCTCCTCAAAAAAGATCCGGTCCAGCACCTGGATCAGGGTAGCTGCCAGTTTGGCACGGCAGAGGTCCTGCGCGCCTGCCTGCCGCAGGGAAATGGCTTTATCCCGCAGCTCCTGGGGGAACTCCTCCTGGCCCACATTGATCCCGATGCCGATTACCGCATGAGTGACCCGATTGTTCTCCCCGTCGGAAACCAGCTTGGTGAGGATACCGCAGACTTTCTTTCCCTCCAGGATCACATCATTGGGCCACTTGATGGAAGGCCGCAGACCGGTACACTCCTCAATGGTCAGGCAAACCGCCAAACCTGCGTAAGAGGTGAGAAGATTGAGGGCGTCGGTTGTACAATGGGGTTCCACCACCATGGACAGATATACACCCACACCGGCGGGGGAAAGGAACGGACGTCCCATGCGGCCGGAGCCCTTGGTTTGATGATCTGCCACCACCACCAGTCCATCCTCGCCCCCCTCCAGGATCAGCTTCTGGGCGGCGGTGTTGGTGGAATCCACCTCCTGCATACAGATCACGGATGCCTTGCGGGAGGAGGGCAGATACCCGCCGATCAGCTCCCGGGTCAGCAGATCCGGCATCTGCGTCAGCTGATATCCCCGGTTGGTAGCCGAGGTAATAACAAAACCCTCCCTGCGCAGCTGTTCGATCTCCTTCCACACCGCCGCCCGGGTCACTCCCAGCTGTCCGCTCAGCAGCTGCCCCGAAACAGGCTTATCCCGGTTATCCAGCAATAGCTGCAGCAGTCTGGATTTCAGTGTATCGGACACAACGACACATCCTTTCAGCGAAATACTGTTTTCATCATAATGGACTTTCCTTCCCAAGTCAAGAAACCCTGTCTGAGGCGGCGGATGTTTTTGTCAGCGGAACAACTCCGAAAACATCCCCTGGTGAGGAAAATATAAAAACAGGGATTTTCCTTTCAGTAAAGCCCATGGTATGGGGCATCGGGATGCTCCTGCTCATAACTTTGGCACAGTTTTATGAACGCCTGGGCGGAGGGGGTGAGGAACTTATCCTTGTGGTAGACAATATGAAACTTTCGTCTCATCTCCATTCCTTCCACCTGGATAGGCACCACCAGACCTTCTTCCAGGGGAGCTGTCAGCATCCGTTCCGGCAATACTGCCACGCCCAGGCCGCTGATAACCGCATTGATCAAAGCGGTGGTGCTCATGGCTTCCCAAGTGGGCGTGACAGAAAAGCCTGCCGCCGCTGCCGCCCGGTCAAATTCCTCCCGAGTGCCGCTCCCCTGTTCCCGGAGCAGAAATCTTTCCTTACGGAACTGCTCCACCGGCACGATCTGGCCGGGATGATACCGACCGTCGGCGGGGGCGATAATCACCAGCCGATCATCCATATAATCCAGCGACACCAAGAGCGGAGAATGGACCGTACGCTCCAGCAGCGCCAGGTCCAGGGTGTTATCCATGATCTTCTGCTCCAGCCGCTCGGAGGGCTCCACCACCGCCTGAATCTCCTTGCCTGGATATTGGGCATAAAAAGCCCGGATATAGTTGGGCAGCAGCTGTGCCCCGATGGTGATGCTGGCGCCCACCCGCAGAAGCCCCAGTGCGTCCCAGTTCCGCAATCCTTTTTCCATATCGTCAAAGAGGGCGGCGATGTGGCTGCCGTAGGAGAGAAATTGCTGTCCCGCTTCGGTGATATTGAGCCTGCGTCCAATGCGGTCAAAAAGCCGCACACCATAATATTCCTCCAGCTCCCGTATGGCCAGGCTCACCGCCGGCTGGGTCATCAGCAGCGCCTTGGCCGCTTTGGTGGTATTGCAGTCATGCTGGCATACGGCCAGAAAAATTTTGATGTGTCGCAGGGTCATTTCAATCCCCTCCTGGCGTTCTGTGAAAACCGGCTTTTGACCGGCACAGGCTTTGATGGACAGGCCCAGTTCCCAAGGCTTTTGAGTATGAGCACATAAGAAACACCACTTTTCCCCACCTTGACATCCAGCAGCAGCCAATGAGCTTTTCTCTTTTAAAAAAGAGGGCCACCGGTTCTGCGTTTCTTATGAGGAAATAGGAGGCGTTCCGGCACAATTAATATAAAATTACTTATTGATTCTATATTATAATATTATTTTTCTTATTATTCTGCAAGAGGTATAATGGCTCTGTAAGGGGGAGATGGATTGAAACAGCAGAAGAACACCTACTGGACCCTATTCTGGTCCACCTTTCAGCTAAGCGCCTTCACCTTTGGGGGCGGCTTTGTGATCATTCCACTGATGCGGAAAAAATTTGTACATCATCTCAAATGGATCGAAGAAGAGGAGATGCTGGACCTGACCGCCATTGCCCAGTCCTGTCCCGGCGCCATTGCCGTCAATGCCTCTATCCTTGTGGGATACCGGGTAGCGGGTGTGCCCGGGGCTTTGATAACCATGCTGGGGACGGTGCTGCCTCCTCTCATCATTATTTCTATTATTTCCCTGTTTTACGCCGCCTTTCGGGATAATGCTGTGGTGAGCATGGTGATGAGCGGTATGCTGGCCGGGGTGGCCGCAGTCATCTGCGACGTGGTGCTGACCATGGGCGCAAATATTTTTAAGCAGAAAAAGCTTCTGCCCATTTTTGTGCTGGCAGGGGCCTTCTGCGCCGTGCGGCTGTGGAATGTCAATATTATCCTCATCATTCTGGTCTGCGGCGCTCTGGGGGCGGCAAACCTTGCCTGGAGCACCCGGAAGAAAAACCAGGAAGGGGGCGAAGTCCAGTGATCAATCTGCAGCTGTTCTGGAGCTTTTTTCAAATTGGTCTGTTCAGCATCGGCGGCGGCTATGCCGCTATGCCTCTGATTCAGCATCAGGTAGTGGAGCTGCACCCCTGGCTGACCATGACCCAGTTTGCCGATATTATGACCATTGCGGAAATGACCCCCGGCCCCATCGCCATCAACTCCGCCACCTTTGTGGGCATCCAGATTGCCGGACTGCCGGGAGCCATTATCGCTACCCTGGGCTGCGTTTTTCCCTCCTGTGTCATTGTGCTGGCACTGGCCTATGTCTACTATCACTACAAAGGGCTGGATGTCATTCAGGGGATACTGGCCGGTCTGCGCCCTGCTGTGGTAGCCATGATCGCCTCCGCCGGCCTCTCTCTGTTGGTGCTGGCCCTTTGGGGGGAGGAAGGACAGATCTCCCTTTCCCACCTGGACTGGGTCGCCGCGGGAATTTTCGCTGTGGCTTTGGTGGTGCTGCGCCGCTGGAAACCGGACCCCATTTTGGTCATGGCGGGAGCGGGCGCCGCGGGAGCGATTCTGTACCATTTTTTATGAGGCGTGACCTTTTGGGGGGCGGGAGTACGCCCAAAGGGACTCGTCCCTTTGGAAACCCATTGTTGGGGCAATAGCGATCTGGTTAGTCAAAGACAGTGCCTGCCACCGTTTTAATTTGTACTTTTTAGTGTTAATGGGAACGGGCTGAAAGGCTGGTTTGTATATCTGTCCCAGCATAGATAACACCGCCCGCTCGCTATTCGCCCGGGTAAAGCCGGACAAAGCCGCTCGCTGCCTGGGTAGAGAAATGGCCGCCCAAGGCGGCCAAAGGGGGCGGCGGATAAACCGCCGCCCCCTATCGGGAAACACTCCAGCGGTGATACCAACAAAAATTGGGATCATCAGCCCTATCTGTCAAAACAGAGAACCGTAATATTGTTACTGGTTTGAGAATGAATGAAAGAACTTTTCGGAGCGCATCTGATGCCTCTTGGGAGCATGTTAAACTTTCTAATAAGAAGGGGAGCTTTCCTTAAAAGGAAAGCTCCCCTCTGATTTTCATGATAAAGCGATTTGTTCTTCCATTACAGGTAATGATCTCTGTTGCGTTTCTCCCGGTAAGAGGAATACTTCCCTTTCCGCTTCTTCAGGTTGTTCAGACGGATCAGCAGCAGGGTATAGAGGCCCACCAGCAGCACCGTAAAAACGATGAGGAATTTCAGCCAATAAGAGTGGATGGCATTATCCAGCCAGCCAAAAAAGGTAAGGATTTGCGAGGCACTGACATTCTGGGTGGTAATCAGGGGCACCCTGCCGATCTCCTCTCCCGCCAGCACCATGGACAGCTCTCCCACCTGGGTTCCCTTGGTAATAGGGGCCTCCAGATAATCCGGCACATCGGGAATGTACTGGATGCTGGACAAATCCAGATCATTTGGCATCAGGGTGGTAAACTGACGGTCGGTTTCCAGCATCATAAAATCAGTCTGGAAGGAATATTTGACATCGATCTCCAGCAGCTGTTCCCCTTTTTCCACGGCGGTACGGACGCTGAAGTTATTGAAGGCCCACTGGAACAGCCGTTTTGCCTCATAGAAGCTGTAAATGGCAGGATCGGTGGCAGAACCGTCCGCCTCGGTTTCCGGCACGCCCAAAAGGATAAGCAGATAGGTGTAGCCGTTATACTTGGCGATGGTGGACAGGCAGCGGCCGCTTTCCGGAAGGGTTCCGGTTTTGATGCCGTACACAGGTGCGTAGTAATACTGGCTGGAAGGGCTGAGCATAGAGTTGGTGCTCAGCTCATTGAGGGTAGCGTCCCGGTTGAGCAGCTGTACCGGATGGGTATAGGTGCCCACGATCTCGGCAAATTCGGGAATGCTCATGGCATATTCCGAAATGATGGCCATATCCCGGGCGGTGGTGTAATTGTTTTCATCAAACAGGCCGTGAGGATTGGCAAAATGGGTCCCGGTACAGCCCAGTTCCGCCGCTTTGTCATTCATCATGTCCACAAAGTGGTCCACCGAACCGTCGCCCACATAATCCGCCAGCATCAGGGCGCATTCACCCGCTGATTGCAGCAGTGTGGCATAAAGAATATCCCGGATACTGGCTTCATCGTTGAGGTAAAAGCCGCCGGTGGAGGAGCCTGTACCATAAATCATATCCTGGAGGTACAGCTTCAGGTAGGCGGTTTCCCCATCCAGGTCCTCCACATTTTCCAACGTGACGATGGCGGTCATGATCTTGGTCAGAGAGGCTGGGTACATCCGCTGGTCCGGGTTCTTTTCATAGATCACCTGGCCGGTATCCAGGTTTTTCATATACACTGCCTCCGCCCGCACCTCAAAGTCCGGGGTATAGGTGGTCTGGCCATAGGCCGTCACCGGAGACAATGCCAGGGTGAGAATCATCACCACCGACAGCAGAAAACTCATTTTTTTCATGGACATTCCCCTCTGAATCGTATAAAATGAGATTAAAAATTCCGTATCCATTCCCGCGGGACCGGGGAAAGGCAGGTTTCGCTCTGCTTTAGTATAACAAAAAAAGGCCGTTTTGCCTACACGGCAATTGTAAACATTTTCCGGCCCCGGAGAATCCATACTGAAACAACCAAAAGGGGGATCATTTTATGGATTTGAACAAACTGGGTTTTGACACACTGGCCCTTCATGCCGGTTTTTCCGGAGACGCCTGTGAAGGCTCCACCGAGGTACCGATTCATCAGACCTCCGCTTACCGTTTCCGTTCCACCCAGCACGCCCAGGAGCTGTTCGAGCTGAAGGCGGGAGGCAACATCTATTCCCGTCTGGGCAATCCCACCGTCACCGTTCTGGAAGAGCGCATTGCCGCTCTGGAAGGAGGCGTGGGGGCGGTTGCCTTTTCTTCCGGCCATGCCGCCATCTTCAGCACCATTCTTTGCCTGGCTCAGGCCGGGGATGAGGTGGTCTCCTCTTTGAACATTTACGGCGGCGCCATCAATATGTTCGGCGTTACCCTGGGCAATCTGGGCATTAAAGTAAACTTTGTTACCGGCAATAATCCCGAGGACTGGGAGGCCCTGGTGACACCCAAGACCAAGGCCTTTTTCCTGGAAGTGGTGGGCAATCCCAACGCCAATGTAGCCGATCTGGAAGCTATCTCCCAGGTGGCCAAGCGCCACGGCATCCCCTTCATTGTGGATTCTACCTTCACCACCCCCGCCCTCATTCGTCCCAAGGAATACGGCGCGGATATCATCATCCATTCCGCCACCAAATTCCTGGGCGGCCATGGCAATTCCCTGGCGGGTCTGGCGGTGGACTGCGGTACTTTCCAGTTTGAGGGCAATCCCCGCTTCCCTCAGTATAACCAGCCTGACGTCAGCTATCACGGCATCGTCTTTGCCAAGGATTTCGGAAACGCCGGATTCTGCACCCGCCTGCGGGTTCTGTTCCTGCGGGATCTGGGAGGATGCCTGTCCCCCTTCAACGCTTTCCTCATCCTCACCGGCATCGAAACCCTCAGCCTGCGGATGGAACGCCACTGCGCCAATGCCCTGGCAGTAGCCAAATATCTGTCGGAAAATCCTGCCGTCTCCTTCGTTTCCTATCCCGCTCTTCCCTCCAGCCCCTACTATGACCTCACTCAGAAATATCTGGGCGGCCGGGGCGGCGCCGTCTTTACCTTCGGCCTGAAGGGAGGCCGGGAAGCCGGCGGCAAGTTCATTGATAGCCTGGAGCTGATTGCCAACGTGGCCAACGTGGGCGATTCCAAAACCCAGGTGATCCACCCTGCCACCACCACCCACAGCCAGCTCTCAGAGGAACAGCTGGTAGCCTCCGGCATCTCCGCCGAAACCGTGCGGATTTCTGTGGGCATCGAGAATGTGGAGGATATTATCGCAGATCTGGATCAGGCTATTGCCAAAGCTTCCAAATAACAGCCTGCATTCCCCCGATGGTACAAAGAGGATCGGGCAGAAGTGTATCTAAAGGTTTTTATTGTGCCAGTGGCCAAGGGGGATACGAAGGGATGCGCCCAAAGGGACTCTCGCGGGGACAAAGTCCATTCCGCTACGGTCCCCTGGGCGGGGACCATCCACTCCATTCCCTTGTCCCCGCTCCTCCGAAAAAAGTCCCGCTTGCTTCGGCTGCTCGGTTGCCTGTGCCCTTTAGGGTAACAAGCGCCCTCCTGACGCCTCCGCTGCGCTAGCAACTTTTTTCGGGCGAAGGCTATTAAAATTCAAGAGGAAATTTTGGATAGCGCCGCAGATATGCCGCCCCTAAAGAGGGTAAAATCCACGGTTAGCAGGAAAGGATTGTCATCCTATTACAGCCTACAAGCCTTGTGATTTTCTGGAGAGCTGGAGAAACCCGCTGGCGGCGGTTTATCCGCCGCCTATAAAAGAACAAAACCGGCGGTTTGCAGGAGAGCGGTCCTGTTTGTTTACTTTCGTCTCAAGCCCCATCCGCCCGTGGCGGATTTAGGTTCTACCTTATCCGCGCAACGGAATACCGGTTCCGCATCAAATAAAAACACCGTCGCCCGGAAAAAGTTGCTAGCGCAGCGGAGGCGTCGGGAGGACGTTTACAACCGAGCAGCCGGAGCAAGCGTGACTTTTTCCGGAGGAGCAGACGCAAGGGAGCGGGCGGATGGTCCCCGTACAGGGGACCGGAGCATAGCGGACTTTGCGTCTGCGAGGGCGGCAGCGGAATTCCGGTATTAGCAAGGCGGCGGTATCTGTACTTTCTGCCGTGGGTTAGAGCGAGGGAATGGCGCCCCCGTGTGTCAGGCGGTAAAAAATGGACCACGGGGTGGAGCAGACCCCTTGGGCCATTTTTCCGAGCGTACCGGGCGGGGAAGCAAAAGCAGCCGTTCTTTTTTCCTTATAAAACGGAAATAACCAGCGCCCGGGAAAAGTTGCTAGCGCAGCGGAGGCGTCGGGAGGGCGTTTACTACCCTAAAGGGCACAGGCAACCGAGCAGCCGGAGCAAGCGTGACTTTTCCCGGAAGAGCCGACACAAGGGAGCGGGCGGATAGCCTCCGTCCAGGGGGCTGGAGCATAGCGGACTTTGTGTCGGCGAAGCGGAACGCTGGCGAACTTTGCTTCCTTTGGTTCGTTCCAAAGGAAGTGCCCGCCCGGCATGAGGGCTGCAGACTAGTGCCTCAGCAAAAAAGTAATCCTCCCCGGCTGTGCCGGGTCCAGATACTTTCCCTCCATATTCTAAAAGGAAATTTCTCTTTGCACCCAAGCTAGCGCCACTTTTTCTATCCCCCCATTTTCTCTTTTTGTCTCCTCCCTCAATTCCTGTTGCAAAGGCGGTTTTATCATGATTTATGTCACCGGAGATCTTCATGGAGACCTCAGGCGCTTTTCTTCCTCCCCCTTTCGGGCCCTGAAAAAGGATGATACTCTCCTTGTGTGCGGGGACTTCGGTTTTCTGTGGCAGGGGGGCGCTGAAGAGGAAAAGACACTGGATTTTATCGCCAAGCGGAACTATCAGGTGGCCTTTGTAGAGGGAACCCATGATAATCTGGACTTGGTGGAAGCTTTTCCCCGGGAGGACTGGAACGGCGGACAGGTCCATCGTATCCGCCCCAATCTGGTCCATCTGATCCGGGGCGAGGTTTTCACGCTGGAAGGGATGACCTTTCTGGCTATGGGAGGCGGCAGCAGCGACGACAACGCTCCTTTGGAAAAAGGAGTCAATTGGTGGCCCGGGATGCTGCCCCGGGAGGAGGAGCTGTCTGGATTCCGCCAGAAGATGGAAGAGCATCGATGGAAGCTGGATTTTATTCTTTCCCACCAGGCTCCCACCAATATTGACGCCTGCGTCAATGGAAGGGTCTGCGACGTCACGCTGCTCACCGCGTTTTTGGACGAGCTTCAGCGCAGCGCCTCCTTTGAGAAATGGTATTTTGGCCGTTACCATCAGAACAAAATGATCCCACCCGCTTATCAGGGCCTGTATGATCAGGTGCTGTTGGCGGGAGGAGAAAAAAAGAAGTGGCGGTTCCTGCGCAAAAAATAGCGCCTGCCTGTGAAAACCGGGCAGGTGATCTTTTCTTCCATCCCTATCCATGGGGGAAGGAGCCCCAGCAAACCGCTGTTGGACCGCTGTCCGGGGAATAATAGGCCCAGGAGCGCTTTCACTGGACACAGCGCCCCGGCAGTAAAGGAAAAGGAGCAAAACTGATGTTTGATTTTCTGGAACGAACAGCTCTGGTGATGGGGGCCCCCGCGGTGGAGGCTCTGGAAAGGGCCTCCATGGCGGTGCTGGGATTGGGTGGTGTCGGCGGTTCGGCGGCAGAAGCCCTCTGCCGGGCGGGCGTGGGACGCCTCCTGCTGGTGGACAGCGATCAGGTCTCCCACAGCAATCTGAACCGCCAGCTGCTGGCTCTCCATTCCACTCAGGGACAGGATAAAACAGAGGCCGCCCGGCAGCGGCTGCTGGACATCAATCCTCAGTGCGATATCACGGTGGTCCGCAGCTTTTATCTGCCGGAAAACAGTGATTTTCTTTTTGGCTGGGGCCCTCATGTGGTGCTGGACGCCATCGACACCGTCACTGCCAAGCTCCATCTGGCCCAAGCTTGCCGGGACCGGGATATTGGTCTTGTCTCCTCCATGGGCACCGGTAACCGGAAGGACCCCTCCTGCCTGCGTCTGGGGGATGTGTCCCAAACGGCGGGAAACGGTTGCCCTCTGGCCCGGGTGATGCGCCGGGAGCTGAAAAAAAGAGGGGTGGAGCGGCTGGAAACCGTATATTCTGTGGAGCTGCCGGTAAAAAGCGTCTGTGCCGAAAGTGAGAAAGGCCGCCATGCTCCTGGCAGTACGCCCTTTGTACCCCCTGCCGCGGGATATCTGCTGGCTTATGGGGCAGTGCGGCAGTATCTGCGCAGACAGGGCTTGTGGCCGGAATAAAAAGCCGGCATTCCCTTTTCTCCACCCGAGCTCAATTGCGTTTCAGTGGATGGCTCGCCGCATTTGTAACTCTTTAGGACAGGCTTCTTAAAGCTCGCGTCCTGTTTTCCATCCCAGAGGTTACATCACATCTTTGCAGCGGAGAAAGCGGAAGAACCTCCGGCCTGGAAAAAAGCATTGGCTGAGCAAAAAACAATTGTAAAACCATAAACCCCAGGATATATGCCTGTGTTTTATACCGGAAAAAGAGCCGCCGGGGCGTGAAATTGAAAGCATCCAACCTGATGACCAGGCTGGTATCCACAGGGTACGAAATCCCCTGTGGAAAAGTGCCGGACCTTTTGGACATAGCCAAAACAAGGGTCCTTTCAGTTTCTCTTTTCCCGCTGCCCACAGAATAAATCCCACTCACCCGGACGCTTTCCACGCGCCCTTGAAAGGAGTTTTTATACCATGGCTGATTTTGTTGCCCACGACCTGCTGGGAGAATTTCTTTCCTGTCCCCGCCACCTGGAACAGCGCTATGAAGCTCTGTTCCGCTGGGGCCTCCAGGGGCCGGATCTGTTTTTCTATTACCGGGTCCTCACCGGGGCGCCTCTCCACACCTTGGGCAACCGGATGCACGATCAGCACACCTCTCCCCTGTTGGCTGCCATGGCCAGGTTCTGCGCCGCCCAGAAGGAGCCCTCCCGGCGGGAGCGGGCGGAGGCCTATTTCTATGGCTTTTTGGGGCACTATGGGCTGGACAGCGTAGTACACCCCTATGTATTCCATCATCAGTACCGTCTGGCGGCAAAGCGTCCGGGAGAGCATCCCGGGGCGCTCCACTGCCGTATTGAAGCGGATATGGATATTGATCTGTACAGCTATTACAAGCATCAGCCCATCAGCCGGTACGACCCCCGGGAGGGCCATGGATTGGATGGCGAGGACAAAGAGGTGCTGGGTGCGCTGTTGTCCCAGGTCATCCGTCAGGTGTACGGCCTGGTAATCGCGCCCCAGCAGATCGCGGCTGCCGCCGATGAGATGCTCCGGGTCCAAAGGCTGCTGTATTCCGGCTCCCACTCCCTGTGGAGGGTGGCCTCTGTGGGGGATCTGCTGCTGCGGCAGGGAGGCGTTCTGCGGGCCCATGTAAAACTCCATCGCCCTCAATGGGACAGTCTCAATCTTTCCGGCAGGGCCTGGAGAGATCCATCACGGGCGGAGCAGGTGCGTACCGACAGTGTTCCTCAGCTGATGGAGCAGGCCGCCCACCGGGCTCAGGAGCTGATCGATCTGTACAGCGCCATGATCCAGGGGGGACAGGTAGAGGAGATCCCTCTGGCGGAGAGCTTTTCTCAGGGATGTCTGGAAAACACAGGGGCGAAAAAAAGCTTTTAAGCCCGCCCAATCCCCTGGTATTGATCGAATGGATGTTTCGCCTTATAGGGATCAAGGATTTCCGGGCCGGCTCCACTTCCTCTTTTTACAGCAGTACAAAAATACCGCCGCTTTCTGCCTCAAAAAGCAGCAAGCGGCGGTATTGATTTTTTGTCTGCATCCGCTTTCAGCAGATGGAAGGAGTTTTACCGATGAAGGATCTGATCAATTTCCAGAATGGACAGCACATAGATCTTCAGGCCCTCCAGCAGCCCCTCAATGGACTGGGCTTCATCAGGCTGATGGACCCCGCCATGTCCAGCGGGCATGGGAGGACGCTCATCGCTCTCCATACCGAAGCCAACGGCATTGCGCAGCTTCCGGGCATAGGTGCCGCCGCCCATGGTATAGGGGGTGGCGTCGGCGCCGGTGATCTCATGATAGATCCGGGACAGCTCCACCACCATGGGATCGTCCTTGGGAACATAGGCGGGAGCGCTGTCATCCCAATTGGTCACCTTCCACTCCGCCTGGAAGAAGTGCTTCTGCATCCCTTCCACGATACGGCTGCCCTTGTCGGTAACAGGATAGCGGATGTTGAAATCCAGGCAGGGGCGTCCCTCATTGGTGGAGCATACGCCGCAGATGCAGGTGAGGGGGCCGGAAGGCTCGTCCCGGAAGTCCACACCCATGGCCTTGCCGCCGTTGTCGGCAATGGTGTTGTCAATAAAGGCCAGCAGATGCCGGTCATTTTCACACAGGATCTTGCTGCGGATGAGGAAATGGGTCAGCTCATGAATGGCGTTGAGGCCCTGGTCAGGCATAGAGGCATGAGCGGCCACACCGGTTGCCTCCACCAGGATTCCCTTTTCTGTCAGGGTCACCTGGATACGGGGGGTGCTTTCCGCCAGATGGCGCAGCTCGTCCAGCAGCTGGGGATCCATCGTGATCAGGGCCCGGGCGCTGTCAGCCACCATGTTGCTCACAAGGCCGCCGGAGAATTCCAGCACCTGCTCAAAAGCCCGGTCAGACATGGCATCTACCTGGAGGATTCCCTTTTCACCATGGCAAACGGGGAAATTGGTATCCGGCACAATGGAGAAATCAGGCATGGGCTGCTCCTGGACATACCGGGCAATATCGTCCATACCGGTTTCCTCGCTGCATCCCATAAAGAGGCTTACCTTGCTGCGGAAGGGGACATCCAGGCTTTCCAGGCACTTCATGACGTGCATTCCCAGCACAGCGGCAGACTTGTTGTCGGTGGCGCCCCGGCCGATGAGATAACCGTCCTTTTCCACCGGATTATAGGGATCATACTGCCATCCGTTGCCCTCGGGCACCACATCCAGGTGAGAGAAAATACCGATGGTCTTGTCTCCTTCACCCCAGGTGACGGTGCCGTAATAGCCGCCATGGCTCTGGGCGGTCAGGCCCTTCTCATGGGCCATCTCCACTGCCCGGCTGAGAACCTTGGCGCATCCTTCTCCGAAAGGCTTGTCTCCGCTGCCGTTTTCACTGACGCTGCGGATACGGACCAAAGTTTTCAGATCCTCCACAATGGCCGCGCGATTGGCACTGATATAAGCCTCGATTTTGGCGTAAAGCTGCTGATCCATGTTGCTGATCTCCTTTTCTTTGGAATTGATCTATGGGAGAGACGATACGCCGGAGCGCTTCGTCCCTTCCGGATGAAACCGCCCTGCATCCTGGATACAGAGGGGTTTTCCACCATCATAACCCGTATAAACACACAACGGTAAGCGCCCGGGTATAACTCCCGCACTTCCGTCACTCATTTTTACTGCCTGTTCTGTCCTTCGGGGGAAGTGATGGAAAAGCCTTGTTTTCCTGTTCTTCCCCTCTGAACTGATCATTAAAAATCACATCCCAAAAAAGACCGGGAACAGGCTGTTTCTCTGCTGTTCCAGCCGTCTTCAAAAGGTTTGGGACAACGGTGAAAGAAATCCGTTTTGTCCTGCCTCAGGGCTTGTCAGTCGTCAAAATCCTCCTGGATGGGATACCGGGAATCCCGTCCGCTCCAGTGATCCGCCAGTTCCAGGAGCAGAACCACAGCGGCAGCCGCAACTGTCAGCTTTACAATGAGATTGATCAGACAAGAAATGACTTTCATAGCAATTGGTTCCTCCAATCTTTTAAAGGTGGTCTGCCGGCTGTGAGCCGGAAGCCACCATACTTCTATCTGGCCGGCATTTTGTCCTTTTTATGTCCCAGAAATCAGAAACGGCACGCCGTCAATAATTGACTACCTGGAACTGCCCCAGAGAGGGCAGAGCGTATGGGCGCTCTCCCGCAAAATCCGCCGGGTAGAGGCTGCCCTTGTGAGGCTTGTCCCTGTTGTCGCTGAGCTTGTAGAAGTTTCCCAGCAGATGTCCCCCGGGACGAAGATTTTCTGCCCCCAACACCTGCTGCGCCTGGCGCAGGGGAACCCGGATGGACATTCCCCAGTAAATTCCCTGGAGATCCTCGCCATCCAGCGTGTGGGCGATAGCGTCCAGTTTCCGGCTTCCTTCCGGTCCGTCGGCGGTACACTCCCACCGGCCGTCCGGCCAGGCCCGCAGCCACAGACGGCGGGAACCGTCAGCAGTCAGCAGACCCTGGAGATTGCTTTCCGGGCGGGGAAGCATTTCAAAAGCCCACATCTGTACCACCAGCTCCTGGGGCGTCAGACACAGCTTCACCTGGGCAAAGGGTTTATAATCCCGCTTTTCCAGTGGATAATGAATGATCTTATAGGCCGGCAGGGCATCCATCCGGGGATTGACCGGCTGGGTGCAGATGAGATACGCCATGGATACTTTCCCCTTTCCGGCGGCGGCAATCCGCCTTTTGGTCTCAATTGGATTATAACACAGCGGCTTTTGGAAAAAAAGGGCGAAGTGATGAATTCCATCACGAATTTCCTTCCTCTCCTGAGCATCGGGGAGACAGTGAAATAATATTTTCCTTTTCTCTGGGCCAGGGGCGCTGTTGTGTGGAAAAGCTGGAGAAAAACAAGGGGGTCCCGGAGGATTTCTCCCCTGCCAGCCATTGTGAGAGCGGCGGTGAGGGTTGCTCCCCGGGCTGTTTGCGGGGAGGAAATCCGGCCCTTTTTTGTCATAGCAGAGGCTGAATATTTTTCCAAAAGCATATGGGACAGACAAAGACGGGTCGGCTGTATGCCGGCCCGTCTAATGCGTGTCGAAAAGTTCGACACGCTTCCAGGGGGACCCCGTCCCCCTAGATACGCCGCCTGGTTCCTGACGAAACCAGCGGCGATACCCCCGGTTTCGCGCCCCGGTGGGCGCGGGTCGTGGTATAAAAATCAGGCGCATGTCCTGATTTTTATGATTTTGAATGTTGTTTTTTCTTGCAACAGGTTTTCTACAGTATAAGACGGGTCGGCTGTATGCCGGCCCGTCTGCCTTTGGCTGTGATGAGAATGTGTCAGGACTGGTCTGCCTTCAGCGGCAGCAGGGTTGCAGGATCCACATACTTGTCATTCTTACGGAAGGTAAGATGAATGTGAGACTCCATGGAGATTTCCGCAGGGATCTCCGAAACAGTACCCAGCTGCTGGCCAGATTTCACCTGACTGTCCTTTTTCAGATTTTTATCCACTGTCACTCCGCAGTAAGTGGTCACATGACCATCGCTGTGGGTCAGGGTGATGGTGCCGCCCCACAGGGGGTCCACCCGCACCTCGGCCACCGTGCCGTCCGCCACCGCTTTAACGGCCGCGCCCTTCTCGGCCCGCAGGTCCACGCCGTCATGGGTCCGCCAGACGTTGAGGGTCTTATTCTTCACCAGCTCGCCATTGCTGTAGGGTGTGATAACCCCCAGCGAATCCAGGGGCAAGACATAGGATAAGGCCGGTGAGCTCTGCTGCTGTTTGGGCTGCTCGGAGCCCGCGACGGAATCTGCCGTATTCCCGGAGGAGGAGGAAGCAGGCGGCTGCGAGGAAGAGGAGGGCAGCGGCTTTTCTGCCTCGGAGACGGGCTGCTCCGCTGGCACCGGTGTATCGGGGATAGAGATCCCCGGAGAATCGTCTTTCCATATCTTTTCCTCTCCGCTGACACTTTGTTCCACGATCTTTTTGTTGTTTTCCTCAATGCTGTCCAGGGTTTTGTTGGCTGTCACCCAGGCGGCGGCGGACGCGCCGACGATGCAGACGGCCAGGACGATGTAAAACCCTTTGTCTTTCATAAACAGGCTGATTTTATTGTTCTGGGGCATCTTTTATCACCTCACCCCTATTTTGTACCGTCCCTTGCCGGTTTATACAGCAGGTTTTTGGGGGAAAGGAAGAAAAAACACACCCTGTTTCAGTGCTTTCACACCATCCGCCTTCCCTCCTGAAAGGAAGGCGATATTTTCCCCATAAAACGTCCCTGCTCCAGGTATTTTCCCTCCCTGCTGCCGCCGGTGGGCAAGCAGTCAGAATCTTTTCAGCTTTGTTCGCCGTTTTTCTTTTCCTCCCCCTGCCGGTGAAGCAGCCTCCAGGCTGTTTTCAGCTCACCCAAAGCAGTGATCACCAGCAAAAGACCAAAGCCCTTCCGCAGCGCCTCCTCCGGCAGCAAGCCTGCCACACTATGCCCTGCCAGCACTCCCGCAGCACCTCCTGCCAGCAGCCAGGGGAGCAGCGACCATTGGATCAAACCGTTTTTCCGGTGGAACCACAGTGCCGCCAGCCCCACCGGCAGAATAAACAGCAGATTCAGTCCCTGGGCCTGCCGCTGATCCATTCCCGTCAGGTTCAGCCACAGCAGCAGTACGCCGCCGCCTCCCAGGCCCATGGCCCCCAATATTCCCGCTCCCAAAGCCGCAGCGGCCCCCAGCCAATCGTTCCATCCATTCACCTGTGGCAATCTCCTTTCTCACCGGGAAAATATATCGCAGCGCAGCCGCCCAACACCATAAAAATGCCGCCGCTGCTTCATCGGCCGCTACAGCAGGTTCCGTATTCCGCCCCACAGCAGCAGCACGCCAAAAGCCGCTTTAAGCCACCCCAGCTTGATTTTTCCCATCAAAAGGCCTCCCAGCACCCCACCGGCCAGCCCGGGGAGCAGCAGCGGCAGCCCCTGGTCCAGGCGCAGCCATCCCTCTCTCCAATAAAGAAAGGCGCTCACCGCCGACAGGGGGACAATCACCGCCAGGGAGGTGGCATGGCTGTTCTTCCCCTTGACCCCCAGCTTTTCCAGCAAGGGCACCAGGATCATGCCTCCTCCCGCTCCCAGCAGTCCGTTGAGAAGGCCTACCGCGCTGCTTCCCAGCAACCCTTTCCATTTGTCTTTCATTTGTAAACTCCCCTCCTTTCCACAATTGTCCCCAGGGACTGGGGCGAAAAATCGAACGCTGGTGTTTTTCTCTTTTTCATTCCATGGACTGTGTCAAAGCCGCAGCCCCACCGGAAACAGGCAGATCTGTCAAAGGACCATCTCCCCCTGCGGACATCGCTTTGCCGCCAATTTATGCTGGTCCCGGTTTTTTACACAGTATCCGTGAAGCTGATAATCGTCGGCACTATCAGCCTGCTCTTCGGGGAAAATGGTTTGACCGGAGAAAATCCAGCCGTTCAAACAGTTTTATTTTCTTTCCATAGTACTATCTGCCCAAAAAGTCTTTTTATACGCCTCAGGCTCATCTCATGGGGCAGCGCTGTAAAAACGGGGAAAATTTCCCCTTTTCTCTGTACTTTCCCCTTTAAAAAGGGTACAATACCCTCAGCAGTGAAGCGGTCATTCCTTCGGCTTCCATCCTTGACGCTGACAGACAGGAGATTTTGGGGCTTTTTGCAGATGGCTTTCTTTTATCTTCCGGCAGCCATTATGGCTGTCTGAGAGCGAAGAGCTTTTGTGTAAAACCGGCACAGACTTCTCCACAAAATCTGTCGGCCGTTTACGGTTTTCAAATTTCCGCCTCCTTTGGCTGGCTGCACTTTGATCCGCAGCACTGTATGCGAAGAGTATTTCCCACCCAAGGGAATTTCCATAAACCCTACTGAAAAGAGAGGATTTTTCATGTCCAAATCTCCTATGACCCGGGCGGAAAAAAGCTGGGTTCTGTATGACGTAGCCTGCTCCGCCTTTACCATGCTTATCTCCACCACCATTCCCATCCTGTTTCGCAGCTATGCGGAAGCGGACGGCGTTTCTCCGGAATACGCCAGCGCTTTATGGGGCTGGGCCACTTCGGCGGCGGTGCTGGTGATGGGGCTTTTTTCCTGCATTTTAGGGGCCCTGGCAGACTACCGGGGAATGAAAAAACGGCTGTTTGGATTGTTTCTGGTCCTCTCTCTGGGGGGCGTGGCAGTGCTGTCCACCGTTTCCGGCTGGCAGGCCTTTCTGGTGGCCTTTGTGGTGGTGCGTATCGGGTATTCCGCCTGCAATGTCTTTTATGATTCCATGCTGGTAGACGTCACCACAGACCAACGGATGGATATGCTCTCCTCCCAGGGATACGCCTGGGGCTACTTGGGCAGCTGTATCCCCTTTGTGGCTGGATTGGCGCTGATTTTCACCACCCCCTTTGGTCTGAACACCCAGCAGGCCACCCAGCTCTCCTTCCTCCTTACAGGAGTATGGTGGCTGGCTCTTACCATTCCGCTGCTGCGGAACGTGCGGCAGACCCATTACCTGGAAAACCGCCAGGGGAAGCTGAACCATGCCTTCCGGCGGCTGGCCCAAACCTTCCGGAAGGTACGCCAGGATAAAAAAATGCTGCTGTTCATTCTGGGATATTTCTGCTATATCGACGGAGTATACACCATCATCTCCATGGCCACTGTCTATGGCGGTGAACTGGGTCTTTCCAGCAGCAGCATGGTGCTGGCCTTACTGCTGACGCAGCTGGTGGCCTTCCCCTTCGCCATTCTCAGCGGCAAGCTGTCTCAGAAAATCGGAGACCTGCCCATGATCAAAAGCTTTATTCTCATCTATATCGGCATCTGCCTTTTTGGGTTCCAGCTGGATCAGGAATGGGAATTCTGGACTTTGGCGGTAGCTGTGGGGATGTGCCAGGGAGGGATTCAGGCCATCTCCCGTTCCCACTTCGGCAAGATGGTGCCCAAGGAGCAGTCCAATGAATATTTTGGTCTTTTTGATATTTTCGGCAAATTCGCAGACTTTTTCGGCCCCATGATCATGTCCGCTTCGGCGGTGCTGCTGGGCTCCTCCACCTACGGCATTTTGGCGCTGGCGGCACTGTTTGTCCTGGGTTATCTGCTGGTGACCTTCTCCCAGCGGGCGGAGGCCGGGGAGCGGTAATCCCAGCATTACAACAAAGTTGGCAAGGGGCATATCCCCAAGAAAAACAGGAAAACGCCCGGTCATCCTTTTTTCCACAATCTTTTACTCCAGCAGGGACGGCGGTTCATCCGCCGTCCCTTTTTCGGCCGCCCAAGGGCGGCCGGCCCTTCCCCGAAGCAGGCAAGGGCTCCCATCATGGGAATATCCCGTGAGGTTCCCCAGCCCCCGAAGGGAATGGAAATCCACCTTTCCCTCTGTTTTTTCAAAAGAAAAAGGGCCCGCCAAAACTGCGGCGAACACCCTGGGGACCAATTGGCTGGTCGCTGCGGGAGACTGGGGTCCAACAGGCTGCGCCTCCCTGACAGCGTTCCCGAAGGTAGCTTTTTACAAGAAAAAACGCCCCTGTACGGCATGAAACTCAACCGCACAGGGGCCATTGTTTTGTTGTTATTCTCTCAGAACTGAGCCTCGCCCAACTCCTTGAGGGCGGTGGCAGTCAAACGGCTTCCGCCCAGATAATTGCACAGAGACAAATGCTCGTTGGGGGCATGGTTGTCAGAGGTGGAATCACACCACCGCACCTGAATGGTGGGCAGGCCCAGAACATTGGTCCACAGGTAATCCGGCGCGGTAGAAGGACGGTTGGGATATACCATATGATCTCCCAGCACCTCCTGGACCGCCTTGCTCACCGGCTCCAGCCAGGGAGTTTCCACAGGGGTCTTGGCGGGAGGTGTAATGCCGGTGCAGCGCACCTCTACATTATCATAACCCAGGTCGTGGATATACTGTTTGAGGTTCGCCAGGATCTTCTCACCGGACTGGTTGACCACCAGACGCATATCGATCTTGGCGAACGCCTTGGAGGTCAGGACGGTAGCCCCTCCCTGACCGGTATGACCGGACCACATACCGGAAATATTGAAAGTGGGGGTATTGTTAAGCTGGATGTAATAACCCTTTTCAGGATCATAAATGGGGCTGGTGCCGTAGCCCTTGCGGAGATTCTCATCCACATTGGGCAGCGTGGCATAGATGGCCTTTTCCTTCTCCGTGGGAGGAACGATATCGTCATAGAAGCCGGGAACATGCACCACGCCATCGCTCTTGAGCTTGTGCAGCAGCTCCACCATTTCCCAGGCGGCGCTGGGCAGCACCGACGCATACTGGGAATGGACATCCCGGGTCATGGAGGTCAGCTCCAGTTCCACATACAGCATACCCTTAACGCCCAGGGCGATAATGGGCTGCTCGTTGTGGTTTCTGGAACCATCGCTGAAGTAAACCATATCCGCTTTCAGCAGGTCTCTGTGATCCCGGAGGAATTCCTCCAGACCGGCGCTGTTGTTCTCTTCACAGCCTTCAAAGATGGTGCGCACGTTTACCGGCAGCTCACCATACTCCCGCAGCCAGAACTCAATGGCGTTAAGATGAGCGGTCAGGGGGCCTTTATTGTCGGCGGTGCCCCGTCCATACATAGCGCCGTCCACAATGGTGGGTTCAAAAGGAGGGGTACGCCACTTGGACAGATCGCCCTGGGGCTGCACATCATAGTGGGCATAAATGAGCACTGTCTTTTTGGCAGGATCGTTGCCCCACCGTCCAACCAGTACCGGATAGGGCTTTACAGGATATTTCTCCACTTCCAGCCCCATACCCTTCATCCGCTGGTAAATCAGCTCACAGCAATCCTCCACACCTTCGCCGGTGCTGCTGACACTGGGCTGACGGACAACCCGAGCCAGATTATCAATCAGCTCCTGCTCATGGGCTTTCATGTAGGCGTCCAATCTGGAGGAAAAATCATCCCACTTAGACATCGCAAACCATTCCTTTCTTCCCCGCCGGCCTGAGGCCGCTTACGGTATTCCGGGAAAGGGCTGTTTCCCGTATGGTTCCATACTAGGAGAAGAAAAGGCAAAAGTCAAGAAATGTTTTTCATTATTTATAAAAAATTTAGCGCTCATTACCAATAAATCCAGCAAAAATTCCACTGATATGGCGCCAACAGCCGTCCTTCCCTGACGCGGCTTTTTCTTCCAGCCTGAAAAACAATCCTTCCCCTGAAAAAAGCTGCCATAAATGCAGAACAGGACAGACTGCAGAAAAAACTGTTTTCAAGGAAAAACAAAATTTAAAATCATAAAAATCAGGACATGTGCCTGATTTTTATACCACGACCCGCGCCCACTGGGGCGCGAAACCGGGGGTATCGCCGCTGGTTTCGCCAGGAACCTGCGGCGTATCCAGGGGGACTGGGTCCCCCTGGAAGTGTGCCGAACCCCTTCGGCACACTCAGAGGGACATGTGCCTGATTTTTATACCACGACCCGCGCCCACTGGGGCGCGAAACCGGGGGTATCGCCGCTGGTTTCGCCAGGAACCTGCGGCGTATCCAGGGGGACTGGGTCCCCCTGGAAGTGTGCCGAACCCCTTCGGCACACTCAGAGGGACATGTGCCTGATTTTTATACCACGACCCGCGCCCACTGGGGCGCGAAACCGGGGGTATCGCCGCTGGTTTCGTCAGGAACCAGACGGCGTATCCAGGGGGACTGGGTCCCCCTGGAAGCGTGCCGAACTTTTTCGGCACGCAAAACAGGGCGGACTGACGTCCGCCCTGCTGTTTTTTTCAAGTACCCCGCAAATGCCGTTACACCGAACAATAGAACCCGTCATAGACAGGTGGGTGCGTTCCCTTCTTTTCCTGCTCCCTTCGTCCGGCAAAGCCGGGAGGTCTGCAATCCCAGACCGGAGTTCACGCTCCCTTAATATAAGTGTTGGATTATATTAAGCGGTAATCACGCACACCACAGGGTAACTTTCAAGCTGTTTATTCCCCATCCTCCGGGGCATCCTCATCTTCAAAATCAAACTCGTCAGACAGCCGTTCCATAAACAGCTGGGCCACCCGGTTGTACTCATCCTCATCCTCAATGGCCTCCAGGAACTGCTCGCCGCTGTCGTCCTCTTCCTCGCTGATACGCAAAATCACCAGCTGACCGCTGTCCTCCAAAGAATCGGACGGGTCATCAAACACCGGCACCAGCGCCAAATATTCCTGATCCTCCAGCTCTACCGCGTCGACGATCTCGAACTGATGCTCGTGACCTTCCTCATCCAGCAAACTGATAAGATCCTTTTCCATTTCCTGATCCATAATCCGACTCCTATCCGCGGCGGCGCCGCCTGTGATACAAAGGAACTGTGTTGTTGCTTTTGCACAGAAAGGACCTGAACGATCCCTGCGTGCACTATTATCTTACCGAATTGTAGCCCGCCTGTCAACCGGCAGGTAAAATTTTTCCTGTTTCACCCAAAAAGTACAAACCGTTTTTGATGGCTGGTAAAATGAATTTTCAAATCGTTCATCCCTTTTTCATCCCTGCCCGGGTCCTTCAGGCTGCTCGTCAGGAAATGGGGGCTTTCCCTTGTATTTTTGCCCCTGTGTATTGTATAATAGATAAAATCTGTGCTGTACCTATCAAAGTATATCCGTACCTTCCCCGGTCTATGCGCTGGGGAAAACAGTAAAAACACAGGAGGTTCCCTTTTGATGAAAAAATACGCCTGCACATTCCTCGCCCTGGTCCTCGCTCTGGCCTTATTGGCCGGATGCGGCAGCAGCGGCTCTTCCTCTGGCTCTTCCCAAACTTCTTCCGCAGCCAGTTCTGCCGAAAGCCAGTCCTCCTCCGCAGATAGAGAGGAAATCCCCGGCGTCACCCTGGATACCGCTCCCGTGGAGCTGATCCAATTTGAGGAGCCCACCGGCCCTCAGGCCACCATCTCCACCTCCATGGGAGATATCGTGGTGGTGCTTTTTCCGCAGCAAGCCCCCAAAGCAGTGGAAAACTTTATCACCCATGCCAAGGAAGGCTATTATGACGGACTGCTGTTCCACCGGGTCATTGATGATTTCATGATCCAGGGAGGCGATCCCAACGGCAACGGCACCGGCGGCGAGAGCATTTGGGGCACACCCTTTGAGGACGAGTTTTCCGACAGCCTTCACAATTTCCGGGGAGCCTTGTCCATGGCCAACTCCGGCACCGACACCAATGGCAGCCAGTTCTTCATTGTCCAGAGCGGCGATACCATTACCGAGGAAATGATGAGCCAGTACGCTCAGGTCCTGTATACCAATCTCGCCTTCAACCAGGCCCAGCGGCGCATTTATGACAAGATCGACCAGGGCCTGAGCCAGGAGGAAGTGACCGCATATATGGAAAAAGAGCAGGCGGCCTATGACGCTCTTGCCTCCGCCCCCGCTCCAGAGGAATATGTGGAGCGGATTCAGCCCGCACTGGATAAATATGCCGAGGTGGGCGGTACTCCCTGGCTGGACAACAAACACACCGTCTTTGGCCAAGTGATTGAAGGCATGGATGTGGTAGACGCCATCGCGGCTGTGGCCACGGATGACAGCGCCAAACCGGTGGAGGATGTCACCATCCTTTCCATTACCATTAGCGAAACCCCATCAACCGATGAATAAACAGGAGGAACCATCCATGAAAGAAGTCATTCTCCAGCAATTCCAACCCGCCGAGGGGGAAGTCGCCACGCTGAAAACCAACATGGGAGACATCAAGCTGATGTTCTTTCCACAGGAAGCGCCCAAGTGTGTGGAAAACTTTCTTACCCACGCCAAAAACGGCTATTACAATGGGGTGATCTTCCACCGGGTCATCAAGGATTTCATGATCCAGGGCGGAGATCCTGAAGGCACCGGCATGGGAGGAGAGAGCATCTGGGGACATGGTATCGCCGATGAATATTCTCTCAATCTCTACCATTTCCGGGGCGCTCTGTGCATGGCCAAATCCAGTATGCCCAACAGCATCGGCAGCCAGTTCTACATCGTTCAGGGCATTGATCTGGACGCCGATACCCTTCAGCAGATGAAGGACGGAGGCTGGCCTGAGGCGGCGGTAGACAAGTATGCTCAGGTAGGCGGCTATCCCTTCCTGGACCAGAAATATACTGTTTTTGGTCAGGTCATCGAGGGGCTGGACATCGTGGAAGCC
The DNA here is from genome assembly GCF_900104675.1 of Angelakisella massiliensis. Classification (GTDB taxonomy): domain Bacteria; phylum Bacillota; class Clostridia; order Oscillospirales; family Ruminococcaceae; genus Angelakisella; species Angelakisella massiliensis. The sequence goes on along the minus strand of NZ_LT629945.1, from coordinate 1,029,379 downwards.
ATTTCCAATGTGGACACCGACGGACGGGATAAGCCCCGCAAGCCGGTGGTCATCGAGAGTGTTGTGGTAGAGCAGGTATAAAGCCCTTCCACAGGCCATGGTCCTTTGTGGGAATCAGCGCAAAACCGGCTGGATGAAGATGGAAAATCATTGTTCCTTTCCACCGGGCTGAGCGATACAATTTTTGGCAAACAAAGAAAAGTGTGGGACAAAAGTGATTTTTTGTCCCGCACTTTTTCTTTAAATCTGTTTTTATTGACATTCTGACCACATCCTGCTAGTTGAAACTATACCGAAAATGTATTATAATTTTACATTAAGGGATTTTATCAGCAACGCTTTTGACTGTTGGCACAGCAGTCGCCAGCAGCAATCGTTTATTTTACAGGAAGCGAGGGCAGGGCATGGTTGAGTGGAGCGATCGGTTTATGATGGGGATTGGTGATCTGGATGACGATCACCAGAAATTGTTTGCCATTTCCAAAAAAATTATCAACACAGTTCAGGAGGGCGGCGACAATTCCTCTGTACGAATGTTTATCCTCCGGGAAGGCATCCGATACCTGCGAGGGTATTTTGACAACCATGCCAAACGTGAAGAAGCCTATATGCGTCAGATAGGCTACAGCGACTATGTTTTCCACAAGCGTCTTCATGATGAGTTCCAGGACATCCAGCTGGTAAAATATGAAAACATCATCAACCAGGGCGGCTGCTCCAAGGAAGAGATTCTGGACTTTGTGGGCTTGGGCATAGGCTGGCTGCTGGAACATATCTCCACCGCTGATATGGCCATTGTGGGAAGGGGCCTTTTGAGCCAGCCCAGAACACCCTTTGTCAGCAAGGAGAGCATGGAGCAGGAGATCAATCTTCTTTTTGCCTCCACATTGAATCTGGATATCCATGCCACTGTTATCAACACCAGCTACAGCGGTGAATACTTTGGTGAAGCGGTCTACCAGCAGCTGATTTATAACCGGGATCACCGTGAAGTGGTTGTGATGGCGGGCATTGAAAAGAAATTTCTTTTGTATGTAGCCCAACTGGTCTACGGAGAGGAAATGAATGAAGCGGATGCGCTGATTTTGTCCACCTTTGAAATTTTCAGCGCCAACTTTTGGAAAACCTTTGCCAGCCGCTTTATTGTTTTCAGCGATGGCATTTCTTACAAAGAAAATCATTTCCTTTCCCGGAAGCAGCTGCAGGACAAATTCACTCAACGTCAGCCTCCCCTCTCCCTTTTGTTTGATTCAGAACAGGGCAAATTTTTTGTTTCCTCCACTGATGAATTCTTTCGTGGGCTGGAGCTGTAACATTTTCCCCCACATCCTCCATATTCCCAACAGGCTTTTGTCATGATGGGCAGTTTTACATAAGCAGATAAAACGGACGTCCCGATCCTTCAGGTATCGAGGCGTCCGTTTTCGTTTATTGGGCTGGGGGCAGCTGTATATGATGCAAAATTTTTATTGGGAAATCAGGGGCGCTGCTATGGTAAAAAAGTTCATTCAACAGCAGAAATCTGTTTGAAGGGAAAAGTAAAATCCAAAATCATAAAAATCAGGCATATGTCCCTCTGAGTGTGCCGGAGTTTTTCGACACGCGCAAATCCCCGGACCGCAACGGTCCGGGGATTTCCATGTTTGTCCCAGAGATTGTATGAGAAGAACGAAATAAGCTTTTACAGCCAGGCCAGAGGAATAAAGACCAGGGCTACGATAATATTGGGAATCAGCTGGGTGAAAACACCCCAGATAAATACTTCCTTGGGGGTATACTTGCCGCCTTCCATGGCGAAAGCCATGGTAGGTGTGGCAATGGGGGTGAGCATGGCGATCAGAGAACCGCCCAAAGCGGCAGCCACAAAGGCATAAGGCTCAATACCCATGGCGGAAGCCAGAGAAATACCAATGGGAGCCATCAGGCTGGCGGCGGCGTTGTTGGACATAAACTGGGTGATCAGTCCGGTGACCAGATAGATGATCATAACGACCAGGATGGGAGAAGCATCGGCGCCCACCATATTCATGATTCCACCAGCGATCACCTGGCCCAGGCCGCTGGCTTCCACACCCTTGGCCACCGCGGTCATACCGCCGATCATAAAGATGGTGTTCCAGCTGATGCTGGCGAACATCTGCTTCTGGTTGAGACATCCGGTAATAACGCTGGCGCAGGCGCCCAGGGCGGCGCACATATACATGGGCAGCACGGGGGAATCGATCACCATACCGATGATGGTCAGCACCAGGATGGTGGCGGAAACCCACATTTTTCCGCCAAACTTGTCGGGAATATTCTGTGCCTTTTCCGCTTGGGCCGCGTCAGGAAGCACCATGCGGTCCGGCAGCAGCTTCTGTCCAAAGAAATAAATGATCAGCGTACCGGCAATGGCGCTGGGCAAACCGATCCACGCAGGCTCAAAGAAGCTCCAGCCCCGGAAGCCCGCTTCCTCCAGGATGGCGCTGGTAGCGCCGCACATACCGCTTCCGGCCACAGTCATCAGGCTGCCCATGCCGATACCGGCGAACATGGGGAACATGATGCGGGACATGGAGATTTTGGAGGCGATACAAATGCTGCAGATGATGGGATAAAGGATCATCATGGAGGCGGAGCCGCTGCACACCGAGGACATGATCCAGCCGGAAAGCACAGCAATGAGCATCAGGTTCCGCTCTCCTTTTCCGGTCATACCCACCAGCTTGTTGCCCAGCCATCCGGCAAAGCCGGTGTGCATCATGCCGCCGCCGATGATCATCATGCCGATCATCAGCACACAGGTGGAGGCTGCGTAATACTGAAACACTTCCTTCACCGGCAAAATACCGGAAACACCCATGACGATGGTACCCAGGATAGCCACCACACTGTTGGGAAAACGGGGGCTGAAAAACAGATATACGATCACCACCAAAATAATGGCGGCCATAACAGTTTGCGTCATATCATTTCCTCCTCAAAACGATCAGTTGCCGTTTTCCATAAACTGCCGGAACTGCTCCGACATGGTATCGCAGAAGCGCTGCCACTCCTGGGGATCGATAAAGGGATTGACCGAGGGGTCCTCCAGCATCCGGCGGCGTTTATCCAGGGTTTCGTTCTGCCGGGGATGGTTGCCCAGGACAATGTCTACCTGACGGTCCCGGACCTTGGCCAGGGACTGCAGGAACTGCTCCCGTGCTTCCAGGGGCCGTCCATCGGCTTTGAGCGCCTCTTTATACAGGGTGTTGAAGCCGGCTCCGCCAAAGTAGCCCACATTCCATCGTTTGTCTCCATCCTGCGCCTGGAAGAAAAAGCTCATGACGCCGGGGGAATGTCCCGGTGTATGGACACACTCCACTGTGGTGTTGCCCAGGGTGAAGCGCTCCCCATCCCGGAGTGTCTTGTCCGGGGTGAAGATGGGAGAATGCTTGCCTTCGCTGGCCTCCATATACACCCACTCGGGACGTTCTTTCATCACCCGTGCTCCTTCTTCGCTGATGAGCAGCTGGGTACCGAACAGCTGGCGGAATTCGCAGGCGCTGCCGATGTGGTCGAAATGCTCATGGGAATGGATGATGCACTTGACATCCTTTGGATTGAAGCCCAGCTCCCAGATGGCCTGAATCATCAGGTGGGTGGTGCAGGGAAAACCGCTGTCAAACACCAGCAGACCGTCGCCTGTGTCCACCAAATGGGAACAAACCTTTTGGTCTCCGATGTAATACAGATTCCCCACAATACGGAAGGGGTGGCAGTAATATTTTGCCGGATAGGCGTAAAAATCCAGGTTCTTGGTTTGCTGAAGCTTCTGGATTTGCTCATAATTGGCTCGGTACTTTTCCAGATCCATATGCTCTCTCCTTTGCCTTGCTCCTCTTCCCGGCCGGGTTTCAGAGGAGCTTGCCGGCGGCCCCCGCGTTGGGCTGCCCGTTTCTCTTTGTTATAAGCATAACACTGTCGAAATCATAAATCAAATTCATAATATTCATTGTTACATAGCATTTTGCAATCAAAATCTCTTTTTCTACAAAGAAAACTTGTCTCCTCTTGTCAATCTGCTGAAAAAGTGCCCTGCTTCCCGCATCACAAAAAAGCGGCGGCAGATAAACTGCCGCCGCCCGGTCTGTGAAAACTGTTGTGAAAATAACAGAGTTGATGAATTACCAAAATCACCCTTCGCCCTGAAAATACCGGCCAAATGGCAGCGGTCTCAGTCCTCAGGCAAGTGATAGCATTCCTTCAGCAGTGCCATCAGCCGCCGCTGGGCCTCATTATAATAGGCTCCCTGCCGGGTGATGACCGAAACTTCCTGTTTGGGCGCATCCTTTCGCCCCAGGGAAAGATACCTCAGGGCCCGTCCGCTGCGGTAAGGCACTGAGACAAACATGGAAATGCCAATCCCCACTTCCACTGCGTCCATGACAGAACGGAGATCCTGCATTTCCATGACCACATGAGGGGTGATTCCCAGTTCCCGGAAGTAATCCATGGCCAGGTGATAGGAGTGAGAAATAGAGGAAGGAAGAATAAACTCCTGCTCTTTCCAATGCTCCGCCCCGATGACCGGAAAACGGAATCCAGGCTGCCGCTGCGCCTTCTGCACCAAAGGGCTGGAGGCAGGCACCACCAGCACCATTTCATCTTCCCCAATGGGGTTGGCCGCCAGTGTGGGAAAGTCCTGGTCATAGTTTGCCAGCGCCATATCCAATTCATTATTCTGCATCATTTTCAGCAGACGCTCCGTATGGCTGATGGTGAGCATCAGCCGCACCCCGGGATACTCTTCATGGAACCGGGGGGCCACTTGGCGGGCAATATAGCTGGCACGGCCCGCGGTGGCTCCCAGGCGGATGTTGCCGCTGCGCATCGCCGCCAGGTCCGACAGCTCCTGCTGCAGCTGATGCTCCAGCTGGAGGATGCTTTTTGCCCGGGCCACATAGACCTCCCCCGCCGGAGTAAGCACAAACCTTTTGCCCACCCGATGAAACAACGGCTGTCCCGCTTCCCGCTCCACCCGCTGCAAGAACTTGGTCAGGGTAGGCTGGGAAAGGTACAGGGCCTCCGCCGCCTTGGAGATGCTGCCGTACCGGGCGATCTCTGTGATATATTCAAAATCCCGCACATTGGCCATAAAGGTTCTCCTTTTTTCCACAGGCTGATGCTTTCTGTCTTTTCCCCGCCTGCCGGATATACGTCAAGCGGCCCGACAAAGCGCCGGGCCGCCGTAATACTGTTTGTTTATACCCGATGAAGCAGATCGGTGTAGGTGGGAATGGGCCAATACTTGGCGTCGGTGATCCGCTCTCCATGGTCGCAGCTCTCCCGCAGCCGGTCCATGGCGGGACGAATCTGATCCCGGATATATTCCGCCTTCTCCCGAACATCCGCCGGCTCTTCCTCCAGCTGCTGCTTGAGCTGATCCAGCCCTTCGGCCATCTCGTCCAGGGTCCGGGAAAGATCCTCCAGATGCCGCTCCAGATAACGCTGGCTCCGGCCCGCCGCCTGGGAATAATCCCGGCTGGCGGCAGCGATGACCCCTGTGTACTCCGCCACGGCAGGCAGCAGCTGACGCTCCGCCATCTCCACCATGGTGGCCGCCTCGATGGACACCACTTTGTTATAGGTTTCCAGCATGATCTCATACCGGGCCAGACATTCCGCCCGGGACAGCACACCGAACCGCTCAAACAGCAGGATGCTTCGCTCCTGGGTGAGGGCTTCAAAAGCCTCCACCGCCGAATTGATCACCGGCAGTCCCCGGCGGCGTGCCTCCTCTTCCCAGGCTTTCTCGTAGTTGTTGCCGTTAAAGACGATGCGGCCATGGCTGCGGAGGGTCTCCGCCACCACCTCGGCGACGGTCTGGGCGGAAAATCCCGCCTGCTCAAAATAGTTGCTGAAAGCCCGGAAGCTGTCTGCCATAATGGTATTGAGGACCGTGTTGGCCAGGGCGATGGACTGACTGGAGCCCACCATGCGGAACTCAAACTTATTGCCGGTAAAGGCCAGGGGGGAAGTTCTGTTGCGGTCGGAATCATCCTTTGCCAGCTCCGGCAGCGTGGCTACGCCAATACGGAGGATCTCCGCCTCCTCACCCCGGGTGCTGCTGCTGCCCATGGCCACATCCTTGAGCATCCCCAGCATACTGTCACCCAGGAACATGGAGATGATGGCGGGGGGAGCCTCACTTCCTCCCAGACGGCGGTCATTGCCGGCGGTGGCGGCGGACATACGCAGAAGATGGGGATAGGAATCCACTGCCCGGATAAAGGCGCACAGGCACACCAGGAAGGTGAGGTTCTCCTTGGGCAGCTTGCCGGGAGAGAAAAGGTTCACGCCGGTGTCGGTGGTGAGGGAATAGTTGTTGTGCTTGCCGGAACCATTGACCCCGGCAAAGGGCTTCTCATGGAGCAGGCAGGCCAAGCCCTGTTCCTTGGCCACGGTGCGCAGCGTTTCCATAATCAGCTGGTTATTGTCACAGGCGATGTTGCATCCGGCATAAAGGGGAGCCAGCTCATGCTGGGCCGGAGCCGCCTCATTGTGCTTGGTCTTGGAGGGCACCCCCAATTCCCACAGGCGGCGGTCCACCTCCTCCATATATTTGCTGATGCGCAGCCGGATGCGTCCCAGATAATGGTCATCCAGCTCCTGCCCCTTGGGGGGCTTGGCGCCAAAAAGGGTGGTGCCGCACAGCTTCAGGTCCAGCCGCTGCTCATACCGCTGCCGGTCCACCAAAAAGTATTCCTGCTCCGCTCCGGCGGAAGGCTCCACCCGGGTGACATCGGACATCCCCATCAGGCGGCAAAGGCGGGTAGCTTCCCGGTTGACCGCTTCCATGGAACGAAGAAGGGGTGTTTTGGCGTCCAGGGCTTCTCCCGTATAGGAGCAAAAAGCGGTGGGAATGTACAGCGTGGTACCCTTGACAAAGGCCGGAGAGGTGGGGTCCCAGGCGGTATAGCCCCGGGCTTCAAAGGTGGCCCGCAGGCCGCCGGAGGGGAAGGAGGAAGCGTCCGGCTCTCCCATAATCAGGGATTTGGCGGAAAATTCCGTCACCGCCCCGCCCTCTCCGTCAGGGGAGAGAAAGGCGTCGAACTTACCCGCGGTGATGCCGGTCATGGGCTGGAACCAATGGGTGAAATGGGTAGCACCCTGTTCCATGGCCCAGTTTTTCATTGCCTCGGCCACCACCGGGGCGATCGCCGGGTCCAGCCGGCCGCCGGGATGGGCGCTGTTCTCCAGGCTTTGGAACACATCGGCAGGCAGGCGCTCCGCCATTACCCGCTTGTTGAATACCTTGGACCCATACAGTTCGGTCAATTCCATCGTTTTCCTCCATTCTTCCGCTCTTTCCCGTCAAAAGGGCGGCCCACACACAACATTTGATTTCTCTGGCCAAGCTGCTTCTGAGCAGCTTTGGTATACCGCAAATTTAAACTTTTTGTATTTTTCCAAAATTTATTTCATTTTGTATTTTACAGCAGATGAACACCATGGGCTGCACAGTGGCGAATCATTTCCTCCGGCCAGACTGAAGCCTGCACCTCACCGATATGCACCTTCTCCAGCAGCACCATACAGATCCGTGACTGGCCGATACCGCCGCCCATGGTCAAAGGCAGCCGGTCCTCCAGCAGCATCCGGTGGAAGGTGAGTTTTTTCCGCTCCTCAGCACCCCGGATGGCCAGCTGCCGCTCCAGTGCCTCCCGGTCCACCCGGATGCCCATGGAGCTCAGCTCCACCGCCCGCTCCAAAGGCGGGTACCACAGCAAAATATCTCCGTTGAGGCTCCAGTCATCATAGTCGGGAGCCCGGCCGTCATGGGGCTTGCCGCTGTGGAGCGCTCCGCCGATCTCCATGAGAAACACCGCCCCATGTTCCAGCGCGATGGCGTCCTCCCGCTCCTTGGGGGTCTTTTCGGGCCACCGATCCTCCAGCTCCTGTGTGGTGACGAAGTGGAGCTTCCGGGGCAGGTACCGGGAAATGGCCGGAAAGGCGTCGCAAACCTTGGCCTGGGTGTCCAGAAACACCTGCCAGATCTTCTCCACCGTTTGCCGAAGGGTCTCCTTGTTCCGCTGCTGGGGGGTGATGACCTTCTCCCAGTCCCACTGGTCCACATACACTGAATGGAGATTGTCCAGATCTTCATCCCGGCGGATGGCGTTCATATCGGTATACAGTCCGGTGCCGGGGGCAAAACCGTAAGCCGCCAGAGCCATCCGTTTCCATTTTGCCAGGGACTGCACAATCTGCACATCCGCTTTCAGATCCAGGATATCAAACTGTACCGGCCGCTCCACTCCGTTGAGGTCATCATTCAGTCCCGTTTCAGGACGGACGAACAGCGGAGCGGAAACACGGGTCAGCTCCAGCGCCTGAGCCAGCTTCTGCTCAAAGGTATCCTTGGTCAGTTTGATGGCCCGCTCTGTTTCCAGAAGATCCAGCTTGGACAGATAGGTTTCCGGAATCAGCAGGCCCTTTCCCTCATGGAGTATTTTCATCCCCTCGACCACCTTTTATCTGGTAAAAATTATTGTTCTATTGTACCACCGAAGGGCTGTTTTTTCAACTCGAAACTGCCGCCGGCGCCTTATTATCTCCCTCCAAAATGCTGTGCATGGGTATTTTTTTCCTACCCGTTGCGCCCTTGACCGGAACCTGTTACAATAAGAAAGAACCATTCTTCCGGGGATTTTTTCACTGCCCCAGGCAGAATCATCCCCGGTCTGTCATCACGGCGGCGCCTTGTCCCCAAATAAAAAGTCCGCCCACGGCTCCCTACCAGAAAGGAGAGGGTACATGTCTCGCTACAGCTGGCTGTCCGTAAGCTATAACGTCCCCATCCAGCCCTCCAAGAACAGAGTGTATATCTGGCGCAAGCTCAAGGAAATGGGCGCCGAGTATCTCAAGCACGGGGTAGCGGTGCTGCCCAATACCCACCGGAACTTGCAGAATATCCGCACCCTGGCGGCCAAAATCAAGGCCATGGGGGGCGAAAGCTGCCTGACAGAGCTGCGCTTTCTGGACGAGGAGGATGAGCTCCAGCTGATTGCCGCCTTCAAACGGCAAAGCTCCGATGAATTCCGGGAGCTGCTGCTGGACATCGCCCGGTTCTATGAAGGGGTCAGCGTAGGGGACCCCCGGAAAGAGCAGCTGGCCATCCGCCGCCGGTATGCCAAGGCCCGGGAACGGGACTTTTTCGGCGCGGAGGAGGAGCTGGACCTGGAGGGGGGCATCAGCGAACTGATCGCCGATGTCAAGCAGGGCTCCCGGGATCTCACCCGATGGCTGCGTCAGTTCCTGCCGGAATCCAAATAAAAATATCAGCACAAAATCTGAGCCTTCTTCCTGTTGCGGAGAAGGCTTTTTTACTGGGATAAAAAAGGGGCCGCGGCAATGGCATCCAAGGGAACCCATCCTTTGAAGCGGCCCGGTCCCGGCGGGAAAGTATCTGTCTGGGATTTTACAATACCTTTTGATCGCCCTGAAAATGAGGGCTGCGGTGGTTTGAGCTCCTGCCGCTTCCAAAGGAAATCCGCCTTTGAGGATAGAGGATCGTTTACAGCGGTTCTTTATAAAGTTTTCCACTATGGAGGAAAGGAGGAGTTGTTCCGCTTTGCGGCGGGAGCAGCTGCAAAGGAAAGCTCCGGTTCACCCCTAAATGGATGAGCTTCCCCTTTCCATCTCCCTTGGATTTTCCACAAAAACAGATTCCCACGCCTTGATATTTGTATAATTACAAATATTTTATCCTAACAGTATATAAACCAGCGCCAAAATCAGCTTTCGGTCCGCTTGTTTTTGATACAGCAGCAGCAATACCGCCGCAATCAGCAGCGCTTCCTGATCCATCTGATGAAACATTTTGCTGATGGACCCCAGCAGCCCCTCCCCTTCCCCACTTTGGAAAGAGGCGGCATTTTTTCCACCATGGGGACGGTCCGCTGTGGAAAGATGTCTTTGCTGTCGGCTCTCCGCCGGAGAATATGGCCCAGAGGTACCGGAGCCATTTTGGCCTTCTCTCCTCCCCTGTCCCCTGTCTTCTTTTGGAGGATAAAAGGGCTCCCGCTCCCCTGACATACCCTCCTGTTTCTCTTCCCACCTATGGGGCTGATCTGATGCCCCAGAGACGTTTTGCTCCAAACTCTTTTGTCTTTGCTGCTGTGAGGCTCCCCACATCTGGCTTTCCCGTTCTTGTGTCTGGGGACCAGAGGCCCGGCGAAAAGCGTTTTCCTCATCATTCTCAAAAGAATCAGCGCCGGGCTTTTCCCGCTGCGTCTGGCTGAGTGGTGCGGCGACTTCCCCTCCGTGTTTTTTCTGAGAATGAAAACCAAAAGTATCATCTCTTTGGTCTGGAGATGACGGCGCCGCTTTTGGGGGGATGGATGGTTCCTCAGCATGGGGAGGTTCCATGTTTGCCCCATGGGCAGACGTTTCTCCAGGCGCCCCGGCATACGCTGAAGCCTGGGCACCATAGTTGTCCCCAGGGGACTGGAACCGGGGAGAAGGCTCTTCCCTCTCTGGGGTGCGTCTGCTGTAGTATCGTCTCGCCTCTTCCGCCGCCTGACTGGTTAAACGCAGAAATAAGGCCTCATCCTCGGCGGTCCATTTCTCAGCCATTTTCTTCCCCTCCCAGCAGACCGGACAGCAGGCCGCTTTGCTGCAAAACCGGCAGCAGTTCCATCAATTTCATCATCCGGATGGCGTTGTCTACCTTTTTCCGGCGCGGCTCTTCAAAAAAGGGACGCAGCGCCTCCAGCAGCGCCACATTGGGATCGGGCCGTCGGACAGCGGAAAGGGCCCGGGTCAGCTCCAGCATCATCCCCGGGTCCCCAAAACTGTTTTGCTGCTGTCCGCTGGGAGAACAGTTTCCATTTTCACCACCTGCTCCTCCCAGCATTCCCAACAGACTGCTCAGGTCGGGGCCGCCATCTCCCCCTGACAAAGAGGCCATCAGCTGGCGCACCTGTTCCATACCTTCCTCACTGCCCAGCAGCTGCGCTACCCGCTCCCCCAAATCCTCCATGACCGCTTCCCCCCTGTCCCGGCCCCCGGTGCATGGGGGTGTGACCGCTTTATTTTTGCTGCTTTTTCAAACTTTTCAGCAGTGCCTGGGCCTGAGGCGACCGCAGAAGTGATTGAATCGCTTGAGGATCGCCCATAATCTGTTGCAGACGCTCCATTCCAGGGCCGCCGGGAACGCCCCCCTGCCGCAGTTTCGCTTCCAGGGTCTGGGGGTCGGTACCCAGCTTTTCCGCTGCCATGCGCAGCAGATGTTCCATCTGTCCGGATTCCAGATTGTTTTTTTGTTGCAAGAATCTCACCGCCACTTCCATTTTTACCATATTTATGATACATTATTTCTATATATGACCACCGTACGGCCGCCATGCTTCATTCTATGCCCTGCCTCCTTTCCCCGTGCCGGGAACACCCTGACCATGAGGGGCATAGAATGATATTGTCCGCTTTAACAGCACCGCCTGGCGGCCCTTTCAGGGAGACAAGGAGTTAATCATGCGCGTTATTGTGATGTCCGACAGTCATGGCAGCTTCGACCGCGTCAAGCGGATCGTCGATTCCACCAAGGATACCGCCGATATGTATATCCATCTGGGAGACGGCCTGGAGGAATTTGAGGATGTTCATCTGCTTTATCCTCAGCTGCATTTTGTAGCTGTCAAGGGCAATAACGATTGGGGCAGCATGGAGAAAAAAACCAAACAGCTGGTCTGTGGGGGCAAGAGGGTCCTGATCACCCATGGAGATCTGTACCGGGTGAAATTCGGCACTGACGATTTCGAGCGTTCGGCCCGGGAGGAGCACGTGGATATCGCTCTGTATGGTCATACCCACTGCGCCTGCGTTGAATATTTGGACGGCTTATATCTGATCAATCCCGGCAGTGTACTGGATGGTCATGTGACGCCTTGCAGCTATTTGTGCCTGGATATAACCGCTTCCGGTGTTGTTCCGGTAATTCGGGAGCTTTGATCTTCCATCGACCTTTTCAGAACACCTGTATTTTCGCACCTCCGTCTTAAATGGACGGAGGTGTTTTTTTGCGTAAAACTGTGTCCCTCTGGGATGATTCTTTCCTTTTTCCAGGTCCCATACAGCCTCCGGAACTGCTTGTGTTTTTTCCTGAGAAATACAATAGTCATATTTTGTTAACTTTTCAGAGGAAAACCATTATTTTCTGCGCGTATCAGCCGATTACCAATAGTAGGTATTGATTCAGATTAAATTTTCTTTTGGAGGGATACCATGAAAAGTATTCAAAGGAAGCTGGTAACCAACACTCTGGTATTGGTGTTGTGTGCTGCTCTTCTGTGCGGAGGAGTAGGTATTTTTACCAACTACACCAATTCCAACCAGCTTCTGGAACAGGAACTGACCATTACTGCCCAAACCGTGGCACAGCGGGTTGCCTATGAACTGACCTCATATAAAAATGTTGTAGAGGGCTTGGGTATGCTGCCGGGACTGAGCGACAGTGAAACCCCCATCGAAAAAAAGAAGCAGATCATTGATCAATGGGCTTCCACCTACGGCATGGTCCGGGGCAATCTGCTGGACGCTTCCGGCGTCAGCCTTTTTGACGGCAACAGCTATGCCGACCGGGAGTATTTCCAGAGTGCCATTCAGGGTGAGGTGTCCATTTCCACACCTACCATCAGTAAAATCACCGGTGAACTGTCTATCATGGTAGCTGCGCCCATCTGGCAGGACGGCATCATCAACAGCACTGTGGTGGGCGTGGTATATTTTGTGCCGCCTGAGAAATTCCTCAACGACATTATGGCTACCATCCATACCAGTGAGCACAGCGGCACTTATATGATCGACAAGAACGGAACCACCATTGCCGACACCACCATTGAAACTGTGGCTGTCCAGAATATTGAGCAGATGGCCGAAAGCGACAGCTCCCTTCAGGCTTTGGCAGATATCCATGCCAAGATGCGGGCCGGTGAAAGCGGCCAGGGAAGATATAAAATGGACGGCATTGACAAATGTATCGGTTACGCTCCCATTCCCGGCACCGACGGCTGGAGCCTCGGCGTCACCTCTTATACCAGTGATTTCCTTGCCTCCACTTATTTGAGCATCGTCATTATGCTGGTGCTGCTGGCAGTGATCATTGTCCTGGCTGTGTTTATTTCTGTTCATCAGGCCCGGGGCATCAGCGTGCCTGTTCGCGCCTGTGCAGAGCGCCTGAATTTGCTGGCCCAGGGTGATCTGTCCAGCGAAACTCCTCAGTTCAACCGCGATGATGAAATCGGCGTGCTGGCAAACTCCACCTGCCAGATTGTGTCCTCCCTCAATGCGCTCTTTGACGATATCGGATATTTGCTGGGCGAAATGGCTCAGGGCAATCTGAATGTTCGCTCCCGCAATTACGAGATTTATCAGAAAGATATCGCCGTTGTATTGGAGTCTCTGCGCCATATCAGCCGCAGCCTGAGCAACACGCTGCGTCAGATTGAAGACGCTGCCGGTCAAGTATCCTCCGGTGCCGAAAATGTGTCCTCCGGCGCACAGGCCCTGGCACAGGGAGCCACCGAACAGGCCAGTGCGGTGGAACAGCTTTCCGCTACCACTGATGAGATCAATTCCAGAGCCCAAAACAATCGTGAGGCCGCTCAGTCTGCCAAGGATAAGGCAAATGCTGCCGGTGAGCAAATCACCTTGAGCAATGAGAAAATGAAAAAGCTCCAGTCTGCCATGTCTGATATTCTGCTGGGACATGAGGAAATTGGAGAAATCATCAGTACCATTGAGAATATCGCGTTCCAGACCAACATTCTCGCCCTGAATGCCGCTGTAGAAGCCGCGCGGGCCGGTGCTGCCGGCAAGGGCTTCGCTGTAGTGGCGGACGAGGTACGCAGCCTGGCCACCAAATCCGACCAGGCAGCCAAGCACACAAAGGAGCTCATCCAGCGGTCTGCTGAAAATGTGGAGAAGGGCAGCGCACTGACCACAGAAGTAAGCGCGGCTTTGGATGAAACTACTGCTTTGGCAAGCGATGCTGTCACACTTATCGAGACCGTTGTGGATAATATTTTGGAAGAAGCAGATTCCATCGCGCAGATCACCCAAGGTGTCGATCAAATTTCCAGCGTCGTACAAACCAACTCTGCCACTGCTGAGGAAAGTGCTGCTGCCAGCGAGGAGTTGTCCAGCCAGTCTCAGGTCATGAAAGACCAGGTAGATCGCTTTGTATTGCATGAGGATTGATCTGCCCCACCAAACCTGATGTAAAACCTCTGACATTTGTAAAGCCCATCCGTTCTGCATTTGAAACGGATGGGCTTTTGCTCAATCCTCAAAGCCTCTTATGAGCTGGAATGCAAAATGGAAATGGGGCGTTGAGGGACGCTTGCCCACCGGGATCCATCACAGCTTGTTTACCACATACATTTTCTTCTCCGCCCTTTCATTGACATTTTCTTTTTAGGTATTTATAATCATTTTTTAGACTGATTATGATACTTTTCACCATTCCAAAAGAAGCCATACCAGCCAAACCTTTGATGGCTGCCGGAATGGCGGCTCATTTTTTTGTGTTTGTGGAAAGCACCGCCTCAGAGAATCAGGAGTATCCCTGAAGCAATTCTCCCATGGATATCAGCCTGACTTTTTTCATCTTGGAGGAACAGGGATATGGAAAATGATTATCTGATTCAAAAAAAGCCCTTCAACGCGCTGGTCCTGTTTTCACTGCCCATTATTGTGGGAAACCTTTTTCAGCAGACCTACACCATGGCCGACTCCGCCATTGTGGGGCGCTTTGTCAGTGAACAGGCTCTTGCTGCTGTAGGAGCCTCCTATTCTTTGACCAACATCTTTATCTGTGTGGCTATCGGCGGAGGCATTGGTTCCTCGGTGGTGGTCAGCCGGTATTTCGGCGCCCATCACTATAAAAAGATGTGTACCGCGATTTTTACCGCCCTCATCGCATTTCTGGCCATCAGCATTCTGCTGGGAGGTGTGGGACTGCTCCTCAGTGAGCAGATCATGACAGCGCTCAATACCCCCGCGGACGTGCTGGATATGGCCATTGATTATCTGAACATCTATTTCCTGGGTCTGCCCTTCCTCTTTATGTATAATGTGCTTTCGGCCATGTTCAATGCTTTGGGCAAATCCAAGATCCCTTTGTATTTTCTTATTTTCTCTTCCCTGTTCAATATCGCTCTGGACTGGATTCTGGTCACTCAGTTCCAAATGGGGGTCACCGGTGTGGCCTGGGCTACGCTTATCGCCCAGAGTATCTCGGCGGTGCTGTCCTTCGGTGTGCTGCTCAGGCTGCTGTCAAGTATCAGCCGGGAAAATGACGGGATCTTTTCCTTCCGGGAGATTCCCGCCATGGTCAAGATCGCTCTCCCCTCCATCCTCCAGCAATCCACCGTTTCCATCGGTATGATGCTGGTGCAGTCGGTGGTCAACAGCTTCGGCTCCGAGGCTCTGGCAGGTTATTCCGCCGGCATCCGTATTCAGTCCCTTGTGATCGTCCCCTTCACCAGCCTGGGCAACGCTGTCTCCTCCTATACCGCTCAGAACATCGGCGCACAGAAAGAGCACCGGGTGACGGAGGGCTATAAAGTAGCCAATCTGCTGGTTCTTTTCTGTTCTGTCATCATCTGTGTGGTGTTGGAGCTGTTCAACCGGCAGATCATCTCTCTGTTTTTGGGAGAAAACGGTACTGCCGTGGCTATGTCCACCGGATGCGATTATCTGGCCTTTACAGGATTCTTTTTCTGCCTCATGGGCTTCAAATGCGCTGTGGACGGCGTCCTCAGGGGCTCCGGAGATGTAAAAATGTTTACTCTGGCCAACCTGGTCAACCTCTTTATCCGGGTTTCCTTCGCTGTGGTCTTTGCCCCTATATATGGTATTGCCATGGTCTGGTATGCGGTACCCCTGGGCTGGCTTGTCAACTGGATTATCTCTTTCCTGGAGTATCGCACCGGCAAGTGGAAAAGAATCTGCTTGCAATGATTTCCGGGACCTTTGAGCGTATCGAAAAAGTTCAGCACACACAGAGGGACATACGCCTGATTTTTATTGTGATTTTGAATTTTATTTGTCCTTTGAAACAGGGTTTTCTGCAGTCTGAAAGGAGCGTCGGGATAATGTCCTGACGCTCCTTTATTCTGCCCAAACGGGGTCTGTAACCCTTGAGGAAAAAGCCGTTGAGCCGCCTTTCCCGGATCTGCTGAAAGTATGGCTTTTCCCTGTTTATGGGTCTATCCTGTTTTTATGTCCGGGAAGGAATCTCCCTTTGGGTCACAAGCTTTTGACAGCATAAAACCGGCCGGAATTATCTTCCGGCCGGTGAGCGTGTCGAAAAGGTTCGACACGCTTCCAGGGGGTATCCCATACCCCCTGGATACGCCGCCTGGTTCCTAACGAAACCAGCGGCGATACCCCCGGTTTCGCGCCCACCGGGGCGCGGGTCGTGGTATAAAAATCAGGCACATGTCCTGATTTTTATGATTTTTAATTTTGTTTTCCCTTTAAAATAGGTTTTTCTACAGTCTGACCGGCCGGAATTATCTTCCGGCCGGCCATTTATGTCTGAGATTTTACTTTTTACAGCTGGAGATTGGCGGAGGTGTCTCCTTCCAGATCCTTGCCGAACTGATAATCGTTGCCGGGAAGAACCGCGTTGAGGAAGATACCCAGGATAGCAGCAATGGCCAGACCGGACAGGCTGACGGTGAGGGATTCGCTGCTGTAGAGGACCAGGCCGCCCACACTGTTGAAGCCCAGGGCGGAAACCAGAATCACAGCGGCAATGATCAGGTTGCGGCTCTTGGTGAAGTCCACCTGATTTTCCACCACGTTGCGCACGCCTACAGCGGAGATCATACCGTAGAGGATGAGGGAAATACCGCCGATGATGGCAGAAGGAATGGTATTGACAATGGCATCAAACTTGGGGAAGAAGGAGAGCAGGATGGCAACCACCGCGGCAATGCGGATAACTCTGGGGTCATAGACCTTGGTAAGCGCCAGCACGCCGGTATTTTCGCCATAGGTGGTGTTGGCAGGACCGCCGAACAAACCGGCCAGAGAGGTGGCCAGACCGTCTCCCAGAAGGGTGCGGCAGAGGCCGGGGTCAGCAATGTAGTTCTTACCCACGGTGGCGCTGATAGCGGCCATATCACCGATATGCTCCATCATGGCAGCCAGAGCGATGGGCATGATGGTGAGGATGGAACCCACATCAAACTTGGCAAAGGCGGAGGGATTGAGAGCCACACCGAAGGCATCCGCCTGGGCCACCAGACTGAAGTCCACTTTATTGGTCAGTACCGCAACCCCGTAGGAAACAGCCACACCAATGAGGATGGGGAGGATCTTTACCATACCCTTACCCCAGATATTACATACCACAATACAGCCCAGGGCGATAATGGCCAGCAGCCAGTCGGAACTGGCGTTGGTAACAGCGGAGGGAGCAAGAATCAGTCCAATGGAGATGATGATGGGGCCGGTGACAATGGGGGGGAAGAATCTCATGACCCGATTGACGCCGAAAACACCGATCAGCAGCGCCACGATGACATAAACCAGACCCGCAGCCACCACGCCGCCGCAGGCATAAGGCAGCCGCTCCACATTGGCGATGGTCAGCTCACCATTGGCGTCTGCCAGCTTGGGAGCCACCAGGGCGAATCCACCCAAAAAGGCGAAGGAGGAACCCAGGAAGGCGGGAACCTTCCCCTTGGTGATCAGGTGGAACAGCAGGGTACCTACGCCGGCCATCAGCAGGGTGGTGGAAACATTCAGTCCGGTGATCAGCGGCACCAGCACAGTAGCGCCGAACATGGCGAAAACGTGCTGGAAGCCCAGGATCATCATTTTGGGCACACCCAGCACCCGGGCATCATAAATGCCTTCCTCTCCAACTTGGATTTTTTCGTTGCTCATTGATTTAGACCTCCTCTATCTTTTGGGGACCGCCGGCAGGCCAAAAAAAGAGGCACCGGTTTTTCAAAAGAAAAAACCAATGCCTCTGTATTTCAACTGAAAAAAGAAAACGGGGAAAGAAAAAACGGCTCCGCCAACAACAGCTGGTTTTCTTTCATCTGCTTAAGCATTGCGGCGGCCCCCTTTCTTTTTACACCTGTCAGCACTTTTCAAACCGAAATTATAGCAAAAATCCCACAGGTTGTAAAGCCTGTTTTCACACTTTATTCATAAAATTATAATACTAAAAGTAATTAAGTTATATTTTTATGCTTAAAGTATTTGAAATGATGTTTCTTTGCCGCTGCAACAGGCAGAAAAACTCTGTCCCAAACATTGACCCAAAAGCGGAAAGCAGCAGATGGTCCTGACCTGGCGCAAGCTTCCCTGTGCGCCTGACCAATGCCGCAGCAGCCACCCGGGCACACTATGTGGAGCCCCCTGTAAGCATCTTTGCCCCAGGAACTCCAAGTGGCGGATATCATCCAAACTCAGGCAAAGCAAACAGCATCTTCCCGGCCTGTTCCCTGCAAAACCAAAAGAAAACCAGCAAAACACAGGCAAGCAGATTTTCTCTGCCAGCCAGACCACCCGTGCCGCCACAGCGGGGTTCCAAAAAGGACGCAGCTCCTTCCGGTGTCTTTCCGCTCAAGCCGCCGGTCAATTTCCCTTTCCTCTGCAGGTGCATCCCTCCCCTGGAAAGAAGGAACAGGGGTTCCCCTTCCCGCTTTACAGGCTTTATTTCTCCCGCAGCGCTTCGGCCCGCTTCAGGTCCGGGTCCACAATGGCAGTCTGATAAGGATCATAAATCACCATTCCCGGACGGGCGCCCCGGGGCTTGCGCACATTCTTGATATAGGTGTAATCCACCGGTACCTTGGCGCTTTCTCTGGCACTGGAATTGCAGGCAGCGATGACTGCCGCCTCCTCAATGGTGCGCTGGGGAATCTCCCGGACGCCGTCGGTGATGATGATGGTATGGGAGCCGGGAATCTTCTGGGTATGGAGCCACAGATCATAATTGGAGGCTTCCCGCAGAGTCAGCTGGTCGTTCTGGAGATTGTTTCTGCCGGAGAGGATCAAAAAGCCGTCAGAGGAACGATACCGCCGGGGCGCCAACTTCACCGGCTTCCGGCTTGTCTGGCTTTGAAGGCGCAGATATCCCTGACTTACCGCTTCTTCCCGGATACCCTGAAGCTCCGCCTCGGTTTCCGCCCGGGCCAGCTCCCCCAATACCGTTTCAATGTAAGCCAATTCCTGGGTCCCCTTTTCAATCAGCTCACGCAACTTGGCGTCAGCGGTGGCCTCCTTGCGGTACTCATTATAATATCGCTGGGCATTCTTGGCGGGGGCGAGCATGGGGTCCAGGGGGATGTCAATTTCCTCCTGATCCGGGCTGTAAAAGTTGACCGTATGGAGAACTGTCTGCCCTTTATACATAGAGTATAGGTTGGCTGAGATAATATCTCCCCATTGCTTCTTGATTTCACGGTCCTGGGACTGCTCCAGCTCCTGCTGCTGCGCTGCCAGCTTCCGCACCAGACGGTCCCGGACATTTGCCAGCAGCTTGTGGAGGTCGGCGCTTTTCTGCCGCATCCGCTCGGCCAGATCCCGGGCCCCATAAAATTCATCCAGTACAGCGCTGAAACTGTCCATCTTTTGGATGGTATACCCCTGACCATACTGGGACAGCTCCAGAAAAGCGAACTCCACCGGTTTGTCCCGGCTGTCCCGGACCATCACCGGCGTACCGCCTCCCGGCTCCAGAGCGGTTTTCACCATCCCCAGATAAAACACCAGCCGCCGCTGCTGTTCTTCCGTGAGATTGGCTATCGTCTGCTCCCCCTGGGGACAGACAAAATGGGCGATCTCCCGGCAAAGGGTGGGGGAAAATCCTTGGATCTGCTCCAGGATTCCCTTGGACAGAGGAATATCCCGCCCTGACAATATCTGGTCTCCCATCTGCTGGGCTGTGGCGGTGAGGGGATTGAGCTTATCCTGCATGGGAGGCAAACGGTAGGTAATGCCCGGCAGGATCTGCCGCACTTCTGAGGTGACAAAATCCACCCGCTTGGCGGCGTCCAGAATTTTTCCTGAGGCATCAGTCAGGATGATATTGCTGTGCCGGCCCATAATTTCGCAAACCAGCCGCAGTTCCACCCGGTCCCCCAGCTCGTTGACACACTCAAACACCAAAGTAAGAATACGGTCCATTCCCTCCTGCTCAGTTCGCAGCAGCTTTCCGCTTCCCAGATGCTTTCGCAGCAGCATACAAAACATGGGCGCGGCTTTGGGGTTTTCAATGGAGTTTTTGGTAAAATGCAGCTTGGCCGCGGCCGCCGAAGCGGACAGCAGCAGCTTGTGATTGCCGCCGTTTCCCCGAAGAACGATGATGATGGTTTCCCGGTCCGGCTGGCTGATCTTGTCCACCCGGCTTCCCGCCAGGGCGTCGATCTCCTGTTTGATTTTATGCAGAAAGGCTCCGTCAAATGCCATTTTATTCTCCTTATCATTGCTCCGGGGCGGTTTGATCTGAAAAGTTTTCCACGCAATCTTCCCCGCAGTGTGGAAAGTGGGCGGATTTTACCGGCGAATCAGAGCCGGCGGGACAGAAGCCGCTCCAGGAAAAAGGGATTCCAGCGGCAGCAAACCGCACCCAACCCCCCGTTCTCTTGAAATCCCGTCCCCAGACACAACCGCCCTGCTGGTGCCGGAAAAGATCTGCTCCCTTGCCGGCTGAAATCTTCGCCCTTCAATGGGAGGGAGAGGGAAAGCTCCTCACTGTCCCCTTTCCTTTCAGCCTGCAATCTCCCCCTGATAGGCTGTGGCCATGGCAACGGGAACTTTCTCCACCACCTGCGCGGCCAGCTGCCGGGTCAGCCATGGGATGGCCACCACTTCAGTGGCGTAATGGCTGGCGTCATAGAGGGTGACCCCCAGCTGCTCAGCTTCCATAAACTGATGATGTTTGACCTCAGCGGTCACAAAGGCCTGGTATTGCCATCCGTGGGCTTTCATGGCTTCGGCCATCAGTTCCCCGCCGCTTCCTCCACACAGTCCCACCTGGCGGATCAATCTTTGGCCAGGATTGTACCTGGGCGTTATATGCAGCCGCTCCTGGATGAGCTGGGCAAAAGCCTTCTCGGTCATGGGTTCCGGCAACTCTCCAACACAGCCCAGCCAATATTCTTCCCCAAAGTTCTCCAGGGTCCAGATATCCCATACCGGTTTTTCATAGGGGTGATTCTGCTTCAAAGCCTCCACCACCTGGGATTCCAGCTCCGGGGGAAAGGCGGTTTCCATCCGCACTTCCTCCACCTTTTCCATACGTCCCACCGTTCCCAACACAGGATGGGAGCCCTCCATGGGACAGAAGCGGCCCTGGCCCTGGGTGAAGAAACAAACGCCGCTGTAGTCTCCCCCATCGCCGCAGCCAGCCTCAGACAAAGCCTGATACAGCTGTTCCGCCTGGGCCTTGGGCACATAGGTTGTCAGTTTTTTCCAGTTTTTCATTTTTTCTCTCAGCAGCGGGCGGATATTTTCAAGTCCCAATGTCTCCGCCAGCGCCCGGTTGACCCCCTGATCCGCCATATCATAACAGGTGTGCAGGGAAAGGATGGAGATTCCCCGGCGGGCCGCCTCAAAGGCAATGTTTCCGGCGGTAAATCTCTTTTGAGCATGAAAAATCACCGGATGATGGGTCACAATGAGATTGCAGCCCTTGGCCTCCGCTTCTTTCACCACCGGCAGGGTAGCGTCCAGCGCAGTGAGGATACCTGTTACCTCTTCCTCCGGGTCCCCCACCAATAAACCGCTGTTGTCCCAATCCAAAGCGCTGTTCAGCGGGGCCAGCTGATCCCCGCAGCGTACCACTTCTTTGATTTTCATTGCTCCATCCTCCTTTTGACAGCTTGTATCAGTGCTTCCGTTTCCTGCAGCTCTCCCATCCGGTCGCCGGTTCCCTGAGCCAGCCCTTTCCGCCGCTTTTCCAGCGCCGCCAGCACCTTTTTCCCATAGGCCTCAGCTTCATCGGTGGAAAAGTCGATTTTTCCCACATATTCTTCCTCCGGCAGATGGGCTTCCCTCCGGCCGGTATAGATCACTCTCATCACCGAATAGGGACGTCCGGCGGCCACGCAGCATTTCTCTTCCTCCACATAAAACCCTTCCTGGAACAGAAATCTCCGCAGGTGTTCCCCCTTGGACATGGGCTGGAGGCAAAAGACCTTGTCTGACCGGCGGCTGCCGGGCCAACGGTCCAGGATCTGGGCCATCAAATCCCCGCCCATTCCCGCAATAAACACCTCGTCCACCTCTTCGGGGTCGATGCCGGTGAGACCGTCGGTGAGCACCAGCTGAATACGCTCCTCCAATCCCCGGCGGATCACTTCCTGGCGGGCTTTATCAAGAGGCATGGCATTGATATCCGCGGCGATGCCACGCTGAGCGATTCCCTCTTCCACCAGCGAACAGATCAGATAACCGTGATCGGTGCCGATATCCGCCCCGCAGCGGCAGGGGCGTGCCATTTCTTTGATCAGGGTCAGTCGTTGGTCCATGGTTTTCTCCTTTGGTGTCCTAATAGCATTGATTTGCTGTATATCTTGTCCAAAATTAAATATGGTATTTTATCAAAGTCGCCTTGTTTTAAACCATTATCAAGAAGGGAAAGGGCGATTTTCCCCTGAAAAGCAATGGGAAAACGCCCTTTTCTGCTTTTGATGTTATTGGGAATTGAGAATGCGGTCTGTCACAAAAGAGCGCTGCTGCCCCAAGTGACTTTACTGCTCCTCTTTTGCCAGCCGGGCGGCCAGATCCTCCAGCTCCTCCCGGGAATAAAACTGGATTTCCAGGGTGCCGGTGTCTCCTTTTTTGCGGACCTTCACCTTTCTGCCCAAAGTATCCCGCAGGCTCAGCTCCACTTCTTTATAATAGGAATCACCCCAAGCGGATTTTTCCTTTTCCTTGGGCTCTTTGGCGGGGGCATCGGGCTTTTTGGCCAGCTGTTCCAGCTGCCGGACTGTCAGTCCCTCCACAATCACCCGGTCCAGCAGACTGTCTATCCGCTCTTCCTCCACACCTGCCAATACCCGGGCATGGCCAGGGGTGATGCCGCCGTTTTCCAGTTCATCCAGCACCCGGGGCGGCAGGGACAGCAGCCGCAGGGCATTGGCGATAACCGGACGGGATTTTCCTACCCGTGCAGCCACCTGTTCCTGGGTCATGCCATAGGTTTCCATCAGTGCTTTGTAGCCCTGAGCCTCCTCAATCACCGTCAGATCTTCCCGCTGAAGGTTCTCAATAAGGGCCAGTTCCATCACCTTATTATCATCGGCATCCACCACAATGGCGGGAATATCCCGCTGCTCCGCCAGACGGGAGGCTCTCCACCGACGCTCTCCGGCGATGATCTGATAGGTGCCGCCGGGAATAGCCCGCACCACAATGGGCTGCAGCACCCCATGCTCCCGGATGGAATCCGCCAGCTCCTGGAGGGCTTCCTGATCAAACCGGTCCCGGGGCTGATCCTTGTTTGGCTCCACATCTGAAAGCCGCAGCCGCATCAGGGAACCGGATTCTTCCGCTTCATTATCCAAAAACAGGGCATTGAGCCCCTTGCCCAAACCGCCTTTTTTGGCCATTTTCAGGTCCCTCCTTTATTTTTTGGTCCTGTTGTTGCGGATGACCTCCGCAGTCAGGTTCATATAAGCTTCCGCTCCCCGGGAACTGCGGTCATAATACATGATTGGCTGGCCGAAGCTGGGCGCCTCAGAAAGCCGGACATTCCGGGGAATAATGGTTTTGAAAATCTTGCCCGCAAAGAATTTTTTCACTTCATCCACCACCTGGAGGGTGAGATTCAGGCGGCTGTCGTACATGGTCAGCAGCACCCCTTCGATTTCCAGCTGGCTGTTGTACATCCGTTTTACGGTGCGCACGGTGCTCATCAGCTGAGAAAGGCCCTCCAAAGCGTAATATTCCGGCTGAATGGGAATGAGGATGGTATCCGAAGCCGCCAAAGCGTTGACGGTGATCAACCCCAGAGAGGGCGGACAATCGATGATAATGAAATCATACTGGTCCTTTACCTGAAGGAGAGAGGCGCGCAGGCCCAGGGAACGGTTTTCCAGCTCCACCAGCTCGATTTCCGCTCCTGCCAGGGAAATATGGCTGGGAACGATGCTGACATTCTTAAATTTGGTACGGATGGTGGCCTTTTCCACCGGAGTGCTTAAAATCAGCACATCATAGCCGGAAATTTCCACCTCTTTTTTACTGATGCCAAAGCCGCTGGTGGCATTTCCCTGGGGGTCCAGGTCCACCAACAGCACCTTTTTGCCCTTTTCACCCAGTCCGGCCGCCAGATTCACTGCCGTTGTGGTCTTTCCCACGCCGCCTTTCTGGTTGGCCACAGCAATAATTTTGCCCATTTTTCCATCTCTCCTTGTTTTGCTCCAGCCGGTGAAGCGGCTGTTCCCTCTCCTGGGCCGATCTGTGGCTCTCCAGGGATCGCTGCATCATCTTCCAGGGATCTTCCCACCATGGGGCCAAAATCCTTTGGAAATCCCCTTTTGGGGGACAAATCACTCCTTTTCCTCCTGAAAACCGAGGTAAAAGAGCGTTCTTTCTTCGACAAAAACTATTATAGCACACTTTTTATGGGTGTAACAAGGGTGCTTCACTGGTTTCAGAAAATGTTTCACGTGAAACATGACCCAGGATGTCTTTGTCAAAGCAGTTGGAAAACAAAGTTTTTCAAAAAGCAGCATCAAGAAGATAGCTCTAAACAATTTGCTCCTGCCAGATCAAGCAGTGTTTCACGTGAAACATCACCCGTTCCTCTCAAATCACACTGAGAGAAAGCTTTTCAAACAATGGCAGCATGGAACAGACACGTCCAGCCTGGTTCCGGCCAAATCAGTAATGTTTCACGTGAAACATCAGGAGCCAGAAAAGGATTTTCAGAAGAAAGATGCAATATAACCGCTGAAAATAGATTTTTAAGAGGCAAAATCATGTAAGACCTCCTCCCTGTAATTTCTTTGACCTTACTGATTCTTCCGCGGTTCCTCAGCAGAGGCTTCATCGTTTCCGAAAAGATAGCCATTATAAAAGCAGCCCGGCAATTCTTGAACCGGTATTTTTCCTTTCAGCCCAAAGATCATACTTCTTTGCCTGCTTCACCAACACCGTTCTTATCTCCACCACCACTCCATTTTCCCCATCAGATAGCTTGCCGCTCTTCAGGATAAAACCACAAGTTCTCACCAGATATGAAAGCAATAACAAGGTTAATTTATTCTAACATTTTTTCTCTCCACTGTCCCCCCTTGCTGCTGTGTCTCTGGCAACCCACATTCAAAACAGCTCCGGATTTTTCTCAAGTCCTGGAATGAAAGGATTTTCTTGCTGCTGCTGAAAAAATTGAGAAACGCAGGATATCCGCAGTCCTGTTTTCCGCCATTTTACGTTTCATTCCATCCATTTTGCCTGAAAAGAAAAAAGCCGGCCCTCAGGACCGGCTCCTTTCTTCTGCTCCGAAGAACAGATCAGGTTGGGAAGTGATATGATCAACTCTCTGATGAGAGAGAGTGACTGTAAAATAAAAAGCCTTCTTTCAAACTGCAACCGTCTGAGACCGTTTTTTTGCAGTCTTGGCCTTTGGCACCCGAACAGTGTAGCAAACACAGTCCTCCTCTTCGGATTTCTCCGTTTTTACCGGAATACCTGCCTCCTTCAGCTGTGCCACCGCCTTATCCATGGTGGAAAAAATCAAACGATAATCCCGCAAATGTCCCGATGGCCGATTCCTTCTTCCCTGCTCCTCTGCCAAACGGGCAATATAGCTTTCCCCTTGGGCCGATGTGAGATGATGGGCCGCAATATAACGACAGGCTTTCAGCTGCCGTTCCTCTCCTTCCAACCGAAGAAGCGCTCTGGCAGTCCGCTCTGTCAAACCCAGTTCTTCCACCGTATCCCGCACAGCCGGAGAAAGACGCAGCAGCCGCAGTTTATTGGCGACAGTAGGCTGAGCCATATCCAGCACGGCACATATTTTCTGCTGGCTCAGTCCGCTTTCCTGTATCAGCTGGTAAATTCCTTCCGCTTCCTCAAAAAAGCTGAGATTCTCCCGATGTAGATTCTCGATGAGGGTAAGCACCGCCGCCGAAAGATCATCCTTCTCCTGCACAATGGCGGGGATCTCCCACTGTCCCAATCTTCGGCAGGCCATCAACCGCCGCTCCCCGGCAATCAGCTGATATCCGCCCTCCTCATCCTTTCGGACGATAATGGGACTGAGCAGACCATTTTGAGCGATGCTTCGGGCGAGACTATCCAGCTCCTCCTCACCAAAATACCGGCGGGGCTGATAGGGACTGGGATGAATCTCCTCCACCGGCAGCAGCACCACTTTATTGACCACCTTGGGCCGTCCGCCGAATTTCATCCCCTCACCTCCAAAAAAACAGCGCCTGTGGCAGCCGGGCTTGTCCCGGTTCAGGTCCTTCTGGACCTATCATACCATCAGGCGCCAAAAAAGGCGAAGCTTTTCGTCCGTGAAAATTCCGCTGAAAAAGATCAATTTCGCCTCTTTACAACGGTCTTTTTGAAATTTGACCAGCGTTTCTGGGATATTTAGGGGGAGTTTGCGATATCTTTCGCACAATCACCAAAGTTCTGGGGTCGCCATTGGGCAAAGCGTAGTCATGAATCGCCTCCACCCTGCCGCCGCACAGCTCAATGGCCCGCTTTCCATCCTCCGCTTCCTGGCGGCCGCTGCTTCCCTTGAGGGCCAGCAATACGCCCCCCACCTTCACCAGCGGCAGGCAATATTCTGCCAATACACCCATAGCCGCCACTGCCCGTGAAGTAGCTACATCATATTTTTCCCGGTGTTTGGGGTCCTTTCCCGCTTCCTCCGCCCGGGCATGAAGTGTGACAGCATCAATACCCAACCGGGCGGAAAGATTCCGCAGGAAATTCAGCCGCTTTTCCAGGCTGTCCAAAAGGGTAAGCTGAATATCCGAGCGAATGAGCTTCATGGGGATGGAGGGAAAACCCGCTCCTGTCCCCACATCGATCAGGCGGGGATGCTCCGGCAGATCAAACATGGTCATGGGCAGCAGGCTGTCCACAAAATGCTTTACTGCAATACCTTCATCGTCTGTGATGGCGGTGAGATTGATTTTTTCATTCCACTCCTGGAGCATTTGGCAATAAATGGAAAATTTTAGATAATCTTCCTCCATCGGCTCTATTCCTGCCTGAGAAAGAAGATCCAAAAAAGCCTGTTTTTCAATCATGGCGGGTCCCTCCTTGCTTCCGTTGTTCCAGGGAAATGAGCAGCACCGAAATATCCGCCGGGCTCACCCCGGAAATTCTGGAAGCCTGTCCCAAACTCAGGGGACGGATACGGTTGAGTTTCTCGATGGCCTCCAGACGCAGTCCTCGGATCTCATGAAAGTCCTCGATCCCCTCCAGAGAGGTGGATTCCAAACGGCGCATCTGCTCCACCTGCGCCAGCTGCTTTTTGATGTAGCCTTCATACTTGATCTCAATTTCCACCTGTTCCACCACATGGGGATGGAGCTGGGGCCGTTCCGGATCAAAGGGAGCCAACCCCGCATAATCCACCTGAGGACGGCGAAGAAGATCGGTCATCCTGGTCCATTGGGTGATGGGTGCGGTACCCACCCCTTCCAGGTAAGCATTTACCGCATCAATGGGCGGAAGGGTCACCCGGGCCAAACGGGCTTTTTCCTCCTCCTTCTGCCGCTGCTGTTCCAGGAAGTTTTCATACCGCTCTTTGGAAATCAGGCCCAGCTCATATCCCAGAGGAGTGAGACGGACATCGGCGTTATCCTGCCGCAGCAGCAAACGGTATTCGCTTCGGCTGGTCATCATCCGGTAAGGGTCCATACATCCCTTGGTCACCAGGTCGTCAATGAGGGTTCCGATATAAGAACCGGACCGTTCCAGCACCAGGGGGGATTTTCCCTGAATCTTTCGTGCGGCATTCACGCCAGCCACAAAGCCCTGGACCGCCGCTTCCTCATAACCGGAAGTGCCGTTAAACTGTCCCGCTCCATACAGCCCGGGAACCTGTTTGAATTCCAGGGTGGGCAGCAGCACTGTGGGATCGATGCAGTCATATTCGATGGCATAAGCGGTGCGCATCAGCTGCACCCGCTCCAATCCACGGACAGTGCGGTACAACTCCACCTGTACCTCCTCCGGCAAGGAGGAGCTCATCCCCTGAAGATACATCTCCTCCGTATCGGCACCCATGGGCTCAATAAACATCTGATGCCGGGGCTTGTCCGAAAAGCGCATCACCTTATCCTCGATGCTGGGGCAGTACCGGGGGCCGATGCCCTCAATCTTGCCGCCATACAAGGGGGAACGGCCAATATTACGGCGGATCACCTCATGGGTGGCCTCGTTGGTATAGGCGATATGGCACACCATCTTATTGGAAAGGGTGGAGGCGTCAGTCTCAAAGGAAAAAGGAATCACCGGCTCCTCTCCCGGCTGCTCCTCCAGCACTGAAAAGTCAATGGAAGATTTCAGCACCCGGGCGGGGGTTCCTGTCTTGAAGCGCCGCAGGGAGATGCCCAGCGCCTCCAGGCTTTCACTCAGATGATTGGCTGGGTGCATTCCGTCAGGACCGCTCTCCTGGGAATATTCTCCCACAAAGATTTTGCCTTTCAAAAAGGTTCCTGTGGCGATAATGGCTGCGGAAACCTCATACCGTCCGCCCATGGCAGTGGTCACCGAAGCCACCCGGCCCTGATCATCCACCTCCAGGGAGACGATCTCGCCCTGGCGCACCAGCAAACCCGGCTGTGTCTCCACCACCTGTTTCATATACCGATGGTATGCCTGCCGGTCCGACTGGACCCGGAGGCTGTGGACAGCAGGTCCCTTACCCCGGTTGAGCATCCGGCTCTGGAGCATGGTGGCATCGGCAGCCTTGCCCATCTGTCCTCCCAAAGCGTCCAGTTCCCGGACCAGGTGGCCCTTGGCAGTTCCGCCGATGGAAGGATTACAGGGCATATTGGCAATGGCATCCAGACTGATGGTGAACAGCACCACCGAGCAGCCCAGCCGGGCCGCCGCCAAAGCCGCTTCCACTCCGGCGTGTCCGGCCCCGATCACTGCCACATCAAACCGCCCCGCGGCGTAGGGTTCCATGGTATCTTTCATGTTCTCGCTCCTGTTTCGGTCTAAAATATAATACAAATAGTTGAAATGCGCTTATGTTCATCAAAAAGTAAATTTATTTATCACCCTTGAAGGGGAAAATCACAAGGAGGTGCCGGCAGAAAATTCCAACAAAATGGATACTGCAATCCATCCTTACTGCTCCTGGATTACACCGGCAGCCATTCCAGCACCCTCTGGATTTCAGTATCCCAATAATCCCAGGTATGTGCTCCCGGAGATTCATAATAAGTATGGGGAATGCCCAAAGAAAGCAGGTGCTCATGGAAGCGGCGGTTGGAGGGCAGCACCCATTCATCCTCTGTACCGCAAATCATCATCAGTTTTGGAAGGACTTTGTTACCCTTGGCGGCATCTTCCGCAATGAGGAAAAGATTGTCTTCCCGTGAATTCAAAAACTCCTGAGGGGAGCCGTAGTTGAGATAAAAATGCATGGCTTTTTCATAGACATCACGGTCAAACATCTGCCGCTTTGCCCGAAATTCTTCAATGGATTGGATGCTCCGGGCTTCTTCCGGCAGGGGCTTATACCGGTCGCAGGCGGCGGAAAGACCAGCCGCATAAGAAAACCGTTCCGGCATACGCAGCCAGATCTTCAGTGCGCCATAACCACCCATGGAAAGTCCGGCGATAAAGTTTTCCTCCCGTTTTTCGCTTAAAGGAAAATAGCTGTGACTGATTTCCCAAACCTCCTGGGAGACATAGTCGAAATAAGGATATCCGTATCTCTGATTGGTGTACTCCCCCAACAGATTGGACATCATCACCATGGCCAGGGGCTTTTTCTCCCCATACCGCTCCACCGAAGTCATCCGCTGCCAGTCGCTGTGATCTCCTCCCCGACCATGAAGCAGATAAAGGACCGGAAGAGGGGTCTTGCCATCCCATCCGCTCTGACTTCCGGGCTGGGGCAAAATAACCTGCAGCTGGGCATTGGTATGAAGCATCTGAGAAAAAAATTCCAATTCCAAAAAAGCCATTGCTGTATCCTCCTTGTCAGGATGGGCTGCTTTCCCATCTATGGCCCTATAGTTGGATATTTTGATCCAGAGCCGTTACATGATAAAAATCGGAATATCATAAGAAAAAGATGCAAAGCCAAAACATGAATCAGTGGCCCGATGATTCAATCACAGGACAGTGATACGGCTTTGTTCTTTTCCATCTAACACCAGGCACAATGGTTATGTTCGACTATTTTTACCCATTTAAAATAAATACTACCAGTTTACTTTTTCTATATAATACTAATCGTATTTATTTTCCTACACAAAATTGCTCAAATACCCGGTCGATCACCGCTTCACTGGCCTTTTGCCCAGTCAGCTCCAACAGAGCATCAATGGCCTCCTCCAGCTCCACTGAGACAGCATCCAAAGTCTGGCCGTAGCCCAGAGCGTTTTTCGCCTCCTCCAAGCTCCGGAGGGCCCTGGTGACACAGGACAGCTGCCGCTGATTTGCCAGCATCCCGGCACTGCTGTCCAGCTGATTGAGACCCACCAGCTCACTGATGGCCTGTTCCAGCTGTTCCAACCCCTCTCCTTCCCGGGCGGAAATCTCCAGCACCCGGCAGACATGACGGCGGATTTCATCCAGGTCCGCCTGGCGGGGCAGATCGCTTTTATTGCACAGACCGATTGCCAAGCGACCATCCAGCCGTTCCAGCAAGCTTCGATCCCCTTCGGTGAGGGGCCGGGAACCATCAAAGACCGCCAGAATCAGGTCGCAGGTTTCCAGACGGCTGACGCTTCGCTCCACTCCCATCCGCTCCACCACATCGGAGGTATTGCGGATACCGGCAGTATCGCTGAGATGGAGCACCAGATCCCCTACCCGAACGGTATCTTCGATCACGTCCCGGGTGGTGCCGGGGATATCGGTGACGATGCTCTTCTCATAACCGGTCAGCAAATTCATCAGGGTGGACTTGCCCACATTGGCGCTGCCCACGATAGCGGTGGAGATCCCCTGGCGGATCATCCGGCCCTGGTCATAACCGGAGGCCAGCTTGGCCAGACGGCTCCCAGCCTCTGTCAGGGTGTGGGACAGGTCACTCATCAGTACCTCCTCCACATCCTCCTCCGGATAATCGATCCAAGCTGAAATATGCGCGGCTGCATCCATAAGCAGGTCATTGATCTCCCGGATAGCGTGGAACAAGGCGCCGTCCCGGGCCTGCAAAGCAGCTCTCGCCGCCTGACGGCTCTCCCCGGCCACCAGATCAACCACACTTTCTGCCTGAGGCAGGGTCATCTTGCCATTGAGAAAAGCCCGTTTGGTAAACTCTCCCCGTCCGGCGGGAACCGCCCCCGCCCCGATTGCTGCCGCCAACACCTTTTCCAGCAGGAAAGCGCTGCCGTGGCAGCTCAGCTCCGCTACATCTTCTCCCGTATAGCTGTAGGGAGCCCGATAGACAAACAGCACCGCTTCATCCAGATCCCCTTCCCCATCATGAACCCGTCCCAGACAGCCGGTGTACCCTTTCATATCCAATGGGGACTTTTTACCTTTGAATATACGATCTGTAATTTTCAATGCCTCTGGTCCCGATATCCGCACCACACCGATTCCTCCGCCGGCGCCGGTAGCGATGGCGGCGATGGTCTGCCGCTCCATAGCCATATGCTGTTCCCCTTTCATTCCAGGCTGATCCATACAAGCCGCCCCTTCATTTACAGTGATTATGATAGCACAACCAGGCTCTAAAAGAAAGGGGAACCTTTTATCAGGGGTAGTTGCCGCTTTCGATCAGGTGCAGATGTACTCTCTTTTTTGGATGGAAGTTGGAGAAAAGTTTGTACCAAGGGGTACGCCCAAAGGGACTCGTCCCTTTGGAATCCCATTGTTTAGGCTGTAGCGATCTAGTTAGTCCGGCAAACAGCCTGCCACAGTTTTGGTCTGTACCTTTTAGTGTTAAGGGGAACGGACAGAAAGGCAGGTTTGTGTCTCTATCAGAGTATCGTCAAAGCCATCCGCTCGCCGGTTGTCTGGGTAAAGCCAGACAATCCACTCGCTGCTCTCGGGCGGGAGTGATTTCCATTTTATAAGGAAAAAAGATTCTGGCCGCCCAAGGCGGCCAAAGGGGGCGGCGGATAAACCGCCGCCCCCCAATCTGTCTCAAAACATGTTTCCCATGACAAACCAAATTCAAAGTCATAAAAAATCAAACGCATATCCTGATTTTTATACCTCGACCTGCTCCATAAGGTCGGGAAACCGTGGATATCGTCGCTGGTTTTCTGGGGAATCTGCGGCGTATCCAGGGGGACTGTGGCCTCCTGGAAGTGTGCCAAACCCCTTCGGCGCAGTAAAAGGCCCCTGCGGGACCCAAAGGGACCAGCAGGACCTTGCAGACTGTAGAAAAACCTATTTTAAAGAGAAAACAAAATTGAAAATCATAAAAATCAGGACATGTGCCTGATTTTTATACCACGACCCGCGCCCACCGGGGCGCGAAACCGGGGGTATCGCCGCTGGTTTCGTCAGGAACCAGGCGGCGTATCCAGGGGGTATGGGATACCCCCTGGAAGCGTGTCGAACTTTTTCGACACGCTCAAAGGCCCCTGCGGGACCCAAAGGGACCAGCAGGGGCCTTGATGCCTTATAAAACCGGCGTACGGCTGAAATTACTCGTAGAGATCCTTCAGCTTCAGCAGGTGGTTGTATCTGGCAACGGAGTTCTCCTCGGCCTTCTCGAACAGAACAGAAGCTCTCTCGGGGAAGGAGCGGGTGAGGGAGGAATAACGAGCCTCGCCCAGGATGAAGTCCTTGTAGCTGGTGGTAGGAGCCTTGCTGTCCAGGGTGAAGGGGTTCTTGCCCTCGGCCTTGGCAGCGGGGTTGAAGCGGAACATATTCCAGTAACCGCAATCCACAGCCTTCTTCATCTCCATCTGGCAGTTGGCCATACCGCCCTTGATGCTGTGCATCTCGCAGGGAGAGTAGCCAATGATCAGAGAAGGACCAGGATAAGCCTCAGCCTCAGAAATCGCCTTGATGGTCTGGTTCATGTCAGCGCCCATAGCGATCTGAGCAACATAGACATAACCATAGGACATCGCGATCTCAGCCAGGCTCTTCTTGGCCAGAGCCTTACCAGCAGCAGCGAACTGAGCAACCTGACCGATCTGGGAGGCCTTGGAAGCCTGACCACCGGTGTTGGAGTAAACCTCAGTATCGAAGACCATCACGTTGACATCCTCACCGGAAGCCAGAACATGGTCCACACCGCCGAAGCCGATATCATAGGCCCAGCCGTCACCACCGAAGATCCAGACGGACTTCTTGGACAGGTACTCCTTATCCTTCAGGATCTCCTTGGCAGCGTCGCAGCCGCAAGCTTCCAGAGCAGCGATCAGGGCATCGGTAGCAGGAGTGTTCTCCTTGCCGTTGTCCTTGGTGGCCAGGTACTTCTCAGCAGCAGCCTTCACAGCCTCGTTGTCGGTAGAAGCAGCCAGAGCCTCAACCTTGGCAATCAGGCGGTTACGGACAGCCTTCTGACCCAGCAGCATACCAAGACCATGCTCGGCGTTATCCTCGAACAGGGAGTTGGCCCAAGCGGGACCATGGCCCTTCTTGTCGGTGCAGTAGGGAGAAGTAGCAGCGGGACCACCCCAGATGGAGGAGCATCCGGTAGCGTTGGAGACATACATTCTGTCGCCGAACAGCTGAGTGATCAGGCGGGCATAAGCAGTCTCGGCGCAGCCTGCGCAGGAGCCGGAGAACTCCAGGTAGGGCTGAGCGAACTGGCTGCCCTTAACGGTGTCAACAGCAGGCATATCGTCCTTCTTGGAGACGTTGGCAACCATGTAATCGAAGACAGGCTGCTGAACCTCCTGAGACTCTCTGGGCTTCATAACCAGAGCCTTGGTCTTGGCGGGGCATACGCTGACGCAGACGCCGCAGCCCATGCAGTCCAGAGGAGACACGCTCATGGTGAAGGTGTAGTTCTCAAAGCCCTTGCCGGCCATCTTAGCCTTCTTGGTGGCCTCGGGAGCCTTGGCGGCCTCGTCAGCGTTCATCGCGAAGGGACGGATGGTGGCATGAGGACAAACATAAGAGCAGCGGTTGCACTGAATGCAGTTCTCAGGCAGCCACTCGGGCACCATAACGGCAACACCGCGCTTCTCGTAAGCGGAAGCACCCTGCTCGAAGGTACCGTCGGCGTGAGCAACGAAAGCGGAAACAGGCAGGCTGTCGCCGTCCATCTTGGAAACGGGCTCCATGATATCCTTGACCATGGTGACCAGCTTCTCAGGACCAGCCAGCTTGACGTCGTCCTTCTTGTCCTCGGCGGTAGCCCAGTCAGCGGGAACGTCGATCTTCACGAAGGCGGAAACACCAGCGTCGATAGCCTTGTGGTTCATCTCCACCACGTCCTGGCCCTTCTTGGAGTAGGACTTGGTAGCAGCATCCTTCATGTACTGAACAGCTTCCTCGATGGGCATAACCTTAGCCAGAGCAAAGAAGGCAGCCTGGAGGATGGTGTTGGTACGCTTGCCCATACCGATCTGGATAGCCAGGTCGATAGCGTTAACGGTGTACAGCTGGATGTTGTTCTTGGCAATGTATCTCTTGGCCTCAGCGGGCATATGCTCGTTGAGCTCCTCGGGAGCCCACTGGCAGTTGATCAGGAACACACCGCCGGGCTTAACGTCACGGACCATCTTGTAGCCCTTGATGACGTAAGAGGGGTTGTGGCAGGCCACGAAGTCGGCCTTGTTGATATAGTAAGGAGCGCGGATGGGATGATCACCGAAGCGCAGGTGGGAGATGGTGATACCACCGGTCTTCTTGGAGTCATACTGGAAGTAAGCCTGAACATACTTGTCGGTATGGTCGCCGATGATCTTGATGGAGTTCTTGTTGGCGCCAACGGTACCGTCGCCGCCCAGACCCCAGAACTTGCACTCGATGGTTCCCTCAGCAGCGGTGTTGGGGGAAACTTCCTCAGGCAGGGACAGGTTGGTGACATCGTCCACAATGCCCAGGGTGAAGCGGCGCTTGGGCTCGTCCTTGGCAAGCTCGGTGTACACAGCGAAGATGCTGGAAGGAGGAGTATCCTTGGAGCCCAGACCATAGCGGCCAGCCACAACCTTCATCGCTCTGCCGGCTTCGGCCAGGGAGGTGACCACATCCAGATACAGAGGATCGCCCAGAGCACCGGGCTCTTTGGTACGGTCCAGAACAGCGATCTTCTTGGCGGTAGCGGGGATAGCGGCAAGGAGCTTGTCAGCAGCGAAGGGACGATACAGACGAACCTTCACCAGACCAACCTTCTCGCCCTTGGCGGTCAGGTAGTCGATAACTTCCTCAGCCACATCGCAGATGGAGCCCATAGCGATGATGACGCGGTCAGCATCGGCAGCGCCGTAGTAGTTGAACAGCTTGTAGTCGGTGCCCAGCTTGGCGTTGACCTTGTCCATGTACTTCTCAACAACAGCGGGAACGGCCTCATAGTACTCGTTGCAGGCCTCACGATGCTGGAAGAAGATATCGCCGTTCTCATGAGAACCGCGCATTACAGGACGCTCGGGGTTCAGAGCGCGCTTACGGAACGCATCAACAGCGTCCATGTTGCACATTTCCTTCAGGTCCTCGTAATCCCAGATAGCGATCTTCTGGATCTCGTGGGAAGTACGGAAACCATCGAAGAAGTTGATGAAGGGAACACGGCCCTCGATGGCAGCCAGGTGAGCCACAGCGCCCAGGTCCATAACTTCCTGAGGATTGGACTCAGCCAGCATCGCAAAACCGGTCTGACGGCAGGCGTAGACGTCGGAATGGTCACCGAAGATGTTCAGCGCGTGAGAAGCCACGGTTCTGGCGGAAACGTGGAACACGCAGGGCAGCAGCTCGCCGGCGATCTTGTACATGTTGGGGATCATCAGCAGCAGGCCCTGAGAAGCGGTGTAGGTGGTGGTCAGAGCGCCCGCGGCCAGAGAGCCGTGAACAGTACCGGCAGCACCCGCCTCAGACTGCATCTCGATTACCTTTACTTCGGTGCCGAAGATGTTCTTCTGGCCAGCAGCTGCCCACTGGTCAACGTAGTCAGCCATGGGGCTGGACGGAGTGATGGGGTAAATGCCCGCCACTTCGGTAAACGCATAGGACACATATGCCGCAGCGTTATTGCCGTCCATGGTTTTCATTTTTCTTACCATAGATTTTTCCTCCCTGTTATTTTTGGTTTCCCATGCCTGTGTGCCTCTTTGCCGTATACTCTGGCAAAGGTGCCGCACACTTATCTAAATTTTATCACCTTTTTCAGGAAGTGTAAAGTGCATGGGGCCGAGAAATGTCTTCTTTTACCTCTTTCCACCTGATAAATTTACATTCCCGCAGGGTGGTTTTCCCATCTGTTCCGCCAGAGAAAGAAATGCGTCCGGCAGGGAGGGAAGGAAAGCGCAACGGAAATTATTTTTTTAAGGAAAAAGGAACGGCTGATTTTGTCTCTCCGCCCGATACACTGGGAAAATGGCTTCAAGTTGCCCCTAGGCTCTGGCATGAAAACAAAGTTTGTGCAGCAAAACAAACGCTGTTTCTTTTGGAAAAGAAAGTGAAAGATTGCGGACCCGGCACAGCCGGGGAGGATTACTTTTTTGCTGAGGCACTAGTCTGCAGCCCTCATGCCGGGCGGGCACTTCCTTTGTAATGAAACAAAGGAAGCAAAATTCACCAGCGTTCCGCTTCGCCGACACAAAGTCCGCTATGCTCCAGCCCCCTGGGCGGGGGCTATCCGCCCGCTCCCTTGTGCCGGCTCCTCCGGGAAAAGTCACGCTTGCTTCGGCTGCTCGGTTGGTAAACGCCCTCACGACGCCTCCGCTGCGCTACCAACTTTTCCCGGTCGTTGGTTATTTCCGTTTTAAAGGAAAAAAGAACGGCTGCTTTTGCTTCCCCGCCCGGTACGCTCGGAAAAATGGCCCAAGGGGCCTGCTCCGCCCCGTGGTCCATTTTTTGCCGCCTGACACACGGGGGCGGCATACCCTCGCTCCTACCCACGGCAGGAAGTACAGATACCGCCGCCTTGCTAATACCGGAATTCCGCTGCCGCCCTCGCAGACGCAAAGTCCGCTATGCTCCGGTCCCCTGTACGGGGACCATCCGCCCGCTCCCTTGTGCCGGCTCCTCCGGGAAAAGTCACGCTTGCTTCGGCTGCTCGGTTGGTAAACGCCCTCCCGACGCCTCCGCTGCGCTAGCAACTTTTCCCGGGCGCTGGTTATTTCCATTTTATAAGGAAAAAAGAACGGCTGCTTTTGCTTCCCCGCCCGGTACGCTCGGAAAAATGGCCCAAGGGGCCTGCTCCGCCCCGTGGTCCATTTTTTGCCGCCTGACACACGGGGGCGGCATTCCCTCGCTCCGACCCACGGCAGAAAGTACAGATACCGCCGCCTTGCTAATACCGGAATTCCGCTGCCGCCCTCGCAGACACAAAGTCCGCTGTGCTCCAGCCCCCTGGGCGGGGGCTATCCGCCCGCTCCCTTGTGTCGGCTCCTCCGGGAAAAGTCACGCTTGCTTCGGCTGCTCGGTTGTAAACGCCC
Source organism: Angelakisella massiliensis (assembly GCF_900104675.1). GTDB lineage: Bacteria > Bacillota > Clostridia > Oscillospirales > Ruminococcaceae > Angelakisella > Angelakisella massiliensis. Next base: position 991,655 of record NZ_LT629945.1, on the reverse strand, counting down.
TCACGACGCCTCTGCTGCGCTAGCAACTTTTCCCGGGCGTTGGTTATTTCCATTGTATAAGGAAAAAAGAACGGCTGCTTTTGCTGTCCCGCCTGGTACGCTCGGAAAATCGCTTCAAGTCGCCCCTCCGCTCCGACGCGGGGACAAAGTTCATTTCGTTCCGGTCCTCTAAGCGAGGACCATCCACTCCATTTCCTTGCCCCCGCTTCTCCGAAAAAAGTCCCGCTTGCTTCGCCTGCTCGGTTGGTAAACGCCCTCACAACGGCTCCACTGCGCTAGCAACTTTTTTCGGTATGCTAAGGTAGTTTTAGTTGCCGCCTGACACACGGGGGCGGCATTCCCTCGCTCCTACCCACGGCAGGAAGTACAGATACCGCCGCCTTGCTAATACCGGAATTCCGCTGCCGCCCTCGCAGACGCAAAGTCCGCTATGCTCCGGTCCCCTGTACGGGGACCATCCGCCCGCTCCCTTGCGTCTGCTTCTCCGGAAAAAGTCACGCTTGCTCCGGCTGCTCGGTTGTAAACGTCCTCCCGACGCCTCCGCTGCGCTAGCAACTTTTTCCGGGCGACGGTGTTTTTATTTGATGCGGAACCGGTATTCCGTTGCGCGGATAAGGTAGAA